>NZ_MVJN01000004.1 GCF_003265995.1 Legionella quinlivanii | reverse complement strand
CTATGGAAAACCCAGGTAAATTTAGGATAAGATTGTATCCGGGCACTTTAATCTCCTTTTGATCGCTAAATCAAGGACTTAGTTTATACTAATTTGATTAAAGTGCCCCCTTCATTGGGGTAGAGCCTTTTTCTGACCATAACTCGTGCTTGAGTAAGTCATGAAACTGTTGTGCGTCCTGCTTTATTTCAGTCCCAGTACTTTTACGTACTCTTTTTCCTTTGTGGTAGATATCGACCCACCACACTCCATCTCTTTTGTAGAGTGCCATATTGTTGTGCTCCTGTTGACACCCTGCGAAGCATCGCGGTGAGAGTACTTGTTTCTCATGTACTTGACAAGATCTTGCTCTATAAACATCCAGCTTCTTCCTATTTTTACAAATACATCTTCGGTTTTTAACCGACTATGAATTCTCCATCGGAGCATCACTCCGACGTTTAATCCGACGGCGACGCTCGCTGATCATCACCGGATACTGCCCGATATGATCAACTTTCGAGTTAATAGAACAACATCAGAGTTATTGTAAAAATAGCACATGTGTACAGGGTCTTCGCCCTTAAATAGTTATTGCAGATCGAATCTTTTAATAACTTAAGGTTTTCTTAACGTTAATGATGGATTGACAGAGGATAAAGAACGATCCAAGGTATCGATAGCATTTATGAACGATTTATTCGTGTAAAATGTTAAAGTCAATTGATTTTTATTTGATTTTAAACTAGTAACAGAGGCGTTGTCTTTTGTATCCCAAAAAGAAAAATATTCAGAACTTTTTGATTTTCCTTTCAAATAACGCATAATGTTTTTAAAAGCCTCATCGGATAAATCATTCTTTGCAATGATTAGTCTTATTGACGGTGACTTATCGGCATAATAGATACTTCCTGTTTGCTTATCTCGCTTTGTCGGCCTTCCTAGCTCTAAGGAGATACCCAAACCCGTCATTTTTTGGATATTCTCAATTTTACTTAAGGTATCTTTGTTTAAATTCCAATCACCAGGATAGATGAAAAAGTCTCTTTTACTTTCTGTCATTTGATAAGGCGATATCGCCGTAGTTATTATTGTATCAGCAATAAACTCAACCGATTGCATGGTATTGGAGGCTACACTTTCTTTGTGCTTTACCGCTATATAATCTCTATTGGTAACATTTTCATTATAAAAAGAGCTGCCAACCATCAAAATGGGGGCTTGTAATCTATCGGCTAATTCAAAATGAGCTGCTCCTGTAATGAGAAGGTAGTTTTCATTATCATTTAAGCCCGCTTTAAGATGTTCGATACATTCAAACATATAATCATTTCGTTGCGCATTAGTTTTCTTATCACGCTCAGGATCATCGACAAAAAACATCACCATATCAGTTAGTGAAATACAATCAAGTAGCCTGCCTAACATGTAGGTTTGCAACTCTTTTTCAGAATCCTCATCGGTTTGGACTTCTGGACTTAGACAAAAGTTTTTCACGGCTTCTAACACAGGGGAATTTTTTGAAACAGGAACTTTATCTTTAACACCTTTTCCATCTGTGAATTCAAAATAAATATGTTTTACTGAAGTCAAAGATGGAAGGATGCTAATTAAATTTTCCCAAAAAGCCAAATCATTATGATTATGCAAAAGACACAAACCATTGTTTTTTTCAAGAAGCGATATGAATTCTTTTATAATGAGTTCTTTTCTTTCTTTAGATCCTAGAAACATTTAATCACCGATAGGTTAATTGAATTTTTTATCTAAACACAGGTTATGAGTTTTTGAGCAAAATAAATTATAGATAGTCATTCATATTATAGATTATTATATAAATAACTATTAGGGCTGAAACATTGCCTTATTGGCGCAGTTATAAGGGTTCACCTATTAACTAAATTACAGTAGAGAGAGAAAGAAAACCTAAGGATTTTGAATAATTTCATCATTCATAATAATTATTAGCGTGTCATTCGCTCCACCCACGACCCTATCTTGTAAAGATTTAAGCCAATCTTCAAACTTGGATTGTATGTATTGCGTTTAAGCTAAATAAACAAAGATACTCAAACTCGCTCGCTTGATGTTGCTAAAAATCTGGCTTCAGAATGAAATTATCATACTGTAGGATTAAAGTAATTCTGCAAATTCGGAGTTGAAAACCTCCTTTCGTTTGAATTCGATTCGATCTATCTTGTTAAGTGGTAAATTTAAAGCGGGTTGCTGTAGATTCTTCAGTGTCTCCTTATACCAAATAAATTGAGAAGCTTTTACCGAAGGAAAGCCGGAACGCATGATTAAGGTATTCTCTGCCGGGATCTTCATAATTGCTTCAGGTCGCATTAATGGCACGGCTTGATAATTTTTTCCATGACTATTGCTAATGCCTTGTGCCTGTAGAGAAGTGGATTCATTCGCTACCCGTTGCGTTTTAGTGCCTAACATTTTGCTGATGAACTCGGCATCGCCTAAATCGTCAGTGGTAAACGCCACTTTTGTTTTGATATTGGTAAAGGCTTTGGCTTCATCTTGAGAGTATTTTTCATAGGTTTGGGCAATGTATTGAAACATCAGAATACAGCGCACCCGGTATTCGCGAAGCAGCTTCAACGAGCGCCTTAATCGCTCAATACGGCCTAAGGAGGAAAATTCATCAATTAGACACAATAAGGGATACGGTTCTTTTTTAGGATCAGGGATTTCTCGAATCATGGCTGAAATTAATTGCTGCCAGAATAAGGTGAGTAAAGGCGCTAATCGTTCCATGTCGTCATCGGTAAAGCCGACATAAATAGTCATTTTCTTACGCCGTAACTCTTTGAAATCAAAATCGCTGGCACTGGTCGATATCGATACTTACTGAGGATTTGAACCCTAAGTGAATCAAGTCGCTATCCAGATGCAGCACCTTCACTTGAATTTGACCCTTGTCAATCAGAATCAATTCGCCTTCTCGTCTTCCCAAAATCAGCATGGTGTTCTCCCTTAGTTGCTGTGTAACATTTGTTTGATTAGTTTTAAGTACCTGCGCCCGACCTCGAGTGAAGCCGGAGTAGCTCGCTCATTCGGTGCTCTGTTCTTTAATGCCTCCTGTTCTTTTTCCCGAATGAGCAAGGTTCGGCACAGGTCATAAAATTGCGGTAAGGTTGGCGGAAGTTGCTTGCGTTTCAGGCAATGGTCGGTTGCCTCACGAATAATTGCCGGTGTAAATTCTTTCAAGCTGATTTGCCACTCGTTTTTCATAAACACGATAAACCCCTCTTCCTTCATGTGTGCACGCCATACCGCGCCGTAATAAGACGCAAATTTCAAAAATAAATCGTTAATGTGTTACGCTGGAGGCTCTTGGAAAGGCGATGACGTTGGAGGGCTCTTCGGCTTTGGCTTCCTGTCGAGGTCTACAGGTTGCCCAAAGCGGGTCGTAGCCGCTGGTTGCTGAAGTAGGCTTTTGATGTGTTGCATGGTGCTCGTCCTTTTGGTGTTGAGTCGGTAATTCATCGTTCCAGCATTGCAGGGATATCCAGTTACTGGCGTTTTTCCAGTTGGGCATCCAGCGTTTGAGAGCTATTTGTTGGTCGTAGTAAGCGATTTGCTGATGCAAGGCATTCATCATGCGCTGAAAGAGTTCGGCAGATGGATTTAATTCCAAGAAAGCCTGCTGTGCTTGAGGCATTGAGCGCTTGACTGGATACACCGACCAAAATTGCTCGAATTGTTTATATAAAAAAAATAAATAATTATTATTACTATTATGAGGTATGGCGGGTTCCGCCTTTTTGTCTATGGTGGCTTGCTGAGTAATTGCATCAAAAGCCCTTGCCCCGTCTGGGCTATTGGAGATATCCACAATGGCGGAATGGTGTGGCGCCTTGATGGCGGGTTTATTTTGGGCAGAAAAACGCTCAGTCGCTAATAAGCACTTTAAAATAAGCGCGTGCTCAGTACTGTGATTTTCGATTAAACCAGCCTTTTCCAATCCTTTAATGGCTCGGCGGATCTGATCTTTGCTTGGACTTCCGCTTTGTATTCCGGGGTGCGGTTCAACATAAAGCGCTTCAGCTATCGATTGATGACTGATCTTGCGTTTAATGCCTACTATGGCATTTTGTCTATCCATATAAGGGCGAATGCCTTGCAGGTAAATCAAGCGTTGTAAAAAGGGTAAACCGTTCAATGCAGTCAATTCCTTGTGATTAATTGTGAAATAATCCATTGGTAATGCATTCCTTAACTTTTTTATTCTTAATTTTTGTAAAACGTGATAATGTAGGTTATTAATTTATAAAGTTATCACTTTAAGTGATAATATGAAAAATATATCACACATTGTGATTAAATCAACTATTATTCATGGATTTTCTGTGGAGAGAAATTGAATGAATATCAAAGAACAAATTGGTCAGCGCATACAGCAAGCCAGAAAAGCCAAAAATTTAACACAAGCCAAATTAGCGGAGCTGGCAGGGAATTTTTCTCAGTCTCGTTTGAATAATTGGGAAAAGGGAATAAGGACACCTGGCTTAGAAGAGGTGAAATGTTTGGCCAAAGTACTAGGCATCTCACCTTCATATTTAATGTGTTTATCTGAACAATCTAGTTCTGCAAACTCAAATTCTCAGAACAATAAGTCTACTCTTTTGGTACCATTACTTGACTATGAACAAGCTACAGATCATGAGCGGTGGATTTCTAGTGCTAAAACCGATGGACCGGATGCACTAACGCCACACATTCCATTAAATGAAGAGCAAATGAAAAATCTAAGCTGTAATACTTTTGCTCTCAGAGTTAGTGATAAGAGTATGGCTCCTTTGTTATTAGTGAATGACATTGTCATTATTGATCCAGATCATGGCTATACCCCAGGAGCTATTATTGCAGCTCATTTTGCTGGTGAAAATAAAATACTCATTCGCGAATTAAAACAGTTAAATACTCAAGCTCACAAACATGAATTTGAGCTTATAGTAAAAAATGATGCTTGGGCAAATACAAAAATTAATATCAATGGGGGTGATAGAATCATTGGTATTGCAATCAGCTACTTTAGAAATCTACTATGAATAAATGCTGTAATTAGATGTGAACTATTTTAAGTAGCAAAAACAGAAGTGAATACGATGAACTGGAATATGATAAGATCTATAAATGGATCCCAGCAAGAAGGCTTTGAAGAATTAGTTTGTCAATTAGCTTACAAAGAAAAAGTCAATGATGGACATTTTATAAGATTAGGAAAGCCTGATGCAGGTGTAGAGTGTTACTGGGTATTAAACAATGGAGATGAATGGGGTTGGCAAGCTAAGTTCTTTCTTTCCAGCTTAAGTACTACCCAATGGAGTCAAATAGATAAGTCAATTAAAAGAGCATTGGAAACAAGACCAAATTTAAAGAAATACATAGTTGCTATTCCTATTGATCCACCAGACGCGAGAATTAAAGGCAAAATCTCAATGCTAGATAAGTGGATTAATAAAAAAAAAGAATGGACTGCACTTGCTAGACGAAAAGGAATGGAGGTTGAATTTGAAGCTTGGTGGTCAAGTGATTTAATTGAGAAGATATCTCCGCATGAAGGATTGGTGTATTACTGGTTCAATATAGAAGAATTTACTTCAAAGTGGTGTCTCGATGTCACTAAGCAAGCAATTTTAGATTTAGGAACACGATACACACCTGAAAACAACATAATACTTGAGATTAAAGATTTATTTTCAGGTTTGTATAGAGACGAATTTTTTTTAAATCAAACAAAAGGTATTTTTGATAGGGTATTTACCGCACTTAATGACTTATCAACTAAAAAGTATTTAGGTGAACAAAAAGAGCGAATTCAAGAATTATCTGAGAGACTATATAATACTTATGTTTCTACCGAGTTCACAGGCACAAAATCCATTCAATGGCATCTACTTTATTCAATTTTAAATCAACTTAATGAAACTATAAGTAACCTTGCAAAAAGTATTATAAATGACAAGCGGGTATATCACGAACTGACCAAGCTAGTTCAATACTTATCCGATTTAATAGACTATACTCAATCCCCCTTAGCAACACTAAGTAATGAGCCATTCCTTCTTATAAATGGTGATGCTGGTGCAGGTAAATCACATTTACTTGCAGATGTGATATTGGAAAGGAATGCTAGATCTCCAAATAATTTTCTTCTTTTAGGACAACACTTTGTTACAGACGATAATCCTTGGCATCAAATTTTAAAAAAACTTAATATAACATGTAAAGTTGATGAATTCTTAGGTTCATTGAATGCAAAGGGTGAAGCTCAACAAGAGCGGTTAATCGTATACATCGATGCAATAAACGAAGGAAGAGGTGTTAATTTTTGGCCGGGCAATGTTAATAGTTTTGTGGCTTTGATACAAAAATATGAATGGCTCGGGCTAGTACTATCAATACGAACTACATATATGGATGCAATTTTTCCTAATGGAATTAGTAAGTTGCCATTTACTTTATATACTCACATAGGATTCGCTAACTGTGTAGACACAGCAGCTCAGCAATTTTTTCACTACTATGGATTAGTCGCGCCAAATATCCCATTATTGCATCCTGAATTTCAGAATCCTTTATTATTAAAACTATTATGTGAAGCTATTAGTAAATCAGAGGGGTGCTCTTCACTTATAGGTTTTAAGGGCATGTCAACTATTGTATACACATACTTGGATTCTGTTAATTTAGCTATATCTAGCAAATTAAATATACCTAAAGAAATAAAAATCGTAAAAAAATCTTTACAAAAGATTATTGAAGAAATGGCAGAAAAAGGGGTTTCAGAATTAGTTTTTTTAGACGCATTTGTATTGTTAAATAAATTAATGCAGAACGAATTGCATTATCCAGTAAAAGATCTATTAACTCAATTAATATCCGAAGGAGTTCTGATAAAGAATATTTATAATGGCAAGCTTAATGAAGAAAGAATATCATTTTCTTTTGAAAGGGTGAAAGACTTTATTTTAGGAGACTATCTTTTAGAAAAATCAATAAAAGATGATGGATTTCATCCGTGTGAAATGCTATTAGCATGTTTCAAGGACAAGATTAGTTGTATAAGAAATCAAGGGTTATTAGAAATTCTGGCTATTCTTATGCCGGAAAAATTTGATAAAGAAATATACGAATTATTAGAGGATTTTTCTCATACATCAGTTGTGCAAGAGTCGTTTATACAAAGCCTAAAATGGCGGGAACTACCCTGCTTATCCACAAAGAATAGTGATTACATAAATAATATTTGGCGTAGTAAGCATAGTATTAATTTTTTCTTGAAAACAATTATATCACTTTGTGCTCAGCCAACAAATTGTCTCAATTCTCTTTATCTACATGAAATCATGATAAAGCAATCCCTAGCTATTAGAGATAGTTGGTGGACAATCTTTCTATGTAATGAGTTTTACGAGGGCTCAAGCATTTGGCTTCTAGTTCAATGGGGTTTGAATGTTAATGATGAAAACAATTTTCTTCAGGAATCAATCAAACTTGCTTCAATTTGTTTGGCGTGGTTTTTATCCTCAACAAATAATTTCCTAAGAGATAAAGCCACTAAGGCATTAATAAACTTACTAAAAGACCGAATTTCAACACTTATTGAGATTTTAAAACTATTTGAGAAAGTAAACGACCCTTATATATATGAACGACTATTTGCAGTTGCTTTGGGTTGTAGTATGTATGCTAAAGAAAAGTACAAACTGATTAATTTAAGCAATTATATTTATGGCATTATATTTGATGTTGAAAATGAAATATATCCACATATTTTGCTTAGAGATTATGCCCGTTCAATCATAGAATATACATTGCAAATTGGTTTTGATTTATCAATAGATGTTAACAAAATTAGACCTCCTTATAAAAGTCGTATGCCTGAATACTTCCCCGCAACTGAAGAAATAGACAAGAAGTATAAGCTAGCCTCTTCTGAAGATTATTATCGTGCACAAAATCAGATTATATCATCAATGGCAACTGAATATGGGCGAGGAATCGCACAATACGGGGATTTTGGTCGATATACTTTCCAACCAGCCATAAGCGCTTGGAACGTCAATATTGATAATATGAGTAATTTAGCAGTGGATTTAATTTTTACTAAATATGGATATGATGCGAAGTTACATGGACACTTCGATCAAAACATTGATTCAGGAAGTGTTAGACATTCAGGCTTAGAGCGAATTGGAAAAAAATATCAATGGATGGTTTTCCATGAGTTATTGGCGAGAATTTCAGATAACTGTCAGATGAAAGCACATTGGAATGGTACAGTAAAACAATATGAGGGACCTTGGGAACCTTTTGTCAGAGATATTGATCCTTCCATTATAAAAATAGGTACTTGTGCTACTTCTGATACAGAGAGGGCGGGGGCAATCAATTATTCAGATTGGGGTTTGACTGATGATGCTTGGATAGAAATGGAAGAGGATATACCTGATTTTCATTCGCTTATTAATTATTCTGACCAAAACCGTAAGAGTTGGATGGTTCTGGAGAGAATGGATACCTGGATGGAGCCAAAAATTTTAGGCGAGAAGGAGTTTGTAAAAAGGAAGCAATTATATCTACAAATCAGAAGTTATTTAATACCCAGAAGTTGTAGAGAAGATTTTTATTCTTGGGGTTGTAAGAAAAACTTTTTTGGCAGATGGATGCCGGAAGGTGACCAGCTATACAGTGTATTTTATAATGAATACTATTGGTCTCCAGCATACAAATATCATAAGGAAATCCAAGGGCAAGCAGACGTAGATATAACAGATCCTGACACAAAAGAATTTATCTGTTTAGGGATACCCACCGTAGAAACTTACATTCTTGAAAGTGGTAGGGACAGGTCTATAAATGAAACCATAACTTGTTTAAGACCTTGTTTGGAGCTTGCAGAGGGTGTTGAATTAAAAAGAGGGGATACTTTAGGTTATCAGTATGAAATGAATGGAAACTTAATTGTTTTTGACCCTTCTATTATTCATAATTGCGATCCGATTTTGCTAATGAGCAAAGAAAAATTATTGGAATACTTAGATAAAAATGATTTAAGCATTGTTTGGACAGTTATTGGTGAGAAGCTTATTTTGGATAATTATAAGCGGTTAGTTATCTCCGAAACAGGATATTTAGATGATCAAGGCGCATTGGTGAGCTGTAGAACGTTCTTTAAAAGATAGTTCTTTGCTATAACTTTTCCCCAAAACAAAAGGATGGCACAATTATTGACTCTATTTTGGCATATAGACTATAATTATACTAACACAGCCGCTATGCCTCTGATTATGAGTAATCATGCACACTTTAGCGGCTTTTGCTTATTTAGGATCATAAATTGCTTTTTGATAAGCCCGCGCTCTCAATCGATCAACTAGTAACTAAGTTAACAGAAAGAGGGCTTATAGTTGCTAACGTAGAGAGAGCTAAACGATATCTATTAAATATCGGTTATTATCGCTTATCAGCTTACATGCTCCCATTTCGAAGAAATAATCAAAATCATCTATTTGTGGAAAATGTTAATTTTGATAATGTTTTGAATCTATACATATTTGATAGAAAGTTAAGGCTTCTTTTACTTGATGCTATTGAACGTTTAGAAATCTCTCTCAGAGCGCAGCTAATTGATAATACAGTAATGTTGATAGGCCCTCACGGTTACCTTGATAAGAATAATTTTCATCAAAATTATAACCATCAATGGTTGCTCTCGAAAATTGAAAGTGAGATGGAGGCTTCTAGGGAGGTCTTTATTGAGCATTACAAAAGAAAATATACCACGCCTCAATTACCGCCATTCTGGATGGTTATGCAACTATTAACATTTAAGGAAATGACTTTTCTTCTTAGAGGGATTAAAGATTCAAATATAGCGAATAATATTGCTGCATATTTAGATGTGAAAAATGACATTCTTTTCTCTTGGAGCCGGAGTATATCGGATTTACGGAATTTATGCGCTCATCATAACCGTATTTGGAATAGGGTCTTTGGATCAAAGCCAAAATTACCCAAGAAGGCTCCCTCTAAATGGCCAAGTGATATTTTAAATTCATTTGAATTTTCTTTATACAATGAAAACCTGACAACGATCGATCCCCAAAGTAGCTTATGCTATCAAATAGTTATTATTTGGCATTGGATGAAAAAAATAAATCCAACTAGCAATTGGATGCAGCGGTTCTTGAGCATTATTGATGAGCATAAAATTGACGCAGGTTTCTTGGGATTTCACCGTGATGCTTTAAGTGACGAGTTTTGGCTTAAGCCTGAAATTAAACAGTGACGAAAACATGCCGTAGTTTTCACCGTTCCATACTGTTTTAGACAGTTTTAGGCAGTTCTAAACGATATTGATGCATCGTAAGTTGTTGATTATTAATTGTTATAAAAACTGAGCATAAGGCTTCGAACCAAGGTGTCGGGGGTTCGAGTCCCTCCGAGCGCGCCATTTAAAATCAAGCACTTAGCTCTAGTTTGTGACCAAAAAACCAAGTTACTGTGACCAAAACCTACATAATAACTTTAAAAATGTAATTAGTTTACATTTGTTAATATACTTACACCTATAGTTTAATTGTACATTAAAATATAAACCAAATAATACTAATTAAGCCAATGTTCCATCGTTTTTTGTAGCAAGCTGACAGAATCCATGAGTTTTTGTTTGGGCATTTTGCGAATATTTAAAAGCTTCCATTGTACTGTTGGGAGATATTGAATCTGATCGCTACATGCAAAAGACCACTCAGGCTCGCCCCTTTTAAAAGAGACTAAAAAATCATAATCCTGCTGAGTAAAATTATCTTTAAGACCCTGAATCATTTCTCCTGGTATTGCTGTTAGCTCTTCCAGGGTAACTGGTTCAGCAGTCATTCCTTTAAATTCACGTTCAAAAACTTGAGTTATATCTTTCCATCGTGGATTCAATATTTCTGAAATAGGCCTTTTGTGACTTAAAAGATAAGTAAGAAACCCATTAAAAAGCTCTCGGTCAATCTTTTGATTTTCTAACAAAACCTTAACATCAAAAAGATCTCTAGGATGCTGGCGATCTAAAGCAGCACATAATTTACCACCATAGAGATCAGGCAAAGAAACCACTTTCATTGACGCAAAACCAAACTCATTTTCCACCGAAGCAACAACATCAAGCTCAACGGGCGGCAAAAGAGTTCCACGCGCAACAGGTGAAACTTCTATCTTGATTTGGGTCCCTCTATTTAAAGAAGAATGATCTTCAACAATAATTCGCATTTCATCTGGTTTGTTATCTTGCAAAACTGCATTCAAATCTGGAATTTTATTAATATTTGCCGCAATAGCCGCTAATGCATTACGCACATTGGCTAAAGCAATCTCACGTGGCTCTAGAGGTAAATACGCTAGATCTATATCCACAGATAACCTCGGGAAATCTCGCACAAATAAATTAATAGCAGTACCTCCCTTTAAAGCAAAACAAGCTTCCTTTTCGACGAGAGGAATTAAACGAATGAGCAACAAAACCTGCTTATAATATGGTGACTGTTTATTCATATTTTAATCGCTACTTATAAATTGTTCTGGAACAGTGATTTGATATTGTTTTTCTAATTTTCCATCAGAGACTATTTGACGCTTACCTGCACCAAGATTAATTAAAGACTCATTTACCCGTCCGGCCCATGGATGCTTATAGAAATGACCAAAAAATAAAAAAAGTCGGTTCGTTTGAATAGATCCACTTCTTTTTAAAATATGTTCTACTTTTCTTGGACTTAAGTTTACTAATCCTTGAAAAAGTTCTGCTGCATGCTCAAATGACAAAGTAGAAGGTACAGCCTCCAGGACCTCGAATGCAGCTAACTCTTGATTGCTTGCTTTTAACTTAATTCCATCTACTTCTACAGTAGTTAAGTCATTATCATCTTGAGTATCTAACTTGGATGTTTTAATGATTTCCCAATTTGGTATTAGTTTATCCGAAACAACTAATTCTGGAAAATTCTTAAACCACTTTGGCAAAATCGTTTTTGCTTGAACGTTTATCCAAATGGAATTTGCTGCAAACTGTAGGTAATGCGATTTGCCCTGCTGCGCCAAACTTGTTAAACCTGCAAGATGGATCATGTACCGACTCTGATTCTGAAGACAATAAACTGCATTTTGCCATCCAGGTTTACGCCCTGCACGATAATAAACACCTGCTCCCAATTTTACCAACCATTGGCTTTGACAGTATTTTCTTGCTAACTGTGGGGTAATTCCATGGCTTGATAACCAAGATTGGAGCAAGATTTCACCTGAGGCAATATTATTCAGAAGCCAGTTTATTTTTGATGACATAAATATACTTATAGTTTAACTATATTAATAATATTAAACTACTCAAGAGGATTTTTGTCAATTTTGATCTACCCTAATAGTTATAAACGTATTACTTGACCACAGGCCTTCCAAAGAGTTTATCAAGTCTTGTCCATAGAAACGGTTATACTAGAATTTCCAATTTGGAAATCGGAAATCTGCGTTGTTCAAGTTGGGTATTAAGAAAATCCTTTTACACTAATCAAAGCCTGAATTATCCTAATAACCAGGCTTTGATATCAGGTACTTACTGCTAATTAAAATCATTTAGCGTTTCAGAATCCATCGGAAATATTGCTTTAGGTAAAGAAGGATTGCCAGCAACAGGTCGTTTAAAAAACAAATTGCCTCCCTGTTCTTGCGCATATGATGTTCTATTATATTTTGCCCGAGCTTCCTTAGAGGCTGCAAAGGAGGCGGTTTCCCATTCATAAGGGGAAAGGGGCTGGCCTGTTTTTCCAACCTGTTCCATACGTTTGGAATTTTCAAACAAATTGAATAAATCCTGGAATGAAGGCTCATTATCATTTTCTTCGCATTTATCCAGGACCAGATTAAGTTGCTTTGGGGAGATAAGCTCTCGGCTCGTTACGGGATATTTTGAACGGTAGCTTTTTCCCTGGTTTATCATTTCTAATTCAAAGATCCAGAAATGAAGTATATAGCTGGTGCGTTTATCTATTTTAATTTTGTTAGTTTCAATGAAATTCAAAAATAATTGGGCTACGGAAGAGCGGCCAACGGGCCCCTTTAGGTTCCATAAACCAATATCAAATTCGGCGTGTTCCCTGATATTAGGCGGGTTGGAACGACAACTTTCAGTATAGCCAAATATCGGTGTCTCTTTATCAAGAATGTTGTATAACTGCCTTACAAGATTTGTATCTCCTTTTATGTGAATTTCTTTTTCGTAATTATCAGTGAATTGTATTTCAAACATATTTAATCCCTCCCTACGAGAAAATTGACAAAGAAGCTCTCTGTAAACTTGTTTTCTACCCCCCAAATTGCTCTGTGGATACCACAGCAAAGTTTCTTATACAGGCAATCCATTTACGTTCGGCTGACATAACGTAAGAATGCATTATACAGTATTGCTCAACAATTGGTCAAATTGATCAATTTATCATGATATTGCTTATAATTTCTGGGACTGCCGCAGCTAAAAAAGTAGCAGAAGAAACGCTTGAAGAGGTTCGGAGTGCTATTGGATTACGGTATTTTGATATTTGATACTCTTTACCTGGCTTCAATTTTTGAAGCGATTAATTTGAAGGATTGAGAGGCTTAAAAATTCTGGATCTATTAAAGCTCCTTTCAATCCAAAAACTATGCGCCGGCGGCATGCATCGTAAAATTTAAGAGCACTGATAGAATCCATGTTCATAGTTATTGTCTTTGTGAGTTCCACCTCTTTTAAAAAAATTCAGTGATCAATTGATCTTCGAGACAGTGTACAAGATCATCGGAAATAATGATGGGTATAGCGGAGGGACTCATCTGCGGATAATGGCTAAGATATATTTAATGTGGTTTATATTTTTGCATAAGGTATTTTTTTATGGTAGTGTGACAATTGATGTCAATTCAAATCCACAGGAGATTACCATGCGTTCACTCTCTGAAATAAATAAGCTCATTCAATTAAATCTTGGTTTGTCTACTCAATGTCGGGGGTATCTTTTTAAGCGCTAAACCCAAAAATTTAAATCTCTCCATTCATTCTAAAGCAACTGGCGAATCCATCTTATCCACCACTCGTAAAATGGGAAAAAACTTCCTGGATTACCACAGACGTACATCCCTTTCTCAACCCTTGACTAATATTGATCACGTTATCACTTATCACAATGGCCTTTTGGAATTATGGGGTAAACGAAATGATCATAGTTTGCATATTCAGGACTCTGCTGAGACTGAAGCACTAAAACCAACCTATAATATCTTGAAATCACTGTCCCATAATTCAGTGATATTAGACTGTGTTCTTCGATCGATATGTACTCATCATATCAGGACAGGTCAAGATGAGCTTGACTTATTGAATTTAGTTGAATTACTGACTGAGCTCAGCTCCGGGGATCCCTACTACATTAAACCTCATCAGGCAGCAATTGAGCAATTGATATTGGTTGCCAATAAGGCCCGATTGTCTCCATGTCTGCATGAGATAGCTTGCTTACAGACCCGATATGCAAAGGAAATCAGTCCTGTAAATGAAGGGTATCTAAAGCAGGCAGCGGAACTTCAATTGACTGGAATGCATCAAATTATTTCTCGCTGGAATTTGTCTTTTAATAAAACACAGGTACTCATTGCAGTCGCTGAGGGACCTAAAGAGGATTTGATAGAAGGGCAGTATTTTGATGCGCTATATAAAGAAAAAGGGAAGGATAAACCCTGCCTTGATTATGTAGTAATGCTGCCTAAACAATTAGGCACAATTACTGGTGCCTGTTTAATTGATAATTTAAGAGAACGATTGCTTAATCAAAGCATTGCAAATAATATGCTGGGTTGTCCCAAAAAAATGGCTAGAGATGTCTTGGGACCCTATGCACCAGCAATTCTGGAAAGACTACTACCCTCGTACAGTCAATCCACTAAAATAATTAAGCCTGATCGATATTCATTCTTCCACCAGGCAGTGGAAAGGACTGATAGCCTGCAAAATGCATCCTGTCCTAAAATGCGAGGATGATATTTTCCTTTTGCCGAAACCGCCAGGAAAACGCTGGTTTTCAAGGTGGTTTCTCTTTAATTTGAACATGCCCAATATTACCTGGAAAGATTCACCAGTAAATCGATGAATTGGTCATGATCGTTAATACAGGGGATTACTTTCAACTGCTGCCCAGTTAGTTGATGCCATTGCCTTTGCGCTTGTATTCCGATTTCCTCCAGGGTTTCCAGACAATCTGCAACAAACGAAGGACAAACAATAGCTAGATCAGTAATGCCATCACTGGCAAGCCTGGTTAGCATTTCATCGGTGTAAGGTCTAATCCAGGGCGTTTTACCAAGACGGGATTGAAAGCTTTGCGTATACTGGGATTCGTTAAGCCCCAGTTTTTCTGTAATCAATCGGGTTGTTTCATAGCATTGAGCGCGATAACAGAAATGATTCTCTTTATTAACAGGCTTGCAGACGGGGTTACAGATTTCCGTGCAACCGCCCTTAATCAGCTGGCGCTCAGGCAGACCGTGATAGCTAAATAGATAATAGCTTGCCGGGGTTTTCCGGATTTGATCCGCGTAGGCTTCAATAAATTCATTGTACTGATAAAAATCCCTGATAACGGTCAGCTCCGGTATAATCTGCCAGGACATGATGTGATCGAGGGCGGCTTCAATCGCACTGCCTGTTGCCGCAGAAGAGTATTCAGGAAATAATGGGATAATTGTTATTTCCCGCAAGTCTTTTAAAGGATCTAATGCTGTTTTAAGACTAGGGCTCCCATAACGCATACCTAAGGAAACAACATAGTCTTCGCCCAGTTTTTGCTGTAATTTCTGGGCGATCCTCTCACTAATGCGCAACAAGGGAGATCCATCCTCTCCCCATATGGATTGATAGGCGTGCGCTGATTTTTTGGGCCGAAAAGGGAGGATGAAGCACTCCACTAAAATGGTTCTTAAAACGACAGGCAGGTCAATAACGCGTTTATCGTGAAGAAATTCTCGCAAATAACGCCTGACATCGGAGATGCTATCGGATGCGGGAGTGCCTAAATTTGTCAGTAATACCCCTTTCTTCATGGGCCATCCTATCTTAGCTTGTTGAAAAAAACTAAATTATGTACGGAAATTTGGTTAAAAATCCAGATGAATGCGAATCAAATGAGAGATTGTAGAATTATAACTCGCCAGGTTTTGGATAAGTTCGATTTTAATTCAATTCAAATCGTCTCAACGTCATCCTGAACGCAGTGAAGGATCTCCTGAATCTGGCTCAGTTCCAAGCAGTTGAGATCCTTCGCTACCCTCAGGATGACGTACCTCGGTGTTACGTAGAATTAATTAAACTTAAGCAATTGATTTTTAAATACTAGCTGAGAATATTTTATGTAAAACAACAAAGTCAACCATAGCTCTCTCAAAAAGACGTTTATGGTCTAGTATTAACATAAAGATTAATTCCAATTCAGAAAGAGCTGTTAAGGAACAATAGGGAATAAGGAGATACATTATGATGGCAGCTGATAGTCTCGTAAATCGCTTACACATTAATCCAAAGCATGAGTTAGCATCGAATACGCCGTTTATGCTCAGGATGTTATTTAAAAAAGAAGATGATTTACCAGAGAAAACCGATATAGTTAATTTGTTTATTCAGTACATTCCACTTTATAAAGCCATGGAAACCCGATTGGAAGAGCTGACTAAACAGGGCACAGTCAATTATCTGGATATTTTTTGTAAGGAGCCCTGGCTTAATCGGTCCTGTTTGGTTGAGCAAGATATTTCCGAAATGATTAACTATGTCTCTGATGAGGAGCAGCACAATTTATTGCCTATAAATTACACATTTCCAGCAACCAAGGCTATGGCCAGGGCTGTAGAGCAGGCCGACCCCATGCATTTACTCACTTATCTGGCAGTTAGAAGTTTAGCCGATTGTTATGGTGGGCAGGCACTGGGCCGTTTAAACCAGAAAGCATTTGGCGAGGAGTATCCTCTTAGCGCCAGGTTTTATAAAAGCGCATCAAGACAGGCTAGAAGTCTCGGGGAAGAAGTGAATAACCTCAGTCTATCTAAAGAAGAAGAGCAAAAGCTATTGCAAATTAGCGATGATTTTTTTCAAATGCACATCGATTTATTCGAAGAAATGGAAGCCAAAAGACATCATTGATGAGTGAAAGAGTCAGGCAGGAGAGTACGTTCCTAATTTTTGAAAAGCCTGGCAATGATATTCCTGGCATTCGCATTTTGTTTGGAGCTATGGCAGGCCTTATGCATAAACAATCTGAGATAGAGTTTCAAAAGTCTTCTGCACTGATTCCAGGTGGTGTTAATTCTCCTGTCAGGGCATTTAAAGGAGTGGGCGGGCATCCTGTTTTTTTTAAGGACGCAAAAGGGGCTTATCTAACCGATGTCGATGATCAGCGTTACATCGATTACATTGGCTCATGGGGACCAATGATCCTGGGCCATGGTAACGAACAAGTTATTGATGCAGTCATACAGGCAGCCCAAAAAGCTTTCAGTTTTGGGGCGCCTTCGATCAGTGAGACTGAACTGGCACAGCAGATAATCGAGATGATGCCTTCGATTGAAAAAATTCGCATGCTAAACTCAGGCACAGAAGCCGCCATGACGGCTGTTCGGCTCGCTCGTGGCTATACCAGTAAAGACAAAATTATTAAATTTAATGGTTGTTACCATGGTCATAGTGATGGACTATTAGCCAAGGCTGGCTCAGGGATGCTGACCTTGGGTATTCCATCTACACCAGGCATACCCAAAAGTGTAACAGAACATACCCTGGTGGCAGAATATAACAGTATAGAAGAGGTTGAAGCTTACTTTGGGCAGTATAAAGATGATATTGCAGCAGTCATCATCGAGCCCATCGCTGGAAATATGGGATTTGTCCGGGCAGATAAAGAATTCCTGCTGCAATTAAGAGAGCTTTGTAATAAAAATCAGGCTTTGTTAATTTTTGATGAAGTCATGAGCGGCTTTCGAGTGGCTCGGGGAGGTGCCCAGTCGCTTTATGCTATTGAACCAGATTTGACGACGCTCGGAAAAGTGATTGGTGGAGGAATGCCCGTAGGTGCCCTGGGCGGCAGGAAAGAGATTATGGATTATCTGGCTCCGCTCGGTCCAGTCTATCAGGCGGGAACACTATCGGGGTCACCGGTCGCTATGGCGGCAGGATTGGCTACCCTGATGCAGCTTGATGAGCAGGTATACCAGTCACTCGCTGAACGCACAAAGGCACTGGTAAATGGCTTGATTGAGCGGGCTCAAGCCAGAAACATTCCTCTGATTGCTGACTATGAGGGAGGAATGTTTGGGGTCTTCTTTACCGAAGAACCTGAAGTCCGTAATTTCAAGCAGGTACAGAAAAGCAATGAATCACGATTTAAAACATTTTATCATGGTATGTTGGAATCAGGCGTTTATCTTGCACCTTCTATGTATGAAGCAGGATTTGTATCCTGTTGTCACGGGGAAGAAGAGATTGTCAAAACCCTGAATGCGGCAGATGAAGTGTTTAAGACTTTATAAATTTTGAATCATGGGTATTTTATCAAGAAGAGGGATTAAAGATGTTATTTTTGTGGCTCAAAGCTTTTCATATCATTGCCATGGTCGCCTGGTTTGCTGGATTATTCTACTTGCCCAGGTTGTTTATCTATCACAATGAGGCCCGCGATAAAGTGAGTATCGAGCGCTTCAAGGTGATGGAATACCGGCTGTTTTATGCAATCACTTATCCTGCTGCAATTGTGACCACTATTCTGGGCATTGGTTTAATTTCAATGAACTGGCAATACTATTCAAGCGCCGTCTGGATGTGGCTCAAACTGTTTTTGGTTATCCTTTTGTGGGGATATCATATTCATTGCGGAATTTATTTAAAACGGTTCCGTGACGATAAAAATAAACAATCTACCCGTTTTTTCAGAATTTTTAATGAAATACCGACTCTATTTTTAATTTTGATCGTTATTCTGGTTGTCACCCGGCCGTTCTAGAAAATCAATTCTATACTTAAGTAAAGCAAGTGGATGAAATAATGCCATCTTTATCTACGAGGTATTTATGAGCAGCGGATTTTCGAGAAACCAGAAAATGGATAATACTGACTCTCATAAGGGCCGCAAAAAAACGGCTCTGACCAGGTCTCATGGAAAAAGAGGTAAGCACACCCCGGAAAATAAAGAATCCTGGATTATTGAATTCATGGCAAACACCATTTTTAATGGCTAAGTTCTGATTTTGGTCTGCGGGTTTGCTAATATAATTACCTTTTACCGCAGATACTTATGGATCATAGAATAAAAAAAATTGCTCTTTTTTCCCTCCCGGTCAGTGCCAATAATCTTGTTAATATTCTGGGAAACATTATCGGGGTTATTTTAGTAGCCAAATTGGGAATAAAAGAAATAGCGGCAGTCAATATTTCAACATCGCTGTATATTGTTCTACTAACTATCACCAGTACCTGTACTTATGCAACCTCTATACTTATCGGCATGGAAGTAGCAAAAGCCGAGAGTGGCCAGGATTCATCTCATGCCAGAGTCTTTCAGTCATCGATTGTCGCTATTATTCTATTTAGCCTGCCGATTGCGGTCATTATGTGGTTTGGCAGCAACCTGTTGGAACTGGCTGGCCAGCCAGGGAAACTGACCCAACTGACTGTACCGTATTTTCATTATGCCGCACTTGCCATTTTTTCCATTAATCTCGGAATGGTGAACTCACAGTTTTGTATTGGCCTTAAAAAACCAAAAGTAAGTTTTTATTTCTCTTTGCTTCGACTGCTGCTGGTTAGTATTTTATCCTATGGATTAATTTTAGGGCATATGGGGCTTCCCAAACTGGGAATTGCTGGCATTCCTGCTGCCGCTTTTTATGCGCAAAGCATCGTTTGTTTGTCAATGTATGCTTATTTCATGGTGAGCCCCGATTTTAAGCGGTTAAAGTTATTTAAACACTTTAACCAATTAAACCTGGATTCTCTCATCCCTTTTTACAAACTGGGTGTTCCCATTGGCGTTCAATTTGGTGGAGAACTAGCGGCAATATTCGTCAATACGATGATGATAGGCTATTTGGGCACAGATGCTCTGGCTGCTTCCCAGGTATCAATTCAGTTCGGACTCTTACTGATTATGATTTTCCTGGGGCTCTCACAAACTCTTTCAGTATTCACCAGTATTAATTATCAGGAAAATCAGGTTCAAACTATCAAAAACGATTGTCTCGCTGCTGTTAAATTGCATTCCATGCTTTTTGTTGGGTTGGGCGTGTTATTTGCCATTGCTTATAAGCCTCTTATTTCATTATATTTCGATGTTAATTTAGTGAAAAATTATTATTTGCTACATTTAACACTCACCATTACCGCTATACGCTGGTTTATTCTCTACTTTGATGGTTTACGCAGTCTTTTTTCCGGGGTATTAAGGGGCTTGGGGCAATCGGCTTATCCGATGAAAATTGGTCTCTCTTGTTTATGGTTTATTTCAAACCTCTGTTCCTATCTGACTGGCTTTGTCTTGAACGGTGGAGTTATTGGGCTCTGCATTGGATTTAGTAGTGGTTTTATTGTAGCGTCTCTGCTGTTATGGCTTCGCTTGAATTCTCTCCTTAAAACGGAACGCGAAAATATAAATGCTGAATATGCAAAACAATCCTGATTCATTTGAGGGAACATTATTGCCCTTACTGTATCGTGTTCCTAATAATCCTGTCGTGCTTGTCAATGAGTGAATGCACTTCCTGAAGCATGGTCGAATCATGGTTTTTGCAAGACTCTTTTAACAGTAATGTGCCCATGTGGAGTAATACACCAGAGAGATCTTTTATAACTATCGATAACTTTTTATCATCGCTGTCTTTTGGTAAAAAGGTTTGAATATGTTCAATATATTCTTTTAAATGGGCTCTTTCCATTTGAATTACTTTTTGCATGAAGTTTGTATCTAATTCTTTACAGAGTTGAAAGATCGATGTTTCAATGAACAGATCAAGCTCTATTTCTATTGCTTTACTCAAAAGGTTACATTTTTGTTCTGAAAGGGCAGCCAGGTCATCAATATCATAATAGGTAATATTTTCATATTTTCTAACCGTTGAACACACTGCGGGAGGCAAGGATGAGTCAGAAATGAAAATATTTTTATCTTTGTCAAACATATCTAAATGGGAAGAATTAATAATTGTCTCGCTCACATTAGTCGCTGTAAAACAGGCATCAACATGAGGAAAATTTTCGACAATTTCATCGATGATACCAATATGATGGGCTGCGTCCCGCAAAAAGCCGCAAACCCTGCCGGGGTTTCTGGAGACAATATAGAGTTTTTTGGGCTCGTGCTTTAGAATTTTCTTCACGATTTCTGTACTCAATTTGCCAGAACCGAAGGTGACAAAGATTTTTTGTCTTGGATCCGGGAAATGTTTTTCAAACGCTTTTTCAAAGCAATTTGCCAGGGAATTTACAGGTAGTGCCAAACTGTTGTGGATTTTCTTCGAAGCCTTATACACGTTCTGGTAGATAAAATTCAGTGTTTTACCCGCTAGTTGGTGGGTGGTGGCAATTTCCAGAGATTTCTTAACTTGACCGACAATATTCGTTTCACCAAATATTTTAGAATCCAAACCAGATATCACCCTGTAAATATGCTTTAACGCTTCCATGCTTTGCATCACTTTAAAACTTGCCCTAACCTCATCGTGACTAGTGCGGCATTTAAAAGCTATCCACGCTATCACTGCATCAAGATCGCTTCCTAAAAATATTATTTCAAGGCGATTACAGGTAGAAATAATCAAGCCTTCCTTCACAATTTCAGCACATTTTAACTCTTTAACTCGTGACTCCAAATCCTGAAATACAACACCATATCGACTTCTGACTTCAACATTCATAAATCGATGTGACATGCTCAAACAATAAATACCTTTCATACTGGTCCTTAGCTTGAATCCCGCTTAGTATCTATCTTTAACTATTCTTTCATATCTAAAATTAGTCGCCTTTTGTGAAATATAGAAGAGATTGCTTGCTTAGGCAAAAAAAAGACAGTCTGTTTATTTTTGTTTTCATCATGTTAATGATAATCGTTCTCATTTCAATTTTCTTTGCAGGAGGAATTATCAGCCTTATGGATATCGTTAAAATAACAAACTATACTCAAAACCATGCCTGTTCCGGTTACCCCTAAGGCAATTACATCAACTCGATACGGCAATCTCATGAAACAATCATTACAGGGCTTACGCATTTTAAATACCCGACCCCGAAAGCAGGCGCAAACCCTAAGCAAAGAGATTGAAGCAGCAGGCGGTATTGCTGTTGAATGCCCCACCCTGGAAATTGAACCTTGTGAAACGGGTTGGCTCAGCTCATTACCTGCTTTGGAGCAAGTACAGCATGCTATTTTTGTCAGCCCAAATGCCGCCCATATCAGTATGCAGCACCTGAGGGTAAAACAACTGCACTGGCCATCTGATATTAATGTAATAGCCGTTGGCCATGGCACAGCCAAAACTTTAAAAGAATTCAATATACAGGTAAACGCGGTTCCAACTGTTCCGGACAGTGAGCATTTACTGGCGATTAAGTCATTACAAGCCTTGAAAGATCAGACCGTACTATTGTTTAAGGGCGAGGAAGGCAGGACCCTGATTGAAGAAAGCCTCGTGCAAAAAGGGGCGAATTTATTCAGTGTGCCCGTATATCGACGAGTGATGCCACAAATAGATGAGCAATTTATGAAGGCTTTATGGCATGATGATTTAGTTGACATCATATTGCTGACAAGCGAGCAGTCCATGCATAATCTATTCAAAATGCTTGGTATGGATGCACACCCCTGGCTACAACAAAAGCCTTGCCTGGTGATAAGTCAGCGGATCGCAGAAAAAGCAGCTTCCTTAGGCATAAAGAAAATCATCCTCAGCCATCCTGAAAGAATGCTGGAGACTTTGTACACTTATGCGGAATGAGCCCTGGTATATCCATTGATGAGTACTGCGGACAATCCGCAGCACTATGCAATGGACAAGCCTCAGTATGTAAGCTATAAAAAATTATGGACTTTTTGGAGTCATACATGCGTATTGACGAGCTACTGCTTGCATCCAGACAGGCATCAATCCCGATTCAATTCCCTTATGAAACGGTTGAAAAAAAATTCAGAGAGCATGGGGTAGTGCTGACGAAAGCTGATTATGAAAATTTCACCAGTTTATTGGCAATTACTTATCAGGCAGTCTTGACGGAAACTCTGCGTTGCAACAAGCAGTGACAGAATTAAAAACCCGCGCTGAAGAGGCGATTAGTCAGCGGAAAGAATGCATCAATAGATAGTCCCTATTACGTGTAACAGGTGATTGCTAATCCTGCTCATGATTTGCTTCCAATTTTAATCGAAAAATCTCACCATTCAGTTCGATCGTATCTCCTGCAAGCATTTTTTTTCTTTTCTGTTTTTCTATCATGCCGTTAACCAATACATTGCCAGCAGCTATCAGGTCTTTAGCTTCTGATCCACTAGCGGCGATACCTTCAAACTTAAGAATTTTAAAGAGTTCAACGGGCTCTTTATTAATGAGAACATACTTCATATTATTTTTACTCCAATAATGACGAGTTATCGCAATTTTTGCTTTTTAAGAAATCGCGATAAAGAGTTTCAACTGCAGTTCTTGCCCATGGTGTTTTGCGCAGGAATTTAAGGCTTGAATTGATGCTGGGGTTGGAATGAAAACAATTAATTTTGATTTTTGCGGCCAGGCCTTCCCAGCCATAACAAATTAACAACCTATTCAAGATCGCTTCCAGAGTAATGCCATGCAGGGGATCATTAGACGTTCTGTCCATCAACTATACCTTTTTTGTTGCATATTGGGTGAGTTTAGCCCCTTACTTATACTGCTTTTCTCTGTCTAAAGCCATACGTTCTTTGTTGATTAGCGTAACACTAGCTAAAGCTGATCACCTATTATTTTGATTTAAAATGAGGGATCGGGGCGTTTTTCAATTTAAAAAATGGGCCTGAAAACAGCTGCGTTTTCCGCCTCTCTAATTTTATTAGTCTATCTTTAATAATACAAGAATATTATTTCTGAGAAATTATGATCAAAGTTGTATTCTTTTTTGCCGGTACAGGAGACAACGGCGCACATGATTTTAAAATCTCAGGAACCGATGAATGCGTTTAAAGATGACGTCATTAGAATTTATATTCAAGGATGTCAGCATCCAAACGTAGGCAACAGTGAAAACCAATCCTGACCTGGAAATTATTGCCAGCAAAATTAACAATTCGTTTGCCCAGGGAGCGAATCTGGATCTAAATAAACTTAAGCAAGAACTTGGAACCGCCATTCATAAAATTGTGCCCCCGGCTGCGGAGTCATTATCAACAGCCTCAATCACTAATATTGGGCTAGAGGGTCAAAAGAAATAATAACCTTTTCTTGATTGAAATAAAATAGTACAATTTGCTCTTTTTTATATAAAGAGCATTAGTATGAAACTACTTATTTCAAATAAAGACTTTACAACGGCAAAACGAATAATTGAACAGACCACGGCTGAAGATTTCATTCAGGTTTTTTTATCAATGGCTAACAATGGGGAAACATCCGTACGTTTTAAAGATTTTTTTCCTCGTGTATTGCAGATTCTATTTTTCAAGGCAAAATTTTCTCCTGAAGCATTATCTATATCTTCTGGTGCAGCTTATTGTGAAATTAAAATAGCAAATGAGGTGTTTTCTCCTTTAGGTGATTCAAAAGGTTGCAGGGGTGTTCGTAGCCAATTAAGTACTTTGGTTCGACAGCTATTTTGCAGGATAACAAAGGAGTACGATAAGTTCGTACAACATATCAAAGCGGAAAATCGAAGTGTTTTAAATGTTAATTATGTTGAATCGATAGCGAAATCAAAAAATATATCTGCTTTAAACAATTTACCTGAACATGGTGATATAAATACTATATTTGCAACTGATCGTGCCTTGTCATTATCAGAATATATGCAAAAATATAGGCTCAGCGAGCAGGATGTAAGTTCAAGGAACCATCTTAAGGAAAAAGTAAATGATTTTGAGAAGCCATCTTCTGTAAAAAGAACCATTGGTGAAGTTGAGGCGGCTGAAGTTTTAGATACCCGATTTAATCAGAATAAAAAAACTAAATCCAATCCATCACCTTTTCAAACGCGCTTGTCATTCTTCGGCGCTAATTCACTGGCTGAAAGTACGGTGTCTATAGCTAACGATGAAGGCGTGTCAAGAACCTTTGGAAATATGACTCTTAAGGTAGCATCGGTCATTTTACCCCCGCCAGATGTGAAGATGTATAGTGTTACATTTTAAAGATGAATGAATCTCTGCTGTATCTTATTAAAGCATACTACCCGCCTCACGGAGTTTTGTCATTCCGCGAAGGCGGGAATCCATTCCTCATAAGTAAGTCCATTAGTCCGTCTATTTAGCTTCAGGCCCTGCAGTATTTGAATTGTTTATTTCATCTATCCACTGAAACTGATTATCCCTTTCCTGAAGAATGTTAATAGGTTCCGGTGCTTCTCTTCTATTCCTTTTTGTCTCAGAAAAAAAGCCGGCATTATATTTCTGAGTTTCAAATTGCCCTCGCTGGTATAAGGCATGATAGAGTTTGATTAATCGCCAGCTAAACACTAATACTTGCCCAGGGTTGCTGTCAGCTTTCGCCTTATGAAAGAATAATTGCTCCCTGACCGCTTCCGATACCTCTCTTTCTTCAAACACATAGTGTTTTAATTTCCCATACATTTTCTTCTTTTCCTGGCTATCGAGAGCTCTGTTTGTTTCTACGATATCATTCGATAATGCAATATCTTCAAGACTCCTTAGAACTACGAAATTTAAAGGATGGGGGGTGTGCATTTTTGACTGCAAATCCTCGCAACAGAGTAGATGCGGTATGCCGTTAGGAAAAATTCGTCTTTTACTGACATTGTATTTTTCATGTGTAAGTCGATCATCGCTATGCAGGTTAAGAAAACGAAGACCCGAAGCATCATCCAGTTTTAAATTTTTTGGCAAGTTGCTAGTGGTTAAAGCCAAATTGATCATCGCGTCAATGCCATGTTTCCAAACCAGAATACAATCATAATCGCTATGAGGTCCAAAAGCTTTGGCTGCCTTTTCATTTGCATAGGAAAGACCGGTCACACTACTTCCTTTGAAGCATAGATACTCGGGCGGCTCATAGTCCGTTACTTTATCTACGAAATGACCTTTATCAAAATTAGTTACCAGGTAATTGCAAAGTATGGCAAACTGATGATTGCTCATGCCTAATGGCAATTCATTCGAGCTAAGGGGTTTTTCTGTGTTCCCCAAGACCCCTTCAGTGGAAGAAACGAGGGTTCTTTTAGACCCAATTTGAGTGTTAGAGGATTTCCTTAATCTTCCGATACTTAAATTCGGGACTTTTTTGTCAGCCTCAGTATGCCTTGGCGACTGGACATCCAGACCGCCTGTTTTGTTTCTGTTTAAATTGGTTTTTATTCCTTCCTCGACTTCCCGCATAAATTTTTCTGTCTGGGCTTCAGTAATCTCCTCTATTGTTAAATCAGTATGAAGGGATTCTCTTTCAATTGCTTCTTTCAATAGTTCAAGCTTCCCACACCAACGCTCGATACATTTATTGCGCCTTTGCTCATCTTCAAAATAATGATTGGCCAGAATGGTTATCTTTTGCTTAACGTAATACGCCAGGAAGTAGGGATTGAGTTCATGTTTACTTTGCATTACACACCTATGAGCTACTAGTTTAATGCGTAAATTATATACTTAATGGTTAAATATTATTAATAGCTAAATTGGAAAATAATTATTTCCTTTTCAAACAAATTCCAAACGTAAACTCTTATAAGATGCTTCAATTCCATTGCTCTGAAGTAACAAAGTCTTCATAATAAAAAAACAATGATGAATCCCATTAAATCAGAGTCCTGCTTTGTTCTCTGTTCTAAAATTAGTGTATGAAAATGATAAAATCCTGGCTAAATACCAAATTAAAAAAACTGACGGATGATTCGGTTCTCAGTGAGCAGCCGGTATCCTATGGGCCCAAAAAGGCGCAGCCAAATGCTGATTTTTATAAAAACTATTTTTCTCTCATCGCAGATGGCGCACGCCTCAAACTGGTTGAAGCAATGTTCAACCTGAATCTCTTTGATTTATTTGAAGGCAGGGAATACGTTTTAGAAACTGAGATTATTGAAAAGCTGGGATTAATGCCGATTCGTGCCAAAAAATGGCTGCATCTTTTAAGCAGTGAGCATTTTTTAATAAAAGCGAAGTCCAGAGACTATCGAGTGGCCTACCGACTGCCTGAAGAATTTATTCAAATAATCAATAGCGATAAATGGTGGGGGATGAAGTTCTTTTTTAACACCTGGCAGGTCGCCGCTGAGGAAAATTTGAGTGATGTATTGCGCTATGGGAAGGTTAAAATCAGTGTCTCCTGGCCGCCCAAAACCGATGGCGAAGTTCAGTGGCTGGAAGACTGGATGAGAAATACCATACGCCGGCCAGCCGAACGTTTTCTGGAATCTATCGATTTTACAAAAGTGAAAAGCGTGCTTGATATTGGCGGCGGCGATGGATCATTGGCCTGTCAACTGGTGAATGCTCACCCTCATTTAAAAATAGCAGTATATAATTTACCCAAGTCAGCGGTGTTGGCTCGAGAAAATATTGAGGCCCAGGGATTAAGTCAGAAGATAAGCGTAGTGGAAGGTGATTTTATTGCGGATGATGCATTTCCAACCGGTTTTGACCTGCTTCTTTTTTCCCGGGTTTTATATGACTGGGATGAAGGGGTAAACAGAAAACTACTGCGAATGGCTTATCAGGCATTGCCTAAAAATGGTTTAGTGGCAATTTGTGAGACATTTAAAGAAAATAATAATGATCTTTGCCTGTCTGCAGAATATCGCTACATGTTCCATGATGATTTCTCCCCCCATGTCATGAAAGCTGCGGCAGACTATTACCGGATGCTCGAGAAAATTGGATTTACTGTCGTTTTGCCCACAACAAATAAAACAGATGTTCTGTATTATTCGATCATTGTTGCGCGCAAATAATGCCTAAGTGCTTATAAAATGCCTACTACAAAAGAATTAAGAGTCAAACAGACAGAAGACATGCTAGGCCAGTTTGCGCGCTCTTATGAGGCCTTAAGCTGGTCTAAACAAAGAATAGGCGAGTATCGCAATTATCAGTTAAGAAAACTTCTGCAATATGCCAAAACGCATTCGCCCTGGTATCAAAAACAATTAGCTTCTATTAATCTTGAGCTGTTCACTGAAGAGCAGCTCCCAGAAATACCTGTTATGGATAAAAAAACCTTGATGGAAAACTGGGATGAAATAGTGACTGATACGCGATTGTCACTAGGGATGGTTGAAGAGCATATTCATAAGATGAAAGACGATGGCGAGATCTTATATTTACTGGATGAGTATCATGTTCTGGCTACCAGCGGCTCCAGTGGTAAAAGAGCAATTTATGTCTATAATTGGGACGAATGGAATACCTACTATTTGCACAGCGTACGTTATGCTCCGCGCCAGCCAATTCCGCATCGGGCAAACCAGGGCGCTACAAAATTAAAAGTGGCAATGATCCTGATACCAAACACCGTCTACGCCATGTATTCTCTGATAAAGACTTTTCAGCATGATCATATTGAACAGTTTCTCATTTCAATTACCCAGCCAACCGATCAAATCGTTAGCGAACTAAATAAAATTCAACCGGATTATTTACTGGGAACACCTACCACTATTGCAAGAATATGCCATGAACCTTATGTGAGCCGCTTAAAAATTGACCCCGTGCTAGTCTCGCTTTCTGGTGAACCTTTATTCATGCCCATCCGCCAGTTAATTGAAAAAGCATGGCCTAATGCCAGAATTAATAATGCTTACGGCTGCTCTGAAGGTTTGGCAGGGATTAACTGCGGAGTTAATAGCCGTGAAATGCATCTGAATGATGACGGGTGTATTCTGGAACCCGTTGATGCACAAGATAAGCCTGTTCCCCTGGGGGTAATTCCTCAGAAAATGTATTTAACTAATTTGTATTTTTATACCTTGCCGCTCATACGCTATGAATTTTTTGATCAATTGCTATTTTTAGATAAAACCTGTGTTTGCGGAGTCAATCATCAGTTGATTGCAGAGCCAGAGGGGCGTCCTGAATATGATTTTACCTACTCCGAAAATGTGTTTGTACATCACTTAGCCTTTGTGACGCCGCTGTTACTTGAAAAAAATATACAGGAATATCAGGTGGTGCAAACTGAAAAAGGGGCCCATATCCGGGTGATGACAACAGGTCTGATTAATCAACAGCAGATATCTCAATCTATAGGCAATTCTTTAAAACAGGCAGGCCTGAAAAACCCTGAAATTACCTTTGCGGAAGTTACTGAATTTGAATATTTGTCCTCAGGAAAACTGCGCCGATTTTTAAAACTGAAGTAAGGAGAGATTTATTTCTTTGCCTAATCGAGGATGAATTTAATATAAGTTGAGGAGTTATTGTAGGTGAGCCCTTACTCCCTACGTGCCTCGGCCGAGGGGCATAGATAAATAATTATGCGAAAGTCCAGCCTTGTTACCACACAATGCTGCGAGTCACAATTTTCGTTTTCTCGTTAACAGACTCTCGATCTGACGTAAAAGATCGTCGCTGTCCTTGAAATGAATATCTGATCCAACATAAAACAAAGGCTGGTTTTTTAATCCAAACAGGTTTTGCGGATCGTCAACCAGGATGGGAGTTGCTCCCTTTCCTTCCAGTAAGAGAACCGGATGGGTATAGAATTTAATCTTATTGGTGGTGGTCAGTTGACATACAGCACTGCCGTGCCATGGCTGAACCGGATCGCCCTGTCCTGCGGTGGTTAACAAGGCTAACTGACCCCGCTTGGCATGAATAGTCCAGCGGATTGTATCAGGAAAACAGGTCAGGACTGGATCAGCAGCTAAATCCCTGTCGCTTCTGATTTCAGCAATATAATACATAGCTGCCAGCCAGGCTTCCTCCAGCATTTTCTGTCGTAAATATTCCAGGGTGTGCAGACTGGAATCTACTGCTTCCAGAGAAGAATAAGGTTCAAAAATGCGGCGAATAATTTCTGCATAAAGCGAATCATACTCCATACCGTTTATCAACGCATGATGCTGTAAGCACTGATAAGAAATGGTATATACCAGCGATTTGAAAAGAGGTACAAATCGTCCTTCTGAGTAATCCGTTTCGGGATCAGGATCTCGGGCTATGGCCTCATTTAACGTCTGGGTCATCGCAGAGGGGTTCAGAATGGGGAGCATTAATTCAGTGTATAATTGAACGACCTGATTTCTGATAGTATTTTTCTGTAAATACTGGGCTTTAGGCAAGGAGTTTTCAATACTTTGCTGATAGTCAGCAATCTCAACATACTCTCCAATTTCTAATTGATTAATCCACCAGTTTAATTGCTGCTGATAGTTATGAATATTCTCAAGCGGCTCATTTAGAAAGCGGTTAAATCGGCTGCCGTCTGAAATGACCGTAAATTTAGCTGGAATTTTGGGCGCTGAAGGATGTTCAGCATAAATACGAGCAATGGTTTGGGCAATTTCGGCTAAGCCAAGCAGAAAATTGACTTCCGATAAATCAGGAAATATACCTCGGCTTTTTAGCGGTGAAGTCGACTTATAAGGAAGGGCGGGAATGACCATGCGTATAATCTGGTTTTTCCTAATCAGCTCTTTAATGTCACTGACTAAATCCAGGTGCGAATAATTGCTTTTTCGTCCTTTAAGGAATTGGCGATCGAACATTACTTCGGCTATGAACTCTGCTGTTCCAATATCACTGGCTGCACTCAGACCATACTCTTTGAAGTTGAGAATAGCTCTTTTTTTTGCAGCAGAAACTCTTTCAGAAACAAACTGTCGGGATGCTTTTAACAGACTGGGAATTAAGCCCTTAAAAACCCAGTCAGGGGAAACATAAATGGCTCGTTCAAAAAATATTTCTGAATTGTATAATGTTAATTCGCTATTACGATTAATTTTATCCATAAAATGGGCACTGATTACAGCCTCATTTTTTTTATCCAGGCCCGCCTGATAGGCATTTGAGCTATTCTTTTTCATCCTGGCCGACCCAAGAATGAAGTATAATTTTTGATCTCCTCAATTGTTCTGCATCCAGTTAATTTCATTGCCAGTGCAAACTCATCCTCTAGTAACTTTAGCATCGTCACCAACTCATTTTTACCGCCAACTGCCAATGCCCAAAGGACCGGTCTGCCAATCAGTACCGCATCTGCACCAAGAGCCAGCGCTTTAAAAAGATCAGTGCCGCGTTCCATCGCACCATCAATAAGAATCATAGCTCGACCTGCCACAGTGCTTGCTATATCCGGCAAAGCGATTATCGGGGATTCGGCGGTATCCAGTTGTCGGCCGCCATGATTGGAAACAATAATTCCGGCAATGTTGCGTCGGCAGGCTTCTTCAGCGTCTAAAGGATTGAGAATACCTTTAAGAATAACGGGCAGTCTGGTTTGCGATTGCACCCATTCTACATCTTTCCAGGTTAAGGAGGGATCGAGGTGGGTGGCAGTAAAATCATAAATCGTTTGCTTATCAACTACCGTTTTGAAATTACCAATGCTCAGTGTATCTGAAAGAGAAAATTGATTACGAAGATCACGCTCTCTTTTCCCGCCAACTGGTACTCCAACCGTCAGAACAATGGCTTTATAACCGGCTTTCTCTATCCGTTTAATTAATGACTGCGTTAGGGCTCTGTCTTTGAAAATATACAACTGCGACCACAGGTGCTCGCTACCAGCAGAGCCTGCAATGTCCTCAAGAGAACGATTAGACATACAGCTGACTATCAGATTAATACCCGAAGCCTTAGCCGCAAGGCTGGTACTAAGCTCGCCTTTCGCCTCAACCAGCTGATGAAAAGCCATAGGAGCGATCAATAAAGGGAAGGCCAGCTTTGAACCCAGTACCGTCGTTGAGATATCTATATTGGATACATCGCGCAGACAATAAGGGCGTATGCTGATTTCATCCAGAGACTTTCTATTATTGGATTTGCTGATTTCATCGCAGGCGCCGCCATCAATGTAGTCAAAGATATCCGCTTTAAGCCGGCTTTGAGCCAGGGTTCTGTAATCTGCGACTTTCACTGGATTCATTTGCCTGCCTGTTAAATCAAATCGCCTATCTTCGCTTTATTCGCCAGGATAATCAAATGATTGAATCCTGAGGGGGAATACTTATTCTGGTTTTACGAGTAATTGATTATGCAACCAGAAATGTAGTTTTTGCACGATGTAAGCTGCGGCATTTTCTTCTGTCATTTTATAAGAAATTTGCTCGCAGATTTCCATAAATGTCGCCCCTGCCCGGATGGCATTTATCAAAAGTAATTCAAGATGATCAAGTTTATTATGGCATACTTCAAGCTGTCGCCGCCAAATAAGCACAAATTGTGGGTTTTTAAGTTTTTTGGGCTTAGGGATTGAACGACCCTGTCCTGCGGTTTCAGCCAGTATCAGGCTATTCCAGTGCATGCCAATGACTTCACAGGAAGGGTGAAGATAAAATTTCAGATTCAGCCATTCTTCGGGAGATAATTTCTGTAAATCAGCCTCATAAAGGAGGCTTGCATCATGGCTGGTTATCGCAGTAGATCGCGCCCATTCAAAAGCAGCAATTTCACTCAAATAAGGTTTTCTGCTAAAAGGCACTGTTTCCAATAGAAATTGGCGAAGCTGTTGACCGAATAAATCGAGCGAATAGTGAGAGGAAGGATACGCATTAATGTATTTTCGGCTCATATTATGAAAATTCGACTCTCCCATTACTGTAACCAGTGCAGGATAATCATCCATCAGTGCTTCTTCGAGACGATTGTAAAATCCATTCGCATAAATGGAAATGCGATCTTCAATTGAACCGCGCGGGGGCTGACAAAGATGAGGCTTAACAACAGGTTCCAAGGTCAGCATGGAGTTTTGCAGTAATTCTGAGAGTTCCTCAAATTTCATGCTCTAGGCTCGCTTTTATCGGGAATAAAGAATTTTGTTTAATCACCCTGGCGTAGTCTAATTCTTGCATCAATTCCTCGAGAGGTGGAATATTATCATCGCGCTCGATCATTGTAGGAATATCCCCAAAGCGTTTAACTGCCGCTCTATAAAGTTCCCATACTTCCGGGATAACGGGGTGATCATGAGTATCAATAATATAATCTTTACAATTCAAATGACCTGCCAGATGAAATTGTTGCACCCGGTTTACAGGAATAGAGTCGATATAGGTCAGCGGGTCAAAACCATGATTAAAAGCGCTGACATAAATATTATTGATATCCAGCAAAATCAGGCAATCCGCACGATTTGCAATTTCAGTCAGAAACTCCCACTCAGGCATTTCTGATGACTGATAACTAATATAACTGGAAACATTTTCCAGTAATATTTGTCTCTGATAAAAATCCTGCACGTATTTAACGCGTTCAACCACATGAGAAATCATTTGTTCGGTATAGGGTAATGGTAACAAATCATGCATATTACGCTGATGCACTCCTGTCCAGCAGAGATGATCAGAAATCCAGCTCGCCTCAATGCGATCAGCTAACTGTTTAACCTTCTTTAAATAGTTGTGATTGAGAGGATCCAAATTCCCAATGGATAAAGAAACGCCATGCATACACATGGGATACTGTTCACGGATTTTGTCCAGGAAATAGAGCGGTCGTCCTCCGTTTACCAGATAGTTTTCAGTCAGGATTTCAAACCAATCAATGTTTGGAAGCCGTTCCAGGATATATTGATAGTGATCAGGACGCAAACCTAAGCCCATACCGGAGGTATGGGCTGAGTTATGTTTTTCCATTAATTATTCATTCCCTTTATGCAATTATTGCATTAGTAGCTCTTGCAGTTATTTTTATATTTACAAGAGTTTTTATATTTGCAGGAATTGTAACTTTTGCAATTGTTATAGCTTTTGCAATTGTTATGACTCTTGCATTTGTTATAGCTCTTGCATTGATTATAGCTCTTACAGTTGTTGTAGCTTTTGCAGTTATTATAGCTCTTGCACTTGTTATAGCTTTTGCAGTTGTTATAACTCTTGCACTTGTTATAGCTTTTGCAGTTATTATAGCTCTTGCACTTGTTATAGCTTTTACAGTTGTTATAGCTCTTACAATTGTTATGGCTTTTGCAGTTATTATAGCTCTTGCACTTGTCATAACTTTTGCATTTGCTTTGACTCTTGCAGCTATTCGAGCTCTTGCAGGAGTTTTTGCCTCCACCACCGTATCCCGAATCACCAGATCCACCATAACCGCCACTGGAACCGCTATTTTTTGAATCTCCCCCGTAACCTCCCTGACTGTTATTTGTTCCCCCGTATCCTGAGTTGCTTGGGCTAGCATATAGGCCAGATGCAAAAAGGGCTGCTGCTGCAGTGGCAATGATGAGACCTTTTTTATCCATGTCAATCTCCATTTGAGCAAATATTGCTCATTTAAGAATAGATGAGCGGCCCAATATCTTCAAGCGTGTCAATTTTGAAGCTAATGCTTAAGATCAAACTCTTTGTGCTCCTATTGATCAGATGTGTGTATATATTATTTAAAATAAGGGTTATAATTTAACAGTGATTAAAAATTTTGAACATTTTCCAAGAGATATTATCATGCCTGATTTTTCTTACCAAACATTGGATAGTCAAGAAATTCCTAAAACATCTTTTGTTGAGAATGGTAAAACATATAATTTTCATACTGAAAATTCTGCCTTTGCAATATTTGAGCCTCCCCCGGAGCAGTGGGCAGATCACCCTGAAATTCAATCACCATGGAAAATTCATTTAAATGTTCAAAAGGAATCATTACCGCAAGTCTGGAATCTTGTTCAACCTATGCTAATGGCGAATGATGTTCCGAGCTTTAAGGTTAGCCGTTTAAGTAAGGGCGAGGGAGTAGATGATAGTGCGGCAGCGCGTGTGACGGAAGGCGCTCAGATAACCATTTATATTCAAAAAGGCAAAGAGTTTCAGTTCAATAATTTAATCGCTAAAATCGAGCAGAAACTGTTAGCGGAGGGAATACAACCTGGTCAATTTGCAGACAGTGACAAGAAGGTTGGCAGCTTTGTGTCCGTCAGAGGGGCCGGTGTGGTAGGTGGCTCTCCTCCATATCTTAATGCCGATCAGACAGGTAACGATTACAATCCACATGGATTGCAAGATCCCTTTGTGGTTCAGGAATCCAAACTGCAGGCTGAGTTTGCTGCTGGCCTTAACCAGTATTTGAAAAGCGATTATGTTCAGGACAGAATTAATACGGCGATTACCCAGAATGATCCTGGAATGATTACTCGGTTGTTCGATAAGCTCGCTCATCAAGAGAACATCATGGCCTATGGTGATCAATTACTTGCCAATACAGAAGCGGCTATTGAAGCAGGGAATTTGCCAGGCTATCTTAGCCAGTTTTCAAGAGGTAATGCGCAAGTGCTTTTTAATCAGGATATGAGTGATTTACATCCTTCAGTGATTGAGGCAATCGGTCAGGATAATTATAACCGGCTTATTTTAAGTATGGGCAGCAAAACGGAGCTAGTGACTAAAATGATCCAGGCCACCGTTATCTTTCATACAGCGGTTGTCACCGATGCTATGTATACTAAAATTGGCATTAAAGAAGAGGAAACCCATACTGAGGAGCAAAATCAAGCCTTAGTGAAGTTTACGAATGAAATCACCGTTCCCTCTCAGGAGGTACAGGTATCCCTGACTCCTCAAACGCTTCTTCATAAAGAATTTCTTCCCGAGGCAAAGCAATCAGTTGATTTGACAGAGAAAACGAAAGCCTTGGCCGATTTGGAAGATTTCCTTGGGAATTTACAGGCTGCACAAGAGACTCTTCAAAATCAGATTGCTGCTTTGGAAAAATGGGGTGGTTCTACCGAAAATACAGCGGCACAAATCCAAACATTGAAAAGCCTGGACAGAACATTAGGAATGCAGGGCGATAAAATTCAAGAGGCTATTGATAAAGCTGAACATCCAAGGACCACTGCAGAATCTCTGAAACAAGACTATGAAAACTCAAAAAGTAAGATTAATGATTTTATTGAAAATAAATCGGTTAGTGCAGAAGAAAAAAACATGCTGACCGCAGTTGTCTTTGATAAGAGAAGTAGTAGCGCGAAACAGGAAGCCATTAGCAAGCTGGAAACACTTCATGGCAATTTGGACACTGCAGAAAAGCAGTTGGAGATCCATATCAATAATTTTAAGAAATGGGGACATTTAAAAGAAAAACCGGCAATTGTAGCAGAGAAAATTACTCTCCTGAGTAATTTAAAAAATAATCTGGCTACACAAAAAAATGAAATTGCTGATGAGCTTAAAGCGCATATCACAGATCCAGCTAGTACTGCACAAGCAATTAATGAAAGCCTGGAAAAGCATAAAGAGACTATCGGCGTAAACTTTAAAGACAATATCGACTCTCAGGTTTACAATCCCCGGGAAAAAAAATTACTGGAGATCATCTGGAAAGGTATTGTCAGCCTTTTTACAGCATTCAGGGTCAACTATGAACCTAAGGAAGTCAAAGAGGCTAAAGTGGATGTTACGAATGTCAAAGAGGCTCTGTTCGCTTTGAAAGCTGCGGTCGAAAAAGAACCCGCCAATGACCAGATGCAAAGCAGTGAACCTGAGGAAGACTATGAAAACTCAATGTCGACCCCAAGTTAGAACCTGGTCGTTCTCAGGTATTCAGAGTAAATGCAGAGGTAACACCTTCTGTTTTCTCTGGTTGTTCTTTACGCGATACTTTGACTTCATGCATAAAAAATCTGACTTTTGAAAACCAACCTTTGTCCCAGCCAGCATTATTCTTTGCCGTAGTTTCCAGTGCTTCCCAGTTTTTTTCACTTGGTTCACTGGCATATTTTTGCATGGCCCTCATCACAGCCACTTTGGGCTTATGTATAACATCTGTTTTGTCACCGCGATCAAATTTTTGTAAATAGCTGTTAATAGCAGTATTTACTTTATTTTTTATAATGCCTGCACCATTTTTCAAGTCACTAATTTTTTTATTGTTCTGGGCAAGTCTGCCTATCAGATTTTCCAGTTCTTTGCTTTTCTTTTCTGCAGGCTGGGTTGCAAAATAGATATTTTTTGCCTCATTCACTTGTTTCCAATCCGCTGCTGTTGGGTTTGGCTTGTCACAATAAGTCTTTAACTCGGCATATAATTTTTTGAGCGGGGTATCATGACTTTGCTCCTGAATCACTTTCTTATTAGTGCTTAAGATATTGCTAAATTTCATATGAGTTGATGTTTCGGTCAACTTGCCAGCTTCTGTATCTTTCTCTTGCTGACTTATAATGAGAGCTATAATGTCTTCGCGTTCTGCTTTCGCATAAAGCATCTCAGTAGAATAATGTTTTAAACCGATGCGCAATTCGTTTATAAACTCCTCCGCCCCATAAATGCTCCGCCAGATTTTCTCGAAAAAGCTATCATTTTGAAGCATTCTGGCTAAATACTCTTCGTCTCCCTCGATTTTTTGTGCAAGGGATTCTGTTCTGGAAGCAGGTTGAGACAGATTCATTGCGGCATTTTTAGCGTTTAGGAATCCGCTGAGCTCATTTTTAATTCCCTTTCTCCAGCTGGAGTTTACACCCTTCACTTTGGCATCCAATAAAGCCAGAATTGCTGCTTGCTTCTGTGAGGGATCATTCTCAATTTGCCTGATTAACTGAGCATAATATCCCACTTCGATTTTATGATTCTGAATTGCGTGCAGACGTTTTCTTGATCTTAAGAAATCCAGGGCAATTACTGCATCCAGGCTGGCTACTGCCTGCACACCCCTATGAGTATAGCAATTTTGGGGAGCATCCAGATCCTCAATATTATCCAGGAGTTTGATAAGGCAGAAGTCGGCAGATTGTTCATTGAATTCAGTAAAATTATGATACTGGGCAGCAAGAGCACGCATTTGGCTTTCCTGCTGATTCGTCCGTCCACGAATACGTTTTAATTTATTCCATTCTAAGTAATCAGCCGTCTTCTGATTGCCGTACATGATTGCGGATACCATCCCATCCTCATTACCGGTCAGCATGGAGGTTCCCATCCGGGTAGTTACAGAAACGAAGCCGCCAATTTTACTTTCCTTAGGATGGGTAGCTGCTTTCACTACAACCTGTTTAAACCCTCGTTTATACAAGGCTTCTGCTACTTGCTGTGCCAAAGGCCGAGTTCCAAATCCTCCCTCGCAAGCCACTAATTTAATGGATTTAAGCCGTGACAAGTCTTTACCTTTAAATTGAGCGGCGAGTTTTCGTGATAGTTCTTCTGGTGTTAAATCGCCGATATATTGCCGTGTAACATCGCTATGAGCCATCAAAATAATTTCGTCTGGTATCTCCCTGCTTCTGCTACTAAATTGAAGTAAGGCAATCTCATTTGTACTTCTATTACTATGTTTAGCCAGGTTTTCCTGAAGCTTAAGCGCTGATTCGCGCTCTGATTCATCTCCAATATAGTAAATTTCTACTTTTGCTTTACTCATACTTCATTCTCAAAAAAATTAGTTGGCCATTATAATTTAAAGCCGGGTTAAATGCTGGTACTGCAGCACTATGTATTCAGCTGCATTAAATAGCTTTTGAGAATTATACTACCACAGATATTATGAAATTATTAAGAATAAATTTTTTGTGAGATTTAATTGGATAATTGTAAAAAAAGTAAATTTTCATGGTTAAATATATTTACAATTCATTGATGCGATTTTGTAGTTCAGCGAGTTTAATTTTGATTTTTTTATAAACGGAAATAACAAGGTCTGTAAATTTAGAATAGTTGAGACACTCTGGTGAAAGGGCTGCAAAAAAGATTTTTTTAGTTGGGATTATTTTAAAACAGTTTATGTGGATATCCGAAACAACCCAGGGATTTATTATTTCCCCAGAGCTGATTTTAATAATTGATGTCTCCTGATTGTCCTTGTCTACTAAAATCTGTGCCTCTCCCTCAATCATTATCAGCAAGAATTGATTAGTAATTGTTATAGGTATATCGGAGTTTTTATCATAATGATAAAAGCTGATTTTTTTTAAATAATCTTGTTTATACTGCTCTGGTAATAAAGAAAATATATCGAAAGATCCTACACGGGCTTTTTGTCTGCTGCTCAGAACATCAAATGCCTTTGGGCGCCCCGATTCCTTGTTTATTATGGGTGTGAAATTAAGTTTGCAGCAGGTTTGTTCAATGTGCTGTGCCACATAGTTGATGATTCTTTGGGTGAATATAAATGCTGAATAGTTGGAATGATTGAAAATCGCATCCAGGATATTTTTTTGAATAAAAAATACCTGGCTATCGGTTTTGGCAATGGCACTTGCCGTTCTTGGGATATTGGCTAAAATGCCAAGCTCTCCAAATAGTTCTCCCGCGCCAAGGGTTGCAACTACCTTCATACTGGATTGAGCTGCAATCGTAACTTCACCCGTAATAATGATGTACATTCCATCTGCTGGGGTATATTGCTTAAATATACAAGTGTTCGCTGGAAATGATTCAATCGTTGATATTAGACCAATATCATGAAATATAATCGGATCAAGACCAGAAAAGACAGTTAATTTTTCAATGAAATCACTAAAATACAATGAATTATAGTTGGATTTATTTCTTAAATCTGTTGGGATTTTTACGCTTTGCAAGAGCTTGTTAGCTACTTCAATTCCACTAATAAATGCAGACTCATGTACGTGGGGAGGTATGAGATAGGAACCACAGTACCAGGTATTATTTTCACCTTGAATTTCATTTATATACTGCCTGCTGATTTGGCTGGAATGGATCATCGAAGGGTGAATATAAAACTTCTGCTGATAGATTTTATCTGGATCAATTTGTTTGAATGGATTAAGTGTCAGGAAAACATCTGGAATCTGTGCAGGGAGATTTTTAATTTTATTGATATAAAAAGTAATAGTGGGTCTTAAAATAGTTGAGGACTCTGGAGCATACAGGCAATTATATCCTCCCCAATGTGCTTTTTCTTTTGGCATGATACTGCTATCGCTATGAATAGTGAATGTCGCCCGCTGCCAGGGAAAATTGACTAGTAAATTCTTTTCATATTTTTTCGCATCTTCAAAAAGACTGATGGCGTGGTATGGATTAATGCTGATGATTACATGATCAAAAGTCAGTGATATATTTTCTCCGGAGTTACTGCTTGCCCGAATAGAAATTTTATGACCATGACGAGCAATTCCTAGAACTCGTTTCTTAAGCATGATCCGATTATTGCTGTTTTTTTTAATAAACCAGTTTTTGAATACTTCAGTATAACTAAACATCCCGTCATTTAAAGCCATACGTTTCCCAGTGGAACCAATAATCCCGTGAATTTGCCAAAACTGAAGTAATGGAATCAAACGATAATTTTCAGGATTACTATTGGGAACCTGAAAGCAGGCTGTTGCTCTTGGATAAATATATTCTTCACTAAAAATTTTGCTGTAAGATTGGTTCTTAAGATAATTACCCAGGGAAATTTCTGAATCTGGATTGCTCAACAGAAATTCCAGACTTTCCATGCGGAAACGATTGATTTCGTTTAAATAGACTTCCTGGTCAAGAGGGCAATCTTTTCGGATGAAGACCGTACCGTCAATATTGGCAAACACCAGGTTATTGCGTTCATCTATGATCGCCAGGCTTTGATTGATAGGATGATAAGGGATCTTGAAAAAATCGATAAATTGTTTGAAATGATGAAATTGATCCTGGTTAAAATCAGTCACGCCGGCGTCCAGAACCCAGGACTGGCCCTGCTTATCAGATACTTTCACTCCAAAGCAATGCCCACCCAGATGCTCGAGTTCTTCAATGATAGTCACATTGTGGTTTTCATTGGCTAAAGTGAAAGCAGCGGCAATACCGGATGCGCCGCCTCCAACAATAACTATATCCATATCATTCCCTTAGATGAAACGATAATGCCTTTCAGTTATTTAAATTAAAGCAGAGCCTGAATTAAAATGCTGAAAAAAACAAGTTCTTATTCGCTACCTCATGTTCAAGCTTAGTAAAGAATGAGAATCAGTTTTTTCTAAAGCCGCTAATAATTCATCCTTGAATTCTTTAACTCTTGTATCATACAGTCTTGAGAAATTATTGCGATCGGTAATTGCTGGCCAAAACCGTTCACATAGGAACGCACCCTCTATCGTGTCTCCTCTGGCAATGCTAGCCCCCATGCCAAGAAAAGGCAGAGCTCTCTCCATTTCGGTAAAGCACTGCTCAAAGAAGCCTATATACTGAAGAGGAGGGCGCTCATTTTTTGTGATGCTAAAATCGTGACGCGCATTCCAAACAAAAGAGGGGGAAAAAATTATTGCAGCGTTATCCTCAACTGCGTCATCTTTTGGAAGTGTAGGGCGAAATATTTCTAATAACATATGACGAGGCATTTTCTTTTGCTCTTCGCCCACCTTGTTAAATGCACTATTCAATCTTTCGCAGAACTCTTCTTCTTCTGCTGCTTGCAGATTGCCGTTGCTGCATGCTTTAACGTATTCGCCAAAGAGAGCTAAGTAATTGTCATAAGCTTTTAATAAAGGCTTAATATTATAATGTTCCTGTTGTTCTTTTATTTGCTGGTTAAATTGCTCCTGATTGTCAGTCAATGCCGAAAACATTGTCCACATATAACTATCATAGTTTTTAAAAGCTAATTTCAATGGGCTGATATATTCTGCCGTTGCAGGTCCATAAATGAATTTGGGATCAGATCCCTCAGGGATTCCTTCTATAATTTGCGTGTTGCTGTAATAAATAGCATGTTGTAAGATTAAATCAGGGTTTGCTTTGGCTAATTTTTCCGCTTCTGCGTAATCCGCATGCGCGACTCGATCCAGTAGTCGATAGATATCTAATGGTGGAAACTGCTTCTTGCAATTTTCAAATTTTTCCCTGGTTTCAGGTTTATCTTTTGTGTGGCTTTCAAAAATAGCCAGCATGCGCTCATGATTAATTTCCAGAGCATATTGCAAGGGGCTGGTATATTTAGAGCAGAACACGGATTTTTCCAAATCAGGAGCTTCTTTGTTATCAGTTCGAAGCTTAAAATGAAAATTAACCTGCGTAAACATTGCATCAGGATTTTCTATTACAATTTTTTCTGCTCTATCATAATTTCCCTCAACAAAACAATTCATTAGAGCATAGGCATCCCTGTAAGAATTTTTTTGTCGAAAAATAGAAAATTTCTTACAGGTATGTGCAAGAGTCCGAACGGTTTCTAGATCGAAAGGAACATTTTGTACATAGAAAGAATTGGGTATTTTAAGAAGTTCAGGGGTATCGGATTGACCGGTCATTGTGTTTCCTGCGCAAGTTATAGTCAAAAATAAGCGTTAAGCTCCATAGTATAAAATAGGAATGCGCGAGGTGGTAGCCTAATCCTGGTTTAAGAGAGTTGATCCCTCGCGATGGAAGCTAATCAGAGTTCTAGCAAGCGATATCTCTCGCGGTCCTCTTCATCGGTTTTTTCTGGAATAAAATTTAAATTTTTAATCGTTTTCCCTCCCAGGGAATACATGGTTTTAGGTGTGAAAAATAATTGCCGCTGAGCGTCTTTAATGCAAGAGGTGATTGTATTAACGTCATCGGAATAATCGATAACTTCTACGGCAGGTTTATTTTCTAAATCAGAGGCTACTATCTTTTGTTCTTGCCTGAAGTTTGGATTAAATACAATTTCTCCATTAATCGTGAAACTGCTTGTAACCAGCGTTGAAAACCCGAATGTTTCTTTTATTGGCTTATGCTGTGTGATTTCAACTCCGCAAACAATATTTGAAGCGGGCACATGCGTGGCGATACATTCATAAGCAGAAAGGGTTTGGCAAGAGGCCATTTTGTAATCAGGAGGTATTTCAGTATTTGTAGAATTATAAATAGCTAATTGCGTCTGAAAGGAATGTAGATCGAGTGCATTATTCACTATAGGATAACAAATGCTTTGATTCGTAATGGGCATGCAATTCATAGCCAATTTGATCGGCTCTGGCATTACAATAGCGTATAAATAACTTTTTCTTTCCCTGGCATTTCCTAAAGGGAACATCGCGGCACTATTCATATTGAAGCTCATGCACACACATTTTTGTTGAATTGCCTCAACAGAATAGGCATAAGGATAGGTATCTGCGTCAGACCTTGATCGTATGGATTTTAACCACCATCTGGAATGAAACTGCTCATCGATCGCTTCCCTGGGATAAAACCCCTCAAAATTCTCAGCAAAAGGTCGAGTATCTGAGCGCCATAATATTCTTGTTTGCACAACTTTACCTGAATGAATAAATTGGTATTGTAGAATTAAATGCTTAAGTTATTATTAAATTAATCAGGCAAGAGGTCAGTGTCGAAAAAAACGTTACTCCCCAGGTATGTCATCCTGAGCGTAGCGAAGGATCTCAAACTGCTTGGAACTGAGCCAGATTCAGGAGATCCTTCACTTCGTTCAGGATGACGTTAAGACGATTTGATTGAAAAAAAACTTTAGAGCATCCTGTTCAGACTAAATCATTTACTCTTCTACTAATCATCTGATTTAGTAAATTTTTCTTCTTTTCAGGCATTTCGATTAAATATAAGCACTCATGATGCCTTATAAATCGCTCAAGAAGTGTATCAATTGCGGAATTAATTGCTTTTTTACTTATATTATATCGTTCAGCAAAAGTGATAAATGTTTTTCTTTTTATATTATCATCACGTCCATCAATTTTGATAGCCATTCTGAAATCACTATAAATAGCTGTACAAATTAAATCATAAAGGGGTGTTAGTGTAATGATCCCGTCCTCAAGTGTCTGCAAACTGATATTTTTAGCATGTAAATCACCATTACAAATAAGATAGGAAAATGCGTATTGGCAAAGTAAATTTAAAATTTCAAGCTGAGGTGCATTCGTTATGTGTAGTAAGGCGTCTGCTATTTGATTAATGCTAATACGATATTTATCCGCAGGATAGCGATTTAAAAATTGGCACGCGTCTTCCTGATGTAGTTTCTGCTGGTTTATCCTGTCAAATCGCTCTATTAATAATCCGTAATTGCCATCCTTATCAATAACTATTTTAGCCTTCGGAACTGTAAAACCACACTTTTTTGCTAACTGGAGGCAATGTAATTCATTTTGAATTAAGTTATTTTTATCTTTTGGATTCAGTTTTAAAATATAGGATTTATTTTTTCTTGCAATATTCAGTGGAAAACTAATCATGGAGGCTGAAATTTTTTCCTGAACTCCGGCTAATGAGTTGTTGTCTAATATTGAATTCGAGGGGTCTAACAACGCTTCAAAATAAGCGTAGAAATTTACTTCATCTAACTTGGGTTGTTCTTTTATTTTCGCAGGTAAAGGATCTCCAACGTAAATATCACCAATGCAGTCAGTACCCACTGCCGCAAACAAAGAAAACAAATCATCACTAGAGGTTTTCACTTTGCTGATGAGTGCATTTAACCGTCTTCCTTCAGGCAGAAGACCTGCAAAAAAAGGAGGCAAGTTATCACCGCTGATGAGTATATTGGGTGAATTATTAGGAATACAATATGAAAAATAGGGCAGTTTACTGGTTTTAATATAATCAGGGTAAAGATGAAATTCACAACCCTGCGGCGTTCTTTGCAAAATCCCGGCCGGATCCAGATTTTTATAGATAATCAGCTTATTAATGTTCTTGAAATCATTCATTATGATTAACCACTCCAGCAGAGCCTTTCTCTATGGCGAGCTGTAAGCCTAGAATTTGCAGAACATTAATCACCTTGCCAATTTGTGCCGTAGCTTTCCCCCTTTCTATCTGGCTCACAAAATTAATGCTGGTATTGGATAATTCAGCCAGGCGGGTTTGGGTAAGCCTTCTTCGCTTCCTTTCTGTTTCGATTGCCAGGCCTATGGTTAGTGTATGGGGATGTTTCATATTTTTTTCATCATAGCGAGTGAATTTTCAGTAATATATCATTGATTATAGCGCTAATAATGAATATTTCACTCAATCGAGTGAAATAATTGCGATTTATTTTTAATATACCTGGTTTCCAGCTATCATTCATACGATCATGTGAATATTGTGCAACTGCAGGGAGATCCCTCGCTGTGCTCGGGATGATGTGGGGAGTTACGAGCGGGGTTTAAATATAAATGGTGCATTGGAATGTTAAATCACCATGATGTAGATATTTTGCTCTTTTTGGTGATATAATGGGTGCCTTTGTAATTTTGGAAAGATATCTATGTTTATAAAACCCGTTTCAGTATCCGATAAATGGCTGCAAGAAAATACAGCGCTTAGATTAGGTTTGCCACAAGTGGAAACGAAAGCTCCTAATGAATCAATATTAATCGCTGGAGCAAACATCGTTCTTCCTTTAGTAGTTGAAAAATCAGATAAATTCGACAGTATAAAATTAGCGGCTAACGCAGAGCTCAGAGTTGGCTCTGGAAAACACGGCCAATTCAACTCCTCCATTGATGCTGAGGAATCTTCAGACCACCAAAAGAGCGCTTTCTGGCTGTGTACGGATGAAGAAACAGAGGGTCGCAAAGGGGTTTTATTTAAGACACAGGAAGAAGCAGAAGCTTTTAGTGCTCTCTATAAATCAGTTGCGAATTATTATCAGTCTGGTTTACATAAACAAAAACCGATTTCCCCTGACAATGGTAACTACTTATTGTTGAGCGGCAACACCCTGGATTTTTTTGAAGCTGAATTACGTGCCTCCAAACAAAAGCACATTCTTAAAGGTGATTATAATTTAACCGCCGCCGGTTCGCTCGATAAATTACGTTCCCCTGACGGCTCAAACTGGGTAATGGTATCGCTTAAGAAGGGCGTTGATGCACAGGCGGTTTTTCCAAACTCTTACAAAATTCAGAATCTGTTACTGCAAAATTCAGATGCAAAAAAATTTGGCAAGCTGGATTTACCGCCTGTACTGAAAAACGAAAAAACAGAGTTACCTGAAAAGAAAAAATCGAATCCTTTGTTAAGCTGCCTGCCATTCTTCAAAGCCAAATCGAAAGCAAGTGTAGAAGAAGTTCAGGATAAATCATCGGACAAAGATTTAATGCAAATACAAGTGGTTAAATAAACCAGATCCTTCACGCTTATCGAGACTACTCAATGTCTTGATAAGCTGCCTCTTCAAATTCAAATTAGTTACTTCGAGGTACGTCATCCTGAGCGTAGCGAAGGATCTCAAACTGCTTAGAGCTGAGCTAGATTCGGGAGATCCTTCACTGCGTTCAGGATGACGTACCTTGGAGTTCCAGAGGTTATCCCGCAGAAATCTTTGCTTGTTTCCACAAGTGTATCCAATATAATCCAAATCTGTTTTACCAATAAGGATATTTACAATGAAGAAATGGCTAATACTTGCTGCAAGCAGTCTAATGACCACTGCTCATGCTGGAGAACTGACCTGGTGTAACTATAAAGATTACTTTCGTTTAAGTGATATCAGTCATCCAGGCATTGCTATTGTAGAGACTCATCATGATGCAGAGGTGGTTTTAACTCCAGTTGGCCCCCGCAGTTTTGAAATACAGGATGGCTCGCAATGTCAAAGCGGTTTCGCCCATGTCACGGTTGCATACGATAGTCATCATTGGTGTTTGTTAGACATCAAGGATGGGCCGTTTATTAATCATCCAACGGTTAAGGCGTCCTGTACGGGTATTCGCTATATCGATACGATTTATGATGGAACGGGTTCTCATTCCTATACAATTAATCTGGATTAGTCAAAGCAGGAAGGATCTTCTGGTTTCTTTATTCTTTTTGTTCGGTTACTCTAGGTTTTTTTATGTTCTGTGGTTTATACGGAGTTGTTTCAAAAATAGGGCTAAGCAGCTAACTTGTCGTCTTTGCGAACGAAGTGAAGCAATCCAGATCGAAACTTGAACAAAGGTTAGGAGCTGCTTCGCTGACGCTCGCAAAGACGGTTTTTGTGCATCTATCTTCATTTATGCAACAACTCCGGTTTATCAGCAGAATCCATGATTCTATCTCAAGGAGGAAGTAATGCGTTGTCGTTTATTGTATTTTTTTATAAGCCTTTTTTTTATTAACTCGATATCTTTTGCTCAATTACCCGCTAATTATCAGAGCTTATCTGCTGAAGAAAAACAGGAGCTCTTGTGGAGCGAAGTGAGTAAAAGTCACACGAGTAATCCGTTACCAAAACTTACAGAGAATAGCTTTAAACAACTGCTTGTTACCATTAAAGGATTTTTCAATTTAAGACCCTCTTTTGATCACGAAAGTGATGAAGAGCCTGAAGGAAGAGCAAAAATTCTTCATTCAAATGGTTCCGTAGGAAAAATCCGATTCATTCCAACAAATGATCATCCATTCACAGGGATTTATAAAACGGGAGCTATTGGAATAGCACGCTTGTCTATGGCGATGCCTGCGAGTGATACCAGTTTTGTTCCAGGAATGGCGGTTAAATTTTTAATTGATAAGCATGCATCCGTAAATATCCATGCCATTAATTCTTTGGAAGGCCAGGGCGGCGATTGGAACTTTTTTGCGAAGGATTTCTCAAATAAAATAGAGCATCCTAAAGGCAAAATCCTTCGGGCAATTGAGTTAATTTTTGAATGGACTCATGATCCTGCCAATGAATTGGGTCTATGGCGTTTAGCGGCATGGGATAGGGATGGTCAACCTGCGGGAATTCCGGTTTATCCTGAGAGAATTTATTTTAAACCGGCCACTGAGGTGCAAAATATCATTCCAGCTGATTCACGCGATGACTTCAGAGTTTCACTGTCACAGGTCTCTATCGGCCCTATCTACGAAGTTTATGGTCTATACCAGGGCAATGAATACCATGTAGGCAGCCTAATGTTAGAAAGCGAACTGTTGGCCTCTGAGTATGGCGACAATAATTTGTTTTTCCAACATCAGAGATAACACGCTTTAGCACTAGCCAGGCAATCTAATCCTGGCTCAGTGCCAAATCACGCATAGATTCCCGCCTGGCGCGGGAATGACAACATCCTAAATCGAATTAACGAAAATCACTTGTTTTATTTTCAATTTATTGCATCTATACACACAGTTATCCACAGTTTTTGGGGATAACTGAGCTAAGCCGATAGATATTAATGAGTAATAGAAGCCTTAAAATATAAGGGTTTTGAGAGCAGTTCGGGGAGTTTGAACAACCAGATGGCAAATAGGGAGAATAAGTTATCCACAAAATTGTCATCCTGAATAGGACTTTGCGGAAAGGCATTTTAACCTCTTTTTTTAGAGAGAACCAGTCTTGACATCCTAACGCTGCTTTATTTTAATTCATTTTTATTGTATCTATATGAAATAATTATAAATTTATTTTTAGTCTGATGTGCTAAACAGATAATTCAGCTGCAAGCTTTCATTGATAATGTGTGTCAATTGTACTAACATATGGTTAAGGAGATTTGTTTTGAGAAATATGATGACAGATGCCAGAAAGGTGGAACATACAAAAGCACCTGTAGCTAAAGATCAAAGAAGGGTCAAAAGTACACACAAAAGTACGCAGTCAAGGACTGCGAGTGCAAAAAATTCTCGATTAGGTTTTCGGGCGTCTGAAACGCAAGCTAAAATAATTCGGATGGCCTCCGAGCTAAGCCATAAATCATTGACCGATTTTATAATGGATAGCGCTTATCAAGCTGCTGAAAAAGTCATTTTAGATCAAAGACTCTTCATGGTTTCCGAGGATGTTTTTAATAAGTTTTCCGAAATTCTAAATCGCCCCCAGCAAGAGAATGAAGGACTCAAGGATTTATTTTCTTTATCATCTCCCTGGGATCAAAATGACGTTAAAAAAACCTGAAATTTTAAATAAAGATCATGATCTAATGGGTTTTAATAGTAATTATCCTGAATTAGATGAATGGTTAAAAAAATATGCTTTTCAAGCAAAAATGTCCGGTTCTGCGAACATCTTCATCGTTACTGATAAAAACCTTGTGGTTGGTTTTTACAGTCTTACAGTAGGGCAGGTGGATATTGGGGAAGCATCAGAGCGTATAAAAAAAGGTATGGGAAAATATCCAATTCCTGTTGTTATTTTAGCAAGATTAGCTGTACATCATACATATCAGGGAAGGAGTATTGGAAAAGGAATGCTTAAAGATGCGATATTAAAAACCTTGCAAATTGCAGAGCAAGGCGGTGTGAGAGCTTTATTAGTTCATGCTATAGATGAAAAAGCGAACGCTTTTTATAAACGGTTTGGATTTGAGCCTTCTCCAATACGAGAAAATCAATTATTACTTCTTTTAAAAGATGCTAAAAAATTAATATCTGAATAAGGGATAGAAAATTCTCCACAGCCTTTTTTCTGATAATCTCGAAATTAAAGAGGAGATGCCAGCCGGTAATGTTTTTAACGTCTTGCATTCCTCTTAATCAATTGAAGATTTAATAGACAATTATCAAAGCGGGCTTAAGCAACTGGATATTGATAAATCTCCTTCGGATTCTTCGGCTAATACGGCCCTCGTCCAATCACTTGGCTTGCATAAAAGTTCAGAGTTTACATTGAACAATTGATTTTTGAAATCGATTTTTGCCGATTCAATCTTAAGTCCTTCGATTCCTTTATCCTTTGCTAACGTATATTGAGATTGAGTGTATGAGTAGTCAGGATTTTTGTTGTCCTTAAGATAAGCTTTTAAGCAATCCATTATTTTATTAGCTTCTGTCAATTTAATATTCGCATCAACAAACTTGAGATTGATAATCTCCAATATGGATTCAAATAACTCGGCTTTAAGTTTTTCAATGTTAGCCTTAACCTCTTCAGGGCAGTCTCCTGAGATTTCCCTTGCCGATGTATACAAGTCTGCAGTCTGGCGATAATCGTCTACTGTAAACTGGTTAGCTGGAGTTTTAAATTTCTCAAGACGATCTAATTCTTTTGCTGTTGCTGCAAAAAATGCCATTGGATTTTTCATATTAATCTCTGTTAATTAAAATTGGATAATATTCAATCAAAAAGAACATGTCAATGCATCATATCAACAACATGTTCTTTTCATGTGTTATTTGTATATGGGGAGACCCGCTTTTGAAGCGGGGTGGCGCTTATCAACAGTTCTCATTGCGACGAACGCAGGACTGCAAGATTATCATCTGAGGCATAATGTTCTTCTGAGAACCATATCGCTGGCTTTACAGTATTGCCAGGAATAGCTTGCGATACGGTATTTTCAATTATAGCGGGTTTGAAAAAGGGGATAGTAACCCGGCTATGGCCAAATCCAGGAGCTCTTGTGTAAAATTGTATCATTGCCTCATCAGCAGTTTCATTGGCATAACGATGGACAGAAACCGAATCAAATGCAAATAAAACATGATTTCGATAGCGCATCATTTCTAACTTAATAGCTTCCTGTTGACTATTTCCATAGGCGACCTTAAGTTGTTCATAATGTCTGAAGATCCGGTCTGCAGGAGTGAAAGAAGAATAGTGTTTATTTTTCTTTAATTCATTGCCTAAATCATGCAGATTGATATTATCGGTTGTTAAAATCCGATGCATTAATTCTGCTGCCATGCAGGACTGAATAAATGAAGCAGCGTGGCTTCGTTGCTCATTAATCGTAATGAAATGCTTATCAATGAACCTCATTTCAATATTTTGGATAGGAAACATAAAAATATTGAGTTCAATATCATATCTGCTTTTAAGTTCTCTAATCACGTTGACCAAAAAACTGGAGCGCTGAAGCCCTTTGGGATTTAAATCCAGGAGACATAAATGAGCGTCTCCTTCTTCATTTTGCTTTCTTAATAAGTCACGGATCACTTGTTCAAAGAGGGCTGGCCAGTCTTTACGAGCACTATTTGCTTTGTCAGTAAATTGTTTTCTCAGTTTCTGGTATTCCAAAGTCATCTTTTGGCTCAATAGCTTAGGATCATCAGCATTCAAAATGCCCTGCAAATGCAGTCTCCACCACAAGGCAGCCGCATCGATTTGAAATGGAGTCAGTTTTGTAATTAGTTGCATAAGTGGTTTATCTTAATAAAAACCGATCATTATATATTATATATGGTTAAAAATAAAACTTTAAATTTATTATTTGTGTAATTGGGGTTTTGGTTGTTCGATATGAGACAAACGTGGCCTCTTTTAGCAATTCGATTATGCTGTTTACTAATAGTCTGAAACTGTCCGCTATACTATGAGAAAGCAGCTTCAAGGTCCTGGAATATGATTACTGAGCTGATTTTGTTTGCACTGGGGTTTATTCTCATCTTAAAGGGCGGGGATTTATTTGTTAATTCAAGTACGATGATTGCCTACCGCCTGAAGATTCCAAGATTTATTATTGGTGGAACCATTGTAAGTCTTGCTACAACCGCTCCTGAGTTTGTGGTATCGGCCACTGCAAGTTATCTGGGCGATTCGGGAATCGCGCTTGGTAATGCTCTGGGATCTGCCATAGCCAACATTGGTTTAATCGTTAGTTTAACAGCCATTATTGCTCCCATTTCAGTTGAACTGCTTCCCTTTAAAAGACGCGCGCTGTGGATGCTGTTCACTACGGTATTTGTTTTCATTTTTGCGTGGAATCTTGAAATCAGCCGCTGGGGAGGGGTGTTCCTGGTCATTTCTGCCCTTGTTTACTTGTTATTAAATTTAGTAAAAGCCCGATCCGAGCGCAGGAAAACAACCGCGAAAGAAGAAGCCATAGTCCCTGAAATGAATGATTCCATGGGCAAATCAATACTGTATTTCGGGATTGGAATCGTCCTGGTGATCTCGGGAAGCTGGCTGCTGGTAAATTCAGGCACTGCTATTGCGACTGCCTTGAAAATCCCTTCATTCATTATCGGGCTGACAGTCGTTGCAGTGGGTACTTCCTTGCCGGAGTTGATTACCGCGATTAAATCCGCGAAAAAGAATGTGAGCGATCTCTCGATTAGCAATATCATCGGCGCCAATATTCTCAATTTAGGATTAATAACCGGAACTGCTGCAATCATCAGACCGCTGACGATGGATTTATTTACGAAATATTACGCCTTTAGCTGGGTGTTTATTATGATTATCGGGATAATGCTGATCTTTTGGAAGACAGGGAAAATGACAAAACGTCATGGTCTGATTATGCTTTCACTCTATGGTATATACGTCATTGGTTTATTAGTTTTTCCACTTGTTTTCCCAGAGGCTGCGGGATGAGCGCCACAGACATGCCGGCATGGGTTATTCCAGTAATTTCAGTTTACAGGATAGAAGATTTAGACTACATTTGAATTACGTACAAAATTCAAAATGCCCATAAGGATTGGAGTTAACCATTAAAGAGGTGGCTCTGTGTTTGCACTCATCGATTGTAATAACTTTTATGCCAGCTGTGAAAGGCTGTTTCGCCCTGATTTACAAACCACTCCAATTGTTGTTCTGAGTAATAATGATGGCTGCGTGATTGCGCGTTCCAATGAAGCCAAGGCACTCGGCATTGCAATGGGGGCACCTTACTTTCAAGTTAAGGGTCTATGCAAGAAATTGGGGGTTCAGGTATTCTCCTCAAACTATGCCTTATACGGGGACTTATCCAATCGCGTAATGAGAGTTATCGAAGACCATTGGCCGGACACGGAAATTTATTCAATTGATGAAGCATTTTTAAATTTGAGCACGCTGCCTGCGTCTCAGGTTACAGAATTCTGTCAGAATTTACAAAAAACTATTTTCAAATGGGTCGGTATTCCTGTTTCGATTGGAATCGGGCCGACTAAAACCCTGGCAAAAGCAGCCAATCATGTAGGAAAAAAAATCCTTAAAACGCCGGTTTACTCAATTAATGGCAGTGCAGAATTATGGCTTAAACAAATGGATGCGCGAGAGATTTGGGGAGTAGGGCGCCAATTAGTGAAACGATTGAATCAGATAGGCATTTATACAGCCGAAGATCTGGCCAAGGCTGATCACTTTTTAATTAAAAAGAAATTTAGTGTCGTCCTCCAACGTACGGTTTTAGAATTGAATGGCGTTTCCTGCCTTGAATTGGAGGAGCCTGAACCCAGGCAGTCCATTATGACATCATGCTCTTTCGGGGGGCTTCAGTCCGATTATGAGCAAATCCAGGAGGCGATTAGCCATCACTCGGCGACCGCATCAGCCAAGCTTAGAAAGCAAGGCTTGAGGGCGCATTATTTATCGGTTTTCATTCGCTCAAGCCCATTTCGCGAAGATTTGAAACAGTATTCAAATTCGATCGGGTTTCGTTTGATAAATCCCACAGATGATGTGCGTGTTATCACTAAATGGGCAAAACATTGTCTGAAAAAGATTTACCGTAAAGGAGTTTATTATCAAAAGTCAGGTGTTTTGCTTTCTGATTTAATAAGTAAAAGTCATTATCAGCCCGATTTGTTTAATCAACCCTCTGACCAGGAGCTGGAACGTTCTCATAGCTTGATGAAGTTGATGGATAGCATCAATGCCAAATACGGTTCACGAACTGTAAGGCTGGCTGCTGAAGGCTTTCGGAAAGATTGGGCGATGAAGCGGGAATTAATGTCCCCTTGCTACACGACTCGCTGGTCGGATCTCCCTGTGGTTTATGCCAGATAATGTAAAAGATGGCGGCTTGGGCTATTCTTTATAGAAAGAGCGGAGCCAGGGATGAGCGAGAAGCCGGAATCTTATTACCTTAAATTCAGGTTAGGGGAGCAGATTATTTTAGTCTCTCTGGATTTTGTTTTTCTCATTTTGCCTATCGCACAGTTGCAACACATTCCTCAACAGCATTCCGCACTGGCAGGTATTCTTAACTATCATGGGCAAGCGGTTCCTGTGTATCATTTATACGAACTGCTTGAAGCATCAAAAGTCGCTTACGATTTGGACACCCCCATCATTCTCTGTTCTTTATCTTCTCAATGTGTCGGTTTATTTGTTTCTGAAGTGATGGAAGTCTGTGATATCAATGAACAGCTTATACAACAGCCGCCTAAAACCTGGTCTTATGTCAAAGGAATTATCAAAGATGAAACGTCATCAGCCTGGATTCTGGATTTGGAGCAATTATTGCACTGGCCTCAATCTTGCCTGGAGCGTGCTCATGAATAAGTGGATTGTTATTCTGAAAGAATGGGTTGCAGCTCATTCTGGCCTTCTTTTATCTGAGCAGCAGATGGAGTCGGGTGTCCAGGAGTTAAGACGCTTAATGGATTCCTTAAATTTGAGTGAAACAGAATATCTTAATGCTTTACAAGCAGGAGATGACAAGCTCATTAAGTCAACCATTGATATTTTAACGGTGCAGGAAAGTTATTTTTTTCGTGATTCCCCCCTGTTTTCCTATTTAAAAAACGAATTGCTCCCACAATTAATTAGTGAAAAAAGAATGAAGCAAACACTCAGCCTTCGTATCTGGAGTGCTGGATGTGCCAGAGGCGAAGAAATCTATTCAATTGCCATTTTATTGAATGAACTGCTTTCCGATATTAATCGCTGGACTATTGAGCTTGCAGCTACGGATATAAGTTACAGCGCACTTGAAAAAGGGATATCTGGAGCATTTAATGAGTCCAGGCTGCGCGCTACCGAAGATAAGCTGCGAGAAAAATATTTTATCAAACGCGATTCATTATATTATTTGAATGAAGAAATTAAAAATCGGGTCAGTTTTTCATATTTCAATCTTCGGAAGCCGGGAAAGTTATTTAAGAGCTTCGATTTAATTTTTTGCCGCAATGTATTTATTTATTTTTCAAAAAGCCATGTGGAAAATATTCTCCAGTTTTTTTATGAGCATCTGGTTGAAGAAGGTATTTTGTTTCTTGGGCCTGCCGATTTAGTAACCCATTGCCAGCATCATTTTTCTGTACAAATGACTCAAGGAGTATACCGGTTAAAAAAAATAACCCAGATAAAAGAGCAGCCGAAGAAAGCTGGTTTAGCTGTGGCGAAAATAGAAAAGGAGACTCCCTTATATAAGCCCAGTTCTCAGGAAACCACTCATTCGCTTCAACTTATTCAGGAGTTATTAACCAATACCCATTATAAAGAGGCATTAAATAAAATTGATAATTTGTTTCTTAAAGGAGAAACAGCACTGCTTTACCGTTGTCAGGCTCAGGCATTGATTGCTTTGGGTGATATCAATGCTGCTCAGGTTTCACTTGAAAAATCCATTAGAATTGACCCCCTGGATGCCATGAGTCACTTTTTACTTGGCCTGGTGGAAGTCGATCAAAAAGAAAATAAAAATGCACTTATTTCGTTTCAGAAAGCGCTCTATATTAAACCCTTATTCCCGGAGGCCGCGTATCATCTTGGCTTGCTTCATTTGCAGATGAAACAAAATGAACAAGGAATAAAATGGTTAAATCAGGCATTGCGTTCTGCCAGCGCACAAGATAATGAGGAATTAATTTTTTATACGAATGAACCCAAAACCCATTTAATTAACGCAATTCAGGCAAGCATTTCATATTATCGAGGACAACATGATGAATGAGCCTTTTCTGGATGAAAAAGCAAAAAAAATACTGGCAGATCGAGCTGCGCTGATGGCCAGAAAGGAGAGGGATCTTAATGCAAACGCTACCAGTAATTTATTAGCATTCTATGTGGGAGAGGAGCAACAATATGCCCTGGCTTACGAATCGATTGATAAAGTGATCCCAAGCCATAAAATTACACCTGTACCAGGAGTAAATCCTTTATTTTCAGGCCTTTTATACCATAATACCGAGGCTTGGGTAGTAGTCAATTTACATCAGCTATTAATTGGAAAGCCTGCAAAATCATTTAGTCACTTCATATTATTAAGCGAGGATCATTATCGCATTGCCTTGAGTGCGGATACTATCGTTGGGCAAATCAGTTATGATGAAACAGTTGAATTAGTTCAGCTGACATTGAGTGAAACCGGGCAGTCTTATGTGCGTGGCATCTATAAAAATAACATAGCAATTTTAGATAAGAAATCGATTATTGATCTGCTTAATCTGGAACAAGTGGAATGGAATTAACTTTAAGGAATAGCAATGGAAGAGCAAAATCAGTTTCAGTTTAGAAAACGTTTTTCACTAATACTTATCATGATCTTCTTAATTTCGTTAATCAGTATGTTGTTGAATATATTTGTTCTGAGCAGGCTACATGACAGCTCTCCTGATTTAGAAAAAATTGAATCGTATATTCAACTGTTAGAGGCCTTGTTAATTATCAGCTTGCTGATCAATGGCTTATCTTTATTATTGTGGCATAGGAATAGTCAATATGAAAACCATATAAATCAGGCCTTGTTAGCGAAAATTGATGCCATTTCCAAATCACAGGCCATCATTGAGTTTAACATGGATGGAACGATTATTGATGCTAACCAGAAGTTCCTCGATCTCATGAATTATTCGCTGGATGAAATCAAAGGAAAGCATCATAGTATATTTGTTGAACCAGGAGATAGAGACAGCCTGGAATACAGAGAGTTCTGGAGGAAATTAAATCAGGGAGAGTATGACCAGTCTGAATACAAACGTTTAGGAAAAAATGGAAAAGAAGTCTGGTTACAATCCTCATACAATCCTGTTTTAAATGAAAAAGGAAAAGCAGTTAAAGTAATTAAGGTGGCAACTGATATAACTGAACGGAAAAACAAAGACAAACAATTGGCTGCATTAACCAGGAATCTGCAGGATGTCGGTCAGGAAATCCTGTCCAATAGCAATGAACTTTCTGTGGGGATCAATCAGCTTGAAGCCTCTGCCATCTCTCAAGCCGCCAGCGCCTCTGAGCAAGCCAGTTCGGTAACGCAAATTAGTGCGACACTTGAGGAAATAAAGGCAACCACCCAGCACACATTAGAGAAGGCAAAACAGCTGGGCGATTCTGCAACAGCAACCAGAAAGGAAGGTGAAAACGGGCGATCAGCGATTGAAGCAATGCATGCGTCAATGAAAATACTGCAAGAGAAAATGAAACAGATTTCCACCACTATTCTCAGTCTCAATGATAAATCACAGCAGATTAGTGAAATTACCGAGGTAGTAGCCGACATTGCCAAGCAGTCTAAAATGCTGGCGCTTAACGCGTCCATTGAAGCTGCCAAGGCTGGGGAAACCGGAAAGGGATTTGCCGTAGTGGCAGGGGAAGTGAAAGAGTTAGCTGAAAAATCAAAACTGTCGACCGAGCGCGTACAAAAGATACTGCTTGATATCAAGCAAACTGCTGAAAGAGCGGTAATGGTCACTGAAGAAGGTAACAAAAGCGTTGATGAAAATATTCGTCAAGTGCGAAGCACTGGCAATATTATCAATGCCCTCGGAAATGTGATTGAAGAAAGCTCTCTGGCTTCTTTACAGATTGTCTCGGCAGTACGTGAGGAATCGGTCGCTATTGAACAGGTCGATATCAGCGTTCGCGAAATCAACAAGGTGACTCATTCCTTCACTTCTGCGACCGAACAAACCAAACAAGCGATAATCGGACTCAGTAAAGTGGCCAATTCACTTAACGATACAGCAAGAATTTATCAGAAAGACGATAAAGAATAGGGAGGCAGTGATGCCTATAGATCCCAAACTAGCCCAGATGTTACTGGAGACTTTTAAAACGGAGTTACAGGAACTTCATCAGTCGATGATTAATGACCTGCTTTCCCTGGAAAAAGCGCACAGCGCCGAAGAAGTAGAGGAGATTTTAAAAAGACTGTTTCGCTATTCACATAATATGAAAGGAGCGGCTGCCTGTTCATCGGTAGATGCGATTGTTTCAATGGCGCATCGGCTGGAGGATCTATTCAGCAAATGGCGAGAAACTCATCATACCCCCGACATCAGTCAGATTAATGCCTGCCTTGAGGTTGCTGACAATACACTTCTGGCTCTTGAGGATCATTGTAATGCGAAAGCGATTGATATTGATAATTATCTGAAACCCTTATCGGGTAAAAAAACCATTCATCATCATGCCGATGTGAGCGAGAGTGAATTAATCAAATTACCCCTGGCAAGACTGGAGCGGGTTAGTGCAAAAGCGAATGAATTTATAACCTACCGTTTAAAACTGATGAACTGGTTTAAGAGTATTGATTATTATTTAAGTACACTCAATGAAACCGATTTGGATCTGGCTCCCTTACTGAAGGAACTGGGCACCATTTCCAGAGACAGCGGGCAGTTTCTAGGGGAGTTTACCCGGGCTGTTCAGGCTTTACAGGATGACTTAAGGGCGATGCGTATGCTGCCCATATCCAATCTGCTGATTCCTTTAAATCGAACGGTAAGAGATGTAGCTGCCAGTCTGAATAAGACGGTTGAATTGCAGGTGCAGGGTGGAGATATCGAGCTGGATAAAACTATTATTGATGCCATCAGAGAGCCTTTGGTTCATTTGATCCGAAACGCGATTGATCATGGCATTGAATCGGATGAAAAGCGAAAAGAATTAAATAAGCCGCATCCTGCGATTTTATCAATTCAGGTTACTCAAAGTTCGGGAAAAATCAAACTAAGCTGTTGTGATGATGGACAGGGAATTAATCTTGATAAGATTAGAAAACATGCGGTAGAGTCGGGCTTTTACAGTCAGAATGAAGTAAACAGCCTTGATGAAGAACAGCTTCTTGATTGTCTCTTTTTATCGGGATTTTCTTTACAAAAGCAAATAACAGAATTGTCCGGGCGCGGTGTGGGCCTGGATGTGGTTAAGAATGCCATCGAAAAAATCAAGGGAACGATTCAGGTTAAAACTACACCAGGTCATGGAACCTGTTTTATATTTAACTTGCCGCTAACTCTGGCGACTACCCGTGGTGTGTTTTTTAAAAGTAATGAGCAGACTTTCATGCTGCCTACGCTTTCGTTGGATGCGCTTTTTGAAATTGAGCCGGATAAGCTTCAGCAGGTTGATAACAAATCCGTCCTGATAGTAAATAACCGGCCTATTCCGATCAAAGTGTTGCAGGATCTCCTTTATGCTGAAAAGGCAGTTTTTGACCGCAATAGCATATACTATGGTCTCTTGCTTAATTTTAATAATAAGCCGCTGATTTTATTAGTGGATGCCATTCTCGATGAACAGGATTGTGTAGTCAAACCCCTGCCTTACCCTCTGAGCAAATTGGAACAGTTCATCGGAGTGACTTTAACCGGAGAAAGCGAATTGGTTCTGGTGCTTGATCCGATAAAATTAATGCAGCGAGCTCAGGCCGATGAACAAAGCTGGTTTAAACATGCCCCACAAAGCAAAGAGTCGCGAGAGGTCTCAAAAAAGAGAGTCTTGATAGTTGATGATTCATTAACAACCCGTAGTTTGTGTACTAATGCTCTCGAAGCAGCAGGTTATGAAACTGCTAGTGCGGATAATGGACAGAAAGCATGGCAACTTTTACAGAATAAATCCTTTGATGCAGTGATCACCGACATTGTTATGCCAAAAATGGATGGTTTTAAGCTGACAGAATTAATTAAAAAAAGTGAGAAGCTGTTTCATACCCCGGTAATTATTGTCTCATTACTTCATTCCGAGGAGGACAAGCGGCGAGGACTGGAAGCAGGTGCCAATGCTTTTCTGGTTAAAAGCGAATTTGACACGCATTCACTGATTGACGTCATGGAATCACTCTTATGAAAAAGCCTATCCGGGTTCTGATTGTGGATGATTGCAAAGTGACCACGCAATTATTGTACGCGATTCTCAGCGCTGAAACAGACATTGAGGTGGTTGGTTGCGCTCAAAATGGGCAAATTGCAATCAGACTCGTCAAAGAATTAAAGCCTGATTTAATCACTATGGATATTTATATGCCCGTTATGGATGGGGTTGAGGCAACTCGTGCCATCATGCAGCAATGTCCTACTCCAATCATTATCATCAGCTCTCATGTCAATGAGCACCAGACCGAATTAACATTTAGTGCCCTGCAGGCGGGTGCGCTTTCCATCATTGAAAAGCCGCAGCGGGTTCTCAATGAGGGCTTTGACAAGCTTCAAAAGCATATTGTCAATTCAGTGCGGGCATTATCCGAAGTAAAAGTGGTTTCCCGTCGTTCCCCACCACCTGCAGAGCCCAGAATTCAGTCACCAGGTTCTAATTTATCAGCTATCCGGATTATTGCGCTGGGTTCCTCGACGGGAGGCCCTGAGGCGCTCAATTATATTATTTCCGCGCTTCCTGCAAGTTTCCCTGTTCCATTGGTTATCACTCAGCATATTACTGAAGGATTTTTACCAGGTCTGGTTCATTGGCTGCAACATAAGACGTCACTGGTTTTGGAGATTGCTGAAAATAATCAAAAATTACTTCCAGGTCATGTCTATTTTGCACCGGATAATCATCATTTACTCATTAAGCGAGAAGTGGCACCCATCGCTATTTTAGAAAATTCGCCACCGATAGGGCATTTTCGACCATCCATTACTCCCTTATTTTCGTCTTTGGCAAAGAATTATCCTGAAACTGCCGTTGGCGGGCTATTAACCGGCATGGGAGGTGATGGTGCGCCAGGGCTTTTAGAAATGCGCCAGGCTAACTGTATTACATTTGCTCAATCAAAAGAAACATCTGTAGTATTTGGCATGCCTGCCGTCGCTCTTTCTATCAAGGCCACTGACCTCTCTATCGATTTGGAGAAAATTCCGGAATTTTTAACTAAACTTTTATAAGGGAGGGAAAATGTCATGGGTCAAAAAATTCTGATTGTTGATGACAGTGCCACAGCAAGAGCACTGTTTCGAGCCTGTCTTTTTGGCGATCCTGATTATGAAGTGATTCAGGCCAGCCAATGGGAGGATGCAGTTGAAAAAGCGGAGTCCGAACAGCCGTTTTTGATTGTGCTCGATTATAATATGCCAGAAAAATCCGGTAGTGAAATCGCTAAAATTATGATGGATCGTGGTATCGATACCCATTATGTTTTGCTAAGCGCCAATACCCAACAGGCTATAATTAATGAAGTAAAGGCTTTGGGCTTTTTTGATGTACTGGAAAAGCCTGTTTCAACGGAAGAAGTGCATGCGTTACTAGAGAGATTATCATGATAAGCCTGACAGCAGAGCAGGAAGACGCGCTGATTGAAATTGGTAATATTGGTATGAGTAAAGCAGCGAAACAATTGTCTCTGTTATTGAATTCAACGATTAAAATTTCCATTCCCAAAATTACGTTCATTAATATCAATGAATTAACAGAGGAAAATGATTTTAATGATGAACAAGTACTTTCTTATGTTTACCAAAATATCTCGCAGGATTTGGAAGGCTCTGCCGCTTTAGTATTCCAGCGCGAGCAGGCGAATGTATTGACTGTTACCGTTATAGGGGAAGCGCCCCAACTTACCCAGGAAGAAGTTCGGGCTTGTGAGCAGGAAGCCATGCTGGAAATTGGCAATATTATTATTAGTTCCTGTTTAAGCGTCATTATGAATATGCTGTCACAAACGGTAAAATTAAGTCTGCCTGTTTACAATGAAAATAATCTTTATAATTTATTACAAAATCTTTGCAGGCAAATTTCAAAATCAACTAGTAATATCATTGCAATCTCTACCAAACTGGAAACATCAAATGATAAGTTATCCGGCAGCTTATTTATAATTTTAACCGAAGACTCAGTAATCAAGCTGTTAAGGAGCATCAAGGAGTTGATTAATGATTAGTGAGAACGCAAATCGACTACTATTCAGAGAGGTTTTTGATGCTATTCCCATTGGATTAATTCTGTTTGGCCAGGATCGTCGAATTCATGCCTGGAATCAATGGATGGAACGGAAAACGAATATTGATTCTGAAAAAGCAATTGGCCAGACTCTTGAATCCTTCTATGAGGATCAAATCAGTGTTCGTTTCAATTGGGCCCTGGATCAAGTACTAAATTATGAACATCCCCAGGTTTTATCCAATATTCTTAACAAATTTATTATTCCAATTCCTTTAAATGAAGAGGCCTATCTTGATCTCGATATGATGCAGCAAAATGTTGAAATTTTACCGATTCATCAGGAAGAGGAGCAAATGGCGCTGGTGGTGATTCAGGATGTTTCAGCCAAAGCGCATTTGAATGCAACGCTGATGTCAATGGCCAGTAAATTTGAAAAAAACAGTTTAATTGACCTGCTAACTGGTTGCTACAATCGCCGCTTTCTGTGGAAGCACCTGGCGAACGAACTGGTCAGTGCGCAGCGCGAAAAATACAATGTGATTTGCTGTATTTATGATATCGACCATTTCAAGAGCATTAATGACAAATTCGGTCATCATGGCGGAGATGAGGTATTGCAGTCTTTCGCCAATATTGTTCGCTCAGAACTGCGTGCCAATGATTATTTTTTTCGTTACGGAGGAGAGGAATTCATTACCTTGTCAACGCATGTGCCGATTGATGATGCCGCACTCTTACCTAATCGAGTACGCAGCCGTCTGGCAGATACTCTCACGCATGGCTCGGTCAGGAATGTTGTGACCTGCAGCGGCGGCATTTCGTACTGGCAGCCGGATAATCCAGCCATTTCTCCGGAGAAACTGGTCAAATTGGCGGACATTCAACTCTACCAGGCTAAAGAAAGCGGTCGTAATTGTGTGGTAATGAATAATGCAATTCAGACTGAACGGTTTTAACCAGGCTATTCACACAGTTATCCACAGATTTTGTGGATAAATCAATAATAGGCAGGAGATGGACTCAAGTCCGAAACGCCTTTAAATACAAGGTGTTAAGATGAGAGTAAGCAATTATTGAAGAGCTTGAACCAAGATAGGAAATTAAACTTATCCACATACTTTATCATGGATATTTTTTGCAGAAAACGCATTTTACCTTCTTTTTTCCTGAAGAAACAGTCTTGACATTTAGGCGGTGTTATTTTCAAATCTATTTTTTGTTCTATCTATCTGATAATTAATTGGATTGGCTGTGTGCCGGGCAAAATACTTTTTGCCTGATCACATGATCAGGCATCTACTAGCAGAGGGATCTTCACCTCTTAATTTAAATAAAGTCGCTTCGATTAACTCCTGAGCAGCATCCAGATCATTGTTTTTCAGTTCCTGCTGGTAATTAGAATCTTTCCTGACTGAATTTAAAAACCTGCGGGTTGTTTCCAGATAGGACTGAGCTTCTTTCAGAACGGGCGCTGAAATTGAGTTTATAGTCAGATCATTCACATCCAGCGCAGAGAGGGTGCGAACAATTTCCAGTGCAAAACTGACGCGTCGGATCCGATAATTAAAGCGTTGAGGATCTTGAGAATGAAATCCTTTACTGTTAAATGTTCTTTGCCAATAAAGTTCATTTAATTGTCCGCCTTTTATTAAGCACTCCAGGCGTTCATTAGGCAGGTCCAGATTCTTATAGTAGTATTCGGCACGATCAAACTGCTTGCGCAGGCTCAGAAAATCAATATTTCCCTGGTTTACTTCAAAGGCTGAAAAATCAGCTTTTGATGCCTGCAAAATTTCATCTGCAGTTTTCTTTAAGGCTTCGCTGTTCATTCCCGCTTTAAATTGATGAAGCACGGTTTCATTGTTTCGCAGCACGATAGCGCCAGGAATAAAAGGTTCAGCCAGGACCCGATCTGCCGAAGTCAATGCGATTTTCTCGGTCAATTGGCCAAAAATCGTTAAATGGGCTTGATAGGGTTTCCAGTCAATCATCCGGATTTCGTTATTACCATACTTTTGGCTTAATTCAGCGACTATGTCTTTAAGATGAATGTAAATGGCCTCCAGGGCCTCATTACTGGCCTGCCTAAGTGGGTATCCAAAATAAAAATTATTAAACAATGCCGGCGCCTGAAGCGTTATTCTATCAGGAATCGCATTTTGCAAAACAGCTTCGGTTTTGCTGATAAATTCTGTAATTAATGCCTCATTCGCAGGATTATAATCGATGCAGGCGATCGATATATGCAAATTTTTCTCAGTATATCCCTGCATCAGTTTTACCTGAGCGTGCACATCCGGAGAGATGTTTCCCATGACATATGCTGGAACTTTTATCGACAATAAGGGCATAATATTCTCAAATAAATATTAGTTTTAATTATAGCTTTTTCTTTGATGCATATTAAGCATTTATCTAATTTGAGCCGCTGGGCTGTTTTCTGTTTCAATCTGGGCAGGAGTATTGTTACTGCGCAGACCTGGAAAGAAAAAATGGCAGTTGCCGCTTATAACTGCCTCTGTGTTGGTCAAGCAGTGGTGATCAAGCTAATGATCATGATTTTTATTAGTGCCTAGCTGCTCATTGCTTCGCTTCCGATTGAAAAAACAGCGGATTTAATGATAGATTTTACTGGCGTATCCAGCCCTTATTGAAAGCGGGGGCCCCTCTGATTTTAGCATTTTATGAGGATTCAAATGACAACGCGAATTATCGATTTATCCATTCCCATTGAGAATGATGTGAAATCCGATCCACCGGGATTTGAACCAAAGGTTCAGTACCTGGATCATCAGCAAACAGTAGGCGAGTTGACTCATTTTTTCCCGGGACTTAGCGGAGCTGATTTACCGCAAGGGGAAGCCTGGGCTTATGAGCGGGTTAATCTTATCACCCATAATGGCACTCATTTGGATGCACCCTATCACTTCTCAACACTGATGGATAAGGATAAACGGGCAATCACTATTGACGAGGTGCCTTTGGAATGGTGTTTTAAACCCGGTGTCAGGCTTGATTTCCGACATTTTCCAAATGGGTATGTGGTGAGTGCGAACGATGTGCGGGATGAACTTCGTCGTATTGAGTATGAACTTAAACCCTATGACATTGTGGTAATTAATACTTCTGCCGGCTGCCGTTATGGTTATGACGATTATGTCAGTTCTGGCTGCGGAATGGGGCGGGAAGCCACGCTTTATTTACTTAATCAGGGTGTAAAAATTACCGGCACCGATGGATGGAGTTGGGATGCGCCTTTCGTTCATACGCGCGAAAAGTATTTAGCAACTCAGGATGCCTCTTTAATTTGGGAAGGACATAAAGCAAGCCGGGAAATCAGTTATTGTCATTTGGAAAAATTACATAATCTGGAGGTTTTACCGGATTATGGTTTTCTAATTGCCTGTTTTCCAGTGAAAATCAAAAATGCTTCCGCAGGCTGGACCAGGGCTGTGGCTATATTGAATGAATGATGAGCTGGCTTTCCGTCTTCGCGAAAATGGCACTTGGGTTACGCAGATGCAGTTAATTGGGTCATGCGTATACCAATGTGCTCTATACTTGTAATACAAAAGGAACTTGCTATCTGGGGCATGTATGCTAGTCACTCTCTTAAATCAATCGGCAGCCAAATTTCCTGACAAGATCGCATTAATCACTGAACAGCAACAAGTTACTTATTCTGAATTACATCTATTATCAAATCGGCTGGCTAGCTCATTTCTGGCAGAAAATATAAAGAAAGGGGATTGTATCGCCTTTTTACTACCCAATTGCCTGGAAATCGTATTGAGTTATTATGCCTGTTTTACGATGGGCGCCATCGCACTGCCTGTAAATATTAATTTCGATGATGCGATGATTAATAATGTATTAAATTTCTGCAAGGCGCGGGTCTTAATCACGAACGCAGAATTTTATCAACGACTGATAAATAATAAGGATGCGCTTGAAGGTATTGAGCGCTGTTATCTAATTCGGGGTGCAAGTGATTATCCAGAAACGAAGGACTTCAAAAATCTCCTTATTAAATCACCATCCATTGAGTTTCCTGAGCCCTTGCAAGACGATGCGGCCTTGATATATTACACGTCTGGCACCACTGGCTTACCCAAAGCAGTATTGCACACACATCGAGGGTTGATGCAGGGCACGAACAATCAGATTGAACAGATTCAGATTAATGCCGATGATAGTACTCTGGTCATGTTTCCCTTATGTTATCTGATTGGACTAGGCTCGCAGATTCTTCCATTTCATAAAGTGGGAGCGACTATAGTATTGCTGTCAGCCTTTGAACCACTGCGGGCGTTGAAAAGTATTATAGAAAACAGAATTACTAAAGTGTATGGATTTCCAAAGCTGTATCTGGAATTGCTGGCTCAGGCTGATAAGGACTATGTTGCGAATAATGCTTTAAATTTTTGCTTTTCAGGAGGAGAGGCGATAGCCCCTGCCTTACAGAAACGATTTAAAGACATTTTTAATATTGAACTTACCGAAGGTTGCGGCATGTCTGAACTACAGATTTATTGTATGAATCCACCGTATGGGAAGAAAAAACTCGGCTCAATTGGTTTGCCGATTGTGAATGTTGAAATGCGGCTGATTGATGAAAAAGGGCTTACTGTGGTTGAACCCCATAGCATAGGAGAGATTATTGTTAAGACTGCCAGTATGACCGCCGGCTACTGGCACAATGAAGCACTTACTCAGCAAATGATTAAGCAGGGATGGTTTCACACCGGCGATTTGGCTTATCACGACGCCGATGGTTGCTATTGGTTTGTTAGCCGAAAAGCAGACATTATTAAACGCGGGAGCTTGCTGATATCTCCTCTGGAGATTGAAAATGTGTTTTATCAGAATCCTGAGATTAAAGAAGCGGCTGCAGTTGCTCTGAAAGGAGTCGAAAACGACAAAATTATTGTTTTTGTATTGTTGAAAGCCGGAGTTTCTGAGCATGCTGCCGACTCATTACTTGATTTTGCCAATCAAGGCCTACCCAAAGAAAAACAGGTTGACCATGTTCAGATTTTGAATCAGTTGCCCTATGGGGTTACAGGCAAAATTAATCGCAAAGAGCTGAGGCAGTGGGCTGAGGAATACAACAAGACTTAATTCGATTTCAACATTAAACATTCGCAGGAATAAGCGGTTTGTGTCTTTTTGCTCGCATAAATGTTATAATGACCATATTTTAATCTATATGGACAGAGTAAGTTAATGAAAGATCGCTATGGCAGACTATTTGAAGAGAATGAGATCCGGAATGCGGATTGTATCAGTTTTACAGACTTCAAAAGTTTACATGAGTTTGGCGAAGACGAGTTGGTTTTAATTACTGATACTGATGGAGGTAAAAGGGTTTATCTTTTCTCCGATCTTCAGGAACAGCTCAAATCAGGCCACTATTGCCGTTTGACCGATCCCATGACAAGACAGGATATTCTGAATCAGATTCCCGAGTTTAAGGCAGCGATACATTTTGAAGAAAATGCCGTTCATTATAATGCCTATATTTTGGACCAATATCCTCACTTGATACAGTTGTTAAAAACTTATGTAGAAGAGGTGTTAAATATTCAGGATGAGAAGGCTGGAAAAGGTACTTTATTAAATATAATTCAAGCCAATCATAGCCCGAGGCTTGCAGAGTTTTACCAGGAGGTGGCTGATCTTCCAGTTGAAGAACGAGATGCGCTTTATTCTTTATTCATTACTAACAGAACACTTTATAAAATGCGCAATCGCGATGGAAATTTCTTATATTTTCCAGCTAAATGGATACCCACAGTTGGCAATCCAAGGGAGCAGTTTGATTATAAGTCAATGATTGAGCGGGGTTATTATACTCCTTTCCCTCATAGAAATGTGCGGCTCTCTGATGTGATTAGTAATCCGGAAGATGCCTGCATGCACTCTTGGGGGATGGATATTCTGAATATGTTACTTGAATATCATGTGGGAAGTAATAAAGAATTCAAAATTTTCAATCCTGCAACCAATTGGATAGCGCATAGAATGGAACAGGATTTGCGTCATAGAGTCGAAAAATCTATCACCCAGCCTCTCCACCCCCAAAAAGGAAAATACGTTTTTGAGCAGGCTAAAAAAGTAACGGCTCCAGGTTTTTCCCTATCGTCGATGACTCCCGAGCACAGTACCGCTGAATCAGTTGCGATGCTTACGAAACTGAACAAAGCATGCGAAAAATACATGCAGCATCTTTTAAAGAAGATGAATGTTAATGGACTGTTTATTGATTATCCATTACCCGCTACTTTAGTTGCGCAAAACCGATGTTCGGAGAATAAGCTGATTAATAAATACAAAGCAGTTTATGAGTTGTATGAATCTTTGCACAGCAATGGTCCTGGTATTGATAACAATAGCCGTATTAATCAATTTGCCGAACGCTATAATGAAGAAAACCGGCAGAATACAATTGCTGAGCACAGGGATGGGGCCGGTATACGATTTTTAAATGTTTTATTTTCAATATTGACAGTGGGGATAAAAAATCTTGTAACGCATTGGATTAACGGCAGTTATTATGGATTCTGGGATTCCAGAGGCGCGTCTTTCAATAACGAAGCAGGCGATTGTTTGACGGCATATACTGCGGCTGTCTGACGAAATCGGCTGCAAAATCTATCGGACTGCAGCGGGAAGGAGAAAGCTAATCCGCCAGGTTCCTAAAACGGAGCTTTTGTTTCCTGCCACCATTTATCCATATAATAGGATTTACCATGTTCGAGATGACAGGGCATGGCATGACCCAGTTTGATGAAGACTCTCGCGAATAGATTTACTTTGCTCGGAATTCGGTGATTGACTAATCAAAATTTCTTATCACGTAATTGATTCTTTTCATTATTAGTAAGCGCTCTGATTTGCTTATTATTCTCTGGCGACATAAAAAAACAATAAGGAAAATATAATGGACGCATTTGAAAACAATAGTAATTTAGAAACGATCACCGTTTATAAAACCCTGGATAAAGACTATGGACGGACAAAGTTTGCGGGTCCTGGTTACGGCGAGTTTGATATGGAAAAGTATAAAGAGCTCGAGGAATTGTTAAATCCTGATACGGCTGATGAAACACTGTAAATTGTATATCCCGGGTGGGCCTGTAAGCCGCTGCCATTAAGTTAAGGACTTCTGTCATTCCCGCGAAAGGCGGGAATCTATTCCTCAGTTAGCATTATAGTGAACTCAGAGATGGCTCCCCGCCTTCGCGGGGAGGACAGTTTATATACAACTGCTGCGCGGTGGAGAGGGGATCAGATATTCTTAGCCTGACGGCTATGGGCAAGGGCCCAACCTGCTAATTTTTAGTTTAATGGGAGTACGCCCGTAAGCCAGGCTCACGGGGAATAAGGAAGTTATTATGAATAATTTACAGGTTGAACAGCGTGCTTACAACCTCGATGAGGCGTTATTAATTGGCCTTGATGAAGCCGAGAAAAATGAGATTACGCCGGCTTTTCAATGTATAGGCAATTTGAAACATGAGGGGATTCATTTAAGCACTTATCTTTGTGCTGCCAATAACAATCAGTTGAAACTATCCTCTCTGGGCGGAGCAAGCGGCAGTGAGCCACAGGCTAAAGTAAAAGCCTTGTTTGAATCATTAGAAAAATCAATTGGCATTAGTCTGTATAAAAATAATCTACTCAATCAGTATTTATTTTCCACCGCAAAGTCGCCATCCACAAGTTTTCTGACTAAGCATCAACTAATGCCCAAACTTTTACTGGAAGAAAGCTACCAGACAAAACCTTATCCCTGGGTTAAATTACACCATCTCAGCAACAAAAGCAGACTGTATTACCCATTGGCTTTAATTTATACTTTTATTGATGAGCACATCGCTTCACTTAGTAATGATATCGGGCTTGCTATTGGTGCGACCCGCGAAGAGGCAATCATTCACGGTATTAATCAATGGGTAGAGCGGGATGCCTATTCTTTGTTTCTGTTAAAAACAGTGCTTCATCACAATCCAGTTCCAGCAAGGGTGATCCGAAAGAATACCTTGCCTCCATCCATCACCGAAATCATAGCGGCTATTGAGCAGCATTATGATGAGAATATATTGGTGATGGATATCACAAGCGATAATTCTATTCCAGCCTTCGTTGTCAGTTTTACCCGGCAGACAATGCTGCTGCAACCACAGGGGTTTGGCGCTTCACTTTCCAAAGAGGCGGCATTGAAACAAGCCCTGTATGAATCAGTACAGTATAAAGAGCGATTTAATGACAATGCCAGGGCTTATCGTGAGCAAAATGCCAGATTTTTTGAGAATAGTCCTTTGCTGTTAAAGGCGATGATCGGCGATCTGCAAGTGCTGGTGGATAATAAAATCAGTGTAGAGATGGATTGGGATGAGGTTCCTTCCTATTGCTTGCCGAACAACTTGAGTCAGCAAATTCAATTGATGGTCGAACGTCTGGAGGCCTGTCAGGCGAATATTTATATCGCTGATCTTTACCAGTCATCCACCGGTGTGGCAATTACTTATACCTTAATTCCCGAGCTTGAAAATTTCAGTCTGATACGCGATGCAAAATGTGTGGCGATTAAGGAGCGGGCAAGGAGTATTTTAAATGAATTATGAAAGGCAAATGCCATCCAGAATGGCTTTGGAAAAAGCAAAGTCAACGCTTAATCTATTGAATTTACGAGTGGATTTCCAGCAATATGGGGCTGAGATTAAAACCTCTCATTGCAAATTAATTGATGATCAATCCCATTCCATCTTTTATGGTTGCGGTAAAGGAATCGGGATTCAATCGATGGTAAGCGCCTGTTTTGAGGCACTTGAACATTATGCGGTGTTCGATTTTTGTCAAAAACATCAGAATAACTATTTTTCCTTAAGTGATCCTCTGATTGCAGATCCCTTGAAAACGCATCAACTGTTATCTCCTCCGATATATCAGGAAACAGCAGAGATGCCCTTTGCCAGATTTGAGGAAATTTCAACTGGTGAAATACTGTATTACCCCTTGTATTTAATCGATCCGCGCTATGCCAAAAGCCCGGCTGCCAAGGATACATTTAATTACGAACCTTATTCCTGGCAAGCCTGTGATTCGGGCATCGCTTCGGGAACCAATGAGGAGGAGGCCAGTATTCATGCCCTGAATGAAGCGATAGAGCGTGACGCTTACTCTTTGTTCCTCATCCAGGCGTTTCTATTGCAAGGGCCTGTCTCGATCATCGACAAAAACTCAGTGCCTGAGTATTTAAAAGAAATGATCAATCAGATTGAGCAGGAATATAACGAGGAACTTCTTCTCGTGGACATTACCAGCGACCTAGGTATCCCAAGCGTTCTGGTCAGCCTGACTAAACAATCGATGCCTATTCAACCCATTGGTTGTGGTACTTCGCTTTATAAGGACTATGCTCTGGAGCGTGCGTTGTTGGAATCTTTACAGCCTTTGCATTTATTTAATGATCACTTGCTGGAAAATCAGCAGAAAACCCTGGATAATCTCGCAGAAAAACCATTATTGGCCCAATGTGCGAAGGCGGATATTGCCAGTCTGTCAGCTCAATTTCAAATAAAGCATTTTGATTCGCTTCCTGATTATAAGGGAGCTTCTTCGCTAAACCAGCAATTAGAGACCATTATTCAAAGTATTCGCAAGCAGAATTTTTCTATTTATAAGACTAATCTTGCTGAACTTGATAGCGGATTTCATTGTGTGAAGTATATTATTCCTGGCCTGGAGCAGTTTTATTTGGTAGAAATCGGGAAACATATTCTACCGAATACAAGAGGGATGAATTTTATTCGGAATAGACAAGCGACAATAAGCAAGCTTAAAGAGGTTAATTAAGAGAAAAGTATAAATGAAGTTACTGGATCCTCAACTACAGGTATTCCTTGCTGTCGCCCAGCATAAAAGTATGCATGCAGCAGCCAAGGCGGTGCACTTAAGCCAGACGGCGGTTACTCAACGTATACGCGCTTTGGAAACCAGATTACGGACGACCCTGTTTATACGCAGCCATCATGGCGTCTTGCTGACCTCGGAAGGTGAGGCTTTGCTCCGTTATTGTCAGGCTTCGTCCGAACTCGAAGGCATTGCTTTATCGAATATTCATGGGGCGGGAGTGGAGTCGACTGTTCGATTGTGCATCAGCGGCCCCACCAGTATCATGTCCTCACGGATAATTCCTGCCTGTCGGCCTTTATTAAAAAAGTATCCTCACTTACTTATTACCTTCCATATTAATGATTCTGAGCAGAGAATTGCCTCGCTGCAAACGGGCAGTAGTCATTTTGTAATTATTGAACCACAGCATCTTTTTAAAGAAATGCAAGTAAAAGCAATTCAGCCAGAGCGTTATGTCCTGGTGGCAACTTCGGCCTGGGCTGGACGTGATCTGAAAGATATTCTGAAAACAGAGCGAATTATCGATTTTGATGAGTCAGATCCTATGACGCTCAATTATCTGAAACACTATAATCTGCTTGAATACACACAATCAGAACGCCATTTTGTGAATATTAATGAATCATTGCTCTGTTTATTTACTGAGGGCTATGGTTATGGCGTTTTATCAGCTGAACTTTGTCAGCCTTTTCTGGAGAAAGAACAATTAATCGCTCTGAACTCAGGTCAGTATTATGAGAATAAACTCGTCCTTGCCTGGTATGCGAGGACAGAAGCACCGTCATATTTTGCGGATGTTATCGATTCCATAGTTTAAATTGACCATAATTCTTTCTGGAAACTTTTGTCATTCCTGAGGTGTAGCTGCGTAAATAAGATAGGTGAACAAAAAAACGTCTTTGCGAACGAAGTGAAGCAATCCAGATCCTGGGTTTGTTAAAGTTCCGATCTGGATTGCTTCACTTCGTTCGCAAAGACGACAGGCTAGGTGATTGATTCTATTGCGCAGCAACGCCTGCTTTCACGAGGATGACAGTTTAATATACAATTGAGTCTAACTTAGATTCGGCAAGCTATTCAGCACTGAATTATGAATGATTTGATTGAAAAACAAACAGAAGTGGCGGATGAAGCTATTTCTCCATTACTGCAGCTGCCTCTGGAGTCGTTTTTAATCAATACACCTCTGGATTGGGATGCGGCGCATAGTTTAAGCAGAAGTTGTCAATGGTTTGGGTTCTTCAGAGCGCATAGTCAGGGTGAAAACTCTGTTGGCCATGTTTATGAACTGCTTCATTGTTTTGAGCTTGGTGATTATGTTCGCGCTGATAAAATTGTTCACTCCTGTCCTTCTGCGATATTTCGTTCTGTTAATTACCGGTTTACCCTTTCTCAAAAAGAGCATTGCGTTCTGTATACCAGTCCTCTCCGATATGCTCTGGAAACCAATAATCAACGTATGCTAGCGCTATTTAAGCAAGTAGTAGAACCCGATTTGACTGAACAATTTAAATGCTTTGAGAGACAATATAAGGCAACAGACAGTTATCGGCTGATCGAACTGATTGCCGAATCGGATTACGACGGTGTTGAGAAGATAATTAAAGTCAATCCGGAGTTGATGTTTAAGCATGTGATTTATGACCCTGAGAATCAGCTAATTCTTCCGATAACTGGTGAGAAATACAAAGCAATTTATCAAGAGGTGTGTCCTGAGTATATCAGTCCATTAAAACTGGCGTTTAAAAATTATGACAGCCATATGTGGTCGATGTTTTATGAGCTGATAAAAGAGGATCCCAGGCGTCTGGAATTGTTTAAACGGCAAAAAGAAGAGCAAACCGAATTATATGACATAGGACCGCTCCTGAATGCTTATGATCAGTATTTGCTCATTTGTGAAGAAATACATAATAATCATTCCGAAACAGGGCAGATACAAGAGGATCGCTTAACGCAATCGTTTAATGAGGTGGGTCTGAAACAAAGAAACGCGCCGCGGCATCTTTTATTAGAAATATTTCGCCAGGATCCTCTTTGGGGACAAGTCCCAGATTCAGGGATAAAGACAAGCACAAGGCCCCCTTTGCAATATCTCAGTTATTTTGAGGAAGAAGGGGATATTAATATAAGCCGATTATTTGCCTTCCTTGGCCAGGATTTAAGTATTGTTCGCGGCGAGAGTGCTGTCGGCGCTTTGTTTATGCCCTGGACTCAGGCTTGTAATGCAAAAAAAGACCGCGATACCCTGGAGAATTTATTTCGTTTGAGACAACAGGAATTAGCGGAATTGCTGAACCTTCCTGCGCCGGAATGTAATACTATTAATCCCTAGAAGAGGGTGTAAAAAAAATCGTCTTCACTACGTAATATTTGTAAATTTTTGTAACCAAGTGTTACAGCACGCGGTGATTTTATATTTCCTATCTATACTTTAAAAGCAAATTGTCTTTTTGGAGATCGTGCAATGAGTATTTCTCTCTTGGAAGACAAGGATGTTGAAGTTATTTGTGGCGGAGCCCCAAGTCCTGGTATTATTTGGCAGCTAGAGAACAATGGAAACACACATAACGTCACCGCGTCTGTTCAGACAGCCACAGTTTTTGCAAAAGTAATTCAGCAAATTCCAGGCAATAATATTCCGGGTATTAATCTTACCCCTGTCGGTGTCAATCCCTAATTCAGCTTGAAAGCCAGTCCTGCCTAACTGGCCTTTAACACCCTGAATTTGTTAAACGCCTGCGAACTGCATAATTCCTCAAATCTTCCTGCATTATAAAGTTGTCCTTTCTCAAAAATATAAATTGTATCGGCTCCGCTTAAAAATTCGGGGCGATGGGTTATTACCAAACGGCTTATGCTCAGGGATTCAACACAGTGTTTGAGCAGGCTTAATGTCTCATCATCCATGCCGCTCATTGCCTCATCCAAAATCAAAACCCGTGGTTTTTTGGCTAAAGCGCGGGCAATTAAAATACGCTGCCGTTGGCCCAGGGATACAGCACCGCTGCGATCGGTAATTACGGTTCGCATCCCCATTGGCATTTTTTCTATATCGCTGGCAATATTTGCCAGCTGAGCTGCTCGCCAGGCATCTTCTTCTGTCAGGCTTGAATTAATGCCGATAATATTGCTGAGAATACTGCCAGGCATTAAGGCACTGGTTTGTAATATCACACCAAGCTGGCTGCGTAAATGCTGTAAATTCAAACGGCATAACTCCATATCATCAAACAAAACCTGTCCTTTTTGAGGTTTTTCAAATCCAAGAAGCAAACGCAGCAGGGTTGACTTGCCGACGCCTGATTTTCCCAGAATGCCGACGTATTCACCTTGCTCCATTTTAAAGGACAAGTCGTCACATATAGCGCCCTCATTTTTACTGTATTTAAATTGAATATCACGTAATTCAAGAGAACCTTTAAGATTGAGCTTACAATTTTCTTTTCGATAATTCTCGGTTTCAGTCTGAAAGACAGGCTTGGTTCGTTCAAATACAGGAATGATCCTCACCATTTGATTAATACTATTCCAGAGGCCGATGAATGCAAGGAACAGTTGTGAGAATGCCGCGTTATATAAAATAAAAAGGCCTAAATTTAGTGAACTGTCCATGTTCACCACAAAAAGATAAAGAAAAAAAGTACTGAATAAACTGAAAGCCAGATTAATAATTTTATCAATTACAGTCAATTTACTGCTTTTAAAAAAAAGGGTCATTTTTTCAATGAATTTACGCAGCCAAAGATTGAGAATTAACTCTTCACGATGGGCGCCTCGTATCTTATTGATGCTTGTAAAAATCTGTAACAATAAAGATTGATTTTCACCGCTGACATGAAAATAACCACGCAGAAAACGCAGTTGTTTCAGGGTGATAAAGAAGGAAACAGAGCTTGCTATCACCAGAAAAAGAATAAGCAAAAGGCTGAAAACTGGCAGGAGGTAACATAGAAGAATCAAACTAAAAACGAAAACCAAAGTATTTGAAAGCGAGACAAGCAGGCTAAGAGTTAATTCCTGCTGGATGATATCGATGGACGAGATACGATTGCTTAAATCACCAATCTGAAAGCGGCTAAAAAAATTCGCCGGAAATCGAAGGACGCGATCCCAGATAGCTGCCTGTATATTAGCATTGGCTTTTAATTTAATGCGAAATAAACTGATTATTTCTACGAGTTGTAAACTGGCAGTTATAAAGGCATTTATTATAAAAGCGATAATCACCTGGGTTACAGCCGAGGTATCGGCAAAAGGAATCGCTACAGAAAATAAATAGCCCGTACCCAGCGGAATAATCAAGGCGAGGGCGGCTAATACAATCTGTACCAGCAGCAAGCGTTTGAGATCGGAACCGCTTTGCTGATAGATATACTGAAGCACGTCTTTCACGCCTATCTTGCCGCCCGCCAGTGGCTTATAAAAATAGAAGGCCTGATTCAATACCATCGCTGCATTTTTTTCCTCAATCGCTAAAGCCTCCTGCCCCGGAATATGCAATTGATAACCCTTGCCTGTGGGTATTAGTGCACAGGCATTTCCTTCCACTGTAAACGCCAGCAATGGACCATTATCATATTTCCACCATTCTTCAGGTAACTGAATTTCACGAAAACGAAATTGTGAAAGATTGGCTATTTCAGACAGTAAATCAAACCTGGTTTTGCTTTCATCGCCAGTCTGTGCCGGAAACTTAAGTTTTATGTTGGCACTGTTGGCTACGATGGCGCAAACAGTCAAAAAATCATGCTGAGCGGTTTCGGCTTCTTTGTTTTCCAGCAACACCAGAATTTCTGAAATATCCAGTCTATTATGATCAGTCATATCAACTCTTTATCAATAGGAATCAATGAGCCTTGTTCAAGTTTGTAAATTTGCCTGCAATATTCAAGAGCACTTTCCCGATGAGTAATAATTAAAGTAGTTAAGCCTTTTTCGTGAATATTCTTAAGAATACGTTTTTCAGTTTCCGCCTCAAGATTGGACGTTGCCTCGTCCAGAATAAGAATTTTACTGTTCTGGGCCAGTGCCCTTGCAATTTCAATTCGATGCCGCTGACCACCGCTAAAATTCACGCCATTTTCCGAAACCACATAATCCAGACCGCCGCGTTGCATAATTTCCTCATAAATACAGGCGTCATGAAGCGCTTTTTCGATGGCCAGGTCACTAATCGCCGGGTTCCAGAACGAAATATTTTCTCTGATTGTTCCCGGGAAAAGGAAAACATCCTGCTCGACATAAGCGATTAAGCGGGCGGAGATTTCCGGGCTTATCTGCGATAAGGCAATGCCGCCAATATGAATGCTACCGCTTGCAGGCTGATATAAACCGGTGATTAAGCGGGCGATGGTGGATTTTCCTTCGCCAGATTTACCTAGTATCGCAATCATCTCCCCGGCAGGAATAAAAAGATTCAACTCCTTTAACATGGATTTGTTCGCAGTATAAGCAAAACATACCGAATCCAATCGAATGGACGCTTCCGGGCAGTGCTCGCCAGAGATTATATTAAAACGCGGATCGAGATCGTGATTCTGAATGTCATCCAGACGCGCCAAATCGCCCCTGATTTTTTGTAACTCTCCCCCTAAGCCAAGCAGGGTTTGCAGTGGTGCGAAAAACTGATACCAGAGCATCTGAAAGGCTATCAGACTGCCGATGGTTAATTGCCCATTAATAATCTGCCAACTGCCCAATCCGGTAATAATCGAATAAGCGACTAACTGGGTACAGGCCGGAATAACAGTTAATATTTGATTGTAAATAGCCTGTTTTTGCTGTAATGAAATAATTTCCGCATGTGCCGACGCCCAGCGCTGAAAAAAATCATTCTCCCGGCCATTGGCTTTTAAATCCTCTATTAAACCAAGCCCCTGCATCTGCAAACCAAGCAACTTTCCATTTTTTTGTAAAAAATTACGGCTGACATCTGCGAATTGGCGGCGTACATGACGATAGACAAGAAGGCTGAAACCCATAGCGGTAAAAGCGAACAGAGCCAGTGACCAGCTTAGAATACACATGACCGCAGCATACAAAACAATAGTTACCAGACTGACCAGAGAAGCCATTACTTCACTGGATAAGAGATTGGCTATTCGATCATTGGCAGAAACCCGCTCTGTAATATCCCCGGCAAAACGCTGTTGAAAAAACTGAATGGGAAGATACATAATCCGCCATAGAAAACCAATCGTACTAATCAGCGTTAATTTTAGTTTTATCAGCAACAGGAAATAATTTTGCAGGCTGCTTAATAAAACGATGGATACAATCATAACCAGAAAAATGCTAAAAAAAGGCAGTATCCAGAAGTTTAATTTTTCGACCAGAATATTATCGATAAAAATCTTGGCTAATGCCGTGATCATCAGGTTAGGCACAACTAAAGCAAGACTGGCAATGAACACAAAAAACAATTCTTTCTCCAGACCTTGCAGACGATTTCTTAAAGAAGAATAAAGGGAGGCGGGTCTGCCATGAGCCAGGAAGTCAGTGCCTGGCGATAACAATAAAAGTACGCCGGTAAAGGCGTGATCAAATTGCTGATAGCTGACAGTTCTTGGGCCGCAGGCGGGATCGTTAATATAAATCTTTTCTTTGGAAATTCCTTCAAGAACTACGAAGTGATTAAATTCCCAGAATAAAATAACAGGAGCTTTAAGTTCATGCAGGCTGGCAATAGAATCTACTTTAGCCGCCTGAGCAGTTAAGCCATGCTGGCGGGCTGCGGCTAGCATCATACTTGCATTGCAACCGTCGCGTGATACGCCACAGTCGACACGCATTTTTTCAAGAGGAATATGCCGCCCATAATAGGCAAGTATAATGGCTAAAGCCGCTGCTCCGCATTCGGTGGCTTCCATTTGCAATATGGTAGGGGTTTTTGCGCGCTTCATTCTAATCACTTCCGATTAATTGTTTCAAAGCAGGCAGAAACAAAGTCACCGGCGCTTGCTTGCGAACAATAATATTGATTTCTACCATTGTTCCGGCGGTGATGAGCTGAGGAGGGCCTGAGGCAGAGGTCCATTGAAAACCGCTAAGCGTCTCAGGGTCTTTTTCCAATAAAATTCTGATTTCAATGGGAAGGTTTTTTTCAGTGAGATGCTGTACCAGTTCAGTGTTTTTCAGAACAGCCTTCATGCTGTCTGAATTACTGGGATAGGGTGACACATACTGCACTTTACCGAGTATACTGCCGTATTCTTCTTTTTTAATCACCGTCGGGGTAATCAACGCCTTCATTCCGGTTGAAATTTTTTTACCCTGATCCGCAGGAACATAGGCAATGACCTCAAGCTGGTCTGGCGAAGGTGCGATACTCATAACCGGCATGCCGTCTTTGACCATATCGCCAAGCTGCACCTGGATATTAGTCACTGTTCCCTTCGTTGGACTGTATACGTGCAGGCCTGTTTCATATTGAGATTTCAATACATCGAGTTCCTGCTTTTTGTCCTTGATTTTTAAATCCAGTGCACGGATTTTTTCCTGCCATTCTTCGAGATAGGCTTTCTCGTTCATATCATTTTGTAATAACTCTTTTTTAGTCGTTTCGATATTTTTCTTTGTATCATAAAACTGCTGCCAGCTGGCAACCACTTCCTGCTTGGTGATCAGGCCTTTTTTGAACGCGGCTTTGCGAATTTCCAATAATTCCTGGGCATAAATCAGATTTTCACTCTGCTGTTTAATGACATTTTGTAAATAGTCATTCTGTTTTATAACCTGCTGGTGCCGGTTTTTGGTAGCCGTTTCCGCTTCTTTCAGCAGATTCTGATATTTTCGCTCGATAAGAGAGAGTGTTTGCTGCTGGGTTGCAATTTGCTCTTTTAAAGCGGGATTACTCAATGTAGCCAGCAGCTGACCGCTTGTCACTGAATCTCCCAGTTTGACCAGTAAATCACTGACATAAGCTTCACCGGCAGGTGCGGCAGCATTGTAAAGTCCTTCGTTATTAGGGAGGATAATGCCCTGGCCTTCAACCCGGGTGCTGATCGTTCCAAAAATGGACCAGAGTGCAATACCCAGTGCAAGCAGGCTCAAACTGCCTAATAAAATCCAGGATTTGCTGCCGGTTATTACAATTGCATGATTTAATTGCTCAGGAACTGAGAGATGGGTGAGGGCTTCTTTGCGAAATAAATTCCTGGGATTATCGGATGACACAGCTTGCAATCCTTTATCGATTGATAGACTCACAATTAACTATATCACAAATTTGTATAAAATTTGTTCGTTCTGTTCCTTTCATTGCTTACTGCTGTGAAATGCAATTCCAGGATCGAAAAAACTTCTTTCCAGATTGGTATATTCTCACAACTGCTCAAAATAAGTACAATTGTTTTATTGATTGAACGATGAGGAGTGGTAAATGAAATCTAAGAACACTGTAAGCAATATTGATAACGAATCAAGAAACCTTGCAAGTATTCGTTTGGCCCAAAGTTTATGGAACCGAGGAACGCCAATCACAGGAACACCCGCTGAAAGCTATCTGGTATCAACCAGAAAAATTCCTGCTAGTGTTGCCAGCCGCTTACAGTTTAAGTATGTGCAAGGCAAACTGGGAATCCCAAAGCTGGATCAATACGGCTTTAATGATTACCTTATTGCGCCCGTCTTTAACCTGAAAGATGAACTCATTGGTCTTCAGATTGTTCAGCTCGATGCCGAAGGCAACAAAGCGATGCCTGCTGACGCGGATAAGAGCTACTACTGCAAAATGTATTTGGGTCCGGTAAAGCCTGCTTTACCAGGTAAAGCAGCGGTAATTAATGAGGTTGAAAATCAGGATGCAGTGTTTATTGCCGAAGGAATTGAAACGGCTGCCAGTATTGCAGCAATTCCCGCTATTCGTGAGCAATACAGTATTTTGGCCTCGCTTGGAGTAACCGAATTACCTGCGACACTGAGCTATATCAGGACGCATTATTCCAGAGATACCACTATTATCCTGCTCAAAGATCATGACCAGCCTGGTTCGTCTGCAAGCAATGATTTTCAAAAAGCTCTGGAACTATTTGAAGGGGCAGGTTATCGCGTTATCGTCAAAGAACCTGTACAAATAGACAATGACTGGAATGATGTGCTTGCCCAGCACGGAAGTGTGGAACTTGAGCGGCAGTTGGCGGTTGATATTGATGCGCTGCAATCGCAAGGCCAGGCTATTATCCGCAACGAATTAAAAAATCTTTACGCCAGTTTATTGACCAGCGAAGCAAAAACCGACGAGCAAAATTTACTATTTTCCTTGTCTTTGGTAATTAATCATAAGATAGACAGGATGACTGCAATAATTCCTTCTATTGAAAACAGCATAAAAAGGCTGGCTGAATCAGATCAGCTTGCTCTGCAAGTAGAAACTGCCCATTTTAAGAAAAATGACGCCGAGTTGAAATTAGCCATGAGAGCGCTGGATTCAATTCGTAAGCGAGTCGAGCCTGTTCTGCAACTGCCGCCCCTTCCCGAAGCAGTGAAGGAATACGGAGATCAATGCCTGAAATTAGAAACCAGCAAAAAAAATCTGCCAGCAAATAACCAAAAAGCTCTCAGAGAGGAAATAACCGCTGCTTATGATAAAGCAATGAAGGATTATGTGAGTCTGAGCGCAGGGGCTGGTGCAGAACTTAAAAAGATAGCTTCAGACGATCACTACGCATTTTTCTTTAACCTGATTATTGAGAAGTCCAAAACACAGAGTTTTTCAGAAATGCGCCGTTCGCTTAGTCTCGAAATTAAAAATCGTGAGCAAGCGCAGAGAGAACAGTCTGAGAAAGCTCGGGCCGAAAAAGAGCAGGAGTATAAACACGAACTTCTTGACGCATCAATCAAACAAAACGAGCTGGCGATTGAGTTAGTTTCCTACATGAACAAGCTATCAGTGCTTATTGATTCAAGCAGGCTTAGTGTAGAGCGCGAAATTGAAGATATAGATTACCGCGCTTATCAGGATTTTTATGTCAAATTACATGAAGAAGCTCAGGCGAGCGATGAAGATTTAGAGAGCTTGCAGCACTGGCTTAATAATCTGGGTAATTTTAAAACGCTTTCACCCTTGAAATTTGAGCCTCCTAAAGGTGAAGATGTACGTCCGGTGAAGTTTATATTTGAAGAATATGATGAGCAGGAAACGCTTGAAAATATAACTGATGCGATGATGAATCATTTGCCACCAGCGACGCCTGCTCTGGATCCCCGTGATAAAGGAAAGGAGATTGACGATCAGGAAGCCGCGCCAGAACGGGATGATTTACTAACGCGAAGCATTTATGACTATGTGATTGAGTTGTCAGCAATTCTGTATAAGTCGTTTGAGGTAACTTCTCCAGATGGCAGGTTTACCCAGGAGTTTGACGGCTTGGTGGTTCGTGATAGACAATTAACTATCATGGAAAGAAAAGCGAATGATGGAACGGGCGTTAGTGTATTGCAGCGTAATTTTTGTCAGCAAAAAATTGGTTCAAAAGAACAGTTTGTGGATAAAAACTGGCTTCCCTCAATACTGGGTCATGCACAGCCGGAATCATTTATCAAAATTGATGCTCCAGAGTCTAAGGACTGGTATAGCCCGGCATTTGACGATGCAATGAAAAACCGGCTGATGACCGCTGCAAAGAAAACAGTTGTTGAGGCTTTAAGAGAGCTTCGTCTGGAATTTAACATGAACTTACCCAAACATTTTTCAGATGGTTATCAGGGGGTATTTTTCAGCTCCAGGCTGAACGATGTTAAAGTTCGCTTCTCAAGACAGGGGCTGGGCAATGAAACTATCGCTCACCGCCGGATAGACGATATTAAATCTGATATGGCTACTGAAGCAATGAAGAGGGTTTAACAAATTCCTCTTTAACTCTCACTGTCATTAAGAAAATTCTGTAAATACATAAAGTTGGGCCTTTGGCCCAATTTTCAGTTAAAGGATGTGGGAGTTAATGATAAATATTGTTGAAGTTCTGTTATTAGGTTTGATACTAAGTATTGATTCATTTTCGGCAGCTCTCGCAATGGGCCTCAAGCCCCATCGGACCCGAGATGCTATGAATTTTGCATCATTATCTGCGGGTGCAGAGTTAATTGCCGCTCTCATTGGCGCAATTGCCGGTGAGCAAATTATTCTGGTACTGGGGCCTGTGGCTCGCTGGATCGGATTTATCTTGCTTTCAGCCGTTTCCCTGCACATGTTATATGAGGGATTTATTGAATACAAAAATAGAAATGAAGCAGTCGCCGCTGTCAGGTTTCATGGGTTTTTTAAGTTATTGATCGTTGCCGTTGCAACCAGCCTCGATGCGCTTGCAGTGGGCGTCAGTGTAGGACTCTCGGGAAAAGCTTTATGGCCTTATCTGCTTTCAATCTGCGCCTGGGCCTTCATTATGACTATAATCGGGATGGGAATTGCCAAAAAAGCACCACAGCGATTATCGGCGGTTTTTAACGTGCTTGGGGCGATTATTCTTTTTGTGATTGCGGTGGAGATGTTGTACTGAAAAGTAATGCAGATGTTATGATTTCGAGAACAGATTCTGTTTGCTGAAACACCTCATTATTCCAAAAACGAAATACCCTAAATCCGTGTGCTCGTAACCAATCAGTGCGCTTGATATCATAAATCTGACTGTCCATGTGCTGGCCGCCATCAAGTTCGATAATCAATCGTCTTTCAAAGCAGAGAAAATCGACGATGTATGTACCTATTGGAGCTTGCCTCTTGAATTTAAATCCAAGTCTGTTAGCTCTGAGATAATACCAAAGATGCCTCTCGGCATCGGTGCTGTTTTTACGTAAATTGCGAGCTCGTTGTTTTAGCTTGGATTTGTTCATTTCCCTCTCCCCAACCCTCTCCCGGAAGGCGTCATCATACTATCAAAGTTCCTGGCGCGGGAGAGGGGGTTAATAATGTACCTAATTGCCCCCTCTCCCTCTGGGAGAGGGTTGGGGAGAGGGCTTTTAATTTAAATCTCAGCTGACGCTAATGCGCACCCGCTGCTGCTGAAGCAGAGGCACCTCCACCAACAGGCCGGGTTAACCAGACTAATGGAATCAAACACAGGAAAATGATGGAAGAAATCCAGAACACATCATTCAGACCCAGCATATCGGCCTGTGTGGAAAGGATTCGATTAAAAAGGGCGTAGCGTTGTTCTTCATCAATAGGCAAAATAGTTTTCACCTGAGATAAAAATTCAATGAAGTTAGGGGTATAGGCCGTGGCATGCTCATTGAGCTGAGAATGGTGCAGGATAGATCTGTTGTTCCAAACCGTGGTTGCGATTGATGTACCGATTGCGCCGAAAAAAATCCGCACAAAATTGGATACTCCAGCCGCTGCCGGAATTCGTTCCTGCGGCAATCCGGAAAGAATAATGACCGTCAATGGAATAAAAAACATCGCCATTGGAATTCCCTGCAGCAGAGTAGGGATAACCAATGCCCAGGTATCTACATCCGTGGTATAGAAAGAGCGCAGAAAAAAAACGAAGCTAAACAGAATAAAGGACATCGTTACTACTCTGCGCGGATCGATTTTGGGGAGAAACTTACCTATCAGGGGAGCTAAAATCACTGCGAATACACCCAGTGGAGCCATTACCAGACCCGAATTCAATGAAGGGTAGCCCAGGTCTTGCTGCATCCACTGCGGCAGTAAAACCAGGTTTCCGAAAAATACTCCATAAGCGACACTGATGGCGATAGTGCCATTGCTAAAATTTCGCAGCGTGAATAAACGTAAATCAATGACCGGATTGGGAATAGTTAGCTCCCAGACCAGAAAATAACAGAATGAAATGAAAGCAATTAACCCCAGACTTAAGATAACAGGCGAGTTAAACCAATCGAGATCCTTTCCTTTATCCAGCATAATTTGCAAGGCGCCTACCCATATAATCAATAAAATCAGCCCTGTTTTGTCAATAGGACTCTTTGTGGTCGGCGTTTCACGCTTGCGATAAATAAGCCAGGTAACACCTGCAGCAAACAAGCCAATCGGAACATTAATATTAAAAATCCATGACCAGCTGTAGCTGTCTGTAATCCAGCCGCCTAAACTGGGGCCGGCAATAGGGCCAACCGTCGCGGTCATGCCCCAAAGTGCTAAGGCAAATGAGCTTTTTTCTTTCGGATAGGAGCTGAGCAAAATAGCCTGCGACAAAGGAATGAGCGGTCCCGCCACCAATCCTTGCAGTACGCGAGCGGCTAACAGCATAGGCAGGGTTTCAGCAAATCCGCATAAAAAGGAGGCGAATACGAATAGCAAAATGGCAACCACGAACAAGCGAATCTGACCAAAGCGCTGGGTTAGCCAGCCGGTGAGCGGAATGGAAATCGCATTGGCGGCCGCAAACAGGGTGATGACCCAGGTGCCTTCATCCACAGAAACGCCGAGATCACCCGCTATAGTTGGAATAGCCACATTGGCAATCGAGGAGTCAAGAACAATCATAAAAGTAGCTAAAGCCACGGCAATAGTTGCCAAAACCAGACGACCGCCTGACAAGCACTTCATTCCTGATGGATTATTCATTGGATTGACTTAAGTGATTTACAGGCTCAGTTTGGTTTGGTTGAACGATGTTTTCCTGAATAATACGCTTGATTAATCGCTCAGCCCGTTTTTCCATATTATCGAAGATTGGGGTTCTATAACTGGCTTTATAGACTTCCATGGGTTGCCTCTTTTGCTTATGAGTATCAACAGTCACTTCCATTGACAAGCCGATCATTAAAGGATGGTTTCTGACTTCATCCGGGTTAAGAACTATACGTACTGGCAAGCGCTGGACCACCTTAATCCAGTTTCCCGTGGCATTTTGTGCAGGCAAAAGAGCAAAAGCGCTTCCGGTTCCTGGTGAAAATCCAACCACGCGTCCATGATAAACGACAGAGGAGCCGTAAATATCTGCTGTAACGGTTGCCGGTTGTCCAATGCGCACATCACGAAGCTGTTTTTCCTTAAAATTGGCATCAACCCAGATATCCTCAAGAGGTACTATTGCCATGAGCACCTGCCCGGGGGAAATACGCTCTCCAACCTGTACGGAGCGTTTAGAAATAATACCGCCTGCAGAAGCGCGAATACTGGTTCGCAGGTAGTCAAGATAGGCTTTTCTTAATGTTGCTATCGCCTGCAGAACCTGGGGGTGTTTTATTAATGTGGTATTTTCAGTGAGGCTTCTGTTAGCTTCCCAATTGGCCTGGGCCGTTGTTAGTGCGGCCTGGGCGGCAATATAATCTTCTCGTGCATGATTTAAATCTTCTTTTGAAACGCCGCCAAGCGATATCACCGCTTCGCGCCGCTTCAAATCCTTTTCTGCTTTCTGCAAATCGGATTGCCGGGATTTAACGATCGCCTGCAGGCCATTGTCGCTAATATAAATCTGTTGTGTCTGGCGAAGAGTCAGGGCCAGATTGGCCTTGGCTGCCTGCAAAGCAAGCCAGGTGTCGGTGGGGTCAAGTACAATGATGGGCTGATTGACTTTCACGAGTTCAGTGTTATCAACATTCACGTCCATGACGTTACCCGCGATCTGTGAAGTGACGGGAATGATGTTACCACTGACGTAGGCATTATCGGTGTAAACAAAAAAGCGTAAATCGACCCACCAATAAATCAGGTAGGCGACTGCAAGCAGGACAAACAGGCTTGTCAGCGAAATGAGCAAGCGTTTCTGCCTGGTTTTTGAAGGAGGCACCGGATCAATATCAGATAACGGATTGTCGTTCTTATCCATGTAACACCTTATTTAAATGACAGTGAGGGGTAGCAGTGGTTCTTGGAGTGCTTAAATAACATCCATAGAATCCTCCCCCGAGGGCTTTGATCAGGGCAATTTGCAAATCGCGGCGTGTACGAGCCAATTGCAATCGCTGCTGTTGTTCTTGCAGATAACGGGTTTCCGTATCTAAAACAACCAGTTGCGAGGTTAAACCTACGCTATACTGTTTGCGGGAAAGAGTATAGGCTTTTTCTGCAGAAATTAATGCAAGCTGTTGTTCCTGGAGTTGTTTCTCAATATAGTTGATGGAAGCCAATTGTTTGGCGACATCGCCAAAGGCCTGATTTAAGGTATCGTTGTAATTAGCGATTGATTCATCGAGACTGGCATATTGTTCGCGCAGCTCAGCGCGTAAAGCGCCTGCATCAAAAACAGGCAGGCTGATTGCGGCTTGCACCAGGACCGTTTTGCTGGCGTTACTGAATAACTTGTCCAATCCCAAAGACAGATAGCCATAATTGGCAAGCAAATTAACATCCGGATAAAATTTGGCTTTGACATGTTTTACCCCGTATAGGGCAGCCTCTGCCTGCCAGCGGGCTGCTACAATATCTGGCCGCCTGCCAAGGAGTCCCAGCGGTAAATTGTTGGGAAGTCTCGGAGCAATTGTGGCTTTTAATTGAGGACGGGTAATACTTAAACCGCGATCCGGGCCTGCTCCAAGCAGAATGCCCAATTGCTGTCTTGTAATCAGTAACTGGCCTTCAACATTCACCAGCAGCGTTCTGGCTGTTGCTTCCTGGGTTTGTGCCTGAAAGAGCTGCGTATCGGTATCAAGACCATTATCCACTCGCCTGCGGGTGACTGCAGTTAAGGATTTTCGTTGTTGTACGGTTCGAAGCAGCACATCTCTCAATGCAAATTCATAGGCGAGCTCATTATAAGTGGTTGCCACCGACGTAGCGATCATCAGACGAGAGGCTTGCAGGGCAGCCTCGCTGGCTTTTTCCTGAGATAAGGCTTGCGAGAGCAGCGATAGATTTTTGCCCCAGAAATCCAAATCATAAGAGAAGTTGAATTGCACCTGCCCCTGACTAAACCATCTGCCGCCAAATGGGGGCGGAAAATAGCTGTTGGCGCTGAATCGTTCAAGGGCAGGTACTCCCAGAAAGTCCACATGTGGTAACAGGCTTGAGTTTTGCCCTGCAGCCAAAGCACGTGCCTTATCCACCCGAGCGCCTGCCGCCTGAATCTGAGGGTTATCTCTTAAGGCTTCAGCAATTAGTAGCGGCAGTTGGGGGTCGCCAAACTGCCTGGCCCAACATAAATCAGGCCATTGGCCATTTTTTTCAGGCAGTGATTTTTTTGTTTGAAATGCGGCAGGACTGGCAAGTGTCTGTTTATTACGGATCCCTGAATAGTTGACGCAGCCTGGCATTACTAATGATATAAGCAGAAGCAATAACGACAGGGAAGTGTTAAACAAATTCTTTCTGGTGTACAGCATATTGTTTAATCACTCCTGTGAGGCGGCTGGTCAATTGCGATTAAGTTAAAAAGCACATTGTATTTAAATGTAAATTTATTTTAAAGTCTACTCCGTATTTTACTTGTATCAGACAGAGTAAGCGGGGTTCGCAACTGGATTTTGCAGATTATGCCTTCGGCGAGGTTTATAAAATAAATAACGGATGACTGTCAAAGTGAATGATTCCAGGAGGGTAATTAAAATATTACCATTTACTCATTCTGTTTAATTGTTCACTTTTTTGGAAATTGGCTGAGGCCAAAGGAGTGAAGTATCTGTTACGATAAGAGGCTCTTATTTCTTGCTCCCTGCTTGTTTTATATTCTGATTTAGCCCGTTTGATGTCGTTCATTTCAATTAAATCGAATTGTTTGAGAGTGTTTAGGAAAAGTTTGATATCGCGATAGCTTAAAGGCTTATTGTCTTTTCGTTCAAAATGGTAATGGGCATCATCGGAATAGCTGGAATCAATTCCCTGATGGTAGTGTATCTTATCGCTTTCGGAATCATGATCAAGAACATAAGTTAAAGGATGAGTGTCATCATTATGAATATTGTCTGCCAGATCCATAATGACAAGCAATTGGTCAAACGACTTAAAATACAAGCTGATATTATCTGGCTGGATAACAATATGATTAATTGTGTCAGAGTGGGGATAGGAGATGGGAATACACATTAACGCTTAGCCTTTTGAGTTTCTTCGCCCAAGCTGCAAAGAAGATTAACCCGGGCGATTATAATTGTCTAATTTACTCGTATCGGTATTGATTGTTTTAACTCAGTTATAGGTAAATTATCCTTCAGTTTTTCCAGCGCTATTAACGAGTTGGTTTTAATATCCTCTTTACTGGCGAAGAAGGTTCCATAGTAGCCGTTTTGTGATTTTGCTTTCACAATCAATGCCGGGATTACCGATATTGCTGCCAGAACGCCTGTAATTCGCCGCCAGAAAAGGGAATAGGTATGCCAGCCGCGATGTTCGGCCAACAGTGTTTTTGAGTTGTCAAACGCTTCTTTACATTTTGTTTCAAAGATATTAAATGAATCAATGCTGATCCCTAGTCTGTGATAGAGAAACTCATCTTTCGCTTGTCTTAAGTCGCGGACTAGCTTCAAAACGCATCGACTGTAGTTAATATCTTTGTTTGCATTCGACATGTTTTTTCTAATCTCTCGCGCAAAATCTTCTACTAACCTATCAAAGGGAGCGATGTGCTGTTGTATATTCCTTCGCAATACCATTTGCTGCTGCTGTCTTTCCTGCTCTTGTCTTCTCTGGGCCTCGTCTATTCTCGCTTGTTCTTCTCTTCTTTTCGCCTCTCGTTCCTGCTGTTCCCGCAGCTCAGCTTGTCGTCTTTCTTCTGCACGCTGCTCCCTCGCATTTAGAATTGGTTGTTCCCAGTCAAGCTGTTGCTGACGTTCCTGATCAAGCTGCTGCTGGCGTTCAAGTGCGAGCTGTACCTGGCGTTCACGAGCAAGTCGTTCCTGACGCTCGCGTTCCTCCTGCTCCAGACGTTGACGTTCAAGCTCTGCCTGGCGCTCGCGCTCCAACTGCTCCTGGCGTTCGCGCTCCAATTGTTCCTGGCGCTCTCTTTCCAATTCGTCGCGAAGCTCATTTATAGCGGTGGTAGTCGTATTATCCAGGCTCGCATTTAAGTCTGGATGGTTATCCAATATAAGATTAATTAATCGGAAATCCCTGTTTTCAACAGCCTGCCTGATATGATCACTAGTAAATCGGTCTTTATAAGAGGGATTGGTTCTGAAATTTTCTTCCAGGCGCGAGTAATAATTATCGAATAATGCCAATATGGCTACTGCGGATTCATGTAATTCTGTGTTCAGTACAGTTTCTGTCCATTCTCTGGCGCCTCTTCCGTTCAATGTGGCATAAGATGGATGGGTAGCTCCTAAGCTTGTTTTCGCATGAATATTAGCTCCTGCATCCAATAAATATTTCACAATCTCTGTGTTGCCGGAAATACAAGCAAAGATAAGGGATGGGTGAGCATGGGTGCCCCGAAATTCAATCAAATCCGGTCGATGGGAGACAATAAACTCGACAAGGTTTAAATTTCCTTTTTGAACAGATTTGATTAAAAGATTGCCATCTAAACGCTTGATTACCTCTGGCTTTTCTAATTTTGGTATTAGCAATACTAAAAGCTCGGTATCGTTAGCATCTATCGCAGTTTGAAGTTGTCTGAGGATCATCGAGTCTATATAGGGATCATTAATATTTAGAAATTGATTAATAATTTCTATATTGCGAGGTCTTTGATTTAGTGAAAGCTGGAAGTGCGCCAGGTTAAGAGGGGTATGTATAATTATATACTGGGCACATTGCAAAAAGCCTTTTTCAATCATTTTTGGAAAAAGGCTTGAGCGTTGATCAGGAGTCAAATTTTCCCAATTCTGATCAAGGCACTCAAATATTGAAGCCTCTTCAACGCTACGTTTTTTTAAAAGATCATTAATTGCGGAGAGTATTGAGTCTTGTAGACGAAGTGTTTCGAGATTATTATAAAAAATCTCAAAATGTTCTTCTGAAGCCTTTTTCTGTCCCTGCAAAGTATTGATATTACCTGATTCAGTTATGGGACTTGTACTCCAGCAAAGGCGCCCACCCATGACGAAGTAATGCGAGTTTTCCGGTTGTTGCGGCATGCAGGCGGTGCGCAATTCATCATAATGGTCAGCATGAATATGATAGAGCGAAATCTTATAGGCCGCATCAACCACTGAGTTCCATTCGGCGGGTGAAAGGGGGAGCTCAGGGATTTCGGCTGAGGTTTTACCTTCACATAAGGCCTCAACCAAGGTGTTCAGATTGTTTTGAGAGCGTATGAAATTGAGGAACTGTCTTGCCTGTTCTGTATCCTTCAAATGCAATTGAACGGTGCACAAATAGAGAAAAGTTTGCAAAATGAATAATTGATAACTTGAGGTTTTTCTCATGCGTGTTTCATATCCAGGTTCTTCCTTGATATATTGTTCAAAACAACGCTGAAAAATTTGTAAAAAATTAGTAACCGGCTGCTCTCCGATTTTAATAAAATCCTTTAATAGAGCATACGTCGGCGAGTCGATACCCTCAAGGTCCCATTTGTCAGCCGGATAGTCCTCCTCCGGGTACCCTAATTTAAAAGTTTCTGTCAAAGTTGCAAAGTCAATTGCCTCGCCTATTACCTCAGGATGTCTTTCAAGGATTAGTAAGTAGATGCCTTGAAAGAAAGCTTGGGTATTGCTAGTAATTTCTGAGAGATTATGGGTAATTTCCGGGGGATTATGGGGAGCGGTATAAAGGCGAACAGCCTCTGAAACCAGCGCTTGCACAGGGTCACCCTTGGTAAAGGGGATAATACCGAGACGATCTGAAATGGCATTAGAGGCTAAAATCTTCTCCAGGGGGCTGGCGGTTGGGTTCGACAGGGCCATGATATTAGGGAGGTCAAAATATCTTACGGTGTCGGGATTTTGCTTAACAACGAATTCGCCCTTGGATGCAAAATGCTTTTGTCCGAGCAGCAGATCTCTTCGTATGTTTTCGATGCCTGGATTAGAGGCTTGGAATTTCAGTGCTTTCTCTTTCGCTTCATTCAGGGTGGCTTCTATGATTGTAAGGTAGGAAAGCTCATTTTTTTTCGACTCTACCATCGACTTAATTTGGGATTGACCCAGGGTCTGTTCAAGAATTGAGCTTAGAGTCTGGTATGCGTTGATCTCGGTTTGTACCTTTACCTTGAGTGGCTGTAATTCCTCAATCAGTTTTTCACACTGCTTTTCAAAGGAGAGTTCCTTCTTGCGAGTGTTTGTTTCTGAATCGATTGGACCTTGAAAAAAGGTCTGGCGTTCTAAATCCGATTGGCAGGTATTATCACCAAACAGGTGGAGTGCAACTGGATTGTCGTTGTCTCCTGTGAAGTTTTCTGAAATTTGAGCCGAACCGGTTACTGGAACGATAATCGACAGGTTTCCCATTAAATCAAAGTGAACAAAATTGTATTTTTTGACTATTTGAAGTAATTCAGCTTTCATAACTTCTCACTGATAAATGAACTGTGACTATAGTACCATAATTTGTTCACGATGTGCAATAATTAATCTGTTTGTCAGGGTTTGAATTATTGCATAAAGACTGTCATTTCTAAGCTGGAAGGCGTTGTTGCATACATTAAGCTGGAAGGCGTTGTTGCATACATATAGGTGCACAAAAAAGTCTTTGCGAGCGTCAGCGAAGCAATCCGCCTCCTAACTTTGTTTGAGGTTTGGTCTGGATTGCTTCACTTCGTTCGCAAAGACGGCGGTTTGGGTTATTTGTTTTCAGTTGCAACAAAGCCGCGAGAAAATGACATGAATAATCACATCACTCGGACTTTAATCACATCCTCAATCTTCTGAATTTTATTATGAAGATGGCCGTCCATGCCATTTTGACAGGACACATCGATGAGATTAACCGCGGTCTCCCCCATGGACGTATTGACCATCTGTTCGATGTTATAGCCATCGGTTGACAATACATTGGTGACTTCGGCAATAATCCCTTTGATATTTCGATTGATAATTAAGATGCGTTTAATCCCGGCTTGTCCCAGTGAAGGCATAACGGTGGGAGGAAAATTAACCGCATTTTCAATAATACCCTGTTCAAGATAATGTTTAACACTTTGAACCACCATGCTGGCAGAGTTTTCTTCTGCCTCCACGGTGCTTGCTCCCAGATGCGGGAAGCAAAGAACCCGCGGGTGATTTGCCAGCTCTACCGTAGGAAAATCAGTGACATAACTCATTAATAAATCATTATTCAATTGTTTGAGAATCGCCTGTTCGCAAACCACTTTTTCGCGGGAAAAGTTCATCAGCATTGCGCTTTTCTTAAATAAATGAATATTGCTTTCATTGATTAAATAAGTCGTATTACTCATCAAAGGGACATGTAAAGTCACAATATCGGCAGCGCCCAGCAATTCGGGCAAACTTCTGACGATAGCGACACCCGGCATTAAAGCAAGTGCATTATTCACGGTGATAAAGGGATCGTAGGCAATGACTTTCATCCCTAAAGCAAGTGCCGCATTAGCTACTTTGACACCGATATTGCCTAAACCGACTACGCCCAGTGCTTTTCCATAGATTTCCCGCCCAACAAACTGCTTTTTGCGCGATTCAATTTCCTGGTGCATATCGCTTTGCCGATCATTTGCCAGGCTGCTTAAAAAGGAGTGGCTTTGCTCGAGATTTCGATAGCTGATTAAGAGGGCGGCAAGTACCAGCTCCTTGACTGCGTTTGAATTGGCACCAGGAGCAAAAAATACCGGGATCCCAAGTCTGGTGAGCTTGTCTACAGGAATATTATCCGTGCCTATTCCAGCCCGCCCGACCGCTTTTAGCTGTTCGGAAAATTGATAATCATGCAATTTGCTTGAACGTACCAGCATCGCATCCGGATTGTTAAAATCCTTCCCTAATTCATAGGTTTCCTGATTAAACAGTTCCAGACCCTTGGGGGAGATGTTATCGATAATTTGAATGCTATACATATCAAAACTCCTTAATCGAAATCTCTCCTAGCGCTTGCTGGCAGAGGCTTTCCTGGTAGTAGGTTTCATTGAAATACTTAATTTGCTGATGTTCCTGCACGGTTAAGCAGAGAAGAAGTAGCGGCATTAAATTGGGAGAGGCGAGAAAGAAATCCGCATTCTCTCTGACTCGTTCCTTGATGCTGAATCCGCCATAGCCGATAAAGCGATTAACCGCCTGTTTAGCCTCGAGATCGCTGACCCCATCACCAATGAGCGCACTGGTACCCGGTCGGAGACGATTAACGGCATTAATCTGGCGGCTTTTGCCGTCGGGATATACCATGTAAGATTCTTCATCAAACCACTTATACTGTTCATTCTCATCAAAAAATACGTCAACCGCTAAAATATTGGCTGCGGGAATTCCCAGAAAATGAGCAAAGGGCTGGATGGCGGCTTTAATGCCTGCGGAAATGATATAAACTTCTTTGTTTAAAAAATTCAGGCATTCAATAACTTCTCTGGCTCCAGGCGTAACATGCTCAATATACAGTGAGCCCAGATTGCGTATTTGTGCGGCAGTTGGTTTAACCAGATGCAAACGCTGTCGGTAAGCTTCGGGCAGCATACCGGTTTCGGACATACATTTCAGGGTAATATCTCCGACCTCTTTTCCCACACCGTTGAGTTCAGCGATAACATTAATGCCCTCAATTAATGCCAATGTGCCGTCACAATCAAAAAAAATTTTTTGTATAGGCTGAGCTGGATGCATGGATAATCGTCCTCGCTTAAGCATGATCTTTGGCAAATTGTTTTAAAAACTGAATAAGCTCTTTGACTTCCTCTAAAGTCATGGCGTTATAAATACTTGCCCGTGCGCCTCCCACACTGCGATGCCCCTGAAGATAGAGCAAGCCCTGTTCTTCTGCTGCTTTGAAAAAAGGTTTTTCCAGCTCGGCATTTTTTAAAATAAAAGGGACATTCATTCGGGAGCGGTAGCGTGGATCAATAAAATTTACATAAAAACCGCTGCTATCCAGGTAGTCGTATAATAATCTGGCCTTCTCGTGGTTTCGTTTCCCTATTTCCTCAACGCCGCCTTCTTTTTCCAGCCATTCAAGTACCAGAACGGCGACATACCAGGCGAAAGTGGTGGGGGTGCAAAGCATTGAATTATTTTTTTGCTGCACAGCATAATTGAAAACATCCGGTGTGGCAGGGTGGGCACGATCGAGCAAATCCTTGCGGACTATCACCACACTCATCCCGGCGATACCCAGATTTTTCTGAGCACAGGCATATATCACACCCATCCCTGTAAAATTCAGCGGCCGGGAAAAGAGATTGGAACTCATATCGCTAACCAAAGGCATGCCATCCACAACTGGAATTGCGTCGAACTCCAGACCACCGATAGTTTCATTATCAGTAAAATGTAAATAAGCCCCTTCTGGATTAATCTCCCATGTTTCACGTGCAGGAATGGTACAGAACTGCTGTTCTCTGCTGGAGGCAACGATATTCACCTCGGCATATTTTTTGGCTTCTTTGATTGCAGTGGCCGACCAGTGACCCGTTTCGACATAATTCAGCGTTTTGGCGGAACCAATCAAATTCATAGCGGCGATGGCAAACTGAATTTGAGCCCCACCTGGTAAAAACAGGATGGAATACTCTGCAGGAACCCTTAATAATCGTCGTACCAGGGCTTCCAGCCTCTCGCCTAAGGCTGCAAATTCTACCGTACGATGCCCCAGTTCAAGAATGGATACGCCGGTGTTTTGCCAATTAAAAAAGTGATTTTGAATCTGCTGAAGAACTGGCTGTGGAAGTTTGGCAGGACCCGCTCCGAAGTTTATCATCATAACGCCCTTATTCTATGAAACGCATATTGTCAAATCTTAGTACAAAATATCTGTTTCAAGATGAACTTATGGAATATGTTTCAAAATAATGAAGGAAATTTACTTTAGAGGGAACTGCTTCCTGACAAAATCAGTTGCCTGTGATCGTTTAAAGAGCACCACTATTAAATATAGCCCAAAGCGCAGGGAATATTTGATGACAGGCTTGATTTTATATGTCTCATAAACTAGCTTTTTATAAAAACGCTGTGGAATTTATATGTTTTACACACTTTATTTTTTAAGGCACCTGGCATGGAAATAACAACTATAAAAATAATTCCTGACTATGCTCAAGAATATGAAACGCTTTTAAGCAATGATGTAAAAAAATTCCTTTTTCTTTTAGAAACGGAATTTGGCCAGCAAAGAAAAAATTTATTGGAAATACGGCATAAGAAGCAAGCCGCTTATGATCAAGGGGTACTTCCCAATTTTCTGGATGAAACCAAATCAATACTCGAAGGTACATGGACTGCTGCTCACATCCCTGAAGATTTACTGGATAGACGTGTGGAGATCACAGGGCCTGTCGATCGTAAAATGATAATTAATGCACTCAATAGCGGTGCAAATGTATTCATGGCTGATTTTGAGGACTCCAATTCACCGACCTGGGAGAATTGCATTCAGGGGCAGTTGAATCTAATCGACGCGGTCAATGGAACAATCAACTATAAGGATGCGGTTTCGGGTAAGCAGTATCAACTTAAGGAAAAAACCGCGACCCTCATGGTCAGACCCCGTGGATGGCATTTGGATGAGGCCCATGTTCTGGTTAATAATCAACCCATTTCTGCCTCCTTATTCGATTTTGGCCTGTTTTTCTATCACAACGCCAAAACACTGCTTTCTAAAGGAAGCGGCCCCTATTTCTATTTGCCCAAAATGGAGTCTCATCTTGAGGCCAGGTTATGGAATCAAGTCTTCGTTTTTGCACAGAATTATATGGGTATTCCGCAAGGCAGTATCCGCGCTACGGTATTAATTGAAACCATTAGTGCGGCTTTTGAGATGGATGAAATCATTTATGAGCTTAAAGACCATTCAGCGGGTTTAAACTGTGGACGCTGGGATTATATTTTCAGTTTTATCAAAAAATTCAGAAATCGTCCTGATTTTGTATTGCCTGATCGACAGGAAGTCACCATGACCCAGCATTTCCTTAAATCCTATGTGGATTTGCTGATTGCTACCTGTCACAAGCGCGGGGTGCATGCAATGGGTGGGATGGCTGCGCAAATTCCTATCCGCAATGATGAAAAGGCCAATGAAGAGGCGATGAAAAAAGTGCTGGCGGACAAGCAGCGTGAAGTGCTGGCCGGGCATGATGGTACCTGGGTTGCGCATCCCGGTTTAATCCCGATTGCTTTGGAAGCATTCAATGCACATATGAAAACGCCCAATCAGATTGCCACTGCACAAAAAAAAGCAGACATAAAGCAAGAGGATCTGGTCACTATTCCCAAAGGCAATATTACTGAAAAAGGTATAAGAAATAACATCAGTGTGGGGATCCAATATATCACCGCCTGGTTGACTGGTAATGGCTGTGTGCCAATTAATAATTTAATGGAAGATGCGGCGACAGCGGAGATTTGCCGTGCGCAGTTATGGCAATGGCTGAAGTTTAACGCCTTGATCAATAATAATACTGTTTTTAAGAAAGACTTGTTTTTAAACATGGTTGATGAAGAATTTATCAGCTTGCAACAAACCGGTTTGCCCAGACATGCATTGGAAACGGCGACAAAATTGTTTACGGAAATGGTGTGCAAGCCTCATTTTGACGAGTTTCTAACCCTGCCAGCCTATAAAATCTTGACCGCACAGAAGGAATCCACTTATGAATAAGCATGATCAAATTATCGAACTCGAAACTGATTGGAAAAATAATTCTCGGTGGAAAGGAATTAAACGTCCCTATAGCGCCAAAGATGTCGTACAACTAAGACCATCTCTTCAGATTGAATATACTCTTGCCCGACATGGGGCGAATAAATTATGGGATTTATTGAATAGCAATAAACCAGTGACTGGTTTGGGCTGTCTTACAGGTAATCAGGCCGTGCAGGCCGTGCAGGCGGGGCTCCAGGTCATCTACTGTTCAGGCTGGCAAGTAGCCGGGGATAACAATAGTTCCGGCAGAATGTACCCTGATCAAAGCTTGTATCCTGTGGATTCTGTACCCCGTCTCGTTGAGACAATAAATAATGCCCTGAAACGCACCGACGAAATCCATTGTTTGAATGATGATCATTCTATCGACTGGTATGCCCCCATTATTGCCGATGCCGAGGCTGGCTTTGGCGGCAATCTGAATGCGTTTGAGCTGATGAAACATATGATCAGGGCAGGGGCCTCAGCCGTTCATTTTGAGGATCAGCTCTCTTCGGCTAAAAAATGCGGCCACATGGGCGGCAAGGTGCTGATTCCCAGCAGCGAAGCGGTTAATAAATTAATTGCCGCAAGACTTGCCACGGATGTAAAAGGGGTGCCGACTCTTATTATTGCGCGGACTGATGCCGATGCGGCCTCCTTATTGACCAGTGATCATGATGAGCGTGATATGGTGTTTTTGACGGGCAAGCGTTCAAGTGAGGGATTTTATTATGTTAAAAGCGGTATCGAACAAGCCATAAGCCGTGGTTTAACTTATGCACCCTATGCTGATGTGGTCTGGTGTGAAACCTCCAAACCCAATATTGCCGAAGCCAGAGAGTTTGCACAGGCGATTCATGAAAAATACCCTGGCAAGTTACTTTGCTACAATTGCTCTCCCTCATTTAACTGGAAAGCGAATTTAAGTGAACATGATTTACGCACATTCCGTGAACAGCTCTTCGAAATGGGTTATAAATATCAGTTTATTACCCTTGCTGGCTGGCATAGCCTGAACCTGGGCATGTTTGAAATTGCCAGAGCCTATGCTAAAGAGGGTATGTATGCCTACTCTCAAATGCAGCAGCGAGAAATAGCTCAGGAAGAACATGGGTTTAGAGCAACTAAACACCAGTCTTTTGTCGGAACCGGTTATTTTGATGCGGTACAAAATACCATTATGCAAAATCAGACGTCTACCACAGCGTTGGATGGTAGTACCGAAAAGGATCAGTTCTAAGCGATAATGCCCGCTTTACCCAAGCGGGCAGCTCTTCACTAAACAATCAATACCTTCGCACCAGGATTAGCTTTAACCCACTTCGCCACATATTCGATATAGTTATTTTTGCCAACCGCAATGCATCCGCGCGTTGAGAAAGGTAAGTTACCAAACCAACCCAATGCGCTGGCTGATTGAGCAGGCCCATGAATACCCACGTCACGGCCGGAGTACCCGGCTGCCCGCTGTCTTGAAGTAGGATAAAGAATAGGGATAAATACGTCGTATTTATTGGATTTTCTTGGATAAGCCAAGCCATATAAGCCCACCGGCGTTTTGTTATCTCCGGCTCGTTTTTTTCCTACCCCTTTGAAACCAAGCGCGACTTTAAAGGTTTTGACAACACTGCCATGTTCACAAATATTTAAAACGCGCTTGCTGGTGTTGACATTGATCCCGCTTGCTAAAGGGCAGGTTGAGCTGCCAGCAAATGAAGCAAAAGGAAGTGAGAGAAATATCATTAAAGAAAATGCTTTTATTTTCATATCCATAGACAAAAATTATTGAGTTTGGACAATAATTATTCCATAGTCTGCTTTTAATTCCTAGAGTCTTTCGGTTAAATTTTCACCAAAAGGCATTGCTGCGGGAATAAAGATACTCACAGGCCGCCGTCATCTCGAACGCAGTGAGAGATCTCCGAATGCTGGCACAAACCAAGACTCGGGAGATCTCTCACAGCGTTCGAGATGACGTGGCATGACACAGCTTGGTAAATAAAAAAAATCATAATTTTTCTATGTCAAGACTGTTGCTTCATAAAAAAATTGGTTAAAATGCTCGTCCGCTAAAAAATATCCGCTTATCTAATTTGTGGATAACTTTATTCTAGTTTTACTCACCAATTCGCTCAGCTTTTAATAAACAATTCCGTGCTCCTTGATATATATGGCTTTTTGTCTATTTATATTCGCCGTCGCGTCATTGATTTATTCACAAATTCTGTGGATAACTCTGTGTATAGCCTGTATTGAATGCGATAAATACACTGCTCTATTCAGATGATTGAATAGCTCACAGCCTGCGCTTTCTTATGCAAATTGATTTCAATGCTTTTTTATGTGCTAAATTTATACAAAGCTTGCAAAAGGATCCAATCATGTTAAAAAAGTTGCTTGTTGCTTCAAGTGGTGCTGCTCTGTTATTTGGAAGTGGTGCAGCACTGGCTGAAAATGGAATTATTGAATGTAAGGATTATGATGGAAAACCGCTGATGGTGAAGCCAAAAACGATTACCATATATAATAATACTGATAAAATTATCTACCCTGTACTGGCAACCAGCAAAAATGCAGTGAACGAATGGGTTCAAGGCTGTTTTCGCAGCAGCTCTCCTTATCCCACCAATTATGTTTATAAATTGTATGTCAATGAAAACAGTGGCATACCACCCGATTCCTCAGTGACGATTACTCTTCCCTTATACAGCGAATCCAAAGGAAGCTATATTACCTGGTGGAATGGCGGGCGTGTGGTTTTGGCGGATAGAAATGATCGCTTACACGAGGAGCAGGACAGCCCGATGACGGTTCCCTCAGAGGTAACCTGTGAAGGAAAGAATGTTCAATGTAATTTATATCTTTACTCCAGTAACGTTCAGTTTCCGGAAGATGTCTATGCGCAGTTATCAGAATATACCTTTGGAGATTCAATTGTCCCTCCCAAACAGACGCTTCGCTTACTAAAGCCTGAAAACGTGGGCTATAACATTTCCTATGTCGATCATGTGTACATGCCTATTGCCATTGGACCTAAAAACAATCCTTACATCGGTTACAGCGGTTCTATACAGTCTATCGAAACCTTTCGTGATCACCTGCAGGCTTTTTTGCAAAGCGCGATTGGCAAAGGCTGGCCGGTCTATAACTTAAGTGAATTGAAATTACCTGGGGGATATAATATTTTTGCCCAGCGTTCAGGAACGTTACCGCCTGATGATAATGTGCCGGTTAAACCTCAGGAGGGTTTTCCTCCCGTGCTAACGGTCATGAAATGTATTCAGGGGGGATGTACTGATGAGGAAAAGAGGTCACTGCATTTTGGTGAATCAGTGCAGAACATGCAGAATCTATGGGGATCATGTGTGGGCTGGGACGAAGATGTCAGTAAATATGTCACCGAAACTGTGAGCTGTCCTGATGATTTGAAAAAAGATCTGGAAACGATACAGAAATTTTTCAAACAAAACCATGCCCAGTATCTGCAGATGTATTCCGCTGGAAAATGCACATTAACGCCCAAGTCAGACCCTGTACAGTTTAATTACTGGGAAGCGATTAAACATATTTATGGCTGGGTACCTTTCAATGAAGGCTGTGGTGCTGCTGCGAATCCTTTGTCAGATACCAAAATTTCGGGATGGGATCATGCAAAAATACAATCCATGTACATTCATGATTTACAATATAACTATCAAAAACCCACAACCACAGCGGCTTTCATGTTCAATCCCTATGTCAAACTGATTCATGATGACAGTTATCTCTCAATGGATGCCTATGGTTTTTCAGTCGACGATGCTGTGGGCTTTATGAGTGAGCTTGGCGATGGTTTGATCTTTGCGGTAGGGGGAAGTAATGGTTTGGAAAATCAGCGGCAATTTAATTATCGGGATGGTTTTTCAGTCGCCATCGGTGTGCCGCAATCGATGCTGGATCAGATCAATACGCCCTTAATTAAAAAATACGGGGTTTGCGTGATGAATCAGGATCCTGATGATTTGGACTGTAAAAAAGACAAGCAGGATGTAACTATGCCTGATAACAGTCAGATAGCCGGATTCAGAGTAGGAACAGTCGCTGATTATCCAATCAAGGTTCGTTTTACGGATTTGAAAGATAATGTCTACACCTTCGTAGTCAACACCAAATTCGCGCCTTGCACCGATGATATGGATCCTTCTCAATGCCCAAGCAATAAATCAGACATTGTCAATAAACAATCCTGTCTGGTGACCGATAGCAAAGGGCAGAAACATCCTAAATCGAATGACTGGTGTCAGAATGCAAATCCTAATCAGCAAAAGGAAAAGCAATTGACAAAAAATTTCATCAGCTTTCCGCAACCGGTTGATTTTATGAATTAATCTTGGCATCTAGGTCCCTCGGCTTATCCGAGGGATCCCCTCATTATTTATATAGTCAGCGGATGACTTAACAATTGCTCAAACAGAGCTACTATCGTGTCGTTCCCGCGAAGGCGGGAATCTATTTCTCAAGGTAATTCCTAACTTTGTTTGCAAGATGGATTTCCGCCTACGCGGAAACGACACTATTTAAAGCCAAACAGATAATCCCGGGTTTGATATTCGCATCAGAATTGCGATAGATTAAAAGGATAGGTGTTAATCCGCGAATAAATAAGGGAAGTGATGCGTTTTCTTTTTGGGCTAGGCGTTTCAATAGCTGTTCTGTTCAACCAGACACTGGCTGCATCGACCCTTACCTTCAAGCAGGCTTTGGCGATTGCCTGTCGCAATAATCCAGAGTTACAGGTCGAAATTGATAAAGCCCATGCCATGCGAGGCTATTTTATTCAAAGCGGTTTATATCCCAATCCACAATTAACCCTGACTGCAGAAAATTTTGGCGGTTCTGGCAGTTACAGCAGTTACGAAGCTGCGGAAACCACGGCTTCGATCACCCAGCCTATTCCCTTGGGCGGCAGACTGAGCTATCTCAAGCAGGCAAGTTATGCGGACTATCTGGCTTCACTGGCGCAGATCAAAGTTCAGCAGGCTGTACTCTATGCCGCTGTCGGTGTGGCCTATGTGGATGCGCTCTATGCCAATCAATGGCATCAGGTAACCAAAAAACTGATTCGTCTGAATCAGAATATTGTCGATTCAATTGAACGGCGGGTAAAAGCAGGGGCAGGGGCGGAGCTTGATCTGCGTTTAGCGCAGATTCGCTTAGGAGAAACGATTATCCAGGAAAAAAAAGCCGGGAGGGAAACTTTAATACAGCGGGCCAAACTGGCGCGTTTGCTGGGTGAGCAGTTAAGAGTAGATCAGACTTTGGTGGACAAAGGCTTGCCCGGGATTACCCTGAATTGGGCGGATTTAAAGAAAAAGATCCCCCAGAGTCCGCAAATGATCCAGGTGAGGTTGCAGTTACAGGCCAAACGCGCCGGGATTACCGCGACTAAAAAATCGGTATGGCCTGATTTAAATGTTCAGTTAGGAGGACGTCATTTTTCTGATGACGGCAGCAATGCGGCGGTAATGTCTGTTTTTGCTGAAGCGCCGGTTTATAATCGTAATCAGGGAAAAATTGTCGCAGCGGAAGCGCAATACACGCAGGCGGCTCACCAGTATAAGGGAACGGGCCTGGACCTTCGTCAAAATGTGTACAACGCTTTTCTGCTGGCAGAGCAAAATCAATACGAGGCTGATGTCGTCACCCGCTCATTATTGCCTCTGGCGCGAAAATCGATCAAACTGGCTCAGGAAGGTTATCAGATGGGGCGGTATTCCTATACGGAATTATCCATTGCACTCAATAGCCTGTATGATGAAGAGCGCCATTACCAGCAGGCCCATGCTGAATACCATAAAGCCTTAATTCAACTCACTGGACTGTTGGGATTAAATCCGGTTAAGGAAAGCCAATGAGATTAATTAAAATCAGCCTGCTGATTATTTTTTTTGCATTCAATTCATTGCTATGGGCGAATACGCCACAAAAAGGGCCGCAGGGTGGACATTTGCTGAAGCAGGGAGCCATCACAGTGGAGCTTTTGATTTTTGAAAGAGCGATGCCTCCTCATTTTCGCGCCTATCTTTATGAAAATGGTAAGTTGATTTCCCCAAAGCAAGCGGTCCTTAGTGTGCAATTAACTCGTTTTAACGGCAGGAAAGAGAAAATCCGTTTTGTACCCATCGACAACTTTCTACAAAGCCAGGAAATCATTTCAGAGCCTCATTCATTTGATGTCGCAGTTCAACTGCAATGGCAGGATAAACAGTTCAGCTGGCATTATTCGACCTATGAAGGGCGTATAAAGATTATGCCCGAACTGCTTAAAGCTGCCGAGATTAAGCTTTCTACAGCCCAGGAAAAAACGATAAAAACACGCTTAAAAGTGTATGGGAAAATAGTTCCAAATCGAGATACCCTCGCGCCCATTTATGCGCGTTATTCCGGAATTATCAAGTCCCTGACTAAAAATCTGGGTCAGGAGGTGAAGAAAGACGATACACTGGCTGTTATTGAGAGCAATGAAAGTTTGCAGGAGTACACCATCAAGGCGCCTATTGCCGGAACTGTAGTGCAAAAGTATGCAACCAATGGTGAACTGGCGCAGGATACCAAGCCTATCTATGAAATTGCCAATCTCGCCAATGTCTGGGCGGATTTTACCTTGTACCGAAAGGATGCCCCGCTGGTTAAGCCTGGAATGCAGGTTATTGTCAGCGGCGATGACGGCAATGCCAGTGCAGTCACCACTCTGACTTATATTTCACCTCTGGGGATTGAGGACAGCCAAACCACACTTGCCCGCGCCATACTGCCGAATGAAACTCGCTCCTGGTTACCCGGCATGTATGTGAATGGTGCAATTATTATTAAAGAAAAAAAAGTGCCTGTGGCGGTGGCGCTTTCCGCTATCCAGCAGATGAACGGGCAGGATGTGGTATTTGTGCAACAGGGAAATTATTTTGAAGCCACCCCGATTACGCTGGGAGAAAAGGATGAGCAATGGGTCGAAGTGCTTTCAGGCCTTGATGCGGGTCAGCATTATGTTAGTCAGAACAGCTACTTTCTGAAAGCTGAAATTGGCAAGGAAGGGGCGAGCCATGACCATTAGGCATTTTGAATAAAGGACAGGAATGCTTGAAAGAATTATACAGGGTTCTCTGAAACACCGCTGGTTTGTGTTGTTATTCACATTAACCATCGTGGTTCTTGGAGTTTACAATTTTCAGCGCCTCACTATTGATGCGGTGCCTGACATTACCAATGTTCAGGTGCAGATTAATACCCAGGCATCCGGCTATTCCCCCTACGAAGTTGAGCAGCGCATCACGTTTCCGGTTGAGCTGGCAATGAGCGGCTTGCCTAATCTCGATTATACCCGGTCTTTATCCCGCTATGGCTTATCCCAGGTTACTGTGGTTTTTAAAGAGGGAACCAATATTTATTTCGCGCGTCAATTGATCAATGAGCGGCTGCGCGAAGTTAAAGATAAATTACCGCCCGAGGCAGAAACCACGCTGGGTCCGATTTCCACTGGCCTTGGCGAAATTTTCATGTATACGGTGACGAATAAACCCAATACGTTGCAAAGCCAGCTTTATAATCCCACCGCACTTCGTACCATTCAGGACTGGATCATCAAACCACAGCTGCGTAATGTGGAAGGAGTTGCCGAAGTAAATACTGTCGGAGGCTATGAAAAGCAGTTTCATATCACTCCGGATCCAATGAAGCTGGTTCGTTATCGTCTGAGTTTAAGTGATGTGGTGGAGGCTCTGCAACGCAACAATGCCAATGTCGGTGCAGGCTACATTGAAACCAATGGCGAACAGAATTTAATTCGCGTGCCGGGACAGGTGCAAAGCCTTGCCGATATTGAAAATATTGTAATTGCCAGTTTCGAGGGCACGCCTGTGCGTATTCGTGATGTGGCCGAAGTCGGGTTAGGGAAGGAGTTACGCACCGGCGCTGCGACTGAAAACAGCAAGGAAGTGGTCCTGGGAACTGTGTTTATGCTGATGGGTGAAAACAGCCGCAGTGTTTCCGAGCGAGTTGCTGCGAAGATGGCTGAGATTAACAAATCGCTGCCAGAAGGGGTAGAAGCAGTTACGGTCTATAATCGTACTCTGCTCGTCAATGCGACGATTGACACCGTCAGGAAAAATCTTCTGGAAGGGGCATTGCTGGTTTGCGTCATTCTGTTTTTATTTTTAGGCAACATTCGAGCAGCGCTTATCACCGCGACAGTTATTCCCTTGTCGATGTTACTGACCATCACCGGAATGGTCAGTAACCAAATCAGCGCCAATTTAATGAGTCTTGGGGCTTTGGACTTTGGACTGATTGTGGATGGCGCAGTCATCATTGTTGAAAACTGCATGAAGCATCTGGGTGAAGAACAGCATGCGCTCAATCGCATTCTGACTCTCGATGAGCGGCTTAAGGTCATTGCCACCGCCACAACTGAGGTCATCAGACCCAGTATTTTTGGGGTGTTCATTATCACCATTGTCTATTTGCCTATTTTAACCTTGACCGGCGTGGAAGGAAAAATGTTTTTGCCGATGGCGGAAACGGTCATTATTGCGCTCATGGCCTCCATGCTGTTTGCTTTAACCTTTGTTCCCGCTGCTGTAGCCATATTTCTTCGCGGACGAATTCAGGAAAAAGAAAACTGGCTGGTCCGTCATCTTTCGGGTGCCTATGCCAAAGCGCTTGGCTATTGTTTTGAAGCGAGAAAACTGGTCATAGGCGCTGCGGCAATTCTGGTACTGATCAGTATTATTATTGCTTACCATCTGGGGGGAGAGTTTATTCCGAGCCTTGATGAGGGCGATATTGCCATGCATGCCATGCGAATTCCTGGAACCAGTTTAACCCAGGCTATTGCCATGCAGGATTTGGTTGAAAAACGCATCAAACAGTTTCCTGAAGTCAAAAGAGTATTTTCCAAGCTTGGTACTGCCGAGGTAGCGACTGATCCAATGCCGCCCAGTGTTGCTGATACCTTTATTATGTTAAAACCTCGCAATGAATGGCCTGAGCCTAATAAGACCAAACAGGTTCTGGTAGGCGAAATGGAAAGCGCTTTGAAAAAAATTCCCGGTAATAATTATGAATTTACGCAGCCCATACAAATGCGTTTCAATGAGTTAATCTCCGGGGTTCGTAGTGATGTCGCGGTGAAAGTTTTCGGCGACGATATGCCAACCTTGCTGAAAATTGGTGAGCAAATCAGTTCTGAACTCAAAAAAGTACCCGGTGCCGCAGATGTCAAAGTGGAGCAAGTGAGCGGTTTACCGCTGTTAACCGTAGAAATTAATCGCGATGCGCTCGCTCGGTATGGGTTGCAGATTGGAAGCGTACAGGATGCCATTGTCATAGCGACTGGTGGAAAAAAAGGCGGTGAGTTTTTTGATGGCGATAAACGCTTTGATATTGTCGTTCGTCTACCCGAGACTTTACGTTCAGATCCCGATGTATTGCGGCAAATATTCATCCCCTTACCACTTGCCAAAGACAATGAGCGGCATTTTATTCCCTTAAGTGAAGTAGCTTCCATGAAACGCAGCGAAGGACCCAACCAGATTAGCCGCGAGAGTGGGAAGCGCCGCGTCGTGGTAACTGCCAATGTCAGAAATAGGGATCTGAGTTCCTTTGTTAATGAAGCAAGACTGCGTATTGATGAAAAAGTCAAAATACCCAGTGGATACTGGATTAGCTGGGGAGGTCAGTTTGAACAGTTGCAATCCGCCTCAAGGCGGCTTGAGCTGGTTGTTCCAATCACTTTGCTCGGTATCTTTCTGTTACTATTTATGAGTTTTGGCCGAATCAGCGATGCCTTACTGGTATTTACCGGGATTCCTCTTGCTTTAACCGGCGGTGTGTTTGCCCTGTGGCTGCGCAATATTCCCTTGTCCATTTCAGCGGGTGTTGGATTTATCGCTTTATCCGGGGTTGCGGTGCTTAATGGTTTGGTTATGATTACGTTTATTAATAAACTGCGCGAGCAAAAACACTTCAGTTTAAAAGAAGCCATCCTGCAAGGATCCCTGGCGCGGCTTCGCCCCGTTCTCATGACCGCTCTGGTCGCTTCTCTGGGGTTTGTGCCCATGGCTTTAGCGACCGGAACCGGTTCTGAGGTGCAAAGACCACTGGCGACAGTAGTTATCGGCGGCATTATCTCATCAACCTTTCTAACCTTACTGGTTCTACCCGGCTTGTATTCTATTTTTCACCGGCCGCGTGGGTGTAGGTGACCCATGCCGACCTTCGCGTCTATATGACTCGGTGGATCTGGCGGTTTTTGAGATTGAATTTGCCCTAATCGTTGTCGATAGTTTTCTGTCACTTGAGCTGCAGCATTATTTGGCCTGTTTTTTGTTAAATGTGAAGTAGCAGTTATTCGTCTCTGATAATTTATACATAAATCCATAAGAGTAGAAAGTCGTCCATCACATAGTACATCCAAATATTGCTCCAGGCGAATGCTTCTATTGCCGTTCATTCTGGCGAATAAAGCTGAAGCCGCTTCTACTTTTTCTTTCCTGGAAAATTTTGAAAATAGTTTGGGGTAATCGGGCTCCTTTAAACGGTCTTGAATATAAGTACGGACCGCCTTTAAGATTAAATCTTTTTGAAACTCCAATGGAGCGTTACTAATTGCGGGAAGCAGAACAGCACCTTTGCCCCATCTGATATCAGAGCTGCTCCATGTACTTTGCTGAATTAATAATGGAATGAGTGTTTTGTCTCGTGTGAAATTGGCAATAATGAGCGGCGTTTGCCCTTCATTGTCTTTCAAGTCACAATTGGCTCCGGCTCGAAGCAATAATTCAGTAATGCCTTTATTCTTATTTTCTACTGCATAGTGTAATGCAGTGGATTTAGTATTGGATTGAATATTTGGCTTAGCTCCATAGCGCAGCAGCAATTCAGCCATGGGCTGATTGTTATTCCTGCAAGCGACCATTAAAGGTGTATCTCCCTCATGGTTTTTTAAATTGGGGTTGCCGCCTTTCTTAAGAATATGCTCTGCAATAGCTATGCTTTCTGGAGCATAGGAATAGAAGGCAAGATGATGTAATGGGGTATTCTTATGGGTAACATAATGATTAGGGTTAAAACCGGGGTGTTCGATAATCAGCTCTGTAACCGCCCAGTCACCCAGCATTTCGCAGAAAGCAGATCTGCCATACACTCTTTTATTGACATCAAGTGAGGGAATGGTTAACAGGTATTTGATTATTTCTCTTTGATTTTTATCAATTGCAGCCTGAAGCAAGGGAGTATGAGACCGATTAGTATGATTGACATCGTTTTTTTCAAAGTCAATTCGCTTAATGGTTTCAAGATCACCGTTGTAAATCGCCCAGAACGCAATAAAACCTTTACCATAGATACTATCCAGTAAGTGACTCAATTTAGCTTTAGGTCTAATAGCTTCTATTGTTTCTTGTGTAAGGGATTTGTTATTTGTGGTAATAATGTCAATATGTAAAATGAATTCTTTTTTATTAGCACTCAAGAGACGTGAAAGTTCTTGGCTATTAAGTGGAAATTCAGCGAATTCAATATGATTGACATCAGCCCATTCAAACTTGTCTTTTCCAACGACGCGAATCCCGCGGGAGTGGTTTTCAGTGTCAATTATAATAGCAACATCTCTTCTACCCTCAAGCACCTCACTGAGTAAATAAAGATAGGATTCCAGTGTGTCGTTATTGAATTGCTCCAATGTATTCAGGGCGCGGATGAAACTGTCCTGATTCTCACTTAGCCTTTCAGGAAGAAGAAATGGCGTAATTTCTCCCCACTCAAGCTGATATAAATATTTCTCAAAAATGGATTTAAATGCTCTTGGATCCTGATAAAGAGAAATCCCCTCAAAAAAGGCTGGCATCTCCAGAAATAGCTGCTCGATTTCGGAGAGATTGGTAAATCCAATGTCACGTGATTTTTTACGCAGCTCGTCAATCAGGCATACCAGCTGCTCAGGATTGTCTGAAATATCATTTAAATAAACCAATCGCTTATAGAATCTCGGCAAATCGTTGCAGCATACTGCTTGCGCCCACATTGCTGTAAATCCGCGGCATAATCCGCTCTCATGAAGCGTTGTATAACCAAGAGCACGGCCAATTTTTATAAGTTTATAGTGGCTAATCATGAATCATATAGAATAATTATTATTGGCCAATAATAATTCAGTTGGTGAAACAATTTGCAGGTGATCAATAGTAAAGTAAGTGTAAAATTGACTAAATTAGCTGACCAAAAAATAATCTGAAAATTAAATTTTTGATTACAGCTTTTACAAAATCAGATAAACTAGGCAGTTTTGGTGGCACTTATAGTGCAACTATTGTCTTGTTAATAATTAAAGGGGTAGAAGATGAGTTATCTAAAAATAGAGAAAAAATTTAATGAAAGTACAACTGTAGAAAGTAAAACTGAACAGGAAACACAAGAACAGCCACGTGTTAAACATAAACGGGTAATAGCAGAGCCCGTTGCTGGCAATGTACAGTTTTCCGTTGGTAATATCTCTGGAGTTTCCAAAAAAACTTCCCCCGAGCAAATGGAAAAAATGTTCACAAAAAGGAATGAACTTTTGCAGTCAATGAGCAGTGAAGTCACGATTACTGCTCCTGTAGGCGGCAATATTACAGAGAGTTTTCTTTGCTTTGATTTTGCTGCTGACAGCGACTCTGATGAAGAAAAAGCTGGTTCCACGCTTTCAATGAAATAATTGATACAAATCTTAAGCGTAGGTCGGGCGCTTTCGCCCATAGCGGTCAGGCTAATAAAATATCTGATCCCCTCTCCACCGCGCAGCGGGGGAGAGGGTTAGGGTGAGGGGGCTATAAACAAGGTGGCGTAGCGATTCATTAATCATATTTCTGTGGCGATGGTTTATTGCCACAACAAAATGGAATCACTAACGTGATAAATTTTTTAACCCCCTCACCCTACCCTCTCCCCCACGCTGCGCGCGGTGGAGAGGGGATAACATTACTTCTTATCCTGACCGCTATGGGCGCTTTCGCCCGACATTCAAACTCAGATGAGCGAAAAACCTTAAAGAGTGGGAGATTTTAATTTTCAATGAGTTGTTTGAGAAAGAGACGCTTGTTTATATAATGCTGTAATCGATTTATGCCCGACGTGCACTCTATGAGAAACTTTCGGATTTATCTCTATTTACTGCTTTATTCTTTGTCATTTACTTCAACTGCCAAAACAGAAACCTGTCCCTCTGCAGGTGCAAAAGATCGTTATGTTGTTACCAAGTTGCGCGCCGAACAGCGAAAGGATACTGCGGGTCTGATTCGGGTGTATTATAAGCTCCTTCATTCCTTTGACCCGCAAAAACCCACTCTTTTGGTTATCAATGGCGGGCCTGGCGGCGATCATAATTTGATTGAGCTTTTCTATAACACTAAACTCGACAAAAAAATGAATATTGTCGGTTTTGATCACCGGGGTCTGGGTTGTACTCGACCTCTTTCTGCCTGGAAGGCCTGGTATGAAGAGGGTATCTATTCAATGAGCAGAACTGCTGATGATATAGAGGCTATTCGCAAGGATCTTTTGGGAGAGGACGGTAAATGGTTTGTCTATGGAATTTCATATGGAACCTTCTTAGGGCAGCAGTATGCAATAAAATATCCACAATCCATTGAGGCGATGATATTAGATTCAGCATTTCATGACAGCCAGGCCATTGATATTGCCCGGCAGCAATTTATGCCTTTATATATCCGTAGTGATGAGGCTATCAGTAATTTATATGACCGGGTGATTCAAAAATACAGCGATCTGAGATCCGCAGTTCTTCGTACTATTTTTAGCTACAGTTATGGTTATGATGGACGCACCAGAGCAACGCGCATTTTTCTGGAGCGACTTCTGAATACTGGCTCCAGGGAAGAAGCTGAGAAAATAATAGGGAGTCAGCCTGATTTTCCGATGACGGGTATGTCGCGCCATATTATTTGCGAAGAAATATGGGATTACTCAGCTGACCAGGATGCCAATGCCTATTATTTTTCCTCTTTTGGCGACTGCGGAGCATTTGAAAAACACCGTAAACCGATGGCTTTTGCTGAGGAACTTAGAAAGCTGAATGTTCCTGTCTTTATTTGGGGCGGACGATTTGATCCAGTTACGCCAATTCAGGCGATGCGCGAAATGCATCAGCTTATTCCTCAATCATTATTCTGGGAACATCCCTATGCCGGGCACGGTTTGATAGTGGAAAGCTCGGCTTGTGCGTTTAAGCTGGCGGATATGTTTTTTAGTGGCGGTTCAAAATCAGATATAGAGGCCTTGGCAAATAGTGCTGATTGCCAGAGTGAGCCCTCTGCGAATTTTGCGGACACTCAGAGCCTGCTAAAGAAAATGACTTTGCCAGGGATAAATTTTCCAGGGTTTTAATTATCGATTTGAGCAATCTATGCCCTTCAGGGCGTCTAGCTTTGTCATTTCCGCGCAGGCGGAAATCCATTTTTACATGGCACTGTGCCGAATCAGGAATAGATTTCCGCCTGCGCGGAAATGACAGGTTTGAAGCCGTCTTTGCGAGCGCTAGCGAAGCAATCCAGCTCCTTACTTTGTTCAAGCTTCGATCTGGATCAATTGCTTCACTTTGTTCGCAAAGACAACTTAAAAGCTACCATTGAGGATAAATTTATTTGAGAATCAATGAGTAGCTTGATATAGTCTCTCGCTCGAAATAATCTTAACAGGATGTAAGAGCAATGATACGGACATTAATTACTGCTTTTCTGGTATTATTTTCTGCGACTCTATTTGCGCAATCGACGATTCGCATCGGAGAAGATGTGGATTCTTCCTTAGCGTCTGCTGCGAACCCGGCTATTCATGCCAGACACTATCGTTTAGTTAAAATTGATATACAATCACTTTACTCCGAATTGGCACTTGCTCCGCATCGCGATAATTTATCAAGTAGTAAAGCGCTTGTCATCGAACTCCCTCATCCCAATGGCCAGAACCGGCAGTATAAGCTGGTTGAAAATTCGACTATGGCACCTGATCTGGCTGCCAAATTTCCAGAAATTAAAACCTATGATGCTTATAGCACTGATGATTCAGCTGAGCTGGTTAAACTGGATATTACCCCTAACGGTTTTCACGCCATGATCCTGACTCCCGGTAAGGACAGTATTTTTATTGATCCTTTGGAAAAAGATAATACGCAATATTACATGGTCTACTATAAGAAAGATTTTAGGACAATCAAGCGAACTAAATGCGGTGTGTCAGGGCAGGGTAAGCCACTGCAAACGACTAAGTCTTTTGCCAATTTTTCTACTTGTGAATTAAGGAAATATCGTCTGGCAATGGCAGCAACCGCGCAATACACTGCTTTTTACGGGGGGACAGTCGCTCAGGCACTGGCGGGTGAAGTCACAACGGTGAATCGTGTAAATGGAATTTATGAACGTGACGCTGCTATCACACTACAATTAGTCGCAAATAATTCGGCCATTATTTATACGGATCCGGATAATCAGCCCTATACCAATGGCAATCCTTCTGCTTTGATTGAAGAAAACCAGACCAATGTGGATGCGGTGATTGGGTCAGCCAATTATGATATTGGTCATGTGGTTGATGCCTCTGGCAGTGGATTGGCAAGCCTTGGCAGTGTCTGTGATCCGGCTGAAAAGGCACAGGGCGCAACAGGCCAGGAAAATCCTATTGGTGATCCTTTCGATGTGGACTATGTTGCTCATGAAATAGGCCATCAGTTTGGAGCAAATCATGTGCAGAATAATAGTTGCGAACGCAATATTCCGACAGCAGTCGAGCCAGGAAGCGGCAGCACCATTATGGGTTATGCAGGGATTTGCGCGCCCAATGTGCAGGCGAATTCAAGCGCCTATTTTAATGGCATCAGCTTACAGGAAATCGGCCAGTTCGTTTCACAGCCAACGCATACCTGCGCAGTTAAAACGCCAATTTTTCCTGCACCGCTCATAAGCAATACTAATGGAAATCACATCATTCCAGCCAACACGCCCTTTAGTTTAACTGCTTCAGCCACTAATCCAACGGGTAATTGGTTAACTTATACCTGGGAACAAATGAATAATGAAGTCTCGGTTCAGCCCCCTGTCAGTTCGGCAACCGGTGGTCCCAATTTCAGAAGTATTGATCCCTCAATATCGCCCACTCGATTTTTTCCTAATCTGGTGTCTTTAGCGAATAATGGGCCCTTCACCTGGGAGGTTATTCCCTCTGTATCAAGGATTTTGAAATTCAGAGTTACGGCTCGGGCAAATAATCCCTATGGCTCATGCAATGCCTACACCGATGTGAATGTGACAACCACGACAGCGGCAGGTCCCTTTGTAGTCACTCATCCCACAAACCCCGGTATAAGCTTCCTGGGGGATACGATTGAGCCGGTCATGTGGAGTGTCGCTAATACCAACTTGCCGCCCGTGAATGCTCAGTTTGTGGATATTTTTCTTTCTATTGATGGGGGCGTCACCTATCCCTATCTTTTGGCGCAAAGAACACTTAACATCGGCATAGCTAATGTGTTTGTTCCCAGTCTGGCGACCACAACCGCTCGTATTATGGTTAAGGCGTCCACTGGCAGTTTTTTTAATATTTCATCTAATAATTTTAGCATCGCGACTCATCTTAATTTGGTCCAGGCTGAACGCAATCCAATGAATCGCAGTGAAGCCTTCATTTATTATGCCGGTCTGGATCCACGTTTTATTACAGGCCTGGTTGCCAATGGGTTGCCTAATTCAATTGTTACACTGGATGGCCCGCATCGTCGCTTTATTGTCACAAATATTGTAACGCCGCGAAAAGTGAATGTTTCTATTACGGTGATAAGGCAAGGCGGGGGCATCAGCGAAACCTCCAATCTCATCACAATCCCTGGTATTTTATAAATGAGGTCATTATGAATAAGAAATTTATTTTAGTTGCGTTAAGTTTGTTAAGTTTAAATGCTTATGCTAATTGGTCAGCTGCTTTGAATTTAGGCGTTAACGCAGTCAATATCGACAAAGATTTAACGTATCCTTTGGGCGATCCCTTTACAACGTCTGAGAGTTATCGTCATGCCTATACCGGTTTTCATGGCCAGCTTGCAGTTGCCTATGATTTTTTATTCACTGAAAAGGTCAGTATAGCGATTGAAGGCGATGCGGATTTATTTACAGGGCGGGCAAGGCATGTCATTAATAACTGGTTCATTGATGAGTCAGTGCTGGCAAAGGAAAAGCTAAATTATGGATTTAGCCTCTTCGCCTTACCGGAATATCATTATAATGAAAGTTTCCGTATTTTTGCAGGCCCTGGCGTATCCCGCAGCCAGTTCAAAATCGATTCTACCAACACGGCTGGTAATGCAGGGGTTAGCGGGAATTTTGAGCAATGGTTAACTGGTATAAGTGCCAAAGTGGGAGTGGCTAATAAACTCTCTGCTAATAAGGAACTTCTCTTTACCTATCAATTTACACAATACGATAGTGTGACCAAAAGCGCGGAAGAACCCTTATCCGGTGAATTTCTCCGGGGCCGTTATAAGCCTCAGGCCAATTTATTTATGGTCGGTTTGCGAGTCGCATTCGCTTAATCATTAGCCAGGGAGTGCTTCCTGAAGTTCTGCACTATTTAACTGTGGTGCGTCTTCAACAGGCTCCACATCATCTTCCAGGTCAAGAAGTATCTTGTGGCTCCTCTATGGGAAGCGATTCCTGCCCCAACTTGTGGCTGCTTCTGGAATGCTATAGGCTAAATTTAACTGAAACACTGTTTAGAATAGAGAGCACTGGATTTAAGGATAAGGAATGTTGTATTCACTTGGTGTTGTAATAATATATCTGTTTATTCAAATGAGTCTGATGTGGGGATTGTATCGTATTTTAAAAAACCCCTCTGTTGTTGATGTTGCCTGGTCATTAGGACTAATGGTTACAGGGCTGATTTATCTAAGCTTCAGGTCTTTCAGTTTTCGTACTTTCATTATTAGCTCTTTTCTCATTTTATGGGCATTACGTCTTGCATTTTATTTATGGTACACCCGCATAAGAATAGGCCATATAGACAAGCGTTATACTGAACTCAGCAGTACCTGGAAAATAAACCATTCATTTGGATTCTTTATTAACTTCCAACTTCAGGGGCTTTTAATTCTTATCATTTCAAGTGTGTTTCTGCTGATAAGCGAATCAGAATTAACCCATTTAACCTGGATAGACAGCATTGCTATTTGCATAATTTCATTAGGAATCATGGGGGAAACTCTGGCAGATATACAACTGCAGCGATTTAAGAATCAATACAAAGGAGAGGTCTGTAATGCAGGTTTATGGCGCTATTCTCGCCACCCTAATTATTTTTTTGACTGGTTGGTCTGGATGGGATTCGCATTATTTGCGATACAGTCCAACTTAGGGTATTTGGGCTTACTTTCTCCTTTAATGCTATACATTATTTTTACCCGTATAACGGGCCTGATGACCGAAAAAGGTTCCATACAATCACGGGGTCAAAAATACATTAATTACCAAAAACAAACGCCCATGTTTTTTCCCTGGTTCAAGAAAGAAATCGGTTCTGAATGAAGACTGCAAATAAACTACTCAGTCCGCACAGGACCATTCCCCAGATAAAATCGATTAGCGTTATTTTCCATGGCCAGCCTGCAAGGATTGAATAATTAGTAAAGTCGTAAATCCCATAAGTTACAAGACCAAGCATTACTCCGCCGAGCAATGCTTGCGCGTAATTGCCCTGGGCGTTAGGTATAACAAAATAAAGGATACCCAGAGCGATGCACACATAAACTACAACTGCCGCCCACCAAACCGGCGCCATTTCCCCTCCCAATGTACGCAATAACATGCCGATATTTTTTGCATAAATCGATTTGGCGAGGAACGCCAGCCAAATCATATCCAATACGAAAATACAAAGCATCGTTAAGAAAAAAAGCACTATAAGTTTCATCGCAGTCCTTGAAACAAATTACTCATGAATACTTGAAGTCAAAAAGACTATCCTTCATAGTAGGTGCCTTCCTGGCACTATGGCGCACAAATTCTATGGCCCGATATCTCATTATTGCAGCAAGCAGCGCGATTGGTCAATCAGTAACCGAGCTTTTACAAAAGCAGGGTGATGAGGTTTTTACAACAGCACAAAGCAAAGAAAAGATCACCCCTGACTTTATACTTGATGGCACTGACTTCGGTGCAGTCGATAAAGTGTTTGAGCAGGCAGGGCCTCTGGACGGGGTAGTCAATTGTGCAGGCTCTTTATTAATCAAAAGTGCTCATACGACCAGTTATGAGGAGTTCCAAAAAACAATCAACGCATCCCTGACCACATCATTTGCAGTTGTCCATGCTGCGGGAAAAAGAATGACGCATGGCGGCTCCGTAGTACTTATTGCCTCTGCAGCAGCGTTGACTGGATTGGCCAATCATGAGGCTATTGCAGCGGCCAAAGCAGGGATTATTGGCTTGGCACAATCAGCAGCGGCGACTTATGCCTCTTCAAATCTTCGCATTAATGTCGTGGCACCCGGGATGGTCAAAACGCCATTGACGGAGTCATTACTGAATAACCAATTGATTGCCAGGGCATCGACTGCCATGCATGCTTTGGGGCGAATTGGAGAGTCAGCGGACATAGCCAGGGCTATCTTGTTTTTTTTAAACCCCTCAAACAATTGGATCACCGGGCAGGTGCTCGCAGTAGATGGCGGCTTAAGTTCTGTTCGACCGAAGCTTAAAGTATAAGTTCAGGATATGCTATGACGAGACTGTGTTTTCTTTTGGGCGATCAATTAAGTGAATCGCTTTCTTCTCTCACAGTAATCGACAAGCGCAATGATGTGATTTTTCTTTGCGAAGTGATGGAGGAAGCCACCTATGTTGCTCACCATCCTAAAAAAATTGCTTTCCTGTTTTCAGCGATGCGCCGTTTTTCCAAGCGCTTAAAAGCGCTTGGATACCGCGTTCGGTATACCCAATATGACGATGCTGGCAACACTGGCAATTTTGAGGATGAACTGTATCGAGCCATCAGAGAAGAAAAAATTTCCGAGGTGCATGTGACTTACCCTGGAGAATGGCGTGTTCTTCAAAAATTGGAAACATTAAAAAGGGAAATGCCGATACCCCTCGTCATTCATGAAGATACTCGGTTTCTATGCACACTGGATGAGTTTAAAATATGGGCAAAAGACAAAAAGCAACTGCGCATGGAATACTTCTACCGCATGATGCGTCAAAAGCATGAGATCCTCATTGAAAGTAAGAACAGGCCGGTAGGAGGAAGCTGGAATTACGATGAGCAAAATCGAAAAAATGCAAATCATGTTGAAACATTTCCCAGCAGAATAGTGCATCCTATAGATGAGATGACTTCAGAAGTTTTAAGCCTGGTGGAAAAAGAATTTTCCAATCATTTCGGCCAACTGCAGCCGTTTAATTTTGCCGTGACCCGTGAGCAGGCTCTGGATGAGGCCAGCTACTTCATAGAACATTGTTTAGGGTTTTTTGGTGATTACCAGGACGCCATGCGCTCTGATGAGGTCAATTTATACCATTCCAGATTATCCTTTTATCTGAATGCAGGGCTCCTGTTGCCCTTGGAATTATGCCGCATGGCAGAAGACGCTTTGAAAAATAAAGCAGCTCCTTTGAATGCCGTCGAGGGTTTTATTCGTCAAATTCTGGGATGGCGTGAGTACGTCCGCGGCATCTATTGGCTCTTGATGCCTGACTATGCAGACAAAAACTATTTTAATGCATCCAGGCCGCTGCCCTCTCTATATTGGGGAGAGCACACTCAAATGTTTTGTATGAAAGAAGTCGTTCGGCAGACAAGGGTCGAAGCCTACTCTCATCATATTCAACGTTTGATGATTACCGGTAATTTTGCGCTCTTGGCAGGCATTAATCCGAAAGAAGTCTGTGAGTGGTATTTAGCCGTGTATGCGGATGCTTATGAATGGGTGGAGTTGCCAAACACTCTGGGGATGGCTCTGTATGCTGATGGCGGGGTGATGGCGAGCAAGCCTTATGCCGCCAGTGGCAAATACATTCAAAAAATGAGTAACTTTTGCAAATCATGTGCTTATAATCCGGCAGAGGTGATAGGTGAAAAAGCATGTCCTTTTAATTCCCTTTACTGGAATTTTATAGCTACACACCAAAACGTACTTAAAAACAATCAGCGCCTTCATTATGCTTATCTCAATTGGGATAAAATGGATCCCGAAAAGAAGAAGGGCATTTTAACTAAAGCAACTGAGGTATTGAGCGCATTAGCTAATGGGCGGTTATAAAGAAATACTCTGGTAGTAAAAGAGATTCTAAAAGAAGTCCTGCTCTGGAATCACCACTTGGAGGAGGCCATTCAATAGACCCCCTCAATAAATAAGTTCTTGATTTTTATTATTAATTTAATGATATACCATCAGGTGTATTCAGATTTGTTGCCCCTGAATCCATACAGTCAAAAAAGTTTCCTGTGACAGGGTCGATACGGCATTTTGACACACTTGTGTTATCACTGATGTAAATAAGACTATTAGCCTCATCTATCGCAATATTCTGAGGATTAGTAACTGCCCCACCTGCGGTAAAGCAGCTAGTTAGCATTCCGGTATTGAGAACCACGCATCTGGCAACCGAATTCAAAGAGGTAACTGCTACATAGGCAAAGCTTTCATTGTTAAAAAATGCCATGCTGCCATTAGCAAAAGTAATTGCTGCAGATGGAGGGTTAACACAACCGATTAATTGCCCGGTGCCATCAACGTTACATATAGTCGTCTGGAACTGATTGACAAGATAAGCCCGTGTCCCTGCGGCATTGAAAGTAATTCCACTATGAACTTGACCTGCCGGCGGTGTTGCACCGGAATTGACACAGCCTGCAGTAACAATCATGCCCACTCCATCAATCGGGCATTTTATTAAGGGAGTAGCGCCGGATGAATTAAGAATGTAGAGGAAGGAGCCTGTTGGGTTCAGTGTTAGTCCTGATGAGTTAGTCAGCCCGCCTATAACCGAATCCGTACAATTAGTTAAAGTACCGGTTATGGGAGTTACAGAGCACTGAGTGACGGCGTTACTCGAGGAACTGCTAATGTAAGCCAGTGTGTCAGTTTGATTAAACACAATATTGCTGGGGTTATTGATGGCCGGAAATGGACCCATAACACTACAATTGCTTAATTCACCGGTTAGAGAGTTCCTTAAACATTGGGTTATATTTCCGGATGGGACATTGTTTGTGGCATAGGCAAAAGGGGAGGTGACAGAAATGACCGCATTTACCGCAAGGGTATTCGTTCCGAATATGGGAAAATTTGTAGGCGGCACGACGGTGTTAATGGCGGTATAGGTAACCATGCAGTTAGCCCCAGGCGCTACCACAGCACAGGTATTTCCTGATTCAACCACCTGTCCATCCAAAGCTGTGCCCGTGAAATCCGAATGAATGGCAAAGGCGTTAAAATTTGACGTATTAGTAATAGTTAACGAGCGGTTGTCACCTTTAGGTATGACAAGCGGTGAGCCTGCTACGGCGATACTCAATGTAGTGGGTGGCAGCACCTCCATCGTAACATAAGTTGTGGCAGCATTTGTGCCTATAATGGGTACAGAAACCTGCGGGTAGCTATTCATGCCTGGAAGAAAGCGTAAAGTGCAGCTTGCTAAAGGCGGCAAAATTGCACAACTTGAAGCATCCTGGGTGACACCCATATTTACAGGCAAGACAGCTTGAATCCCATAAGCGGTAACTCGTGTCGAGCGATTAGCTATAGTTAAAACCACTGGAGTATTCGAGCCGGCAATCAGATTCAGGCAAGCGTGATAATTATACTTACCATAGCAGTAAGAGTTTTCCAGTTTAACGGCTAAAAGGGCCTCAGCTTGATCCTCTGCTTCCAGTTCGAGCGAATTTTCTTTATCAGCATACGATGTGTGTATGAAAATCAAAAAAACAAGTGACAGCTTTAATAGCTGCTTAAAGTAAAATCTTTGTATTTTTACCATATTGTTCAAAATCCATTTAAGAATACCGCTCAGAGATTACACAAAGCGAGTTACTGAACGCTAAAAAGTTGCATGCTAGATTTTTACTTAGGGAATACCGAATATAACACCAGGCGCTGGTTACAGACAATCTCATTGAGTCTCTTTAATAGCGATTGCCGGCATTATAGTTTGAATCAATCCTGGACTCTTTTTTCAGATGCGTATTACCTTCAGGTAAAAATTTCTATATTCTTTATTTTGAACCACTGCATAACGCCGGGAATGCCATGCCAGTAGAAGAAGAGAGATTTCGATTTGGATATCAGCTGAACATGCTTAAAGCAGATCAAGATCATAGTTCCAGTGTTAATGTTCCATTAATACTCTAAAACAACAGCTTCTAATTCATTGACTGACCTACGTCTTGGCCAAAGCTAAGATTTTAACCGCTCTTAGCAAAAAAGATATAAAATCACCTTGTTTATGCACATCGCTTCAGTTTAAAAAATATTAAATTTTGAGAATCTGTATGAAGAATAAAATTACAATCAGACAATATAAAGCAAATGATGCGCAGGATTTGGCAGGTATTTATTACAACACCATTCATAACATCAACATCCGCGATTATTCGCCGGAGCAAATCAATGCCTGGGCCCCTTCTACATCCTTGGAATTAAATGGATGGAAGCAGAAATGGGAGAAAATTACTCCTGTCGTTGCCTTGTTAGAAAACACAATAGTCGGATTTGCTGAGTTCGAGCCTGATGGGCATATCGATTGTTTTTATGTTCATCATGAATTCCAAAGTCAAGGGGTTGCCTCTGCATTAATGACTGCAATAGAAAAAAAAGCAAAAGAAAATAACGTACCCCGGATATATGCTGAGGTCAGTATTACCGCCAAACCATTTTTTGAAAAAAGAGGGTTTCAAGTAATTAAGAAGCAAAGTGTTACTATCAGAGGCTGTCAACTCACCAATTTTGTTATGGAGAAAACTCTAAGGCATCGCTCCTTGTCATTAAGGCTGCTAACACCATCTGATATTCCTGTTATCGTTGAGGGCTTTACTCAATCCAATTGGACAGAAAAGCCAGCCTCTATATTTGAGCAATATCTGAATGAGCAAAAGAAACAAAAGCGTATAATTTGGGTGGCCTATCTGGAAGATCATTTTGCAGGTTATGTGACTTTGAAATGGGAGTCACAATATAGTGATTTTAAAGAAAATAATATTCCTGAAATAATGGACTTAAATGTATTACCGGCTTTCAGAAAATTGGGTATTGGCACAGCTCTGATGGAAAAAGCAGAGAAAGAAGCCGCGTCAAAATATAAAATGGTGGGAATTGGTGTAGGTCTGTATGCAGATTATGGTTCTGCACAAAAACTGTATATTAATCGTGGCTACATCCCCGATGGTAAGGGCATAACCTATAATTATCAACCAACTATCCCTGGAAAAAGTTACCCGCTTGATGATGATTTAGTTCTTTGGTTTACAAAAAAATGTAACTCCCCAGGTACGTCATCCTGAGCGTAGCGAAGGATCTCAAACTGCTTAAAACTGAGCCAGATTCAGGAGATCCTTCACTGCGTTCAGGATGACGTTGAAAAGATAATTTATTTGCAATATTGGTTAAGGCATTTTTATGTGGAGTTTTTTTCGTAAATCATTGGGTCCTAAATTTAAAACAAATTTGAACCAAGTCCGGCAGTATCATTCAATTCGTTCCACAAGTGTTTCTGGCAATTTATTAATTGCTACTGCCAACAATAAAAACTCCATTTTTGAAAATGAACAACAATTGATTCAAGCCATTCCAGTAAAAAAACACAGGCAGACTTTGCGCGTGATTATATTGGATCCAACGATTGCCAATTCTTCAGGAGAGGTTAATCCTTTTTCCCCACAAACTCATATTGCCACTGCTTTGTGTGTGGTTGATAAACATATTCAGATCATTGATAAAACCCAGATTGACATGATCTTTGATCGCAGAACAATGCTACTTCAAGGTGATGCAAGAGATGAGCATCTAAATATTACCTATAAGCAACAAGCTTTTCAGGCAAAAGCACTGTTTCGCCCCGCCTTGGTAACTTATGCTTGGATGCTGTCCAACACTTTAAATGTAGATGGTCAGCGCTTTTTTTCCTTTTTACATTCTGAGCGAAGTATTGAGCAAGAAATTCAGCATCTGGCACAGCTTCAATCAGTTTGGAAATATAAATATGCAAAATATAACAGAATGTCGGCTAATTGCAGCCATCCTGTGCTTGAGGTATTGACCAACTCACCCGGTCGCTATGGGTTAACACCCCAAGAGGTATTCTGCCAGGCATTCCTGCATGCCTGTGCTGCAGAGGATAAACTCTTAGCAGAAAAAGCATTGTTGGATTTTGGTATCAGCAAAACTCCTCTTGAGCGTGGAGAAAATTATATTGAGGAGTCAGACAGAGTAAGCTCCACTGCTTGCCTATTAGTTTAACCTTGCTCAAAGTGTTTTCTTTAACCGGAGGAAGACAAGCAGCGTAGCCTGGTTGGCGCATTGCGACAACCGGGTTTGCTACAAGTGCGCGATATCGACGTGATTTTTCTCATCGAAGCAATTTATTTTTTTACTCTTATTTAGAAAGTCGAAATTCCTGTGCCTGTTCTGGCGTTTATCAATCCATCAGGAAGGGGAGTCTTCCGCGAAATTGGGGATTAGGCTATCAGGATTGAAAACCTGGTTGTCGCAATGCGCCAACCAGGCTACATAGCTGATATCAGGCTGAGTATTAATTACTACTTTTCCAAACATTTTTAAACCTTTATTTTTATTACCTTAAAATAATTTTGGATTATTGGTAAAGGGTTGCTTGGTGATTATCTATGACTATTCAGTAAAGGGGTTCTTTCTGAACTTAATTCTTTATTTTGTCTGTTAGAACTAACTTTGATTGTAGAAAAAAAGCTATCCTTTGGCAATTCTTTCTTCTCAGGTAATTCTTTCGCAGGACCCGGTGGTTGATTAGGTTTGTAGTTCTTAATTGCTTCTTTTGTTTTTGGCAGATTTTTATCAATATCACTAGCAAGAGTATTGTCAGGAAATTGAATAATATATTGGTCCCTCTCCACTACCAGCCCTATTTGCTTAAACTTGGTCCCCGGTTGGATTTCTGCCAAAAAGGTCTCATAAATTGGTTCAGGCATGGATAATACAAGGGGAATAGTCTTTTCTTGCTCCGCTTGTTCAATGAGTTCTTGACTATAATTTAGCGTTTGTGGAAAATGCCGCTCAATCCATGACATACCAATACCTGATGGAAATGTAATGATCCGCCAGGGAGAGTTATCTGGAGCCAGATAGGTTGGATCAGAAAAGATGTAAGTTTCTATTTCGCATAAAATGTCCTGATAATGATCAATTAAATCCCCTAAATTTATAAAATAATTCTCAATTATATTGCGGATTTGGGCTAGTGACTGGCCCTTACGTGATAAAACCTTCTCTTGATCTGGAATGCGAACCAATTCTAGCAACGCCACTAGCTTCGATACGGGTATAGCTTGGGGTTGTTGTGCTGACAGTTCTTCCAGCCCCTTTTTTATCTGTTGGTATTCTGACTCATAGTCTTTGAGCATGCATTCGAGTTCATCTTTCTTGTTGTTGAATTTTTTATGTCCTACTTCACTGGTACAAATATGAATTTTGTATTCCCTGAATATTGGCAATCCAAAATAAGCCCTTAAATCCTCAAATTTACCTTTAAATTGATCAACCTGGTTCTGGTTATTAAAAAATGCGCCCTGTGTTAAATCAAATACACCATCGCCGCTAAGAATCTCATCGGTGAATAAATGTAATCTTACTGTTTCCTGACCTTCTATACCGACCTGTTCAAAATCGCCATTATCACCAGGTGCTAGCTGAAGCGGTGTCTTAAAATGTTGATTTTCCTCTCCATAAGCACTTAGCCGCATAGAATATGGATGATCAAATCTTAATTTTAAATAAGAAAGGTTGTGCTTTTTAAAAGGAAGATATCCAATAGGGAAGGAGATGGGAGCACTATACATAAAAAATAAAGAAAACAAGGCCTTAACTTGCTTTAACGGAGGCTCGTCTTTTCTTTGTTCGTTCTGCTTATCTAATGAACTTGCTTTCTTCAATTCTTCATCAGAAAACGCTGTATCCTCTGCATCATCAAAAGAATAAATCACTGTATTTTCTTTCAACCACTTCGCGGATACGGTAGCTACATAATTAGGCATAATTTGTTTTCTTGGTGTTAAAAATGCCTTATTGTATCATTTTTTGGCCATTGGGTGCTGTTTTTTTATTAGAAAGTCTGACACCTGGATCAGCAGTTTTGCCGTTATCTGGATATCGGTTGTCGGAGCCGATATCCAGAGTCATGAATCCGTTTAATTATCCGTAAATCTCATTAATTTCTTCTGCGGCGCGGCGAAATAATTCAAAAACTGTATTTTCATCCGCATTTTTTGAATGTTGAAGAGCTAATTTGGTTAATTCTAATGCGGTAGCCTGAGCTGATTTTAAGGTTTCAGCGGCATGGCACATGAAATCATCCATATCCATCATATCATCTACAAACTCTTCATCAGTAAAATCATATTCGTGGATTTGCTCAATTTCCTGAGGCTTATTGTGTTTTTTGGACATTATATTGTTCTCTTGGTTTTAAAACTGGTGCTAGTTTAGCAGCTATCCTGATTTTTGTATCTATTATTCAGGAATAGTTACGATGCTTTACATGCTCATCGAATTAATTGGTCCGACCCCGTTATTATTAATCAGAGCGTAATAACAGGGTGGCAATTTTACTAGCTGCAGCCAGGACTCTTATCGTTCGACAGATTACCTATTGGGAGTAGAGGGGCAAAACTGCGAAGCGCTTCTGTTCCAGAACGGTAAAAGTTATTTGATGCATGGGAGTGATTTTGGAAGAATGTACTTTTGGGAGCCTCACTAATGCTTAGTTTTTCATGAGCCATTTTGGCGCGTAGTTTAACCCGTGTATTCTGAAGTGTAGTCAAGCCGGATTCTGCCAGCGCAATTCTTAACTCAGGGGATTCCTCAAGCATGGTTTTGCCAAACTCATCAATTTCATTATGAAGCATCTGACTATGGCTCTTGGAAAACGCCAGTTTAGACTCGGTAAACCAGCTGATAATTTTAGACTTCGGATATATATGGTCAGCGAGATCGGCAAGCAGCTCATGCCAGCTGCGTGAATGGATTAGCCACATTTTCGCATCGTTCGGGAAGTCGACATAAATCTTTTCGAGATAATTTTCTCCATAGATTATCAAGTCTTTGAGACGTTTTGACGAGGCATTAAATTGATTTTCAAACGCTTCCAGTCCGCTGTGTACCGTGTTTGCGGAAAGTAATAAATTTCCTTGCTGCCTTAGGGGAGTGGCTCTACGGAACAATTCCTGGCAGGGTGTAGCTCCTTCATCAAACTCTGCCTTAAGCGCATTGACTGATTCAAGATAATCGAAATAGTCCTGGTTTTGAATCGCATCATTATAAAACATACTATAATACAGTTCAGATATTCCCAGGCATGTCCGGTATACACTTAATGCCGCAGCAAATTGTCCCATAAATGCTTGTGCAAAAGGAGTATAGGGTTTCTCTGGTTTGAATGTGTAGCAGGCAGCGTCCTGTAACTGAAAAGGCAAGCCAGAATTGACTATACATTCATCAAGTGCTGATACAAAGCTATTGTAATTGCAGGCTTTTTCAGCCAAGGATTGAGCATCAACGAGGCATTTTCTCATCTTGGGCTCGAGTTCATTGAAGTTTACACCGACTTGCTCACCTCTCGCTATCTCGGTTAGCTTATCGGTTCGGGATTTGTCAAAAAAATAGGCTTCCAGCTTCTTTCTTATTGTTTCCGTGAGATCGCGGTATTCAATAAAGCGTTTTTGAATAATCTCGGAAGTGGTTTCAATTTTTTTCTGATGAGATTCCAGCGTCATAATCCTTTCCTTCACATCCCTGGATAAACTATTTGTACTTAATCCTCTCATCGGTGTCAAGTATGAGACATTTGTATCACGAATCTGGCATCGGAAGCTGTTACGGCATGGAGGAAAGTCATGGTCAGTCATTCATCTTATAGGTAAGATCCGACAAAATCATCGCGACACTAAGTATCAAGCTGATGTCTGATTAGGATTATGAAAAATGAGAACAATACTTTTACTGATTGGATCCAATATTTTTATGACCTTTGCCTGGTATGGTCATTTAAAAACGCTTAATAATAAACCCCTTTATGTTGCCATTTTAATAAGTTGGGGAATTGCTTTTTTTGAATACACCTTGCAAGTTCCAGCCAATCGCATAGGGTTTAGAGAGTTTGATCTAGGGCAGTTAAAAGTGATTCAGGAAATTATCACTATCGGTATTTTTGCTTTGTTTTCCTATTTCTATATGCAAAAGCCGCTGGGCTTAAATTTTCTGTGTGCAGGGCTATGTATGGTAGCGGCGGCTTACTTCATTTTTAAGCAGCCATTCTAAGATAGTAATGTAAATCAGACACATATTGACATTAAAAAAAAAGCCCAGCAGACTAGGTTTTGTTTCACAAGGATGTCATCACCCCAAAATAACGGTAGATGATTTAAGTTTTTTTATGGAGAAATTAAATGAAATTAAAAGGAAAAAGCAGCATTAATTTTTTTCTGCCTTTTACAGGATTAATGCTCGCTTTGACTGGAGCAGGGCATGCTGGAACAATGGGCCCTGTAGTTACTGCCGTTCCTAACACTATTTATTTTGGTGTTTTTGGCGGCGGCGGTGCTTCAACCAAGACAGATATCTATCAATATGGAACCGCTTTTTTTGACGAAGCAGCTGGTGGGCCTTTGGCAGTCGATGCTTTCGGCAGATCGAATAGCCGTTCGGTTGGTATTTTGGGTGGTCAGGTCGGATATCAGTGGGCTGAAATTCTATCAAATCCTTTTAATTCCAACTGGGGCCTGGTGCCTGCTTTTGAACTTGAAGGCTATTATCTTGGCAAGAGCAAGTTTACTGGTCACGAAATAAACAATAATACAACACGACTTCCGGAGCATGACTTTCTGGTTAGTTACCCTATGAAGGCGGGTGTCTTCCTGGCCAATGCCGTTTTAAATTTCAATTCAGCCGAGTGTAAATTCCGTCCTTATGTCGGAGCAGGAATCGGCGGTGCATTAATATCGGTTGACCACGCACGCTCCATTCAGGTAGCGCCTCCAGAGCCAGGCGTCAATCATTACAGTGCCAATACCAGTGACGAAGAATCCGTTTTTGCCGGCCAGGTTAAAGTGGGAACCAGTTACGTATTTAGTGAACACGCAAGTATCTTTGCTGAATATCGATGGCTCCACCTTGCAGCAAGCAATTATACTTTTGGCTCAACAGTCTTCCCCGGACATGCGGCTACCAGCCCCTGGCTGGTGGAGTTAGATTCACAAAATTATAATCTTGGCGCAATCGGTATTCGTTATACGGTTTAGCCTCCGCAGGCGCCTCGAAGGCATTTTAGTACCAAGCCTTCGAGGTTAAAGCTTCGCTTTCAGGACAAGGTGGATAAGCCTATGTGCTGTCACCATATCATAACTCATAAGTATGGCGTGAAGTTATATAAGAGCATTGTCTTACATTTATAATTTTTTGGCTAACATAGTGTGGACTGACTTGTAGATTGGCATAACAATAATTAGCATCATAAACTTTCAAAAGGGACACCATTTTCCGAGCACCTAACCAAGCATTTCTTGATCTCTCTATTTGCAAATTTATCATGCCAATCTATAATGACGCTTTTTGTTGATTATTTTGCTCTTATGAAAAAACCTTTTTCGGAATTACAGCCTTCGATTTTTCCACCTCTTTTAAGACGGTCTTCTGCTCCAAAACTTCTAAATTTTCGAATGTTTAGCTCAAATCACTGGATTCACTCTGTATTAACTTTATTTTCAAGAAACGATTTTCAATCTACCAGAATTCAAACCAATCTATTAAAACAATGGGCTGCCCAACCTGCTCAGATTACCCACCTAATCTCTGCTCGTTATAAAAAAACATTTGCCTCTAAATTGTTAACTTTAATCAAGAAGAGTAATGTGTCTAGCTTATATCGTTTATTAGCTATGATTGTGCTTGCGGCTCTTTATGATGTTAAATTTGAAATTGATGAGCCTTTTTTTGCAGAATTAAAGAATAAAATCCGGGAAGGTTCAAACGATGAATATCTCCCTGCCTTTTTTTTCTGTCTTAACCCTGAGCAACTCGCCGAAATTATACTTATCGTTTCTAACAAGCTAAATGAAACAAATTCAACGATACGCACAATGGACTTACGTTATTTGAATTTTCTTGCATTGAAGCTGAATGAGGATACATTAATTTCATTTAAATCAACCCTGATGAAAGCATTATCTTCAGGCTCCTCTGTTGAAGATGAAGCCATCAAGTGTTTTAAAACTTTTATCCTAAGACTCAGTGCAACAGAACAATTAAAATTTTGTCTGGAAATCCTGGAGCAGTTAGAGAGTTCCAGCGTTGCCTTTAAATGTTTGCAAGCTTGCAAATCATTATTAACTTCCTCCAATGTTCAAAGCATCATTTCCAGACTTTTTATAAAAATGAAAGAGCCTCTCAGAGGCACTGAGCTTACTATTGCAACTCGCTGCATATGCTCATTTTCAGCCAGTATGTCCAGGTTACAGCAAAAAGAATTAATTTCACTTATAGCTGCTAGGTTAAAGGATTCAAGCCATCCTGATACATGGGTCATTAGGGATACACTGCTGGGAGTGGATGTATTGGCCGGTTATTTGCCCAGTGATTTATTATTCGAATTAATGCAAACAATAGCAAAGTGTTTAGCCACGCAGACACATGAAGAACTGGCTGCCGACAGAATCATTCAAATGGCTGATCATCTTGACAGGTCGGATCAAACAAGATTATTTAAAAGCATAGAACAGCATCTAAATAATCTGCCTGATGCCAAATTTGCCGAGAATTTACGCCGTCTATCTTCTGTGTTAAGCGCTGAAAACATGGAGCAGTTGGTTCCCAAGCTAATTGAAACAATTGATATGCCAACGTTGTGCTATGGTTCATTATTAACGTTAGCTGATTGCTTGCCCCAAATGAACTCAACAACATGGCAAGTATTTGTACCTAAATTGAGCCTTTTACTAACGGATTCAAAGGTTTTATTCCCCGTCTTGCTCTGTTTAAAAGCAATGCCTGCAGAACTAATCCAAGATCCTCTGTGGGCCGACATAAGTCAATTTTTAATTAACAATATAAAGCATTCAGATAAGTTAATCCTGGAACAAATACTAAAATGCATCCTTCGATTTTCATCTGGCTTTAAAGAACAAAATGCATTTTTGGTACAGGAACTGGAGAGCATGCTAAATGAGGCTCCCACGGCTGAGGTCATATCATGTCTGGATGCTTTCAGCGCAAGTTTAAGCCTTGATCAAGGCATGGACTTTGTCAGTAAACTTCCCAGTAAATTGAAAGAGGAATGGACATATCCTGAATATGATTTCTCTATGCTAAGCAAACTTCGTTTGAGTGCCTGGAAATGCATTATAAATATGGCTCCTCGTTTTGATAGGCACAATTCTTTTCAGTTATGTATTCAATTAATGGATATGTTGAATCATGATTACACTAATAAATTAGCAATATGCTTATCAATTATGGTACGAAAGTTAAATAGTCATCAAATAGCAGAATTGATTTTAATAGCTATCAACAAAGAAAAAGAGCCTACAAATTATGAGCATTCTCTACTATCACCCCTGGTCCTGGGTTTATTGGCGCCCTTATTAAGAGAGCCAGACTTAGAAAAAATTATGACGGAAATTGAGAATTCAAAAGAAACCAATATACGCTCTTCTATCCTTTTTGCATTGTATCTTACTCGACTTTTACCAATACTGGATCCAGAACAAACAGAGCAGGCCGTTAAACATCTAAGCCAAAACCTTATGGGAAATGACATTTCTCTTTATATTTCCACACTAAAGGCCCTGGTTGCAATCGCTTCAAAAACTGAAGTTGACTTGGATTTAGGCCCCAGCCTTTATCAAAACCTGCAAAAAGCGCTTCACTCTTCAGAAAAGCGCAATCAGGTAATCGATTCGGCAAGTTGTTTAATCCTTTGTAATGTTCAAGGAGTAATGACCGATAGTAATAACTTAAGTCTGGAAGGCTTCTACATCAAATTGTTTACAGAGATTTTTTTGAAACTAAAGCCGTGTTTGCAACAAGTCACTCATGTTGAAAAGCTTGATTCAGATGAAGAGAGAAGGTTTTCAATATCCTGAGAGATGAGGACGCATTTTTTCAGAATTTAAACGTTTCTTCTGTTCGCCATACAATTAAGCCGTTATGAGTTGGACCGCAATTATACCTGATGAGTTGGCAGAACAGTTGGCCATAAGTTATATTGGTTTTTGTAAAACTATGTCCTTACTCACAGGCCCACCGTCATCTCGAACGCAGTGAGAGATCTCCCAAATCCTGGTTTGTGCCAGCATTCGGAGATCTCTCACTGCGTTCGAGATGACATGGCATGACACAGTTTGATGAAGACTCTCGTTATCGGCTGATTAAGATCAAGTTTATTTAATCATATTAACCGCTTCAAAATGACGGGCGAAGAACTCACCTAATTGAAAATGTGTCTTGCAATTTGTTTTCTCTTTAATGTTGGCAATAGTTTTATTCACCGTAATTTCAGCAATATTATTAATGTGAGCGATTTGACTAATAGTATTGCCTGAGTGCAATTCTTTTAGGATACTGATTTCACGTTTCGTTAAAGGTTTGGTGCATTCCGGTAAATCAAATTTCTTTAAAACAAAATCAGGTGTAATGAGTTTATAATCTTCTTCATTAAATGAAAAACCTTGCGCGTCTTTATTTAAGGTGAATTCTAGTTCATAGGCTCTGTTCAAGTGTCTGCTAGATTTCATTGTATCTTTAAAATAAAGTATAAATAATTTTAAAAAATCTAATTGGCTTAAATAAATCTGATTAATTGCCGTGCCTGGCTTATTAGTAGCGAAGTGGAAAAATTGATAAACATGGTCTTCTTTTTCTATTATAGAAAAAGTATGTAATACCCCAAATTGACCTGCTTCAATATGCATTTTCTCACTTAAACCATAGCGAGTAATGCCATCCCACAACACATACGGACCTAAATATGTTGAATTCGCGGTATGAATATCAACATTGTAATAATGTTGCTGTAGATAATGTTCAATAAGTGCTGGATTATTACTGATGGCGGAAAATTTACTCCCAATAACTTTAACATGCGCAAAGTAAGTAATGCCCAGCATCTGTAATGGTCTACAAATGACCTGAATATCCTCTACAAAATTCAATGTAGGGTGCAACTGAATTTTTCTATTATGATTCATAAGGAGGCTAACAGTTTCTTGAATAATGAAAGTACAAATTTAAATAATAAAATTCACTATTTGCATCACTCCATTCCACCCAGTTCAGGAGTGAGTTTCTGTGAATTCATCTCGAGTTTATTTTCTGAGGAAAGGCTTATAACCAAAATCACCATTATCATAATCCTCCATCATTTTGCCTAAATAATTTATTGGATTTGCCGCATTATAACAGATCTTAAGGTATCAGAGGGAAACCTCCCGAAAAGTCTAGCATTACCCATAAAGGAATGGGGGAATGGTTCGCGCCTCGAACCTTGTCAAGTGTTGGGAGGGTAAAGCGGTATCATTTTTATTCAAGACATTACTATATTAATCAACTTTTTTTAACTTAAAAAAGAACCACATCCTAAAAATGTATAGTTTTCTATAATCATTTAAAATTTATATTTAAATTATAATGGGAAAAGATCATAAAATTTCAACACCGTATTCCAAAGCTTTGGTGGGTGTATTTTCAGTTTGATCTGTAATGTTTAAGTTGTTATAAATCTTGTTGAGGTTTTTAATGAAAATTGAGTTAAAAAAAGAAGATATATCTTTTATTAATATCATCATCGATGATAAAAGAAATGGTTTGTTTCATTATCGATTTGCAACATTTCATATGCGTGATGGTTCGCGTCATCAAGTTGATATCGATGAGAGATTTTTTAAGCATTTTTTTAATAATGAAACAGCTAAAAGAGAAATTATATTACTTGACTTGTTAGACTCGTATGGTGAACTATTAAGTGAAGAAACATTTAAAGAGATTAAACGTATAGCTCCTCTTTTAATCTCTAAATACCTTGAAGATAAATGGCTCCAACATTTCACAAAGAAAGAAGCCTTTTTCAAATCCATTATTACTGAAAAAAGAATAAAAGAGGTTAAAATTGGATCTCCTTTTCCATTTAAACCCCCAATATATAAGGTTACCCTTATTCTTGATGATAACACGGAAATATTGGTTGAAAACAGTAAAACAGTAAAAGAAATTGCTCAAGAATATACAGAATTTTTGAATTGCAAACAGCTTTTGCAGAGTTGGAAGTATTTATCCCCTTTAGATGAAGAAAGATTCTTATTTCCTAAGTTTAACGAGCTATCTAGGGAAATAGACTTTATTCACTTAAATAGAGGAAGTAAAAAATCTAATAGTCGATTTATTTTTCATCTTGGAAATAAGACTTGTTTTTTACCTGTACAAAATGAAATAGAAAACGTAATAGTTCATTTAAAAAATAAAGAAGAATTCGCTTTTTTATTTTTTGACGCGCAGAAAATAGCAAGTTTAGGTTTGTATTTCGATAAGGAATCGTTAAATGATCCTGAGGTAGTCAATTACTTGTCAGTTGAAATTAAAGAAAAGCGGCAAGCCGATCTCGTTCCTGCTAATCAGAGGAAACTTTTTTGGAATGAAAAGAAGTTAGAGTTTTTGTGCAAATTTCTTGATTTGTTTCCCACTATCACATTAGCAGACCATAGCATAACTGATCCTAATGCTGTCAGTATAGTCGATGAAAAAAACCAGGTTTGGCAGGTAAATCCAGTTAACGATACGGGGCTGGTACAATTAGTTTATGATACTATTATGAAAAAAATAGAAGGATATGGTGATAGTCAGCGTGACACGCTAACTTTAATAGAAGATATAAATCAACGTTTGCCCAAGACTCGTCAACGGAATGATTTGGAAAATGATTTATTACTTTTACTTCAAAAGGGATTAGCTTCGAGCTTCGGAAGCACGCCAACTTTCAAACAGCTTTCTTTAAAAAGAGGAATTACTCTTTTTACACGGCATGATGACTCAGTTAAACCATCAACTCGTATTGAGCAAAGTTATGGTTGTAACTAAAATGCAGAGTTATGCTCGTCTCTGGTGGATGGAAAAATAAATTAGCAGGCGTATTCCGTTGAAAGTTTCGGGAGAACAAAATCAACAAAAGGAATACGCCATGAAGGATTGTCATCTGAAGTGGTATCAACACCAGCATATAGTCCTGAAAGAAACGGTATGGCAGACGCGTTTGTTACAACCTTTAAATGAGACTACGTAGCTTTGTCATCTATTCGTTACAGAGCAATTTCGGCATTTAGCTAGCCATATTAGTATGGAAGCAATGAATAGAAAAAAAGGTTATGAACATTATGTATAGATTTCTCAAGCATCTCCTTATTTATGCTCAGGCTTTATTTTGGTTAATACTTCTTGTTGCAACTACAATGATTAGTTTACTAAGAGAATATTTGAATGACCCAAGTCGACTGCAGTTAGTGTTTCGTAATGCAACAATAAGGAACGACCTGTTTCGCTATCTATTTTATCAATTGTTCTTATTGACGATGGAAAACTGGATAGAAAATCCCTTTTTAAATAGAATATTTGAGTTTGGATCCAGGTTTCTCTTATCTAGATTTTATATGAATACTACCGTTATCATTTTACTTGTGGCAAGTGCTTCAAGAGTCGGAGTGCAACCGCCCTTGGAACATCAGCTTAGAGCACGTAGAGTTAACACTCCAGACAATCAGGAAGAAATTGGGCTGGCAATACAGCGTTATTGGGCCGAGACTCCATTATCCGTTACCTATCAGTTTCATGATCTTTTAGAAAGTGCAGGCTTTCCTGTTGAATTGATTCCTAAGCACTATCTATGCCCAATCACAAGATGTCTTATTGATAAAACACCTGTATTTACCACAGACACGCCAGACAGATTTAATCGTACTGCTTTAACAAATTGGCTACAGACTAATAAAAATAATCCCATTACTCGCCGCTCATTATCGCTTGCAGCATTACAAGATGATTTCCTCCTTGAAGGAAAAATCAAAGTTTTTGTCCATTGGGCTATAACAAACACCAGGGCTTTAAACTTACTTTCACCGACTAAAGCTCAGCATTATATCAATATAGTTATTGAAAAAGTTGACAAAATTTTTGCAGAGAAGTTAGAAGGCAATTATGAAAATAATGTCGCAATATCTCATTTCGTTGATAAAATAATAGGTTATCTGACTACCATAACAATATCCCAAGACGCTTCAAAAACCTTAGCTTTAAATAAAGAAGAAAATTCTTTCTCTTTTGCTAAACAAAAGCGATTTGTTTTTTTTCAGCGATTAAACCTTTCTCAAGAATCAACGCCTAAAGAGATTGAAAAAGCTTTTCGGCATTTGGCGAGAACCCACCATCCAGATAAAAATCCAAGCCCAGGTGCTGAACAACAATTTAAAGAGCTCTTAGAGGCCAAGAATTTTTTGTTAAATGGAAATAATACTGCCATCATTTTAGATCCTTTATATGTTGAAAATTCACCAGGAGAATCTCCCAATTTTAAACGAAGTTACTCATAATCCTATAATGAACTATGTGACTTTTAAAGCTTAAATGCTGAAAAACAGGCATTAGCCAAAAAATGTATGCCGAACGAGAATTACGGTGGACCAAATCTGCGAAATGATTGGAGTGTCAAAGCCTGACTTATATAGGAATCTTTAAACTTTACCCAATCTATTTCGCACAAAAGAAATATTCTTCACTCTTTACTAAATAGTTGAAGAGTTTAATTAGTAAAAGTATTTTCTTCCTTAGATTCATGCTCCTGCCCATGAGTAAGGATGTCGCTGACATCGACTAAAGGCTCTTGAAAACCAAAAAAATGAAAGCGAGATTTCTTCGTGATTTGAGGTTTAGATACCTTTACTTCTGGTTGAAGCTGTCGAATAGCCTCAGCTTGCTGCTTAAATGAGTGGGCAAGGTTATAGCTATCGATGGCTTTTTTATTACCTTGGCTATGACGTTCTAAGTAATCCTCTGATAATGTGCCTCGCACTAATAACTCAAGCAATTCCGGATAAACATCTGGATGGTCAGCGCTAATACTGTGTTTACTATCAAAATTGATCTCAGTTAATGACTCCGGTAATTGTTCGTACAATAAACTGGCATTTATGCGCGGTTCTGCGACATAGTCTCTTGATCCAGAAACACAGCAAATAGGTAACGCCTGGTATAGGCCTTTATTTGCAGAAATTTTCTCCAGTAAATTAAATTGATTGAAGTGATGACTGAAAAAGTAATTAAGCACATCCAGCGAACAACCGGTTAGTGAATCATACATTCCTGCACAAGAGGAGGAAGCCCAACTGAAACACCATAAGAGATTGCGGGTAAAATCAGGGTGATTCATCATCATTTGACCAACCCACTCTTCTTTCAATTTTTCATATTTATCTGCATATAAAGGAGCCAAGCCGCAAGCAATATGCTGTTGATAATCCAATGCGTTTTGAATAGTGCCTGTCATGAGCTTATTAACTGAGAATTTTAATTCCTCAAAATCAGTGCGATAGGCATAATTCTGCTCAACATAAGTGGTACTTTGTTCAATTGCTTGATGACTTATAGGACCTACAATAGAGACAAGTTGATTTAATCTAATGGTTGAGTCTGGATCATTTATCCACTGATGCCGACAGGGAGGCATCGACATTGCCGTCATACTACCGAAAGAACGTCCCATTAAACGTAAATCCATTTTTGAAAGATTTAATTTTTCTTGTACGGCCTCCACGACCTGGGCAGCAATTTCAGCATAATTTTCAACATTAAACTCAGCCTCAAAATCCTTAGCCTTGTCACTTCGGCCACAATGCAGAGGGTCAAATAATATAAAATGCGGAGGTTGGCGGCCTGCTTTTTTACTTGCCTTGGTCAGGCTTTCAGCCAGTTCTTCCATAGCAACATGAGTAAATCCTGGTCCGCCAGGAATAAGTAGAACATAGGGCCTGTCATCTGCTTTATTGCCTGTAACCTGGCAATAAATTTCATAGCCTTGTTTAATTTTTAATTTCTGTTTGAACAAATAGCCTGTCATCTTTATCCCTAAAAATAATGCCTGCGGACGATTAAATCATACACAAGTTTGAAAACCAAGGATTTCTACTAACAAGCCAGAGCATGCATACCAAAGTGGGTGGGGCTTCATGGCAAGAAATATTTACGTGTATAATTCGCATTTTTGTAGATCAACTGGAATCCAACTGTGATCTTGGCAACTATTATCGCCTACCGAGTTTAATTATGAGAGTCAAAATAATTATCCTCAGATGACGAGACTTTTGTCCCTGGTATATTCTGAACAGCCACTGCATGCCCGGACAGCTTGCTTAATCGAATTGAACGAGCAATTAGGGTCGGAGCATCAAATCTCTAAAATTTTATGGCAGCTACTGAGCTCTGCTGATGGTATAATTTTTGAAACTCCCATTTTTAAAAAAGCTGGTATGACTAGCTCTACCTTCAGGCCATCGAGTGGTTGTCTTAATGGTACTCATGGTAAGGTTGCCAGCGCGCACAGGATTGAAGTCGCGTTTATTCCCTTTCCCCCCGTTATCCGAAAGAGAATCTTCAGGGAGTGAGAGATAAAGGATAATGAGAGTGAAATTTTCAATCCTTCCCCTTTAAAAATGACACCGAAAACATAAGCTTCTTGGTAAGTGCCATCCAATCTGCTAAGGAATCGAATATCAAACTTACCGAAGAACTCTCAAGGATATGTATCAAAATGATTAATCTCTTCGAGTAGTCGCAAGCTATTTCTTTCTTCTGGTAGCGCCTAAGTGTGCTAATTTGAGCATGACAATCATTGGATTCAACCACAATTTTGTGATATCGTCGGGCTTCTTGATCAAGTCTTACCTGGAATAATAATTTAACTTCCATACTTGTTTAAATTTACTAATCCCTTTTATTAACTACTTGAACGATGCTCAGAGATAACAAAGATACCAGCAGCTATTCTTTTTTTAGATTACCTAGACCCGGCTCTCCTCAGCATAAATTTATTGAATCCTTTCCACGGAATTCCTGTTTGGCATTAGCTACTGTTCCAGCAGAAGGATTAACCCTCCGCCGGATTTTTTTCTGCCTTGAAAATCCAGGCAGTAAACCGCCTTCTTACTGGGAAACTATAAAAAATATAGGTTTTAAGGGGCTTTTTGCTGGTCCTGGTTCCAGAATGTCATATTGTCTATTTGGTAATTTTACTACACTTTTAGGTGTTGACTATTTTGGTTCAGATTATAGAGGGTTGTTCCTGACCACTGTGGCAAAAAATACAATTTTGCCTCTTTTTCTTGTAAGTAATGCTCGGCAAATAAACCTTAATTGGGCGCAAACCCATCAATTTGTAGTTAACAGTATAAAAGATCCTGTTGTACATTCATCTTTCTTTTTCAGAAATTTGGTTGCAAATTCTTGCTTATTGCCAGGCTTTATGACAAGAGATTTTTTGTATCAAACAATGGATGAATCAAATACCATAGCTCCCGCCTTGGGAGGGTTGGTTGTTTCTCTTACAGCTTCAACATTAATGAATTCTTTTTTAAAACCCATGTTTACAGGAAAATATACGTTAAGAGTTCGACTCGCAGTAGCAATCCAATTACCAGCCAAACTTTCTCTTTCTATTCGAGAATTAGCCTCTTTGGGATTAATATTTGGTAATACTTCACCAAAAAAGAATTTATCAAGTGAAGCAGTGGAGACACACGCTCCCGAAGCCAATTCAAATCGTGAATTTAGTAAATAGAATTTATTGTAAATTCCTTCAGGTAATTTGATTTCAATGAAAAATCGCTATTGTTGGGTTGACGAGCCTATGTATTTGTAAAATACCTTAATTAGATACTTAGTGTATAGTAAATCCTTGATCATAAGGGGCCTATCTTGTTCATCATCCTTACAAAATTGTTTCCCTGGTTAATAAAGTTAACTTAAGTTGCACCTTCGCTTTTTTCAATCATGGTATCAAATACAGTGGCTTATCGCGGTTTTGCGTCACTCCAGAAGAGCTATTGCAGGCTGCCACTCGGTGATCACGACAGTATTGTTCTGATTAATGTTTAAAAACTTCATGCGATTTGCCTAGTGAACATGGCCATTGAATTTACCAATTAATTTTCTATCTTGCCTCCTGCTCAGGTAACGGTCGTTCTTGAAACGTGACAGGGCAGGGAAGCCACCCCTGATGAAGGTGAGGGGTATGCATTGGAAACTTGTCTCGTAATCAAAAGCCTGAGAACTCATCAAAAAGCCACCTGTCTGACGTTTATCGCCGGCAAGCAGCAATACTAATAGTCACCAATTTTGGTGAAAATTTTATGACATATCGCCATAATTCAGAAGCTGATGAAGCTTGTCCAGAATGGGTGATAGGTCCGAAATCAGGTGCTTCATTGTTAATAATATGTATATTTGTTTTGCCAAACTGCTACAGATATACTTCCTATGCATATTATATCGATATAGGGAGCAAATGATGGCCGCATCTAAGATAGAGGTACCCACATTTGGGCATGTCATGATAATAGGTGAGAACCCCATAGATGGGAGTACCAATACTTTTTTGCTGGCATTAATTCGTAATTTGCAGTTACTTGGCTATACAAGTTTTTGGAATTTGGATCGGCAAGCCCGAACTTTGGATGAGGAAAAACAACATTTAACAAGAAAGGTGGCAGAGCTTGGTGAATTAGTGCCAAAGATTGAAACCATCATTAGACAGTCGAAAGACAAAATCAGGGAATTGGACGCAGCCGGCACATTGCATGATCAGCTTCAGCCTTGGCTGGCAACACTGCAGACTGAATGCGTAAAGGATGATCTGGAAGAGTTTGCGCGTGACATCACTGACATTGTCATGCAGGCAATCCGGAGCTCTTCGGTATTCTCTATTGCAGCATTACTGGATGAGTTAGACAAAATACAGAATGACGTTTCCACAACTGGTGGCCCCTTCTTGACCACCTCCTTGAGCCTGATCAGCGAGCTACAAACCAGGGGATTTAACTATAGAGCATTTCAAGAGAGCGATTATAATCCACTCAGTTTCTATGGGGCCCTAAACTTGTTTCCAAAAAGCGACCCTATTATCCAGGCGCTCAGACAACAGGAAAGATCAGTTATACTTTATTGCTCAACTTCAAAAGGCCTGGAATTTTTGAATGCAATGAAGAAGAAAGATAAATCTCTTATGGAATCCATCTCCGTCTTTCACGTATGCAATATACCCCCTGAAGGTCCCAATTTACCCGTTATGTCACTTGAAATGATGGGTCCCGGTTTCGTAACTATCATTAATGGTCACCGGCGTGAGCTGCGACTGAACTTCGACAGATATGTGAAGAGTCTGGATGGTACCAACCATACTCAGTCAACCCTATCAGAAAAAATTGTGGCCTGCCTTCGGAAAAAGCGACGCGTAGAGTTACCATTGCCATCCCCCACGTCATTGTTTTTTTCAAGAAAAACCTCTGAGTCTGAAATGTTTCAAAACAAAACCCTTATGGAAGAACCTCATTTAAATGGAGTTATCATAGGAAGTCGCGGCGCTGGAAAAACTTCACTGGCATTGCGATTGAGTGGTAAAATTTTCTGCGAAACTCTTGAACCAACCAAAGGCGTCGGTTTTTACTGTATCAAGGGCAAAGACAGAGTAGATATTTGTGATGTTTCCAGTGAAGAAACTCTACTACCTATGTATACAAGGAGGGCACACATTTGTGTTCTTGTTTTTGATGTGCACCAAAAGGACAGCATTGACGTATTAAAAAAATGGCTAAATATCATAAAAAAGAATTGCAAGCCTGACGTAAAAATCCTCTTAGTTAGAACCAAAATGGACTTGTCAAATGACTGTGTCATTTCGCCTGAAGAGATACAGACGTTGGTAAAAGAATGGAATATCGCTGAAGATAACCACTTTCAGATTGACGGGATCCATGAAACCAGTGCTAAGTCATTGAAAGGGATAGCAAATCTGAAAGATTGCCTGACAAATGAGTTGGGCCTGAGCCATACCGCAACAATTGCAGGTCCATGAAGGTGAAGCGCCAAGTATCTTTAAAGTTTGCCCACTTCGGCAGCAGTAGCCGAAATTCGATTGCTGATGAGAAATCATCCAAATGTATGTTCACCCAAGTTCAATGATTTTCAGTTGGCTTTTTGAGATACTACTGTAGATATAATTACCTGAATTACCTCAAAAGTAGCTGTTTGTTTTCCTTAAGGACCTATTGATGTCTACCCTTGAAATGCAGTTATTAAACGATTTAAAACAAAAAGGTTATGTTAATTTCCCATTTCCACTTTCCCCCCAACAACTGAAGCAAGCAATAACCGCTTTTTTTAAATTTTTAGATGAACCGGAAGCTATTAAAAAACATATCAATTTTTCCATAGCCCCGAATCATCGTCGTGGTGATGTGGGTTATAAGCATCGAAGTGCCGACGATCATCTATATAACGACAACAAGGATTTTTTTCATTTTCATCCGGCAATCTTTGATCGCTACGATGACTTCCTTCTTAATAATAAAGTAGTTGCTGATTTGATGAATGAGGCATTACCGATTTGGCAAATGGCCTATGACACGGTACGAACCATACTCCAGATGTTGGAACCCTTTTATCCAGGGGCATTGGATAAGGTTTTCGCCACCGAGACGCCGCATATACAGTTGCGTTTTCTAAGATATTTTTGGCAAAAATCTGGTAAGTATCTTGCCAAGCCTCATTTTGACGCAGGCTCTTTCACCTTAGCTATCGCCGAAAGCAGCCCAGGGTTACGCATAGGGCGAGATCCGCAGACTCTTGATGAAGTAATTCGTAAAGAAGATCATGCAATATTCATGGTTTCCTCAAACTATAAAAAAATCATCAATAGTGATGAATTATTTCCCGGTTGGCATGATGTCATTCAAGTTCATGATGAAACGATTGGGCAACCTTTTGCGCGTTGGGCCCTTGTAGTATTCATAGAGGCGCACGGCGTTAAAGCATTGCCACGAACAGAAACGCATAAATGGTACACTTCAGCCCACTGAAACTGATGATACACTGATAAGTAACGGAATGATTCCCTCTAATTGGTATCTGAGGTTTGATCGAGGATTAACCCGCGGCTGTTAATATCACTTACAAAAGCCCGGAAAAAAGTCATGCCATTTGAGTCTCGCTATGTAGATATTTGTGTATGAAATTTTTTAGAAAAAATAAGCCTGAGCGAGACAATTTTTCACCTCAATAGTCATTTGCTATACTGAGCATTATGCCCTAGTTTTATGCCGGAAAAATAGATGACAATTCAACAAAAACGAGTGGTTGCGCTATTAGATGTAGATGATACTTTGATGTTTGGCCAACCAGAAACTGAAAAATCCTATTTCTATGAGATGTTTGTAAGACACAAACCTAAGTGGGCTGGAGCAGTCATTTTTGTAGATGATGCGAATAGAAATATTAATTCCGTTATGGGTATGCATAATCAATTAGACCCTGAACATAAACTGCTAACACTCCTGAATCGAAATGAACGCAGAGAAGTAAAGAATGCAAAGAATTTTTATCAGGCAGTTATCCAGCCATTTGTAGAGCTAACTTCTGCATTATTTAATGTATTCAATAGTTATAAACTCGGACGTAAGTTAACGCATAGCTCTAAAAAAAATGAAATTCTTGAGCGCTTGGAGTTAGCTTTGGAAAATTGCAAAACAAGTGAAGAGGTGAATGCAGTAAAGCGTGATTTTGTTGAGTATCAACAATTAAATCATCACCGCTTTAAAATATGGAGTAATACTAAAACTCGTTCAGCTACTGTGTCCGAAGAAATGATTGAAAAGCGCGAAGAACAACTTAAATTGCGTTGATTGAGCCTTTCCAATAGTGAGGCGAATATTGCTTCTGTATTCCCCAATTCAACTGATGTAGTTTACAACAACAGCTCCTTGGTACGCTGGCTTACTATTTTAGATAAAATATCCGCAGAACAAGATAAGGCCTTCAAGTCTTTAGAAATTTTATTGAACCAACACAAGAAATATTTCGAGAAACCACGCCAAGAACATGAAGAATTCTTGTCAAATGAGAAATTGAAATTTATTTAGGAACAACAACACTTACTCATTTCAATAGGTGCGATAGTAAATGCATGTATTGTCAATTTGAATTATTCATTCGTCCGTGTTATCATATATGATAACAATAAGAAATAATCGCAATGACTTGGAACATTGAGTTTTATAATGAATCTGTAGAAGAAGCCATTCTGGAAATGCCTCCCAAAATTCAGGCCAGAATGCTTAAGCTTCTAGAATTAATTGAAGAGCACGGAGCAAATTTGGGACCACCGCATACTGAATCTATGGGCGATGGTCTTTTTGAAATTAGAGCAAAAGCAAAAGAAGGAATAGGCCGTTCTCTTTATTGTTACATGAAAGGGCGCCATATTATTGTGTTACTTGCCTTCGTCAAGAAAAGTAATAAAACGCCTAGGTCTGAACTTGAATTAGCGAGAAAGAGAAAATCGGAGGTTGAAAATGAGCATTCAAAACCTAAAAAATAAAGCCCTTAAAAATCCTGAGGTAAAAGCCGAGTACGATTTATTAGAGCAAGAGTTTGCTTTGATAGATACATTACTTTCCATGAGAAGAAAATCCGGACTAACTCAGGAAGAGATAGCCAAAAAAATGGGGACTCAAAAAGGGAATATCTCACGCTTAGAAAAAGGTAATGGAAATCCGAGCTGGAAAACAATTCAAAATTACGCGCACGCCTGTGGGTTTGAAGTTTCTATGAAAGTTAAAACCATGTCTTCACATAAAAATAATGTCCCTAATTGAGCATACCATTACTACATTACTGAGCATCTTGAGGGCTCTTTCTCTTCTTCAATGGTCCATGAAGAGTCGGGAGCAAGAAAACTTGTAATAAGTGCATTAAGTTCAGTCGGTAAATTTTTAGCTTCAAGCGCTTTAAATATAAGTGTTCTATAGGCTAACATCTCCTTGAACTCAAGAAGCAAGAGATTATTATTTGTATGGTCTTGAGAGGTTTGAACTAATACTTGACCATTGGTGCGAACGCTCACGTTGTAAGGATAATGATTGCCAATATCAACAGGTGTTAATAGGTTGGTCTTCAGACTAAATAAAAATAATTTGACACCCCATACCAAAACCAATACATGCTCATTATCAGGCAAAGGAATCATCTTTCTGGTCCAAAATCCTTTCTTATACGTTTCATCAGAGCAGCTAAGTTTAATCTGCTCATTGAGCCACCATCCCCATTTTTTAATACATTTGGTGTCTTGCCAAACTTGAAAGTTTCTTCCAGAACGGTGGTAGGTTAAAATGTCACCATTAGGTAAGGCTGCAAAATCACCCGAGCCATGGCTATCGATTGAATGCTCTTTTAATGGCTCTATTTTACCTTCTAGCTCAAATTGAAACGCGCCGTTAGCCTGTTCTTTTTTATTTAGCAAAAAGATTTTAAAATCATCGCAGTTATAACCTGAGTATTTAAAAATATATTGACCGGTGGCGAGTTTAGTTAGGTTAGAAAAATAACCATCATCTGCGCCCACATCAATTGGCGCGCTGACGGGCCGGCCTTCAGTTGCACAGTAAATATCATGAAGCATTAATGTGCATGATTTATTTTTGGTATCGTGCTCGACAGTTATAAATTGAAAATTAATCAAAGCTGATAGTATAATTATACGATTAATCAGACTTAGGGTTTTAATAGGAGATTAGATAATCTTAAATCGTTCTCTGCTCAAAAAACCATTATCAACACCGTATTTTTACGGAGCTGGATCAAAAAACGACTATAGATCAGGAATTTGGCGCTTGGGAAAGCCGAATTGAGCTAATCGAAAAAGTAGAGGCATCTCTTTTGCCTTCCTTAGACTCAGTTAAATCCGCTGCCAATAAAAGTTTTGCTATTTCATTTGACGTGATAGAAACAGCTTCTTCTCAAAATTCTTGCATGGTGACGCGTTAGCTATCTGTGTTGATGAATTAATTAGTTCAAGTTGTTTGATAAAGGACCATGTTTTCTCGCGAAATTGTCTCTGTGAGAAAAAGGCTGAAACCCTTACTGCATAGGGGATTTCGCCTTTTTAAGAATGTGACTACCTAGGAACGTTATCAATCTAAAAGTCAGAGATTCTTCAGAGGCATTGGGTGGCCATACAGCATAAACAGGAATGGGCTCCGCTTGCCATTCAGATAGAGGTTCAATGAGATATCCTTGATTGATATCTTCTGCCACAAGAAACGCAGGTGGCGTTGCTATTCCTAATCCAGCTTTTGCTAATTGGCAAACAGCATCCATGCTATCCACGATGATTCTTGGTTCAAAATTGATTAAACAGGTTTTACCTTTTTGGTTGATTAACGTCTTGGTATTTGGGCGCATTTTGAGCCCAATCCAGTCCCATTTAAGTAAATCCTTTGGCTGTTTTGGTGGCTTATACTTGTTCATTAGTTCCGGAGCAACTACTAGTTTACGTTTCATAATAAAAAGTAGTTTTGATTTTAAAGTACTGTCTTTTAACTCACCTATTCTAATTGCCAAATCGATGCCATCCCGAATTAAATCCTGTTGTATGTCGCTAAAATTTATCGAAAGCATTACTTTTGGAAACGACTTGGCAAATACAGCAATGTCATCAGCAAGCGGGCTTCTTGTAAGCATTGCAGGAAGTGTCAAGTTTAATTTGCCAGAGGGTTCAGTCGCATGATAGGCAATACTGTTAAGCCCCTTTTCTGCAGCTGATAACATTGCTTTTGCACTGGTAAATAATTTTTCCCCATCATAAGTGAGAGAGAGTCGCCTGGTGGAACGATAAAGAAGAGCAACACATAGTCGCTCCTCCAACTGGGCTACATGATGGCTTACCACGGAAGGGGAAAGTTGCAGGGCAATTGCAGCAGTACGAAATGATCCTGCCTCTACTACTTTCGCAAAAATTGCCAATGCTCTTAGTTCATCAATCATTATATTATCTAATCGAACAATAAATTCTAATTGTAACATCTAATCAAACTATTTGGATAATGATAATATATTTGACAGTTATAAAATAATACACACTTTAGGAGAATGGTGATGACACTTATATTGGCAATGTTTTCATTTGCGTTGGTCATGTCAATTACGCCCGGACCAGTGAACATGATTATTCTTTCCGCAGGTATTAATTATGGAGTGAAAAAAACCATCCCTTATGTATCAGGGGCGACCATAGGGTTTACATTCTTATTACTATTTATTGGATTGGGCTTTTCGCAATTTATTCAAGCCTACCCCTTTTTTCTAAGCTATCTCGCAATAGCAGGATCGCTATACATTATTTATATGGGATATAAAATTGCTTCTTCAAAATCCGAGTTGGAAATAAACAAAAATGATGCACCTAAATTTTACGAAGGATTTTTACTTCAATGGATCAATCCTAAGGCGTGGATTGCCTGTGTGTCTGGAGTTTCTATTTTCTCCAGCGCAACAAGCTATGATTCGTTTTTGAAGTTTGCCATTATTTATTTTATTGTTTGTTACAGTTCACTGGGGATTTGGGCAATTTTGGGAGATAAAGTATCGTATTTATTAAAAGATCACTTTCGTCTTCGATTGTTTAATTGCATTATGGGACTCTTACTGATTTTAACCGCGGTATATTTATGTTTTGGTCAGATTAATTATTAAGAAGATTTTATTATGTATAGCAAAATGATATTCGGAGAGGTTAATTAGTATGAGATTTTTTAATCGTGTATTCAATGCAAAAAGCAGGATGAATTTAGCAGTCATAGCTGCAGGTACAATTGTCTTGGAGGGTTTTAAAGAATGGGACCGAAGCCAAAAAACAATTGCATATAAACAATCTCAGGATGCGGAGATGGATGCATTTCCTCATCTAAAGGACATTGATTCATTGATTAATCAAGCTTTTTACGATATAGGCACAGTTAAACCGGATGTTTACTATAATATCAAACCGCTAAAAATTATCGAGTCTTCAACAAAACCTGTGTCATTTGAAGAAAATGTTTATTACCTTGTTACCCAGCCTGAATCGCTCACAAAGCACCCTGATATACAAGGTTGGCCTTGTCTTTTAAAAAGACCGCAACAATCTCTTGAGGAAAAATATATTGCACTTAAAAAGGGAAATGGAAGCTATCAAGATTCCTATACACCTGAAACCAGCCAGGCAATCAAACAATTTTTATTAGGTATTAATAATTTTTCATCTACCCCAATGAGTATTGAAAGCTCATTATTTGCTGCTAAACCAAGAGTCATTGTCGATGGATTTATGACCATGTTACCCCCTGCACAAATTTATGCAGTTTCCGGACATGAAGCCATACATCATCTGTATAAACATGATTTGTTAACCTCTATATCTTTCTCCGCGCTCTTAAGAGTAAGCTATAATTTTCTCAATACCAGAAATCTGTCCGCCCGTTTTCTTATAATTTTCGCAATCCCTCCCATTCAACTTTTTTTAACACATACTTTACAGCTTGCTCAGGAAATTCAAGCCGATATTGAATCAACCAAAAAACTAAATACAGCAGGACCATTAATAGATAGTCATCGTGTTTTTGCGCCCATGCAATCAAAGCGTTGGCAGGATAAAATACAGGATCCTCATTTAACACCCGAGCGACGAATTAATTATTTATCTTATTTCACTACATCAAAGCCGCCCTTATTATTTCAATCGTCTATATGGCATGAGCAGCAACAACGGCAAGCATTACAGTCAGCTGAAGAGCAGGCTTTAAAAAATGTTACTATTTTTTATGGTACATCTGAGCAACTAGGGAAGCTTGGTTAATGCTTGTCAATATGAACTATAAATCAAAACAACAAATTGCGAAGATACGAAAAAGGGTGGCGATACATAAAAGAGCGCATAATTGTTTTTGAGACGGGCTGTGGATGACCCGCGTTGGGCAGTTCGTGAATACGCACATCCGGACGATGATTAACTTCTATAATGACTCCGCCGGTTTCCACAATGGGCTGGTTGATATCCTCGCATTCAACATCGATTCCTGTCAGCTGCAGATTGAGCTGTTCGGCAACCTGAATCATCAATTGGCGATTTTCGCGGCTTATTTCTTTGCCCAGGGATTCATAGCTTCCTCCTCGGGTGCCGTTAGACGTGTAAGCTAAAACTATCCGCTCATCCTTTGGAGGAATATAATCCAGACTGATACCTCGCTCCTTAAGCCGAATCATGCATTCTTCATCTGCAGTGATTGGCCCCAGATCTGGATTATCTAAAGCCTGCCGTTCGATATTTGCAGCATCAATTAACTCTTTGATAGTAAGACTGCCATTGCCAATAACATTTGCCGGGCGGCACAAAACGACGCCGATGACTTCTTTATTGAAAACCAGCACACGATAGGATTTTAAATTTCCATGGAATTCTTCAATCAAGAGATGATGGTGCAAAGAAAATATGCGAAGCAGATGACGAGTTAATTCCTCAAGAGATTGAATATTACAGAGAACATCCATTCCCAGCGAGCCAGTAAGCGGTTTGACTACCAGTGGAAAATTTAAATCAGCGATTCGCTCATTGAGCAGATTATTTTCAAAATCCTCAAGATTCAAATAAGCGGCTTTGGGGACTGGAATGCCGGCACTTTCCAGCAAAGTGTTTGTGTAAAATTTATTGATTGCGATTCTTGCGCTGCAGCTATTGTTAAAAGGGGATTCATTATAAGAAAAATGGTAGTGGTGTTTTCCCAGTACCACTTCAAAGCCATCAATTTCTTCTCTCAATATTACAGGCAGGCCCAGAGCCTTTGCGCTTAAATAAAAACGCTCCGTATTCGGATGAATGATAGTTCCTTTAATGAAATCAATAGTAATTCCCCAGGTACGTCATCCTGAACGGAGTGAAGGATCTCAAACTGCTTAGAGCTGAGCCAGATTCAGGAGACCCTTCACTGCGTTCAGGATGACGTTGGGACGATTTGATTGACTAAAATCAATATCAATCATCATAATTATAAGAGTTGTCTATTTCAAGCGTCTTTGCTGTTTAATCAGCTCATCAACTACTTCATTAAAACGGCAGGCGATCTCTGCCATGCATTCGGCTGTTAAAGGGCCATTGATTGACAATTGATAGTCTCCCTTGGCATTTCTCGAAAAGTAAATCCATAAATTCTGATTGCCGATGGGGCGGTTGAGCCCTCCAAAATAACTGGGATAGCTGTAATGCAAATCGGCAAATTTTGCGTCTGCCACTTCTTTGCCAAAGACGCTGGCTGTCATATTGATAAGTACTTTCAGACCATCAGGTTTCTGCAACGGCAGCTTCCATTTAAATAATTTATTCAGTTTTATTTTAAGCCGGCTGCTTTTCTTTAATAAGATGCTCTGGCTTAAATAATCCAGATAGTAGGGTACAAGTTTTTCATTGATTACTTCATTAAATGACTTGCCAAGAAACCATTTATTCCACCAAAAAATAAGCTGCTTGCTTATCGAGAAGTTAGATCCATTAATCCCTGTATTTTTAATAAAATACGAACACCTCTGGAAAGGGGCAGTTTTTAAAAGTTCGGTTTCCACCGCTTTGATGCGATCAATAAAAGAAAGATTATCTTCATAACTTAAGTTGATACGTTTGTATTGTGAAAACAGGCCCACAGTGGATTTATATTGACTGCCTTCACGACCGGTATGAATGAGGATAATGGGAATTTTTTGCTGCTGGCTCATTTGATGAAAGACCATCTGACAGATTGCGATAAGCCCTGAACTGATATTCAGATTATTCGCTGCATGCCATTCAACGATTGTACTTATCCCTGGATTGATTGTGTAATGATTCATGTGCTGAGGCCGATATACTGCGGCGTCTGGCAAATGATGATGAGCGCCGAAATACAGGTAATTGCAACCCTGATTGTATTCCTGCCAAAATGAAATTTTATTATCTAAATCCCTCTGATATTGAGAATTATTATTTTTAACATAATCTAAAAAGGATTTTTTCTCAGGTCTTGGAAGCAGCGATTTCCCTTGAGAAAGCGCCTCATAACAAGCTCTGAATTCAGCGAATACAATATCGCAGGATGCATCATCAACAATGATATGCGGTAATACCAGATGAAGTTCATGTAAGTCATTATTCAGCTTATAAAGATAGGCTCGAACCAAGGGCGGATGATCCAGCTCAATAAGCCGCATGGTGTTGTTGTAAAATTCCTGGCTGAGCAGATTGGATTCATTGTTTAAAGAAATATCTTTATAAATCAATCTGAACTCCCCCCGTTTTTCCAGAGTCTGAGTGGGAACTGATTGATTGAACTGAAGCCAGAATGCAGCATGCTGATTAACAACAAAATCCAGCGCACTGCTGACATATTCCTTATTCAACCTGCCATGGAGTTGCAACTGCATGGACGTGTTATAGCCATAATTCAGTTTATTGATTGCCCAGAAACTAAACTGGAAATCGCATAAAGGGACTTCTTCTCTGAGCCATTGCGTATCCTCAGCAGGTGAATCAGTCTGCTCATATATAAGCTGCAATTCCCGGGCGATATTTTCGGCAATTTTTTCAATACTGGGATCATTGATGAAATATTCAATCGGTATACTCAGGTTTGGGCATTGTAATTTATCATGAATACGATTGCGAATTTCAATGGACATCAGCGAGTCTACCCCAAGTGAAAACAGAGCACTCTGAGGCCGAATTTGTCTGGCGTTATCCAGCGCTAATACATCAGCAGTGATTTCACATAATACCCGACTCAGAAGACCAGTGCGCTCAGCATGACTTCTCTGACGTAAGGCATTAAAAAAGTATTGAACAGGTGGTTTGTTTTTAGCAAAATCCGAGAGTTCAGCTTGTCTTACCGAGTGTTTTAAATAAATGTCCCAATGCACACGACAAACGGCGATTTGGGCTAAATCGCTATTTAGCAAACAATCAAGGACATTCAGATTTTCTTTTTCCAGAGGGATGAAGCCAAATTGCTGCAGGCCGGGGGTCAGTTTCGCCGTCATACCTTTCGCGTTAAAGGGACCCCAATTGATGGATAATCCCGGCAGTCCCTGCTGTTTTCGAAAATGAGCCAGGCCATCTAAAAAACCATTGGCAGCGACATAGTTTGCCTGCCCACGTGCGCCCAATAAGGAAGCAGTCGAGGAAAACAATACAAACCATTTCAAGGGCAGTGACTGGGTGAGCTGATGCAAAATCAAAGCGCTGTCCATTTTAGAACTCAACACCGCTTGTAGATCTTCGTCGCTCAAATTGATAATTAAACCATCTCGTACTATACCGGCGAGATGAAATACTGCTGTCAATGGCGGGTATTTTTGCTGAATTTCATTGAACAATGCGTCCATTTGCTGGTAATTGCTGGCATCTGCCTGATAGTGCCTGATAGTAACCTGCTTGAATCGGGCAGCTTCAATTATATTCTCTGTCGCGGGCGGGCAGGGGCTTCTGCTGGTAATAATTATATGTCTGGCGCCTCTTTCAATGAGATAGTCAATCAGATCGGCCGCAATAGCCCCGGTGCCGCCAGTAATCAGGCAACTGCTTTTGTTGTCGAATATCTGTTCTTCATTCTCAATGGGGCTGCTTAATTCTTTTCTTTTGATTCGAGGCACATATACGCCTTCCCGGAGCGCAAACTGATTTTCCTCGCCTGGATTCAGCAGGTGAGGTATAACCGACAATAAATCACTCTCGTCATCTAAATCCACTGTAAAGTTGCGGTTCAAATCCCATTCATTTCTAAAGCTTCGCCAGAATGCGTTCGCCATACTGTGATAAGGATTTACTTTTTCTCCATCGTGAATGGCATGTGCGTTTTCAGTCAGCAAGAGGAAGCTTTGCGGGCGGGATTTAAATAGCTGCTGGCAGCAATGGACGAGTTCATGAAACTGACCTTGCTCATATAGGAAAATGATATTTTTATCAGTCAGGTTCATCAGCTGACTGACATTGGAAAACAATCGGTATTTAATATCGCCCAGCAGTTGGACTGCTTTTTGTGGATCACTGGCAATCACTAAATACTCTGGCAATTCTGGAACAGAGTTTATCGGAGGCAATTGATGCCACTGGGTTTCATAAAGATTTTGCAGCATTACTTCTTGTAAATTCAGATCATTTCGTGAAATGGGCTTTAACACAAGCCCCTCCAGGCGGGCAATCAGCAAACCGGAATGATCATACAATTTGATTTCAATAACGGGGTCTTTCCCGTCAAAGTCTTTTTGTCTGACAAGATGTGCCCAAACACTTTTTGGCGCTTCCTGAAAACTGGTCATGCGCGAAAATGAGCAGGGAAGATAATTTCCTTCGCTAATTAAGAGAAGCCTGGCCGATTGCATGATGCCATCCAGCAATGCAGGATGATAATAATAGCCATCATTGCTTTTATCAAAGCGAATCTCTGCAAGCAGACTGTCCGCGTTGAAGCGCACTTCCTGCAGCACCTGGAAGGACTTACCGTAATTTTGGGATTCCTGCTTAAATTTGTCGTAGATTTGCTCGGGCTGGTAATGCTGAGTATATTGCGATATCAGATGCTCAAGATCAATTTGTTCAGGAGTTTCCGACTCGCTTGCATGCAAGGTCATTGTGGCAAATAACTGCCACTGCTCATCTTTTTTGACGAAATGCCTGATATCAAAAGAATTATTGTCAGCTGGTTTTACCTGGAACTGCAAATCAAGGGTCTGGCCAATGGCCAGATGAGACAGCATATTAAACTGCTCGATACAAAGAGCGGACTCTTTGAAAATCAATTTAGCTGCTGACAGGCCGCATTCGATGCTGGCCGCGGCAGGAAATATCGTTTTGCCAAATAATTGAAATTGATCCAGAAACCCTGAAAACTCCAGACTGGTTTTCTGATTAAAGAGAAATTCATTATCCGGAAGTGTCAGCATTTGCCCCAAAAGTGGATGAATTTGTTCCACATTCAAGGCGCGGTCATTTTTTTTGTCTGCCCAATATTCATTACGTTCAAAGACATAGTGAGGTAATTTAACCTTAATGAACTCAGCGTTCTCACCATGATAAAAAGAAGCCCAATCGATGGTGTTACCCTGAAGATAACTGAGTAACAGATTTTTCAACAGGGGAGTTGTTTCCTCCAAATGCCCGGTCTGATTTTTCCAGGAATACAGCAGCTGATCATCGCTAATCTTTTGAGCGGCTTCAACAGGATCTTTGGCTACCAGAACCAGTCGATAGGCATAATGATCACGGCAAGTCGCTGCTGTGAAGCAGATATCTCTGAATTGAGCTGAGGTGGTTTTCAGAAATTGCTGATAGCGCTCAGTCAACTTCTCAAGTGCTGTAGGAGATTTTGCCGACAAAATCAAAGCATATGACTGTGAACTTTCTGAAGCGCCTACAAAAGCTTTCTCCGGGAATTCCTGAAGAATGACATGGGCATTGGTGCCGCTAAAGCCAAATGAATTAACACCTGCATATCTTAAATGGCCAGAGCTTTTCCAGTCCAATGTCTGCAAAGCGATATAAGGATTCCTGACTTTGATATTCGGGTTTAAATGCTTAAAATTCAGATGCTTGTAAATTTTTTTGTGTTGCAGGCCAATCACGGTTTTAATCATGCCGGCAACGCCTGATGCCGCTTCAAGATGGCCGATGTTCGTCTTGACACTGCCAAGATACAGGGAAGAATCACGGCGCTCCTGGCCATACACGCTATGAATGGCATGCACCTCAATGGGATCACCCAGAGGGGTTCCTGTACCATGCGCTTCAATATAACTGATGTCCTCACTGGCCAGACCTGATTGTTTCAGGGCTTTTAACATTACAGCTTCCTGGCTTTTGCCATTAGGTACGGTTAAACCCGCTGCCTTCCCATCGTTATTGACTGCCGACGCTTTAATCACCGCCAAGATAGTGTCTTTATCGCGAATCGCATCTGCCATACGTTTGAGTAAGAGAACGCCGCAACCCTCGCCGCGGGCATAGCCATCGGCTTCGGCATCAAAAGTCTTGCATTGGCCGTCTGGCGATAAGGCATTGGCTCTGCATAGGGTGACATTGGATTCAGGCATCAATAATACATTTACGCCGCCTGCCAGGGCATAGTCGATTTCACCGTTTTTCAGGCTGGTACAGGCATAATGAATAGCCACCAGCGCCGAGGAACAGGAGGTATCGATACTTAAGGATGGGCCTTTAAAGTCAAAAATATAAGCAACTCGTCCTGGAATCAGGTTTAATACATTTCCGGTAATCGAAAAAGTGCTTAGTTCTTCATTTGAAAAACCGGATTTTTCAAGGCTTGCATAGTATTCATTAGGTCCAACACCCGCAAAGACCCCGGTTAGACTGCCGCGTAAGGATTCAGGGGGATAATTGGCATGTTCCAGTGCTTTATAACTGCATTCCAGAAAAAGACGCTGCTGGGGATCCATCAATTTGGCTTCACGCGGACTAATTCCAAAAAAAGAGGCGTCAAAGCCTTTGATATTCTCAATTAATCCCATTTTACTGACATAGGATTTACCCGGAGCATTTCGATTCGGATCATAATATTTTCGATTATCCCAGCGCTCAACAGGAATATCCTGGATGCCGCTTAAACCCTGCTCGAGCAGGGCTTCAAATGCGTCAAGATCAGTGGCTTTGGGAAAAGAGCAGCTCATGCCAATAATGGCGATATCATCCTCTTGCGGTTTCATCTCAGTTTGAATCAAATGATCAATTGTCCGAGCTCCAAGCTCGCTATGGATGTACTGAGCCAGTTTGCTGATTGATGGATAATCAAAGCCGATGGTCGCTGCAAGTTTCAGCGAAGGTTCCAGCTTTTTCCTTAATAAACTTGCGAGTTCGGTCATCATTAAGGAGTCAAAGCCAATTTCAAAAAAACCTTCATCCTCATCAAGAGGTTCCTGTGCAGAAATTTCCAGAATTTCCCTGCAGACGTCTGTGACCAGGGCTTTACAGCTTTGCAGGCGTTTATCCTCGCTGCATTGAGCATAGTGTTGAAGCCACGATGAGTAGCGGGGTTCTTCTGATGGAGCCCCTTTTTCATCCGCTGCCTGCTCAAGTGATTCCGCCAATGCCTGATAGAATAATGGGCGGGGCTTATGCACAAAATCCAGCATGAATTGCAGGTATTGAGGCGATATAACTGTCAGCTGTTTTAATCCGCTATGGAGCAGGGTTCTGATAAATTCCTGTCCCTGGGCATTGCTGATTAAAGATTCTTTTAATCCCTGATCGCGGGCCCGTTTGATTGACATCCCGGCTTCCCCCCAGGGGCCCCATTGAATGGCTATACCAGGCAATCCCAGCTGCCGCCGATAGCTCATTAAAGCATCCAGAAAACTGTTGGTGGCGCTGTAAACCGATTCTTTATTACTGCCAAAAACGGAGGAGATAGAGGAATATCCAATAAAGAAATCCAGATCAACGTTCTGACTTAGCTCATGCAGATACCAGCTGCCTTCCACTTTAGCGGAAAATAAATAATCGACATCGACATTCTGGTGTTCAAGTAGTGAGGCCTTTACAGCGGCCCCGGCGGCATGAATAATTCCTTTTAACATACCATCTTTATTGAGCTCAACAAGCAATTGTCTCAGTTTTTCCCTGTCGGTGATATCCAGACTGATTGTTTTAATAGTGGCGTCGGGATAATTCAGCTGAATTGTCTTAAGCCTTTCTTCAATACCTGGTTTTTCAGGATTTCTACCCAGTAGAATTAATTCCCTGGCTCCGCTTGCCAGTAAGGCCTTAGCGCTTATGAGACCCAAGCCTCCCAGTCCGCCGCTAATGAGATAGCGAGCCTTAGGATTCAGATTGTTTTTTTCATCCGCCAAGGGTATTTTCTTTAACCGGCTTATCAGACGCTTTCCCTGCCGATAGGCAACCATATGCTCATAGGAGCCGTCATGATTATAATAAATTTCATCCACTATCCGGGGGATATCCAGTTCATCGAAATCGATAAGAATGCTCTCAAATTGCGGTAATTCCAGTGTGAGGGTTTTGCAAAAACCAGCAAGAGGGCTGTTAGCCAGATTGGGAGCGCCTGCAAATTCTGCAATGCCGTTATGACTGAGCACAATCAACTTTAAGTCAGCATGCTTTGCGTCAAGTTCTTTGACTAAATTCAGGAGCTGTTTAATGGTGTTTTTCTGAAATTCTAATAGCGAATGAATGTCATCCATTGGTATCGACTGCAGGCTTGCAGCGAAAATAACCCCATCCAAATCTTCCAGAGAATAATTTTCTTCCGCTTGAATGATATTTAAGCCCTGGTTTTCAAAACCGGAGGCTAATTCAGAGGCTCCTATTAAAAGCCAGCGTTTGCGGTTCTGACCGGCATTCTGTTTATTGAGGGCCTGGGGCTGCCATTGCAGTTGAAAACACCAGTCATCAGGGATTGCTGTGTCTGTTGAAGTGTTCTTATTCTCAAACCAGTATTCCTGCCGATCAAATTCATAAAGCGGTAAATTGACCTTTTCAAATTGAATGTTCAGCGAGTGGTAATACGCTTGCCAGTCGAAGCTCAAACCTTCCTGCCAGGCCGTTTGCAGTTGATCAAGGCTCTGCGGTTGAGAGCGAGTTCCTTCTTCTTTTTTAAGCGGATAAATCAGGTAAAGACGTTTTCTGATAAGGGTTGCCGCCTCAGCAGCGGTACTGGCGCGAAGAATGGTTCTGAATAGATAGTGACCGCGGCAAGTGGCCGCCGTATAACAGATATCGGCAAACTCATCGTCGGTATCCGATAAATATTGTTCATAGCGAGCGATAAGTAATTCGAGTGATTCCTGGCTTTTAGCGGATAAAATCAGGGTAAATTCCTGGGAAAACGCTTTTTTTTCAACAGCGCGTTCCGGAGCTTGTTCAATTACGGCATGCGCATTGGCGCCGCTAAATCCAAAGGAGCTGACGCCTGCCCGTTTTAAATCCGAAGTGTCAGGCCAAGGCATAGTTTCTAAGGGTATAGCAGTATTTTTAAGTTCAATCTCAGGGTTTAGCCTTTTGAAGTTTAAATGCTTAAACAGACGTTCATTCTGTAAACTTAAGACTGTTTTAATGACTCCTGCGACACCGGATGCGCTTTCGCTATGACCAATATTGGTTTTAACCGAGCTCACATACAGCGGATGCGCCTGACTGTGTGAAGAGGAAAAGACTCTGGTCAGTGTATTCATTTCAATGGGATCGGCCAAGGGGGTGCCGGTTCCATGGGCTTCAATGTAATCGATTGACTGAGGATTGAGTTTTGCCTTGGCCAGCGCGCGACGGATAACCTCTTCCTGAGCGATGCCATTGGGAACAGTAAACCCACCACTTTTACCGCTGCTGTTAGTTGCGGTGCCTTTAATCACCGCCAGAATAGTATCATTGTCTTTCAGGGCTGCCTGTAAGGGTTTTAAAATAATCACACCACAGCCTTCACTTCGTGCATAGCCGTCGGCATCCTCGCTAAAGGTTTTACAGCGGCTATCGGGTGACAGCATTTTGGCTTTGGACAAGGTAATATTGGAGTTAGGGGTTAATATGACATTAACACCTCCTGCTATCGCCATGCTGCAGTCGCCCGCCTGCAAGCTAAGACAGGCATTATGGATAGCAGTCATTGAAGACGAGCAGGCGGTATCCACCACCTGAACCGGGCCATGTAAATCAAAGGCATAAGCGACTCGTCCGGCTAAGGCATTCAATACATTGCCTGTAGCGAAATAGATGTTCAAATCTTCGAGCCCAAGGCCTGCGTTTTCCATAATTCGCGGGTATTCGTTGGTACCAATCCCTACGAATACTCCTGTTTTGCTGTTTTTGATGAGGTCAGGAGAGAGGTTGGCATGTTCCAGCGCATGATAGCTGCATTCCATAAAAATACGCAATTGCGGCGACATGAACTTGGCTTCGCGAGGGCTGATATTAAAAAAATTGGCATCAAACTGTTTAATATTATCGAGTAAGCCAAGCTGCTTAACGTAGAGTTTTCCGGGCGTCTCAATATTGGGATCGTAAAATTTGTCATTATCCCAACGATCTAAGGGAATGAAATCCATCCCGCTTTTACCTTGTTCGAGAAGGGCAAGAAATTCATTAAGATTGGGCGCTTTGGGGAAACGGCAACTCATACCAATAATGGCAATGGGTTCATCTTTTGCCAATAATTGGGGTGCAATCGCTTCAATCGCATGCGGTTCATGGTAAAAATGTTTTTTGTCGAAGCAATACAGCGGTAAATTAACCTTGTTATAAGCAATATTTTCCGGGGTTTTGACATTGTGGCCGGCCATAAATTGCTGGTAAATGGCTTTCGGTGTATCAAGAATCAGACGGTCTTTTTTGACAGCAACTTTTTCTATCGCATAATGGGCTGATTCAATCGCACGCACGAGTTCCTGTTTATCGCTCGCCAAAATAGCACAGCGAAATTTATAATGATTGCGGCAGTTTATTAAACTCAGGCAAATATCGTGTAAATTGTCGCTGCTGTTTTTCAGAAAGTCAGGGTATTGTCTGAGCATCTGTTGTAATGAATTTTCGCTGTTGGCGGAAATTACAAAACATTCCTGCTCATTCTCATCAGTGACTCTTTTGGGCTGTTCAGGGGCCTCTTCGATTAAAAGGCTGACATTGGTTCCGCTGAAGCCAAAATTGGTTACCTGAGCGATTCGTTTTTTATGATTCTGTTTCTTATATGAAACGGCGGTTATTGGAAACAGCGCTGGAATTATTTCTGGATGGATTGATTGATTAGGATTTGAAAAATGCAGGTTTGGCGGAATGTGTTCATGTTTTAAGGCAGAAATCACCTTAATCAGCGAGGCAAGTCCTGAACAGGAAATGGTATGGCCGAGATTGCTTTTTAATGCGCCTGCGATTAATGGCTTAGTTTCTGAATGATGGCCTTGATGGACTGTTTCGATTGCTTTGAATTCTACAGTATCACCGGCGGTGGTCCCGGTTCCATGCGTTTCAATGTAATCAATGTCTCCTGGAGTTATTGCCGCGTCAGCGAGAATAGCCTTATGCATGGCGATTTGCGCTTCCACATTGGGAGAAACCATGCTGATGCCCCCTCCATCCTGGTTCATCACCAGGCTTTTTATCACGGCATGGATGGTATCCCCGTCTTTTATCGCATCACTAAGTCGTTTTACAATCACCACCGCAGCACCTTCGCTGCGTACATAACCGTCTGCCTGACTATCAAAACTGCTGCACTGACCGCGCGCAGAGAGCATATTGGCTCGTGATACGCCAATAAAATTTTCCGGACAGAGATTCAGATGGACTCCTCCGACAATCGCCAGCTGACATTGTCCTGTTCGCAGCGCATTCGCCGCGAGATACAAGGCGGACAATGAAGAGGAGCAGGCGGTATCCACGGCCATCGCCGGACCTTTCAGGTTCAGATAATGGCAGAGTCTTCCCACGCTGGCACTTGCTGCCACACCCACCGGAGTGTATTCATTGAACTCGATTTGGTCTTTAATGTTTAACTGATTGTATTCATGGGTAGATAGCCCGCAATACACTCCGGTATCTGAACCCGTGAGAGTATCAGTGCTGATGTTGGCATGATTTAAGGCGCGAATGGCCACTTCTAAAAAAAGACGGTGCTGAGGATCTATTTGCTTCGCCTCAACCGGCGATATTTTAAAAAAATCGGCATCGAAAAGATAGGGATCTTCTAAAAACCCGCCTTTACGGCTGATGATTTTATTAGTTTTATTTCGATCGGCATCATAATAGGCGTCAATATTCCAGCGATTTGGCGGAACCTCTTTTATTGGCGTTTGGGCTTCCATCAACATGGCATGAAACGCCTCACAATCTTCAATATCAGCATTCATGCCTGGAAACAGGCAATTCATCCCGATAATTGCAAGCGGTTCACTTATATTAGAGTTTGATTCCACACTTTTATCCATTTTTACCACTGATTCATGCTCCGAAACGCTGATCAACCGCTATAATCGCAAAGAGATGCGATAAACAAAGTATTCATAATAGGAAAAACTGGTGATAAATTCTATTAAATCAGAGTTCTTCTTTAGCGCTTTATTAAGACTGGTTATGAAAATGACACAAGTTGAAGCTGATTTTATAGTAACTATTTTACACTTATAGCAGATAGCGACAGACTAAGCGGGTTGAGCCCATGTTTGGCCTGCATTTATTTGTCTCTTGTTACACTAAAGGTTAGCTGATGAAGTTTTCTTCACTGAGTATTAAAAATGATCTTTCGAGAAGCATTCTGACGGTTTTTTCTGATCCAGAACAATCAGTGAGCCTGATTGATGAATCAACAATTCTGGATAAAGCTCAATGCTTAGCGAAAGTTGGTGAATATCTGGAATGGATTAACTCATTTAACATTCATTCGGTTATGGTTTTGGGAATGCCTTCTATCGATTATCTTTGCCTCTGCTATGCACTGATAATCAGTAATCGATGCTTTATTCCCTTGCATTCTTCAACCTCTGCAGAATTAATCCACAATTATCAGCAGCGCTATCCCATCGATTTATTGCTGGTGCAGACTGAATTGGGCGGAGAGTTTTCTCAAACGTTCAGGGAAAATAAAGGGTTTTTATATCATCAGCCTGAGATATTCAGAGACGCTTGCTTAGTACCTGGGGAAATCCTGTTCACATCCGGAACGACTGGATTTCCCAAGGCGGTTCATTATCAATTCAATACCCTGTCTGATTATGTCAACTGGTGTGTAGATGAATTTAAGTTGAAGCAGGATGACTGTTTTTTGTGTACCAGTGAGTTTTCATTTGCTGCGTCAATCCGCGCTTTGTTTGTGCCATTGCTCTCAGGCGCTTCTCTCTGTTTTATTGATAGACATTCTAGCAATAAATTGCAGGCGATTATCAACGGATTGTTAACAAAGCGCATCACGGTTCTTAACCTGACCCCCAGTTTATTCAAACAACTGGTCAGGCATTTAAGGGAGCAGCATTTGTCTGAGTATTTAAAGACAGTTCGACTGGTATTATTAAGCGGGGAGCCAATTCACGCTGAAACGATTAATGACTGGTATGAGGATATTAATCCGCAGACTGTTTTTTACAATTTATACGGTACCACTGAATGTTTAATTCCTTTTTACAAAAAAATAAACGCGCCTTTAACGGAAAATGAAGCCCTGCATTTGGGTAACTTAAGACCCGGATGTGATTTTAAATTGATATCAGATTCGACGAAGGGTTATGAGTTATATTTAACAGGAAATATATCCACCGCCTACCTGGACCCTGATCTTAGTCAGGCCAGTTATTTTGAAATCAGCGATCGCCGTTTCGTTAAAAGTAACGACTTTGTGACAATGCAAGCGGCGCAATTGTATTTTAGCGGGCGTTCGCAGCGATTAGTCAAACGATATGGCCAGTTAATCAGTCTGAATCAAATTGAGTTTGTGCTGAAGAAAGCATTTCCTGAAACTGGTTTTGTTGCAGTCCAGGAAGAAAACCGTGTATTGTTATTCATTGAGAGTGTTGAGAATAATCGATTGCTAAAGCAGGTGAAACATCATTTGCAGGCGCATCTTCCAGAGTATATGCACCCGAATGAGTTTATCTTCTCTCAGGAATTCCCTCTGACAACTAGTGGAAAAATCGATTATTTAAGGCTTAAACAGCAATTGGTTTCTGCAGAAGTTAATCATTTATTCGATTACTTCAGGCCTTTTTTTGGTGATCGGGAATTTGATCTTAACACCAGGATAGGGGATTTAGGATTTGAGTCTGTAGATTATCTGGAAATGGCGGAAACTATCCAGAAAATAACCGGTAAATGGCTGGATATCTCAACAATTAAAGACACACTCCCGCTCTCGGAGATAGAGTCTTGTTTAAAAAATGTAGGCGAAATGCCCTCGGAATCCCGGAGTCGAGTCCGGTTAAATCCAATTCAGAAAACCGTTTACAGTCGCGAACTATATGGTTTGGATAAAGAGGGAGTGTATCAAATTGCTTTCTGGTGCCTTAAGCAAAATATCGATGCCGCAAAGTTGCAAATTGCAATAGCAGAAACGCTTGCAAATCATTTTATGTTATCCAGTCAACTGAAATGGCTGGATGAAGATTTCTTCTTTGTGCAATCGCCATTACAAGCGAGCTTTCAGCTCGAGACCCCGGTTTTTTTTGGCAATAAAAAGCTGTTTTCACAATTGAAAACCTTTGTATTCGCTGACCATCTGGTGAGAGTTTATGTCTATAAAAAGAAGAGCCGTCATTTTCTGGTCATGGCGTATCACCATATCGCAATCGACGGTTGGTCCGCATTATTGATGCGCGAAGAAATCTTTCGCCGTTACGAAGGAACCTTCAATCGTAAGCAAAAGAAAAGAGATGAGGTTTTACACTTAAACCAAATCAATGAAATTTCGGCGGATGCAATTGGCAATATTGAAGAGCTTAGAGCTTGTTTGGCGTCAGTCAATTTTGGAGATTATAATCATTTAGGGGCTATTTTTAAGGGAGCATCTGAAAAACGAAATACCTGTTTTATGATTGAGAAAAATACGATCGATGGATTTTCTGACAAACATACACTTCAGGACTCGCCTCATAGTGTGATTTTCGCCTTGCTTCTACAGCAGGCAATCTCAAAACTGGCAAAAACCGATAAGCTTTTCTTTTATATCAGCTTTTCCAATCGCAATCTTCCCATACCACAGGTCCGGGATTTACTGACTAATCTGGCTATCGGCTTGCCTGTATTTCTGGGCAGCAGCCATTTACCACTCAAAGAGCGTGCCCTTGAGTTAAAAAATACCCTTGCTGTTTATTTCAGAATGGCGAATTATACCAGCTATAGCCGCATACTTGAGCATGATCTCATTCCTGAATCGATAGTGGACGCTACAAAGCAGCCTTATATGCTGGTTTACACTTATATCAACAAGCTGGTGCAAGACAGCTACACTCAAAACAATTATATCGATTGGGATAACTCGATCAACTGGATGAACTGTGAAAAAATCCGCATCATTTTTATGCGCATCTATGATATGGGAGATCATTTTGTATTCACTTTGGATACGCAAATGAAAACTGGCCTGCATGAGTGTTTACTGGACGAATTTAACAATCTTTTGAAATAGTAACGATATGAAACTTTTAAAGTGGTTTAAGAAAAAAACAGATGCCATTCCAGGGCGAATACTGAGGGCGGGAAGCAGAAAACGCAATAATGCATTCTATGAAAATTATTTTTCACTGACAGCAGCTGGCGCCAGACTAAAACTGGTGGAAGCGATGTTTAAGCTTAACCTGTTTGCCTTATTTGAAAGTCAGCATACAGTAGAGGAAAATGAAATCATCAAGCGGCTTGGATTGCATCCTGTCAGAGGGAAAAAATGGCTGCATTTACTATCCAGTGAACATTTCTTAATAAAAAAAGTCCACAAAGAACAGGCTAGTTATCAATTGCCGGATAATTTCAGGACACTTCAGGAAAGCGGTGAAAATGGCTGGTGGGGAATGCAGTTTTTTTTCGATATATGGACCGAATCTGCAAGTGAAAATCTAAAAGATGCCTTGCAATTCGGAAAGGTGAAAACCGATGCTCCCTGGCCGCCGAAAACAGCACAGCATGCCGCCTGGCTTGAGCAGTGGATGGCTGGTACATCGGATATCACAATCCGTTGTATTCTGGAGCAGGTTAACTTTAAAAAAGTGAAGCATTTTTTGGATGTAGGCGGGGGGGATGGCACAATGGCTTGCGCTTTTGTGTCAGCTTATCCGCATCTTAAAGCGACAGTGTATAACTTGCCCGCCTCGGCTGAAATCGCAAGACAGAATATTGAATCACGCGGATTAAGCGAGCGGATAAAGGTTGTTGAGGGCAATTTTCTGGAGGATGATGCCTTTCCTGTGGGTTCTGACTTAATTATTTTCGCGCGTGTGCTGTTCGACTGGGATGAAACAGTAGCCCGTAAGCTTTTGAGAATGGCCTATCAGTCCTTACCCCGTGAAGGGCATGTCGCCATATGTGAGGTTTTTAAAGATCACAATAAAGATTTTTGTCTTGCTTGTGAATACCGTTATATTTTTCAGGATGATTTTGGCGTTAATGTGATGAAGTACACCAGGGAGTATATCACCTTGCTGGAACGGATTAATTTTACGGTTCTGCCGCAAAAACAGGAGTCAGTCAGCAAATTTCCCTGCTCGGTGTTACTGGCTAAAAAATAATCGCGAAGCCTGGGCTAACCGGGGCGACGAGGAGAAGGGGAGCGCTCCTTTTCAATTTCCTCTATACAGAATAGGAATTCTTTAAAAATAGCTTCCAATTCCTTAGGATCTGCTTCCTCGAACTCAGCAATGACCTCGGGTATCTGATCTCTGATATTTTTTATATGATCTTCGATAAAGTCTTCGGCTTCATAAGCTTTTTGCAGGAAACCGAGTTCCGCCAAAAACAATTTTAATTGCTGCATATTACTGCAATCAATTCTGGATTTGACCACCATCTTATCCAGGCTGGACATACACTGTTCGAGTTCGCGCAGTTGGGACATACAATCTCCTGCCCTTATAGGCCAGTTTGCGGGTTAAATTCATTCGTTGGCTTGGAAGCCTGCTCTTGCTGCTGTAATTGTTCCATCTGCTGCCGATATTCCTGAGTCGTCACCCGGTTTTGATCCAGAGCTGGTGTTTCATACGCTTTTCTTGGCGGCGGAACAGGCGCTGCTTCTTCCTTAAACAGTGATGATGAAGATAAGGAGAGTCTTAGCGGCGGTTCTGGCGGCTCTTGCAATTTTAAAATCTTGTCCCAGCCTTTTTCCAAATCAGCTTTAGGGTTTACATCAATCTGGTGTTCACGGTAAAAATCTTTTTCGACCAGCAAAACCTGAATCAATTGCTCCTCGCTATCGCCGTAAATAAATTCGCCTTTTGGGGTGATCATTAACCAGGCTCCCTCGATATTGCAGCCGTAGGGATTGCGCATATCAAACCCATGTTGATAAAGGTCATGGATATTCTGATCATGTTGCGGGTGCGGTATCTTATAGTGAGTCGCTCCATTGTTGCAAGCGATTTGCGCATGATGCTTTAAATGTGAGAAATAAATATCAATCCGCCAGGGACTTGTTTCTGAGTCTGCAGGTAGAATTTTCTGTAATTCATTTCTTAAAAATAAATCAAATTCAGCACTCGGCGGACGTGAACCATTTTGTCTGAAGTGTTCAAGTACGCTATCCATTATGGTTTGTAAGGCCTGCAGGTTGTAAGGTTCACCTAAGACATTTTCCTGGTCGCGATAAGCGTAATTAATGAGTTGCTGGAATAAAAACTCATGCGGGGTAATACAACCTGCGCGTGAAATGGTATAGGGCGTAATTAATTGATTAGCATTTACGGATAATATCAGCTTGTCGAAAGGCGACAATTGCTCTGGAGTTTTATTCTCTATTTGCTGCTTTAACTCTTCCAGATATTTTTCGGTTTGCTCTCTCAATTGATTCATATTGGCAAACATCACTGAGGGGAGTGCTGCGCTGGTGTTGCAGGCTTGCTGGTACTCGATTGCCATATTGAGGGGATGGCTTAGTAACAGACCATCCCAGTCACCAGCAACAATCAAGGCAGATTGATCATAGATGGATGCGATGGTTTCTTCATCAAGGATAGCAAGAATTTTTGCAAGCGATTCTGCGGTATTCTGATTAAACTCTTTGACTCGATGGTACTCGGGATGGCTTTCACCCATTGCTGTTAAAAAATCAGTACCTGTACGTGGAGTATTTGCAAATACCATGGCGGGCTTAAGATCTTCCGCTGTTGTTGATTCGCTTAAACTGTAAAATAGTGGAAAGCTGCAATGAAAGAAGCGTTCATAAATCTCATCGGGTATGGCGCTTAACGTTTGGGGCTTATTCAGTATATTTTTATTTTTATCCCAGTCAGGCTGATTGGCAGGGTTATCCCAGGGGCGTGAATAAAATAACTGCTCTTGCACACCATTTTTTAAATGAACCGCAAATTGTCCCTTAAATTCGGCGGCTCCCTTGCCTGCTTTATACCCAAGCCGTAATTGGCCTGATTCGTCATCGTAAGCTAATACCTCTAAATCGCCGCCTGCTCCCGTTTCCCTGATAATATCAAGCATGTTAACAGGAAGTTGGAGCAGATGCTGATAGTCAATAGTTTTAATAGGGCAGTTCAGCCGTTTGGTGTCTTTGGGATCAATGCCGCGCAGAACGTCATTTTCCAGACGGGTAAACAGGACATCAGCTGCCAGAGCACCTTTAAAAAATCCCTGGTTACTGGTTTTTGATGTATTAAGGCCGCTTTTTGGGCTGCGCTGCTTATTATAAACGGGCGGAGAACCTGAGCGTAAAACCACCATGCTATTAAAACTTTGAGCGGCGAGCACATTCACCGTGGCAAATTCAGTCTGAATGCCGGCAGCCTGCATTGCGATTGGACCAGTTTTAATTCCCTGGACTTCATTGGCTACACGTAAAAGAAAAGATTCTTGCTCCAGATTATTTTTACTTGATTTCATCATGCTAATAATTTGTGCGCAGTTTATAGGAATTATAGACACTGAATTCCTGAGGGCAACCACCTGGTTCTTTACTTTTTGCTACTGATTGCGTAAAATTTGGCTCTTTTATACAAGGAATGCACTATGTTGCTTGCTGAATTTGATTATGATTACACTTTTGTATCTAGTACCACCAAACAATTTATTTCATCTCTTTTTGAGGCGGTAGAAACAAATGACGGCCAAGCGTTGACAAATCTGATGGCTGATGGACTTCCTTTAGAAGTCAGCAACCAATTGCTTGTCGGAGGAGGTGTCATTAAGGCCGTTAATCGATTGGATGAGCAAGTCAAAGCGGTAAAAGCCGCCCTGACATTTGCATTACTAAGTGCCGCACAAAAGGATTATTCTAATATTGTCGATATTATTGCCAAGTCATCAATCAGTGGTAAAGCCGCTTCCCATCTTTTTACTCCTATTCAAGTCAATTATGCGCAGAAAGAAGCGGCGTGTAGCATTCTGTTGAATAATAGAGATAAAAAGCAGCAGGAACTTGCCGCTAAATTAGAGAAGAAGAAAGCAGAGCAGCTTAAGAGAGCGCAGGAAATTTTTCTGCTGACTAATACGTTTGTTCTTGCGATGGTTTCAACTGGTTTGATGTGCAATAATGCTACAGAATGTGCAGAGTTAATGTCGATTCAAATGAAAACCTATTTAACCAGTCTGGTTAATCTGCTCGAATCTTATGAGGAAAAGGACAGTAAAGAGTCGCCCGGCAAAGAAATGCAGGAAGAATTTGCAAAACGACAGTCTGGTATTAAATTTTTAAAAGACCTGGCTGCAGAAGCCTCTCCTGCGTTTTTTCAGTCAGCACAGGCTGTCCAGGCCAAGTTAGAACAGGCTAAGACAATAGCCGAGAATTATGGTTACAAATCGTCGTTTTAATTTGTAGATCCAGTATCATCTTCCGCGCAAGCGGAAGTGTTCTGCTGCAGTATTATCTAAGCTTTTTGCAGGTTTATTTCTTTTACCCTAAGCTCTGGCACCAGGCGATAAGTAAATCGCAATATCCTCAAATGATAGTAATAAAGCGAGTTGCTGGTTAAGTCGAGAAGTACATAAAAGCCGGCGGCACCAGAGGGGGTAAATCCCATTGTGGGGAAATGGGGATGAGCGCCGGTGACGCCATACCATGACCAGGTATAGAAAGTGGTTCCAGTCAATTCAACATAATAAACCATTACAAACATGCATAAATAAAACAATTTGTTCTGACGAAACCATAAGACCGTCAAAAATACCAGATAACCAATGAAGCCTGCGACATCGTCGATCATAAATAAGGATAGAAATGCTGCCAGGAAAGCGAACTGGGCGAGGCATTCCTTTATTTTCACATGATTCGAAAGTACCCAGGGATGTTTGCTGGTATAGTAAACGGTAGCGTAGATGAGGGCATGTCCCAAGGGGATATAGATGGGAATATTTTTCAGGCGGTAGTCATAAAGCCCCAGGATCAGCGAGCCTAGAATTTCAGCAAACAGACTGGAAATGGTCATCAGTAAAATCAGCCAATACAATTTGCCGCGCGCATAAAATAGAAAGAGGCTGTAAGTAATCACCGCGATAAAATTGCAGATATCCTGCCCGTTACTAATGTATTGGGTTGCCCAGGGACTGTCGATTAAAAAAAATAAAGGCGTGCCGAGCAATAATGATTTGATGAGTTTATACATCACTTGATTAGAGTGCACAGTGGTATTTACCGACATATCCTATGGTCATTAAAAAAGACTGGTTGACTATAATAGCGTAGCTTCTGTTGGGAAAGCATTATAAAATACTTTTTTTTAAGCCTTGAACTGTTATTGAGTTAAGGAATTATTGTAGGTTGGGCCCTTGGCCCAACAAAAGGGTTGGACCACTCCAGAACTCAATGTTGGGCCAAGGGCCCAACCTACATGCACTACAGAATCTCCTTAGCTTAATGGCAATGTCTCAAACTCTCTCCCTGAGGGAGAGAGGATTTTTAGGGTGGCAGTAAAGGCAGAATGATCCATAAAGGAAATGCTGATGAGCAAGGGAAAAAAAATTATTTCGTTGACGAATTGGGTCGAACGGCTTGTACGTAATCCCTGTCTCTATGTTTCGGGAGTTGTCAGCGCATTACTGGGCGGCGCTAGCGGGGGGATCATTGGTCTCTTTTCGGGTGGATTTATCGCACAATCATTCACGCTTTGTACCAGCACAAGCGGCTGTTTTTTAAATGTAAATCCAGCAATTATCATTGGAGCGCTTATAGGATTAATTGCCGGCACTTTATTGGGTGGGGCAGTGGCTATCGCTATTACTTCATTTAAAATTTATAAAAAAACCAAGAACTACCCGGTATTATCGCAAGACAACATCGCGCAGGTGATATCAGCTTCTCTCTGGATTAATGCGGAAATTATTATTGGTATGGATTTGGGAGCTATTATAGGCAGCCTGAAATCCGGGGGCATTGGAACAATAACAGGAGCCGTATGCGGTCTTCTGATTATCTGGCTAACCTCAGCACTTAAACCCTCCAGAAAAGAAGCGATTAAAATTGATTTGTAAAATCCTCTCTTCCTCAGGGGAGAGAGTTAGAGACACTGCCATTAAGTTAAGCTCAACTGTAGATTAAACTGTCATCCCCGCGAAAGGCGGGGATCCATCTCTGAGCTAGCCGCAATGCCGACTGAGGAATAGATTCCCGCCTTTCGCGGGAATGACAGAAGTCCTTAACTTAATGGCAGTGAGAGTTAGAAAGGGGGCTTTCTCTTTTATTGACCCTATGGGCTCGAGGATACAACAACTTCCTGACTAAGGTTTGAAATAGGAGGCTGCTTCCTCATCAAGTTCCTCTTCAACATCAGCTTTTGCCTCTGCCCGGAGCGCCTTTAAAACACTCTTGTCAAGCTGATCTTTAGCCGTTTGCCGGAGATCATTTTTCTTATCCGCGCGACTGATGGGCTGATAAGGCTCATTGTGCGATTTTCTTGCATTGACGGAATTGCTCAGTTTTAAAAATTCTTTCATTCCTGTACTCGGGGTGATGATAAAAAGAGACATTACACTATATCAATGAAATACACTTGTAAATGCCTGATTAAAAGCAGGCGTATCTTATATACAAGCAATTTATTTTCAATAGCTTATGAGTTATCTTATCGACTGTTTCTGATGGAGTCAGAAACTAAGCGTATTAACTCATTGGATTTGAATATGAAAACCCTCTTCGCTAGATTGATAATCACTCTTTTTTTTACTTTGATAAACATTACCAGTAATGCCCTGCCAATCCCGAAGTTTTCTGTGGATGTGATACAACGGGCGCCGTTGGAAATCACAAACAATGGTGTCGCTGTTGCTGTATACAGGGTAACCAATAACACAGGAATTCCAAGAATTTTAACGACCAAGCCGATTAGAGGCATTGTGCAGATTGCCGGTGGAAGCGGAGTGTGTTCCTCTCCGTTTCTTTTGCACAGAGGCGAGTTTTGCTTTTTGTACCTGCAAATTAATGGCAGCCTTATTGATCCTGTGGTCAAAGGCGGGCCTATTGTCTGTAAAACTAAAGCGCCTGGTGATAATTCACCTGATGAATTTTTATGCTCTCAACCCAGTATACTGGATGGTCTTGATGTAACCCGTATTGAACAAAAAAATACACCTTGTACTGTAGATGCTCAATGCCAGACCAATTTTTGCGATCCCCTGACTCACACCTGCAGTTCATGCCGATCCAACAACGACTGCGCTTCTGGCAGTATCTGTAACAGCTCGGGAACTTGCACGGCCCCCCCGGGAATTCCCTGCAGTGTCAATACCGACTGTCAGAGTAATTTCTGTAGCCCTGTGACCCATCTTTGCAGCAGTTGTACGACTAGTGCCGAATGTGTGGCTGGAAGCTGCAGTAGTGCTGGTATCTGCGTTTCAGGCAATGGCTCAGCCTGTTCGGGTAATCAAAATTGTATTGCCGGAAGTCTGTGTTTTTCTGGTCAATGTGCTTCCCCCAATGGTGCTGTGTGTCTGACCAATGCAACTTGCCAAAGCGGCTCCTGTATTCTTGGACGTTGCCAGGGCTTAACTAATGGCAGCTCCTGCATGTTCAATTCAAATTGCCAAAGCAATTTCTGCTCAGCTGGCGTTTGTGCTACACCCAATAATGGCGCCCCTTGTACATCATCTTCGCAATGTCAAACGGGTTATTGTTCTTTGGCAACGCAGACTTGTGCCCAGCCCAATACCGGCGCTCCCTGTAGTGCGAACTCATCCTGCCAGAGCAATCAATGCGTGAATGGCGCCTGCACTGCACCTGTGCTGATTTGTCTTTCGGCTGCTGACTGCGCTAATGGCGAAAACTGTTTGGCTGGGGTTTGTACCCAAACGTGTACACCACAAACCTGCAACCAGATTCCCGCAAACTGCGGATTGAACAGTGATGGCTGCGGGGGAACAATAAATTGTGGTTCTTGTACGTTTCCGCAGACTTGTGGTGGTGGCGGCTATTCACTATGTGGTAACAATGTCTGCACGCCGCAGACTTGTACACAACTGGGGGCGAACTGCGGACCAATAGCTGATGGTTGTGGTGGTGTTACTAACTGTGGCAGCTGTACACCAGGGCAGTCCTGTATCGGAAATACTTGTCAGTAAGAAGGAAATTAGAGCCCGACCTCTCCTGCAGAGAGGTCAGGCTGAATAAGGATGAAATGGACATTTTGTAGTCACAGTGATATTATTGTGTTCTTTATTGCTGTATGAAATGACCATGTTTAGAACCTTCCGATATATCCCATATACTCCAAAAAAGCAGACGCAGACTACGCAGACTACGCAGACTACGCAGACTTCTCAGACTTCTCAGTCTTCTCAGAATAGCCAAGTTATCCAATCTGATAATAACTCTTTAAAAATTTATATTCCGCAAGTGGACCTTGACCAATATAGTCAGGATCCATTATTTCTGCAGTTAATTGAAATTCCTATAGAACGATTTCAATACCAGAAAGCGGCAGAGATTATTGGAGATTTCATCAAGACTAATGGCCGGAAAAATGATAAATCCTCTTTGGAAGATGCAGTTAAAAAAAGAATAATCGAATGCTTCCACAGGGTGATGCGTTTGCCAAAGGATGTCTTTGTAATCCATGAGAAGCAAGAGGAGCTCAGGATTCATGTCAATCCATTACTGGATATTTTCTTAAGTCAATTTTCAAATGCATTGCGTTTAAACAGCAAGGCGAAAGAACGCCAGTGTAATTTCAACGAAGCTTTTCGTCTTTTCTGCCGCATGATTGCGATAAAGGCCATGTTGGAAGCTCAGAACCTGCCGCTGCCTTTAACCGCATCCCAGGAAGCCTCTTCAAAAGATGTCAGACGCTCGTTCAATGCACTTGAAAAGCGTGCTGCTGAAAAATTAGGAAGCACAAACCCATCTGAAATACCCAGGCTGATATACAACGAGTCTCGTGGTAAGTGTACTAATGGCAAAATGGCTTCAGGCCATTTTATGGATTCCAGGCGATTACAGGCCCGTTATACCGATAAAAAATTATCACCTGCTGATGCCTGGAAGGACAATCAGACCAAACTGTATATATTTGAAAGTTTTTTCAAGCGTCATCTTCGAGAACATGAGAAAACCTGTCGCGAAGGCAGCCAACGCAGATTAGGCGGTAAAACACTGGTCATAGATATCGTCGGACGAAGAGGCTGTGGGCAATTTAGCCCGCAATTGACGATTGATATACTTCAATATCTCCAATGTGTTTATTCCCCGCTGGTAATTCGGAATGTAATAGACAACAGCGCCGGCTGGGGGGATCGTTTCACCGCTTTTATGGCCTGTCCCCAGATTGAGTGGATACTGGCTAATGATATTGCCGACCTGCATCCGATCTATGAACGAATGCGTCAATTTTTCAAACCGCAGAAAAAGATTGCTTATCTGCGTAAGCCTCTGGAGGATATCCAGCCTGAAGATTTACCCTGGAAAAAAGGAGAGGGTCCTATGCGTTTCGACGCGCTTATCAGCAGCCCCCCTACCACTCAGGAAGTTTATGGAAGTACCGAAGGGCAGGCTTGTGAGGTTTATAAGACTCCACAGGACTATATGGACAAGTTTCTGGTTCGTCTTGTTCACTGCGCACAAGTGGTGTTAAAACCCTCTGGTGTAGTGGCTTATGAAATAAAAGGAAATGGTTCCAAGACCAATAACAAAGAATTCAAATATGACTATCCGCGGGTCTTATCTGAATGCTTTAAGCAAAATCCTTCCGTGTTTTCTAATACCAAAATAACATTAATAGAATACACGGGGTTCTCTAAAGCCAGATATGGAACAGAGGGCACCTATCTGGTGAGTGCTCAATATACACCAGTTATGCCGGCGCAGTTATTAGACCTGTTACCTATCCCTGAACCGGCTTCCAATTCAAACAACGCAGATAGTAATGCGTCCGTTCAGCCGACTATCACAGGCGAGAAACGCAAACGTGAGGATGACTCGGAATCTGAGGAAACGATTGCTAAAAAGGCCCGAGTATCTGAAAAAACTGAGCTTGACCATCCTGTTCGCTCTAATGAGCAAATAATTAAACCTGATGAGGAATTCAGACGCAGGATTCTTATTAAATTCGGATTATTCAAGCCGGAACTGGAGTATGAACAATCAGCATGCCCAGCACCTCTTGCACCTGCCTCCTAAGAGTTTCGATTAAAGAGGCGCTGCTGTTATAATACAATGGCATTGTTGCGTAAATGAAACAGATGTGCAAAAGGCCGTCTTTGCGAGCGTCAGCGAAGCAATCCAACATATCACTCTGTTCAAAGGTTGGTCTGGATTGCTTCACTCCGTTCGCAAAGACTGTCTGGTTCTATTTACCCAACAATGCCTAATGCAATTGCCGAATCCTGAAATTGGCAGTAAAGTAAAAAATTGGCTCCGAACGGTATTGGATGGAATAGACGAGTGATGAATATTTTCTCTGTTAAAAAGATTGCATCAATGTTGCTGTTATTGTTTCTCTATACCGGATTAGTCAATGCTTACACGGTTCCCAAAGCGTTCATGGATCTGTATTTTGATTTCACAGGAACGAATGAACCGGATTTTCCTAAAAAGCATAAAACAATCTCACAATATCTGCTGCAATCTGAAACAGCTAAAAATAAAACCAACCCATTTGCCGGGCCGCTGGTATTGGTTCTGGATTCATCCATTTATATCTATGATAAAAACCGTAAATTACTCTTTAAGAAATTGCTGCGCACCAATCGCGCCAGTGGGTTTTATGAATTAACCGCTATTTCGCATATTGGTCCGGCACTTGCCTATCTGGCCAAAATCAAGGATAACGGCGATCCTTCCTGGCAGCCGGCGATGAATTCGCTGCTGACTAATATAAAGCGTGTACGTGCTCTCAATGCCAGCACCAAAAATAACTGGCTTGAGCGGGCAAATATTAAACCCTGGCAGCATCATATTCCGCAAATCAGGGCAATGACCGATTATGCTTTATCGATGGCTGGGAATTATATTGTCTCAGTTCAAAAAGGGGCGCCTTTTGATTTAAGAGCTGTACAGGCCAATTTTCTAAATGGCAATAAAGAATACCCCATTTCCTATAATACGGTGATGGTTGGAACGTTCATGTTAACGGCATTGGAAAGTATGTCGGTGGTGCATGATGAGATTGCCAGACTCAAGCTGGACTGGCCTCATGCAATGGTTATCGTTCGGAATGTGGCAGGTAATAATGTCACCTCGGGCTTGACCGAAGGAAGCAACTGGATGGTCGCTTTTATCAACGCAGTTTCAGAGAATACACTACCGCGCGATCGTCTTTTTATTGCCCCCTATGCCAAAGTGATTCCTGAAGTAGGCCAGTCTTTACTGCCCGAGTCCGCCTACAACTATTATGTTAAAAATGTCTGGGGAAGTGTCTATAATCGCACGCATGTCGCCAAGGCAGTATTTACTGATTTGGAAACAATTTATCTGCCGGAAAGACCCGCTATTCCGGGCGATTTTCACTATTCCTCGGCAAACGATATTATCGATTTTATGGTTCGATTAAAGCATTCCCTGCAGGATTCGAGAGAAATGCTTTCCAATACCGTCGGCTACTGGATGGCGGGGGAGCTGCAATCCAAAGCCTGGGATCTTAAGGCAATTCAGATCCCCGGATTGACGACTGGCTTCCCTGAGGGAATAACCGCTTATCCTGAGAAGAATCCGGAAATAGGCAGTACATCATGAAAGGCTTTCTCAGGCCGCTAACAGGGATGCTGCTCTTTTTGCTTTGCATAAACGCCCATTCTACCATGTTGAAAATGTATCAGAGCCTTGATACCTCGGGTGCACGCGAGCTCACCCCCTTTAAGCTAAATGGCAAACAATATATTGGGGTGGCTCAATTGGCCAAAGATAATCCGCATGCGCCTGCCAATATGAATGGGGGTGATTCGGATGTGGATGTACTGATTTATCAGATGGGAAAAAAACAGTTTCATCTTTACCAGAAAATCCCGGGCCATGGTAATGAAGGCCTTACTTTCTTTAAAATAAATGACCAGGCATTCATTGCTGTTCCCAGCGTTCGTTCAGGCCCAGGCGCGCCTTACAATCTGAATACCTACTCGATGATTTATCGCTGGGATGGCAAGTATTTTATTCCTTTTCAGCAATTTTATGGGCGAGCTGCCAAGCAATGGCGCTTTTTTTCTATCGCAAACCGTAACTTCCTGGCTTTAGCCACCGGTGTGGAAGTTCCCGGGCAAAAGCCAGTGCCCAATGATTCCAGAATTTATGAATGGAATGGTAAAGAATTTGTCTTATTCCAGAGCCTGCCCAGTCGATGGGCCTATTCTTTTACTGCATTTAAAATCGGAGATGATACCTATCTGGGGCTTGCTGATCATCTGGATGGTGTGACAATTTTTAACTGGAATGGCAAACAGTTTAAACCTATACAGCATATTTCCGAGCGGGGTGCGCGAGCGCTTAAGCATTTCAAAATTGAGAATGAGCATTATCTGGCCTATGCCAATATCCACAAGACTTCAAAACTGCTTCACTGGAATACAAAACAGTTTGAGGAGTATCAAAATCTTGCAGAGTCAGGAGGAAGAAGTTTTAGCTGGTTTAGCCTTAATGGCCGGCATTTCCTTTTTCTGACAAGATTTATTACCGGAAGTAAAGAAAAGCCGGTTAGTAATCTGGATTCCCTGCTCTATGAATGGGAGAAAGGGAAATTGCATTTAGTTGAGAAATTGCCGGGATTTGGCGCTGTTGCAGCTCATTTTTTCAAGTGGAATAATGAGAGCTTTCTCACTCTGGCGAATAGTCTCAGCAAGAATATTCGTTTCCGGGTAGATTCTGTCATTTATAAACTGGATTCAGACACTCAGTAATGCAGAGGTTAATAATGCCGGATGTAATACATATTGCAGTTCATTTAAAAGATACTGGTAGTATTACTTCAGGTAATCAGCAAAGAACCTTCAAAAAAATCACTTTTTATTTTAACAATCTCGGTGCGGCGAAACGAAAATACGAAGAGCTGGTCAATCATAAAAGCATCAATTTACAGGAATTGTCTATTACATTCCAACTTCCGACAGTAGAGCTTATTGAGCCTTCCATCTCGGTCGACTGGGGGCAAATCGATTTCAAACTGTTTTATCAGGCTTCACAATATCCCAAAAATCAAGTGGTGGCCAGTGGAGAAAGCATCATTCGATTTATGACGAATCAGAGCAGTCTGGACGAGTTGAGTAAAAGCCAGCTCTCAGTTGTAGAAGCGGATGATCTGGGGAAGTTGCTGGCAGAAATCTCGAGCAGCATAATGCAAATTACTATCAACAGTGAGCAGGGCATTGTTCCTGAGGAATTTACAAAGAATTATGTGGGCGGCCTGCTTAAGCGTTTAAAGGACGATAGTGCCGGATTGGCTGATATTCCCAAAGCGATTCCAGATCGCTTGAAAGATAGCATAATACAAGGGTTTGCGCGGCAGATTCGATTGGCTGCTTACAATACTAAAACGCAGATCAGCGCCGCGACCAGTCATTTCTTTCGCGCTTTTCAGGAAGAAGCTTGCTCTGATTCACCTCTGTTGACAAAGCCGGAGCATGGGCTGCAAAAAGAATCATTTTCATTGCCTGAACAATCATCAGCGTCTTTATAATAGGGAAGAGTCCTGGAACTACCCAATCCATGCACCGTGTCCTTCCCGCGCAGGCGGGAATCTATTCCATCACGAGCACTGTGCCAACTCATCGATGGATTTCCGCCTGCGCGGAAATGACAGAGGCGTTTCCCTTTGTGTGTCACTTATCCGAGGCATCCCGGCAATGTTTGAAGCCATAAGTAGAAAGCGAGGCTTTCATCTCGAGGACCTCGGTCAGTCTTGACATTCTTTATTCATCAACTTAGCATGCAAGAATTTTAGTCTGGAAACACGATGGAAATTGAGCATTTACGCGAATTGGTAAAGGACGATTTAGAGGCTGTTAATGCTTTAATCCTCGAAACGATGAAATCTCCCTCACGGCTGATCAACGAGATAGCTGATCATGTAATCCACAGTGGCGGCAAGCGTTTGCGACCCTTGCTGGTATTGCTGGCCAGCCGTGCCTGTCTCTATCAGGGTAAAGATCATGTGATGCTTGCCACCATGGTCGAATTTTTTCACACAGCTACCTTGCTGCACGATGATGTGGTTGATGAGTCCACTTTACGCCGTGGCCGCGAAACTGCGAATCAAATCTGGGGAAATAAAGCCAGTGTCCTTGTAGGTGATTATTTATTCACCAAATACCTGCAGCTGATGGTAGAAGTAGGAGATATTGAGATAATACAATTGCTGATTGGCATTGCTCCTCAAATGGGTTGTGGTGAAATTCAGCAGTTTGACAATCTGGGAAATACAGAGATGTCAGTCGGTGATTATTTTGACCATATTCGGGCAAAAACATCGCTGCTGTTTGCTGCTTCCTCGACTATGGGGGCTATGATCAGCAAAGCCGGCGAGGGGATAAAAAAAGCTATGTATGCCTATGGATTGCATTTGGGTAATGCTTTTCAGTTGATCGATGATGCACTCGATTACTGTTCTGACGCCAAAACGCTGGGTAAAAACATTGGCGATGATTTGGCAAGCGGCAAGGCGACCTTGCCTTTACTTCATGCCTTGAAATATTGCGATTCAAAACAGCAGCTAATCATCAGAAGCAGCCTCGAGGAAGGCTCACGCCATCATCTACCTGAAATTCTCGAAACCTTAAAAGAAACCCAGTCCATTGAATATACTCGAAGTCTTGCTGCTAAAGAAATGGATCAGGCGATAACCGCATTGCAGATTCTGCCCGACTCAGTTTACAAAAACGGGCTAATGGATTTGGCGCAATATGTGATACACCGCAATTATTAAGGCTAACTAATGAAAGCGCTTGATCAACTCTTAACCCCTTATTGGGGCTCGGAAAAATGGATCCTCGAAGGCTGGAACAAGATCACTGAGGAGGAAAGAGAAAGTATTGAGGCCAGAGTAGAGTCTCTTTTTAGAAATGGCCTGCCATTTGAGTTAAAACACGACAAGATTCTGTATCTTTACATTTTTTCTTTAATGGCGCAGCTCGAAGTGCTGGGAATTCAGTTGCCAATGCGCTTTGAAGATAAAATGTACAATCCGGAATTCAAAAAACGCATGCGCGCCCAGCTGGTTGACGAAATTTTTCATACCATTGTGTTTACGCGCATCGTGTTTATGCTTGCCGCTCCTTATGGTTCACCGCCTGCCTATAACGAAGAGCTCGAGAAGGTCTGTGAGTTTATTCGCTCGCTGGATTGCCTCAAAGTCGGAATGGTCGTAATGAACCTGATTTGTGAGGGAATGGTAGAAGAAGTTTTTTCTACTTTTTATCAGCAAAAAATTGCCCCGGAAGTATTCGAGATTATTTTAGCCGATGAACATCGTCATGTCTGCGAAGCCGATTTATATGCTGAAATTGGATTACCTGACCGTGAGGTTCTGACTGAAACCTTGAAAACAATGGAAGATCTGCTTATTTCGGTATTTACCCGACTTCCCAAATACAACACCTCCTTAACGACTCTGCTTGGCCCGGAAGGAACTGCCTCTTTTATGCTGGCTCTGCATGAAAAGCATAAGCGGCAACTTAAAAAGATTAATATGGTTCCCAGCGAAAGGCTGGAAATGCTGTTTGAAGTGGGTCCTGATGCCTATGCACAAGTTCAACCGTATCGAGATGAACTACATAGTGAAATGCATGCGGAGATCAAAGAAGTTGAAATGACGACTGTGCAGAAAGTATTAATGACACAGTTAAGCAATCCGGGCGATCCGAATCTGACCCTTCAATTTAATATTGATATCAGTGAATTTGATTTTTTTGAGCAAAACTGCCCTCAGGAGACACTGACTGTATTGATGATGCAGGCTGTCAGTCTTATGTTGACATCCGAGGAATCGCTGCGCAATTTTATCAGTTTTAAAAAACTTCACCAAAGCCGAAGCGCTTATGTCGCAGTGGTAGAAAAACTGGCTCAGCGTAAAGATCATATCGTTACGGTGTTTTTTAAAGACTGTCATGAAATGACAGTCGATGAATTGTTAACCAGAAACAGCCGTTCCCAGCAGTTGATGACTTACTGCTATGACAGGCGTGAGCAGGTTGAAAAAGACAATCCGGAATTTAAAAAGCAACTGGATGCTGAGCTGTACAACTATGCCCACGATCTTTATCCTTGCCCCTCGCCAGGGAGTTACGGTGCCTACGTATGTAATCTTGGGGCTTACGGCTATACCCAGGCGGTTTCCCCCTTGTTCAGGCAAACAGGTTTTCATGTAGTGTTGCTCGCTGTAGAGCGAAAACCAGTATGGAATGAGGTCAGTAAATCCTTCGAATCAAGAGAGATTTTACCTGTTTCAATCAGTATTGATAATCGAATTTTCGATGGGCTAATGCCGATTCCGAAACTGTTACAGGAATGCTTTGGGCGTGCATTGCAAACCATGCAGGAAAAAATGACCAGCCCACTGATTGACAGAGAATCTAAAGAAGCGAAATTATATAAGTCAAGAATTGATAAAATAGCCAACGATCTGGCTGCTCAGGAAAGCCTGTTGGGCCGGGATAAAATTACTGTTCATCTACTCAATAAGAATAAGCTCGCTGTATTTAAGGAAATGCGCAGAGTGTTTGGCGAAGATGTTGAGTTATATGGTAAGCGCTTGAGCAAATATTCCGATTTCAAAAATGCGGCTGACAACCTTTTGCTGGATTATTTGGGTTTTGAAGCAGAACAAGCAGCGCAAAATGCCAATTTTACAAAGATCATCGATAAAATTCTCGCTGAAAATAAAGAGTTCGGCTATCGAATGCTAACTGGTCTGCAAGCGGCCTGGCTTGACTATGTAGACGTGGAAGCTTTATTTAATGCAAGCTTTAACAAAATTGCGGAATCAAGATTAAAGCGGCTTGCCAAATTCATCCCGACGTTATGGCGAAGTGCAATGGAATAATTGTCTTTGCAGGTGGAGCACTGCCATTTAGTTAAGGAGTTATGTCATTCCCGCGAAAGGCGGGAATCCATTCCTCAGTCGGCATTGTAGCTAGCTCAGAGATGGATCCCCGCCTTTCGCGGGGATGACAGTTTAATAGACAGTTGAGCTTAACTTAATGGCAGTGACCCTAACCCTCTCCACCGCTGCGCGCGGTGGAGAGGGGATCAGATATTCTTAACCTGACGGCTATGGGCCAAGGGCCCATGCTACATGCTTAAGGATTTACCTGGGGAATGGAGTTTAAGTCTGATTGAAAGAGGTAGCAGCGCTGATCTTATTTACATCCATGCGCTCTGGAATAGTTGGATATAATGCCGATTGCCAGAAGACCAGATTGCTATTAGATCTATAAGTAGTGTTTAATTTTGATCCAGTGTAAATCGATGAACCGAAGCTGGCAACAAGAGAAAACATAGTCACTAAATTCTCATCATTGTGACTATGCGCTATATCATTCGGCGAGCGTCCCATTGAATTCTTAGTGAAGGGTGAGGCTCCGAGGACTAATAATTCCCTGACAACATCCACGTGTCCATTCCTTGTTGCCTCATGCAGGGGAGTAATCCAGGAATCTCCCTGATGAATGGGGCTTGCCCCTCTTGAAAGCAAAAACTGAACAATACCAAGATGCCCGTAAGCACAGGCTTTCAGCAGACACTTCTGCAGCAGTTTGTTGTCCGGTTTATAATGTTCAACCATTGCCTTAAGGATAGAAAGATGGCCTTTGGTGCTGGCAATAAATAAAGGGTTAGGTCTTTCTACTTCCAAATTTAAATCATTTGACAGGGGTAGCTGGGCTCCTCTTTTCAATAAAGCCATTACCAGAGCTAGATTATTATTAGCGCAGGCATGGCAGAGTGCTGTTTTACCCTTCTTGTCGATTTGATTGATGAGAGCCGGATATTTATCCAAATGATTGAGAATGATCTCTTTATGATTGCTGTGGCAGCTAACCCAAAGCATTCGCTCTGGATCTGGCAAGGCTTTGCAAGCGGGTGATGCATACAGCTCGTTAACTAATGTGACATTATTGGCATAAGCTGCTGCATATATACTATTAATCCTGACTTCAATTTCAGGATGGCTCATTAAAATTTCAATAACCTGTCTATGGCCATAACTGCAGGCCAGTGATAACGCATTGACCTTCCCTGCCTCATGATTGATTTTGTCCTGTTCCAGTCGTTCCTTAACCAAATCAGAGTGCCCATACTGGCAAGCCCGCATCAGCGGTGTGTATCCTTCCGAGCATGTTCTCGTTAACTCATTGGCTTCCAGCAGACGAACCAGTTCGGTATTTCCGGTAAAACAGGCTAAATCCATTGGCATGCATGGGATATCTTTCTCATTGAGTTTTATCGTTTCTGAAAGAATTTCGCTTGCTTTGGCTATATTTTCTTCGATACAGGCGAGTAAGAGTTGATTCCATTGGGTATCATTTTCCAATGAAGCTCCCCGTTTCAAAAGCAGCCTGGCTCGTTGGGGGGTAAATTGAAGGCTAAACTCAAGCGTAGCAGCAAGACCATCAGTAATTTCACGGCTTATTGAAAGTTGCTCCATGTAAGTATCATTGAATTGGCGGCGCTTGTCTGTTGGAAAGGGATAAATCCTGGAGGAAACAATCTGATCGAGAATCATCTTGTTCTGATCTCTGGCTTTTCGTTCCAGGGTTTGTATGAAGGGAGTCTCCAGACCCTCCAAAGTCTTGTCAATATTTACCCCGATATCAAGAAGAAGCTTCAGTACCTTTAAATACTTCGTATAGCGGGGCTGATTGACTCTTTCTTTTTCAATCCGGTTGAATAATGCATGGAAAATCGTTTTTCCCTCTTCAGAGCTGTGTTCAATATCTGCTCCAGCTCCAATCAAATTCTTAACTGCCAGGGGAAGACCTTCAGCACAAGCGATAAACAGCGCTGTTTCTCCTTTATTATTGGTTTGCTGGGGATTGGCTTTCGCAATGAGCAGATGTTCTATTATCCTTTGATGATTAGATGCACAGGCAAAGTAAAGCGGTGTTTCGCCCAGTTGATTAGTCTGTTGAACATTGGCTCCATATTTTAGTAATAAACTGACAACTTGTTCATGCCCCATTTTGCAAGCAATCAATAAAGGCGACATTTGATCCAGGCTAATTGGCTGGTCAGGATTTGCTCCCGCTTTTAGAAGCGCTTCCACAATAGCGGCCCGGTTTTCCATGCAGGCAATATATAACAGAGTGCCTGAGGGAATGGACTGAGGACGGCTTAAGGGGTGCCATTCTTCTTTATCAAGATCTTTTTTCTGAGCAACTAGCAGTTTAACCAGCTCTGGATTATCTTGCTTATACAAACCCTGCGTTTCCGATGTAAACATCGAGTGCCTTTTTTAAGTCAAAGTGGGCATTTTGAAAGCGATGGCGAGTCTTGTCAATACGAACCGGGTTTGGCTTCATCTAAACTTCCAGGCAACACATCGGATTGCTCTGAGTTGGATTTTTTTGTACTTAATTTATCCAAACTGAGTTTCTGTTCAGATTTGAAAAAAAGATGGCGTCGTTTGGGGGCTTGTGCTGCGCCCGGCTCCTCTGTTGCTGCTACAGGTTTATATCCACCCGGATTTAATTGCTGCCGTGATTCTCTTCTGAAAAGACCAAAAACGCTGGGATGAGTGGGTTGAGGCTTGACGCGTACCGCATGGCTTCCATCGTCGAGATGCTGAATCTTTTCCAAAACATCCGGGTTGGTGATCTCGTAAATACTTTCTTTAAGCTCATCAATCTTGGCCTCTGATTTCTCGTCGGTTGCATATGTATCGGCAATTGATTTCAATTCCTGCTGCAAGGTATTCGATACCATGATGTCATTGATGTATAAAGCTAGTTTTTTAATACAAAAAACAATTGAAACCACCGAACAGGTAGCTAAGGTGAGAACAAATCCGGCAGGTAAAAAAGCACAGGCAGTGACTGAAATTGCCAGGGTAAGGGCGGCAACTATATTAATGATGAAGGCATTTCGCTGTTTGATAAAATCATAATTTAAGCGAGCACCTTGCTGATGGTACAGTGTCAATGAAGCGAAATTATGTTTTTCTTCGGGTGAAAGCTCCAGCGTTTGAGTGTGATGAAGTTCAAGTAAATAAAACAATTCCTTTAATACTTCAATCACGGCGGCTGCAATAAAGAAAAAAGCAGCTAATGGAACAAAAGTATACTTGGCAGCCATCAATATGGTTTTAGCAACAATATTTAAAGTATTATTTAAAACAATAAAGGCATCATCTCGATAAATCTTTTCAATAGGGCGGCGGTCATTTAAATGACTGAAGATCACTTGAAAAATAATGGAAAAGATAGAGACGATAATACCAAAAACGGGAAGCAGGCCGGCGGAAAAAAGTAAAAAACGAATGATCTCTTCAAGCTGGGAATGAAAAATACCCGCCATAATAATGAGAACAAGACAGATCGGCACTAAAATTTTGAGTGCAAACAGAATATTATTGTAACGTTTGCGTTTTTCGATAGCATCGATCAGATTATTGAGCTGGATGGATAACTCATGGTCACGAACTATTTTCTTTAAAAACTCATAGGTAGAGAGATTCTGGGCGAAATAGCTTGGCCACAATTTGAAATCAATATGCAGGCTTTGTAATAACTCAATGGCGGCATCCACACATTCATCAGTTGAATCAATGGGAGTGACATAGAAATCACGCTCGAATGACAGAAAATTATTGTCATATTTTTTAAAATGCGTTTCTACGTCTTCCAGATCGCAATCGGCAGCAATAAAGCGGGTAAAAATTTTCAGATTATCTTCAATTGCTTGCACGTGTATTTACCATAAATCAAGTCAATAAAGGTTCCATTTGTTACAAATAATTGCAAATCGATCAACATCCATTCTATCAACTCACCGCCACATTTTCTCATATAAATCCAAATAATGGAAATATTTATACAGAGTGTTATGAAAATAAAGGAATTATTTTACACGCCTCTGATTAAAATTCACGCTTTATGTGGAGAAGTTCTCTAAAGGGCTTTATTGTACATCATTTGAACTAAATGATCATTGTTTTTTTGTTGAACCCTGAGAAAATGATAGGTATCATGACCGGGATTTTCTGTTTTTTTAACAAGGAGTGGGTTATGAAACGTGTGCTGCAATCTTTTTCTCTGGCGTTACTGGTTTCATCTTCAGCATTTGCCTTCAGCGATAGCCCGGAAAAATGTCCAAGTGTTGAGTCACTGCAGGCAATTGGTATCAGTGATGCAATAGATATTGATCTGGGATGGGTAGGGCTTAACTGGAGTAATTATTACGATACCCAGGACAAATGGACGTTCGGTATTTATGTTGGTCAAGTGAAAGGCAAAGAAGTTGCAATCAAGAAGGCAAACCGCCTCGTTAAATCGATTAAAAGCAGTGGCGGCCCCACGCCTGATGGCTATCTCTGGGCCTGTGAATATCAAAACCGTCAAGGTCAACCAATCGCCATGGCGATCACTCCACCTGTTAATCCAGGCGACATGATGCGTAGACTGGTCAGGTAAACCTGTCGTCTTTGCGAATGAAGTGAAGCAATCCAGATCGAAACTTGAACTAGGTTAGGAGCTGATTGCTTCGCTAATGCTAGCAAAGACGGCTTTTTTGCCCCTGTCTTCAAGGAACAAATATGCTTAACGCAGGTGAAGATTTAAAGACCATCTCTACAGAAAGAGAATTAGAGTTTGTCGCTTAAAAGGATCTTGGCAATTATGTCGCTCTTACTTAACGGCAGTGATGCCTGGCCGGGAAAATGGCGATGATAACTATCTGCCAATAGAAATAATAATATTGACAATGAGAAAGGATTCTATACATTAACAGCCATTCCGAATAATAAAATCAGGGATGTTAGAATGGTGAAGTTTTTTGATAGTTTTACTGTAACGACTGCTGCAGCTGCTGGGATACCTACTGCCAGCGCCTCCGGACCAGGATTTGGATTCTCTCAGGCTGTAACGGCTTCACAGAATGCTGCTACGGTTTTGTCCGACAAGAGTGGCCGACGTGATTCATTACTCCACGCCTTGAATGTTTTATTTGAAGATCCGGCCGACATCGATCATAGTGTTTTAGACAGCTATATGAAAGAACTTCGCGAAGGATTAATTGCAACCAATGACTCCCTCGCATTTATTACCCGATACATTTCTCTCGCGATGGTTAGCGGAGTGAGTCACCTGGCACAAATTCCCAGTGATGGGGTCACTGTTACACACAAAACTGCTGAAGGTTTATCCAGGTTAGACATTCCCAGCGATGAAATGAAAAATGCGAGCACGAAAGCATTTATTTTTAATCCGCAGGATCAAAAGCCTTCAGCCAGTATTGATAGCGTGGCTGGCCTGGTCAAGGACCAGGGTGGTCAAGTGATGGATAATGTCTATAACGCAATTAATATTGCTGAAAACTCCCATGCCGGAACTCATGCCAGAACAGCTGCCTCAACAGGGGCTGGCGGGAGCGTCACCGCAACCGCATTCATACCTTCCGCTGCTGCTTTGCTTACCAATATGGTTGGTCAGCTTTTCAGAGAGGGAAGTGCCGTCAGTCATTTTTTGGGACAGGAATCAGCGAGCGAGGCGGATGATAAAAATGTCTACCATGCAAGTAGTGGTGTAAAGAAAGCTACTCAGGATTCTGATAGCCAGGCATCGCAACGGCAATTAAAGATTCTTGAGAAAGCCTTATCCCACATGCAGGCCGCGGCTGATTTATCATCCAATCAAAGTGTTAGTACTCCCTTGGCGACCGCTCTTTTCCGCGTGGCGGCATTATCCTTGTTCAGCGTTGCGTCACGCCTCGTTAACAAGACTGCTATTGCTGCGACAGAGGGACGGGTACAAAAAGCGCTCGCTCAAGCGACCGAACAAGGCCCTTCTGGGGGTGTCGATCGTATTAACAGTTTGCATTCCAATCTTTTCTCATTGTCAAACATCATGCGTCTTTGCGCAGAAAACCTGGGAGGCTCATCGGCTGTCAAAACAGCGGCACAAGTCAGTGAAACTATCGCTGGTCGTTCGATGAGTGTGCTGCTCAGCCATATTAGTGAATTGGCCCAAGCCTTACGAGGACTGGCTAAGCCTCAGCAAAACTCTGCAGGAGGCTATGATTCAGGAACAATTGATAGTTCCGTTGATTTAGCCAATCCTGAAGTCCTGGCGCAATTTGAAAAAGCAATCAAGGGTGTACTTGATGGGATTGAAGAGGCTAATGGGCAGCATATTATTCCTAACCTTAATCAGGATATGGCCAGCCAGTTGGATGTGAGCGCTCATGGTACTGTCGCCTCACTTGTGACAACGCATAGCCTATTCAATTCAGTGACAGTCTCGGCAAAAGCCTCCAGAAAAGCAGTTAAGACCAATGAGGCGCAACAAAATGAAGCCTTACTGTCAACGCTTCCGAGTATTACGGTAACACTGAATAACATTCAGGCATTTACCCGCAATTTCATGGCCGAAATTGAAAAAGATATCGCTCCTTCCAAATCCAGAAACGGTTCTCTGTTATCAACGCATGATACAGTGGGAAGTAGTACTGCTGCGGCGTATTGGGCTGCCTCTGCCATGGTTTTACTAATTGATGAGATGCTTTCTGCCTGCCGCTCACTGACATTAATCGATCAAAATCGTCTCAATGCGGCTTCAGAAAAAGCGAGTGAAGTGCAAAGTAGAAAGCACTCGAATCAGGCCTCTCAGCAAATCAGTTGGGATAGCCACTCGGAACAGGAGTACAGCGCTACGCATGCAATAACTGCTCTACGCCTCACCTTATCACATACAGGTTTAGCTCTGATACGAATTGCAACCGATTTAAACAAGGCATTGAAAGATAACCTGGATACTGTTCAACATAATCTGGCAATGCATACTCTTCAACAGAGTGTATTACATTCTCTTGCTTATACCACAGCCAGTCTTGCCGAGGGATCATTGCTTGCAAGCGGTGCAACCTCTGCAGCACCTATGAGCATGCATGGCTCCGTCAATTGGACACATCAGAAAGTTCATACTACTGATGGACATTTACATCCTGCACAGACTCACGAAAGCGAAAATTGCAGTAGAGGGGATTGCCAATCGTCTCAGGCAACTGGTTTTAGTACCGATCTGGTCGCGGGAACAATCACAAATGTCATGAAAGTGCTGGCACAAGGCGGTTTAATTGGTTTGGATACTATGCTAAGGCTCATAAAGCTATTAGAAATTGTTAGTTTGCATCGTGATTCTCATATTGCGCTGAAATTAGAATCCACTGACTCTTCCAATCCCAATGGTCTATTGATCAATACCGTTGATGAACCCAGTGTTGGCTCTAGCGCAGGAACCAGTGCAATTCTGATTAATCTTCTTGGCGCCTTTCAAACACTGGATCAAAGTTCAGGAACGCAATCGACTTTAAACGCACAACGTAAATTACAAAAAATTATAGATAGTGAAATTGCAGATATTGCTGTCTTAAAAGATGACGAAGAACGGGGAGAAAGGAAAGGGTTAAAAGAGTTTTATAAGATCATTATTGGTTTGTTAGCACCAAATGCCTCCGCTGCCAATTGCGAAAGTTTAGTCCAACGTCTTGATTTTGGTGGGATTTCTCTCTCAAGTTATCATACCAGATTTGGCGCATACAGCGACCGCCCTGCAGCTGATTTAAGCTTTGTGGATCGGTTTGCCAATCAGGATGATGCTCAGGGAATTCTGCGTCGATTTGTAAATAAAGCTAAAACTGATTTTAATTTATTTAAATCATTACATGAGCAGCTGCCACAGGCACAAAGAACTACAAAAGCGCAGATATTATATACGCATGTATTTGAAGAGCTTTATCAAAATTATAAACAAATGAAAATGCTTAAGCTTGCAGAGCACAGCTCAAGAAAGATAGTTCCTGGTCGTGATGAATTCGAGAGCGATCTGGGCTTAGTTCACGCACAACCCGAAGAGGAACATCAAACAGAAGCCCCCGGACTGCAGAATTAAACTATATGCGAGAACATTATACGGCCATACCCGAGCGCCACAGTGAACCAGTCAGTTTATTGGACGCGCTCAGAACTAAACTGCCGCACAGCATGCGTGAGCATTTAAATTCACAAACACAGACACAGGTTTATTTTTTATTAGCCATGTTGAGTGATGATGCCTGTGTCAGGCAACTTCATCAGCAATTACAGGAACACTATAAACCTGTAACTACTCATACACCCATCGAGGAGGCATTGACCCTTGTGGGGAGGCTACAGGAAAGTCCTTGCAATCACAGAACTCCGTTCAAATATCGCCTGCCTCATTTTTTGAGTGAATATCCGGTACATAGTAGGGCTATCAACCATAAAATTAATCAATTCAACCGGCTTATTGAAAGCTATCATCAAAGCGGATTTGATCAACGCCTGAATACACAAGCTTTGAATGAGGCCTATCAGAATATCTTAAGAGCGATAAAAAAACATCACATGGGTTGCAATATTAACAACCTATGGCAATTACTCAAGGCCATGAGTGCCTGGTCGACCATTCCTATTGATAATCTATTGTCGACCTATTCCTCTCTGCTAGCCCCAGCCATCAATCAAAATAAACCCGAAATGGAGTCAGGGACTCCCTTGCCCAGAGATCCTGTGATTCCAATTAATCCGGCTATAGCGCCCAATAAGTCAACCCCGAATGTTTCACCCTTTACCGCCACCTCGGATTACCAGATTAGCGAGGCAGGACGTATTGCAGATGCCAGTGTCTATTTATCAACGCATGGCTTTGCTCTAAAACCGGGCGGGCATGCCGATGCCTTAGCCAAAAAATTGCCTGACTTTTTACCTTGGCAGCAATGGCAGGCGATGATCCGCCGTCAATTATCGCAGTTGGTTGATTTGCCGCTCAATGAAGAGTTTTTTGACTGGATGCAAACTGTATTACAGCGCCTTGGCATTCAGTTTATCCAGTTAAAAAAAGATTCTTATGATTCTTATGTAAGCCCTTTTTTAGATGGCAAGACCATATTAAATTCTTTAAATGAAGAAATGCTGGTGGGCATTTTGCAAGAGCAGCTTTTGCAGGCCAATATTCGCATCGATTCTGCCCATTTGCCTGTAATTAGTCGATATCTTATTCGTTTTTTACAGCGATTTCAGTTCAATCGAGGACAGGCATTAGGTATCGGGGCCAACTGGGGTGGTGTCGTCAGTGATTCCAACGATGCAGGCATGGATACATTTCGCTTAAATGATCCAGAATGGGCAAGCCATTTTAAGAATCTAAGCGTGCATCGCCAGGGACCTGCTGAAGCGCGTATGAATGCAGCAATTGGGATTAAATACGAACTCGCTGCGCTTTTTTCAAGTTTTAACTATATGACCACTCTCCAGCCCTCAGAGTATTCTGAAACAGTTTACAATGCCTTGGTTGACAATCTCGTTGCTCATCTTTTTCCTGAGCCGCCGTATTTTGAAAATAACGCTTATGTCAAATATCGACGCCATTATGTCAGTTCTTATAGCGATACCGGCTTACAGCAAATCGATTCTTTTTATCAGCCAGACCCGGAAGGTACTTATTTTAAAACTGCGAAGGGCGATTTTAAACAAACTCCCATGTTTCGTCAGGCAGGCTCCTTGCTGGTTGAAGCGTTTCCACGAGATACTGGCTCAGGGGATTCCTTGCAATCTTTTTTCGTTGCCAATCCATTATGGCCGCTTCAACTGCAGTATGCCCAGTGCAACTCTACCGGTACGCGCGGGCATCTGGTGTACAATCCTGTTGGGCCTGATGAATTTATACCCGATGCGTTTTATGGGCAGGTAATTCGAGAAAGCGATGAAATTTTTATCCCTTTTATCGGTGTAGTACCTAAAAATTTTGATAAGCATTTTCAGCAGGAAGAACTTTGTGCATCTTTTGTTGTACGAATGCTGCAATCTTCACGTTTAAGGGCTTATTGCCCTGCATTTCATGCTTACTATAATGCTATCGCCACCCGATTTTTACCACCAGCCAGTAATAATACGCCGCTATTAACTCATCGCTATAACGATGAAATCCAACGTAAATGGCAGGCATTTGATGAGGCATTACATCATCCGCAACGAACAGCCGATAATTGCCATAAAGCCTTTCTTTCATTGTTCAAAGAGCTCATTTACAGCCTTTATTCCTGCACCAGAGACGATGTGGACCTGCATTATTATTTTATGGAGCTAACCACCTCTGCAGACGCATTTGAACCTCAAAGCCGATCCACTTGTGAGCGTTTGATTCGTGAGCTGACAACGCTGAAGCCTTTTCAAAATACCAGAGCCTCTAAATACTATGAAGCTGTGTTGGGGTCCCTTAAAGAATTAACTCAATTTTATTATCCTTCTCCCACGGATGAGACAGCAAAATTTATAGCAGAGCAAGCCCGATTACATGTTAAGCCTTTATTGGCCTTGCAGGAAATTAAAGATTATTTTGCTGATTTAACCCAACACAATTCTGCGGCTAACATTTCAAGAAAAGTTTCGCCAGGATTAATGCATAATGCGCTTGCCTATCAGGCTCCTTCGCCAGCAATCGCTAACGATTTTTATCGTCGACGACACCAGGACAATTTTCATTCAGGATTTCGTGACCTGGATGGTAATCAAATTGCTACACCTTCTGGTCGTGAGATCGGTTTGGATTTGAGCATTAAAACAGTGGGCGCCTTATTGCCTTTAATTCATCGTGATAAAACCGTTTTTAGCGTGCTGACCCAGCCTTTTGCTCAAGCTTATATTGCAGGCTATCAGGCTTATAGCACTGAAGAGCAATATAGAATAATCCATGCCATTGTGTCCGGTGCAGGTGGCTTTATTTATGGTATCGGTTTAGGAGTGGTTGATAGTTTAAGTTCCATACCAAAGGCCATTTATAATGGTTTGCTTGCTCCAGTAACAAGGCAACCCAAATCCAATCATCCTCTTGCCATTTCCTCTGCACCAGGTAATGAGCCCGGTCTGCGGGTTCAAGCGATGATGGCTATTCGCGACCACCTGCTGCGGCTCATAGCGACCGCAAATGGGCATGAATTATCCCATGATGAATTAATTAATCTCTTATTAATTTACGTGAAAAAAATTCACCCTGGTTTATTATCCGGTCGAGTATTCCGGGAGGAATCATATAAAAAAATATTGTCTGACGCATTTCCCCTGACCGCCGGTGAATGGAAGCAATTATTTGACCCAGTGATTAATGCGGCAAATCCTTTTTTGCGACAAATAGTTAATCAATATGCCTTGCAGATTGATAATGTTTTAATTTATGCCCTATATGAATGTTTAACAGCTCCCCAAACGGCACAAATCACAAAGGAAGTGACTCAATCGGTGATTAAAAATCATAAATTAAAAGATCCTCAGGATAAGGCATTGCTTGCTCTGGTTTTCTACTATAACAGCTATCCCGAAGCCAGAAGGGCAGACGTGGCTCAATACCGTTTTCAAGGAACTGCATTGGCCAGACTTCGGACAAGAGAGCGCGTTTTACGCAAACTACAAATCTGGTTGAATAATGCACTCGATAGACAATGGGCCCTGGAGGCATCACTCAATTATTCCCTGGAACAGTATACCCTTTTACTGAATCAATCCACGCTGGCAGGCATTGTTGCCGAGTTGCCCGATAGCATGAAAGAAATCTTGAAAGAGCTTTTTTCGAGATCAGAAAATGAGGGAAGAATATTAAAACGCTATCGACTGAATGAAATAGAAAAAGCTTTCCTTTTGCGATGCTCTAACTGCTATAAATCGATTATTTCTCCAGATAAACGAGCGACTGTTTTAGAGCAAACGCGTATTGATAATAAGAATGATTCATCCTTAAGTACAAAAACACGCGAGCACTTAAAATTAACAGAGTTTGTTCAACGTGAATGGCAGCACAAACTGCTGGGGAGCGAGCCGCTGCAATCAGTGATTGATGAAATAAGGAGACAGATTGGCTCAGCAAATCATTCAATGGTTGATGATCTTTTCGTCCTTTATAAAGAGGCCCTGCGAAATCCCGGATGTTCCAGTGCATTCGATGCGTTTTATGAAATGTCCATGAAAATGCAGAGCCAATACAGGCTGGAAAGTCCTTTGCGTGAATGGGTCAATGTGACGATGAATGCATTTATGAATCTTCTTTTGGATGACATGACCTGGATTAACGACAGGGAATTAGGCAATCGCTTGCATGAGTCAGAAGCTATTGTGCAATGGTTGAGTCATTTGAGCAGCACTCCGCATGAGATACGCTCGCTATTAAGACAGCAAGTTGAGCAGGCTGGTTCACTTGATTTGGCGGCATGGCGTTGCCAGCATATTCTGCACGCTTTGGAGAGATTAAAGTCCCAAGTGGAGCCTGTTCGACATACTGGAATGCAGAAACTATTACGGGTTGTGGTTCAAAACAGAAATGTCATCACCTCGACCGCTGAGCAGAAAGACCGGGAAGTTGCAGTTAAAGCCCTGTGTGAACATTCTGTTACCATGCAACACGCATTGCGCCGCGTCAGAGAAAAAATTCCTGGCGCGGATATTGTCAGGCCTCTTGAAGTTACATTGAAAGGCCCACGCTAGATTGCTCCTCATTCGTATCTTGCGGCGTGGGAGAAGACTGTTTTGCAGAGATTGCTTCTTTTTTTGCTGTCCGTAGTTTATTGAGCTCGATAATCACATCGTCCAACTCGCCGTATAAATGAAAAGCAGACTCATAAGCATCCAGTTTAACTGCGTCTCTGGTGACAGGATCCGTTTTATTTATTTCATACCATGCTAATAGGTTAGCTTTACCATAGTAACTGCTTCGATACTTCACGGGAACATCATCAAAATAACAACGAGAAATTGCATCCTCGAAGCGTTTAAATAAAGGCTCTTCTTCTGGAGTCAGATTAAGTTTTTCGATCCGATCAGCTATTAGTTCACGATCTTTATAGTCATCAATATATTTTCTGGTACCTGAATTGAAATCATTTTCTGACAGTTCAGTTGGTGAAGAGCGTTCGGTGGACAGGCGGCTCAAAGCCACACTGGTATGCCTGAATGGTTCAGCTACCGTTTGCCCAGCAGGATGTCCCAGATTGTGTCGACGATACCCGGGCTGCAACTGAGGTAAAATCCTTCCTGCACAAGTGATCTGGGCGTTACCTATTGGATTTTCAATTGAATTAATAACAGTTTGCGGTGGTTCCCGGGTAAAGACAATGTTTCCTTGTCCGAAGACGGTTAATTTCAAATCATTAGCCACAGTGCCTGCAAAGCTGAGTGTTCCATTGCCATCTTTATAAAATGTACAGCCTCGGCCTACTTCTCCTTCTATTCTCAGGCTGGAACTGCCGCGAACAGTCACGTGTACGTATTCAATTTTTCCTGTAACAGTCGTTGTGCCGCTACCTTCGCGAATAAAATCACTATCCGTGGGTATTGTTTCCACGCTTATAGGTTCAGCATCCGCATGGATGGTTGTCGGTCTCTTCGGCCCCGTGAATAGTTCAATTACTTTATTAAAAGCAAACATAACATCTCCTGAAAAGATGAATTATACATGCTTTTCAGGTGATAAAAATATGAATAATCAGACGGACAATCGCCTGCATTAAATAAGACCAAACTCAATTAGTGTCTTTTCAGATGCACCATGAGGTTTTAATCTGGCCTGGGTTTTCATGTTTTCAATCACTGCGTCTTTGGTGGTATTAAAGAAAAATAAACTGTATTTTCTTAAACTGTACCAGGAGGCATGTTTTGAATAGCTTTGGCGAATATCATTTAGCGAAAATTCCCTGGAGGGAGCGGCCCCTTGTTCGGGTAGCGAAAATTCCCTGCAAGGCGCGCCCACTTGTTCCTGAATCGTTTCTTCACCTAAAATTTCCCTGGCAACTTTGAATCGCTCGGGTAGTGAGTATGAGGTTCGGTTACCAACTCGTTTCGAGTCAACTGCTTTTCTTAAGACTTGCTGTTCCTCGTCATTTTTTAGTTTATAAGGACAAATCACTTTCGGCATCCAGGGAATATATCGATTGGCTGCAAATTGATTATAACGTTTGTTCCATTCCTCAGGAGTCTCAATTCGAGTTTTACCGGGTCTCGGAGCTCTGTTTCCGGGAATTATGTGTTCAATTTCCATCAGACAATCCATTGTTGGTTTTAAGAAAATTCCTTGTTCCAGAAGGGTTGAAACGGATTTATAATCAGGCATTTTATGATCAAAATAAGTCAAACCTACCGTTAACTGAAGATTATCCAGCCTGGCAGCCACTTTTTTTTCTTCTTCCGTGAGCAGATCTTCAATCAAAGGAATCGTCTGATGGGGTAAACACACACTTGAGAAATTTGACTGGCAAGAGACTGGACCTGCTTCGACAATCCTTCGGCTTTGTTTACTCATAAAGGGTATACCAAAATAAAAGGTATACTGTGAGCTCGAATCCACATTTCTCAGGTTTCTTAAATTGGATAACTCTCGTGCCATATGTGTACCGCTATATGCTGCATCATCCAGAATTAATATCTTTCTAACCTGAGGATTCCGGGCAAGGCAGGCGTCCAGACTCAAGCTTGTGGTGATTGCAGCCGGCCATCGTAAGCAACACTCTTCCAGGGCCAGGCCCGAAACCCATTGCTCACTGGCTCCCTCATCAAGTTTACCCAGGGTATCCTGCGTAATGAGTAAAATGTAAGGCTCATCACAGGCCTGATTAAAAGCAGCAATAGTAGCTTGTAATTGAGCCATAAACGTTTCAAAGGAAACATAATTGACATTATCAATAATTTTTTGAGAAATTGATGCGCTCTCCGGCAGCTCAAATTGGCATTGATAGGCTTGCCATGCTTTCAACACTTCCGGATTTGGTGGACAGGAGAATAAGGGCTTTATACTGGGAAAATGAATACCAACACTGGCCGCCATATCAATTTGGTCTTGTCTCATAAAATTAACCGTGAGGAAAAAAGGCATTTTATCACAAAATAAGACATTTTGTGTAAAAAAAATCCTTAAGGTGAGTAGCATCCTTTATGAAGTATTGCGTCTACAAATATCGATTGTAGCTTCCTGAATTGGATGGTGATTCCTGGTCTTTAACTGGGAAACGTCGATAAAAAAAACTATCGGGCATTAATCATATTAGGTTATTTAGTTAAACCTAGGTTTAGTCTCTTGATTTTATCTTTTCCATGATTAGGTTCTGGATCAACCTACGTTCTCTAGTAGATAGACGAGTATTTTGGAAGGGGGGTGCACTCTTCTTCTACCCTGGATGAAAGTTTTATATTCATGCATTGATTTAATCCTTAAAATTATGATAGGGTCATTGAATGAACAAATTTCGTTCCCTAATCATGCTGATACTCTTGAGTGCTGTCATTCTTACACCACTCAAGCAGCCATCTTGTATTCGAGCCGCGGATGCATCTCCTCATTCCTTTGCAATGACACCTTGTTCCGTTCAACAGATTTTGAGCAGCGGTTGTGGCTCTGTTTATTATTGGCTTGAAGAAGAATCTCAATCCCTGCAACAAATGCTATTGCAAAGTCTTATTGGTCTCTTAAGTTTTCTGCTGATTTTTTCAAAATATCTTTCACCTTCGGATGAAGTTTACCGCCCGCCGATTTGATTCCTTTTATTCAAAATAATGTAACTCCCCAGTTACGTCATCCTGAGCGTAACCAAGGATCTCAAACTCCTTGGAGCTGAACCAGACTCAGAGGATCCTTCACTGCGTTCAGGATGACGTTGAGACGATTTGATTGAATTAACATCAAACTTGTCCACAACCAGGGAGTTACAAAATAATGAAAATAATTTATCAAGGAATCAAAATGAAAAAACTGATTTTGTCATTATGTATGGCATTACTCTCTTGTTCTGCTTTTGCGACAGGCTTTGCTGGAAATCCTATGGCTGCCGTGGGTTTCATCCAGAATAATAGTCCCGTATTGTATCTAAGTGTCTTTTTTGGTTTAGGTGTGCTGCTGGCATTTACGCCCTGTGTTTTACCGATGGTGCCAATATTGTCCAGTATTATCACCGGGCAGGGAGCTAAGAGCGGGCGTGAAGCGTTTAAGTTGTCTTTAGCCTATGTGCTGGGCATGGCGCTTACTTACGCGTTGGCGGGAATGCTGGCTGCCTGGTTTGGGGCTACAGTGCAAACCTTAATGCAGCAGCCTGTGGTTATTGGAAGCTTTAGTATTTTATTGACGCTAATGGGCCTGTGGTTACTGGGAGTCTTTGAATTTCGGCTTCCAGTTTTCATGCGCTTTTCTCACAAGAGCTCAGGTCGTAAGGGAATCATTTCCTCCGCTTTAATGGGTTCGATTTCAACTCTGGTTGTATCGCCTTGTGTAACAGCGCCTTTGATTGGGATTTTAACGTATATTGCAGAAAGCAGGCAGGTTGCGCAGGGAGGGCTTTTACTCTTTGTTCTGGCTCTGGGAATGGGATTGCCTTTGTTGCTTGTGGGTGCAGGTTATGGCCGTTTTTTACCTGCTTCGGGCCCCTGGATGATTCGCATCAAACAACTGTTTGCGCTTATGATGTTTGCTATGGCGGTATGGCTGTTAAGTCGTGTCGTGCCAAGCTTCTGGGCTGATTTACTCTGGATCCTGGTTTTATTAATTGCGGCCTGGGTTTTGGGCGCCTTTCGTCAGGAAACCCGGTTGGGCGGGCGGATTCTACAAAGCTTTGCCTTACTATCGCTGATGGGAGCGGGAGCTATAGTCTATCAACTGCTTACGCCTGTTTCAGTTGCCGAGCCGATTAGTCAGTCTCCCTTTATCAGGGTGTCCACGCTTGATGCAATTAACACCAGGCTGGCTGATGCCAAGGCAAGTCATAATAAGGTGTTCATAGATTTCTCTGCAGATTGGTGCAGCGATTGCCAGGAGATGGATAAGCAGGTATTCAGCCAGGCCGACGTTATTGATGCCATGCAAGGCATTGTCAATTTGCGGGTGGAAATCGGTGAGAAATCAGAAGAAGTTGCTAAAATTCGCGAAGCCTTTCACATTTATGGCACTCCGACAATGCTATTTTATGATGAGCAAGGGCAATTGCTTGGCAATTTAAGTTCAGTAGGATTGATTTCCAAGGAGGAAACCCTGAGTTTATTCGCGCAATTGAAGAGATAAGCATATTTAGCCGAATCTCAATGGTTCGGCTAACTTCACTGGGGCAGAAAGTATTGATGATTTTAGCCCATCACTTAAATGAGATGTCTGCTGTATATCGTCAGGATAAAAATAACTGGTTTGATTATAGTCAATATGACTAACATGGTGTTAAATGCGGGCAATTGTATATAATCAATACATAGTGCTCTGAAAATCAGTGGTAACGATGGATTTAAAACACCTTATTTCTCACTTTCGTGCTTCCAATTCTCCTGAGATAGCAGAGAAGATTATTTCATTATGGGGCGGTACGCAGCCAACCGATGATATGGTAAAGCTTATACTTGAGTCACGCCAATATCCTGGTCAGGGGAGACGTCCCTGGGATGATCACTATACGATTATAGTTAATGCTATTTTAGATGCCGGATATCCGCTGGCTAATTTATTAAGCATACAAAAAGAGGTTGAAAAAAATGACAAGGATGAAAAGAAAGGCTCCTTAATTCTATATTTGGATAGATTTAAAGACAAGCAAGAGGAAATGAAAGTCTTTGTTGAGTATCTTTCGCAAATTGAAACGCCCTCCCTACCTTCTTATCCGCTTATCGAATTTTTCTACCAAAAATTGCCAAAGACTACGCAAACACCTGAGATTGAACAATTTGCCGAGTTATTTAATCAGTTAAAGCTGGAGTCAGGAGTCAGTGACTACCTCCACTATGCCATTCAAAGAGATTCAACCCTGCCAGATGAAATGGTCAGTCAAGAACAAAAAAAGGCCGCCGCGATATTTGCATCTTTTCTTAAAGAGGCTCCTGGCCCGAAAGTATCAAATACACTCGCCTTAAGGAAAATTATAAACAATAACGAATTAACAAATGAAACCTTACCTGGATATTTCAGGTCAGGGGTTTTAGGGGTGCCTGTATTATTAATGTTGAAGCGTAGAGAACAGATAGATGCGATAAATTTTGTCAGGAAGAAGTTGGAAACAGGTGAGATTCCGGTCGATGCTGATGTTCTTCAATTCTTAATGCCTGATCTTGAGAAACACTTCTTTGAAAATTATGACGATAATACTTTCGTTACCCTGGTAAAATTTTCTGCCCTTAAGCATACCATATCGTCCAGAAGTGATACAAAGCCGCTAGTTCTTCAATTGTATGAGAAAGTGAATAGCTTTCAATCTCGCACGAAGTCTGAGCCATTTTTCCAGAGACTGCTTAGCGATGAAAATTATCCTGGCTTAAATACTGTTTATACATCCAATTTTTTCGGATTAGAGGTGGCACAGCAGTCTTTATTAAGCTATCTGATAAAAGAAAAATCCCAATATAAACCCTGGGTGGATGATAGTATTAAACGTCTGCTAGCCAGAAGTGATATTGATGTCAATGTTCCCAATCATAAACCCTTAATTCATGCTCTGGAAAAGAAAGATAAGGAACTTATTCTCCGATTGCTCGAAAAAGGTGCCAAAATTCCCGCTTCGTTTACTGAGGCCGATTTATCCTATTTACTTAGCGTACTGAATGAAGAAAAAAAGCCGGTAGATAGAAAAGTTTTTATACAGATTCAAGCGTATCTTTATAAAGAGTTTACTAATCGAATACCTCAAATGGTTTTTCTTACAGAACAAAAGAATCAGGACGAAGCAAAGACAAACAAGCAGGATTCCTCTGCAGAAGAAGGAAAAGTCATTTTTGATGTTATCTATAATAATGATGGTTATGACTTAAATAATGAATTAAAGAACCTATCGCTGTATCCTGATATTAGCTGTAGAAAGGGATCCGCACTGAAGTTTAACGATACACCCATTGGATACAATATACGCTTTCCCCATGGTAATGATGAAACAAAAAAAATTCTGGTAGTAATATATGGAGGTCACCAAACCAATAATAAACAGGAAATGGCTTTTACACCTATTGGTTCTAAATTATCACCAATAAATAAGGCTTTGCTTGAGAAAAATGTAGTCATTATAACGCTGAACTTACCTGATTTATTAGAACTGAAGGTCTTTCAATCGCAGATGCCTGAGGAGCTTTTCAGGAAAATCCAGGCCTGTGTGAATTATTTTTATACTGTTATCAAAGATAAACCGGAATCAATTGATACTCGCTTATCCGCTTTAAGGGATAAACCTGTTTTTCTCACAGGTGTTAGCTTTGGTGGATTAATGATGATGAGACATGCTGAACTATACCCAAAAACATTTGATGGTTATATTTCACAGAGTGGAGCCCTATCTGGTCAAAAGGAGGACGAAGTGGATTTTCTATCAAGGGGAGAACCTGCTGCTTATCTGAATCCTGCAGAAGATAGTGAAATTGAAAAAATCACTGAGCCCGTTTTGTTGCTGCATAATATGGATGATAATAATGTTGTCGTCAGTGTGACATTGGATTTCTATAAAAAATTTCGTCAGAAAAATACAGCCGAGCTGGCCACCCTGGTTACCACACCAATAGGCAGTGCAGCTGTTCTCAATTCTCATATTAATAAAGGCCACGGTATGCCGAGTAATCCAAAGCATCTCGAGCGCCTTATCCATTCAATGACGAAATTTATGGAACAAGGGACTTCTCAGGTTCCTGGCTTATCAAGATTAAGAGAATACCTTGGCAAAAAGAAAGCCAATATTTTTGTTAAGAACATGACAGTAATCAAGAAATTTCTTGGTGAAGCGATAGAGTTGAATAAACTCTGCAAACACAAACATAAAGATGTGTATACAGATTGGGAATCAAACTACAAGCCACTGTATGCTGCGCTTTATCATTCCGATAGTCTATCTAAAAATAAATCACTTTTACAAGCAGAAATGCTTCGTCTTCAGGACAAGATGATGGATGAGCATATTAGTAAATTACTGGCATCACAATCGGAGATTTTTTTTGAGTATATCAATGAAATTTCTTCCGAGAATTTAATGCCTGACTCCCTGAGTGATCGCGAAGAATTTGCTAAAAATCCAGCAGTAATCGAAGCGTTCAAAGAAATATTCAGCCAGCTTGATCAAGCGAAGGAGTCAACTGTCTGCTACATACTTTCCAATTTATATAAAGCCAACCCTGATTTGCTTACTCCTGTCATCCTGCAACTCGATACAGATCCGATTTTTTGTGAAAACCTGGAAAAAGCCAAAGAAAAATTTATTCATACATTAGAGAAGAAAAAAAGTTTAACATTTACGATATGGAAACAAGTGGCAGAAAAAGTGTCATCGACAGAGAGTGAAGAACAAATGATTGATCAAAATAAGTCTCAACCCTAAGCTAATGGTTTGCTGCTTATTCGAGCAATGAAGAGATAAAAAGTTTTAGCCGAATCTCAATGGTTCGGCTAAAACTTTACAGCGGAATGAATTAAATAGCTGTTATGTTTTCCGCTTGAAGACCTTTTGCACCTTGAGTAACAACGAATTGTACCCGCTGACCTTCAGTTAGAGTTTTGAATCCAGAACCTTGAATTTCTTTAAAATGAGCAAATACGTCTGGACCGCCTTCTTGCTCAATAAAACCAAATCCTTTAGATTCGTTGAACCATTTAACGACTCCAGTTACTGTTTTAGACATAAGTATCCTTAATAGTGTTTATTTAAAATGCCGTAAAGGCGAAATTTAGCCGGAACAGATCAAAAATTAAAAACTAACGAATGAGGGATTAAATGAATAAATCGACGATTTGAGAGTATAAAATAGACATTTTCAAGCTAGTATTAGAATATCACTCTCTAATAGCATAAGTCAATCTAATGAGGAATTATCCTGGCCCTAACCCTTTCTGTGCTCATCATAATTCAATTGTGTGATTAGATTTCGTAGTTGGGATTTAATAATCTGCTGATGAAAAATCCTTATAATATTAAAATAAAGCTTTCCCCAGGCATTTTTATATTGAATAAGTGTAGTGAGCTGGATACTGCGGGTTGTTCGCTGGATAACCATCCTCACATCCAAATGTTTATCATCTTCCCCAAAAAGTAACTCATCGTCTGTAAAGTCATGCAATTTAAAGAGCCCGATTCTCTTTCCGATGATTAAATTAATCTCGAGCTCTTCATTGGGTATATCCCTTGTTTTCAAACCGCACCAGCCTACCAGCCTGTTTCTGAGATACAGCAGCTTTCGTGCCCATTGAGGTGAAGAATTAAAAAAGAGTTTTGCTATGCTTTGAATGGAATGATTTGAGTCAGCAGAAAGTACTCCTGAAAACGTATCGGAATAGTGAAACCCTGGAAGCGCTTTATTAATGAACTCGGTATTTGGTCTATTGATTTTTTTAATAGACATAGGGCGTGTTGACATCGGTTCTCTTCCTGACTTTAGTAAGGCTCTCTAAAATATAACATCTAGGCACCTCATTTCTATGTATTCACAAACCAAGTTTCGATATCGGAGAAAATACTCCTTTTATCTGGCATTTTATTTTGAATTCGTCTATAAGATATTTAATCAAATAGAATTAAAATAGATCTTATTGGTGTTTGAGGTCTCTATAATGAAATTTTATCATGCAACTGCTCTTGCTAATTACAAGAAAATCAAAAACGAAGGCTTACGTATAAATCAGCGCGGCAAAAATAAATATGGTTTAGACCATAAAGCCGACTATGCTCATATTTACGGCTCTGAATCAAAAGCGAGTCACTATAGGAAAATGCCCTGTATTCACTTCACAAGTAAGAGTAATGTTACTTTCTACAGTGAACTGATAAAAGACAGTTTTAACGTAGGGGTCAAATATTTAGAAATCGATATTGATCCTGACCATTACGATGTAGAAACAGATCCGGAAGACGAAGACAGTTATATCTGTTTCGATAATATCCCGCCCGAGTGTATTAAACCGATTGAACTGGACCAAAAAGAACAATATGATTTGGATTCTGATGAAAGCGATAGTATTCACTATGGTATGAAGTCTGGAAGGTAATCCATCCAGGTTGGTTTGCCGAGTGATGTCAGCTAAATTAGGTGCATTTAATAAATCGTTGAATTCCTTTCAGGAATAGTTCTAATCTCTAAATGTGTTTGAGTGTTAACTTCAAATTAAGCTCTAAGCTTTAAAATTTACAGCATTAATTCTTAACCTTCAAACCGACTCTCATGAAAGCTAAATATCCTAAAATCAAGTTATCCTCTGTTCTGAAACCAGAATTATTAGCTGTTATAAAAAACCACGATCCTGTTTATAACGAGTTAATTGAATATCAGTTTGGTGGAAAAAATAAAAATATTTATAATGCCTTATCTGACATTCTAAGAAATCGCTCATTACACGATAATATTAATCAATTTGTCGAAGCAATTCTTCTAAATGACATTACAGGGTTATTTATAACAGAAGAGGAACTGCCGGGACATTAAAAATAATGGTGCAGGATTTCGGAATTGGTATAGCTCCAGAGAATAGAGAAAAGATATTTAAAAAGTTTGAACGAGTTAATCATAAAAGTGCAGTAAGAGGTCTTGGATTAGGGCTTTATATAGTCAACCAGATTGTTACAGGAATGGGGGGGAATATATCTCTGGAAAGTGAGGTTGGTATTGGTTCTACTTTTTGGGTCACCTTGCCAATTCCAGAAGAAAAGGAATGGGAAGAACTTACTCATCAGAACTAAAGTCCGGCGGCACTGCCATTAAGTTAAGAACCCTGTCATTCCCGCGAAAGGCGGGAATCTATTCCTCAGTCGGCATTGTGGCTAGCTCAGAGATGGATCCCGCTTTTCGCGGGGATGACAGTTTAATATACAATTGAGCTTACTTAACAAGGCCCCACCCTACCCTCTCCCCCACGATGGGCGCGGTGGAGAGGGGATAACATTACTTCTTAGCCTGACAGCTATGGGCCAAGGACCCAACATGTTAAGGGTAGGAGCAATTCTCAACACAACTTAACAATTTTTCAGGAAAAAAGACTTTAAGAATTAAAGAAAATCGAGAACCAGATTATAAACACAGGAAAAAATATAAGCAGCCAGGAATCCTGCCACGATAATTAAAGCAGTTCCAATACAAACATTGGTAATTGTGGGGATGATAGTAATGTACATGCTCCCAAACATGGCCACTAAGGGTTTGCCTGTATACATCCAGAATGCCAGCAAGCCTGCACAGAAAGTTGCTATTCCCGCGAGCATACTCGTGGTTATAGCCAATGCCAGCGGATTAAGTTTTTGATACTCCATCGCTAATCCTTGCATAAAAATGATTTATATTCATTATACTAGTAAATTTGCAAGTCTGATATAGAACTTTAAGCACATCGCTGAATCTACTTGCTAAACAATTCAGTTAGCTGTTATATTTTTAATCCCACCCATTAAGCCGTAATTCAAGGATCATGAAGAAATTTAGTTCAGTCGTTTTACTCATGGCTGCCACAACCGGATTTGCTGGCAATTTCAAACAAACTATAGAATTTAACATTCATCCCAGCTCTGAGATTATCAGACCCCCTTACTTAAGAGTATGTTTTTCAACTACAGATTTTTTTGATCTCGCTCATTGCGCGACATTAAACAAGACGCAAACCAGTAATTCCTATAGTCACGGGCCCAAAAACTGGTTTTTAATAGGAGATGGTTATTATTACCATCAAACCTATCTCGATAGCTGCTATGCCTTGTTCCATATGACTACGCGAACCCCCGCAGGCGATGGCAAGTTAGTTGTTGATGCCAATATAACAATTAAGGATCATTCTCCTGCGGCACCCGAAGCGGTTTATACCAATTGCACAGTAACCTGGGTTCCTGCCGGCTCGAAATAATTTCATGACTGGTAATGGCTGCCATTACCAGTAGCACCTTTTGTCCTCATTCATTTGTCCGATAAGCCTGAATTGCCTAAAATTAATTTAAGGAATTACCGGAGAATATCATTAGCGACAACTCGATTTATTCAAGTGAGGAGTGCGAAAAAATTGCCAGAATGGCGGCTCTTCGCTATGTCAATGATTCAATTCCTGGAATAAGGCGTCGAAAATGCGGTAAAGGCTATGCATTTTACTATCCCGATGGCAGTCGGGTTACCCAAAGCGATGAATTACAGCGGATTAAGTCTTTAAGAATTCCTCCTGCCTATCATTCCGTATGGATCTGTCCCTTCGCAAATGGGCACATTCAGGCGACTGGCCGGGATGCACGAAATCGAAAACAATATCATTATCATCCCTTGTGGCGAGAGGTCAGAGACAGGTTAAAATTCACCTCCATGACAGATTTTGGACGTGCTATTTCCACCATCCGCAGTCATATCGCCTATGAACTAAGAAAGCCGCCTTCTCTAAATAAAAAGCAAATCATTTGTGCCATCATTTATCTTCTGGATAAATCAGGGGTCAGAATTGGTAATAAAATCTATGCAAAAGAGAACAAAACGTATGGGATTACCACCTTAAGAAAAAAACATCTTTCCATCAATGGCTCCAGGGCTATCTTTAGTTTCACCGGGAAAAATTCCAAAGCCTGGGAAATAGTTCTGGATAATAAAAAAATTATCAAAATTCTTAAAAAATGCGAAGAAATTCCTGGTTATGAAATTTTTAAATATTATGATGAAAATAACAATGTCAATTGTATCACCTCCCAGGATATCAATTATTACCTTCAATCGTTAACTGGTTTACCTTTGACCGCCAAGGATTTTCGCACCTGGATTGCCAGTCGGGAAAGCTTTTGCCGATTTCTGTCTGCCTCATTTTCAGAGACTGATTCTGCTGCAAAAATTAAATCCATAATAAAAGAAGTTGCCGAATTATTAGGCCATACGCCCACGATTTGTCAAAAAAACTATATTTTTCCTGAAATTATCACGAGTTGGGGTGATGGCCGATTAGAACGCTGGTTAAATGTGAATGCTGAATCTATCAGACAAGCCAATAAAGATAATTTATTTCTGATGTGGTTGGAGAGTCTACAGCCTTAATTTGTGTCTTTCTTTGTAAAAAGTACTAAAATAAATACAAATAGTAATTCAGCAGTACATCATGACATTTTTAGTCACCTATCTGGGCACCGATACTGAACACACCCAAGACACTAATACTTTCTACCCGCGGGGCGAAAGTTTAAGCGGCGCTGCCAATGCAGTGGCAGGCACGCTGCGTGATAAGCTGGTGAGTGATAAGGTAGAGCATCTGGTCAGTGATCAACAAATTCTTATTGATGGGCCAACGACTTTAGGTACCGAAGTGGGCGATCGCATCGCTCGCGGAGTACTCGCAATGATTGATGCGCTGAGCCGCGGCGAGAAAGACTTCGCTATTGCAGCCCACAGTCGTGGTGCGGTTCAGGGGATTTTATCAGCGCATGAAATGGAGCGCATTCAGAATTTATTCAAGCAAGACCCTTTGCCTGCCAATCTTATCGACGAAATTAAAAAAAGCCCTTGTCCCTATACTCGAGCTGCTTTTAACACAACGCAATTATCCGAAAGGCTAGGCAAGATCAATCTGGAAAATGTGGGAAAGCATATCCAGGACGCTAAAATTTCCATGTTCACTATTGATCCTGTACCTGGCGGCCGTTATCACGGAGCTCCAGTTGCCTGGGTTGACCCTCGCTTTTATCGAATACCGGCCATTGTTAAGCACTATGAACAATATGTGTATCAAAATGAACGGACTCGTTGTTTTAAAGCCATCGTACCTGCCTGTGATTCACCAGACACCGTATTTAAGCTTACATCATTACCAGGACACCATGGAACCGGCTCGGGGAATGCCAAGGATCAGCAGTTCAGAGAAGTGCCCAAAGAGAAGGGGGTGACCACACATGTTCAGGATCTGCTGGTATTAAAGCTGTTGGACTTTTATCGAAGAAATAATGTGGAGTTTAAATCCGACACGGACCTTAAGGATGCGCCGATTAGTGAGGAAATGAAAGAACTGATTTCGCCCTTGCTTGCCTTAAGGAATGATCCGGCAAAATATAAAGCCAGACTGGAAAAAGAATACCTGGCTGCTTATAGCGAAATTGTAAAAAATCGAGAGGCCTACAAACATTTTGATAATACGGGCTATGCGGTATTGGGTCAGGAACAGGGTATTTGGGCTCTGTTCGGTTTGAATAAAAATGATCGTATCATCCACTATCAGGGGCATAACGATACTTTTCTAAGTACAGTGGTTTCAGAAGCAATGGGTGAGAATTTTCTCAATTACGAACATGCCCAGCTTTATTTAAATGATCTCCTGAAGTTGGGTGAAGATTCAACTTTGGCCGCTATGATTGAAAATGCATCCAGGAAATTTAGTGTTATGGCAAGGCATGTGCACCAGTTGTCCCAGCCGCAGTTAATCTCAGAATCAGTTCATCAGGACCAATTCGCCTTAGCACTGAAAGAAACACAGGGACAAGAGCTGTTGTCAGACGCACTTAAGTTTCTGATTCGTGAAGTCAGTGAGGCCTATTTAAATAATGAATTTAAAAATGCCCAGGAGCGTGGCGAGGTGTTTAATGCGGTGAGTCAGGCATTTGCTACTTTTACTGAAGCAGGGCAAAAATATCCGCTTGCCGCGAATATTTTGGATGAGCTGCAAAAAGGATTAAAAGCAACACTTCAAACCAAACAGGGCATGCTTATTGAGCAAAGTTCCAAGGTGTTCAAAGAGATTGACCGCTTTCATCATCTGGATGCCTTATTCAAACAATTAGAACCCGTTCTTAAACTCGACAATGCAGAGCTAAAAGAAATTCAGGCAATTTTGCGCCAAATGCAGCAGGAAATTTCATCTGCCAGAGAGCAGCAGTTTTCCGCCAGCAAGCTTGCGCTATTGACTGAAACCTATTACATGAAACTGGATGCTTACCGCACAGGACATTCGTCCCCGCAAGCCTTACCGTATATCGATCAAATCAATATGCTGATGCTGGAAACCCTGGAGAATCAGCGGGCTGAAAGTACTTCTGTGGAAAGAAAGATCCTGGAAAGTCTGGAAACTTACCGGGCATTGGAGGATTTCATTCGCGGTCTGGACGATTTTCAGGAATTTAATCTTGATCTCGATCTAAAAGAAATGCAAAGGGAATTATCTGATAAGCAGGCCATTCTGAAGCAGTCCACCGCGGACTATATTTTCAAAGAAAAAATACCTCTCGAGAAAGTAGAGGCTATTTGTGGAGAGACTAATAAGGCATTTTACAGCAATGTGGCTTATCAGGCTATTGCTTTGGGAACTCCTGACCCGGCTCTGCTGGCCAAAGAAAAGGAGGTTGAACAGCAGTATGAGCGAGTAGGGGAACTCGAAAAAGTTACTGCCAGGCTACAACAGAAAATAGAAGAGCAACAAGCTTCTCTGGCCCAAAATGAGGAATTAATTGCGGAGCAGGAGGGTAAAATCAATCAAAGGGATCAGCATATTGGAATCATTGAAGAAGAGCTTAAAAAACAAAGCGCTGTTTTAGAAGTGAATGTGACGGCATTAGGTCTGGAAAAAGCTGCCAATACGCAGCTCAAAGCAAAATATAATGATATTGAAGAAGCCCAGTGTCTGATCCTGATTGAAAAAAAACTTTCCCCCCTGACGCAGAATTACCTTCAGCACCTATGGAAAGATATCCAAAAGCAAGCTAAGAGCAATGAGCCTTTTCCAAACAACTGGAGACAGGCTCTGAATAAAGATTATCCAGGAGTAGATCATAAATTGCTTGTAAAATTTAGCATAACCGTTAACTTGTTGGAGAAGCTCAATGATAGAGAGTCAACCCCTGATCATAGCGAACGGGTCAGCAATTTTTATACGATGCTGGATTCCAGTCACAAGTCGTTAAGCCAACATCGGGATGAACGCTGGAATCATTTTGTTGCGAAGGCTGTCGTCTTTGTAGTTGCAACCGGCATCTTACCCGGATTGGCAATACTAGGCATAATGGCGCTAGCCAAAGGACATTCTCTTGGCCAAAGCTCAGGCCATGCCTTCTTTAAAACCGCCAGGGAAGAAATTACCAAATCAAATCCAGAGCTTATCGAGGAACAATCGCTTGATCTCAATCCCGGAGCCAACGGTGGATAGCTTTGCGTTTGAATTCTATAAAAACTTGATTTTAAGCGTAATTTAATTACATAATGTCTTTTTAAATTCATTGTGCTCGAATTATGAAGCAATTGCACTCACAAACTTTGATGCGCTGCCTGGACACTGTTCGTGTTTGGGGAAGTAATTCTAAATGGCGCTAACCGATCATTTCTCCCCAATACCAAGATAAAGCGCTCATTAATTAATGAGATCATTATCATGAAATCCAAATTTTCAAAAGACCGTTTTTTTAATGCTGCCGATGGGCAAGTACGGAAATTAAAACAACTGGATGCCTGTATCGCAAAGTTAACCCAGAGTAGTTCTGTCGAAGGGTTTCCGCCCGGTATTTTCATTAATGAACATCATGATCATAATTTCCCTAAAGAATTCCTGATCGCTAATTTTCAGTATTTTAAGAAAATGGGTATAGAGACATTTTTCTTTGAATTTGCCGACGATGAGGATCAACACCTGTTTGATAGCGCCCTGAATAGTGAAGAAGTCGCCGCTTTAGACTCTGTCGTAATTCGCGGCACTCATAAAACAAGAACTGTTGCTATCGCAGCAATTCAGGCTGGAATCAGAGTCGTTGCACTGGACTGTAAGCAGGCCAGAGAGGGAAGCCCTGAGTATTTTCGGCATCCCACCAAAGAAGACTGGGATACATATTACAAAAAAAGGGATAGCATTTTTGACGAAAACGCCCGCAGGATATTTAATAGGGAGCATCAATCCAAGCCCTATCTATTTTATTCAGGACTTGCTCATGGTAACAACAATCATGGGTTTCCAAGCTTCTTTCCCGGACCTAAAATAACTTTATTGCTATCAGATGATGATTTTAATTTTCATGTTAATGGGATAAAACAGCATCTGCATGTCGATGATATTATATTCAGCCGTGATCTTGGCAGATGTTATTGTCTTGCTTCAAACGATGAGAACACATTGGCCCAGGCTCGAATTTTCTTTCCCAATTGAGGCTGAGTTAATACTATCCTTCTGACGAATTTAAACAGACGGATACTGTGATTTTTGTGTTTCAAGAAATTGCTGGTGACGCTCACAGAAAAGCATCACACCGCCTATTACTGCGGCGGGCATGGAAAAAAGATTAAGAAGGGGGATAAAGCTGGCAAGGTTTATTGAAAAGCCAAAACCTAAGCTTAGTAAGCGATTGCCCCTCATCTTTTGCCGCATTTCTTTGAAATCAACCAAGTTATTGTCCATCGCAAAATCCTGATATTGAACGCTTAGCATCCAGGCGTTAAACCAAAACCAGAGAAAGGGATATACCGGATGGATTACCGGAACAAAAAATAACAGACACATTCCCAGGAACCGTGGCAAGAAATAAGCCAGAAACTGCACCTGACGTTTGATAGTACGAACTACAATGTCTTTAAAAGCCAGGCCTGGAATAGTACGGCCATATAGCAGCAATTGGGCCTTTTCCGCGAGCAAGCCATTAAAAGGTGCCGCAATGATGTTAAAAAACACCGTAAACATGGAGAGAAAAAGCAAAAAGAAGCTAATGCAAAAGATAATTAAAAAAAGCACATTTAAAAAATGAAGCCAGGCTGGCAGTTGGTTCAGGTAATAATAGGCATACGGGAAAAGATAGTGATAAAGAAGGAAAAATAGCCCTGAGAAGAGCAGAAAATTAAATAATACCGGCAATATAACAAAACGCTTCAAACCTTTCGTCAAAAGGCTGCGAAAACCCATAGGCAGGTACATCATTCCCAAGAAAAAATCGTTCATTGTCTTCCCTGGTGGTTATAAGTCACAGACCAATCGGTTGACACTTTCCTGATCTGGGGCGATTGGGTCTAATAGAATGGAAAAAAATTAACAATATCCTGATATAGTTTTAGGTATTTCACCTCAGCTGTCAAATGAAAGCATGATTACACGTGATTAATAGATACTTCGTGTATATAATGGCAATCAGTGCCTAAAAATTAATCACAATTTGAGGCGTTTCGCTATTGCTAAGCTCTACCTATACTGATTGTGCTTTGCAGTTTCCACTATAAAACTCATAAACAGATTTAAATCATGCGCATACCCTTTGCCGAACCTATATCCCCACGACATATTCATATTAAAAACAGGAAGGTTCACCTTTTGGTTCCAGTGGTCGGCGGGGAGGAAATCAGCACCGATAATACCTGTAAGTCGACAATGGCCTTACGAGATTTTTTTGATGGCGGGGCTATTCGAGAATTAAACGCGTATAAAAATGCATTAATCTTTGATATTGGCTTGCTTGAAACTGATAATCCGCTACGTCAGGAAAAGGAGGATCGCTTCGCGCAAATAGAATCCTATATAGAAGCCCTTTCTGCCATGCGATACAGTTATATCCCTGCGCTAAATCGCTATTTAGAGAAACCCTCCAACTTATACAGCATTCAATTACGCCCGAAAGAGCAGAACAGCCAATCCCGGGTTGTAAATCCTGCCTTTAGCCTTATCCGTAAGAATGATGCCTCAGGAATGCCCTTATCTCCCTTGTTTAACGCCATGCACGAGACCTTTCCTAATACCAGGATAGGACTTCCGGACCCGCGATTGAAGCTTAGCAGGGCTGTGTTAAGTGTATTGTCTGAATCCCCTGGATTTGAAGAGATAGCGAGCGTTTTAACCGATAAATGCAAAGAGCATTTTAAGCTGGATATAGACTTCACCGTAGAACAACAACACATCGATGCTCTGATGGGCTTTGGTCCCACACAGCCTGCAACAACAGAAAACTATATCGATGCCCTTTTAGGAAAATGTGCCCCGGATATGTGGGTAACCATCCCAAAGCCGGCCTCACCTTTTTATAGTTTGCCAGCAGCTATGCCGGTTAATGAAAGAACCGAGCGTCTCTCCATCATAACGCAATTTTTTCTAAGCCATCTTAACGTGTATTGCAAAGCGAAGGGAATTGCTACGGAAAATTTTGGCGCTATTTTAGATGCATCAAGTACTTTAAGTAAGGATTTAGTAAAAGTCATTTCAAATGCATTAAGCTTGGGTGATAGTGTTGATAAAGCGATTTGTGCTTTTTGTAATACAAACAAAGTATCTTTTAAGCTATCACGGGCTTTAAACGAGGAGGATGTGACTGCTATTCAACAAAAGTTTGAGTGTACCTGGCGTATTATCACTGCGACTAAAGAAAACCCCTATTTCGATGATCTTATACTTTTAGATAAAGAAGCCAGCGGAAAGGCTGCTCCATTTGTCACCCATCAAGGCTCAATTTGTGTCAATTTTGCGGAAATTGTGGATGCGATTGCGGCATCGGCAAATCCCGACTACTTTGCTAGCGTTCGTGCGGATTTTGAAGAGCATCCTGTCGAAATACCTAGCCGAAATGAAGGTATTGCCAGTGAGGTCGATGTAGATCTTGAAAAGCTTGTAACTACCATCAACGAAGAGCAAATTAAATATTTGCCTCAATCAGTTCAAAATACATGCCGAAGACATCCTGATTTTCAAGTCCGCCAGCTTTTGCAGGATGTAGCGAAAGGACGCCAAGACGAGGCAGAGGCCTTATTAGCAGCTTCAGAAACTAAACAAGCCTTGCTTCAAACGCCAGGCGTTTTTACCGATTATTCGGGACGAACCTTTTATTGCACGGCTTATGAGTATGCCTATTGGGCTAAAGACAGGCATATGCAACGTATGTTAGAGAGTCATATGGATGAAAATACTAAAGCGCAAATGCTTATCCGCATCGACGCCATAGAAGCCAATGGGCTTCGTTATCAACAGAATGGTAGAGAACATTGCTCTGCCCATTTTGATTTCACTCCCTTAAAAAAGGCGCTGCAAGCCTTTGTTGATGGTAATGATCGATGGTATAGAACTGGCAATTGGCGAGTAATTCGCAGAGCCCGATTGGCTGTGGGCAAAGCACAGCGTGACGTGCCTGCTCATGTGGCTCATGAATATTGCAGAACTGACCGCTCGTTTTACCCGACACCTTCATTCAATGAGATGACATTGCCTCGGGTTTTAATGTATAACAATTGTGAAACTGGTCGTGATGGGTATTGGTTTCCGCTGCGCGCTTCTGATTCCGGCCTTGGTTTTGATTTTGCATTTATTCGCGACGCTCGTTCGATGTTATTTCTCGGCGGCGTACCAGATTGTTCGCCCGCCGATATTGATTTGGCGGCTATAATCCAACTCGATAAAGTGAGAACCGCCGATCTCACTCAGTCGCGTGAAAATTTACTCCCGCCAGCGATTTCGCCCAGTGTGACGAGGCAACTTTCTCCTTCAGGATAGTTGCGGCGATGCTTTAATCCCTGGGAGATTAAACCGATGTGCCTGGTTGCAAAGTGGAATTTCCTTCAACACTCTCGGCGGTGGGTTTACCCCAGAATAATGAGGACCAGGAGTTTTCAGGCTTGGAATAGATGTTGGGAACCTGAGATACTTTTCTGTTCACATAGTCCTTAACAAATTGTGCAATCTCGTCAATCTGCCTTTCACGCATCTCGACTTCCTGCTGTAGTTCAATAAAGCTGAATACCTGATAATGCGCTTTGATTTTCTGGACTTCCTGTGGAAATTCCTGTTCAAAGAAATTCTCTTTGTCAGCACTCCGGCGATAGGCTTCCAGCAACTGATCAAGACAGTATTCTGTCATAGTTGAGGTGTTAAAGGTTAATGCTTTACGGGTAAAGCAAACAGCGCCTTTGCGGCCATTTCCATCGCTTCTGATCTGGCTGTTCTCAGGAAGCTGTCCCCAGGGAGTTAATGAGGAGTAAATATTTTTAAATTGCTGCTCTCTGAGATCTTCAGCAGGGGCGTCTGGTTCAAAACGCGGCTTTTTCGCGGCCAGAGCTAATCCCTTCAATGCGGCAACTAACGGCGCGCAAACGAAGCCAAGCACCAGTGCTATGATCACCGGCACCACTTTTCTGAAAAATAAAATGGTGGCGCCAACAGGTAAGACAGCGGCCAAAGCGAGTCCATAGCCGAAGACCCCCACTGATTTGGATAAGTTATCACGCTTATCGCCAGCTAAGCCGGAGAAAACAGGTAATTCAAGTGAGCCATTGAGGATCGAGCCGGAAAGGCTTAGAAAACTTCGCGCATTATGGTAGACGAGTTTAGCGCTGGCAATCGTTAACAGGGTGATAGCTCCTAAAATCGAACCGATAACGATTCCCGGTAAGCCGAGAAGACTTTTACTGAGTAAAGAACGCTTGGCTTCCTCTTGTCTATCGGGATAATCGAATTCATTTTCTTTACTCAACCCCAGATTGGCAACGACAATGTAAGTCCATTTGCCGCTTTGAATGCTATTGGCGACTACTTGCGACATAATGGAAATCGTTACAAAAAAGACGCCGGGGATTCCCCCAAGCAAGAGGCCCGGAGCACCGAATATAAAGCGATTGGCAAAAGAGCGCGGAATTGCTGGCGGAGGAATTTCTTCCTCTGGAGGAACGGTGGAGTTCTGCAGGTAAATAAAGCTTTCAACAGCGGTGTGCCCGCTTTCCACAATGATTCGTTGAGTCACTGCAGCCAGGATAGCAAATCCTGCGCTGATACTTCCGATGAGTAAACCCGGAGAGCCTAGAATAAATTTTCTAAAAACAGAGCGGGAGTCATCGTCGAGACCTGCTTTATTGCCGTTAGCAGGGGTTATCAGATAATAGGCTGAAAGGCTTAAACTGACTGCGGTCGTATAAGAGTTACTTATAACCCGGGCCATGCCGACCGCCAAAAATGACAATCCGCCGGCGAGCCCGCCAAGAACCACTCCAAATAATCCTAAACCATAGGTGTGGAAAAAGGGGCGAGAGTCCTTTTTCAATCCATATTCTGTATTCTCGTCTTCTGGATCAAGTGCCAGATTGGTCGTGGAGATTAGGACATGAATGAAGCTTGCCGCACTATTTGTCACTATGCGTCTGGCTCCAATCAGACCGAAACCTATTGCACCAACTGCCAGTCCTGCAAGGATGCCTGGCAGCCCTAAAACCTGATTGACTAAGGATCTTTCTGTTTTCGCGCTCTCTTTTACTCTTACCGAACGTGCTTCATTGACCACGGCTTCGTATACGACACTGCCAGAAATAGCGCTTTCAATCACCATACGCCTGGCGATTGTAAATAGTATGGCGATAGACGCAGTGATGCTTCCTAAAATTAAACCGGGGAATCCAAAGCCAAACTTGCGTGCCCCACTGCGAGGGTCATGCTGCAAATCGCCTGCAATAGTCTCCTCATCATAATTCACGGCATTGATAGCGCTTATCGTCAGACGAAAAGCGCTTTCCAGTGAATTACTGATAACACGAATTGCTCCGACTGCAAGAAATCCCATGCCTCCGATGACTGAACCGGCAATAAAACCCGCTGCACCAAAAAGATAGATATCATAGAACAGGCGTTGCTGCGCTGGTTTTTTATTCTTTAAGTTTTCGGGAAGCGCTTTATCGACAATGAGTTCGGCAACTTCTTTACCGGTCTTCGCAGTTTCAATAATCACTCGTCTTAAACCGGCGATTAGAAAACTGATTGCCGCAGGAATCACCCCAATGATTAAACCCGGAAGGCCGAGTACATAGGTACGGAAGGGAGAGCGGGTTTCATGTTGCAGACCGGCTTTAATTTCCTTATGCACTACGATATTAATTGCCGAAACGCTGAGACTGAATGCCGTTTGAAATGAATTGCTGATAATTCGCCCGAAAGCGACATCAATAAAGCCGACCATACCGGCAATTCCACCCAGAATAATACCGGGAAATCCCAGACCATAGGTGATATGAGGAGGACGTTTGTCCTGTTTTAACCCCCATGTTTTGAAGCGGTCTTCTTTATGCAGTGCCAGATTAGTTACCGATGCAAAACTATGCGCGGCACTCTCTGCGGAGCTGACGATGACACGGGCGATCCCAATGGCCAGAAAGCCTGCAAAACCAAGTATAGCCCCGCCGGCTAAACCTAAACTTCCAAAGATAAAACGATCGACTGGATGTCGTTTGCTATCGTCAAGCTCCACAGCCTCTGGTAATGCCTGATTCACCACAACAATAAACGCTTCCTGCAGTGAGACGATGCTTTCGCTTATCACTCGCTGGATGCAGCCGATGGTAAAGGCCAATGTACCTGTAAATAACCCGAGGACTAAGCCCGGGAGCCCAAGCACATATTTGTGAAAACCCGGTCTTTGATCCTCTTCAACAGCATTGCTCTGACGATTGAGGGCCAATTTGTAAGCAGAACCGCTGACGCTAATTGCTGTCTGAATTGAATTATGGATGATTCTGCCCAAAAGGACGGTTGTAAAACCGAGTGTTCCGGCAGCCGTCCCTAAAAGAAGACCAAATCCCCCTAAAATATATCGATTGGCAAAGCTTCGTTTGTCATTAACAAGTTTACCTTCATCCAATTCGTCTTCTTCATCCAGTGCGAGATTGGTCACTGCGGCAAATCCAAGGATTGCGCTTTCTGCTGAATTTTTGATTATTCGGGCAGCAACAATCACCAGAAAAGACAAACTTCCGGCGATAGTACCCAGCACCAGCCCCGGAGCGCCAAACAGGAAGCGATCAACAAAGCGCCGTTCGGGTCGAAGATCGGGGAGAAGGGAATGGGCGTCCTCCTCTTCTTCCAATGCGAATTGGCTTATTTCAATAAAAACGGCAGCTGTTGTTTTGGCACTTTCAATAATTATCCGCCTGATGCTGCTGACGCCAATGGCCAATAGGGCGGCAAAGACACCAATGATAAGCCCCGGAAAGCCCAGAACGTATCGATGCAGAGCACTTCGGTGATCGTCTGATAATCCGCCCGACAATTGTTCATCGGAATGTCTTAGCTGATTGGCGCCGGAAATCGCAAGACCTCTCGTTGTTTGCCATGAGTTGCTGATAATTCGAGAAAAACCAATGGTGAGGAAGCCCACAGTGCCTAAAAAAACCCCAAATGGAATTCCCATCGCCCCTAATAAGTATTTTTGCGTCCAGGAACGCTTGTCCTTTACCTCAATTTCGGAATCCAGAACCAGGTTGATTTCTGAAATGAAAATAGCCCGCGTGGTTTTAAAGGAATTACTAATAACCCGCCCAATACCGACAACTCCAAATCCAATGACACCCGCCATTCCTCCAAGCAGGAGGCCAAAAGCCCCCAGGATATATTTTTGAGCAAAAGGGCGTTTGTCCTGATTTAAACCCCAGTCCTCAAATTCATCGTCTTCGTCAAGGGCCAGATTGACAACAGAAGCAAAGCTGTGCGGAATTGTTTTAAAACTGTTGGTAACGCTGCGAGCAAGACCGATAATCCCGGCTGAGACAAGGCCTAGTGCTGTGCCGAATAACAATCCTGGCAGGCCATAAACTACCCGATACCAGGGCATGCTGCCTTCGGGGGAGGGCAATTTTTTCTCCGGTATATCCAGAAGAGCCAGATTGGTTGCGCGGATGAAAAAACTGATTAGGAGCAGGCTTGAATTATAAATAAGCGGCGCAAGGGTTAATGCCAATACCCAGCTCACAATCGTTACCGGAATGATGGTTAGGGCAAGTTGACCTAGAATATTTAAATCAGACGGCTTGGGAGGCGTTTTCCTGAGAATTTCCTGCTCAAATGGTGCTGTCTTTTGAGCAATCAGGTTGAAGTGTGCTCTAAATGTATCCCGGGTAAAATAAAAGCAAATTTCTCCAATTCGTTTCAATCCACTCAATACAACAAACAAAAAGTGACCCAGCGCGTGTGCAGCCTCAATCAGTAATTCAATCATCTTAGCCAGTCTGGTTAGTCGAGGACAGGCATATTGTATTTATTTTATAATTCTTAGTCAAATGATGTGCAAATTTGATATAAAATTTAACAATAAACTGCCATTGTAACTCCCCACGTCATCCCGATCGGAGTGCGTGCAACTGCAGGGAGATCCCTCGCTGTGCTCGGGATGACGTAGTGAGTTACCTGACATTATTTATGTGCATGCTGAGTAAATAAGACTTTCGGAATTCTGCCATGTCATCTCGAACGCAGTGAGAGATCTCCCAAATCTTGGTTTGTGCCAGCATTCGGAGAGATCTCTCACTGCGTTCGAGATGACGGCGTGCCTGTGGGTAATGACACAGTTTAATGAACACTCCCGGATTCTTTAAATTCAGTCCAAACCTGAGAGATTTCCTATAATTAAAAAATAGACATGAAAATCAGGAGAAAAAACCATGAGGGCGATATGGAAAGGGGATATCTCTTTTGGTCTGGTTTCTATTCCTGTTGGAATTGTATCGGTTGAGGAACGAAAAAGCTTAAGTTTTCATTTAATTGATGCCAAAGATCATGCACGTATTCGTTATCAGCGTGTTAATAGTAATACTGGTGAAGTAGTTGACTGGAATAATGTCGTAAAGGGGTATGAATATGAAAAAGATCATTATGTTGTGGTTGATGAACAAGCTTTTGAAAAAGCAGGGCCTGACGTTTTTAAATCCATTGATATTGATGAATTTATTGACGCTAAGGAAATCGATCCTCTTTATTTTGACAAAGCCTATTATATCGTTCCTGAGAGCAAAAATAAAAAGGCCTACGTCTTACTCCGGGAAGCATTGAAGAAAACCAAAAAAGCAGGGGTCGCCCGTGTCATTATCCGCACAAAGGAATATTTAAGTTTAATACTGCCGCATGATAATGCATTAGTGCTTAATCTGATTCATTTTAAAGATGAAATACGTGACGAAAGCGACCTGGGCTTCCCTTCGGACAGTTTAAAAAATTATAAAATCAGCGATCGGGAAATAAAAATGGCCGTTTCATTAATTGAGGACATGAGTAACAAATGGGAGCCTGAAAAATACCATGACGATTACCGTGAAGCCCTGCAAAAATGGCTTGATTCGAAGACAGAGGAATTGAGTAAAAGTCCGCGAAAAGCGGCAAAAAGCCAGCAGAAAGATGATGTGGTTGATTTTATCAGTCTCTTGAAAAAAAGCATGGGTAAGAAGAGTAAAGAGAAAGAGGGCAGCTCCCGTAAAAAGACCTCTGCCAAATGAAATGGTTTATACGCATACGGATAAAGCACTATTTAATACAGATTACCAATTAATTTAATCGGGAATGGCTGTATTTCATTTATACAATTTATCGCCAATATTACTTGTTTACCATGAAAGCAATATATAAGGATCAAAAATATGTATAAATGGACGTATTGGATAGTGTTTTTTTGTATAATTTTCAGTTTCACAGAATGCAGTTGGGCCCATAACTCTCAATTGAACGGCAGGAAAAAAGTGACCGTCACACTGTTCCAGTGGCCCTTTGACTCTGTGGCAAAAGAATGCGCAATGCTTGCAAAAACAGGATACGGCTATGTTGAAATTTCTCCTGTTCAGGAGCATATTCGCGGGCCGCAATGGTGGACATCCTATCAACCCGTCAGTTATCAGATAGCCGGGCGATTAGGAGATGAATCATCTTTTAAAAACATGATTACACAATGCCATGCGGCGGGTGTCAAAGTGATTGTGGATGTGGTGATAAATCATATGACCAGAGGCTATGGAGTAGGTACTAAAGGAACCCGCTACAGTAAATATGATTATCCTGGCACTTATCAGGTGCAGGATTTTCATTGGTGCCGCACGAATATTAATGATTATTCTGATCGGGATAATGTACAAAACTGCGAGCTGGATTCTTTAGCGGATTTGGATACAGGCAGTGATTATGTCCGCGGTAAGATCGCCTCATTTTTAAATCATCTGATCGCTTTGAATGTTGACGGATTTCGTATTGATGCTGCTAAACATATCTCTGCTGATGATCTTACTGCGATTCGGGGGCGGCTTGTCAAAAATATCTTTTGGGTTCAGGAGGTAATATACAGCGAGGGAGAAGCGGTTAATCCACTGGAATATCGCCATTTGGGTGATTTAGACGAATTTCGCTATGGACGCGACCTCAAACGTATTTTTGAACGTGAAAAACTGGCTTACTTAAAATCCTTTGGCGAAGCCTGGGGCTATTTACCGGGTAATATTGCCCGCAGTTTTATCGATAACTGGGATACAGAGCGAAATAATTCCACATTGAGTTATAAGGAGACAGAAAATTATCTGCTGGCGAATATTTTTATGCTGGCACATCCCTATGGCTCACCGAACGTGTATTCAGGTTATCGATTTAATCACATTGACGCCGGACCTCCGGTCACTACCGTTTGCTCCAGGGATTGGGTTTGCCAGCACCGCTTTCCTGCAATCAAGAATATGGTTAAATTTTATAATGCAGTATTTGATACCGCTTTGACTGACTGGTGGACGAATGAAAGTAATGCCATTGCATTTGGGCGTGGTGATAAAGGATTTCTGGTAATTAATCACGAAGAGTTTGCAATTACTGAAACATTCAAGACGTCTTTACCTGCCGGGGTTTATTGTGATGTGATTCACGGTAATCTCGATTCGCAGGGAAATTGTACTGCAGGGACTTATCAGGTCGATAAAAAGGGAAAATTTACGGCCAGAATAGAAGCTAATGATGCGCTGGCAATTTATGTTGCTGAATAAGTGTCGTTTCCGCGCAGGCGGAAATCCATCTTGCAAACAAAGTTAGGAATTACCCTGAGAAATAGATTCCCGCCTTTCGCGGGAATGACAGAAGTCCTTAACTTAATGGCAATGCCCTCAGGGGCGAGGGCGCCACTTATAGGTTTTAATGTCAAAAAAAACTTAAGGCAAGAACTATTTACCTATCAGAACTTCAAAAGGCAGTTCTTTTAAAATATCGCTAATTAGCAAATACTTGTCCGTGGACTTCAATTTTCGCTGTGTTAACAAGGAATGATAGTCTCCACCGGCAATCCCGGAGAGTTTTTCATTAGAAAACTTTACCTTATCCCAGGGTTCATCAAAGTCCAGAATACCGCTGAACCAGCGGCAAGCGATGATGATTAGCACAGCCCCTTGGTATTCACGCTGGAAAGCAATAAGATGCCTGCTCAGTGTTCCTTCGACCGTTAAGGGCTGATAATTGCCTTCGGTCAATAAGGCTTTATATTGTTTCCGCAGATGAAGCAGCTGACGAGTCAAATTGAATTTGATTCGTCCATCCTGCCAGTGAGTGAGCAGGCTTGATAAAGCCTCATCACTGGCTAAATTTTTTAGTTTCTCATAATCTACAGGACGCCGATTATCCGGATCCACCAGGTCGAAACGCCAGGTTTCATTACCCTGATAAAGATCGGGAACCCCTGGGGTGGTGAATTTAATCAGGATTTGTGACAAGGAATTATACATTCCGAAAAAAGCCGCTTTTCTGGCAAAATCAGAGAAGTTGTTTATAAAGCGCTTATCTTTCAGAATTTGATTCAGAAAACTAAGACAAGCCTTCTCATAGTTTTCTTTGGGTTCAAACCAGCTTGAGTGTTGTTTACGCTCACGCATTGCTTTAACAAAAAATTGCTCAAGCCGCTGCTCGTAATCACACTCCCCGGATGGTAATGGCCAGATCCCTAACAGAGATTGATACATGGCAATTTCATCGACAGGATCAGGAGCTACAAGCGTCTCAAGTTCTGTTTTCCTGGATTGATTGTGGGCTTGCCATTGCCTGAGCCGCTCGTTCCACTCATTGGCTAATTCACTTAAAACATTCAGGCGCGCACGAAGGTCTTCACTTCGTTTGGTATCATGTGTGGAACTCGTATTGAAACTATACGGCCAATGGGTTTGGCGTGAAATAATGAATTCATGAAAGAGGGCAAGATTACCGCAGTGTGCATTTAATTCAGGAGAGCTACCCACCTCATACAATGAAAGTAAGGCCGTGTCATTGTAGCCCGCTGTATCCTCAAAGCCTTTCGCCATTACCGGACCACTGAAGACCTCCCAATCATTTCGCCACTGTTGCCACTGCTTTTTTCTCAAAGCATCAAAGCATTCAGGATACTGATCAAGCAGTAGACTCTTAAATAAAAGGCCCAGCTCCCGATGTTCGGCTGGCAATTGACTCAGAATGGATTCCAGAATTTTTTCTGCAAACGCATAGCTGTCAGGTTGATGATATAACCGGTAAACCGGCATTCTGCTCGAAAATTCCAGCAAAAAATCGCCTGTTTTTTGAGGATCATAGTCATTAAGGATTGGGATAAGTGTAGAATGCAGCCTGTTAAATTCTTTTTCAAACAGCTTTTTTATTACTAGCTTTAGTGATTGTACCCGTATTTCCTCAGACCGCTGGGGTTTATCGCATAGCTTCTGATAAACCGTATAAAGTTTTTGAAGTCCTTTGGGGTCAATATAAATCTGATTCATATGATTAAGCCAGTCGTAACCGGTGGTTCCTGCAACTGGCCATGAAGGTGGTAAGGTTTCTTCAAATCCAAGAATTTTTTCGACTATCACATAAAAATCCCTGCCAATTTCTTCCTGCAGCTTCTTTAAATACGCCAAAGGCTGTCGTAAACCGTCGATATGATCCACACGTAAAGCCTGAATTTTACCCATCCTGATTAACTCAAGAATCAGTTTATGAATATGGGTGAACACAGCTTCTCGTTCTGTATTCATACACACCAATTCATTGATATCAAAAAAACGCCGGTAAGTCAGTTTGTTCTTATCCGATGAATCCCATTTGATATCAAAAAAATCACTATAAGTGGAGTTCTGATGTTTATTGGCGACATCCTGCCAAAGTGCGTTGTTCGGGCTGGCTGCCATGTGATTGGGCACAATATCCACACAAAGACCCATTCCGTAGTTGGCCAGGGCTTCGGTAAATTGAATAAAGGCTTCTTCTCCTCCCAATTCCTCATTCAGCTGCTGATAATTGATAACATCATAACCGTGCATGCTTCCAGGCTGTGCCTGTAAAAGAGGAGAACTGTAGACATCGCTGATACCAAGCTGATGCAAATAAGGAAGTATATTGATAGCTTCCTTGAAGCCAAACTGTTTGTGAAGCTGCAGGCGGTAGCTGGTCAGTGGAATAGTCATCAGACCTCCAGATTAAGTGCTTCGCCGAGGGATTTCAGCAGGGGTTCAGGATTATCGGCAAGAAGCCGCTTTGTCACATTCTGCAGATGCCAGTAATTGATCTGAAGCGGCAGCGCATTCAGCTGCTTAATGAAATCAACCAGTTCAGTCAGTAACTCACTATTCTCAGGCTGATTTTCGAGTTGTATCGCATAGTGCTTTATTAAATGTCCGGCACGAAATCGAATGGAATCATCCAGGGAAATATTAAAGCGTTTGATCAGTTGAAACAGATTTTCCAACACTTCGGGATTTCTTTCTTCATTATTGAAGTAGTCAAACAGGTCTTTATTGACAATATAAGCTATTGACTGCGCTACCACCTTCGGCATTGGCATATGCAGATCCGAGATGAAGTAAAGGAGTGCTGCATTGTTGTTCATGAACTCATGATAGCGATTTTCCAGTTCGCCGGTAACTGAGGATAAAATCTGGCCAGTAATTTTTAACTTCATATCATGGAAGAGGTCACGAAGAGACGTCGTTGCCTCGCCAAAATGTTGTTCAAATAATTTGACCAGCTCAAAAATTTCTCCCTTTTCGAATAACTCAAATAATTCATTCTCGACTGTTTCAAGTTGAGGGTCTGGACTACGAATGGCGCAGATGAGGTTCTGGTCTCCCTGATAAAGCAGCGCATACCAGACCTGTATTGATTCCCCGGTAATTTGCGATCGAACATCCATCAGGCCCGAAAACAGTTTGACTTTACCCGCTTCAGCCTGTTTTGATTCTCTCAAATTAACCTCGTAACAAAATATGGGGATGGATTCCGATTCCTTGTATTCGCCGAAAGGAAGACTGACAGCCAGATGCGCTGAAACCTTAAATAAATCAATGACCAATGGTTTGATGAATAACTCATAAATTCGCGCTCCATTGGCAAACTCGGGCAGGTTTGAGGGAACCTCAGATAAACGATTAATAAACTCGGCCTCATAATCCACATCAGTCAGTTCCCTGGCCAATTGAATAGCACGGGCTGCATATTTCAAAATCTGAGTGGTTTCAAGACCGGATACCTCATCAAAAAACCAGCCGCAGCTCGTATACATCAACATGGCATGCCGCTGTAATTCCATCCATTTTAAAACCTCTGTTTCTTCCAGGGCGGACAGTGGATGACGGGCATGATGTTTTAAAAAATCACTTTGCTTACTGCGATCATTAATCACTTCAATATAGTCGTTTCTGGCTCCCCAGGGGTCGTGTAACAGTGCCTTTAGACTGGTTTCAAATGCGGGGATCAACTGATCACGCAGCCAGTCCAGAGCGGCTCGCAGAGGACCGCGCCATTGCTGATGCCAGTCCTGGCGAGTACTGCAGCCACAATCGCTGCGCCATCGTTCAATGCCATGTGCGCAGCTCCAGGAAGAGTTTTCATGAATTTCTACCTGATACTGCGGCGGCTGCAATTCCAGAAAATATCCATAGTTGATGAGTTGTACATCCTCGGTGTTCTCAATAATATTCAAGGCATAGGCTAAACCCATATCGCCATGCGCATGATGATGGCCATAGGATTCGCCATCTGTAGCGATATGCATTAAATTATGCTCTGTCTTCTGCTCTGAAAATGAATTGAGCAGACGCTGAGCAAAATTTTCACCCTGTGTCAGTAATTTTTCAAAGGCTACTGCTTTGGATACCTCACCATCGTAAAAAAACAGAGTGATGCTTCTTCCTGAGGGAAGCTGCTGCTGGTAGGAGGTTCCCGGAATGATGCCCTCAGACCATTCCTCGTCATTGAAATGCCTGTATCGCCTGGCCTGATTGGGCGCCAAAATGGTAAACTGAATACCGAGCTCACTCATAAAATCGAGCGTTTCCAGATCTACTGCCGTTTCCGACAACCACAGCCCCTCCGGTTTACGCTTGAAATAATGCTCAAAGGTTTTAATGCCCCAAAGCAACTGGGTATATTTATCCCGAGAATTTGCGAGAGGCATAATCAGATGATTATAAGCTTGTGCCAGGGCATTACCATGTTCCTTAAATTGTTTCTGGCTTTCTTTATCAGCCGCCAGGATAGATTCAAGTAGCTGCGGGTCCTTCTCCTGAATCCAGGACAGCAGAGTAGGGCCAAAATTAAAGCTTATTTTACTGTAATTATTGAGAATCTCAGTGATTTGCCCCTTGGCATTTAAAATCCTTGCCCCAGAGTTAGGCAGATAACATTCGTCATTTATCCGCTCATTCCAGTCATGATAGGGAAAGGCGGAATCCTGAGTTTCGATTTCTTCCAGCCAGGGATTTTCTCGTGGCGGTTGATAAAAATGCCCGTGTATACAAATATAATTAGCCATACTGATTATCCTTAAACAGTAAAAATCCAAAAGGGGGAAGCTGATCGTCTCGCAATTCAGCCTGAAAATTGTTTGTCCATTGCTGGTGGTAAGAATTCAAAAGCAGTGTCCAGTTGCCGCTCAGACTATCGGCGATGGAGTGGGTTTCCTGGGAAAAACTGGCAAGTATTAGAACCGGTTCTTCCTGATGATGCTTCAGAATAGTTAGCAGTTGTTTTTGTTGATCCCAATGAATTTCCTGCGCGTTTTTGTCCAGCGTATTGATTGCTTTGAGTGAGCGCCGAAGCTGAATTAATTGTTTATAAAAATTCCATAGTTTTCTGTGTTTATTATCCTGTTTCAGATGATGGTTAAGCTTACTCGTCTGAAATGTTAATTCATTTTGGGGATCAGGCAGCGAGTCATCTATAAATGAAAATTCCTTCTTCCGGCCCTGACGTACCGCTTCAATTAATCCGGGATCTGAATGGCTGATAAAGTAGAGGAAAGGGGCAGGGTCTGCATATTCCTCCCCCATAAAAAGCAGAGGGATAAAGGGGGAGGTTAATAACAGACCGGCTGCCAGTTTTAATTGTTCTTCGTCAAGCAAATGATTTAAACGCTCCCCCTTCGCCCGATTACCAATCTGATCATGATTTTGTAAACAAACCACCAGGCGTTCAGAAGGGATGGCAGCCGAACTTCGGCCATGAGGTTTTTTTCGGAATACCGAATATTCCCCCGAATAGACAAAGCCTTCACGAAAGGCTTTCATAAGCTGTTCAAAGCGTCCAAAATCCTGATAATAATTCTGTGTTTCGTGGGTAAGAAGGCTATGAATCGCATGATGAAAATCATCGTTCCACTGCGCATCAATTCCGTAGCCGCCTTTCTCCTTTTCAGCAATCAGTCTGACATCATTGGCATCATTTTCTGCAATCAGATAAAAGGGTTTTTTAATTTCTTTTGATAGCTCCTGCACAGCGTCAGCCAGTTCTTCAAGAAAAGGATAAGCCGATGTATCGATAATGGCGTGCAAGGCATCAAGACGAAGGGCATCAATGTCATACTCAATAAACCAGTGCAGCGCATTTTCGATAAAATAGCGCCTGACATGATGGTTGAACTGATCATCAAAGTTGAGCATTTGCCCCCAGGGACTTTGATATTTTTCCGTAAAATAAGGGCCAAATTTGGTAAAATGATTGCCTTCCGGTCCGATGTGGTTATAAACCACATCGAGAATTACGGCGATATCACGTGAATGACAAGCCTGAATCAACGCTTTTAAGCCTTGCGGCCCCCCATAGGAATTTTGCACTGCGAAGGGATAGACCCCGTCATAACCCCAGTTTCTATCCCCTGAGAATTGAGCAATGGGCATTAACTCGATGGCGGTGATTCCCAGATCTTTTAATTCATCCAGATGATTAATAATGGCTGTAAACTGGCCTTCATGCGTGTAGGTCCCCACATGGATTTCATAAATAATATAATCCCGAAGGGGGATATTTGGCCAACGAGACGCAATTTTCTGTCGCTCAAGGATAGCAGCAGGACCGGTAATACCCTGAGGAAGAAAACCGGCCGCCGGATCCGCAAATCGCTGGTTATCAAAAAGATAATAATAACTATCCCCCGGTTTAATGTTATTGAGAGCAAAAAAATAATAGCCGTCTTTTTGTTCCAGCATTGGAAAAACAACTGTATTTCCTCTGGTATCTGTTATTTCCAGCTGAGGTTTGACTGCATAGGGCGCCCAAACTTTGAATTCGCAATGGCCGCTGGAGTCAAGATGTGCCCCCAAGAGTCTTTTGTTTATTTTATCCATTGATAAATCACCAGACTGAGCCCAGGCAGGGTTAATGACAGAGAGTATGGGCGGTTGTGGAAAGGGCAGGCTTCAGCTGTGAGAAGTTCATTCTGATTTTGAGCGGAGCCGCCATAAAGAGCAGCGTCACTGTCCAGCAGCAGTTGCCAGTTCCCCGCTTCAGGAACTCCAAGGCGGTAATTGCTGCGAGTCACTGGCGTACAATTGAAAGCAATCAACAGGCATTCATTCTGACTGGATTTTCGGATGAAGCTGTATACGCTGTTATCGGCATCACTGCAATCGATCCATTCAAAACCATGGGCTTGCCAGTCAAGCTCATGTAAGGCTGTCTGTGAACGATAAAGCCGGTTGAGATCACGCACCCAGTGTTGCAGCCCCTGATGAATTGGATAATCCAGCACATGCCAGTCGAGACTGCTCTCATGGTTCCATTCACTATACTGACCAAACTCAGAGCCCATGAAGATTAACTTTTTACCGGGCAGACAAAACATATAGCCGTACAGGAGGCGTAAATTGGCAAATTTGCAGTATTCATCCCCAGGCATCTTATTAATGAGCGATCCTTTGCCATAAACTACTTCGTCATGTGAAAGTGATAAGGTGAAGTTTTCTGTAAAGGCGTAAACCATACGAAAAGATAATTCATGCTGGTGGTAGCGCCTGAAAATGGGATCGCGGGAGAAGTACAAGAGGGTGTCATGCATCCATCCCATATCCCACTTAAAACCAAACCCCAATCCTCCAAACTCAATGGGAGCGGAAACGCCTGTCCAGGCGGTGGACTCTTCCGCGAACATTTGAATATCTGGAAAATACTGATAGGCAGTTTTATTCAGTGTCCTTAAAAAATGAATGGCTTCCAGATTTTCATGGCCGCCTTTTTCATTGGGCAGCCATTCCCCTTCTTTGCGGGAGTAATTCAGATAAAGCATGGAGGCGACTGCATCAACGCGAATAGCATCGATGTGATACTTTTCAAACCAGAACATCGCACTGCTGATAAGAAACGCCTGTACCTCATGCCGGCCATAGTTGAAAATGGCACTCTTCCAATCCGGATGAAATCCTTTCCGCTCATCGGAATGTTCGAAAAGATGGGTTCCATCAAATTGTGCCAGACCATGCTCATCCATAGGAAAATGCGAAGGAACCCAATCTAAAATGACTGCAATATCCTGCTGATGCAGGTAATCGATTAAATACATAAAATCCTGAGGGGTTCCGAAGCGTGCGCTGGGGGCAAAATAGCTTACAGTCTGATAACCCCAGGAGCCGTAAAAAGGATGTTCCATAACCGGGAGGAATTCTACATGGGTAAATCCCATCTGCTTTACATAGTCAGCCAATAAAGGCGCCAGTTCGCGATAGCTTAAATAACGATTATTTTCTTCTGGAACCCGCCGCCATGAACCTAAATGGACTTCATAAATAGAGATGGGAGAGTTTAAACTCTGCTTTGATTTTCTGTTTTTAAGCCATTCCTCGTCCTGCCATTCATAATGCAAATCCCAGACAATGGAAGCGGTGCAGGGTGGCGTTTCCTGATAAAACGCAAAGGGATCTGCTTTCTGAGCAGTAAATTGCAGGCGATCGGATTCAATAGTGTACTTATATAAATCCCCAACCTTGACGCCGGGTATAAATCCCTCCCAGATCCCGGAGTTCCCCCGCGAGCTTAAAGAATGCTCGGTTTTATTCCAGTGATTGAATGAACCCACGACCGATACCTGCGATGCATTCGGAGCCCATACTGCAAAATTAACCCCAGTAACATTATCCTGCTTGATAACATGTGCGCCAAGGTGCCTGTATAAGTGAAAATGGGTTCCCTCATTGAAGAGATGGAGGTCCTGTGCGGAAAAAAGACTTTGGCGCGGGTGCTCTACCGGCCTTCTTCTCTTGTGAATTTCCTTTAATTGTCTGCTGATTGTGGACATTTGCTTTATCTGCTCCATGGAGTAGCGCAACTTTCTCTGCCAATTGGGCTCTTCAGTTGCATTAGGGATATTTTGGGAATAAATTTCGCCCCAAAGATCTTCTATGTTCACAAGCTGCAAGGCTGCTGGGCTTTGCGCAAGCATTTGCCAGGTGGACGATAGGAGATCGGCGGAATTTAACTGTTGTTTCTTTAAGGTGGCAGTTAATGTTTTTAGCTGATAACGACGTTTCTTATGCATTTGCCTGGCATAGGTTTCATCGATTAATTTTAATTCCTGAAATTTAGTAATATCGAGACCCTGGCACCAGGCAGAAAAAGGGGGCATATCATGGGTATTGATGCAGGTCAGCGTTTTACAGGTTGTGGGAATTATTTTTTCGCGGGCATCCAGGGCATATTGTAAAACGTTCATGTTGAGCATCCCATGATGCTTCATCAACCGGTTTGTTTCAGGAGGAACGGAGCCTAGGTTTTCTCCGACAATCATCACCTGATGCCGATGCGACTCCAGGCAGAGGATGGCATATATTTCTTCTGCTGGATACCTAAGATAAGCCCCGTCGCTTGCGGGATGTCCTTCGGGGATTAAATATAAACGATTGAAGCCCATGACATGATCAATGCGCAAAATATCAACCTGCTTAAAGATGTTTTGAATCAGTTGAATAAACCAGAGATAAGCCTGCTCGCGTAATTTAGCAGGATTTAGAGCCGGCATCCCCCAGTTCTGGCCTTCAAGAAATAAGGGATCAGGCGGCGAGCCCATTGCAGTTTCAGTCAGATAAAGTGTTTGCTGACGCCAGACATCAAAGCCATTGCGATGTGCACCAATAGGTAAATCAAGATAAAGGTATTGACCTCGCTGGTTGATTTTCTTCTTTAATACGCGAAGCTGTTGATGCAATTGCCACTGAGCGGCCAGATGATAGTGATACCTATCGCTGGGTACATCCTCCTCTGTCAAAAGGCCGTCCCTTTGTCTTTGCGGCCAGTTCCGCCATTCTTCACCAGTGCATTCCATGTAGGCTCTAAAGAGTGCATAAACTTTGATTTCAGGATGCGCTTCGATAAATCGATTCAGTGCCTCCCGGTTTTCGGGCAATTCAAGTATCCGTCTGAATTGTTCGCTGGCGATTTCGCGCTTTAAAGAAGCAGCCCGTTGATAATCAATGAATGGCAATTGGTTCAGCGCTTCGATGGCGGCGATAAACTCAGGGTCTATTGGTCCGCATTGCCGTAAATCAAGATAAAACTCATTGGCAAACAGACGACTGACCGGGGAATAAGGACTAGGTTCACAGGGAGAATTATGAAAGGCTGAAAAAAGTGGCGTGCTGGCAATGAGCCCGAGTCTTTCTTCTGCCATCCACTGAGACAAAGAATCCATATCGCCCAGATCGCCGCATCCTATACTTTTGTCAGAATGCAGAGAATATAATGGACAAAAAAGGCCAATTTTTTTCTCATCACAAAGTCTGTCGTCAAAATAAATAGTTCCAGGGGCTGAAATTATCAGACTCTGGTATTGTCGCTTTCCAGTTTTGAGGGTGAATTGATGATAGCCAAGAGGAAGAGCAGGTAATTGAATATCAATCTGACAGGAATCGACTGATATTTTTTGCCGGCGCCTGATATTTACAGCTTCCTCAATTATAGAGCCCTGTTCAGTTATTAAAGACCAGCTGACTGCTGCTGCCTCTTCTGGCAATAACCGGAATTTTATAACTGACTGTTTCTGATCCCAGACCACATACACTGGCTCTAAGGGCTGTTGAGACAGGTTTTGCTGGTATTGCTCAAAAACTGGAAGGACTTCATGAATCGCATTAACAGGATAACCCAGCATACGAATCAGGCTCATCAGCGTCTCCACAGACGCCTCGACCTGTTCTTTCCAGGCATTGCGATAACTGGTTATTATACCGAGCTGTTCAACGAACCGTTTTAAAATAATAATCTGTTCTTCGTCCTTTGCCACTCATCACTCCAATAATGCAATCAGGCCCTTGCAGGGAACATGAACCCAGTCAGGACGGTTATTAATCTCATATTCAATTTCATAGAGTACCTTTTCCAGCATAAAAATTTTCAATAAAAATAGCAGGTTGCCTTCATCAGCTGGCAGCAAGCTGCGAATACCGTCGAAATTTAAATAGCTGTCTAAATAGAGTTGACAGATCCAGGCATAGAGCTTTTCAGGTGATAATTCTTTTAAGGCTAAATCCATCTCTTTGTTTTGCGTAACGGTGTAAACGGCATAGTGAAAAGAGCGAAGCATTCCGGCAATATCTTTCAGAGGAGAACGTTTTATCTTGCGTTCAGACAAGGGGCGGTTAGGCTCTCCTTCATAATCAATAATGATAAAATCATCACCGGTATAAAGAATCTGTCCGAGATGAAAATCGCCATGACAACGAATTTTTTTACCATTAAAACGTTTATTCAAAAGGGATTGTACTGTTGCTTTTAAACGGCTTTCAGCCAGTTTGTCCTGAAGAGAGCTGTATATCACAGGTTCAAGCGATGATTTTAATGAACTAAGATGCTTTTTAGCTTTAGTAAGAATAGAACGCAGGGACTGATAGAGACTACGCTGATCAAACCAATTGAAATCTTCCTGTTTAAAATCCGAGCTCGAGGAGGATTCGGCTAAAGCGATATGCATGGCGGCTGTTTTTTCGGCCAGTTTTTCTATGGAAGTCGAATAAATCCCCAGCATTTGGCTTACCTGTTCAGGAACCGATACCAGTTTATGCCAGGGCAAATCCACTGCTGGAAAAACCAGCGAGCCGCTGTTTCCTTCTTCCAGCAAATTATTTAAATGGTTGATACTGTAAGCCCAGGCATCCCCTTCATTTGGTATATGTTCCTGGATAATACCCAGGGTAACCGGTTTCCCCTGATCCTCATACTGCAAATGAGAAAGGATTTTGGGCAAGCGGAAATTACTCTTTTTCATGAGTAATTCGGTAATTTCTACTTCAGGATTAATACCTGTTTCACAGCGGCGATATAATTTAAACAATGCAGCATTGTATCGTATGGATGTATTGGATTGCTCGGCATTGATGGGTTCTTTTTGAAAATTGCTTTCTGACAAAAGGTGTTTCTTATACCCGCGGTTAGGCATTATCGAAAGTTTACCCCGAGCCCCCTTCAACTGACGATTGGAGCCGAATAAATTAAATAATTCGCTCCATAAAGAAGGAATATGTGCGGCATCTACCAAATACGCCGATTGCATTTCTGTTTTTAGAGTACATATAACTTTTTGAGTGGCGGTTTGGCTGATTTCATGATGATCTTCTTCTCTGGTAATGAACAGAGAATATTTTTCCGCTTCCTTGTCTTTATATTCAACCAGGATAATTAACAGATAAACAGGGGTTGGTTTTTTCAGTGCCAGAATAGAATCGTAAATCGAGAGCCTGGTGATCTTATGGTTTTTTGAACGATACCAACGGCAATTAATAATGTAATTTTCCAATACAGTTTCAAGCTTGCTTTTTGCTTTTCCTTCAAAAATTTCTGAAAGATCCTTTTTGATTTCTATTTCATCCTTTTTTCGCTTATCTGAAACAACGGATTCTGGTTTCTGTAATTCAAGCCATAGAAATCCATAGGCTGGAAGCACGAAGAAATAGGGTGTTTCCTGTATCGATGGAAATTGATTTTTTCCAAATACTTCCAGCAGTTTAAAATTAACGAAACTGGACAAATCAAGAAAAGTGGATTGAATATTTTTTGATAGATTAATCAATACCAGTAAGCGCTGCTCTTCATAAGTTCGATAAAATGCGAGAATTTTGGGATTTTCAGCGGTTAACAATTCAATCGTTCCCCGCGAAAAAGCAAGATAACTATTTCGTACTTCGATGGTACGTTTCATCCACCATAATAAAGAGTGGGAATTTTGTAATTGCAGCTCAACATTGACTGCCTGATAATTATATTCCGGATCAATAATGACTGGCGAGTAAAGCTTTTGCGGGGTTGCCTTAGAGAAGCCAGCGTTTAAATCAGCTGACCATTGCATGGGCGTTCTGACTCCATTTCGATCGCCAAGATAAATATTGTCTCCCATACCAATTTCATCGCCATAATAAATAATAGGAGTGCCTGGCAGGGAAAACAGCATGGCATTTAATAATTCAATTCGCCGCCTGTCGCCATCAAGCAAAGGGGCCAACCGTCTGCGTATTCCCAGATTGATTCGCATTTGCTGGTCCTGGGCATACATGCGGTACATGTAGTCACGCTCTTCATCGGTAACCATTTCAAGAGTTAATTCGTCATGGTTGCGAAGAAAGATAGCCCACTGACAGTTTTCGGGAATCGCCGGAGTCTGTTCAATAATATCAATGAGTGGAAAGCGATCTTCCATTTTGACAGCCATGTACATTCTTGGCATCAGTGGGAAGTGAAAGGCCATCTGACATTCGTCCCCCTGGCCAAAATATTGTACGGCATCGTCAGGCCACTGATTAGCCTCTGCTAACAAAAGGCGATTGGGAAATTTATGTTTGACATGAGCGCTTAGCTTTTTTAAAAATTCGTGGGTTTCAGGCAGATTTTCACAACTTGTACCTTCTCTTTGAAACAGGTAGGGAATGGCATCAAGCCTTAAACCGTCAACGCCCAGGTTTAACCAGAAGTCGACAATTTTAAAAACTTCTTTCTGAACATTCGGATTATCGTAGTTCAAATCGGGCTGATGCGAGTAAAAGCGATGCCAGTAATAGGCTTTCGCTACAGGATCCCATGCCCAATTTGAGGTTTCAAAATCACGAAAAATAATGCGCGCGTCGCCATATTCGCTGGCATCATTACTCCAGGTGTAAAAATTCCGCCAGTAGGAGCCAGGCTTTGCCCGCCGTGATTTTTGAAACCATGGGTGTGCATTGCTGGTATGATTGATTACCAGTTCGGTAATAATTCTAATATTACGATGATGGGCTTCTTTCAGCAGGGCTTTAAAGTCTTTTAAAGAACCATAAATGGGATTAATGCTGCTATAGTCCGCAATATCATAGCCTTCATCTTTAAGTGGTGAGGGGTAAAAAGGCAGAAGCCAGACGGCATTAATTCCCAGAAATTTCAGATAATCGAGTTTTTTTATCAATCCTTGAAAATCACCAATCCCATCGTCATTGCTGTCAAAAAAACTGCGGATGTGAATTTGATAAATGACTGCGTCTTTATACCAGTCAATACGTTCTCTGGATTGGCTATCCTTGCTCATGTTGGATTCTCTCTGATATGAAATATGTGTGCACAACGAGCTTTGGCTGGATCCAGTTCTACATAACAGGAACCCGTATGCCACTGATAGGTTTCATCATGCAGTAAGTCATGTACCACAAAGTCATCTCCCGGAAGTGGAAGATTATTCCGCTTAATGTCAATAAACCCTGATTGCTTATACTGATAGTCAAGATTAACCACAATAAGCATATGATCCCGACTTTCTTCACAGTGTTTGCTGTAGCAAATCAGTTGTGGGTTATCTGTAGTGTGAAAGCGAATAGACTGTGTATTCTGTAAAGCCGGATGATCTTTTCGTATGTGATTGACTCTTGAGATGATTGCATCAATATTCTGACTGCTCTTCATATGTCGTTTGATCTCATATTTTTCAGAGTCAAGATATTCCTCAGCTCCTTCATGCAGGGGGGTATTAATACAATTTTCATAAACAGGGCCATAAAGCCCATAATTACTGCTTAAAGTGGCCGCCAGAATGAAGCGCGCAATGAATGCAGGCTGCCCGCCTGTTTGCAGACATTCGGGTAGAATGTCAGGGGTATTCGCCCAGAAGTTGGGTCTGAAGAAATCAGAAACCGGTTGAGAAACCAACTCTTCCATATAGGAAGTCAATTCTTCTTTTGTATTGCGCCATGTGAAATAGGTATAAGATTGACTAAAACCACATTTAGCCAAATGATACATTACCTTGGGACGGGTAAACGCTTCCGACAAAAATAAGACTTCAGGGTGCTCTTTTTTTATTTCCTGAATCAGCCATTCCCAGAAAATAAAAGGCTTGGTATGAGGATTGTCTACCCGAAACAAAGTGATTCCGGCTTTGATCCAGTAGTCTATAATCGATTTAAACTCCAGCCACATGGCCTGCCATTGTTCAGAGCCAAAATTTAAAGGGTAAATGTCCTGATATTTTTTAGGTGGATTTTCAGCATATTGCAGTGAGCCATCCGGTAAATGTTTGAACCATTCCGGGTGTTCATGCAGATACGGATGGTCCGGACTGCATTGAAGTGCGAAATCAAGGGCAATGTCGATACCTAATGTGCGGGCTTTATTAATCAATTCCCTGAGGTCTGTATAACTGCCCAGTTCTGGATGGATAGCCTTATGACCTCCCTCCGTGCTGCCTATCGCCCAAGGGCTGCCTGGCTCATGCTCCATTGCGGTAACTGAATTATTTTTACCTTTACGATTGGTTTTACCAATAGGATGAATCGGAGGAAGATAAATTACATCAAAACCTAATTCCTTAATATGGGGAAGATAGTTAATCAAATCCTGAAAACTTCCATGCTGACCTGATGAGGAAACAGATCGTGGAAACACTTCGTACCAGGCACTGAATCCAGCTTTAGCAGGATCAACCCGAATACTTAGAACCTTCTCATAACGAGTTATAAAAGCAGGGGTTATATGTTCTCTCAGCCACTTTTTGATATTATTTTTTGAGAAAAATTTTTCGATTTTTGAGTAAGATTTTTCATTCTCAATTTTGTCGACAATTATTTGAGCTGTTTTGTCGTCTTTTTTAATAAAGTTTTTAAAAAAGTTTACTCCAATCGCTCTTTCATTTGCAACGTCCATTTTTAATTGCATTTTTTTGACAAATCTTTTTTTCCATGTTGAAAACTCATCGATCCATGCCTCAATTGTGAAATGATAAATTCCTAGTTTCTTTGCCAGGAACTTTGCGGTAACGCAATCATTATCAGGAGAAGAGAACTTTACTCTTTTCCATTTATCTTCGGACTCATGTTTGTAAACTAATTCTGCATATATTTCATCGATTCCATCCGTGAAAATATCAGCATCTATAATGATAATATCATTCAGGATTCGTTTCACCTGATATTTTCCATTATCAATACTAGGGTTAACCCTAGTAATAAAAACTCGTTTCAATCCTTCAATGTTTTTTAGTGAACTACTCATGATTTATTGTCCTCTTTACAGGGTCCTTTGATTTGGAATACAATGAATTTTATAAAACAATATTTGCTAATTATCTGATGCTACACTATTTTTATTTACCTGACGACCTAATTGGAATTTTAAATGTTGCAGATGAAAAGGACTTTTCTATACCTCGCATTGTTATCTTTTTCCATTAATTTTGGATTCACTTTCCAATTATCAAATTTGAGTGCGCTTTTTAAAATTTCGGGAGCAAACGATTTTATATTGCCTTTGCTCTGGTTAATTCCGCCATTAACCGGTGTTTTTATACAACCTTTGATTGGGTATATCAGCGATAAATCGGTAACTAAAATTGGACGAAGAAAGCCCTATATTCTGGTGTGGGGATTAGTCGGCGCTTTTTCATTTTGTTTATTGCCTTTGCAAAGCTCGCTATTTAATATTGTGCTATTTACTTTCTTTATCGACTGCAGTCTCAATGGCAGTGCAGAAGGACTTCGCGCCCTGACTGCGGATAGCTTTCAGGAAGATAAAACCCGTATGCAGGCATTTTCAGCTGAGGCTTTTTTTGCCGGACTTGGTGGTGTTTTAGGTGCTTTTCTACCGATTGCAGTGCATAAAATTATTGCTATTGAATCAAGTGATTTTGCGCTCCCATTGAATCTAAGTATCTCCTATGTTACTTGTGGAGTTTTATTCATAATTGTTGTGTTTTTCTTCCTTAGAAAAGTAGACGAAAAACCGGTAAATTTGCTTAAACTTGATTTTGGCCTGTTCTGTAAATTGCTAAGGGAGCTTGCAGTCAGTATTAAAGGCATACGCAAGGAAATCAAAAAAGCCGATTCCTTATTTTTGAAGTTATTAATAATTCACAGCATATCCTGGATGGGAGTTTTCATATTTTGGCTATATTTTAGCTTATGTATCGCTCAGGAAAATTATCATTTTCCCTATACCGGTTCGTCTAATGAAAATCTTCATTTAATGAAGGCTGCCAGCCTTGACAGCTCATTTTATTTTTCGCTCTATCAATACGTTAGTCTTATGTTTACTATGCTCGTTTTTATATTCTCAAAATATATAAGAGTCGAGACTTTGCATGGATTCGCATTATTTGGCGGCGGTATAGGCGTGGGTCTAATTGGTTTTGTAAGTTCTTCAACCAGCCTTATCTTTTCATCAATTTGTATTGGAATAATGTGGGGAAGTTTAATCTCTTTACCTTATGTGGTGTTGTCAAAATTTTTGCCCAGGGAAAGTATCGGTACCTATCTAGGTATCTTTAATATGAGTATTACTTTTCCTCAGATCATTTGTGCTTTGATATTACCTCCTGTCTACTTTTATTTTCTAAAGTCTCATGCTGCCTATGCTCTGTTATCAGGAGGAGTTTTAATCCTGATAAGCAGCGTCTTTTGGCTCAGATTATTTCATTTTCAGCCTGATCTGCGTCGTGCGCCAGCGTTGTTGAATAAACAGGAAGTCTGTCGCAACGCGGATTAAATGATGTTGATTCCGAAAAACGGCAGGCTGTAATAAATCCCGCTTAATATTAAAATAATGACTGCAATTAGCGTGATTGTTCTATTCATGTTTTATAAATCCTCGTTTGCAAATCTTTCGGCTTATGTGCCTGGTCCTCCCAGACGCCAGATGCCATCCCATTCAGAAACCGGTGAATTGAGAAATGCCTGGCAACGTTTTATATACACACTGGCCAATTGATCATCGGGATAGACTGGGGTAAGTGTTTCAAACAGATTAAGCGCATTTAACCATTCGCCTTGCTGATAATAGCTAAACGCTTTGGTGAATGTTGCTTTGTATTGGTCCAGATTCTGGATGTTGTCGTCAGTAATAAGTTCATAAATACGGGTACTTTCCTGCTTACCACGAACCGCAACCTCATCAAGCAGGCGAAAATTAAACTGATCGGCAACCTGTTTGAAAGTGCTTTCGCTGACAATGACCTGAGTATGATACAGTTTGTTCACGGCTTCAAGGCGGCTTGCAACGTTCACTGTGTCACCCAGGGCTGTATAACTGAGTCTTTCTTCAGAGCCGACATTGCCGACAATCGCCTCACCTGAATTGATTCCAATGCGAATATGGAACAGAGGAAAATTATTCTGCTGATTGAGCTGATTGGTAATCTTTAGGCGTTGAGCCATATCAATAGCTGTCTGGCAGGCATGCAAAGCATGCTCTGGGTCACTAAGAGGCGCATTCCACAGCGCCATAATGGCATCACCAATGTATTTATCCAGTATTCCCTCGTGCACGATAACGGCTTCGGTCATCGCCTGAAAATAATTGGATAGATACGTGATTAATTGTTCCGGACTTGATTGTTCTGTCAAATTTGTAAAACTTTTAATATCCGAAAACAGTACGGTGATTTCCTGGCGCTCACCGCCCATTTCTGCAATTTTTCCGCTTAGAATCAGTTGCTTTACTAGACTGCTCGGCACATAGCGCTGAAACGATAAAAGGCTGGATTGCATATGAGTAAGACTGGTATCCATATAATTAATTTCTTTGATCAGCGTCTTTATAGGCGGTCTTTGCTGTATGTCAAGACGGGCTATCTGCTGGGCTTCATTTGCAATCTGAATAATAGGTTTTGAAATCCGTTGTGAGAAAACGCGGGCAATGAGAATGCCCAGTAATAATACGCAGGCTGTCCATAACAAGGTATGAAGGCGCAGGGTTCTCAACGGAGCTAACACATCACTGGCCGGAACAATAATCGTGATGTACCAGGGTTTTGATTGATGCGATTCCATAATCGGTCGATGAATGAGGAAATACTCCTCGCCTTCATGCTTAAAAGAGCTCACTTCAAACAAGCCGGTCGTTTTATTTAAAATTGATGAAGGGATATCAAGTTTTTTCAAATGATAGGCGAGATGGTTTTTGTCTATAACAAGATCTTTCTTTTCATGAGGGATGCGATAAGCGATCACTTGTTTGCTATTATCAGTGACATAAATCAGTGAGTTTTGGGTGAGATTGAGCTGATTAATGAAAGTCTGGATCCCTTCGATGGACAAATCCATCGCGAAGACTCCAATAAATTTATCATTTTTGTTATAGACAGGTATTGCTGCAGTAACGCCATACACAGTACTTTTATAGTTACCAAAATTTACGAATTGATATACATTAGTCCAGGTGGGTTTTCTTATAGCCTCCGCTTCCAGATACCAGGGGCGCAGGCGCGGGTCATAGTCGTGAAGCGTTACTGTTTCAATCAGCTGGCCTTGTTCATTGTATTCATAGCGTTCTTTGATAGGGGGAACATTGGTGTTTAAAATATGATTTAAGCCAATGATATTTTTTTGCGTGCGGTCGACCCCATAGAAGTCGCCTTCTTTGGTTCCATAATAAATCATAAATAATTGCGGGGTATCACGAATTGATTCGAGGAGGTATTTGTCAAATTCTTTCGGATCGATAGGGTCAATAATCTTTTCTTTTAATAAATTTTTCATTTTTTGCAGATCCCGGTTCAAGGGATGCAAGTAATTATGAATGCGTTCATTCAGCAGTAGAGTCGTTTCAAGAATGAGATTTTTTTCGCTTGCACCAAGGATTTGATTTAAAGCGCGATAATTGATAAACATAATTGCAAAGCCGATTAACCCTAATAGCAGAACAAAGAGGGTAATGATGCTTAGGCGTATACTTACCATGAATCCTTTTAATTGCATGAACATTTCTCGATTTTTTCTCTCTAACAAAGTATATGAGTGTTTTTAAGGCTTTGCCTGCGATTTTAAATAGCAGGAAAGGCTTGGTCGTATTTTTGATTAACTTTTTTTCAGAGCTCTGTTAATATGCCATTGGATAAAAAAACCTGCTAAAGCGATAAATCGTTTTGCATTCGGAATCAAACACTTCAATTTCCGAAGCAGGGAATGACTCACAATGAATAATAATAATCGGAGCAAAATGTGGCTAAAAGCTCGCAAAAAATATGGTTTTTGCAACTCATTCGATCTGTGGGCTGTGTGCTGGTTATCTATACCCATTGGTTTGGTCTGATTTTAACCCCTAATGCCATTCATGAAATGATTTTCCAGGATCCCCTTCCTGATTATCCTCATGTTCAGCTCACTGAATATCTGGGCATCATCTTCAGCCATTTGGGGCTTAGTGATTTCAGAGCTGGCTTTTTTAGCCTGGGCTTATTTTTCCTGCTAAGTGGTTATATTATTCCCTTTTCATTGAGAAATTCGACACCCTTCACCTATCTTGTTCGTCGGCTATTTCGTATTTATCCAACTGCTATTGTCTGTCTGATTATCGCGGCCAGTACAATCACCATCGCAAATCATTATACGGGAAGCTCACTAATCCCTGACGTTTTTCAGCCCCGCATATTAATAGCGAACCTGCTGTTAATACGAGATGTTTTACATACGCATCATATTGAAAGGGCGCTATGGACGCTTGAAATTGAAATGCACTTCTATCTTTTATTTTTTATCTTTTTTTATTTTTCCATTGAAAAAAGAGTTGAAACATTTCTATTGTCCGCGGCGTTCATGCTTTTTGCCAGCCAGTTTTTTGTTTATTTCAGTGGATTTTTCCATGATGAAACACGCACTCTGGTCTTTGGGTTCGGTAACTTTCTTGCCATGAACAGCAGTTACATTACTTATATGTTTGTGGGTACCGCATTTTATTATACCTTGTCAAAGCAGTGGTCTGTTCTGACGGGAATTACCACAACCATTTTGATGATGTCGATTAATTATTTCTGCCTGAATACGGGAACTATTTTAAATGGCACTGGTAGTTTAATTTTTATTAATCATTGTTTCGGGATTGTCATGTTCCTGTTCCTGTATCGAATCAATGATCGAATTCCTTACAGCAAATACCTGAATCACTTCGCTGAAATTTCCTATCCTCTTTATTTATTACACGGATTTACTGGTTATACGATCTATTTCCTCATTTACCCGCTGACTCAGAATATTGCCTTGTCGGCGACCTTATCCCTTTCTCTGGTATTCATTCTGGCAAACCTGGTCCATTTCACAGTGGAAAAGCCAAGCATGACTTACTCCAGGAATTATCTGAAAGCCCGCGAGGGAAGAAGCAGGGCCTTGGCGGGGGATTTGCAGGCTACGGCGGATTAAGGAGCCTGCCTGTCTCGACAGTCACTTAACAATCACAGGACCCAGACTGTCGAGATCAAGCACCTCAACCGGAATGTCATCAAATTCATCAGTTTGCTTGACAGCTTGCAATTCCTCTTTAATTGATTTGAACATTCTGGAATCGTAATTCACTCCCTTGATTTTACTATAAGAAAAATTATTAACAAAAATATCTTTAAGAAAGTCGGTGAACTTGAGGACGGCAATCCCCAGGGATTCAATAACCGTTAATTCCTTTTGTTCTTTTCTATCAATTATCATTTGAGCAGCAGGACTAAACTCAACACCATGTCTCTCTAAATCACGTAAAAGCAAGATGTTGGTATGCTCAACTGCTGACAAACTTAAGTTGACTGTTTTCATTAACTCTCTGGCAATACCAGGTTTTTCCGAGATTAAATAACTGGTGACTGAACTGCGGTTGGCACGTATCGCTTCAAGCAGATAGCCGATTTTCTGTTCGTCTGTCAGTTCAGTTCCGGAGGAGTGAAGCTGTTCCATAAGAAGTCTTACTGATTGAACATCGCCGCTGCTAATCGCATGGCTCATGGGACTGGGATTTTTGGAACTGGAATATTTACTTTGTCCTAAAATTAATTGAGAAAGTTCTGAATCAACATTGTCAGGCATACTTTGTATAAATCGAACCAGCTCCTCAGGGTAAAATTGAGCTTCTAATTTCTCCTTTGCTTTTACAAAGTTTTTTTGCGCATTCTCCAGTGATACAGCTCTGTAATCCTCTATCAATTCGGCAAGTAGCGTCGCATTTTTACCGGCAGCAATAGCAGAAAGGAATACACCGGTAGGCATATATTCCTCGTAAAATGTTTTAAATTTTGTATCTGCTTTCAAAATTCCTATTATATCTTTTCTACCCAGGCTAAAGGCGTAGTCCCAGATAATGAGCCTCTGATTATCTTTGTCAATGTGCGCCAGTAAGGCTTCAAGGGTCGAGGTGTTGTTGGACTTTACCGCGGCCATGGCGGCTTCCACATAACCGTTCGCCCCACGTTGCTTCAGGTATTCAATAACTGATTTATCATTGTGCGCGGCAGCAGCAGGGAGTGTTTTAAAGAGTTGGCCGTCGCATTCGGCAACCAGGTTGGGATCGGGGAGATATTTTTGGTATAAACTTTCAACATGAGGAAATACTCTTTCTTCATTTTGTTTTTCAGGATGTCTCAGTATCTGTATTTCAAGCCCTAAATTGCCTTTGCTATAATGAAAAACATTAGAATAAAGTTCTTTGATTAAAGCAGTTTCATCAGCAAATTTTTTAAATCCACTGCTGTAGTTCGGATCGTAGACAATATAATTACCATTCGTTTTATGGATAGAAATGGCATGATTGATACTAGCGACAATCATCACCTCATCGTCTTTGAGTGCAATATCCTGTAAGGCTTGTATCCAGTTACTCTTTGAAGCGGCCATGCAAAAACTAAAAGAAGAACTTAGTGGAATTCCTTTAATTTTTAAAGCCTGCATCGCAGTGACCTGATGCAGCTTATTATCAAATTCGTGGGGGGCAAAGGCTAGAAGAGTCTGAAACGCAAAATTATTGATGTCCTCGTCGGTGATATTGTTATCCCGTTTTCCTTCTGAAATATACTTCAGTATGTTTTCAAATTCCTGATTTCGTCCTTCAAGCACATATTTTGCATGAACGATGGCGAGCCCGTTACAAATCCCATTGCGATTCATTTCAAAGGGGAAATTATTGGCTTTTAAATATTTGTTTAAAACATTAATAATTCGTCCCTGATTAACATCGGTACTCATAAAGGCTACCTCACCTGTATTACGCTGTATTTTTTACTATTGTAATCAATTAAGATTAAGAGAGGATTAACCAGGCTTTATTCAGAGTTGCTTGCCAGGATTTATTTACCTAAGTGCCCGGCTGCTGCACTTTATGCGCGATACCTAAAGAGGTAAATTAAACTGCCATCCCCCGTGTAGGTATTGTTGCGTAGGTGCACAAAGAACCGTCTTTGCGAGCGTTAGCGAAGCAATCCAGATCCTCACTTTATTCAGGCTTCGATCTGGATTGCTTCACTTTGTTCGCAAAGACGACAGGTTAGTTACTTGATTCTATTTACGCAACAATTCCTTCCCGAGAATGACACAATTTCCGTAACCTAAGCGCAGCTCAGAGAGAACAGGAGCGAATCACATCGGTTTAGTCGTCTTCAAACCCGATATTGGTATATCCATATGGTAAATATAATGTTCAATAATTTGTCTTGCCTGCTCGCTGGTTAAGGGTTTAGTGATAGCCCCTTCCATGAAATAATCATTGCAATCAATTTTAACCACATCGGCCTCATAACCGGTTAAAGCAATGATTGGTACGCGGAAACCGCTTCCATCTTCCATCTGGCGGAATTTCTTGGAAACAATATATCCCGAACCATCTTCCAGGCCAATATCCATAAATACCAGGTCATATTTTCCAGGTTTAAATAAACTGGTTGCTTTCTCTCCGGAATCAGCGACATCCACCTGACAGTCGAGCTGCATTAACAGGGCCTGCACAGCTTTTTGAGCGATGGCATTATCCTCAATCATTAATACTTTGGGAGGATTTTTAGGGTCGCGAAACACGAGCGGATGGGATTGCTCTGTATCGGAAACATGGGCTTTAAGCCGTTCTTTGAGCTTGCCCAGTTCTTCTTCCATTTGCTTTCTTTCAGTCATATCTACCAGAATAACCACCATGCCGGTTATTTGTTTGTGCTCATTAAACAAGGGGATACGGGAAGAATGATAATAGACAATCTTTTCACTGGCATCGATTACAGGGGCTTCTTTTACGTTAATCAGTGGTTTTGCTTCAAGCAGTGCATTAATATCATCTTGTTTGAGCTTCTGAATTCTTGCTTCGGAAAAATGACTTTTTTCTACGAGCTGTGAGTAAACAGTTCCTGGCAAGTCTTCCAGTTTTTCCAATTGTAAAAGATCAAGAAAATTCTGATTACAATCGACAATCATACAATTTTTGTCTAATACGTATACCAGATTAGGCATGTAATTGATTATGCTGTGATAATAATGATGCAAAGACTCTAGGTTATTTAATTCTTCATTGGTTGCATCAGTCATTCTTAACCCTCCTCTTAAGGTTCACCAAAAGTATAGACCATTTGCTGCTATATTTTTGAGTAAAATGGACTGTTTTTACAAAGGTGAACATGGATAAATATACGGACCGCTGTCAGGCAGGAAGACTGCTGGCTACATACCTTGAAAAATACAAAAACAGCGATGGAATTGTGCTTGGATTACCGCGCGGAGGAGTTCCTGTAGCCTGTGAGGTAGCTAAAAAACTTCACCTGCCGCTGGATGTGCTAATTGTAAGAAAGCTGGGGTTGCCAGGTTACAAAGAGCTGGCAATGGGTGCAATTGCCTCCGGAGGTACTGTCTTCTTTAACGAGGAATTGATTAAAAATCATAATGTATCCGCACAAGCTATTGAAGCAGTTATCAAAGCAGAAACGCATGAGCTTTTGCGGCGGGAAGCGGTCTACCGCGGCAAGCGGCCATATCCTGTTCTGACTGGAAAAAAAGTTATCTTGATCGATGATGGTATTGCCACTGGCGCCACACTCAAAGCGGCCGTGGAGGCAATCAAAAAACAGAATCCCTCCTCGATCACCATTGCTGTTCCGGTTGCCGATCCTATGGTGTGTAAAGAACTTGAAAAACTCGTTGATGAAGTGGTTTGCCCGCTTATGCCTCCTGATATTCAGGCAGTAGGGCTTTGGTACGATGATTTCCGACAAACCAGTGATCAAGAAGTACTCAGTTTTCTAAAGCCTATTTTTTAATCAAAACCTCTTTACAGTTTTGTAAAAAAACTTGACTTTTCGGATGCAATTGTTGTTAAATATCTGAACAAACTACTCAGGAGGCAATGATGCGATTGCTAAAATTATTTCAAATACTGAACAACATTGAGCAAAACAGATACTCAACATCCCAACCACAAGAGGTCAATCTGGCCGAAGAACAACGGCCTGAGATACTACTAATTACCTGTGTCGACTCTCGAGTGGTTCCGGAATTAATATTCAATGCCGGACCTGGCAAGATATTCCCAGTAAGAAATATTGCAAATCTCGTACCGGCTGATCCAGCTAAAAGCGCCGCGTCAGGTATAGAGTATCCCCTGGCCACAATGGATAGTATTCAACATGTCATTATTTTAGGGCATTCCAATTGTGGGGGTATGAAAGGTCTTACCAATCCAGGAATAAAAGATAAGGTGCCTTCAACTGCGTCCTGGTTGAAGAAACACGCAGCGGGCGTCATTCCCAGAGTTTCTGCAATGCCTGGTTATTCAGATCTTTCTGAGCGGGAAAAACTGGATCTGATTATTCAAACCAATGTCGAAATGCAAATGGAGAAATTGTTGGAGTATCCTCTGATTAAAGCAAAGCAAAAAGAGGGGGTCACTGTTCATGGCTGGGTTATGGATGTTGGGGATCAGGTAATTTCTCAGGCTTATGATATGGAGTCGAAGCAATTTTTAAGCCGCGACGATGCCGAAGAAAAGATATTAAATCAAATTGCCAGACAGGCGCTGGAAAGGGTGACCCTTGAGTATATAAGGACAGCAGTTGGCAGTGCCGACGCAGGTGAGGATATCAAATCACTGATGGAAAAACTCAAACAATTAAAAATCAATGTGGAGCCGATTTGGAAAGAAATTGAGAGCAGTTTTAAACGGTATTTAATGTCACATTTGCATGAATTATATAATGGAAATGAGCCTGTTTTACTCAAATTAATCGAATCAGTTCCGCAAATGAAATTAGCGAATTTACAGGCGATGCAACAGGAAGTAACAAACTCTGTTCCTTATCAGAACTATTGCGCAGGCCTGGTTCGTCAAGGGGGATTTCTGAGTGAACATCGCGCAGCCTATGCCAGTGTTTCTATGGCCACGGATGTAGTCACTGCGAACACAGGTTCAGTTGCTAGGCTCTAAGCACTAGAAAATACGCGGCAATATAATTCGGTAATTTCTCAGTTTTACGAAAAAACTCTTCTCGGCTGGAAAAACTTCCAGCCAGATAATCAACCTGATATAAATTATTGGCAAAAGCACCTCCGGTATCAGCCAGAATACCCATGCGGGTAATCGATTGTTTTTGTGCATTCGAGTATTGAATCAGAAGGAGTTTTCCCAAGCCAAATTGCTGCAGATCGCCGGCGAATGTCACCTCAGTATTAACTGTAATCTTATGATCCGCGTCTTTTCCATACCCTTTAATGCCTTCGACTTCTCTGAAATACCAGAAACGCTCCTGTGCATAGGGCTTCTTATTGCGATCATAGGCAATATTATTGCAGCGATGGACATTGAATATTTTTTGCTGGCCATTGGGAAAGGAGGCTACCAGTGTTCCTTCCATTAAAGCTTCTTCAAGATCCGCGCGGCTTAAATAGGCCAATACCGGCACCTTTTTTTGCTTGAGCGCTCCTTTAAGAATCGCTTGTTTCCCATAGAGAAAACGGGTTAATTCCTTGTGCTGATTAGCTTCCTCAATAGTCAGCTGATGTTCATCATTCGGCAATCCATACAGGGCATAGGGATGTTCTCGAGTTGCCTTTTCGCTGACATTCGCCTGGTGCACAAAATATTTAGTCATTAAAACAGAATCTTTGGGCAAATTTTTCAACAAAGGCTTGCCGGAAGTGAACTTCTGAGCCTGAGTTATGTCTGGATACCAGCGGATAAATTCAAAATTTGCCCTGATAAACGAAGGATCACTCATTTGCTTTTGATGCTGACAAATAAAAGCGAGCGTTTTTTTCACTCTTTCCAGAGAAACAGGCACTATTTTCCCGCCATGAATGACTTGCGGATCATAGCCTGGCCCTTTATTCAGATAAGCTAAAGTTTCTTTAGCGGTCGAGCATAGCGCTTGAGTATTGATTTCATAGACGCTTTGCAACTGTGGTTGCATGGGTTTAAATTGAGGGGCCGCTGCCAGAGTAAAACTAAGTAATAAGAAGGGCAATAAGCGTCGCAGCATTTTATAATCGCATAGATAAAATAATGCTTTTAGCAGAAAAACCTTTGAGTAACAATGGAAAATTTGTAATCCAGGTCCGGAGTTGTTAACTTCTGCGGCCAGGATAGATTATTTTAAATACTTTGGACTTTACCATGCAAAAAATTATTTTTATCACAGGTTGCTCAACGGGCATTGGTTATGAAGCAGCCTGTGCTTTGCATCAAAAACAATATCGGGTTATTGCTTCCTGTCGAAAAAAGGAGGATTTAACCCGCCTGGAGGAGCAGGGAATTGAAGCCTTGCAAATGGATATGAACGATAATGTCTCGATTCATCAGGGCTTTGAGCTGCTAATGCAAAAGACCAATGGCCAACTGGATGTATTAATCAACAATGCCGGCTATGGACAGACCGGCGCTTTGGAAGATATAGAACGCAATACCCTGCGTGAGCAATTTGAAACTAATGTGTTTGGCTTAATGGAGCTGACCAGGCTGGTCATACCAGTAATGCGCAGGCAAAAAGCAGGCAGAATAATCAATATGAGTTCCATTTTGGGGCTGATCAGTATGCCTTTTCGGGGAGCGTATAATGCATCAAAATATGCAGTAGAGGGTCTGAGCGACACGCTAAGACTAGAACTTCAGAGTTCCGGCATTAAGGTTATCACTATAGAGCCCGGCCCAATTGAAAGCCGTTTCAGGGACAATGCAATCAGTTACTCGTTGACAAAGATTAATCAGAAAGACAGCCATTTTTCCAGACAGTATGATTTTATGCTGAATCATTTTCGCGAGCAAAAATCGAAATCAACGTTTACCTGCGGGCCTGATGCAGTGATTAAAAAAATCATTCATGCAATCGAGGCAAAAAATCCCAAGCCTCAATATCGAGTTACCTTTCCTGCCCATTTTCTTGCCTTTCTAAAACGTATATTAAGTGTTCGCATGCTGGATCGTTTTATTGGGTTTATTTCGAGAAAGGAGTTGGGAGAGTAGAGTTAGCACTGGATCCCATGTGCAAGTGTTCCAATTGTGCCATTAAGCTAAGTTCAAATGGATATTAAACTGTCTTCCCCGCGAAGGCGGGGAACTTCCAATTAGCCTTAAGTTTTCCTTGACTCCAGTAGATCAATTGTGTAAATAGCCCCCTCGCCCGCGGAAGAAATTTGATCAAAATACTTATGTTTCTCGCGGGAGAGGGTTGGGGAGAGGGTAAAAAACCGGTTTCAGCTGGAATAAAATCCACATACATTGCAAGAAAATTAATATAGATAGGAACTATTCGAAAGTGTTCTAACAATGATTGGAGTTATTCCCTCTCCCCCAACCCTCTCCCGCGCTTACCACCTGGATTTTAATCACTTTTCTTGCGCGGGCGGGGGGGCGCTACATCATACATTCTTAATGTCAAGAAAAGCTTAAGGCTAATTGGAAGGGCGGCTATCCATCTCTGAGCGAGCTATAATGCCAATTGAGGAATGGATTTCCGCCTTCGCGGGAAGGACAAAGTTCCTTAACAATTGAACTTCTGGAGTCAAGGAAAAATTAAGGATAATAATAAGAGCAAGTCGCATTACGTATGGGAAGCTGTTGTGGTACCTCGGGACAGCAAGGATGGAACTTACGTCGGCTAATACTCCCTTAAGAATAACTTGCGATAATCGCCCGAAGATGTGTGAAATCAGGGCGAATTAAATGGTTAAAGAGGTTAAAAAAAGATTATCCTCCGATGAGCTGAATTCGATTATCGGAAATACACTTCCTGATGCTCAGAAACGAGCAGTATTTCAAGCGGCTTCTCATTATTTTCTCGATAAAGACGAAGTAAGAATAACGCTTGATTTTTTTAATTTAATTAATCAGATTATTCCCAATGTGGCTGAAAGCGATTTAATTAATCAAGGCGATATCCAGCGAAAGGCCATTTTATTTGTTGAAGAGGCGAAAGCTGCTGATTATCCGGCTGTATTGAATATACTGAAACAACACTCTGTCCAGTTATGCTTAAAGCCCCGATTGCTTTTTTCAATCCTGCAAAAAGCCGCCAGTTTTCCCAGCGAATTTGATTTTAAATTAATGGACTACTATTTAGGACATTGGGCGAATAGCGGGCTGCAGTTTTCTGAGTTATATGAACAATTCAGGGAACTTGATAAAGCCTGGTTGTCAGAAAATAGTGGATGGATATTCAGTTTTATTCAGCATATGGTCGATAGGAAAGCCTTCGCTCCGGAAGAGATATATCGTTTACTTGCCAGATACAATGATTTGCTCTCCCAGGAAAATGGGCAAGAACAGGCAAAGCAAATACTGTTTTTATTGCAATCGAGCTTTAAAACCAATCATAAAAGTGTTGAATATATCCTGTGGTCGAATATTGCTGATTATTTTACGCGAATCAATCCCGCTCTTCACGACAAGGCAGCCGCCGTAGTGGCCAATTTTATTCAATTGATTTCAGATACCAGGGGAAACCCGGGACTGTGCTTTGAAGGTTTAATAAAACAGGATGTATTTAATTTCTCAAATCAGGAAATAAGGGAATTTCGCATCTTGCTTATGAATGCGCTGACACAGAGAATATTCCATACCCAGGAGCTTAAATCAGAGCTTCTTTTTTTCTGGAATGAGTCACGAAACGACTGCCTGTTAAAAGATTGCTTCGCAGCTTATGCCTGCGGCGTTGAAACCGCTCTGCAATCCCCCTCAATTCCAGAAGCTTCTCAAAAGCAAGTACTGCTTTCTATAGCCCGCGAGTTGCAATCGATAGGAGAAAAAAATCCTGCAATTAGCGAAAATTCCCATCGACTCAAAGAGCTTCATGGCCATCTGCAACAGGCAATTAAAGGCTATGAAGCCAGATGGTTTAAATCGGATGCGCGAACTCATCAAGTAAGCAAGCTAAAGGCGAATGTTGATTCCTGTTTTAAAGGCTATACTGACAGCTCCCATTATTCCGCAGTATTGAAACTTATTCGCGATGCCAAGAAAAAAGCAATGGCTGATGATGAGCTGATTAATACTTCGGGAAGCCGATGGTATGGGCTATTCAAGCACAATGGCAAGGGATATAGCCGTTATTACCAGACTTTAAATCAAATGCACGATATGGTTTTGGCCGCCTGGGGAAGTGATAATCAGGCAATTAACGAGCTGAATCAGTATTACCATTACATTGAAGAAGATATTACAGAAACTATAAAATTAGTAAGTGCTTCGATTAAATATTGGCTTGAAAATGATAAAACATATCAGGCTTTTAAAGCGGACAATAGTAAGCGCTCTTTTTTCTATAGCGAGAATCGTTACATGCAGCTTAGTGCTTGTGACGAATTTGCAGACGAATATCAATCGGGTAGTATAAAAGGCGTCTCGGAAGCGCTGCTCAAAATTGAAAAAGCACTGCCGCCGTATATTAAAAATTTAGTCAATGAGTTAAAGCAGTCTCTGGATGTTTATCAAAGAGACGAGCCGAATTATCAGCTCAATGGCTTTAATCCGGATCACTCGTTTTAGCAGGTTAGTCACTCGTCCAGAGGTTTCAGATTTTCAAGAGCGGTTGGAATCAATTCCGACACAGTGGGATGTATATGAACGGCGTCACGAATTAAAGTATAGGGCTTATCCGCATACATTACATCCAGAATGGAATGTATGATTTCATCCCCATTCACTCCCAAAATCGCGGCCCCCAGAATTTTGTTGCTTTCGGAATCAACAATCACTTTGATGAATCCGGTCGGCTCGCCTTTAATCATTGCTCTTTTAACCTGGGTCATAGGGCGCTTGGCCACCAGTGCTTTATAACCGGCTTTTCTGACTTGCTCCTCAGTCATACCACAACGTCCCAGAGGCGGGTCGATATATAAGGCATAGGTCATAATCCGATCATCGACACTGCGTTTACTGCCATTTAGAAGATTATCGGCAGCTATCTGATAATCATTGTAAGCGGTGTGGGTGAATGCGCCTCGTCCATTGCATTCGCCCAAAGCCCATACACCGCGAACGGAGGTTGCCAAAAACTCATCGACCTCAATGATTCCATGAGCATTGCGTTTGATATCGGTATTTTCAATTCCTAAATCTTCTGTGTTCGGAATTCTGCCAATAGCCATTAACACATGGCTTCCCCGATACAATTTACTATCGTGTTTACAGCCAACCTGAGCAATTACCTCATCGCCTTCACGGTAAAATGACAGGCATTCTGTTCCTAACTCAACTTGAATACCGGATTCGCGCATGACAGACAAAACTGTTTCTGAAACATCTGGATCTTCACGGCCGATCAGTCGATCGGCTTTTTCGATCACCGTTACCTGAGAGCCGAAGCGCCTGAATACCTGGGCAAACTCAAGACCGATGTAACTGCCGCCCACCACGATTAAATGCTCGGGAACGGTATCGAGCTCGAGAATAGAGGAATTGGTAAAATAGTCGATGCTGTCAATTCCTTTCATGGGAGGAACAAAGGCACGAGCTCCCACGTTAATGAATATATGATCAGCAGATAAATTTCGGTCATTGACGCTGACAGTATGATTATCTATAAATTTTCCCTGACCATAAAATACAGTGATATTAGGAGTATTTTTTAACCAGTTTTCAACGCCGAGTGAGGCTTTCTGGATAAAGGCGTCTTTTCGGGCCTTAACCTTCTTCATATCCGTGCGGATGCTGCCGCTTATTTCAATTCCAAACTCATTCGCTATCTCGGCGTGATGTGCTATTTCTGCGCTGGCTACATAGAGTTTGGTGGGAATACAACCGGTATTTACGCAACTTCCTCCAAATTTATTGCGCTCGAGTATAGCAACCCTCCAACCTTCATTGGCCAAACGCACCGCCAATGAAGGACCTGCTTGTCCTGTGCCTATGATAATGGCATCAAACTGTTCAGCCATGATGATCTCCCCTGTTCCTTTTAAACTTAGCACAGGTTCTAAACCAGGTTCGCATCTTTGACATCTAGTAGAAAAATCTTTTTGTCGGTATCGCTGCTAAGCGAAACCCGAATGGAATGATTTTTCATTAATTTTTTACAGATATCATAGGCGTCGTTCTTGTTTTTGGATTTTTGCAGTCTGAGCCAGGTATACAGGGTCAAAAATGAGCCATCACTATGGTTTTCGTAAAATGCATTGTGCGAAATAATCCCTGATTTATCTTTGATATCAGCAGGCATCAGATAACCATAGCCGGTTGTAAACACAAACAGATTTTTTGTGCTGCGCTCCGCTTCAGCAGGGATATCATCTTCTTTAAATGTCCACACATCTTTGACATCCTCATAGGACACTAATTGCAGCCAGGTATCGTCAATGGATGGGAAAAGATTATAAATGGAGATACCGCTGATGGCCTGTAACTGAGTGGGTAAATCCACTGTAATCCATTTAACCAGTTCGACTTCTTTTTCCAATTGATCCAGTGAAGGAGGAACTCGATAGATGCCGAAACCATAGCCCCAGAAAGTCCATAAATATCCATTAGCTTCTTTATAGGTTTCTTTCTGCTCTGCACTTAATGAAGACTCCTTGGCCGGGATGCCTTCTCCGCCATTATCGGTTTTGGATGACAGCCAGCCGCGGTTAACAAATTCAACGCCAATGCTGGTTGGATTCATTGCCGAGCTGTGATTTTCATGTTCTACCAGATCGTTGAATTGTAAAATAGTCGCATCTCGCCTGACCGCCATGTGTGAGGTTTCATTGACCGAGTCGTCAAATCCATCGCCGGTATCCGCAGCGGATTCATGAAGTACCAGATGCCTGATACTGAAGGGATCACGGTAAGCGTTTTTACGGCGATTGTGAACGACAGAGCTATCTGTTTTCCAGTCTTTATAATTTTTAATTCCGGAAATACCGCTGTTAAATTCGATTGTGTTAATGACGATGGCAGTACTGCTGGAAGGGTTATACTCATTCAGATTCTTAACAATATCGGCTTCTGTGGGATCATTCCCTTCGCTGGGTGTAGCAATTTTATCAATAAAATGAACCACCTGAGTGGAGGGGACCAGCGGACTGTCGGTTACCAGTTCATTGAAGCTATTGGAAAACTCCTCAAAACTCTGAGTCAGCTTTTTACCTTGTGCGGGATCAATGAGTTCGAGGGTTTTCTTATCATTACTTATGCCAGTAATAATACGGGCGTGCGCTGAGAATCCCTTGCCCTCATCTGCATCCGTGGTAACCCAGAGCGGGCCATATTCAATCAGCCAGGCATGATAATTTTCAGCGGTGTAGGGAGCAACTGGCTCGCCTTTCATTTTCAGGGCGGTGATGAAATCCTGTTTTTCGGTATAAGGCAAGCCCTGTTTCTGATTATAATAATTCAGATATTGAGGCCCTGCTTTGGTCATTACCTGCTCGACGGTATAATTGGTGCCGTCTTTCCAGCGCATCATCATCGTGGCCACAGTAGCCCAACAGGTATTGGCGCTTTCCTGTTTAATCGGAGTAATCCCTCCCTTGCCGATTTTAGTTTCAATGGCAGGGCCTGATCCGGCTTCATCATTAAATTTAGTGTTAATCTTAGTGCCATCGGGCTTGGTAACCGCCACTTCACCACTTTTACTTTTACTGACTTTATCAAGGTTTTTATTAATACCTTCCTGAAGTTTATCAGCATTTTCATCTTTTGCCGGTGTATCCGATTTAGCGCCTGCACCTAAATAAGCATTGAGCGCTTTTTCGGTCAGTTCAGTTTTTTGTTTGGCATCTAAATTCGGATTACTGTTAATCGCTTTAATCGCGTTATCCAGACGGCGCTCCATAATTTTTTGCATTTCAAGTTTGGCCGCTTCCTGACCAAATGTTTTGGTCGCATCAAACGATGCTTTAAGCGCTTCCAGAGCATTGGTTTGATTTTGGCTTAAGCCGGTTATATCGCGGAAGGAATCACCTTTTCCAAGAAGTGATAAGGTGCCGGCGATACCTGTTGGATCAGGCACATTGGGAGCATTTTGAATATTGACCACCGGATTCGCCAATGGAACAGGCTGTAAATTACCCGGATCCTCTCTGCGGCTTTCGGTATTGATTGGGCTAATCGCTGTCGGACTATCCGGAATGGGAGATTCTTCCCAGCGCCAGAATCGGCTTTCATCCTTTTCCTCACAGGAGTTACAACGCCCCATCATGGCTTCCGCATAAACCCCCTTGGTCGGAACACTGATGGAAATAGGATCGGTGGCTGAAACCATATAATAATCAAAGAGCGAATCAGACAAGCCAAAATTGGGATCAAGATTTAAACCCTGAGCCACTGGAAATACCAGGCTGTTGCCGACAATACCGATTAACTCGTTTTCAACCAGGGAGGCAAGACTTCGACCCTGACCTTTTTCGCCGGGTAAAATAATGCCATCAAGCAGCATGAACCGTCTTTCCGGCGACATATGGTACCAAAGTGCTTTATGGTAATACTCAAGATGATCATTCAAATGGCTTAGCAGTGAGTTTAAGACCGCCAAATCATCTTTGCGCGGATCACGTAATTCATCAGCGCCTGGACCCGCGTAAAGAGTCGCGCCATCACTGGGTGATAAATCATCCTGAATACTTTGATAGCGGCAGAGAAAGCCTTCATAATGCGCTGTTTTATAGCGAATAAATCCTGAAACAATAATTATTGATGAATAATCAGGTAATACATTGGTCGTACCGCAGCGAATTTTAAGGTAGTGCAATTTGTCACGGCTAAACTGTGAAGGGCCCATGAATCGGATGGTAATATTGAGAATACCTTCCTTGCGGTAACGGGAAGTCAGGCTGCTATCGAAAGCCATCGAAGCGATTTCATTGCCGGTTTCATCGGCGACATGGAAGGTCAGGGCGCTTACGAAGGCGGTGGCAATCTTTTCTCCCAGTACCCGATGGAACACTTCATCCTTATTGCGGGCATTTTTTAAGTAATGCTCGTAAAAGCCTTGTGGTGTGTCAGCTCCCATGAAGGGAATGAGACTTTGCCAGTTCCCCTCGTTAATATCTTCAACCATCTTTTTCTGATAGCCGATAATGCCGGTCGGCCCATAAATCGGCTTGGAATAATCATCCGTTTCCACCAGTTTGTCTTCTGGGCGACGGATAATAAATCGAATTTGAAAGCTGCCGGATGCATTGATTATTTTTTCGGAAGCGAAGGTGCCGGAGGGAAAATTGCTGTCTATCCATTTGTTTTTCACCCTCGTTGCCGCTTCAAATCCTTTGGCAAGCGTTGGATTCATTAAAGCAAGGGCCAAATGCTCTTTCCAGCGCAGTACTTTATCCAAATCAAAACTGGTCATGGGTAAGGGTACAAACAGACATTCTCTGGCATCAGCAAGGCGTTGTCTGACTTTAAAGTGACGCAGTACTTCAAAATATTGAATTGTGATGGCATGGCAGTGATTGTAGTTGGCAACTGTTTCTGAAGAGACTTCAAAACGTTCCCCCTGAGAAACGGTTTGGATAACGGAAGACCGCTGGCTGCGTACGGCATTTGCAGATTGTACAATTCGATCTCTGATTTTCTGCAGATCGCTGGCTGATGTCTGTCTCAGGCTATCCTGTGAGGCATTCGAGCTTGAGTAACCAGCCCCTCCGGATACGCCAAACAGAAGGCCGCCCACAAAGCCGCCAATACCTGCGCTGGCGCTGGCTGTTGTGGCGCTGGAGTTGCCTCTGACATTTTCCTGAATTACTCCTTTGGTGATTTCAAAAATATCACGATCGCGTCCCAGCGAATTATAGAGGCTTTCTTCATATTCAATCGATTGGACATTGGAGGCTGACTCCCGACGTTCCCAGTCAAACACCACAATCTGTTTCTTTTGGCCAGGAGCCAGAGGCAGGCTGTATAAGAGGTCGCCGAGTGAATAACCATCAGCAATCCATTCTGATTTAAAATTAAGTAGATGGCCATGTGCGACTGAAACCGATTGATAAAGTGTCGCATCCACATCCCAGTGAACGGTATTGTTAGCATCCAGAATAACCCTGCCCAAAGGCTGGGGGGGAATAGGGGCTATTTGTTTTTTAAATTGCAAGGCTTCATTCAATTCAATCAGGGAAACGATGTTATCCTTGTTTAAACCGTCTTCATTTTTTAGAAAATTGTGCAGCACATTGCGGCTGATTTTTATTTTCTTCAGTGATTCCGCCATTTCATTGCTGGGTGCTGGATTGACTGTTCCTGGATTGGCTCGTGATATACTCATTTCTGAGGGGGTAAAGCCGCCACGCATGGCTAAATGATTAAATGCGGGCAGTTTGAGAATAGGATCAATAATTTCCCAGATCTTTATTGGATGTTTATTCAATACTTCTTCCAGTGTAATCTCATCGTCTTCCTCGAGAATAAAACCACGAATTTCTGGCTCAGTAGTGCGGATTAAACTGAAAAAAGAATATTCCTCCAGAACGCGTTTATTGTTCTGCATATCGATTTCCTGGCAACCGCAGTCTTTTTCAGTTACTTCTTCGATATCTTCAAGTTCGGCAACCAGGATTACATGCCGTGGAAATTCCAGCAAAGAGGCCTCGCCATCAACCAATACTTTATCAAGATGTATGGGAATGGGATTTTCTTTCACGTTTAAACCAATTCTTGCTGCCGCATAGGAAAAATTACCTTCAGGATATTCAATAAAAAAATAACCGCCTGCTTCAGTTCTAACTGTGGCTATTGCTTCAATAGGGCTGTCATTTTCTCTGGATGCTTCGAAAATAATCTGAATATCCTCCATATTTTTTCGCCCTAGTTTTTCCAGAAGACGCCCATAAACAAATAAAGGTTTTCTTTCCGGGATAATTGCACTTGGCTCAGGAAAATTAGCAGGATTGTAATCAAAGTCCAGAGTGACAGGCCTTTCTTCACGAAGCTCAGTAGCCGGGATAGAGTTCTGCGCCAGGATATTCCCTGATTTTGAAAATAGCATCAAAAATATATCTCTATCCATTACCAAATCATTGGTAAATTTAAGAGATAACTCTGCCGAAGAGGATGGGTAATATTTTTCAGTCTTTGGTAAAAAATTACCGGATTCTGCTTTGATAAAATAGGATGACTGTAAAATAAGATCCTGCCAAGGAATTTCGTTGGCATTTGATTTCAATTGAAGTGTAATTTTCATGTTAATTTCAGCGTGCTGCAATGGAAAAACTGCAGTAAGGGCTGCTCCATTTTCTGTTGAATCGGATTGGAATTATTCCTTGCCGATATAATCTTTCCCTGATCAATTTGGAGTATAGCTGAAGAAAAAAAATTTATTTTCTCATTAATAAAAAAAACATTTGACAGTAACAGAAAAAATACAATATTTTTGTAACTTCCCAGGTACGTCATCCTGAGCGTAGCGAAGGATCTCAAGCTGCTCAGAACTGAGCCAGATTCAGGGGATCCTTCACTGTGTTCAGGATGACGTTGAGATGATTTGATTCAATTAGTATTAGTAAAGGACTAACTAAAGATGTTGACGATTAATCCCGATATCGCAAAAGCAAAGACAATTCCCTCCGAGTTTTATACTTCCCCTGTCTGGTTTGAACTGGCCAAAGAAAAAATCTTTGCTCGCAGCTGGCAGTTTTGTATGGGAATGGAGAATTTGTATCTGGAGCAGCAGCTGGTGCCGTTTACGCTGCTGCCGGGATTTCTTGATGAGCCGCTGCTATTCTCGAGAGATGAACAGGGCCGCTTAAATTGCCTGAGTAATGTCTGCACTCATCGAGGGAAAATTTTAATAGAGCAACCCTGCAGCGCTCAGAAAATAAAATGCGCCTATCATGGTCGGCGGTTTAATCTCTGTGGGAAATTTTTACACATGCCTGAGTTTGAACAGACACAGGATTTTCCTTCTGAAAAAGATGATTTAACGCAGGTTCCTTTTGCCTGTTTTGATCCATTTGTTTTTGCTTCTTTAAATCCACTAATTCCATTTGAAAGCGTCATCGCTGAAATCAGGGATCGATTATTCTGGTTACCCATGGAAAAAATGCGTCTGGATGTGAATCGTTCGCGTGATTATCTGGTTAAAGCGAATTGGGCGCTTTATTGCGAAAATTATCTGGAAGCTTTACATATACCATTCGTACATCATTCACTAAGAAAAGCAATAGATTGTACGACTTATACTACCGAAATTTATCCCTATTGCAATTTGCAACTGGCTTTGGCCTCGCAGGGGGAAATCAGTTTTGAATTGCCTGAAAATGCTGTCGACTATGGCAAGGAAGTCGCTGCTTACTATTACTGGATTTTTCCAAACACCATGTTGAACTTTTATCCCTGGGGATGCTCTGTGAATGTGGTTAAGCCGATTAATCCCGGCTTGAGTAAAGTCTCTTTTCTAACTTATGTTCTGGATGAATCCAAATTAGGGCTGGGTGCGGGTGGTGAACTGGATAAAGTGGAGCGAGAAGATGAGGCGGTGGTCGAATCAGTACAGAAAGGAATCCGCTCGCGCTTTTACGAAAGCGGACGGTTTTCTCCGACGAAGGAGCAGGGTACTCATCATTTCCAGCAATTACTTTGTCAGTTTTTAAATGAATAGAAGAGTTTTTGCTGATTATATTTAGGATGAGTGTGGCTGATGGTTCTAAAAGGATTTTGGAATGAACAATACCGAAGAGGGTCATAGTTTACACCGTAAACTGAATGCGCGTGTACTCAGTATGATTACTCTGGGAGGCTCTATTGGAACAGGTATTTTTCTTGGAAGCGGCAATGCCCTGTCGCTTGCAGGTCCAGGCGGAACCCTGTTTGCTTATCTTCTCATAGGTTGTATGGTGTATTTTCTGATGACGAGCCTTGGTGAAATGGCGGCTTTTATGCCCACCTCTGGCTCGTTTTATGTGTATGCAACACGCTTTGTCGATCCTTCGCTGGGTTATGCCCTCGGTTGGAATTACTGGTATAGCTGGGCAGTTTCTATTGCCTCTGAAATAGCTGCTTCCGCCATCATTATGCAATACTGGTTTCCACAGAGTTCTTCCTTATTATGGTGTTCGCTGTTTCTCTCTCTGGTGATTGGTTTCAATGCGATTTCCAGCAAAGCATTCGGTGAAGCGGAATACTGGTTTTCTTTTATCAAGATTGCAGTGATCATTTTATTCATTGTTGCAGGTTTAGGCATGATCACCGGATTAACAGCCTATGAACCTGTGGGTTTCAAAAACTGGCATATTGGAGATGCGCCTTTTCATGGCGGTGTCTTTGGCGTTTTTGCTGCCATTATGGTGGCTGGATTTTCTTTTCAGGGTACGGAGTTAATTGGCATTGCTGCAGGAGAAAGCCAGAATCCCGAGAAAAATGTTCCCAAAGCAATTCAATTGATTTTCTGGCGTATTCTGCTGTTTTTTGTTCTCTCGCTTCTGATTATCAGTTTATTAATTCCTTATACTTCGCCTCAGTTGATTGAAAGCAGTGTGTTAATGAGCCCCTTTACTCTGGTGTTCAAGCATTATGGCTTTGCCGCAAGTTTCATGAATGTTGTCATTTTAATAGCCATTTTATCGACCGCAAATTCAGGAATTTACGTGGCAAGTCGTATGTTCTGGTTTTTGGCAAAACAAGGGCATATACCTTCTGTGTTCAGCAGGGTTAATCGCAGGGGAGTGCCCATGGCAGCACTAATCGCCACGGCCGGTGTCGCATTGCTGGCTTTCTTTTCGTCTTTTTTTGGAAATGGGCGCGTTTATTTATGGTTATTGAATGCCGGCAGTCTGGCTGGGTTTATCGCCTGGATGGGAATTGCAGTGAGTCATTATCGCTTCCGAAAGGCTTACCTGCTAAAAGGCTATGAGCTTAAAAACCTGCCCTACAAGGCCAAGGCCTACCCCTATGCGCCGTTGCTGGCGTTTATGCTTTGCCTTATTGTTATTGGCGGCCAAAATTATAAAGCGTTTTCTGCTTCACCTGTTGACTGGTATGGCTTGCTAGTTTCCTACATTGGCCTGCCTTTGTTTATTGCTGTGTGGCTAATCCATAAATGGTTTAGAAAAACGAAATGGGTAAAGCTTGAAGACTGTTCTTTTGCTTTGGATTAGCATTTTTCTGTGATTAAAGGATAATAGGAGAAAAAGGAAGCGACCCATTATGACTGGAAAATCAGCAGCCGGGATTCTTTGGCAGACTTATTTGCAGCAGTTAAGCGACATATGGACTTTTGGTATTGAAAATGATTTTAAACTGTTTTTAAGCCCATTGTTCATGCGCCTGAAGCTTTGCAGTCTTTTCAATCTGCAGGAGCATTATTATATTCAGGGCTTTATTCGGTTAATCAGATCGCTTCCGGAAGCAGCACAGAAAGGCTTTCTCGAAAACATCGCATTGGATGATTTACAGTTATTTGATATCCATTGGCAGCCGAATGTTATTGTACTGACTTATATGGAAGAGCCCAATCTCAATGCGATGGCAGAATATATTGTTCGTTACAAGCAATTGCTTGCAGACACTAAATTGTTGCGCGATGAGATCTTCATCCTGGAGCAGGCTTTGGAGTTATCCCCGGATAATTTATTGTATCGAGCGCAATTGAAGCAAAAAGGTCGCCTCCTTGAAACCCATTTTCAAATGCCCTCGGATTCAGTGCTGACCTCCATCCAAAATGCCAAAGGGAGCCCGATCTTTTCTGCGGTGACTCCTTTGGCTGAGAGGGCGATTAATACGGATTGTGTTTTAAAGCCTGGCTGAGTACATTCACACGGATGCCTACGTGCCCCGATTTATTCGGGGCATCCAGTGGAGCCACTGCCATTAAGTTAAGGAATCATTGTAGCAACTGTCTTGAATTAAAAATTCAAGACAGTTGCTACAGGTAATTGCAGAATTCCCGTAACTGATACCCACGGAATAATATCCAGAGCCCCATTTTTTTTGTACAATTTCAGCTAATCTATTCGTGGAATTTTCTATATGTCGTATATTCAATCAACCGCTCATTTTGAGACCATTTCTGACTTTCTGCGTTTTGGTTACAGCGAGGCGAGCAAATCAGGGCTTTATTATGGTCATGGAACCGATAACGCCTGGGACGAAATATTCTGGCTGGTTACCGCCAGCCTGCACCTTCCGATTTCTGTAGACAGGCAGCTTCTGTCTGCCCGTCTGACCTCAGCCGAGAAAGAAACGCTGGCTGAGCGTTTAGCCAAACGTATTATTGAGCGTATTCCGGTTGCTTATTTAATCCAGGAAGCTCTTTTCTGCGGTTTGCCTTTTTTTGTAGATGAGAGGGTTCTGATTCCACGTTCTCCAATTGCTGAATTAATCAATCATCAGTTCTCGCCCTGGATAGAGGCGAATCAGGTGCATCGAGTACTCGATCTGTGTACTGGCAGCGCCTGCATTGCTATTGCCTGTGGCTATGTGTTTCCTGATGCTCAGATTGACGCAGTCGATTTGTCTTCTGAAGCTCTGGAAGTTGCCAGCATAAATCGTCAAAAACATGAAATGGAAGAGCAGCTGCAACTGATACAGTCTGATTGCTGGGAAAAAGTACCGGCTGTGCGCTATGACATTATTGTTTCCAATCCGCCCTATGTTGGATCTCAGGAAATGGCCACATTGCCTGAGGAATATCGCCATGAGCCGGAAATGGCGCTGGAATGTGAAGAAAATGGGCTGGCCATTGTTGAAAAAATTATGGCAAATGCCCATCATTACCTGACTGAGCATGGTATTCTGGTTGTTGAAGTGGGGAATAGCGAAGAGGCTTTAATTGAAGCCTATCCTGATTTGGATTTCATATGGCTCGATTTTGAGCATGGGGGGCATGGTGTTTTCCTGCTGACTGCCCAGCAATTAAAATCATATTTTGGAAAACAAGGCGAATGAGCGGCAATACGTTTGGAACGCTTTTTAAGGTGACCACTTTTGGTGAAAGCCACGGGCCGGCACTGGGCTGTATCGTGGACGGCTGCCCTCCCGGCTTAATGTTGTCGGAAGTGCTGATACAGCCCTTTTTGGATAAGCGAAAACCTGGTCAGTCAAAATACACCACCCAGCGTCGGGAAAGCGATACGGTGCAGATTTTGTCGGGTGTGTTTGAAGGAAAAACTACCGGCACGCCCATCGCGTTAGTCATTCACAATACTGACCAACGTTCAAGAGATTATAATGATATCAAGGACTTGTTTCGGCCAGGTCATGCTGATTTCACCTATCATCATAAATATGGGCATCGCGACTATCGCGGAGGCGGTCGTTCTTCGGCGAGAGAAACAGTGGCGCGTGTCGCTGCAGGGGCAATCGCCAGACTATATCTGAAACAGTTTGCTAACATTGATATCGTCGGTTTTTTGCAGCAAATGGGTAAAATTGAATTGGAATTTGTCGATGAAAGCGCTATCGGGCAAAATCCTTTTTTCTGCCCAAATCATCATCAGCCCGCAGAGCTGGCAAATTATATTGATGATTTAAGACGGCAGGGCGATTCGGTAGGTGCTCGAGTAACAGTTATTGGCAGGAATATTCCTGTGGGTCTTGGCGATCCTGTTTTTGATAAACTGGATGCCACCCTTGCCTTTGCAATGATGTCTATTAATGCGGTCAAGGGCGTAGAAATAGGCGCTGGTTTTCAATCAGTCACTCAGCAAGGCAGCGAACATCGTGACCAAATGAGCAAAGAGGGTTTTTTAACAAATAATGCCGGCGGCATACTGGGAGGAATTTCCACAGGACAGGAGCTTAAAGTCAGTATGGCTTTAAAACCTACCTCCAGTATTGTCAAACCCGGACTAACCATTAATACACTTGGCGAAGAAGTGACTGTGGTGACAAAAGGCCGCCATGATCCCTGTGTCGGGATTCGTGCGGTTCCAATCGCAGAAGCAATGATGGCGTTGGTGCTAATGGACCATTTCTTACGGCATCGTGCTCAAAATAGTCAGTAATAATCGATACAATTAACGGGGTAAAGTATGAGCAGGCGATTAAATATAGCGGTAGTAGGAGCCACAGGGGCTGTTGGAGAAACCTTATTAGCTGTACTGGAAGAGCGTGATTTTCCAGTGGATAATCTTTATCCCTTAGCCAGCGAGCGCTCGGTCGGAAAAACGGTTCAATTTAATGGTCAAACGCTCGATGTGCTTGATTTGGCACACTTTAATTTTCATGATGTGGACATTGCGTTATTCTCAGCGGGCGGCAGTGTTTCCAAACATTATGCGCCGATCGCCGCAGAAGCTGGCTGCATTGTTATCGATAACACCTCCTGCTTTCGTTACGAAGACGATATTCCTTTAGTCGTTCCTGAAGTAAATCCAGAACGCATCAGGGATTACCAAAATCGAAATATTATCGCCAACCCCAATTGCTCCACCATTCAGATGGTTGTAGCCCTGAAACCTTTACATGATGCAGTGGGAATTTCCCGTATTAACGTGGCAACGTATCAGGCAGTTTCTGGAACCGGGAAAAAAGCGGTCTCTGAACTGATTGAGCAGGTAGGAGAGCTGCTTAACGGCCGCCCGCCCAAAAGTTCAGTTTATCCCCAGCAAATCGCTTTTAATGTGCTGCCGCATATCGATGAATTTCAGGAAAATGGCTACACCAGAGAAGAGATGAAGATGGTTTGGGAAACCAGGAAAATCATGGAAGATGATAGTATTCTTGTCAACCCGACAACTGTGCGAGTTCCTGTTTTATATGGTCATTCAGAAGCAATACATCTCGAACTCAAAGCACCCTTATTGGTAGATAAGGCAAGAGAACTACTGAAAAAAGCGCCCGGCGTGGTCTTGGTCGATGATCCGGAAAAACTGAAATACCCAACGCCGATAACTCATGCGATCGGCCGCGATGAAGTATTTGTAGGACGTATCCGACAGGATATCACCCATCCGAATGGGCTTAATATGTGGGTTGTTGCTGATAATATCCGAAAAGGTGCTGCCAGCAATGCGGTTCAGATTGCTGAAATTTTACAAAGAGAGTATTTGTAATCGCAAAGGCTTGAAATTTGAAAAAAAAGGCCCAAATATAAACAAACAGAGTTTCATGCAACCGGTGCGCACCAGCAGGTGTTATACCCGGTTGAAAAATCTGAATAGTCAGGTTTGAATAATCTATACTTTTATTAGTTTCTTAATGTAGGCAACGAAAATGTCATTGCTCAAGAGGCGGACAAAACAACCAAAAGATTTTGTCATTACCCAGCATCCCCGGGATCAAACAATGAATGCCGGGTACAGAGCCACGTTTTCGGCTGTGGCACAATCGAAGTCGTCCGCTGTTTTTGTTCAATGGCAAATCAGCAGAGATCAGGGAAAAAGCTGGCTTAATATTCATAATGCCAATCACAATACCTATACCACAGAGCGGCTGACCCCGACTGCAAGTGGTAATCTTTATCGTGCGGTTTTTTCTGACGGAAAAAAATTAACACTCGCCTCTGATGCTGCTCGATTGACGGTTATTGATGTATTGAACCGTGGCAGGGCAAGGGGGTTGCCAGGTGTCGATATTCCTGATCGCTCAGATCAGAGTTCTTATCTGGTTGATGAAAACCGTTCCAATGAGCGTAAACGGCGTTTACTCGAACAGGATGGACATCGCAGGCTGGCGAGAGTTCATGCACGCGAACACAATGACGAGGAAGTGAACAGAAGCCCGGAGGGTGAGTTGCAGAACTCGATCATGCAGCATCCGCTATTGGCTGATCAGCGCTATGATGGCTATGATCCAAATGTTAACCCTGAACCGCCGCTGAATTCAGAGGCGCGCCGGGAATTTGATAATGAAAAGCGTAAACAGGAACAGGAAAAACAATTGCGATTGGGTAATATGCCCAAGTTCACCGCACCAAGACCGAGTCCTAATTAATGACAATTGCAAATGATATTATTAGCGGCCGCATGCCTGACTTTGAGTTCTATCTGCGACAGGGCGAATCTCTTGATGATATAGACGAGTATGGGTTTACGCCTTTAATCGAATGCGCAGTCGCCAAACGGCCTGAAATTGCAGCTCAGCTGCTGGGCAGAGGAGCCAATGTGAATAAACCGGACGTCACTGGACGAACTCCTTTGCATTGGGCGGTAGACAATAATGATTTGAATATGACGCGTCTACTGCTGGAACATCGGGCCAATCCAAACGCCTATACTAACGCCGGGTTGTCTATTCTGGTCTACCCGGTTTTACGCAGTCAGGACAGTTTAAAGCAGATTCTTTATCAACATGGCGCAAGACTTGATTTTGCCCTTGATTTTATTTTAGGTAAATTGCTGGGGCATCGTTTTGAATTGCAGGGGGATGTGGATATTGTCAATGCCGATAATGAATTCGTGGAGCTTGATTATGAAGGTTTCATTCTGGAATTCACTGTCGCTATTCTGAAGGATTCGCTGCGACGCTTTATCAGTTCCTATTCAACCCGGCATTTGCGGGGCTATTTTCCTTTGTTGTACACCATTATGGATGGGTTTAGTGCCGCTGCTGAGCTGTTGCAGCTACAGCATCAACCAGTATTCACCGAGCAGCATTTTGCGCATCTGAATAACTTACTTAAGTCACCCATTCTCATTCTTCCGGCTGCGAGCCGCGGGCATGCTTTGGGATTTGTACGCTATAAAAACTGGTGGGCTAAAATTGACCGGGGTGAAAACAGTTTAAAGGAAGGCTCTGTTAATATATACCGTTTAGGGCGGCCTGATGCGGTCAATCTGCCTTTTTTAAGGGAATTTCTTTATAAAAAGCAACCGCGCAGTTTCTTTCATCAAACTATTAATCAACTACTGGGATTGAGCCCTGTTCTGCAAATGCCAATCAGTTCCCAAATCAGCGGCAACTGCTCCTGGGCCAATATTCAGGCTATTGTTCCTGTGGCATATGCACTGCAGGAATTGGAGGAGAGTAAACATTTTTCGGTGGACACAGCGCTGGCTTTATATGATACCTGGGTTGAATGGGATAAAGACAGAGCATTAGATGATGCAATCCACCGCTTTTACCGTGCAAACAGTCTAAGGCAGGCCAGTATCTGTTCGATGCTGGCGGCAGTGCTTTATCAGTCCTGCGACTATAGCAATCCCCATCATTTGATGCGGGCTGAAAAAATTCTGACCCTGCTAACCCTCCCGGATTATTATTATATCTTAAGAAGCTATCTGGAAGAGTATTGCATCACCCGTCTGACCCGGCGTGGCAATAACCTGCTAAAAATACTCGATGACTGCGGTATTAATCCGAATATCGGTGTAACGCCGATTGCGACGGGTTTAAAAGAGAGAAAATAGCAGATTCATTGATTTTAACTGCTAATTTTGTTTTTATTGAGCCTTTCGTTCAAACAAGAATGTCTATGTTTAAACAATTGTACCGTTATTTATTTCGCTGGGAGTCTTTAACTAAAGAAGAAATTCTTGAAGCTGACCGCTTTTTTGCCTCTTACTCTAAAAACTCAGGTTTTAAAGGCTATATCTATGTTTTAAATGTTGATTTATATAAAGCGCTTTACCCGGATTCACAGGATAGGGGCTATGCGCATGTAGCCAGCGATTCTCATCTCCAGGTTATGTTTAACTTGCTCAATCAGCAACACTCTTATTTTAAAGAAATTTCGGATAGTTTATTCAATGCCTTTAAAAGCTATTATTTTCTTTTTGAGACGCTTCAGATCAATGAAAAGCCTCAGGAAAAAGTCGATTCATTCAGATATGCCTACAATGTATTACTATGTTTTGGCTGGCATATCGAAACCACGCTTGATTGTCTGGACAGGAAGTGTGTAACCCAGGGAAGCTGGCAGTCTTTTCTAAATTATATCCCACCGAAATCAGACGTCATTGAAATTGAGCACTGGCAACGCCTGTTCTTTGAGGATTTTATAACCACCAGGCGATTGTTTCATCTGGCTTCGGTGATCGAGAAAGCGCTTGGCAGACCTCCTTTAAATATTGACGAAGCGCGCACTACAGCAAAGGCATTGCGATATATTTCTCAGGCAGCACATCCAGAATTTGCGGCGTTTTGTGTTGAACACTTTGTGCCGGAATCAGTGTATGAGTTATGCATTAGTGCAAATCAGGAGAATAGTCATCAGGGGTTCCGAGATATCTTAAACCATTTCAACGAAGCCCAACTTCTTGAAATGATTGAAGTTGCGCCTGTTACTAACCTTAATGTCGCTACGACCGAATTGCTGTTGAGGAGTCTGCAAACAGAGAATGGACAGATAAGATGTCTGAGACGTTTCGAGTCGAAAATTAGAAATATTGAAAAAGAATACGAATTCTTTAAATTGCTGGATGCTCTTGGAAGCGCAAAAGCTCAGCAGCAGATAGTAACCATTGTTTCTGCGGAAAAACTGCGCGTCTATCTTGATAGCTTTTACACATTGGAAATATATCTTAAATCCATAAAACCTGAATTTATTCCAGACTTCCTGTCAACGATTGTTGGCCTGGAGAAGTTAAATGTTCTGGTCTCGCAAGAGTTTCACTATGATAAATTGCTAAAATTTCTCAAGCCGTTGGACATACAACACCTTACATTTCTACAGACTCTGTTTAGCATTGAAAAGTTACGCCTTTTTGCAAAATCAAGCTCATCCCTGGCTGCGCAATTAAGCGCGCTGCCGCTGGATTGTCATTTGGAATATTTGAAAGATATCGTAGGACCAAAGCAATTAAGAACCGTGATCGGCCAAAACTATTGCATGTTAGCCACTTTGCTTAATCCAGTGAAAGATATTCACAGGAAAAGCCTGCTGTTTGATATTCTTGGGGAAGAGGAAGTACAGGCTACAATCAAGTCCTATGGTGATCTACGCGCAAGAAAAACAATCAAATCTCTTATTCATCCTGAGCACCGTAAGGAGTTTAGGAGACGACTGATTAATGATGTGGAAAAAGAAGCAAAAGACTGGGTCAAAAAGCAGCGTCAAACAATTATAAATAGTCCATTTAAAGTAGGTTTTTGGGGTATGGGGGGCGGTGGTGTCGATATTACTCTTCCCGATGAAAGTAAAAAGCGAGTACCCGGAACAATTGGAAAGCTATGGGAGTATTCATGTAATGCCCAGGCAAAAAAAATCTCTTATGTAGATGCCCGCAGGGCTATGGAGGATTGTATGAGTCAAAGTAAAAAGAAAAACGACTGGATAACCTTCTTCTCCAGAGGAAAGGAAACGAAAAGATATTATAAACAGGAGACCGCGGCTTTGGACGAAAATCCAAAAAATGAGTTTTCAAGCTAGGATTTCTGTTATGATGTTTATTTATATCTAATTTATAAACGTGCTATCACAACCCTGTGAAATATTAGCCGGCGTTGGCCCCGCACTGGCCGGCAAATTGCAAAACTGCGGGATTAATACCCTCGCTGATTTAATCTTTCACCTGCCCTTCCGTTATCAGGACAGAACGCGGGTGACTGCTATTTGTGATTTGAGACCTGATGATCACGCCGTTATTATGGGACGTATTTGCAAAACAGAAGTTAAGTACGGCAAACGGATGATGCTTTATTGCTATGTGGAAGACAAAACGGCAGTCATCAAACTACGATTTTTTCATTTTAACAAAAACCAGGTCAAGGCATTGCAGCCAGGCCATTTACTGCGTGCTTTTGGTGAAGTCAAGGAATTCTCTCATCAGCTGGAAATGATCCATCCCGAATATCGATTATTAGAAGATGAACAGGATATGCAGGTGGAGGAAACCTTAACGCCGATTTACCCGGGCACAGAAGGTTTAAGCCAGAGCCGTCTTCGCCAATTAGTGAAATTAGCGCTTGCCGCCAGTCAGTCAGTTTTGCAGAACCTGGAATGGATGACTGAGCAGCAGTTGAAGAGTCTGAATTTTTCTTCAATTCACGAATCTTTAATGCTTTTACACCAGCCGCCTCCGGATATCGCTCTCTCCTTGCTGGAGGAGGGCAAGCACCCGGCCATGCAGCGACTGGCTTTTGAGGAGTTATTGGCGCAGCGCCTAAGCATGCAATTCGCCAGACGGCACCGCAATCATTTATCGGCTCCCTGTTTCAAGGATAAAAGAGATTTGAAAGCACAGTTTATTGCCAATCTTCCCTATCCGCTGACGTCTGCTCAGTTACGGGTTGATTCAGAAATAAGCGCTGATCTTGTAATGGAAAAACCCATGCTTCGGCTGGTGCAGGGGGATGTCGGCTGCGGGAAAACCACTGTAGCGGCTTTAGCCAGTTTACATGCGATTGAGAATGGTTATCAGGCCGCTTTTATGGCGCCGACCGACTTACTTAGTGAGCAGCATTTTTTTAATTTTCAACGCTGGTTTGAGCCTTTGGGAATTCATTGCCTTCGTCTTAGCGGAAAAATGAAGCTTAAAGAGCGTCGGGAAACCTTGCAAAAGCTGCATTCAAATGAAGGCCACCTGCTCATTGGAACGCATGCACTGTTTCAGGAACAGGTGGAGTTTGCCAAACTGGGTCTGGTCATTATTGATGAGCAGCATCGTTTTGGTGTTGAACAACGCTTGTCATTGCAGCAAAAAGGGCAGATTGATTCACTCATTCCTCATCAGCTATTAATGACGGCAACTCCCATTCCAAGAACCCTGGCGATGACTCAGTTTGCTCATCTTGATATTTCTATTATTGATGAATTACCTCCTGGACGCATGCCCGTACAAACTGTGGTAATCAGTCAGGAGAAGCGTGACTCTGTCATTGAAAGACTTGAGACAGCCCTCGCCAGTGGAGCACAGGCTTACTGGGTTTGTACTTTGATTGAAGAATCAGAAAAACTTCAGTGTATGGCAGCGACTGTGACTGCTGAGAATTTGCAGGCCCAATTGCCTGCGGCGCGTGTGGGTCTTGTTCATGGTCGAATGAAAGCCGTAGAAAAAGAAGCCACAATGGCTGCTTTTAAACAGGGTGAAATTGATTTGCTAGTGGCGACAACGGTGATTGAAGTGGGTGTAGACGTTCCCAATGCCAGTGTGATGATTATTGAAAACGCCGAGCGGCTGGGGCTTTCTCAGCTTCATCAGCTTCGAGGCCGGGTAGGGCGGGGTAATAGTCAGTCCTTTTGTCTGTTAATTTATCAGTCACCTCTCTCCCAGTCAGGAAGCGAACGTTTGCGGGTGATGAAGTCCACCAATGATGGATTTATTATCGCAGAGAAAGATTTACAACTCCGCGGCAGCGGTGAAATTCTGGGAACCCGGCAAACCGGATACCGGCAATTCAAAATCGCTAATCTGCAGCGCGATGCGGCTTTGCTGCCGCAGGTTGCAGAAGCCGCCAGACAATTGCTGCAAGAATCGGTTGATACTGCAGAGCAAATTGCCACACGATGGTTAGGGAATTTTAAAGAATTTATTCATAGTTGAGTTTTATAAGTTTTTTGTAACTCCTTACGTCATCCTGAGCGCAGTGAAGGATCTCAAACTGCTTAGAACTGAGCCAGACTCAGGAGATCCTTCGCTGCGCTCAGGATGAAGTACCTGGGGAGTTACAATTTATTTATGATTTAGAAAGCTTTTGCTTTGCTGCGGGAGCTATTAGAATGAGCCGAATATCAAAGGAGTGACCAATCAATGAATCGAACTGTGTCGTTCGCCGCAGGTTTAATTATGGTATGGATAATCGGGTATTTACTGATTGTCGGCAGAAGTCTCATTATTCCACTGGTTGTTGCTATTTTTATCTGGCACTTATTAAATACAATTTATGTTTTTGTAAAAAAAATACCAGGTGTTGAAGGGCGAGTCCCTGACTGGCTAAGCAAGATCCTGGCGTTTCTCGCCGTCGCTTTATTGATTAAAGTATTGGTAGATATTATTGGGAATAATGTCAGCGATGTCATTCAGGCCTCATCGCGTTATCAGGAAAACCTGATGGCTATTTTTAATAAAATAGATGATTATTTTAATATAAAAATCATGGCCAAATTTGATAGTTTCGTAAAAAGCCTGAGCATTCAGGAGATCATGGTTAATATATATGGCGTGTTTAGCTCTGTGACCAGTTCGGCTGTATTAATTATTTTATATGTCGTTTTTTTATTTGTAGAGCAGCATTATTTTGAGCAAAAATTAAATGCCATGATTAAGGAGTCGAATAATCGTCAGCTGGTTAATAACATTTTGGGGCATATTGTTAAAGATACTCAAACCTATCTGGGTTTAAAAACCTTAATTAGTCTGGTCACCGCGCTGACCAGTTGGATTATTATGAAAATAGTGGGTTTGGATTTTGCAGAATTCTGGGCCTTGCTCATCTTTTTCCTCAATTTTATTCCTAATATAGGTGCAATTATTGCCACTCTGTTTCCGGCTTTACTGGCGCTGATACAGTTCGATAACTGGTTACCCTTTATTATCGTCTCAATAGGATTAACCACTATCCAATTTATCATAGGCAATATTATCGAGCCGCGTTTTTTGAGCAAATCACTAAACTTAAGCCCTCTGGTGATTTTATTTGCCTTGGCATTATGGGGTGCGATGTGGGGAATTCTGGGGATGTTTCTTTCAGTACCTATTACGGTAATGATGATGATTATATTCGCGCATTTTGACAAGACAAGGCCAATGGCTATTATGTTGTCCCAGGACGGATATATACAAAAAGCCTACGAAACCATGCCGGAAAAGGCCCGCTTACTTTGAGGTCCCCACGCCATCCCTTAGCCTGACGGCTATGCCACGTCATCCCGAGCGCAGCGAGGGAACTCCGGCACCAGGCAAGTATTTAAGGGAGAGCCCTCGCTGCGCTCGGGATGACGTCGGGAGTGGATTATTGTCTCCAAAAATTCAGACTTGGTTCCTCATCGGTCTCCATGGGTATGCCAGGAAACAAATCATCTAGCAATGCCTGCATTGGTGGTTGAAATGTGTACACACCATCCGGTATTTCTTCTGTGAATGGAAATCGGTAGGTTGTTCCAATCTCAGAATTTTCCTCTTGACGATGCCGTTTATCAGGCGCTGCTTGAGCCCCCTCTGCTTTGCGCTTTTTACTGCCAAAAAATGATTGAGAATTGCGCCCAGGCGAATCGATTGGAATGACGTCTTTAAGTGCGGGTAAATAGTTTGACAGGGTTTTAAGTTCACCAGGTTCAAGACGGTATATTAAATCGTCATACTCCACTGCGGATGGATTGAGGGCTGCTAACATGGGTTTGGCGGCCTCAAGGAATAGTACAATATCAAAATGCATACGCCTTTTCATAAAGAAAATCACATCATCAACAGAGCTGAGTATATTCGATAAAGATTGCTGCTGATTATTGCAAAAAGTTATAAATTTTTCCTGATTCGCGTTAAAAAGCTCAAGCATACTGCAAAAAATAATTCGAGCAGTTTGCTTGGGCAGTTTTTGGGTTAGCTCCGTTAAAATCAAGCTGGCTTGTTCAAGGCTTGAAAATCGTGGCAAGACTACCATAAACAATTCGTAGCATTGTGCAGGGGTTAAATACCTGCTGAACGATATAAAATCTTCGGGTGTATCAATTGCTTGCGGCAGAAAGTTAAATATCTTATCTATAACCGACTCGCGTTCATGTAACTTCACGCTGGACAGTGCAGAAAGAGCTATAGATTTGGAAGAATTGATTATTGTCAGTTTAGGTGTAATATGCTCTATCTGCTCCTTGCTTAAATAAGAAGAAATAGAAATTAACTCCACCAAATATTTAATATTTATAGGGATATAATTCTTTAATAGTTCAAATGCTTTTTTGCGCCCCTCATGATCTAAATGACTAAAAAGGACGGTAATTCTATAAGCATTTTTATCAGTCCATCGAGTCATTTCCTTTTCAAATAGATCAAATACTAATCGGCATTCTTCGTTTGAAAGCATATTAATGCTTATAAAATTCGATAAGTCAGAGAAAGACCTAATCAATACATTTAATTCCTGTGTAAGGCTTTTGAAAATGTAAGAACGCTGCACCTCATTCAAAAATTTTAACGGCCCCCATATAAAATCATTAGCTCTCTTGAATAACTCTGAAAGCACAAGGTTACTATAGATAAAATCATTAACAGTTTTCCGCTGAGTAGGCGAAAGATTAGTTAATAAAATATTCCAGTTTGCTGCTGAATCTACAAGGAGTCCTAACTGGGGAAAAATGAACTGGTGAAAAACTTTGTCTCTTTGTTGAAAATTACTAAATCGAAGAACATTGGAAATGGTGGTAACAGCATCCCAGTGGAAACTCGGTAAACGCGCTTCTATGCTTGAAAAAATAGAATCGGTTTGTTCTCGTGACTTACGCAGAAATTGACGTTCCTCTTCACAAAGCTTTTCTTCATGCTCGGAAGTGATTTCTGCTACCGAACTAAGCTTAGCAGGCAAAATCGCTTTATTGACAAGGCGCAATTGTTCAAGAGCGATAGGTTCAATAGTCTGTAGTAATGATTCGAAAGAGAGGATCTTTTCTGGATCTGTTAATGACATCATTAGGGAAAGGGGCCTAAGAGGTATTGGATGCCAATAAGTTTTTCTTAAAGCAGTATAGATTTGTTCTGGGGTTCGATTTTTCGTGAGCTTGTCTATTGGTATAATATCAAGCAACTCATTAAATTGTTCCTGAGTCAGCGTTTTGCATAAATCTAACAAATTCTGGGATGTTTTGACCCAGACCGGAAAACTCTGTTTATGTACTGAAAACAAATTCGCTGCTTCCTCAGGATTGAGTGAGGCATAGATCTTAATAAAAGCATTGAGGTTGTTTATAGTATCTATTTTTTCTTTCAATCCTTGGGGAAAAATGAGTGTTTGATGAGCGGGTGAAAGCGTATTATAAAGCTGAGTAAACTCTCCTATATTTTTTGGCAGCTTGGAAAGTCTTTCTTTCATATCATCGAATAAAGCCTGTTTCTGCGGAGTGTCTTTTAAAATACGCAATGAATATATTTTGCAGAAAGAGGGGCTAGTATTTATGAATTTAGGGAGTTCCTCTCTGATCAAATCTAAAATAGCTACTTGTTTATCTGAGCCCAGTTTCCTCATGAAGCCTGAAAATCTGCTTGGTTGTTGAATACAAAGTTTAATGAAGTACTGCTTTATCTGCTCGCTAATACCCTTGCATTTCTCTAAGTCCAAGGCACTAAAAAGATGAAGAAGCAAAGGAAGTAAACGACAAAGCTTTTTGTTTTCACCATCAAGAAGTGATTGACTTAAAGCGCCTAAAAGCGCATTCAATTTAGCAGGGGATGTGGTCAATGCAAAAAGAATCAGGGACTCGGTGTTTTGTGAATTGAGTAAAGAATCCGTTATTTCCTTGTCAGAACATATAGATGCAATCTCTTCTTCGCTTAGGCGTTCAAGCACTTCAAAATCCTGGGGATGAGTAAAGCTGAGTTTTAATGAAAAATGCGACAGCAATTTTCGGCTTAAATTTAGCTTGTCCTGGCCATTGAATGCTTCCTGATTAATAAGTTTCTTTTTTAAGAGGGCTTTTGCATCTTTAAAAGATTGCACTACCTCAGCAACTAACAATTGTTTTTTATCATCATTGATACCGATTTTGCTTAGTCTTGGAGCATGTTTTTTTATCAGCTTTTCTAGCTGATCCCCTAAAATTTTAAGACAGGTATTTGGATCTTCCTCGTTATTTTTTTTGAAAGCAAATTTCCTCAATTTCGAAAGGAGTCCAGCGAGTGTCGGTGGTATAGTAGTAACCAGAGTGGATGTTGGCTTGGAAATAAACCCTAATTTTGAAAGAACCTCATAAATAACCTGACGCGCCTGTTCCAGTTGATCCGAATTGGGTTGGTCCATCTTTACCAAGGGCTTTAGTGGGTTGATATAGTCCCTGATTTCGGATGGCAATTTATCAGCTGCATTTATAATTTTAACAATCAGGTCTTTGTCGAAAGCTTTAACACTAGGGGCAGTAAACTCACGCACTTTCTTGATAAAATCCCTGACCTCTTGGGGCTGTTCACTGTGATTATCCAGTTGATCATACCAGGCCAGGAAATCATAGATATTTTTATCAAAGAATTGACCTGCGGTTAATTCCTTTCCTACGCCGTGGACGCTATTTTCCCGCATTTTCTGGCGTAAGAGATTAAGCTGGCCTAGCAAATTGCCATTATCTAATGTTAGTGCATCAAGACGTTGTTTGGCTTCATAAATGGCCTGGGATTCAAAGCAGTGCTGAGCTAATCGATAAATTTCAGTACTGTTCATTTGGACTGAACTGGGTTCAGTATTATCATCGATATAGGGATTGTATATCGTGGGTATACCCGCATTTTCATCAAGCACCAGCATAGCGCGCAATGGGAGCAGATGAGTGCCAGCATCATTTAAAATATGAGTAGAAAGAATATGAACCAGATCCATATCCCATTCGTTTGCCTGGTTACGGACTGGTATTAAACAAGGATAGTCGTCATGAACAGATTCAACGCATTGCAAGCTGGGAATTAGAAACAACAGGGGATTTGCAGGCTCCCCATTTTCTGAATGCCGTTTGCTGGCGGCAACGACCTTGGCCGCTTCGCACCAGACTTTGGTGATTGGATGAGTCGGTAATGCAGTATAACAAAGCAGGTTGCCGGTTATGACCTTCCAGTTTTCAATCAGCGCTTGTTCGAGTGCCGCTAATGGATTCTCTGATTGTGAAACGCTGCGAAGCAGTTTGAAGCTGTGAATAGTATAGGCATGTATGGCTTGCTCATGGAGAGTATGCGCAGGGCCTGCTGCTTCATAATCTTCAATCAATTGTGGGAAAATGGTCTCAATGCTATTGAAAAATATTTGCTCTTTTTTATCCATTGTGTTCTTTCGTAAATCCAAGTGATTTCTGGAGTTGCTGCATAATATATTAATTATTCATTTTGTGCAATGGTTGATCATATCGGCTTTTTAAAATTAATCTATGATAATGATCTTAGCTATTATTTTTTAGTTCCATGCCCTCCCGAGCGTAGCGAGGGATCTCAGGCACCAGGCACGTATTTAAGGGAGATCCCTCGCTGGCGCTCGGGATGACGTCGGGAGTCGGTTATTATCTCGAAAAATTCAGGCTTGACTCCTCATTGAGTCTCCGTGGGTATGCCAGGAATACAAAAACCTTTCGGTCCCCCCGTCATCCCATAGCGGTCAGGCTAAGAATATCAGATCCCCTCTCCACCGCAGCGGGGGAGAGGGTTAGGGAGAGGGAGCTATAAACAAGGTCGCGTAGCGATTCATTAATCATATTTCTGTGGCGATGGTTTATTGCCACAACAAAATGGAATCACTAACGTGATAAATTTTTTAACCCCCTCACCCTACCCTCTCCCCCACGCTGCGCGCGGTGGAGAGGGGATAACATTACTTCTTAGCTTGACCGCTATGCCCCGTCATCCCGAGCGTAGCGAGGGATCTCCGGCACAGGCACGTATTTAAGGGAGAGTCCTCGCTGGCGCTGGGGATGACGTTGGGCCTGACACCTCATCGGTCTCCATTGGTATGCCAGGAAACAAATCATCCAGCAATGCCTGCATTGGTGGCTGTGAGGAATATAAATCATCCGGTGTTTTTTCTGAGGATAAAACCTGATAGCTTGTTACCATATCAGAGAGTTCGTCTCTTCGATGTCGTTTACCAGGCGCAGCCAGCTCTTCGTTTGCTTTGCGTTTTCTACTGCCAAAAAATGATTGAGGATTTAGCCCAGGTGAATCATTTGGAATGACCTCTTTAAGCGCAGGTAAATAGTTTGACAGGATTTTAAGTTCTCCAGTTTCAAGACGGTATATTAACTCGTCACACTCCTTTGTGGATGGAATGATGGCTGCCAAGAGGGGTTTGGCGGCTTCGAGGAATAGTCCAATATTAAAAAACATACGTCTTTTCATAAAGAAAATGACGTCTTCAACAGAGCTGAGCAAATTCGGTAAGGATTGCAGCTGATTATTGCAAAAAGTGTTGAAGTTTACTCGATCGTCGCCAAGAAACCCAAGCATAGTGAAAAGAATAGCTTGGGCAGTTTCCTTTGGTCTTGCTTTAATCAGAAGAGGCGAAATCATGAATGACTGTTCAATTTTGAGTCTGTCCAGAAATTCAAGACAAGAAGTTGTTGTGGTTAAACTGGATGACAATTGGGGAAATACTGTCAAAAACAATTTGTAACATTGTTCAGGGGTTAAATAGCTGCTGAGCAATATAAAATCTTCCAGCGACTTAATTTCCGCCGGGAGAAAATTAAATATCTTATCTATAACCGGCTCGCGTTCATGTAACTCAAGACGACTCAGTGCCGAGAAAGTTAAATTACTGATGGGCTTGATGGTCAGATTAGGTGCAATAGCATCTATCTGTTCTTTGCTTAAAAAACGTGAAATAGAAATTAAATCCATTAAAAATGTATACTCGTTAGGTATAAATTTCTTTAGCAGTTTAAATGCTTCTTTGCGCCCCTCATCGTCTAGATGAGCAAAAAGGACGGTAATTTTATAAGCACTTTTATCGACCCATCGAGTAATTTTCCTTTTAAACAGGTCAAACATTAACCGGCACTCTTTATTTGAAAGCTCATTAAGGCTTATAAAATTCGATAGATCAGAGAAAGAACTAATCGAATATGTTAATTCCTGTTTAAGGGTGTTGAGAATATGAGAACGCTGCCCCTCATTCAAAAATTGCATGGGGCCCCAGATGAAATCATTAGCTCCCCTGAATAAGTCTGAAAGCACAAGGTTACTATAGACAAAATCATTAACTGTTTCACGCTGAGCAGATGAAAGATGAGTTAATAAGACACCCCAGTTTGCTGCAGGAGCTACGAGGGAACTTAAGTGTGGCAAGATGAATTGGCGAAATATCAATTCTCTCTGTTGAATATTGCAATATTTAAGCACATAGGAAAGAGTCGAAATCGTATCCCAGCTAAGTTTTGGTAAGCACTCTTTAATGCTTAGAAAAAGATTTTCAATTTGTTCTCGTGACTTACGCAAAAAGAGACGCTCGGTCTCGTTAAGCTTTTCTTCATGCTCGGGAGTAATTTCTGTTACCGCACTAAGATAGGCAGGTGAAATTGCTTTATTGATTAGCCGTAATTGCTCAGAGCCAATAGGTTTAATAGCGTGTAGTAACGACTGGAAAGAGAGAATAGCGTCGGGATCTGCTAATGGAATCAGCAGGAAAAGGGATCTATGGGGTATTGATCCCTCATACTTTTTATCAAACACAGAATATATTTCTTCAGGAGTTACTTTTTTCTTAAGCTGAAGCTTGAGCTTGTCTATTGGTATGATATCGAGCAATTCATTAAAGTGCTCCTGGGTCAGGATTTTGCATAACTGTAATAAATGTCGGGAGGTTTTGACCCAAACCGGGAAACGCTCTTTATGTACTGAAAACAAATTCGCTGCTTCATCAGAGCTGAGTGAGGCATAGATCTTAATAAAATCATTAAGACTTTTTATATTATCTATTTTCTTTTTTAATCCCTCAGGAAATACAAGTTCCCGATGAGCAGGTAAAAGCGTTCTATAAAGATGTGTCCACTCACCTAAATTCTTCGGCAATCCAGCAAGCTTCTCTCTCATGCTATTGAATAAAGCTTCTTGTTGCGGGGTACCTTCCAAAATATACAGTGAGTATATTTTACAGAAAGATGCGTTGGTAGTGATCGATTTTGGCAGTTCATCTTGTATTGAATCCAAAATAACAATTTGTTTATCTGAATCAAGTTTGTCCACCAGGCTTGTGAATTTACCTGTCTTTAAAATACAGAGTTGAGTAGAATACTGTTTTATCTGCTCGCAGATACCCTTGCATTTTTCTATGTCCAAAGCACTAAAAAGATGAAGAAGCAAAGGAACTAAACGATCCAGTTTTTTATTATCCCCGTCAAGCAATGATTGACTTAAAGCGCCTATGAGCGCATTCAGTTTCGCAGGGGATGTGGTCAATGCAAAAAGGATTAGCGGCTCAGTATTTTCTGAATTTAGTAACGAATCTGCTGTCTCTTTGTCAGAGCAAATGGGTCCAATTTCATCTTCTTTCAGGTATTCAAAAACTTCAAAATCCTGAGGGTGATTAAAACTGGGTTTTAAAGAAAAATGCGACAACAGTTCGCGGCTTAATTTTAGCTTGTCGTAGCCATTTAATTCTCTATGTTCATTAAGTTTACTTTTTAGGGTGGATTTCGCATCTTTAAAAGATTGGAGTACTTCAGAAATTAATAATTGTTTCTTCTCATTACTGATGCCGATTTTACTTAATGTTGGAGCATGTTTTTTTATCAGTTTTTCTAGTTTATCCCCTAAAATTTTCAGACAGGTATTTGGATCCTCCTGGTTATTTTTTTTAAAAGCAAAAGTCCTCAGTCTGGAGAGGTATACAAAAAGTGTCGGGGGAATACTGACTTGATCGGATGTCTCGCCAGAAATAACCCCTAATTTTGAAAGAACCTCGTAAATAACCTGGCGTGCCTGTTCCAGTTGATCCAGATTCGGTTCGTTCATATCCACTAAGGGCTTTAGAGGATTGATATATTTCTGAAATATACCCTTGACTTCGGCTGGCAGTTTTTCAGCTGTATTTATAATTTTAACAATCAGATCTTTGTCGAAAGCTCTAATACTAGGGGCAGTAAACCCACGGACTTTCTGGATAAACTCCCTGACTTTTTCAGGTTCTTCACTGTGATCATCCAGTTGATCATACCAGGCCAGGAAATCATAGATATTTTTATCAAAGAATTGACCTGCGGTTAATTCTTTTCCAACACCGTGGACGCTATTTTCCCGCATTTTCTGACGTAAGAGATTGAGCTGGCCTAGCAAATTGCCATCATTTAATGTCAGTGCGTCGAGTCGTTGTTTGGTTTCATAAATTGCCTGGGATGCAAAGCAGTGCTGAGCTAATCGATAAATTTCGTTACTGTTCATTTTGACTGAACTGGGTTCAGTTTCATCATCGAAATAGGGATTATATATATCGGGTGTACCAGCGTTTTCGTTAAAAACCAGCATCGCACGCAAGGGCAGTAAGTGAGTGCCAGCATCATTTAATATATGAGTAGAAAGAATATGAACCAGATCCATATCCCATTCTTTTGCCTGATTAAGGACTGGTACTAAACAAGGATAGGAATCATACACTGACTCGACGCATTGCAGGCTGGGAATTAAAAATAACAGAGGATTTGCAGGCTCCCCATTTTTTGAATGCGGTTTGCTGGAGGCGACGACTTTGGCCGCTTCGCACCAGATTTTAGTGACTGGATGATGCGGTAATGCAGTATAGCAAAGCATGTTGCCGGTTATGAGATTCCAGTTTTCAATCAGCGCTTGTTCGAGTGCCGCTACTGGATTCTCCGATTGTAAAACGCTGCGAAGCAGTTTGAAGCTGCGAATAGTATAGGCATGTATGGCTTTTTCATGGAGAGTATGCGCAGCCCCTGCTGCTTCATAATCGTCGATCAATTGTGGGAAAATGGTAACAATGCTATTGAAAAATATTTGCTCTTTTTTATCCATTGTGTTCTTTCGTAAATCTTGGTGATTACAGGAGTTGCTTTATGATAATTTAATTATTCACTTTGCGCAATGGTTGAGCATATTGGTTTTTGAAGTTGGTCTTCGCACTCGCTTTAAATGGATTCTGTAATTTATCTCGCTAAGGTTTCATCTTCTTTTTATTCACAGCCGTTGATTTTTTCTCAGCCGCTGCTGTAGCATTTGGTCTTCCCCCCGGAATTTCGTATCCCGTAACAGGATCGATTGCATATCTGCCGCCCGCTAAATCATCGAGCTGGTCATCTGATATTTTTTTATAATTTTTCTGAGCAGGTTTTTTGGAACTTGACATGATAAGTTTACTCAAAAAGATCTCTCTTTTTAAATTAGTATTTGTAGCTGGAAATATCAAATATTTTCCCCTGATTTTCATGATTGTCAGAAAAACAGGGGAGGGTTTTATACACTAAATGAGTTGTTCAATAGAGTTACTCATATTGAGGCAAACTAATCGCATTTGAGACTGACTTTATCATCCCCAGGACTTTGTTCGAGCGTTCTTCTGCAATCTCCTTGGAAACTTCATCATCTACCAGAAAAGATTTGCTCACCCAGACACCAAATTCCTGATTGGCATCAACAAGGGGACGCAGAAGCTCATTATAACGAGCAAACGCCTGTATATAATTTCCATTCGCAGCTTTTAATTCTCCCGCCAGGATATAAGCTCCCACAAAAGCCAAATTATTACCTTGCCCGGATAAGGGTGAAGGGCAATAGCCCGCATCACCGACCAGCGCAATTCGCCCTTTGGTCCAACTATTCATTTTGACTTGCATAATCGCATCAAAATAAAAATCATCACTTTCTGGCATTCGATTTAAAATATTTTGGGTTTCCCAGCCAAAATCACGAAAATTATCACACAGGAATTGTTTTTGTTCCTGCTCATCGCGAGGATTTTTGAGCAAATGCTCTGAGCGGAACATAAACCCTGCTCTCGCGATTTCAGGATTGTTATCGCTATTGATTGATACCATTTTGCAATTGGCTTCACATTCCAGGTCTATGTGACTCAATCCAAGATAATTCGGAATAGTAAATGTACTAAGATATGAACCCAGGTGAACCAGTTGATATTCATTTTTATTAAAAATCATGCGTCTGGTAGCGGAGTGTATGCCATCTGCGGCAATCACCAGGTCGTAATTAATCACTTGGCCATCATTGTAATGAACCAGTACGCCATCAGCACTCTGCTCCATGCGTATGATGTATTGATCAAAATCACAAGGGACATCAGTGATGGTGCTCATGAGAATTTCAACCAAATCACCGCGAAGAATTTCCACTTCGTCATCTTGCCTGAATCCAAATTCCTCACCCTGTACTTCGTGCAAAACCTTACCTTCTGAATCAACATAGCGGCCGCATTCAATTCGCGTACGCATATCACATATCTGCTCATAGATACCCATATCTCTGGCGATATGAGTGGCTATGCCGCGAACATCCAGAGCTTGCCCTCCTGTCCTAATGGAAGCAGCTTTCTCAATCAGACATGGCGAAAACCCAAATCTTTTCAGCCAATAACAAATAGCTGGACCCGCTACTCCAGCACCAATTACGAGAATTTTGATATCTTTAGACATTGAGAATTACCTGAATGCTGCCTCTGATTAAAAGGGCCTGTGTTAACTTTATCCTGGTTAGCTGCTGCTTTACCTGGTCAGTTAAAAGTGTTTTACAAGCGCTTATCCAGTTAATGTGCCACCATTGGACATAATGTGGATTAATCACGCGAACGTAACATAGACGCTTAAAAAATGTCAATAATTAATCATTCATTTGAAATTGCGATTCCATTTGAAAGAGCTGAACTGGAATTATCTTTGTCAGAGAGGCTGACAGGCCTTGGCATCTGGTTCTTATTAAATATTCTATGCGCGTTTGAAGCACTCTTTAGAGCAGACAAAGGAGAGTTCACATAATTTAAAAAACCTTCCAATGTCCGTTCAACAGATTGATATCGATTGCAAAAAGTTAACAAGTGATTCTTTAATTCTTTGATAGTCAGCCTGGCAGTAAGTTCCACCGGGGTTTCGCGAATGTCTATTCCTAATTTCAATGCTTTAATTAAGGTTGAAATTTCTGCTTTTTTTATTATAGCTGGCATTCTTATTGTCTCATCGCAAGCAATTTGCCCATTAAACAGCTGTTGAACAGACTCCTCATTTTTGCTCACCATTACAACTTTCAATGTTTCGCCCTCATCGAGCGGCATTTTTAATTTATCGCGCAGATAAATGCGGGGATTAAAGTGGCAGGAAGTAATGTCTTCCATATTGTCAATTATTAAGATACCCTGCTCGTAGCTTATAGCCTTAAAAAAACAGTCATCAATATATTTTTCCTGGTCTTTAGGGGATAAATTAACAAGTTCTCCCGCTTTCATATACACGATTTTATCGGGTTGTTCCGGGAATAGGTTCAAAGCGCAGCTTGTGGTTCCAGTACCCTGTTTTCCTGTAACATTCACAATCATCGGGTTTAAGTAAGCAAAACTGTTTTCTTTATCAAGGAGAGCAGCAAGATTTTTTCTCAGAGAGTCATTCCAGGGGCAGAAAACGCGTGATTGCAATAATTCCCGCTCCGTTTTTTTCCGTCGATTCTTTTTAATCGCATCATCAAGACAGGATAGGAACTGCGTATCATTAAGCGGAATAATCTGGCTTGAGTCTTCAATTTTATACTTGCCATTATCAAAACTGACGAGCTGAGAGACACCAAATCGCTTCATAGTGCTGTCAATAAAAGCTTTTATGCCGGCACCGCTTAATCCCTCCGATTTCTCTGCAAGCATTTCAATGTCCAATGAGGCCTGAACTTTATTTTTTTCCTGAAGAGGGCACAAATACAGGCGCAAAATAGCCAGGCGATCTTTATAATTTGGCAATCCAATATTAATATGTACATCAAGACGCCCGGGGCGTATTAATGCCTCATCCAAACGTTCAAAATAATTGGTTAAACCAATAATCATCAGATTCTCAATGGCATCTACACCATCAAGATAGGTTAAAAGTGTCGTAGTTAGATCGGCTTTAATTTGCCTGTTAAGATCCTCACCAGAGCTATCACGAGAGCAGACCAGTGCATCCATTTCATCGATAATGACCACATAGGTTACCGCGGGGTTTTTTTTCGCCTCGTCCAGAATGCGGCGAAGATTTTCAGCTGACTGGCCTACGTATTTTGAGATTAAAGCAGGCCCATTAATAACCGTCACATTCTCTTTCCCAATAAAGTCATTAGCAATAGTACGGGCTATCAATGTTTTACCTGTGCCGGGGGGACCATATAATATGCCGCCACGTGGTAACTTAAGATCAGTTGCTTCCAATTGTTCTGGAGAAAGTGATCGGGGTATGAATAATTGCTCTACAATGAATTGCGTTTCATCAGTATAACCGGCTACTCCGTGCTTATCCCAGGCGAGCGTTATTTTTTCTCTGATTTTCATATATTCAGGTACAGGCACAGGCTCTTGTATGGGCTGAACCTCTTCTTCAGGCGCATAAGATAACGGTTGCAAGTGAGTCTGGTCCGTACTCACTTCGCTTCTACTTTCCATTAGAAACTGTGCCGGAGGTTTTTGTATTTTGAAGGGAGGAAACCATGATGGGGGTAATACATTTAAATGATTAAAAAGGAAGGCGATTTTGATTAAATGCAGTTTGTTTTCAGCCACTTCAGGCTCAAAAACAACTTCTTCGCCACTCGACATTTTTTGATAATAACTATTTATCAGTTTCTGACTAAACTCTTTTATTGAATAGCCCTTGATACATGCCAGGCTATACGCATTTAAATGAGCAATAAGTGCATCGTTGTTAATATTGATTCGGTTATTGCGGGTAGACTGATGTTCTGCCAGAAGGTTCAAGCAGGTATAACATTCTTCAAATTGCTTTAATTGACTTAAAATCTTAATTTTAAGATTCATTGCATAGCTGTATACTTTCGAGCCAGTCCAGGAAACACTATCCAGATTTTGCAGGACCAGATCAATGAGATCTATAGTCTCCTGAGCTGATAATTGAGTTTTATATACCTCCAGATACTTAATTATTTGTTCTTTATATTTAGTCTGGGTTATAGAAGATAATCTGAGAAATAATTCTGAAAGATATGTTATGCATTCTACTTTTTTATTCAGGGCCTTAGTACACTCAACAAGGCCCTCTAATACATCGATATATTGGGGGCTTGCAGTATTTGAGTCCAATTCGAGATCGTCATAAACAATGTCTAGCAGATCAAATGCTTCATTATATTGGTGGCTAGTTTTATAAAGTGTTGCGAGTACCATACGGTTTTTAAATAATTTTTCTTTTATTTCCTCTTCATCCACCGGCCCTGAAAGCAACGATAATATTGAATTTGCTCTTTTAAGCTGTTCCTCAAGTTTTTTTATTTTTTGTTTTATTTCTTCTATATTATCGTGCATGGTAAACCTTAAGAAAACGTAACTCCCCAGGTACGTCATCCTGAGCATCTGGTACGTCATCCTGAGTGTAGCGAAGGATCTCACTGCTTAGAACTGAGCCAGAGTCAGGAGATCCTTCACTGCGTTCAGGATGACGTGCCTGGGGAGGTACAAGAAAACAAAGTCACTGGATTAGGAAACGAAGTCTGCCACCGCCTTGCAAACAATGTCTATCTCTTCCTCAGTGTTATAATAATGGAGCGACGCTCTGACCAGGGCATCAAGTCCTCTGGATTGAAGATCCAGTCGGGCAAATTCCATCACCGATACAGTGACATTGATCCCTTGTTCACGCAGTGCCTGTTTAATCTCAGCAGGGGTTTTGTTTTTGGTAGAAAACGTGATAATCCCGCATTGATCTTTTCCTAAATCCTGGAGCGTAAGCCCAGGGATTTGCTCGAGTTTACTGCGAAAGAGTCTGGATAAATTCTGGATTCTTTGCCAGATATTTTCCATGCCGATATCAAGCGCATAGCGTACTGCCGCGCTTAGGCCTAATTTCCCGGCATAATTTTGTTCCCATGTTTCAAAACGTCTGGCATCAGGCATGAGTTCATAAGCATCCAATGAACTCCAGTTTGCAGCATGTAAATCGATAAAAGGTGGATTGCAATCGTTGATGATGCGCTCGCTGGCATATAAAAAGCCAGTACCTCTTGGCCCTCGCAAAAATTTTCGCCCGGTACCGCAAAGAAAATCGCAGCCAATTTGTTGAACATCGATGGGCATCTGGCCCACTGACTGGGTTGCATCCAACAAATAAGTGACGCCCTGTTTTTTGGCAAGATGTCCCGCTTCTATTGCTGGATTAATTAATCCCCCTTGAGTGGGAACATGAGTAATCGCCAGCAATTTTACCGAAGAGTCAAGCATGGATTCCAAAGCATTTAAATCCAGTTGCCCGTCACGGTCATCAGGGATTACTTCTATTTTTACGCCTTTCTGCCGGGCCACATGCAAAAAAGAAAGATAGTTGCTGGCATATTCATTCATGGCCGTGAGTATGCGATCACCGGGTTTAAAATCCAGACTATAGAACGCCATATCCCAGGCTCGAGTAGCATTTTCGGTGAAAGCCACCTCATGAGGCTGGCAGTTAATCAGTTCGCTGATATTGCGGTAAAAACCGTTAATCTCATCGGCCTTAAGCTCTTCAGCTTCATAGCCCCCGATACTCGCCTCCAGATCAAGATAGTTTTTGACTGTATTGGTGACCACTGCGGGGGGCAGGGAGGTACCTGCGTTATTAAAATGAACTACTTGTTCAGAACCCGGCGTTTCTTCACGCAGTTGTTTGATATTTAATTGTTTCAATTAATAGTCTCCACCAAAGATTGAATTACGATATCCCAGCCATTAATAAGAACAAAAACCAGAATTTTTATTGGTACTGACAAACTCGCCGGAGGCAGCATCATCATTCCCATCGTCATTAACAAACCTGATACAATTAGATCGATTAGTAAAAACGGCAGAAAAATCATAAATCCAATTTGAAATGCGGTTTGCAATTCGCTTAATAAAAATGCCGGGATTAGTTGAAGCAGTTTTATCTCGTCAATGTTATCAGGTAGAGGTTCTTTCGCAAGCTCCAGTAATAGTTGTAAATCCTTTTCACGGGTCTGATGAAGAAGAAATTGTTTTATTGGCTCTTTCGCTTTATCGATGGCTAATTCAAAATTAATTTTTTGCTCCATGAACGGTTGATAAGCTTCGGAGTAAAGGACCTTTCCAACTGGCATCATGGTATAAAATGTCAGGAAAAGAGCCAGGCTCATAAGCACCGTGTTCGGGGGTGTTTGTTGTAAACCAAGTGCTGTGCGCAGCATCGACAGCACAACCACGATGCGGGTAAAGGAGGACAACATAATCAAAATACTGGGCGCAAGACTTAAAACGGTCAGCAAGCCAAAAACTTTAAGTGCAGGAGCAATCGTTTCCTGATTAAAAGACATAGCGCCGAGGAAACTGGTGTCCGCAGAAGCAGCGAAATGAGAATAGCTTAATAACGCAATCCAGCACAGGTATTTCATTTCTGGCTCTCATTCAGGGAATGAAAGCAGAGGCCTTTCTGGTTTTCCGCCAGCAAAAAACGATGCTCCTGGTATTCAAGAAGATAAATAACGGTTTTATTATTGAGATAGGTCTTTTCAAGCAACCGGCAACCGGTGGATGGTTTTTTATGTTTTTTAAGATGTAAATACAGCACAGCCAGGCTTAATATAAAAAATGGAAGCCCATAATTGAACCATCCCATTCCACTGTTTACGGGTGTTTTAAAGGCTAGGGCCGAGTTAGAAAACGCTTCTTTGCTAAAAAAGTTTAAAATAATCATAGAAAACAATGGCACTTTCATTGGGCAACCTCGAGAATCTGCACTGCAAAATAATCATCGCAGCTCATTAACTCGCCTCTTGCAAACACTTGATTGTTTAGCAGCAGATCAACCGGCTCATTTGTTTTCTGTAAGAGATTAAGCACTTTGCCTCGGGTCAATTGCTTTAATTCAGCAATAGTGAGTTTAAGGCTGCCTATGCGGATTTGACATTCCACCTCAACATTTCCCAGTAGTCCCAGGTAATCGGCCTTAACAGTGTCAGTGGTATCTTTGACTTGCAGTTCAGGGAAATGAATTTTTTTAACCAGAGTTGTCATATTAATTACTCGCTATTTGAATGGATTTATAGCCATCATTGATCCCCTTGTGCACAGTACACAAAGTGAGCTGCTGATGCTTTAAAAGCAGATCCTCATTTTGCGGATGATCTGTTTTGATCACTTCCCCGGGTTTTAGTGTCAGTAAATCAGCAAGATTCATGGTAAAAGAAAGCAGTTTGATCTCCAGTTCGAGTGGCTCGTCTGACAGGTTATTTTCAAGCGGCGACAAGGGAGCGTTGCCGGAAAGCACTGGTAATTGCTCGACAACCCAGCGGGGATGAAGAAAAAGACTTATAGTAGTCTGTCCAAATGTCAGCTCTAATTCCAGACAGGGTGAACCCCAGTAAAACCATTCCTGACTGTCCAGCTGTTCTTCCTGTGTGGAGAGATGCTTGTCCTTAAATAATGCAGATAACAATTCATGGATGATTTGTTCGTTTACACCACGAAAGCACGAACTGCTGCTTCCAAAAATAACGTGCTGTAAATTTTCAAAAAAAGCGGGTGGGATAAATCCGATTAATTCCCCTTTCTGATTATACAGGTACAGCATTCGGCTTGCCTCGACAGGGCGAGTTCTTTGCAAATAAACGGATGCCGTCGACAGGGTATAGACATCATTCCAGGCCTGCAAAACCCTATGGAAATGCTGGCTAAGCCTGTTAATTTCACTTGGGTTAATCAATCGATAAGGTTTAAGTGTTTGATTCATTTTCTATACAGCTCTTCCAATAATTGTTTATCAATATCCATAATTTGCGAGCAGGCCTGAAACATTCTTTGCAGCACCACAATTTGAGCAAATTCGGTGGTAGGGTCGACATTGGATTGTTCCAGTGTCTTGGGCTGAATCTTGCCTTTTCCTTCTTTATTGGCAAGACCAATATGGCGAAACTTGTCATTTTTAACACGAAAAAGGTTGTTTTCCGTTTGTACAAGCGTATGTTCCATATCATCGAATGTGGCCAATGCAAGATGAGAACCTTCCAGTTTCTGACCGTTATCGAAGGAGTAGGTGATTTGACCGTTGAAATCAAACCCGAAATCGATTTGCCGGCCTTCCCCATAACCGTCCTGTTTGTACACTTCGATATTAGTGAAGGGGTTGTTTGATGTCCATTTATCCAGTTGCACCGAGCTTTCGGCATTACTGTCGCGATCGCCCAGTTGCAGGCAGACCGACTGTGTACCGTTTAGCAGGAAACGAATGCAATTGCTGCCTTCTTTACCTTTGCCGCCTGAATTACTGTCGAATACCAGTTCCTGGGGATTGAATGTAACATCGCCATCGTAGCAGCGAATATTTTTTAGGGTCCAGGTTTCTCCATCATTGAATTTTACCTGGGAATCTTCACTGCGTTCTAACTCAATAGTCACTTGATGAACTTTGCCGTTTGCATCATAAATGCTGCCTACATTGAATTGGATAGGCTCATACTTATTCTCTTTCTTACTGTCATTTTTATCAGGCTCAGGCACTGGTACTGGTACTGTAGCATCTTCCTTGATTGGTTTACTGACTAGATTTCCTTTCAGATTGACGACCGAGGTGGCTTTTCCAGGACATTTAAGCGGACCTTTTTCCTGGATAGGTACGAGTTGATGGTTTTTATCATAGCCCATAACCAATCCCTCGCTATGCTGGTCAAACAAAAGGCCCTCCTGATTGAAACCAAACTCACCGTCTCGCGTGTACAGCAGTTCTCCGCTTTGAAGGCGCACGATGAAAAAGCCATTGCCATCAATAGCCAAATCCCCGGCATTGCCTGTATTAACGTAAGTGCCTGCTTTAAAATTGGTTTGCTGGCCCTTAATCGAAACTCCCAGCCCTGTACCTTGCTGACCGTGATCACCTCCCAGGGAGGAATAAAAGACATCACTGCGCTTAAATCCCGGGCTTTGCATATTGGAGACATTATGGGAGGTATTTTGCAAGCCATAACTTGCTGCCATCATGCCGCTCATGCTGGTGTAATAAGTATTGCTCATTTGTATCTCCCTAGCTTACTTCACTCACATCGAGCAGTGTCTTCTTAACGTAGCCCCCATTGACGCTGATATTGAGAAGGGGAGGAGAGCTATCAGGAAATTCAATGTCAATTACTTTGCCGAGCTGATTGCTATCTCGCAGTTTGACTGATTTTTGCAAAAGCATCAGACTTTGACTGCTACTTGTCAGCTCAAGCAGTCGCCTCAGACTCTCATTCGTACTACGCGCTTCCTGCAGTGAGGAAAACTGGGCCATCTGTGCCATAAACTCGCGGTTATCAATAGGCTTTAGAGGATCCTGATAGGTTAACTCCTTTGTGAAAAGCTGTAAGTAATCGGTTTGACTGATATTATTTTCCTGTGCGGGTTGAACTGGGCTGCTCATTGTATTACTCCATTAATGACTAACTTTTTTAATAAAAATCCTTTGGAACTAATAAGCTGACGAATCTGACGGCTGATTTCCTTAGCTTGTGAAAGGAACTCCCCGGGTAGTCCAATAGCCAGCTGCACTTCACCATCCTCAATGAACAGTTGAAACTGGTCCAAAGAACGTTTGGGAATGGAGGGGGCTGATAAAGAAGGAGCAAGGTTTTCTTTCCTTGTACTGCTGTCAAAACGAAAGGAATTAAAAGAAAACCCCGGACATTCCTGCTCAAAATAGTTTTCTATCAGCTCGCGTAAATCATTTTCCAGATAAATTATTCTACTAAAAGGAGGCTTTTCAGTTTGCGTTGCTGCCAGCATTTGTCTGGAAGGAACCTTGGGTTCTGACAAAACTAATTCGCCGGGAGTATTCAAGTTCGCTTCATGGTCAGAGTCTGGATATTGATATGCTTCTTTTGAAAAATTGCTCTTAAAGTGAAGATCATTTTTCTGAAGTTGATCCAAATGTTCAACGTAATAGGAGTCTACCTGGGGCGAATGTTGATTAAGCCACAATGAAAAGGGTTTAGCGGCAGAGGAGTGCCTGGAAAATGCGTCAAAAGCTGCAGGTTGGTTTGTTATTTTCATATCGTCTTCCTTGTTCAGCGTATTATTATCAATTTTTTATTGGACTGTCTATTAAATTTTTATTTAGCAATCACTTGGACGACAATTTCGCCGAGTCTTTTTGCAATGCCCAATCGTCCATTTCTTTCTCAAGTACTAATTGAAGGGTCTTTTTTTCATTTTGCTCACGTCGGTCCTGGTATTTCCTTAGCAGTTTAAGCTCTGTACTGAGGCGCAGATGGCTTTCCTGATAGCTGAAGAGAAGTTTTTCATAATCCATTTTTTGATTCTGCAAATCGTCATGCTTTTGCTGTTCGGAGATAATAAAATGAAGCCGGGATATTTCCTGCTCTGGAAGAATACAGGCAGGAATTTTCAATGCGTCCAAGAGCCTTGATTTGATTAGAAGAGCTGCTTTATCCAGCGTCCGTATTTTTTCCTTGAGAGCCAGCTGCTCAGTGTTGAGCTCTTCAAGCTGACTTTTTAATCGAGTCATTAGGCTGGTTAATGCCTGATTCATACTAAAATCTCCTGAATGCGCGTCAGTAGGGCTGATAAAGGGAGTGACTCCTGTTTTTGTTGAGCGAATAATTTCTTCAAAGGATCAATGCGGGCAATTGCATATTCCAGCTCCTGATTGGAACCTGCTTTGTAACCGCCCAGCTCGAGTAAATCCTTATATTGCTCATGCAGTGCAAATAACCGAATTACTTTTTTAACCAGATCATTTTGTGACGAAGGAAGTAAATGATCTTTCAGACGCGAAACGCTTTGGAGAATATCAATGGCAGGAAAGTGACCGCGTTGCGCCAGCTCACGAGTCAGGATAATATGTCCATCAAGCAGTGAGCGCATGGTATCTGCAATGGGCTCGTTGAAATCATCGCCTTCCACCAATACGGTGTAAAGCCCGGTAATACTGCCTTTCCCAATAAAATTACCCGCTCGTTCGACCAGACCTGGAAGAAGGGCAAATACACTGGGCGTGTATCCGCGGCTGGTAGGCGGTTCTCCCAGACTTAAGCCGATTTCGCGTTGCGCCATTGCCAAACGGGTTATGGAGTCGACAAATAGCATCACCTGTTTCCCTTTGCGACAAAAATATTCAGCAATTGCTGTAGCGGTAAAGACGGCTTGACGGCGCATGATGGCTGATTCATCACTGCAAGCGACGACTAATACGGATTTTTGGCGGCTGTGTTCATCAAAATGCTCTGTGATAAAATCATTCACTTCTCGGCCACGTTCACCTACCAGGGCGATAACGTTAATATCGCTTTGCAATTGCCTGCACATCATTCCCATCAATACGGATTTTCCAACGCCGCTACCGGCGAAAATGCCCATGCGCTGCCCCTTGCCGAGAGGAATCAGGCAATCCAGAGCATGGATTCCGGTGATCATATTTTCTGTCACCGCTTCGCGATCCATGGGATTAATCGCATGACCTGAAATCTCCAATGACTCAGAAAAAGCGCTGATGCTCGATTCTAGCGGTTGTGCTAATGCATTTACGACTTTGCCGAGAAGATGTTCACCCACCTCAATCCTGCTGGCATGACCTGATGCACGTACTTTAAAGCCCATACTGATGCCAGTATGGGAAAATGGCAGTAAATAGACTTTTCCCTGATTAAAACCAATGACTTCTGCCTGGGTGATGATCTGCTGATCGCTGTCAAGAATATCGCAGATTTCTCCCACAAAGACTTGAGGAGGACCTTTAGCAACCAGTTGTAAGCCAATCGATTGTTCAATTTCACCGATACGTTCCATTGGTTGTAATAATTCAGACCAGTTTTTCATTGCGGCACCCTCTGTCGTAGTTGAACAAGCATTCGTTTGAGTTTGTCAATTTGCTGTTCAATGCTGGCATCAATCAACCCATGATCATTACGGATACGACATCCTCCTAGCATTAATGTCTCATCAGGAATAAACTTCAAATGCCGGCACTCACTGAAATCAATTTTCAATTTGCTATGCTGCACAAGCGCAAGATCCTGGGGATGAAGAAAAATCTCTATATTTTCTTTATGATTTAAATGATTAATTGCCTGCTCAATCTGAAAAGAAATCGCTTCTTTGCTCGAAATCTGATTAGAAAAAAATTGCCTGCAAATTAATAAGACGATGTCTGCAATCTGGTCACGAAGTGTTTCCTGATAAGTTTGCAATGCCACAGGTATCTGGGTCAAAAGCTGTTTTAACAAGGTGGCTTGCATCTCTGATTCCTGCATCTTGCATTGGTTCTCCTCAGTATATTTTGCTTCTGCTTCCTGAAAGCCCGCTGCAAACGCCTGTTGCCTTATTTCATCCAAAAAATCATCGCTTTTTGCAAGTTGTTCCATTGCGGAATCAGGATTGTTTTTCTCATAATCAGGGGAAGAACTGCAATTTGTTTTCAAAATCACTTTTTCCCCGCTCACCCTGATATTTTTTAATAGTTCTGCCATAGTTATTCCGTTAGTCTGTAATCATGCCGATATCAGATTTTTGATGTAGATTTTCCCACTCCGCATACACCAGACTTTTGCTGGTGTTGCTAATATTGGCAAGGGAAGTTTCAATCGAGTTAATGCGATCTAAAAGGTTAAATTCATTTAAAAATTGCTCTTTCCAAATGAACTGACCTTCCTCAAGGATAATGGCGATATACAGAGGGTCTTTAGTGGCAAGACTGCGGCAAAAACCAGGTAAGTCATCTTCAATCATAGTATTGGAAACGGCCGCTTTTTGATTCTCGCTCATATTATCCAGCTGCTTTTTTTTGGCTTCTGGTAACTTGCTCAGAATCCATCGCTGATCTCTGAGGGCCAATTTGCCAATAGCCGATACGATATCCTGTAAATTATTCATGGTGACTAATCCATTGATTAAGAGACTCCAGGAGATATTGACGTCTTTTCAAATTATTTCTTCTCTGAACTCCATAACTTATTGCGCCAATCATAAGCAGCGCTGCTAACCCATATTTTATAGAAAGAGTTTCTACTGCCGGGGTGGAAGGAGTCTCGTTTAAAAAAATGTCTGATTGGACGGGTGGTGGCAGGAGTGCTTCCACTGAAATGGAATCCCCTCGTTTGGAATCAAAGCCTATGGTGGATTTTACCATGCGTTCAATTTGTAAGAGGGTCGAGGATTCGGTTTGTTTGGGAACTGTGACAGAGACAGTTAGCCGCTCAATCCTGCCATTGGCACGCAGGAACTGTTCTTTTTCATGACCAAACTCATAACTTCGTTCCCGGGTGAGATCCTGAACTGGATTTGTTTTCTTTGTGAGTTCTGCAGAGGCTGTATGTTGAATCTCTTTTTCATGAGTGATTAAGCCCTGAGACTGCGGCCTAATCAATTCCCGCCGCAATTCATCATAATTAAGCGTCACATCTATTTTTACATAGACATTATCCTGGGGAAATATGTGCCTTAGCATATCAGTTATTTTACTATTTAAATAATCCTCTATTCTTCGCTTGGCCGCAAAATGCCCCTCACCATTAATTTCTTTGGGTATACTCAGATTGTTACCATTTTGATCGATGATCACCACATTTTCTGCAGCAAGATTTGCTATGCTGGCGGTCAGCAGTTTCTGAATGCTTTTTACCTGATGTTTTCCTATTGGTTTTTTTAATTGAAGGGTAACAGACGCTTTGGTAGGGTGCGTTTCTTTCTGCAGGAAATGCTGTTCAGGGATTACCAGATGAACTCTTGCCTGCCTGACTTCCTCAAGACTGCTAATGGTTCGCTCAAGTTCGCCTTGCAGAGCTCGTTGGTAGTTAATTTTCTGTGAAAATTCGGTCAAACCAAAATCAGTTTTATCAAACAATTCAAAGCCCACATGGCCATTTAAATTGCTGCTAATTAATCGAATTCTGGTTTTATCCACCAGGTGTTTATCAATTAAAATATCACGTCCGGCATTCTGTAACTGATAATGAATATTGTCCTGATCCAGTTGACGAATTATTTCATTGGCATCCTGTGAATCAAGATTATTAAATAGTGTTCCATAATCAGGTTTCAGCAAAAAAATGGAGATAAATAAACTGCTTAAAATGAGAAAGCCACCGGCAAGCAGGATCATGATTTGCTTTGACTTTTCTTGTCTGCCAAACCAGAGATAGATGGAGTTGAAATAAAAATTCATATTAAATTTGCTCCCTGATAATTTCCTGATAAGCAGTCATTAAGCGATTACGCACCTGCTCCAGTAATTGAAAAGACATTTTGGCTTCTTCCAGATTCCACATTACCTGGTGCAGGCTGGCCGTTTGACCGCTGACCAGTTGTTGCAGCGAATGATCAGCTTCAATCAATTTATCATTCACCTGCTGAAGGGGAGCGGCCAGCCAATGACTGAACTGGTCTGCTTTCTGAATGTTTGAATTATTAAGGTTAAAGTCGATTTTGAAATGATTGACGGGTTCTATGGTCATCGTTCATCTCCTATTGTCAGGGTTTGCATGAACAGGCTGTGTGCTGTGTTAAAAATTTTGATATTGGCTTCATAGGCACGCGAAGCATTTAATAAAGTGGTCATCTCATCGACTGTATTTATCCCGGGATAATGGATATAGCCTTTTTCATCAGCTGCCGGATGCTCTGGTTGATACACTTTATTAGGCGGTAGAGTTTTCGGGCTTAGAGCCGCTGCACTCCATTGCGTTTCATCTGTGATGTAATCATTGAAATTTCGACTGCCTGTGATGACCTGCATTGGCTGAAAACCGCTGCCATCACTTTTCAGCAAGGTATGCTGATTAGCGATGTTATAGGCGACCGTATCAATACGTAATTTTTCGACTTGCATTCCCTGGGCAGCAATTGAATAAGTGAGATTGTAATTCATGCCTGATTATTTCCATGAAGGGCCATTTTCATAATGGCCAGTTTATGATTAAGTCCTTTGATGAGTGCGCGAAATTGGGTGGCATTTTTAATACCAAGCGCAATTTGTTCATCCAGTGCTGGTGCGGTGTCGCTAGTATGGATAGCCGGTTGTAATTCCAGAAAATTAACCGAGCCTCGATTGCTATTCTGGTCATAATTGGCAAGTTGCTGCTCAAAAATCACTTCAACAGTCTGGTAATTGGGGGTATTGACATTGGCTATGTTGGCAGCAATCGCTGTTTGCCGCATGAGCGCTGCATCGAGCCCCAGTTTTACGAGCCTGATTGTGTTATCTTCAAACATGGTTCGGTACTCCTATTGAACAATTAATTCTGCGTGTAAAGCACCAGCGCGTTTTAAGCTCTCCAAAATGGCAATCATGTCCCGCGTGGTGATTTTGGTCTTATTCAGAGCGCTGATTAGGTCAGCAATGGTGGCTCCCTGTTCAAGAACAATGGATTGTCCTGCACTTTCTTTAACCTCAATATTAGTGGAGGGAGTTATTGCGGTTCTGACAGAGGCGGATGCATTGAAAAGCATTGTCGGCTGTGAAACTTTATAGTCGCTGGCAATGGCAATCTGGAGATTACCCTGGGAAATAGTTACTGCATCAAGTTTCACATCGGAGCCGGCAACCACCACCCCGGTTCTTTCGTTAACGACCACGGTGGGCAGGTTATCCGGAATAATTATGATATTTTCCAGCTGGCTGATAAAACGAACATAATGCTGTTTTGCGATTACCGGAGGATGAATTTCAATATCCTGGGCACTGCGGGCAATTGCGGTGTTTTCACCGAAGCGTTTATTGACAGCAGTTTCTACATTATCTGCCGTTGTAAAATCAGGATGATTCAGAATCAGATGCAATTCGCCGCTTTTATCGGTCAATTCATTGTAGAGTGTCTTCTCAACAATGGCTCCTCCTGAAATCATTCCGGAAGTAGGATGGTTTTTTTGCACCACATTGCCAAATAAATCATATTTAAACCCCCCGAGAGAAATCGGACCCTGGGCCAGGGCGTAAATTTGGTTATCGGGTCCTTTGAGAGGGGTTATTAGTAAGGTGCCTCCTAACAAGCTTTTCGCATCCCCGAGAGATGATACATTAATGTCAAGCTTGTCGCCCTGATGGACATTGGCAGGCAGATTGGCGGTTATAATAACTGCGGCACTGTTGCGGCTGGTGATGTCCCGGGCGTTAATATTAAGGCCAAAATTCTGCAGCAGGTTGGAAATTGCCTGGGTTGTATCTTTATTGCGATGCGAGTCACCTGATCCTGCCAGGCCGATAACCAAACCATAACCAGTAATCGGATTTTCCTGCAGTCCGGATAAATGCGCCAGAGATTTAAGTCTAACACTGGCAAAACTGCTGAATACCAGCAGTTGCAGGCAAGCGCAGAGCAATAGTTTTCTAAAACTAAACATCATACTAGCCCCATGAATGACATAATTTTATAAATAGTGTTGTAACGTTGTGAGTTTGATACAGAGCCATCGCCAGTGTAGGTAATCTGGGCATTGGCAATGCGAGTCGACAATACGGTATTTTGCGGACTTATATCCTCTGGTCTGACGATACCGCTTAACAAAATTCGTTGTTGTTCCCCATTAATCTGGATGAGCTGATATCCCTCCACTTCATAGCTTCCATTAGGGCAGATTGCTTTAATTCTAACGGTTAATGAGGCTTTAATTTTGCCATTTCTACCGGTTTGTGCCTTGCTATTTCCCTTGCCGGTTAATCCCAGACGCAAATCATAGCGTTTTTGATTATAGCTGGCCTCCAGCGCTGTTTTGATTTCTTTACTGGACCCTAAATCGGCACTGGTTTGCGCATTAGAGGTTTCCAGTACAATGACAGTGAGTAAATCGCCTGGTACAGACGCGCGCCGATCCGCAATGAGTGGGCGATAATAGAGATCATTGTATAAATTGGCTGCTATTGCAGAGGGGTTATACATGAGAATTACCAGACTTGTAAGTAATAAAATTGGCTTTATCATGAGTAAATCTCTAGTCGCGAAGTTCATTAATCATTTTTTCCAATTCATCTGCTATCTGCACTGTTTTGGCATTCAATTGGTAAACGCGCTGGGCCATAGTAAGCTGCATTAACGAGGTGACCATATCGACATTGGATGCTTCAATCTGTTTCTGCAGCACTTGCCCCATACCGCTATTACCGGGATTATCAATAATGGGATCACCACTGTCGGCAGTGGCATGAAAGAGTCCGGCACCGTAAGGGTCCAGGCGGCCAGGGTCCATAAATCGCGCTAAACTGATAGTGCCGACTAGCTGAGGCTCGGCATCCTCTGATGACATAATTTCAACATCGCCGTTTTTTTGAATCACAATGGACTGAGAATCTTCAGGTATCTGGATGCTGTCGGCCAGCCGTAAGCCATCCGCTGTGCAGAGGTAGCGCTCACTGTCGATTGAAAAGCTGGAACTTCGCGTGTAAGCCAGGCTGCCGTCAGTTTGCAGTACCTGAAAAAATCCCTCTCCATCAATGGCTAAATCATTCCAGTTCGTGCCCGCTTTTAGCGGTCCCTGGCTGAAATCTTTAGTTGACTTGGTAATGGCTGTTCCTAAACCTATTTTGATCCCGGACTGCCGCATCGAGTGATTGCTGTCTACGTTCTGGTATAAGACATCGGCGAAGCTTAGTTTGCTGGCCTTGTAATTGGGCGTATTCAGATTGGCAATATCATTGGCGATCTTGTCAATAAAATATTCTTCAGATTTTAAGCCACTGGCAGCTATTGAAAGCGCGTCAGACATTTCCTTCCCCTAATTGACTAATTGCTGTTGAAAGCAGATTGTTGCTTGTTTTCATAATTCGCTGGATCGCTTCAAAATGGCGTGAAATCTTCAGCATTTCAGTCATTTCATCGACTGATTTGACATTGGATTGTTCCAGGGAAAACTGCAGAACCCGGGTTTCAGAAGAGGCTTCTTCCGGCAGATCTTCACTGAAATAAAGCCCTTCCCCCTGATAGTGAAGTGATGCAGACTGGGGAAAATCAACAATGCGAATCTGATCGCTGAGTTGTTTATCTATAAATAGTTCTCCTTTGGTATTGATTGAAAACTCTTTATCGCTGACACGAACAGGTCCATTTTTTCCCATTAATTTTCCGCCCCGTTCGCTAATCAACTCTCCATCCTGGCTAATGTGAAACTCGCCATTTCGTGTGTAAAAAACGCCTTCATTGTTCTGGATCTCAAAAAAGCCTTTCCCCGCAAGTGCCAGTTCCGATCCCTGATTGGAATGAGAGATTGAGCCTTGCTGAAAGTTACTGAGTGATGCCATTTGCTGAACTACAGTTTCAAAATCAGGCGCGTCCAGTGCCGGGAAATCCTGACTTTCCATGATTTGACGTTTATAGCCGGTTGTATGCAGATTACTGACATTCTGGCTGAGCACCTGCAGACGAAATTGATCCTGCAAAAGGGCTATCTGTGTGGTTTTTATAGCGGATAACATGCCATGCTCCTTATTGAATGACACCAAATGGTTCAATCTGGATATGAATTGGTATTTCGCTTAACGATAAAATCGTCAAGTGGGGAATAATGCGCTGGGTAAACAGTTTCAATTGCCTTCTTAGCATCGGAGAGCAAAGTAATACTGGTTTCTTTCGCTCACCGAGCATCTTTTCCACGTGTAAGGAAAGAGATTTAATCAGTTTTTCGGTCTGTGAAGGGTCAAGGTGGAGATGATTGTTTGCCAGATTTTGCGCAAGCGCCTGCTCCATAACCGGGGCCAAGGTGAGAACTGGAAGAAGGCCCTGATTATTTATTAATCTCTGGCATATCTGAGAAGAGAGACGAACGCGTACAAGTTCAGTAAGCTGATTGATATCCTGGATGCTTTTAGCGTGTTCCAGCAAGACCTCCAGAATCAATGACATATGGCGAACAGAAACTTTTTCTGACAGTAAATTCTGCAAAATTTTTTGAACCTGACCTAATTGCAGCATGGCGGGTATCAATTCATCACGCAATTTGCAGACATCAGACTGATCCAGTAAGGTTTCCACTTCATTACGACTTAATAGTTCAGCCAAAGAGGATTGAATCACTTCCTGTAGATGAGTCGCCAATATGGACAAGGGTTCGCATACGGTAAATCCCTGATGCTCCGCCTGTTCTTTTTCGGCCCTGTCAATCCATTGAGCTGCTAAACCATAGCTGGGATCGCTCACTTCTATACCTGATATTTTATTTTCAATCGCCTTTTGAGACGAAGCGGCTATTGCCAGAAACTTATCCAGATACAAGGGATGTTTGTCATAATGAATTCCCTGAACGGTAATTCGATAGAAGGGATAATTTAGTTTGGCCTCCGATCGGAGTTTTACTTCAGGGATAACCAGGCCCAGATCGAAGGCCAGACGCTCACGTATTTGCTGAACAAGCGACAGAAACTCATCCTGTTGGGATAATAAATTTTCATAGAGACTGGGATTAAGTTGTATCTCAATCGGATAGATATGAATTTTCTGATAAAGTGTTTCTTCGTGGATCAGACTAACTTCAGGATCCTGCTGCTGGCGCTTCATGGCAAACCAGGCACAGACTATAAAAAATGCCAGCACCAGGAATACCGGTATTCCCGGAATTCCTTTAATGAACAGCAGTAAAGCCAGGCTGCAACTGACAATCACCAGGCTTTTAGGATAGGTACTGATTTGACGAACTATTTCACTCCCCAAATGGGTATCGGTCGCGGCCCGCGTTACAATAATGCCGGTCGCTGTAGAAATGATGAGGGCAGGAATTTGGGTCACCAGACCATCGCCTACAGTAAGCAGAGAGTAGTTTTGAATCGCCTCGCCAAATGTCATGCTCTTCTGGAGTACACCAATGGCCAGACCGCCAATAATATCTACAAGCATGATTAGAATTCCGGCAATGGCATCACCTTTAACAAATTTACTGGCCCCATCCATGGCACCGTAAAAATTAGCTTCTTTCTCTATCTGGGAACGTCTTTCGCGCGCTGTCTCCTGACTGATTAATCCCATATTCAGATCAGCATCAATACTCATCTGTTTACCTGGCATACTGTCAAGTGTGAAGCGGGCTGCGACCTCAGCGACCCGCTGCGCACCATTAGTGACTACAATAAACTGCACAATGATTAAAATCAGAAAAACGACCATGCCCATGACGTAATTGCCATGAATGACATATTCACCCACGGCGCTTATAACCCGGCCGGCATCGCCTTCAGACAGTATCAGTCGGGTTGCGGAAATATTTAAGGCCAGGCGGAATAAAGTGGATACCAGAAGCAGGGCAGGGAAAGTCGAAAAGCTTAAGGGCTTATCCGTATAAAAGCAGAGGAGCAGGATAACCAGTGCCCAGCTGAAATTGATAATCAGAAGCAAATCAAGCAATGCAGAGGGGATTGGAATAAACAGGATGAGCAAAATGCCTGTGACAAAAAGAATGGTACCGAGTTCGCTTCCCATACTGGAAAGATTTGTTTTCTTGTTTTCCATACACTAATCCATTGAATTCCATTGATTACGAGGTGCTGCAATTGGCTTTAATTACTTATGTCATCTCTTACCCAACCCCAGTTGTTTATAAATTGCGGCGGCAGCTGGAAAATGCTCTCGACGAATCCATTGATTCAAATCCACTGAAGCGTATAAACGTCGAGCAAATGCCTTATTCTCAATAAGGGGAACCTGATGTTTCAAAGCAAGTTTTTTGATAATCCTTGCCTGTTCATTACGGCCTTTACATATGAGTTTCGGAGCCGGCATGGTCAGACGATCATATTTTAATGCAATTGCATAATGTGTAGGATTTGTGATTACCATATCCGCTGTTTTGACTTGCTCAAAAGAGGCACTGCGTTTTCTTAACTCAGATTGTAATTGCCTGATTCGGCTTTTAATTTTGGGATCACCTTCACGCTGCCGAAACTCCTCCTTTACTTCCTGTTTACTCATACGCTGCTCTTTGGCAAACTTTCTGCGAGTATAGAGTTTATCAATGAGACTTATTGCGAGAAGAACAAGCACTAAAGGACAAAGCATTCTAAGCATCAATTGCAGAATGGCCAAAGGCAGTTGAACGGGCAGAATGCTCGATAGTTTTAGAAAGGAAGCCTGCATTTGCCTCAGGCTATAAAAGCTGATCAGACCTGTTAAAGCAATTTTTAGCAAATTTTTTAGTAAATCAAATACTATTTTGGTCGAGAATAATCGTTTAAAACCTGCGGCCAGACCAATTCGTTCAAATCGGGGGGATAGGGGAGCCGCCGACCAGACAAAACCGGTTTGTACCAGGCTGCATAATATTGTTGTGGCCACTAATATCAAAGCAAAGGGCAGCCATAGGTACAGTAGTTTGGTACTTAACAACTTAAAAATATAAGTGACAGTTTTTAAAGAAAAATGCAAATGGCCAGTCAAATGCAACTGCTCCTGGCTAACAGCCAGCATTTGCTGCCAGGCTTTTGTTCCATATAACCATATAAGCAGCAAAATAACCATGAGTTGCGCGGTATTGATTAACTCGCTGCTCTTGCTGACCTGGCCTTTTTCCTTCGCCTTTTTTAGCTTGTAGGCTGTTGCAGTTTCTGTTTTTTCACTCATAACAGATACTCCTGCCAGGCTTGAAAGCCCAATTCAAAGGTTTTTTCGAACAGGGGATTCATATTGTCTATTAGTAAATAGAAGATAAAAAAACCCAGCAGGACTTTTAAGGGCAAAATCAGGAAGTAAGGGCTGATTTGCGGCATGTTTCGACTTAATACACCACTGCAAAATTCGGTAAGCCATAAACAGAAGACCAGTGGCGCCGCAATTAACATGCCTAGTGACCATACCAGCGCAAACTGCCTGATAAACTGAAGCATGCTCGATTCTCCAATCAATTCACCAGGCGGGAAAGCAATAAATGAGAGGAGCAACAATTTGATGATGCGATGATGGCCCTGGCTGGCAAAAAAGAATAAGCCAGCAAGCATTCCCAGTAAATGAGCTGAAATAGAATCAAAGCCTTCACCCGGTTTAAAAACAGAGATACCGTTTAAGCCATTTTGGAAATCAATTAACTGACCGGCAACCTGAAAACAGCCGAAACAGGTGATAAGAGCCAGATAAATCAGTTGAGCATTGATGAACTCGGCTGCAAATGCGGCTAACAGGGAGCCAGATGTCTGAGTAGTGGAATTCAGGTTTGAAATTATAAAAAGGCTGAGCAGGAGAATCAGTATTAGCCTGATTTGTACAGGAAGCCGTCTGATCACCTCAAGTGGTGAAAAAAGTATAATCATGCCAAGGCGCGTAGCAATTAAAAAGAAAGTGGGAAGAGGGAGCTGGTCAGTCATTTCAAGCGCTCCGGGATGTTACTAATCATATTTTCAGCAAAACTGACCACTGAGCCTAACATCCAGTGACCACAGAACATCAGCATGAGTGCAACAGCCAGAATTTTAGTAACGGTGCTTAAAGCTGAATCCTGGATTTGGGTTACTGCCTGAAGAATTGAAATGAGCAAGCCGCAAATTACTGCAACAAACACTACAGGGGAGCATATGCAGAGAGCCTGCCAAAGTAATTGTTTTGAAAGATAGACCGCGAGATCCTCGGACATTTTCCTTATCCATTCCATTATAGGTTAACGACTTCCTGCCTTGAGTGTGATTTCCATTACTCATTCGCAGTGAACGCGAATTAAAGCAAAAAGTATTTACGGAAGCAAGAGAAATTATTCTTTTCTATAAAGATTTGTAACTCCCTCGTCTGCAGGGAGATCCCTCGCTGTGCTCGGGATGACGTGGCATAGCCTGACGTGAGGAGTTACAAAGATTTTAAATAGTGCTTTTAGAGTACTATTTTCCTACAAGTTTTCTTCCATGACAGTTCTTGTATTTTTTTAGACTGCCACAAAAACAGGCAGTATTTTGGGACATGCGCTGCGTTTTTGTTGGGCGCGTGTGGTGGGGGGGATGACCGTCAATGTAATACCATTGGCCCTCATCGAGCAAAAATTCACTTCGCTCATGAATTGACTTAATCAGACCTGACTGATGATATCTTGCTATGAATTCCACAAATCCCTGATTGGCCTTTTCACAAGGGAAGAGGGCTTCTAATACCTCCAAACCAAGCCAGTCTGCTTGCTCTGCCCATTCTTTGGCATCAGACCCGTTAAAATGCGCTAAAGGCTTGCCTCTCATGGTCCTGACAATATAGGGTATATTAGCCTTTGTATAGGCAGTATAACGTGAACGCATCAGGGCTTCCGAGGTGGCAGGCTTGCCGCCTTGATCAATTAAAATACCGCAGCAGGCGTTATAGTCAAGTTGCGAACCGCAAGGACAGAAGTTCATATACTCGATAATTGGTTAATTTTCACGAGTGTAGCGGTTTAGGACAAAAATCACAAATTTCCTGGATAATGATTTTTTGTCTATTTTTCAGTACTATTCCATTATTAGAAACCAAATGGTCATCGTCATGATAAAGCTGTATCAATTTCCCGAAATATGGGGTTTGCCCAATGCCAGCCCATTTTGTCTTAAAATAGAGACTTATCTGCGGATGACCGAGCTGCCTTATGAAAATCGCTTTGTCAGGGATCCGCGAAAAGCGCCTAAAGGGAAGCTGCCTTTTGTTAAATGTGAAAATACGATAATCGCTGACAGTGAGTTTATTATTGCAGGCTTAAAGCAGCAATTTGGAGATCTCCTGGATAAACATTTAAGCATAGAACAGAAAGCCCTGGCTGTCCTTCTTGATAATGTATTTTCAGAGCGCCTTTATTGGCTGATGGTTTATTTCCGCTGGCAGGATGAGCAGGGTTGGAAGCATGTTAAACCCAGTTTTTTTGCAGGACTTCCCTGGATTTTAAATCTTTTTTTGCCCAATCTGATCCGTAAGAAAACCATTAAAACCCTCTATATGCAAGGTACAGGCCGACATAATCGCGAAGACGCCTTGCAATTGGCTCAAACCACTATTCGAGCAATAGCGGACACGCTGGGGGATAAATCCTATTTTATGGGAAATGAAGTTTCGACTATTGATGCAAGTGCCTTTGCATTTTTGGCAAATATAGTTTGGATGCCTTATGATGATCCTTTGAAAATCATCGTCCAAAAACATCAAAATATTTTGCATTTTTGCGATAGAATGTGGCAGAGTTTCTACCCGGAATTAAAGCAGCCCTTTCGGATTGTTTAAAAACGCGAGCAGCAGGTGATTTATCCCTAACTATATGATAGTTAGAGTTGTTTTTTATTTGACGTCTTCGTCAAAATTATAGTTTCGTTTAAAAAATAGCATAAAAATTTGCCGATAGGGTTTGCAATTTTCACTTTATTTGTTAAGCTTCTTTCGTCTTATTAACACTTGGGGATTGAAATGCCTATTATAAATGGAACACGCTTCCAGAAAAAAGAAAAAATTAAAGCAGACATCAACAGTGAAACCTATGAGAAAATTATGGAATATTGCGCGTGGGCGGATATTGATGATGTTGGTTTTTTTATAGAAGAAGCAGCCAGCTTTGTTTTCGCGAAAGATCGTGAATGGAAACAACACAAAAAAGCGGCAAAAAAGCGCGCTGAATCAGTTTCTGAATAATTTTTTAATGTTCAAGGTGCTTTTAATAAAACACCTTGAACATGCATTTAAGCCTTTCTTCATACTGCTCTGCTCTTGCCTTTCTGATTTTTTAAAATATTTTTTGATTGATTATGACACTGCGTAAGGAAACAAAATGTCGGTACACAAGGTACATTTATTTATCCATGCCTTATTGGGATTGTTATCGCTGCTTTTCATTTCATCCGTCCAGGCTGCAACGCCTCTATGGACATTTATACCACAAACACCAGTTGAGCTGACACTGACTAACAGCGCTAGCGCTGAAGTGATTTATACGGTGCAAAATCAGTCTGTTCGCCCGAAAACCCTGGTGATGATGCCAATTGCCGGTATAACGCAAAACGGCGTTTGCCAGTTACCGGGAAAGGGGACATGTACTTTAAGATTGAGCATTCAGGGTAATGCATTACAGGGTGATGTTTTAGGCGGGCCAATATTATGTCAGCAAGGTGATCCTAATCAATGCTATCAACCAGCTCCCGGGTATTCACTGAGAATCCATTTCGTAAACCAGCCGCCAGTACAGCAATTTACCGTAACACCATCGGCAGGGCCTAATGGCAGCATCACACCTGCCACACCTCAGGTGGTTAATTCTGGTAGTAATCTGGTATTCATGGCGACCCCTGCTGCAGGATTTGCAGTTAAACAATGGTTGCTCGATGGGATGGTTGCTCAGAATGGAGGTACCAGTTTCCAGTTAAATAACATTGACGCCAATCATCGCCTTGAAGTGGTTTTCGGCCAGTTTTTTGCCTATGTCACGAATGACTTTAACTCAGCCGCAAATAATGTCACTCGCTGTAGATTGGATATTGGCGGTAATTTTGTCGACTGTACTATAGTGGGTTCGGGATTTACAAATCCTTTGGGCCTGGTATTCAATCCCGAAGGGACGCGAGTATATGTGGCGAATTTTGGTGTTGCCAATACAATTAGGAAGTGTGATATAGGTACAAATGGTATTTTGCTAAATTGCATTAATTCAGCTGCAACATTCAATAACCCGGTTGGTGTTGCAATTAATCCACAGGGCACAAAAATCTATATAACTAATACGGGCAATGTTTCTCGATGCGATTTGGACACTAATGGTAATTTGATTGATTGTACAATTACGGCCCTAATCAATTTTCCCAGAGGCATTATTTTTAATCCTGCCGGCACAAAAGTGTATGTATCGAATGATACAAACGTGACACGCTGTGATGTGGGGTTTAACGGCGATTTAGTGAATTGTACCCTGGTTGGATTCGGACTTGTTTTACCTACAGGGATTACATTTAATGCTAGCGGAACCCGGCTATACACTGTGAGCGGTCCGAATTTTCTTACAGGCGAGATAGATCGGTTTGATGTGGATGCCAATGGTGACCTTAGCAATCCAGCTGTAGCAGGTACTTCCGGTACTACTTCTCGATTTATTGCTCTAAGCGCCGATCAGACAATAGCTTATGTAACGAATGCATCAAATGATAATGTTACAAAATGTGAGATTGACATCAATGGAAACTTTACTAATTGTTCGGTAACTGGTTTTAATATGGATGGCGCGACGGGTTTACAGTTGGTTGTTCAATAGTCAATAGCGTATACGATAAAATGTGAAAGTCACTGATTTGCATTTAATTTTAAAAATTGCTTGACAGTCAAGGGCGAGATTATTAAACTGCCAATCTCTTTCGGGGCTATAGCTCAGCTGGGAGAGCGCTTGCATGGCATGCAAGAGGTCGGCGGTTCGATCCCGCCTAGCTCCACCATCTCTCTCTCGAGAGATGGTTAGAAGAACAGGGTCCCCATCGTCTAGAGGCCCAGGACATCGCCCTTTCACGGCGGTAACGGGGGTTCGAATCCCCCTGGGGACGCCATCCTCCTTAACTGGAGATGGCTCCAGGATGTACAATGTAGTAGATTAAAGTTCCAGGTCCCCATCGTCTAGAGGCCTAGGACATCGCCCTTTCACGGCGGTAACGGGGGTTCGAATCCCCCTGGGGACGCCACCTAAATGGTGGATTTAACTAGTTCGTAACAAATCAGATAGTTCTCTTAATGCAATGAAAAACATTGTGTAATCAAGACTGGTGCTTCCATGAAGCATTCCCAGCAACATATCCCAACGCTTTTGAATATCTGTGTTTGCTTCCAGCCAGCTATCAATCAGTTTACTCGCATTATTTTCCTTGATATTACTTTGTAAGATAGCAATCGCCAGACTGCGTTGCAGGGAATCCAGCTCGTCGCGCAAAGAAAGCCTGGCCATTGTGTTCCAGTGCCCCTCTCGCCCATCACTGGCAATTTGATCCCTGAACCAGACCAGATTAAATCGTCCCCCAATCTGGAAATAGACTTCGGCTGTTTTGGTCAGGTTGAGTTTATTCTGAGTAGAGACTTCAATAACGTTTAATGCGGTATACAGTGGTCTGGCAATCGCAATTTTTTGTGCCATATCGGCGGCAAGCCCGGCTTCAACAAATTGATTCACGATTTTTTGCATATAGTCTTTGGTGACGCCGACTATCAGTGTAGGGATTAATGATTCGAGTTTTTTAATAGCATTACCATAGTGCTCAATAATTTGGTGTAGGTCTCCATTGAGCCGATTATTTCTTAAAAACCAGTGGGTTGAAAGATTGAGCAACTGCCTGATTTGGTGCATTAAATCGTACTGAGTTTGCACAGGAATTTTGAAATTGGTTGAATCAATCAAATATTGCAGATTGTGAGTGTCATAAATACTTGCAGAAACAGAATAGGCTCGGGCAATGTTAGGAATAGAAGCTCCTGTTTCAACGGACATGCGGTATATAAAGGTCATACCGGCAACATTGACAATTTGATTACTGAGCTGAGTGGCCACAATCTCCCGTCGCAGACGATGTTCGCACATTGACTCCGGGTATAATTTAGCCAGACGGGCAGGGAAGGCTGATTCCAGGCAATGAATAAAATAGGGATCATCGGATATTTCTGATTTAAGCAATTCCTGGGTCAAATGGATTTTAGAATAGGCCAATAGAACCGCCAGCTCTGGTCTTGTCAAACATTGTCCTGCAGCTTTACGTTCAACCATTTTTTTATCATCAGGTAAATACTCATTGGAGCGGTTCAATAATCCCGAACTTTCCAGCTCTTTAATATAAGCCTGGTAAAGACTTCCGTATCGCTGAGCACTCAAGGACGAGATACTCATAATTAAAGCCTGATTATAATTATCATTTAGTACCAGTTCTGCTACTTCATCAGTCATTTTAACTAATAGCTGATTCCGTTTTTTCTCAGTCAGATGGCCTTTTTGTATTTCCTTGTCCAGTAAAATTTTTATATTTACTTCATGGTCAGAGCAATTCACCCCGGCAGCATTGTCAATAAAATCAGTATTGATTAATCCCCCCTGAAGCGCATATTCAATGCGCCCTAATTGGGTACAACCCAGATTACCGCCTTCACCGACCACTCGGCAGCGTAATTCATTGCCATTGACACGGCAAAATTCATTGGTTTTATCACCAACGTCTGCATGCGATTCGCTGCTTGCCTTGACATAGGTTCCGATTCCGCCGTTAAACAATAAATCAACTGGAGCACGTAAAATGGCTTGAATCAGTTCATTCGGCGTCATGGCATTTTTTTGTGTACCCAGGGCTTCTTTTACCTCAGGGCTTAGTACTATCGATTTGACAGACCGTCTGAACACTCCGCCGCCGGTAGAGATGAGTTGGGGATTATAATCTTCCCAGCTGGATAAAGGTAAGTTGAAAAGCCGTACCCGCTCCTCATAGGAAATAATGGCATCCGGATTGGGATCCAGAAAAATATGACGATGATCAAAAGCGGCGATCAGCCGAATATGGGGGGTATAAATCATACCATTCCCGAATACATCACCGCTCATATCACCAACTCCGACAACAGTGAAGTCCTGGTTCTCAATGTTGATGTCTAACTCTCTAAAATGACGCTTAACTGATTCCCAGGCCCCCCGTGCAGTAATCCCGATTTTTTTATGGTCATAACCAGAGGAACCGCCTGAAGCAAAAGCATCTCCCAGCCAGAAACCATATTCGGCTGAAATTCCATTGGCTATATCGGAAAAACTGGCAGTACCTTTGTCAGCAGCGACTACCAGATAAGGATCATTATCGTCATAACAGATGGTATTTGCTGGGGATACACATTGATCATTCACCAGATTATCAGTTAAATCCAATAGCCCGCGAATGAAAGACTGGTAGCAGAATATGACTTCCTTCAACAGAATCTCACGGCTGACTCCTGGCGGCAGCATTTTTAAAACAAAACCGCCTTTGGCACCAGAGGGGATAATTACTGAATTCTTTACCACCTGAGCTTTCATCAATCCCAGGATCTCGGTTCTGAAATCTTCCCGTCGATCGGACCAGCGCAATCCACCGCGTGCTACTTTGGCACTGCGTAAATGGATGCCTTCAAAACGGGGAGAATACACAAAAATTTCATAAAGAGGTTTGGGTAATGGCAAGTCCGGAATTTCTGTGGAATGTAATTTGATAGAGAGATACTCTTTTGCTTTCCCGTCTGAAGTGGTCTGGAAATAATTAGTCCTTAAGCTTGCTTTTATTAAATGCCAATAAAGACGCATGATTCGGTCTTCATCGAGGCTTGTAATTGCTTCGAGCTCAGCTTTAATCTTGTTTTTTAATTCTTTCAGCTGTTTTTTTGTCGATGAGTTTTGTTTAAGAGCAAATTTTAATTTAAAAAGATTCACCAGATCTCTGGCCAGCAATGCATTATTTTCTACAGTCTTTTCAATATAAGCAGGGCTAAATCGAATACCCATTTGCTGCATATATTTGGCATAGCTGCGAATAATGGTAATTTCCCGCCAGTTAAGCCCGGCAGTCAGCACCAATTTGTTAAATCCGTCATTCTCGCATTCGCCATTGCATATTTTGATGAAGGCTTCCTCAAAATTGCTTTCCACTTCATGAATGTCCAGACACTGAGGATTGGTGTAATTGATGACAAAATCATTAATCCACACCGAGTGTTTGCCATCCAGCATAAGCTGATAAGGGTTTTCTCGCTGGGTATGCAAACCCATGTTTTCCAGCATAGGAAGGATGTCAGATAATGGAATAAAGGCTTGATACTGGTATAGCTTCAGATGCAAAGGGAATACATCGCCTTCCTGTTCATAGAGGTTGATCTGCAAGCGATGTTCATCCGATAACTTTTCTATATAATCAATGTCCTGCAAGGCGGCGGAAATTTGATTTTGTGCTGAATAAGTCAGGGGAAAGGCGTTATAATATTTTTTAGAAATCAACTCACCTTTTTTATGTCCAAATTGTTTGAGAACCTGTTGATTTAATTCATCTTTCCAATGATTTAACACGTTATGGTCCTTATTGAAAGCGAGATAGCACGAAACGGAATCGTTCGATAAATCCCATTATGTTTTTATAGTAGTATAGTCTGAATTGGAAAAATGTATAAAAAACCAACTCTTAGTCCACGAGTCGCAGATATCTAAGGTTTCCGGAGACCTCGGAACCTCCGGAAAATCAGTCCTTATCTATCAACAAGCCGTTACAGGCCGGCCTAAGAGTTGGACGGGAAAAATTATTGGCTTAAGCCACGGGTATTAGCGTTTTGCTGCTCATTGATATAGCTTTCAATCAAACTAATTTTGTCACCAAGGTATTCTTTTACCCGCCCATCTTTCAGGGCTTTCAATTCGCCGGCTGAGACTTCAACACCCTCTACACCGCTAAGTATCTGGATTGCTTTGTCTACAGCACTGATTTTGTTGCGAGCACTGCCTACTTCATGCTTGAAGATTCTCGCCCAGTTGGAACCGTACTCTGAGCCTGATTTTTTCCATTCATCAGCTCGAGCCTGTTTATAACTTTGAAGATTATTGATGATGTCCGAAAATTCTCCTCTGATCACAGCTTCTGTACGGCTTGTATTGTTTGATTGATGCTTATTGAAACTGGAGAGAGTGCTTACATGATGATTTGCGACAACAAAGCAATTAGGCTTAATCGGAAGGTGTGGATGGTCTATGATTTCCTGAAGATTATCAGGATGATCATCAAAAAAATCCACTTCGATTTCTTCGTCAGTCTTCAAAATTGTGGGTAATGCACCAGTTAAAGTGACGAATTGTTCGACTTTTCCTTTTGGATAAAAATCTGCAGCATTCACCTCAGGAGGCTGAGCCAGTAACTGCCTTAGAACAGCCTCTTCCTGAGTGACCACTTCTCTGAAAGGAGCTAAATTCAAGTCTTCACCCTGTTCTATTAATGCTTTTTTAAGGTTTTGCTCGAAAGGCTTCAGTTCAGTTTCATAATAGGATAGCGGACTGTTAAAAAAACGATCCACGGAGGTAGACACCTTGACCTGTTTACCTAATAAAGCACTTAATTTGTCAACAGCATCAGGCGTTACTAAAATATCATTCTCAGTGACGGGATCCCCACCACGCCATATATTAGCCTGTATTGTCTGGATATACTTACTTCTCTGAGTAAACAGGATGACTTCATCATAGGCTTTTAATTTTTCTGCCAGGGCAAGATTCAGCTTGCCGTCCTGAATTAGACAACCGTCAATATCCACTAAAGCCACTTTTTTAGTCATTTATTATCTCAAGTGTTGGTATTAATTATTATTCTAATCGTTAATTATTAAGGATTTATGACAGGTTTCTTAAGGGAGAATTAAGCAACAGCTTGATCTTAATTGACTTTCGGGATAGTGCATCTAAAGCCGTTCAAAGATTGTACGCGTATTAAATCCGAATAAGCGCTCATGCATGCGGTAGGCATATTCATCAGTCATATTGGCAATATAATCACAGACTACACGCATCGCTTCATCGTCTGAAGAGGCCTCGTTATAAAGCTGTCGATTTTTGGTGTCCAGTAAACTGGTCGGGTTTGAGCTGATGGCCTCAAACAGACGAAGAACTACTGTTTGCCCGCCGTATTCAAAGGTTCTGGCTTCCTGAGAATCAATGACGTGCTGATAAACACAATTTTTCAGATAGTCAAGTAAACGGCCTGCTTCAGGTAAGAGATTAATATTATATTTTAGTAAAGGGTTTTCAAAATTGGCGTCAGTGGTTTCAATCTGAGTGGCTGTAATCAGATAATTCACCATTTCACCAATGGCCTGTTTGCGCTCGAAAAGCTGACTTGAAAATAAATGATTGAGCAGAGCGCCGCGCTGCTGGCCAAGCGGGGTGCTGTCGATAAGGCTATGAAAGCCGGCATTATCAATCTTGTCACGAGTAATCAGGCGTAAGTGAATTGCATCTTCCAGATCATGTACTCCATAGCCGATATCATCAGCGACATCCATAATGGAACAATCGAAGCTATGAAAGGCGGACTTTCCATGCTCGTTTTGTGTTGGAGGTTTACGAAGCGATTGAAAAAGTGATCGATCGCCTTCACTAAACGGCGCAAGTAACCAGTCAACTTCTGCCTGTTCACAGTTAAAATAAGCCTTGGGAGGAAGCCAGTCATTGATGCGGATTGTTTTGTGCAGAGTGTTGACTGCTTCCTGTTTGCCCAGGCAGATCACTCGGCTTCTGGGGACAGGATACTTCAGAACCCCTAGCAATGTGCGCCGTGTTAAATCGAGTCCATAGGCGCCATAACTATTTTCCAGTTTGGTTAAAAGCCGCAGCGTCTGGCCATTGCCTTCAAAACCACCATGTTCACGCATCATATAATTTAATGCCACTTCACCTCCATGACCGAAAGGAGGGTGGCCGATATCATGTAATAAACAGATGCTGCTGATTAAATCTTCACTGGGAAGTAAACCAGAGAGAATACTTTCCTGATGATTCACAATAAGATTTCGTGCGATGCTTCTGCCAATGGATGCCACTTCAAGTGAATGAGTCAGACGAGTGCGATGGAAATCACCTTCATCCGTTCCCAGAATCTGTGTTTTACGCTGCAAACGTCGAAAAGCGGGGCAATGAATGACACGCGTTTGGTCGCGCTCATAGGGGCTGCGATGATCCTGAACGCCGCGTTGGTGATTTAGGCCGGAGCGTCTGTGAGTCCACATGGGTAATAACCTCGATACTGATATGGGTATTATTTCATCATGGTATCAGAAATAACTAAAGTTTTTTTTAAAACTGCAGCTAACAAGGGTATGAAACTCCAATAAGAATAAAAAAGGAGCCTGCATGAATACCTTAAAAATAGCTTCAATAGCGATAGCCGTAGTTCACTTGTCTTCTTGTACGATGAATAATCCAAGCACTAGCTATTCCACCTATGAAACGTATAACTATGAAAATATGCAATACTACGGTCATGGGGTTGGGGCGGTTGATTATGGAAATTATGGCAATAATCAGGGTTATTATCCACCAAGCCAGGCTACCGTTCCTGATTCGTATTATACAGGAGGCAATAACCGCCCTGTGTCTCATAAAGATCAGGATAGAAACTGGGTTAATAATCAAAATCCCCAGGGTTACACTATAGAAATTGCTGATGGTGAAAAAGCCTCTCAGGTGGCTGGTAAATTGTATAAAACGCCTAAAACGGACCGAACCGCTCAAATAAAATATTATCGGGATGGTAAAACTTACTATAAAGGGGTCTATGGAACCTATAATACCCAGGAAGAAGCCGAGAAAGCTTTAAACGCACTGCCTGAGAATGTGAAACAAGGGGCGGGGGTCAGGAACTGGGGAAGTGTTCAGGGTACCGCAGAATAGAGAAAATCCCCTCTCTCGAGTTGGGAGAGGGTTGATTCGTAAAGAAAATTTCCGTAGCAATTTATTTTGCCGAAAGAGTGATTGTCAGCTTCACCACGCCTGCTGTTTCTGTTTTATCTATCGAAAGTTGCTTTAAGATGACCGCATAATCGGTATTCAATTGCCATAACCATTGTAAAAATTGTGTGTAAGGCACTTTATCATAACTAATCTGTATATCCCCGGGACCTGTTTGCTGCAGTTGATAAGCGAATGTTTTGAAAGGGGTATTACTTAATTGCGTTGAGATGATCGACAATAATCGCCCGTTATTAATCATTTCCGGTTCTTTACTGTTACGAGGACGCTGATTAATTTGCTTCATCCACACAAGTGTTTTCTGTTTATCCTCTAATTGATTGGTTTTACTGACTACAGCGGTATTAAGCGGGGAGTAAATCAGTAAATAAAAGAGGTAAGCAACGGTGAACACGAGACCAATACTTAGAGTCAGACGATCCCGTTCACTTAAATTTTGCCAGAAATTCATCATAAGCTAAGCTCCAGGGTACTCGCGACTTGCTGCTCTCTGGTTGATGCCTGCGTTTGCTTTACTTTGACATTCAGTTTTTGTAACTGATTCTCCACTTTTTCAACGCTTGCGAAATCCTTACCAATCACAGTCACCTGCAAAACATGATTCTGATAACGAAGTTGTTCAACAGTCACATCGCTTGTATCCAGTGTTTTTGAGAGTTGATTTAGCAATACCCAGAAGGGGTTCTCGCTGTCATTCCCTTTCGTTTTTAACAATTGCTCAATACGAAATCTCGGGCTGATAACCTGTTGCGCCTGAGGGAAAAACTGCTTGTAAATGACGGCAATTTGCTTGTCCGTTTCATCTATTTGCTGATTGAGCCGGTAATTTTGCCATATTGTGCTCGAAAGATTGCTAACCAACCACAAAGCGGCCATCGCAACAGCTGCGACTATCCATCGTTTCTTTCCCGCAGTTTCGCTGCTTGCCAGAAATTGACCCTGTGCCATATTCATAGGATGACCAACCAGAAGACGTTTTGCCAGCCAGAGATATAAATTCTCTTCATGAATTACTTGGGCCACTAAATGCGCTGGAAGCGCCATGCTTTCCTTAAAAACAAAGAGCCGATGTTCCGGGCTTGCTTTTTTCAAGAATAAATCAGTAAGCGGCGGGTTTAATACTCCGCAGAATGTCTCATCATGAATAAGCAAACTATCTTCTGCGACACAAATCTCTTTATTCTCGAGAGCGAACCAATCGACAGTAAGAATATCCAGGTGAATGTCATTGTCTTTGAGAAGTAGAAGCAGTTGCTGCAAAAACTCTTTTTTGCAGGCTGCTACAAGATAATGACCCTGTTGGTAATATTGGCGATTAAACGCGAAATGAAGTTCGTCCACATTTTCTGCGAACTTGTCTTCAAGTGCGTAGGGGATAGCAATACGGGCTTTTTTTTCTCCCAGCCAGGGCAATTCAAGGCGGTGAAAGGCAAAGTGTTCGCCAGAAACCACAATGCAGGTACGATGATTGATTTGAATCTGTCTGAGTTCTTCAGCCTTTCGTTTTGCTAAAGGCTGAACAACCTGTTGGTTCTGATCCAGGCTTACTGATAAGAAGCTGTCGTCAGTCAGAGACTTGATAAAAACAAAACAGGTTGCCAAATGTAAATCCTTCTACTGAATTAACTTTATGCGTACGCATATTGTTTGGAAACATTTGCCTCAGCCCACTGATTTTTCAATTGCTGGGCTAACAAATAAACGGCCAGCGCATACTGTGGGCTGCTATTATAACGGGTTATCACATAAAAATTTGGATAAGCTAACCAGTATTCAGGACCTTCCTGGGTAATGAGCTCAATCAGCCCTGCTTTTTTAGGCACATGGAAGGAAGCGGTTACCGGCTTAATTCCTGCTGCCCGTAATTGACTGGTTTTATATGCAGCTGTTTTATAGGAGGTATTAATGCGTTTGTAGGCTGAACCGGTAATTTGGGCCGGCTGAGCGATTCCCTGATTAAAGGTCCATCCATGTTTGTGAAAATAATTGGCAACGCTGGCAATTACAGCATCATCATCATTCATCAGATCCTTTTTAGGGTTGCCAGTGAAGTCTGCGGCATAATAACGGTAGCTGCTGGGCATAAACTGTGGTTTACCCATCGCACCGGCATAAGAGCCCATGTATTGAGTAGGGGAGACGTGGTGTTCACGGCAAAGCAGCAGATATTCGCCAAGCTCTTTGGTAAAAAACTCAGAGCGTTTTGGATAATTAAAGGCTAAGGTTGAAAGCGCATCGAGAACGCGGTAATTGCCCTGATTTTTACCGTATAAAGTCTCAATACCGATGATTGCAACGATAATATTGGCCGGCACATGATATTTTGCCTCAGCCTTACTCAAGGCTTTCTGGTTTTTTCTCCAGAAATCAATACCGCCTTCAACACGCTGTGGCGTCAAAAACAATTGTTTATACACATCCCAGGTTTTCTTTTCATAAGGTTTTTCCATTGATTCGATAATTTGAGGCTGCAGTTTGACATCACTCATTACCGCGAGTAATTCAATTTTGTCAAAATTATGTTTTTTTACCATCGTATCAATAAACGCTTTGACGTCTTTTCTCTGGGTGAAACTGGCGTCGGCGAGACCGAAAGAAGAATAAAGAATGGTGAAGAAAGCAAAGCCAATTGCAATGAGTCGTCGCATCGGATGTCCTGTCGGTTGAACAAAATGACCCATTGTAGTCAAGTAAACGACTATTGTGAAGAGGACTGGTGCGGTTATCTCAGGTGGTTGCCAGACTGCGACATAATAGTTTTTACAGGTCATTACATTAAAAGCTTTCTGCTCAGTGATTATTAAGCTAGAATAAGCGCTTTTAGCAACAGGTTTTTAGAGTTGAGCGACCTATCCCGAATTCGTAATTTCTCAATTATTGCCCACATCGATCATGGTAAATCAACCCTGGCTGATCGATTTATTCAAATTTGCGGCGGACTTAGCGACCGTGAAATGGCAGAGCAGGTGCTTGACTCGATGGATATCGAGCGTGAGCGCGGCATTACTATCAAAGCTCAGAGCGTGTCCCTGAATTACAAGGCGCGTGACGGCAAAACCTATCTTCTTAATTTTATTGACACGCCGGGCCATGTCGACTTCAGTTATGAGGTATCGCGATCCCTGGCTGCCTGTGAGGGCGCAATCCTGGTGGTCGATGCCGCACAGGGTGTTGAGGCTCAGACGGTTGCCGTCTGTTATACCGCTATTGATCAGGAACTCGAAGTTTTGCCGGTTTTGAATAAAATCGACTTGCCTCAGGCTGAGCCGGAACGTGTCATTGCTGAAATTGAAGATATTATTGGTCTGGAAGCTCATCATGCCATCCATGCCAGTGCCAAAAGCGGCCTGGGCGTTGAAGAAGTTCTGGAAGCGCTTGTCAATCATATACCGCCTCCCACTGGCGAGATCGATGCGCCTCTGCAAGCCTTGATCATTGACTCCTGGTTTGACAGTTATCTTGGCGTGGTGTCTTTGGTGCGAATCGTCAATGGAAGCTTACGCAAGGGCGATAAGCTGAAAATCATGTCAACCGGGCGCAGCTATGAAGTTGATCAGGTAGGTATTTTCACACCTAAACGCACCAAGGTGGATGTGCTGCAGGCTGGTGAAGTAGGTTATGTAGTCGCTGGAATTAAAGAAATCCAGGGCGCCCCTGTAGGGGATACTTTAACTTTGGAAAAGAATGCGGCGATAGAACCTTTGCCTGGTTTCCAGCGCGTGAAGCCGCAGGTTTATGCAGGGCTTTTCCCGATCAGTGCCGATGATTTTGAGGCCTTTCGCGAAGCACTCGCCAAACTGAGTCTTAATGATGCATCTCTCTTTTATGAACCTGAGTCATCTGAAGCGCTTGGCTTTGGATTTCGTTGTGGGTTTCTGGGCATGCTTCATATGGAGATTATTCAGGAGCGTCTGGAGCGTGAATATAATCTCGATTTAATTTCCACAGCCCCGACCGTGGTTTATAAGGTAGAAACGACCAAGGGTGAAACGGTGATGATTGATAACCCATCACAGTTGCCAGCTTCTCCCCAGGTCAAGCAGATGTATGAACCCATCGTCAGAGCAAACATTCTGGTTCCTCAGGATTATCTGGGGCAGGTGATAACACTTTGTGTCGAGCGCCGCGGTGTTCAGGTTACCATGATGTATAGCGGCCGTCAGGTTTCTGTAACTTATGACATACCGATGAGTGAAGTAGTTTCCGACTTTTTTGACCGCTTGAAGTCAGTTAGCCGTGGTTATGCTTCGCTGGATTATAATTTTCTGAGATTCGAGCCGGCGGACCTGGTTAAAATGGATGTTATGATCAATGGCGAGCGGGTGGATGCCCTGGCAGTTATTGTGCATCGCAGTGCTGCTTACAGCCGTGGAAAAGCCCTGGCTGAAAAAATGCGGGAGTTGATTCCAAGACAAATGTTTGATGTGGCAATTCAGGCTGCTCTGGGTAATCATATTATTGCCCGCCAGACAGTCAAGGCATTGAGAAAGAATGTGACTGCTAAATGTTATGGTGGGGACGTGTCTCGTAAGCGCAAACTGCTGGAAAAGCAAAAGGCAGGTAAAAAGCGTATGAAACAGGTCGGTCATGTGGAAATTCCCCAGGAAGCATTCATGGCAGTATTTCAAACGGACAGGAAAAAATAATTCCTTAAATGTAGCTATCTCGCAGGAACTGAACTATGAATTTTGCATTGTTGCTGGTTGTACTTTCTCTCATCAGTGGCTTGATTTATTTGCTGGATGTTTTGTTTTGGCAAAAAAAGCGCTCAGCGGGAGAAAAGCCCAATAAGATAATTGAGTATTCCCGCTCTTTTTTTCCTGTTTTTTTTATTGTTCTGTTACTGCGCTCATTTTTAGTCGAGCCATTTCGCATTCCCTCCGGTTCTTTGGAGCCCACGTTACTGGTGGGCGACTTTCTTGCCGTGAACAAGTTTGCTTATGGGCTTCGTATACCCGTGTGGGAAAAGAAAGTCATCCCTGTTTCAAATCCGAAAACCGGTGAAATTGCTGTTTTTCGCTGGCCACCCAATCCTGGCTTTGACTACATCAAGCGCGTGATTGGTGTTCCGGGCGATACAATCAGCTACCATAACAAAGTGTTAACTATTAACGGCAAGGTAATGAAACAATCCTTTGTTGAATACACTACCGATGAGAGTTCAGGAAAAGCTGTAGCGAAATACCAGGAAAACCTGAATGGTGTAAGCCACGATATATTTGTTCGCCCTGATGTGGCGGCTACTGATTTTGAAGTAACCGTTCCCGCAGGACAATATTTTATGATGGGCGACAATCGGGATGACAGCGCCGATAGTCGTTTCTGGGGATTTGTGTCTGATGAGTATTTGCGTGGCAAAGCCTTTTTGGTGTGGATGAGCTGGAATGGCAAAACAGACAGTTTGCGATGGTCAAAAATAGGACGATTTGTCAATTAGAATTATAATATGCATTAGGTTAAGGAATTATTGTAGGTTGGGCCCTTGGCCCAACCTACAGGTAATTGCAGATTAATGGCAGTGCTCCACGAACTGGAACCCTTAATCCCATTAGTAATTTTCATAGACTAAGGATAGACATGTACAATCAGAAAGGAATGACGCTTATTGGTTTACTATTAACCGTTGTAATTATTGTATTCCTGGGGATATTAGTTATGCGTGTGGTGCCAGTCTACATACAAAATTACGAAATAAAACGGTCACTGGCTTCATTAAATAATTTGGACCCCTCGCAATTTAGTTCAGATTCTATGGCCAATGTCAGTGTATTGAAAACAAGGCTTGTTAATCAGCTGGATTTGGAAAGCATTGGATTTATCAAACCAGAACAAATAAGCATTACCCCCAGTAATGGGAATTATCTGGTTAAACTTAAATATACGGTTATCAAACCATTAATTGCCAATGTCAGTTTAATGTTTGATTTTGAAGAATCAGAAGAGGTAAAAGTTGGTTCGCATTGATTTAGAACGATTGTGCAGGCGGCTTGGCTATCAATTTGCCAAACCCGCCTTACTTAAACAAGCTTTAACTCATTGCAGCGTGAGCAATGAGACTAATAATGAGCGTTTTGAGTTCCTTGGCGACTCTATTCTCAGTTTTGTAATCGCTGATGCGCTTTTTGAAAAGTTCCCGCAGCAAAGTGAAGGCCAGCTTAGCCGGCTGCGCGCCTATCTGGTAAAGGGTGACATGCTGGCAGAAATTGCAGTAGAGCTTGAGCTGGGTGATTTTTTAATTCTCGGTCAGGGTGAACTCAAAAGCGGCGGATTCCGAAGAGCGTCTATTCTTGCCGATGCATTAGAAGCGATCATCGCCGCAGTGTATCTGGACAGTGGCATCAAGGCCAGCAAGCAGTTAATTCTTAAGTTATTCGCCAGCCGTCTTGATTCAAGTGAATTACAGGATAATCTTAAGGATGCAAAAACTCAGTTGCAGGAGTTTCTGCAAGCAAGCAGGCAATCTTTGCCAGAATATAATTTGCTGCATATAAAGGGCGAAGAGCATGAGCAGCTTTTCTATGTATCCTGTGTAGTTAAAGGTTATAAAATACATACTGAAGGTTTTGGCCCAAGCCGGCGGAAAGCAGAGCAGGAAGCGGCCAGGCAGTTTCTAGCGCTTATAAAAGCGGAAAAGGCTTGATTAGAGCCTTGGCCTGATATCTTCATGAATTGCTTATTAGGAACCAAATAGTGAGTACATCACCCATCTTTCGTCTTTGCGAACAAAGTGAAGCAATCCAGATCGAAACTTGAACAAAGAAAGGAGATGGATTGCTTCGCTAACGCTCGCAAAGACGGTTTTTGTTCACCCATCTCCATTAATGCAACCACTGCGCAGAACTGACAGGTTTGAAATGTATAAGCAATTCGTTTAACTAAACAGAGGGCCCCTGGGAAAAGCTCACATCATTTTCCTTATGTATTTCTTTCGCTATTTTTGCTGCAAGTTCAGGATTGCCAACAATATTCTCAAGATTCATAGGCTCGGGAAGAATCTTTTCTATCATACCAAGCCAGTAAGTAAGAGTCTTTCGGTCTTGCATCACTTCTCGCCAGGGAAATAATTTAATCACCGCTCTGAAGGCCTCATCCAAAGTCAAACTTTTGGGATCATCAATACGAGAGCTTTGCTCTGAAGTCATTAATTGACCAAGTGTTTTTGGCGATGTAGAGCTGTTCGACTGCTGTATCAGAGACGGTGTGCTATGAGTCGTATTTGCCTCCAGCTTGGAGCCGCTTGGCTGTTTGATGAGACGGGGCGCAGTGGTTGTCGAGTTTTTGCGACGTCTCGTAAAGAAGCTGGAGCTATTGCTCTCCACCTCATTGCCATTGGCAAAATCCGGATTTGTATTTGTTAACGTTTCGCTGGCAGAAATAATGTCTTCCATGCACATGGTATACATTTGATAATAGGCTCGCAGAGGACTTAGGCAGTTTTCCTTATATATTTTTGAATAATAAGTGGCCAGCAAGGGATCAAAGAAATAAAAGAACTTTTCAAAACTTTCATGAGGGTAAAACTTGATAAAATGAATGAGAGTTTTTAAGCCTTCATAAATGGAAGGAAGATCTTCTGCGGTAAAACGGAAAGGGATCATCTGGTCAGTGATTAATTCCCCGCTTTCTGTATAGAGTTGCTGATTAATAAAATTTGTGCAGACCCTATTGGCCTCCCTGGCTGTAACCATGGCTTCCAGAAACAGATTTTCTGCTGTGTCTTTAAAGACTAATTTACTGATAATTGCTGACTGTATCGGTGGAATCATAAACAGAATGGATTTAATTCCTGCACGGTGTTTGATAGTCGAGTTAACATTGCCCTGTAAAGTAGTGGTGGATTTCTCAGCGACCACTCCTCGTTCGAGCATCTGTGCACCAATGTCAATAAATACAATAGACCAGTTAATTAATTGACCTTTATTATCCCGGTGCAGACACACCTGATAGTTATCCGCTTTGCCATCCTCGGCACCAAGAATAAGGCTGCCGGCTGCCAGTGCCAAAGCGCTTTGTAAATCGAGTGAATTCCAAAGACCGAATAACTGTTGCTCTATTTGTGATATTTTATACTCTAATTCCTGCGGATTGCTTTTTAATACAGATAATGCTTTGTCGTCTATATCCAGAAATAACTCAGGCAATCTGGCGAGAAGAGATACCCATCGAACAATCTCATCAAGACTGCGGCCAGCGGTTAGTGTCGGCCATTTAAGGATAAAAGAATAAGCTTTGATTACAGTCGCTTCTCCTTCGTCTTTTACCAGCCGTTCTGATAAATTTTTAATTGTATCGGGAAGATCTGATAATAAACTTTGCAATGACTCCAGCTTGTCGCGCCCCGGAAGCTTTTTAAATTGTAAAATTCTCTCATCAGGGGCCATATTACGCTGGTTATCAATTAATCGTGCAAATAGCTCAGTGATTTTTGTTTCGCGTATATAGGCACCTGTAATCCAGTGATACATCGCCTTCTTTAAAATATCTATACCGTGACGAGCTCTTAATACATCGGTGATTTCCTTGATTAAGAGCCAGTGCGTTAAGGAAATACCCTCTACCGCAGAGCTCGCCTGGATATAGCGTGGAGGAAGTATTTCAGACTGGCCGTTTGCATTTTTCTGAATAAACACATTTTCAAGCCGCAGGAGTGTTGAAGGAGTTAGAAATGAGGGTGCCTCCTGGGGGAAGAGGGAATGGAAAATCTTTTGAATCAAGGCTTCTCTGCCAAATCCCAAAGGAGGAACCGGGCGATCTGTTTTGAAATAAACCTCACCCAGACGTACTACAAAGTGTGTCGCGTTAGTGAATATCCAAGGCTGTCCTCGGCCATTGGCATCAATTCCCAGGAGGCGATAGGCTGTTTCCTGGGGGATACTTCGGGCTGGTATTTCCAATCCATTGATTGTGGCTGAAAATTCGTTTGACTGCGGAGAATTATAAAACTTTGCCAGTCGCTGCAGCAGGCTGAAAAGAAGCGGTATACATTCTTCCTGCGACCGTCTTGCCCCTGGCTTTGAGCGGGGTGATATGGGTGCTAAATTCGAGCAATAGGCGCCCAGAGATAAAATAAGACGGTCCAGAATAGTACACATCATCACACAAGGGTGATGAATAGTTGCTTTACCTTTATCCGCAGCTGGTTCCTTAAATTGCAGTTGTTTTTTGATCTCATCCTCCTGAATCAATGCCAGGTGGCTGGGCGAAACCAGAAGCGGGAGAAGATGGGTCCTGATTATTTCAATTAATCTGGAGAGATCTTCTTTTGCCGGCTGAGTTACCAGAATGGGTATCTTGGTTTTGGAAGGAAAAGGGTGTAGCAGAGATTTAATATCGGATGCAAACGAGCGCTCGGATTGACTTTTCTTAGCAAGAAAGTTGCTGCTGGAAGGCTTAACCTGCAGAAACTTGGTATTTGAAGCATTATTATTAAAAAGAAGAGCATAGAGCTCTTTTATTTTTTTGAGATATTGTTTCAGATCGCTGACTACAGGGGCGAGCGGCGCAATATTGTGCAGGGTATGAAATAAGGCTAGTCTGGTCTTTTCAAATTCGGCGAACTCAAATCGCTTATTATCGCCATGAATAGCCAGAATGGCACCCCTCAACTGTTCTTCGGAGCGGGGTGCTGCCAGTGATTGAAGTTTACCTGATAAAAGTACCTTGTCTTTCATATTCTCTCCACTTCAGTCCTGCATTATTGCAAAAGGGGATATCAGAAGCCTTAAAACTGCTCCAGGAGTTCAGATACCTCAAGCCATTCTTCTTCGGCTTTTTTTAATTCTTTGGAAGCTTTTTCCTGCTTCTTCAGAAGCTGCTGCAGTTTTTCTTGCTGAGTGGCGTCATAAAGTGATGAGTCACCTAACTCCAGTTCAAGTGCTTTCATCTGTTCATGATAATCATCAATATACTGTTCCAGTTTTTTCAGACGATTTTGCAGGGATTTTCGTTCCCGATACTGATTATTTCCCGAGTTATCGGCAGCATTTGATTTTAACGGTTCGGGATTAAGCAGCCAATTATGGTAATCCTCTAGGTCTCCCTGGAAAACACGAAGCTTTTGCTGATATACGAGATAAAAATCATTCACGGTCGTTTTTAATAAATGACGGTCGTGCGAAATCAGTATTAAGGCCCCTTCATAACTTTGCAGGGCAATTTCAATGGCTGTTCGCATGCCAAGATCCAAATGGTTTGTTGGCTCATCCAGGAGCAATAAGTTGGGCTTTTGCCAGACCAGTTTGGCCAAAGCCAGTCTCGCTTTTTCACCACCAGAAAAATGGGTAATTGGATTCGTTGCCATATCACCAATGAAATTGAATCCCCCTAAGTAGTCGCGAATAGCCTGCTCGCGAATTTCCGGAGAGAGCTGCTGAATAGTTTCCAAAGGGGAGAGACGAATATCAAGATCTTCAAGCTGATGCTGGGCATAATAGCCGATTTTCAGATGCGCTGAGCGGTTAATCTGACCGCTTAGTGGGGCAATAGTGCCAGTTAATGTTTTAATCAGCGTCGATTTGCCCTGCCCGTTAGGACCAATCAGTGCAATGCGATCACCAGGATTTAGTATCAGATTGAATTTTTTCAGAATAGGCTGATTGATGTCATAACCCGCCGTCACCTGTTCGCAATGAATTAAAGGATTTCCGGCGCGAGGGCTTGGCAGAAAATTAAAAGAAAAAGGCGAGTCGGCATGGGCTTGTGCGATAACCTCCATTTTTGAAATCGCATTAAGCCTGCTTTGCGCCTGTTTTGCTTTGGTGGCTTTGGCTTTGAATCGGTTCACAAAAGCCATCATGTGATTTATTTTCTGTTGCTGCTTTTCGTACATTTGCTGCAAAAGGCTGAGTTGCAGAGCCCGTGTTTTCTCGAAGCTGCTGTAATTCCCAGTATATAGTGTCATTTTACGCTGTTCGATATGAAGAATATGCGTACTCAGTGCATCGAGAAATTCACGATCATGGGAGATTAATAAAATACTGCCTGGTGTCTGCTTCAACCAGCGCTCAAGCCAGAAAATGGCCTCCATATCCAGATGGTTCGTGGGCTCATCAAGAAGTAACAAATCAGCAGGTTTCATCAAACAGCGCGCCAGACTGAGGCGCATGCGCCAGCCACCGGAAAAACTGTTTACTGGTTTTGACTGCTCCTCAGCACTAAAACCCAGACCATTCATAATGCTGGCCGCCAGTGCCGGTTTACTGTATCCGCCTGTTTGAGTCAGCGTTTCATGACAGCTTAAAACCTCTTCATGATTGTCCTCTTGTTCTGCCCGCTTCAACTTTTCCAACAGATTCATGTAATCAACATCACCGCTTAGAACAAACTGCAGTGCAGGTTCATCAGTATCTGGCAGCTGTTGGGAAAGATGACTGATACGCAGATTATTACTGATTATACAATCGCCGTGATCAGCTTGAAGTTGTCCAAGAATTAAGGCGAAGAGAGTGGATTTTCCACAGCCATTATGGCCAATAAAGCCAACCTTTTGTTTTTCAAACAAGCTGATTGAGCTATCCTCAATGAGGACTTTATTGCCACGCGATAGTGAAATCTGACGCAAACTTAGCATAGTTTTACAAAACACCGAAAATTTGTAGGATATTAACACACTCGCATGGAAAAAAAATGCCGGATTATCGATTAATAATCAAGGCGGGGGAAAAATGCAATTTAACAGGTGCCTGGTCTCCAATTAGCCTTTATAATACTGTCTGTTTATTGATATAATGCAGGCAATATAGTTCTCAGGTTGTATAATGAAAAAGCAGGATTTTTATTTTGAATTACCCCAGGAGTTAATCGCTCAATATCCCCTACCCAATCGAAGTGATTCCCGCTTGCTTTATTACAATCGAAAGCAGGCCGCTTATCAGCATCAGCAGTTTAAAAATCTGTCTGAACTATTAGCGCCTGATGATTTATTAGTCCTGAATAATACCAAGGTAATTCCTGCTCGTTTTTTTGGAACAAAATCGACTGGTGGCAAGGTGGAGTTTTTAATAGAGCGCCGCATGGCTGATAATCAATTCCTGGCTCATATTAAAGCGAGTAAAACCCCAAAAAACGGATCGCTTATTCAGCTTGAAAAAGCCTGGCAGGTAGAGGTCCTGGATAAGCTTGATGATCTTTATCTTTGTCGTTCGCTGGGTGATTTAGACTGTCTTTTGCAAGAGGTAGGCCATATTCCGCTGCCGCTTTACATTACCCGTGAAGATGAACAGGCCGACGAAGAACGTTATCAGACCGTTTATGCGAAACATGAGGGCTCTGTTGCAGCGCCAACGGCGGGTTTGCATTTTGATGAGTTTGTAATCAGCCAGTTGCAGGAGAAAGGGATTCGTCTGATGGATGTCACCCTGCATGTCGGGGCTGGAACTTTCAGACCCGTCCGTTGTGACGATATTCGCGATCACAAAATGCACCGTGAACAATTTGAAGTGAGTGAGGCAGTCTGCGAAGCGGTCAGCGAAACCCGCCAGCGAGGCGGGCGCGTGATTGCCGTAGGAACCACGGCCATGCGAACTCTGGAAAGTGCTGCCCGCGATGGATATTTAAAAGCTTGTAAGGGCGAAACAGACATCTTTATTTATCCGGGATATCAATTTAAAGTGTGCGACGGGTTAATCACTAATTTTCACCTGCCGGAGTCCACCTTACTCATGCTGGTTTCAGCGTTTCTTGGCCGAGAACAGACAATGGCTCTATATGAAGAAGCGATTGCAAGGCGCTATCGGTTTTACAGTTATGGCGATGCGACTTTGTTATTATAGGAATGCATGAGGAATTAAAATGTCAGGACAATTTACACCTGTCGTAACCACAACTGCCGGCAATTGTCTGAGCATGTCAAACTGGAAGTCCGCAGGGGCAGGGCAACTCTCTTTTTATCTGGACGAGCTCCTGATGAAACCCGGATTGGCTTTTTTTAAAGACAATAGTCTTAATTTGAGATCCTATTGCGGTTGGTTGGGCGAATTAGTTTTGAATCTTGGTAGTCTACGAATACAAAACAGGCGCTGCCAGATTCGTTCCCGCTACGATGGTCAATTAATATCAATTGAATTGCCCGAATTGGCAGCGTTGATTTTAAGATTAAATCCCGATTTTCTGGTCTTGCCTATAATTGAGGATTCGCTGGACATTCTATGGCGTGATTTACCTGCCAGTATTAAAGTAATATCCAACTCGTCTCCCTGTTCGATGATTGGTCTTCGTTCTTATTCACCTGGAGAATGTTTTAACAGTTTTTATAGTATGGCGCAGGACAGCCAGCAGCCATTATATCTCATCGGCCAGTTTAGCTGGCAGCAATTTCAGCAGTTGGCTGGCTTGCCTCTTCATGTTGTGGAAAGCGATCAACCTGCTGCTGATGCCCTATCGGGGAAAGTCTATGCGGGGCAGGATGTGCTCAATCTGCAGGATGAAATATGGCGCATGGATCATCAGCCAATTGATGAGCACTGCAGTTGTTCGGCCTGCCAGCAAGGCCTCACCCGGGCATATTTCCATCATTTGCTGCAGCATACTCCCTTGCTCTGCCAGCGATTTTTGATCGAACATAACATCCATTATTGTCTCCATCATTTACCTTAGCAGCAATTCGCTATATGATGTCACGCTAATTTGCTGGCACTTTCTGCCGGAGTTTGTAAATGAAGTCAATTGGAGGAGAGGCTTATGAGTTTTTTTATCAGTGATGCGATGGCTGCACAGACGCAGACCGGGCAGCAGGATGGCACATTTTCTCTGGTGATGATTCTTGCTATTTTTGTCCTTTTTTATTTTATGCTGATACGTCCACAGAATAAACGGGCCAAAGAACAACGTGAATTAATCAATAACCTGAAAAAAGGTGATGAAATCATTAGTGCAGGCGGCCTGGTAGGAAAAATCGTCAATCTTGATGAGCAATATATCAAGGTGAGTCTGGCAGATGGCGTTGAAATCATGATGCAACGAGCTGCAGTGAATGCAATTTTGCCAAAAGGCACAATTAAATCTCTATAAGTTTGGTAACTGGTAACGGAAATGCAGAATAAATATCCACTGTGGAAAAATATTGCGTTAGTTGTGTTGGCGGTGCTAGGGCTAATCTATGCCATTCCTAATTTATATAGTGAAGATCCCGCGGTTCAGATCACTTCTCAATCGCCCGTCGATGAACAACAACTGGCTGAGCAGGTTGAAACTATATTAAAGGACGCCAACCTACCCTATAGTTCAATGAATATAGGTACAGATAGCATAGAGCTACGTTTTAAAACAACCGATACTCAATTACTGGCTCGCGATGCAATTAAAAGCAGTCTTGGTTCGGATTATACTGTTGCTTTAAACCTGGCAGCGGCCACTCCCGAATGGCTTCGCAAAATTGGTGCAGAGCCAATGAAGCAAGGGCTGGATTTAAGAGGCGGGGTTCATTTTTTACTGGAAGTGGATGTTGATAGCGTCATAGCACGCCGTTATGAAGGCCTGATGAAAAATATCGGCCAGAATTTGCGTGAAGCCGGCATTCGCTATAACGGAATACGCTATCAGCCAGATACTGGAGTTACCATACGTTTTCGTTCTGCTGATGTGGTGGAGAGTGCAGCGGCTGAAATTAAGGACAAGTTACCAGGAATTGTCGTTAGCAAATTAAAAGAAGGTTTTGGTTTAACCGTCGCTTTATCTCCAACAGAATTGAACAGCATCCGTCAGAATACCATTGAACAGACAATGGGTATTTTGCGAAATCGCGTCAATGAATTGGGAGTAGGCGAAGCGGTAGTTCAGCAGCAGGGCGCTACTCGCGTGGCCGTAGATCTTCCCGGAATTCAGGATGCTGCCAGAGCCAAACAAATTCTTGGCGGTACTGCGACTTTGCAATTCTATTTGGTCGATCAGGAGCATGATGCGCAGGTCGCCAAGCAAACTGGTGCTATACCGGTTAATAGTAAACTCTATATGATGGATGGGCAGCCCATTCTTCTGAAACGCCAGGTGGTTTTAAGCGGTGATTCAATTACTTCTGCGGTTTCAAGCTTTGATCAGCAAACGGCTAGTCCTTCTGTGCAGATCCAGTTGGGAGGTGGCGGCGAAAGTCTGTTCACCAAGATTACCCGTGAAAATATTGGCAAACGCATGGCGATTGTTTATGTCGAAACCAAAACATCGACTCAGACAGTTGATGGTGTCGTCAAACGGATTAACCGCCGTGAAGAGAGGGTAATCAGTGCGCCGGTTATTCAGAATGCCTTGGGTAACAATTTCCAGATCACTGGTTTAACAGACAGTAAAGAGGCCAGTAATTTAGCCCTTTTACTAAGAGCAGGCGCTTTACCCGCGGTAATTTATCCCGTTGAAGAACGTACTGTAGGACCTTCATTGGGCAAAGAAAACATTAAACGCGGCCTGGTTTCCCTGGAAGTGGGAATGGGATTGATTCTCATACTGATGCTGGTGTACTACCATTTCTTCGGATTGGTAGCCAATATCGCATTGTTTCTGAATCTCATCCTTTTAAGCGCCTTGTTATCATTGATAGGCACCACTTTGACCCTGCCGGGTATTGCCGCTTTCGTACTGACAGTGGGTATGGCTGTCGATGCCAACGTATTAATCTACGAGCGAATCCGGGAAGAACTGCGAAACGGTATGTCGCCACAGGCTGCTGTGTATGCCGGTTATGACCGGGCGTTTTCAACAATTATGGATGCCAACCTTACAACTCTGATTGTTGGGATCATCCTGTTTGCGATTGGCACCGGGCCTATTCGAGGCTTTGCGGTAATTTTATCGCTCGGGCTTTTGACTTCCATGCTGACCAGTATTACTTATACGCGTGCTATCGTGAATTGGTATTATGGTGGTCGCAATGTGAAAAAATTATCTATTGGTATTTAAGGCGAGGCAGAGATGGAATTTTTTAATCCAAATTCAAATGTCGATTTCATGGGAGCCAGGAAATGGACAGCGATCTTCTCGGCTCTCATTTTCATAATATCTATAGGTGCCCTGATTGTTAATGGTTTGAAATGGGGGCTTGATTTCACCGGTGGAACGCAAATTGAGGTCTCTTATGCGCAAGCGGCGGATTTAAATCAAATCCGCGATAATCTTTATAAAGAAGGATTTAAAGAAGCGCAGGTGGTCAGCTATGGCACATCCAAAGATGTATTGATTAGCATTGCTCCAAGAGCCGATATGGAACAATCCGTGCTGGTTGATAAGGTCATGTCGCAATTACCTGGAGCCACCAAACAGCGTGTGGATTTTGTCGGGCCGCAGGTTGGAGAGGAGCTGGCTACCAAAGGTGCACTGGCGATTTTGGTCTCCCTGTTAGCGACCATGATTTATATTGCAATGCGATTTGAATACCGTCTGGCAGTGAGCTCAGCGGTTGCCCTGATTCACGACCCGGTGTTAATTCTCGGTGTGTTCGCTCTGTTTGGCATTGAGTTTGACCTCAAGGCCCTGGCTGGCTTATTGGCTGTAATTGGCTACTCACTCAATGATACGATTGTCGTATTTGACAGGGTTCGCGAGAACTTTATTAAAATACGTCGCGCCAGCCCCCTGGAAATTATGAATATCTCTATCAATCAGACATTATCCAGAACAATCATGACCTCTTTGTTGACTTTATTCGTTGTGGTTGCTCTTTTTGTTTACGGTGGAGAAACGATTCATGGTTTCGCTCTGGCATTGATTATCGGTATTTTAGTGGGTACTTATTCTTCCATTTATGTAGCAGGCGCCCTGGCCGTTATGATGGGCCTTGATAGAAAAGACTTTCTGCCCTCTCAGCGCAAAGAACTCGATGATCGCCCCTAGCTATGGGTGATCTCAACAGCTGAAGGAGTATGTTATTCTTAATAACCTAGGATGGGACTTCAGATGAAAAAAGCTGATTTGGAACAATTTACCAAAAACTATTATAAAAACGTCGGTTATGGAAGATATTTGTTCAGGAGTGAAAAAAAGATGGCTGTCCTTAATGAGTTTGTTGACTCACTTAAGGACAATGTGGATTTGACTTCTGAACAAATACACAGGCTGGCTGAATTACTGCTTACCAAACTCAAACCTCATGAAGCTAAGCTGATTGAATTGGAAGCTAAGCTGGCTGAAGTTGATCAAAAGAAAGCGTCCGGAAAGAAATTACCCGATCCAAAAGCGGATTATAGTAAAAGTCTTGTTGCTTTTTGGGAAATGGCCAACCTGGTTTTTGGGCACTTCACAGTCCTTACCAAACTGGAAAATCAAAGAACATTAACAGAAGATGTTACACTACTGTGCGCAAAGCACCCGAATAACGCTCCTGAACTGGCTGATAAACTCATTGATCTTAATAATAAAGCCTGTCCTACCGCTTTTGTATTATTACCAGGTAAAATTGCCAAGGCGATCCCTGATCCGGAGAAATTATCGAAATTTTACGATCAAGCCTTTAAGAAGGCGGTTCCCGATGTCCTCTTTGCAAAATATATGGAAATACAAATCCTCTTGAGTGAAGCGAAGCTTGAGCTTGATCCAGCTGTTCTATTTGGCATTGACCGATCGGAAATAGTCGACGTTCAAGCCTTAATTAAAAAGATGATTGAGCTTTCTAATAGCGAAAAATGGGATATCCAGCCATACCTGACTTTAGCTTGTAAGAGTGGAAAACACAGTGCCGAGCTAAATAAAGCTTTGGCAGGTCTTTTTGCTTTGCGCTGCGAGGAAAGCACACAAAAAGCTCTTTTGGATCTCATGTTTGCTTATCCAGAGCATAGCGGAACTGTGTTGAAGATTGCAGAAGAGCTCCAGTGCAATAACTCATTAACAGAAGCATATGGTTCAGAACTCAGGAAATTTTATAATTTCGCTTCTAAGAATGCAGTTCCCGATGTTCTGTTTGCAAAATATCTGGATCTGCAAGTCATTTTAAGCGAAGCGAAGCTTGAGCTGGAGCCCGCTGTCCTGTTTGGAATTGAGAGTTCGGCAATAGTGAATGTTGAAGCCTTAACTCGAAAGATGGTTGAGTTTTCCAGTACTGAAAAATGGGATATCCAACCCTATCTGACATTAGCCTGCAAGAGTGGAAAACACAGTGCCGAGCTCCCTAAGGCTTTGGAAGGTCTTTTTGCACTGCGCTGTGAAGAAAGCTCGCATAAGGCTCTTTTGGATGTCATGTTCGCTTATCCTGAGCACAGTATGGCTGTGTTGAGGATTGCTGAAGAGCTCATGCGCAATAACTTATTAACAGAGAAATATTGTTCAGAGCTTGGAACTTTTAAAAAAGAACTTCCTTATTTTGCGAGGCTTTTAGGAAAATTAACTGGAAATAAAGATACACCCTCAGCAGAGAAAAAAGAGGGTTTATTAAATTCCGAAAATCTAGAACGACTCATCACAGAGTCCTGTCACGTAAAATCAATTCTGCAGGGCTGTCTGTATTTAGAAGCTGCCCAAAAGCTTGACCAGCATAATTTTGCATTGATTATGAAAAAGCCATGCGCCGCTCATGGACTTGCCGAGACCTTATGCGGAAAAGAATCCAGTGCGGGAGCAAGAGATAAAGGGCTGTTAAAGCTTATTGCGGCAGAAAGAAGAGAAGATCGGCGACAAAATCAGCTGAAGTCTGAAGAGGTAAAATCTTCTAAACCAGAAAGCGAAGCGAAATCCTCAACTGAGCAAATGCCTGCTAGAAGAACGCTAAGCTTCTTTAAGCTGATGGAAGAAGCATTGCTGGCTGCACCAATCTTAAATCAAGAGGAGAGCGCATCAGTCTCTAATATGAGCCCACAGTAGCATGCTTGCGAACGATTAGTTCAAGACGCTAGGAAACTCTTATTTGAGAGCTATCATTTCCGCGCGGGGTTGTTGCATAAATGAAGATGAGTGTATAAAAAACCGTCTTTGCGAGCGTTAGCGAAGCAATCCAGCTTCTAAGTTTGTTCAAGGTTTGATCTGGATTGCTTCACTGCGTTCACAAAGACGACAAGTTAGTTGATTCGTTTCTAGTTACGGAAAACGCCAGTGTGGGAATGACGCTATTGTACATGAGCGGATGGCTAATTTATTGGATACAATCAGTTCGGTTGCTGTCTGAATAATTTACGGGAATTTTATGAAAAGAATAGGGATGTTGATTTTACTCTTACCACTGGTTTTATTGCTTAATTCGCACTTGAAAGACGAGCCTTTTCCACCGGATGAAGAAGATATTCCTTGTTTTTCAAGCGCTGGAATAGAGGCTTAAGAGTAGAAGCATTGCGTGAGATTGCGCAATGCTCACTCAACGTTGTCATTGAACCAGCGTAGAGGAGCTGCGTGTTAAAGCAAGTTATTCGGCCAGAAGACCATCTATTTTGGCGGCACAGATAAAATCATTGGCAGTTAAGCCATTTAAAGCATGGGTCATAAAGGTTATATGGCAATAATTATAACCAACCTCAAGATCCGGATGGTGGTTTTCTACATTCGCTATCCAGGCAACGGCATTAACAAAGGCCATTGTTTCATAGAAATTATCGAAAGAGAAAGAACGTTTAATCGCCTGATGCTCATTAACAACCTGCCATCGTTCATGCAATTGGGAAAGTAAATTCAGGATTTGTTCCGCATTGAGGGTTTGCCCAATTCCTTCACAGGACTCACAGTGTTTTTGACGCAAATCATTAGTCATAAAGTCTCCTTATTGGCTGATAAACATGTCGGTAATGTAGCAAGCAGGCGTGCATTCTGTTCTTTTGTGCCAATACTTATTCTTAGATGATTGGGTAATGCATAAGGAACAAGCGGCCTTACGATGATACCATGCTGAAGCAGGGATTGGTAAACTGGTAATGCATTTTGCTTACAATCAATGGTTAAAAAATTACAGGCAGAGGGAAGACAGGACAAACCCAAATCACTAAATCCCGCGGCCAGTTGCTCCATGCCCTGCGCATTCACACTTAAGGTTTCTGCAACGAAGTTCTGATCAGCAAGCGCCTCAATGCCTGCCTGCATTGCGACCTGATTAACTGCAAAGGGTAGTTGAACTCGCAATAGCAACTGAATAATATCAGGATGGGCTATCGCATAACCAAGACGAAGCCCTGCCAGCCCATAGGCTTTCGAAAACGTACGGGTAATAATTAAATTGGGATATTGATTTAAAAATTGAAGTGCACCGGGCTGCCTGGCTGGATAGGCAAACTCATAATAGGCCTCATCAAGAACCACTATGGTAGAGCTTGGAATTGAAGCCATTAAGCGTCCGATTTCCTGCAAATCAAGCAGTAAACCGGTAGGATTATTCGGATTCGCAATAAAGATCAAGGCAGTATTGAGCGATGTGCGTTTGATTAATTCATCAATATTGACTTCCCATTCATTGAGCGCCGGAGATATAGAGGTCGGAATCCCCAGAGTTTGAGCCTGAATCTGATAAGAAATAAATGCGTGCTGATGCGTTAAAATCTCTTTTCCGCTGTGCAGGGCAAATGCAGTCATCACGGTATTAAAAAGCAAATCGGAACCATTGGACAAGGTCAGCATGGCTTCTTCAACGCCGAGATGATTCGCCAGTTGTTTTCTTAATGGATGGATACCTGGACTAGGGTAAGTCGCGATAGTCGTACTGCTTAGCTTTTCAAGTACATCCATGACATGCGGGCTGCAACCCAATGGGTTTTCATTACTGGCTAGTTTGATGATATTATCAATCCCTAGTTCGCGAGCAAGCTCCTCAATAGACTTACCCGGCACATAGGGATTAAGCGTTTTGATTCCTGGATGAGGAAGTGAGAAAAAATCACAGGCCAAAAGACTCTCCTTTTTCATGCCAAGAAAATATATTTACCCAAGTAAGCCTGAATTGCAACTCGTATACGCAGCCTGCCCAGATAGTACTGTCAGCAAAATATACTCTCCTGATAAAATAAAAACATATTGGAATTATATGTCCTACTTATTTAATAAGTTTAATACAGAGCCAAGAGGATCTGAGAAATATTAAGTCTTCTTATAAAAAATATTGAACAAGAGGGCTGAAAGAGATAATCTCTCCCTGCAAGTTTGACCCCGGGAATGTAAATGGAAATATACAAGGGATTTTCTTTGATAGAAGTGCTTATTGCCCTTTTTTTGGTTGGAGCAGGAGCGCTGGGTCTTATCTCAGTACTTTGGCAGAGTTCACATCGGCTCAATGAGTCGCTTGACCAATTTTCTCAATTCATTATCCGTGTCAACCAGCAGGAAGAAGGTGGCCTTTTATGCGCTTTCAGCAGGGGATAAGTCTCGTTGAGTTGCTCATCAGCTTATTTTTATCAAGTCTGTTATTGATGGTTCTCAACCAGCAATACATAAACACCCGGCAACAATACTATCACAGTCAAAATCTGCTTGAGAAAGAAAATGATCTGCTGATGCTCGTTCAGTTGCTGAGGGATAGTTCGCGGCGTGCAGGTTTTAGTCCCTGCGCAAATATCGCAAGTTTAATTAATCCTGGTTTGGAAACGATACACATTGATAACCGTAAAATGGAATTGCGTTTATCGAGGATGAATGAATCCTTTTCACGCCTGTTGGATGAGAATGGCAAAATCATTCTGCTTGAAAAAAATGAAACGATAAAAGCGGGACAGACAATTGTCATTGCTGATTGCTTTCATGCGGAAACTCGCCTGGTAAAAATGACCAGGTTTAATCATGTTGGCCAGTGGCTGGAACTGGATCGCGCACTCATTTATCAATATCTTGATCCTGTCTATGCAGGGCTCTGGATTCAGGAGCAATTTTCTGTAGAAAAACATACCCAGAATTCTTTTGCACTCTTTTACACTTTTAATAAAAAAGAAGAACTGAGCGGCATCATTGATGGAATCAAGACTGAACTGATTAGAAAAGGAGCCTATTGCTTTCTGAAAACAATGCTATTTTTAAAAAAAAGCAAAACAGTTGAATTATTGACGCGAGTCCGTGCCGTATGAAAAGCTCGCAGGGAATGATTCTAATCGTTTTTTCATTAATCTTAAGTTTTATTGCTTTACTGGTTATGGCTCAAAGCGAATCCTTATTTTTATTTTACAAAAATTTAGGACAGATGATTCATATTCAAAGCGAAATCCAGCTCCTGGAAGAGGAGGCCATCCGATTGCTAAAACAGAAAAATAGGACGTGTACAGTATTTGATCATGGAGCTAATGAAATTCTTCATCAGCTGCAATCCAGATCGGCATGCTGTATCATGCATGAGGAAAAAAAATACTGTTATTTGCTTGAAGATTTAGGGGAGTTTCCCTGTCTTCGGATCAAGAATAAATACCTGAGTCATCAGTGGCGAATTACACTAAGCGATAATGCATTACGGCCCTTAATCATACAGATTCGCTACGCTGAAGCAGTGCGCCCTCAACAATGCCTGGAAAATCAATCCAGGGTGATAGAGGAAGGAGTCCAAAGTTTAAGAATACTGTAAACGATGACTATCAGGATGCTGAGGGGCCATTTATCCCGCTGCTGATATCCACCAGCTGATCGCTATCCAGTACCTCAATCGCCTGTCTTGGTTTGGATTTATATTCATAGATTCCAAAGCTCAGGATTTTAAGTATTAATCGGGTAAATTTTTCAAAAGTACTGTGCAGTGAGGATAAAGAGGGTTTGTCCAAGACTGTATCTTGTACCGTTTTCTTTAAATCATCGCTATATTTAACCAGCAACAAGCCGGCATTATGCGTGTTGCCCGTTTCCAGAATGAACTTAATGCTATCATCCAATTCAGTTTGTGAGGCATTAAATTTAAGAAGGGCATGATTGATGTCTTTTAGTTGCTGTTGCTTTAGCGGATCGGAACTCTCTGGGTCAATTGAATTTTTAAATTGTTCCAGGCTATTAATTGCCTCCATTAGATTTTCATGCAGTTTCCTTAAGCGGGCAAGAGGGGGCAATTCGATATAGTTCATAACCGATTTTACTGCTGATGTAACGATCGGTTTATAATTTTTAGGACATTTGGATAAGTCATCAAGTTCCTTCTGATATTTAGGTAGTTCCCGTACAATGAGGTCCAGATGTGCCTGGTATTCACTACTAAAATAATCAAGATCTTCGAGGTCCTCGGTCACATTCCTGTATTTCATGGTGAGCGATTCGACTTCCACATAGACATCAGTGGTCAGATCAAGCAGGCTTACAAGGTTATTACCAAAAGTGCTTGCCTGGGTGGCAGAACGAAATAATTTAGGGGCATATTCCTTTGTCAATTCAAGCACACAGGCTCGCCACATTTGCGCCTGCTCCCGATTTTGAAAATGGAGTTTGGCTGGATAAATTGATTTGAGTTGGGTAAGCACTTCCTCAACGCTCTCCCGATTTACAGCCACGGAGGGTTTTCTCTTTTGAATTGTCTCAACAATTTTATCTTGAAGCTCATTAGCCAGATTAATAACCTGACATATGGCTTGTGCTGTAATAGGCAAGCTTAGGGCAGCGTTAATCGCTGTGATTAAATCTTCAAATTCATCGAGAACCAATTTATCGCTCAAGGGACCTGGCATACCGGGGGTTGTAGTTTCTTTTTCAGATTCAGGAGCCGGGCTGATAAGTTCCAAATCAAAAACAGGAGCCGTTAAAAGTTCATCCTGCTCTCCACTATTAGAGGAAATTTTTTCTTCTGCCGGAATCGAAGATAAATCAATCACGGTCAACTCAGGGAGAGGGGCTGGCACACTGAGGTCTTGTGAGCGAGCTGGTTGAGATGAAGGATTGCTATTAAAAAAAGAAGCCCGTGGCAAGGGAGGGGAGGACGGCATTACTCTGATTAACTCCTCCTCTTCTGCTTTTTGGACTGATTGAGTCCCAGGTACGTTTATCTGAACAGGCTCCATGAGTGAATTGACAATTTCATTCAATTGGGAGATGCCCTGTAAAATATAGGGCTTACCCTGTTCCCGAAGTCTTAGGCAGTTTTTTACTGAAGCGATTATTTCCGGGGAGTATTCACCAATAAAATCAGGCACCTGAGTGATTAACTCTAATAATAATGAGTCAGGTTCCGGATTGATAATCTGAATAGCTATTTCTTTAGGAACCGCATTGATTAGCGTTGCATATTTTGATAGTTGCAGAGCGAGTACATCGAGGAATTCAATTTCATTTTTCCTGTCAAGCCCTGTTGACACTGACTCGTACATCCTCCGGACGTGTTGTTTGAGTAAATCCAAACCCATTCGGGTCACACTGGGGTTATCTTTCAAAAGCCGAACCACAGATCCTAGTCTTGAATCAGCTTCTTTTTCATAGTCCACACGGTCAAGCTTATTATCGGTTCTTTCCCAGTGCCCGCCATTGCCTGCTCCTCCAATATCCCCTTCATGATAAACGTCAATTAATCCAACCGGATCCTGCAATGCGATATGCGGAAGGGTTTTGGGGGATTCCTTGGCTCTGTGATAAGTAAACATAATTCCCAAAGGGGCTGCGACAAAGGTTGAAATTTCATGGGGGCCAGCGGAATGAAAACGATTTTGTAATTCGGGAACAGGTTCAGACATCTTCCGTATATAAGCTTCCAATCCGGCTTTATCTTCAAAAAAGGCAGGTAATTCGTGATCAACTTTCATTGAATCAGCCATAAATTGACGTAATACGGGTCCTAAGATGATTTGCTGGTCGAAAGGATTATATTGCCGTAAAAGTTCCGCGAGCTCTGGCCAGGATATTTCTTTTCCTTCAAGATAGGTAGCTGCAAACGTCTGTTTCAGACGCTCATAGTTGACATCATCCTGAGGGCGGCTGTAACTGCCGTCGCTGCCCCGTTTCAAGCACTCCTGAACAATTTCAGGGGTTAGAAAATGCATTGGACAGTTATTCAGTAAGGCAGAAATTTTTGGATAGGCCATTTTCTTTTCTAAATTTAAACATATGTTATAAAAATAACACAGATATGAGGTTTCTATCAACTAGTGTCTGATTAATAGGCAGTAATAAATCGTGACAAATCTGTAAAGAATTTCGTTATGAAGATAACATCATTTGGGAGAAAAAATTGAGAGAGGGATTCCCGCATAGCGGGAATCTGGTTTAATTACTGTGAGGTTTTATTTCCACTGTTAGTTGTGGTTTGATTGGTGGAAGGCACGCTTTGTTGCCCAGAACCTATTTGTCTGGGTGAGGCGATCATCTGCATGATACCCAGATCACCTGTAATTTTACGTCCAATGACTAGGTAAACAGAGAGAGGCTGAGTCAGCTTTTCTTTGTCATTCTGGTAGACTACCTGCAATGGGAAGGTGATTTTCCATTGGTTATCTTTACTCTCTACTACTTGTTCCTGGCCATCGATCATACTGCTGACCATTAATTTTTGGGCTTTGATGGCTTCCAGGTTGCCTGATTTGGTCAATGCATCATTGAAACTTTGCCAACCCTGATCGGTATAGCAATTTTTCAGAGATGCAAGTTGCTGATCAACGGTATTAAAATCCAGATCAAACGATTGTTGTAATGCTTTTGCTGCCCATTTAATCACAAGCGATTGCTCAATTTGGGTAGTTTCTGCAGGTATGCGGTAATTGCAATCAATGACCTGAGGCTGAGCAGTTGCAGGAATTGTTGTGGTCTGGGTTGTTTGTCCAGCGGGAACGACTGTGGGTTTCACAGATGTATTGACCGGATTCGCTGTGTTCGCTGCAGGAGTTGTCTGGGTTGTTGTCTGGCTGGGTGTTTGAGTAGTGGTCGTGGTGGTTTGAGTTTTGATTGTGGCAGGTGTTGTCGCCTGTTTTGTCTGGGTTGTACTGCCGGACTGACCACTTTGAGTCTGTGTGGCGGCCCCAGACTGGCCAGCTTGCCCATTCTGATTTTGGGTTGCTGCGGCGGGCTGACTGGTTTGACTGCCTTGATTTTGAGTAGTTGTATCCGGTTGAGTTGTTTGTGCGGCTACAGGCTGAGTTAAAATAGCAGCAGGTTTGTTATCGGCATGCGCAGTCGCACACATTATAGATAACACACTACCACACAACACTAATTTATTCATTGGTTGACTCCTTGCAATAAAATTCACAACTTAAAGACCATTAATTGTTCGCTCTGATTTCAATTAATCCATCTTTTCAATATCAACAGACGTTTAATCAACAGGTTAGATTACTATCTTACAATTCATGAATTTACGCAACCAGCGCAGATGATCCTGAATAAAATTAATGCTTTCAAACTGAGCTTTCAAGATAGTATTAACAAAACCAGAGACCTGTTATCATTTCCTCTATTTAAAATTGACAGAGCTGCTGCGGTTTAATTTGTCAATCCCTGAATAGTAGCGGCCTGGCAGTAAGGATAACTATGTTTTTAATTACCGGAGGCGGCACTGGTATTGGACGTGCCCTGGCTATTGCACTGACTGAACGACAAAAAGAAGTCCTGATTGTGGGGCGGCGAATCGATGTGCTTGAATCAACAGCCAGCCTCTCAGAGCGAATTTCATTTTTTCAATGTGATGTCTCCAAGGCCCGGGAGCGTCAGCGTCTGGTGGATCATTTAGAGACCAAGGGCAATCTGGAAGGTCTGGTGCACAATGCTGGAGTGATTACACCGATTCAGCCAGTTCAAACTGTCAGTGAAGTTGACTGGAACCGCTTTATTAAGACTAATTTAAATGCACCACTTTTTTTATCTCAATTACTCCATCATAAACTGAGCCAGGGGCGAGTACTGCATATCGGTTCAGGCGCCGCCTATTTTCCAGTTGCCGGATGGGCAGGCTATTGCGTATCTAAAGCAGCATTGGCTATGCTGACGCGCTGCTGGCAATTAGAAGAGAAAGGGGTTGCTTTCGCCAGTGTAATGCCGGGTATTATTGACACGCCTATGCAGGAAATTATTCGTGAAGCCAGTCACATGGAAAATGAAAAGCAAAGTTTTTTTAAATCTCTGAAGGCGGAACAGCGACTGCTTGAGCCCTCTACAGTGGCTCTGTTTTTGACATGGCTGCTAATCGATGTTCCTAAAGAGGAATATATTGCGCAGGAGTGGGATATTTATGACACAAGTCATCACTCTGCCTGGTTAAAATCTCCTCATATCGTACCTCACTGGGAGTAATATGAGTCTCACCATTTTAAAAAATGCTTTGACCCTTGATTCGGATGGATCGGAAAGGGGCGGACAGTCAATTGTTATTTCGCAGGATAAAATTGCCTGGTGTGGAAAAGATGAACTGCTTCCTGTGGAATTTCAGCGCATTGATGCCTTGATTGAGGATTGTCAGGGGCAGCTGATTACTCCCGGTCTCATTGATTGCCATACGCATCTTGTATATGCCGGCGATCGCTCCAGAGAATTTCAGCGAAAACTCGAAGGTGCCAGTTATGCGGATATTGCCAGAGAAGGCGGAGGCATTGTCTCCACGGTGATGCAGACTAGAAGGGCCTCGCTGGACGAACTGATTGAACAGTCCTTGCCTCGCCTGCTTGCCTTGCGCTCAGAAGGCGTTACCAGCGTTGAAATCAAATCGGGCTATGGCCTTGATCTGGACAATGAAATTAAAATGCTGAAAGCGGCAAGGCAGCTGCAGACTTTCAGCGGAATGCGGATTAAAACCAGCTTTCTGGGTGCGCATGCAGTGCCTGTCGAATATAAACACAATGCACAGGCTTATGTGGATTATTTATGTGCAGAGGTGCTTCCTGCTGTGGCCGACCAGGGGTTGGCTGATGCGGTCGATGTATTTTGTGAATCCATTGGTTTTAATCTTGCTCAAACAGAGCAAATATTCAATGCTGCGAACCACTATAAGATTCCGCTCAGATGCCATGCGGAACAGCTTTCCAATCTGGGTGCAAGCAGACTGGCCGCGAACATGAAGGCTTTATCCTGCGATCATCTTGAATATCTGGAGGAGGAGGGGGCAAGAGCTTTAGGAGAAAACGGTACTGTCGCAGTTCTGTTGCCGGGTGCTTATTATTTCCTTGCAGAGAAAAGAAAGCCGCCGGTAAAGCTTTTACGTCAGCATGGGGTGGATATTGCTATTGCAACGGATTGTAATCCAGGCTCATCACCAACAGCGTCGTTATTGCTCATGATGAGTATGGCTTGCCGTTTCTTTTCCTTAAGCATTCCGGAAGTACTCAAAGCCGTTACAGTAAATGCAGCAAAAGCCTTGGGTATTCATCAGGAAACTGGCATACTTGCCCCTGGTTTTGCCGCGGACCTTGTTCGCTGGTCAGTAAAAGAGAGTGCTTCCCTGTGTTATTATTTTGCTTACCCTCTTCCTCACAGCACAATGATTGGCGGAAAATGGTTAAAGCAGTAGAGGAGTCGTTATGAAAAAAATAGTACAAATACTGATGTTATTAACTCTAATGACTGGCGGCGTTTTTAACGCACTGGCATCGGTAAAAACAGTCACCATCAAGCAGGAAGATGAAAAGCTGGTTTTGGATATTAACTACCCTCAGGGCTATGCCAGCAACACAATAAACAAACCTGTTCAGGATTTTATTAGTAAGCAAAAGGAAGCCATTTTAGAGATAAACAAACAGGATAATTTATCTGCCGATATCCCTGGCAAAAATGGATTATACATTAATTATCAAACCAAGTTTTCCAATGCCAGTATTCTGAGTCTTTTATTTAATGTCTCAAGCAATATGAGAGGAGCAGCTCATCCTTCCCAAAGCATTAAGACATTCAACTTTTTTAATGGGCAAGAGATTAGTCTGGATTCACTGTTTAAACCGGAGAGTGACGCACTCAATCAAATCGCTAAATTCTGTCATGATCATTTCGTCAAGCAAGGAAAGGCAGATGAAAACTGGATTAATGAAGGAACGAAACCCACAGCTGAAAATTATAAAAGCTGGTATTTCACCAGGTCTGGAGTAATGATTGTGTTTGATACCTATCAGGTTGCAGCCTATGTCTATGGACCGCAAAAAGTCCTGATTCCCTATTCAATGCTTAAGTCCTGGATTAAACCGGAAATTGCCAAGGCTGCCTGGGGTAATGCATGACCAAGTCTGTTGTGAAAGAAATAAAAGAGCCCTATATAGCTGAGTTAACACTCCGCAGTATTTTGCTGGCGGTATTACTGACTGTATTACTGGCTATGTCCAATGCCTATCTGGCATTGAAGCTGGGGATATTGACCTCCGCGTCCATTCCTGCCGCTATTATTTCAATGGGTATTTTACGATTTTTTAAAAATGCAACCATTCTAGAAAATAATGCGGTACAAACGGCTGCTTCGGCAGGTGAGGCGGTTGCAGGAGGTATCGTTTACACCATTCCCGCATTAGTTATTATCCATTACTGGCATCATTTTGATTACATTAACAACTTCATGATTGCAGCCTGCGGTGGTATTTTGGGAGTACTTTTTTCAATCCCCTTACGCCGGGTACTGGTTAATGAACCGGTTTTGAAATTCCCGGAGGGCCGGGCAATTGCCGAGGTGTTAAAATCTTCAAGAAGCTCTGGTATCCGCGATATCTTTTTGGGTGGGGCTATTGGCGGCTTAATTGAATTATTGCAGGTTGGCTTTAAACTGATTGCCAGCAGTTGGAGTGTCTGGTTTGTTGCCAGGCGTTCTCTTTTTGGTTTTGGTGCCGGATTTTCTGCCACTATGATTGGTGCCGGTTATCTGGTCGGCTTTGAAATGGCTATCAGTATTTTTATCGGCTCGGTGGTATCCTGGTTAATTGCTTTGCCAATTGTGAGTCGATTTTATCCCGAGTTTCTACACCAATATCCGGTTGAGCAGGCAGCGGCTTTTCTCTGGGATAGCGAAATGCGCTACTTAGGAATTGGTGCTATGCTTTTCGCCGGTGTATGGACTTTCCTGAAGCTTATCAGGCCATTGGCCAAAAGTATTGCTGTCTCCTTTGATGCCTTTGTCACCAAGAACCGTAAGGATAGCTTCCTTCCCCGAACGGATCGCGATATTCCTTTGCCGTTTTTATTAATCGGGATCATGCTGATGTCGGGCATCCTGTTTTTCTTTTTTCAGTATATTTTTCCTACTGAAGCAGTCGGGTTTTCAGAAGATTCGGCTCCCGGTCTGGCATTCGCAGCGGTTTTATACGTTCTTATCGTTGGATTTTTATTTTCGGTAATGACTGGTTATTTTTCAGGTATGGTAGGTGTAACTGCCAGTCCCGGTAGCTCTGTTGTGATTGCCGGAATGTTATTTGCTGCCTGGGTATTATTGACATTTATCAATAAGATGCTCCCCTTGCCTTTTACCGAGGATCAGATTAAAGCGGCTGAAGCGATAACTATCATTATTGGCTCCATTGTGACGGGTATTGCTGCAATTGCCAATGATAACACTCAGGATTTGAAAGTGGGTCAGCTGGTTGGCGCAACCCCATGGCGTCAGCAGGTGATGCTGCTTTTAGGGGTTATCGTTTCCGCATTAGTCATCCCTCCTGTAATGCAGCTGCTATTTGATGTATACGGCATTGCCGGTGTAATGCCCCATGAAGGAATGGACCCGGCACAATCCTTACCCGCACCGACTGCCGCATTAATGGCTGCCATTACCGAAGCAGTTTTCAGAAATACGTTGCCCTGGGCGATGATGCTAATAGGTTCTGCCATCATTGTGGCGATTATCATTATTGACAAATTGTTTAGAATTCATCGCATAATTCGCTTGTCAATTCTGGGTATAGCTATCGGGATGTACCTTCCTATTGCTTCTTCATTTCCTCTGTTTTTAGGCGGCCTGATTTACATGCTGGTTCAATGGTCCTTAAAACGCAGAAAGATAAATGAAGAAGAAAAGAAAGAACGTAAACAAATCGGAATTCTTCTGGCCTGCGGACTTGTAGCAGGTTCGGCCATTGTCGATGTATTACTGGCGGTGCCATTCTCTTTATTACACTCCCCGGATGCCTTAAAACTGGTGGGGGAGGGGTGGCATAATTATGGAGTCGCCTTGGGAGTTCTCTCGACAATCCTGCTGGCTTTATGGATTGAACGCCGGGTTTGCCGCTCTGAAAAAAGTGATTGAATATGGATAAGTCCTTGCTTCTGGGGTTAAGCAAATTTCAACTCGATACTCCTTGTTTGCTCATCGATAAGCAAAAGCTTGAGCTTAATCTTTTGACGATGCGCGACCATTGTATAAAACAGGGCATTCATTTAAGGCCACATTGTAAAACCCATAAATCGTCTTCGCTGGCACAGCTGCAAATCGACTATGGCGCTATTGGTGTTTGCGTGGCCAAAGTGAGTGAAGCCCTGGTGCTGGCATCTAAAGGCCTTTCTAATATTCTGATTACATCGCCGGTAGTTACCAGGCATAAAATTCAGCGCTTAATGGAATGCCATCAGCTTTGCTCTGATTTGTACATTGTGGTGGATAATAAAGAGAATATCGAGCAGCTCAATGAGGCTGCTCAAACCTGCGGTAAAGTGTTATCAGTTCTGATTGATATCAATTCCGGCATTGGTCGAACGGGAGTGAATGCCAGTGATGCTTTGTCACTAGGTCAGTTTGTCCAGGGGATGCCTTGGCTGCGCTTAGCTGGAATCCAATGTTACGCGGGAAATTTACAACATATAGCAGTTTATGAGGAACGTAAAAACAAGTCGCTGGCGGTCATGGAAATGGCTAGTGAACTGGTTCGTCAATTTAGAAAAGCGGGATTGCCTTGTGAGATTTTGACCGGTACGGGAACTGGCACTTTCGACATTGATTGCCAGGCTTCTGAGGTCACAGAGATTCAACCGGGGTCTTATACAGTCATGGATGTGCAGTATAGTGAAATCGGCTCAGCGACTGGGAAGCACTTTTTACCGGCGATGACTCTGCTCACCACAGTTATCAGCAGTAATCAAAACTCGCATGTGACTGTTGATGCAGGTACTAAAGCCTTGTATGTCGATCGCTGTAAACCTCTCATCATTAATCGCTCAAATTTGGAATACGACTGGGCAGGTTTCGGTGATGAACATGGTCGTGTTTCTTCTTCAGGCAATGCGCCGCTGCCGAAAAATGGCGAGGTTCTGGAATTAATTGTTCCACATTGCGACCCCACTATCAATCTGCATGATTATTTTTATATTATTGAGAATGATGTTGTAATAGATGTCTGGGAAATTGATATGCGGGGGAAAGTTCAGTAGAAGTACCCTTATTGTGTGAGGGCGGCTTGTACTACTTGTAGGGGGAGGATCTCTCAATCACCCGTGAGCAATCGGCGTTGTTACAAAAACCGTCTTTGCGAGCATTAGCGAAGCAATCCAATTCCTTACTTTGTTCAGGTTTCGATTTGGATTGCTTCACTTTGTTCGCAAAGACGATAGGTTAGTTATAGTCATGAGGAGCGCTTTTTCATCGCCTCAGTTGCTTTAATCAATTCCCTGGTTACATTAATTTCCATAGCCGAGTGGCCTGAGCTGTCAGCAAAAATCAATTGAGAGTTCGGCCAGGCCTGATGCAATTCAAATGCGGTGCGTGCCCGGGTGACCGTGTCATAGCGTCCATGAACGATAATCAGGGGTAAATGATTGATTTTGTCGATGTTATCCAGGAGCTGATTCTCTTCCAGGAAAAAATGATGTTCGTTATAATAAATGAAGGTTCTGGCAATCCCTAGCACAAGTTGATCATCGCTTAGAAACGCATCTAATTGCTTTTTACCCAGCTTGATAAACGAACAAATCAAATCATATTTCATCAGTGCTTTCGCCGCTGGTAAAGCGACACTGGCATCAGAATCCATCACCAGCTGGTAATAGGCATTTCCTAAATTATGCTGTTGGTCCCTGGGGATGAAATCATTAAACTCCTGCCAGGCATCAGGAAAAGTATCGCGCATTCCATACAACAATTGCTCACTTTCACGCTGACGCGCGAGAAAAATCCCCCGCAAGACAAAACCGGTTACCTTATCAGGATGCGCTTCGCCATAAGCCAGCGCCAGTGCACTGCCCCAGGAGCCGCCAAATACCAGCCATTGATTAATATTCAGGTGAGTTCGTAAGCGCTCAAGATCTGCGATTAAGTCCTGGGTGGTATTTTCACGCATTTCTCCAAAAGGTCTTGAGCGTTTGGCGCCTCGCTGATCCAGCAAAATAATGCGCCAGTAAGCGGGATCGAAATAACGCATGTCATTTTCACCGCATCCGGCACCAGGCCCCCCGTGTAATACTATAACGGGCTTCCCATTGGGATTGCCATACTCGGCATACCATAGTTTATGCAGGCTGCCAGTAGCAAGATAATCTTCATGAAAGGGTTTGATAGCAGGATATAAATAGCTTTCCTGAGCAGTACTATTCGCCATATGCTTTGAATTCCATTGATAAGCGGCCGTCAGAAGAATGGCCGCTAAAATAACACCAAAAACTATACGAGACATTTATTATCCTCGAGGCGAATCTTTACCTGAAATCGTAGGTCGGGCGCTTCGCTCGACATTTCTTTTTCGTTGCATATTCAAGCATGCAGTAATTTTATCAATAGAGGTTCCATCCTTCTTTGGAATAATACCATCTCATCTGTTTGATTTTGATGAAAATCCAACGTCGGGCGAAGCGCCCATAGCCGTCAGGCTAAGGAAAATATTTTTGTTTAACAGATTGAATAAATTGAAAAAAGAGCTAGAGTACCCTTTAAATTTTTTCCGGGCAGGAATAAACAAAGGGACTCTATGCTGTTGGATACCA
>NZ_MVJN01000003.1 GCF_003265995.1 Legionella quinlivanii | reverse complement strand
AAATTTCTCTGACTATATTCTTTACTTCTCAAGCACTCAAATCTCTTCAAGCGCCCACACAGTTTGTCTTCATCTTCTTAATCAACTCGCCCCGAAGGCGTGATGCGTATTCTACGGATTTCGCTTCTCATGTCAAACACTTTTTGCAAATTTTTTTGTTTTTTTTGCATTAAGTACTTCTCTCTGTTTATTGAAAGAACCACTTGGGTTAGCATTGACACATATGGAATTAAATCATGCAGCCGCATCGGTTTTTGCTTATGCTGCTTTTTATCAAACGCAAAAATTCATTATATACCAACCCCGTCAAATGAGCAATATTTGTACAGACAATTTGCAAGCCCTCTACAAAACACTTGATCTGTCTCTTTGAAGAAAGCTACTTTATCCATTAGCTTCATAAATAAGGAAGGTTATGGCCTGGTTCACTTTAATACTTGCAGGACTGTTCGAAATTTGTTGGGCAGTTGGACTTAAATATACGGATGGTTTCAGCAAGTTGCTCCCTTCAGCACTCACAGTATCCGCTATGGCAGTCAGTTTTATCTTATTAGCTTCCTCACTCAGGTCCTTACCCATTGGTACCGCATATGCAATCTGGACTGGCATTGGTGCAGTCGGCACTGTTATCTACGGCATCTGTTTTCTTGATGAGCCTGCCACTCTCATGCGACTTTCATGTATTAGCCTGATTATAGTTTCTATAGTTGGATTGAAGTTAAGCAGTCACTAGCCTGCTACTTTTGTGAACATCATGATCTTGGCTTATACTTAGAGAAAGCTTTGTAGCCAAGGACGAAATCATGAAGAAATTAGTGCTAACCGGTGCTTTGCTTGGATCCACTTTATGGCTGTCTGGATGCACAGTAAGTCAGACCACTTATACTACTCCTTCTTACAACCAGGACTATGTATATTCAGTAGGCTATTATGGATACAGACCTTACTGGGGCGGGTCTTATTATAACAGTTATAACTGGGGCCATCCTTATTGGTCTAGCAGACCTTATTGGCGTAACGCATACTACGGACCCAGAGTTAATAGGTGGCACTTTCGCCGCTGGTAACTGTTAATGCTGGAATTACATTTAATTCCAGCATTAGATTTTACATTGAGGGGATAACTGCTGAACCGCAGGTTTGCTCAAGATGATGATTAAAGTGTTCTGTTATGTCTTTAAAGGTTTCTGTTGCAATATCTGACATCGTTTCTAGCGAATTCAGTACAAAAACCTTGTATTCATTTCCTGAACTTTTCTCAAATACCGCATTGAGCATTTCTGGTAATTGATTCAGTGTTTGATTGAAAATTGTGCCTTTATCCTTGCTTACGCAAGCTACTTTCTCAGCCCCCGCAGTCGATGTGTACTTAAAGAGCAGCTCATCATTCATGCTATCCATAGCCACTGCCTGCCGATATAAGAATACGCAGCAAGAGAGGTCCCTGGTTCGCAGTGAGTCTGCCAAATGTTCCAGTACTTTCGCTTGATAAGCCTTATCATAATGCCTCATCTGCTCTAATACCTTTACCAGCGCATTGGTTACATCAGTTACCTTATGTGCTCTTTCTCTTTGTTGTTCAGGAGAAGGTGATGGCGTTCGTCTATTACTTCCGCCAAAGAATAAATTATCCAGATTTGAAGAAATACTCTTTTCTGGTAAGTTCGGATTAATCAATGGAGCATGAGTCTGCAGGGTATTGCAGGAAGTGCCTGGCGCAGCTAATCCTACCAGGAAATCTACGGCGTCAGAACTATTCAGCAAAGAATCCTCTACAATCACAGCGTTGGTATGCAAAACGTTCCTTTTCTTGCTGAGCGGGAGATCTTCTCCTCCCTTTTCATCGATCGCACCCTTTCGTTTTTTTGCATATTTTTCCTTCAGGCTTTTTTCAGCTTCTGTTTCGGATTCAGTCTCATCTTCAGTCATTGAATCACCATCTCCATACAGAACTATCTCGTCATCATCGCTGTCTGTATTTCCAACAAGAGGTTCGTATTCAAAACTTTCGGTAGATGAGTCTAATTGCAAGGCCTTCTTATTCTTGCCAGATGCAGGATCTGCAACTAATGCGCGAAACTCTTGAAACCTGCTCTCATGCATTTTCTTTTCTTTAGATGTCGTTCCTTGGGGGTAACGGATCGATGAGTCAGCGAATGCCTTAATGCTTTTCATCAGACCATCACGTTCCACTCCAGGTTTAGCTTCGCTGCTCACATCAAGCGCAATTTCAAAAAGTTCAACCAAATAAGGCATATGTAATGACGCAGTCGCTTTCTCAAGAGACAACAGGTTTTGTTTTTTTAAAATACTAATTATTTTTCTGAATTGACTGGCTGTTTTCGTCTCATCGCCAGCCAGATGATAGGCTATCTTGACATCGAGAAAGTGATGGTAATAAGGAATTTGCAAAGAAGCATCGGCAAGATAATCAAAACCTCTATTTCTCCACAAGAAAACAGTGTCCATGTTGACGTTTTTTGCAGTCTTTCCTCTAGGTATGTCGCCTTTTACGACAGAGAGATGCCAGTCCGCAATGTCGATCATCCGTGCAGCTAGCGTCAACCAGGTTTCATTGACCTTTTTTTGCAGATCATCAGAGTTCAACGTATACACAATGTCAGTGACTTGTTTTAAATTAGTAACAGGTTTCTGCAATTCTTCCCAGGCTACATCATACGAGCGGGGATTATATTCAATATGAGCAATCCTTTCGCACTCAGACATTAACACTTCACATATATCCTCTACTTTCTTTATATTTTCTATTGTTTCTTTGGACTGTTTAGTTTTAGCTTTCTTCATTTCTTACACTTGTTACAATAAAAGACCAAGCATTATACCTTGAGGCTTAAATTTAGTCAAAGTGTTGAAATATTCTATTTTTCAAGCCAGTTACAGCAAGCTGCTTACTATAGATAAGGGGAATTGGACAAAAAAATCCCCGCTAGGAACGGGGATTACTCTGAGCTTGATGAGTTTTTAAAGCTTAGGCGGACTGCTGGTCGTATCCTTAGCAGATGGCAATCCAAGCTCTTCTTCAAATTTTTTAATAAGCTGCTCATCCAATTCGGCCTCGGAAATCAGCTTTTCCCATGCTTTTAGCTTGTTTTTTAAATACTCTAACATTTTCTCAATTTGAGCCTTAAAAGCTTCCGGCTTATTTGCATATAACTTGTTGAGTCTGACAATAAATGTAATCAGGGTATGGGTAAAAATATCCTCGCCCTCACATTCATAATCCTTTTTATTTTTATGCAGCTTAGGGTGCATCGCGCTCAACCTGAGCATCGCATTAATAATTTTATCATTCTTTGGATGTATCGCCAGAACCTGTCGGTATAGATATAAAGCGATAGCAGGTTGATTGGTCTGCCTGGGCTCTAGCATGAAATCCGCCATAAATGATAAAACAATAGGCTTGAAGGATGACGTTTTAGCTTTTGCAGTAAAACTGTTTAAAACCTTCATAAATGCCTGCCCCACTTGCTGCATATCAGGTTTTTGGATTTCAACGCCCGGAGCTGAAACAGGAACGGGGCTGGGAGTCTTCCTGGTAAAAAATCCTGGAGCGCTGCTTGAAGAAGAAACCGATTGCTTCTCCTGTGCTTGCATCAGTGACATACTATCAGCAAAAAGAATCACTTCTTCTTCAATAACTGAATCTGTATCAGGTGTTTCAAGGCACACTTCGACAACTTCAACCTCTCTGCTTCTCTTATTGGCAGGCGAACTTCCAGTCTCAGAATAAGTGCTTACGTCTTCGGCTATTGAAGCCGCTTTTCTTTTTTTCCTGGCTGTATCCTTATTTATAGTCAGGGTTATTTCTTCTTCGTCATCCACTATAACAATCACCTCTTCGACCTCTTCAGAAGATGTCAGTGATTCACTGCCTCTCGATGTTTCAAAAACGGGAACACTATCCTCTTCTTCGTCAGTATCAGAATCGAAATGAACTTGATCAAAATCAAATTGATCTTCTGGAGTCTCTTCTTCAATTGGAATTTTTTCCAAACGTCTACTACTAATGAATCGGCGCGGCTCAATGACCAGCTCAATTTCCTCTTCCTCTTCCGCAGCAACGCTTACAGGGAAGGTTTGAGTGGTTTCATCCGAAAATTTTTCCAGATTATCTGCAAGTCTGCTTTCAAAAATATTCAGCCAGCCTTTTAAACTTTCTGCTTCATCTTCATCATCTGCCTTACCCGGGAAAGAAGCGGAACTTGCGAATTTCATTGCTGCTTTAACAATTGCACGGCTTAGTCTTTCTTCCGGGTATTCTTTTGTCGCGCACAGACTTACCGCAAAAAAGCACAGTCGTTCTTCGGGAGTAAGGCTGGATTTTGTAAGAAGCTTATGTACTCCAATCAGCTTAAGCATGCCCAAAAGATTTTGCCTTTCTTTTGAAAGCTCATAGCGATCCCCTAGAATTTCAAGCTTCAACAGGAAGGCATTAAAACCTATCTTCAACCCATGCTCATCCAATAGAGCTATGGAATAATCGACCCACTTCAGCGCGTTATCCAGGAGAATGGTCTTATCCGCTGCATCTTCCGCTTCTCCACAACTCTCAGAGGCTTTACCACTGGTTCTTTCACAAAAAGAAGCGCTAAGCGTGATAATTCTGGCGATCTCTGCCTGCTTTTGGTTTTTTTCACCAAATCGTTTGGCCGCCTTTAGAAGCATGCTGGAAATGGGCTGTATTAAACTCAAAATGGGATCATATTCTTCACTAACAAAACTTGCTTTTTCGTATAGATTAAAATAAGAAGTCAGTAAATATTCACTTACCGCTAAATAATCTTCATACCAGCCATCCGGCACCCTTTTATTAAGTCCCGACTGTCTATTCTTTACAGAGTTGAGCTGCTCAAGCATGACTTTAAATTTATCTGCTGCTTGCTGATAGGTTCTCGGCTTATATAACTTAACTGCACTATCCCATTCTGCTGCCTTGATATACTTCATATTTTTCACTTGCTTGCTAAATAGAGCAAATATTTTACCTCATGGCAAATATTAAGTCAAAATGATGGTTTTGTGCAGAAATTGCTTTTTCATTAATGTTCTTTGCGGGATGATTAATACAATTCGGGGATAGAACAGTGCCATCCTGGCAAAATCTGTGAATTATGAATGGATTTCCAGCCGGCGCGCATAGGCGTAAACTTAAGAAGAATCCTTTATCCCAAGCTGGGAGAGGGCGAGGGTTGATTTTTAAGCCCTCTCTAACTCTCTCCCTGAGGGAGAGAGAGGATTTTAAGGAGAAATAGCCCGAGAAGACTCTTTTCTCTCGAGCTGTAATGCAGGAATATTATTCTTTAGCGCGGGAAACGTATTCGCCTTTGCGGGTATCGACTTTAATCAGCTCACCCGTTTGTATAAATAATGGAACACGTACCACCGCTCCCGTTTCGAGAATGGCCGGTTTACCGCCGCCGCCAGAGGTATCGCCACGGACACCCGGATCGGTTTCAGTGATGGTCAGGACGACAAAATTGGGAGGCGTTACCTGAATGGGTTCGTTATTCCATAAGGTGACAATGCAAATATCCTGCTCTTTAAGCCATTGTTTGGCTTCTTCCAGCGGCTCTTCTCCGATTGCATATTGCTCGAACGTATCAGGAACCATGAAATGCCACAGTTCACCATCGTTATATAAATATTGCATTTCAACATCTGTCACATCGGCAGATGGCAGGGTTTCACCCGATTTGTAAGTGCGTTCAACCACTCGACCTGTTTTTAAATTCCGAATTTTTACTCGGGTAAACGCCTGGCCTTTTCCGGGTTTAACAAATTCACAGTCAACAATGCTGCAAGGCGCACTGTCAACCATCACTTTCAATCCATTTTTAAATTCATTGGTGCTATAAATAGCCATTCGGACTCCACAGTTGAGATTTTGTTGCATTTTCGTTAGAGTTCGCGCAGTTTATCAATTTTGAATCATTAATGCGAGATGCCTTTGTGAGTTGGCAAAAAATTTTAGCGCAGGGATTTGCCTCATCCAGTGAGTTGTTGCAGTTTCTGGGCTTATCAGCTGTTCAAGGCAGTACGGCAGCAGAAAAGCTCTTCAAAACCCGAGTACCACGCGGTTTTGCGGAGCGCATGAAAAAGCATGACCCTGAGGATCCTCTTTTGCTGCAAGTTCTGGCCAGTGAAGAAGAACTGCTTGAGGTCGATGGCTATCAGAACGACCCTTTGCAGGAAAACAGCAGCAATCCGCTCACCGGATTATTGCATAAATATACCGGGAGAGTTCTGCTAACCTTAACCGGCACTTGTGCGGTCAATTGCCGTTACTGCTTTAGAAGGCATTTTCCCTACCAGAAAAATAATCCTGGCCGCGAAGGCTGGCAGCAGGTCATTGATTATATAAAAGGAAACTCCAGCGTTTCTGAAGTTATTCTAAGTGGCGGCGATCCCTTGCTGGCCTCCAATACCGTTTTGAGCTCAGTGCTTAAGCAGCTGGATGAAATCAAACACGTCACCACTGTACGCTTTCATACCCGAATTCCTATTGTATTGCCGGAAAGGATTGATGAGGAATTTTTATCCATCTTAAGCTCATTGCGGTTGCAAAAGGTGATAGTGGTTCATTGCAATCATGCACAGGAGCTGGATGAAGCGGTTGAATCAGCCTGCCGGCTGCTGCAGACATCGGGTTGTCATCTGCTCAATCAGTCGGTTTTATTAAAAAAGGTTAATGCCGATGCAAAAACTTTAGCCGAGTTGAGTCAGCGCTTATTTAGTTGTGGCATATTGCCTTATTACCTGCACATACTCGATAAAGTAGCAGGAGCCGCACATTTCGATCTGCCGCAGGAAAAGGCATTGCAAATTTTTCGAGATCTGCAAACCTTGCTTCCCGGATATCTGGTACCTCGTCTTGCAAGGGAGGACGCCGGCAAAGCCAGCAAGACCCTGCTTATTAGCAGCTAAAAAGAGAGTGTTCTTCGAACTGTCATGCCATGTCATTTTGGAGATCTCTCACTGTGTTCGAGATGACGGCTGCCTGAACGCTCTCGCTAAAAATCCGCATTGGCGGTTTTTGAGTAAAGCTGCAGTAATTTTTCCTGGGCGGAGTGAGAACCATTACGCATAGGCTTATAAGTGCCGTCAGCCTGCATTTCCCAGGCATACATATTATCTTTCAGGTAGTTTTTGAAAATTTCCTGCTTGATTCGCTTACGAATGGATTCATCCTGAATAGGGAACAAAATCTCAATACGATTGTACAGATTTCGCTCCATTAAATCGGCGCTTGAACAGTAATAATATTCACTCTCTTCAATGCGGAAGCAATAGATTCGATGATGTTCAAGAAAACGTCCCAAAACTGAGATAACTCGAATATTTTCTGAAATTTCAGGTATACCCGGTTTTAAACAACACATGCTGCGAACAATCAAGTTGATTTTTACGCCCGCCTGGGATGCAGCATACAGAGCCTGAATCATGGCCTTATCGGTCAATCCGTTAATTTTAATGTTAATTTCGGCATTTTTTCCTTCTTTCGCCGCTTCAGCACAGGCATCAATATGTGCCATGAGATTTTTCTGCAGAGTAAACGGAGAATGGCATAATGCCTTTAACTTAACCGTTTTGCCAAGGCCGGTTAATTGCTGAAAAATAATTTGTGTGTCCGCAGTAATCGCTGCATCGGCGGTTAATAAGCCAAAATCGGTATATCGCCTGGCAGTTTGTTCGTGATAATTGCCTGTTCCCAAATGGACATAGCGTTTGAGTTTACCGTGAGTTCTTCGCACCACCAGAGTCATCTTGGCATGGGTTTTATAGCCCATTACGCCATACAAGACCAGCACACCCGCTTCATGCAAGCGATTAGCCAATCGCAGGTTAGACTCTTCGTCAAAACGGGCGCGCAACTCCACTACCGCCGTCACCTCTTTTCCAGAACGGGCGGCTTCAACAAGAGCGCGAACCATTACTGACTCAGAATGCGTTCGGTATAAGGTCTGCTTGATAGCCAGAACATTAGGATCAGCAGCAGCCTGTCGGACAAAGTCAATGATCACCTCATAACTTTGATAGGGATGATGCAGAAACACATCTTGCTCGTCTAACACATTGAACAAATTTCGGCGTTGATGGATAAAATCAGGATATTGCACATTGAGAGGCGGATAGTTCAAGTCAGGCCGGTCTATACGATTAATAGCACTGTAAAAGCGCTGTAAATTGACAGGCCCATCGCAGTAATACGTATCCTCATGGTGAAGGTGATGTTTCTGCAATAGAAAATCGACAATATGTTCAGGGCATTTTTTATCCACTTCCAAACGCACAACATGCCCATAATGTCTTGAAAATAGTTCCCTTTGTACGGCCACAGCCAAATCTTCAATTTCCTCCTCGCGCAAAAACAGATCGCTGTTTCTGGTCAGGCGGAACGGGTAACAGCCATTGATTTCCATGCCTGGAAACAAGCTGCTGATATGCGTTTGAATAATTGATGAAAGATAAACAAAGTAACTGCCGCCATCAGTACATAACTCGGAAGGCAGATGGATCATTCTCGGCAGCGAGCGCGGGGCATGGACGACCGCATAGTCAATGTTTCGATCAAAAGCGTCCTTTCCACGAAGGGAAATGATAAAATTAAGACTTTTATTAAATAATCTTGGAAATGGGTGTGCCAAATCCAGGGCAATTGGGCTTACGATAGGCAATATTTCATTTTTAAAATAGTGTTTGGCCCATAAATGAATGTCATCCGTCCATTCTTCGACATTTAAAAAATGGATATGCTCTTTACGCATCTCGGGCAGTAATTGCCTGTTGAAAATATTATAAAGCTCATCGCTTAGAATATGTGCCTTCTTACTGATCTGGCTAAACACTTCCTCGGCGCGCAAGCCGTCAATATTTAATTTTGGAGATGCTATGGCTATTTTTTCTTTAAGACCCGCGACTCGTATCTCAAAAAACTCATCCAGGTTACCACAGCAAATACAGAGAAAACGCATCCGCTCCAACAAGGGGATTCGCTCATCCTTAGCCAATTGCAACACCCGTTCATTAAAAGCAAGGGCTGTAAATTCGCGATTAATATAAAATTCCGGATTATCAAAATTCTTACTCAAGATCGCTCCTGCTGGATATTTAAATTATTCATTATCAGGTATGGACCAAAAAGAAGCAGATGCCAATATAGGCAATAAAGCCCCAGAATGGGGATAGTTGTAGATATACCAAAGCTAAGAAAAATAAGATACAGGCGATTACAACAGGCAGCGAATAATAGCTTTGAATAACTCCTTGCGCCACTGAATACGACGCGGCAGCTAATAAAGCCAGAGCCCCATACTGCACGGCGATCATTATTTTCTGAGCGAAGGGAGAGTTGTGATTGTTCAGGAACTGATAACCCACTACAGCAAGAACCAAGCCTGGTAAATTCAGGGCAAGGACCGCCAGAAGCAAGCCGATGTATCCGGCAAGCTTGTATCCTATTAATGCGGAAAGTTTTACTGCCGTTAAACCGGGGAATAGAAAACTCGAGCCCACCATCGCGATAAACTCTTCCTGGCCAACCCAATGACGATGATTAACCACCTCAACTTCAATCAGTTTAAGCATGGAATTGCCGCCGCCCAGAGAAACTATACCAATTTTTCCAAAGCTTGCGACTAAGTTAAGCAAAGTATTATTCATGAAAATGAGTCTGCTTTAAAAAACGCACATAATCGCAGGAAATATTCTGCCTCATCAATAACTGACTCAGGCGAGAAACCAAAAGCTGAGAACGCCCCTCAATACAGACACTAAAAAATCGCTGATCCGCAATACTCAACCTTGCCAGCTCAAGCTTAATTGTCGGATTGAGGGGGAATTTATACTTCAGAGCGACCTTGTCAACTCGAATCATACGGCTTTCCTGCTGAACTTTAGCGAGCATTTCCCCTACAGTCAGTGCTGGTTCTCCAGACAACAGGTCTTCTGGCGCCTGCTCCAGGAGGTTGGTTTTATGCCCGAAGCCCTGGCATCCCCCTTTTTCTTCAAGCAGGGGTTTGTATAACAGTTGATCGCGCCGATCTTTAATATTGTAGTATCCTTCACCGATAAGATGGTACACATCGACTCGCTGCTTGATTTGATAACGGGACAGATCGAGAAACTCCTCGCCTAATCCATGTAAGGTGATATGGCTGTCGGCGGGCCAGAAATAGCGAATTTCCCAGCGCAGCGAATCGGACTCCTCCTGAGGAAAAGCAGTGAAATCGATTAAATCCTCAGGGTCAATTTCAAAATTCCAGACCAGGCGGGTTTTTAGCATACCTTCGTTTTCCTTCACCTAATAAATCTTTAGCAAGCGACTCTCGCAAAATTAACTGTAACGAGTATATACTACAAAATCAAATGCTTAATTGCTCATTTGCAACTCATAATAATATTAAAGGAATAAACATGGCTACAATTCTGTTTCTAATCTATCTCGTGTTTACTCTGATCATCTTGTATCGCGGTTTGCCCGCAATTGTATGGGAGATTGGCTCGGCAGTTTATCTGATTCTGGCTACTTTTTTTATCGGCATGCACTGGCTGCCAGGAATTTTAATTTGGCTGGCTATTCTTGTGACGGTCATTCTATTACACGTTGAGCCGGTTAGAGCTGCCTTTGTTGACTTTATCTATAAGCGCTCGGTCAAATCAATTCCAAAGCTGTCGAAAACTGAAGAAGAAGCACTCAATACCGGCGATACCTGGATTGAACAGGATATATTTACAGGCTCACCTGACTGGGAAAAATTATCCGCTATTTCTTCAGACCTGACTCCTGAAGAACAATCTTTTCTGGACAACGAAACACAAGCGCTCTGCAATATGCTGGATGAGTGGAGCATTGGACAGGAAAGGGATTTACCAGAAACCGTATGGAATTTTATCAAGGAAAAAGGCTTTCTGGGCCTCGTTATTGCCAAAGAGTACGGTGGTAAAGGATTTTCTGCACGGGCTCATTCCGATATCGTTATGAAAATTGCCAGCCGCTCTGGAGTAGCGGCGGTTACAGTGATGGTTCCCAATTCTCTTGGCCCAGGCGAGCTCTTGCATTATTACGGCACGGATGAGCAAAAAGCAAAATATCTCCCAAATCTGGCAAAAGGGATTGATATCCCCTGCTTTGCGCTGACTGAACCTGGTGCGGGAAGTGACGCGACCTCCATTCAATCAGAAGCAATTGTCACTCAGAAACAAATCAATGGTCAGAATGTTCTTGGTTTAACCATTAATTTGAACAAACGCTGGATTACCCTGTCTCCGGTTGCCACTTTAATCGGTTTGGCAGTTAACCTCAAAGACCCGCAAGGCCTGTTAAACGGGGTCGGAGAAGAAGGGATTACCTGCGTATTAATCCCCAGAAATACCGAAAATCTGGAAATTGGCAATCGCCACTTACCGGCAGATCAACCCTTTATGAACGGCACCATTCGTGGAAAAGATATCTTTGTGCCTATTGATACCATTATTGGCGGCCAGAAAAATGCTGGTCATGGCTGGCAAATGCTGGTGGAATGTCTATCGATTGGACGTTCAATTTCCCTGCCGGCACTGGCTGCGGCTTCCTCCTCCGTTTGTTATCTGGTTAGCGGGGCTTTTGCGCGCATCCGTCGGCAATTCAGTGTGGAGATTGGTCAATTTGAAGGGATTGAAGAGAAACTGGCTGAAATTGCCGGCTTGAGTTATCTGGTTAACGCCACGCGTTTGTTAACAGTCGCAGCCGTGAATCAGCATATGAAACCTTCTGTTGCCTCGGCCTTAACCAAGTATTTTAATACCGAGCTGGCACGTAAAGTAATAAACAACGCAATGGATGTGCATGCTGGCCGTGCGGTAGTCGTTGGACCACGAAACTACTTAACCAGCTTCTATGTCAGTCTTCCCATTTCGCTGACAGTTGAAGGGGCGAATATTATGTCAAGAAACCTGCTGATCTTTGGCCAGGGTTCGATGGCTTGCCACCCCTTTGTACGAAACGAGTTTTATGCAATTGCCAAAGAAGACAAAAAAGAATTCGGTAATTTGCTTTGGCAGCATATTCATTATTTTCTGCAGAATTTTGCGAAAAGTATTTGTTCTGGCTGGACCGGTGGTATTTTCATCGCCGCTCCAGATAATGCGCTGAAAAAACAATATCGAAAATTAGCCCGGTTAAGCCATGCCTTTGCCTGGCTCGCTGATCTCTCCCTGATTTATCTGGGTGGTGAGTTGAAGCGTAAAGAGCGTCTGTCGGCACGTTTGGCAGATGCTATGTCGTATTTATATCTGGCCATGGCAGCGCTAAGGCTTTATCAAAATGACAAAGGCAATGCGGATCAGCAACTGCATGCGCTTTGGGCAACCTCTTACTGTTTTTATCATGCGCAACAGGCAATGATTAACTTCTGCCAGAATTTTCCTTCACGTATTATAGGCGGTTTAGTGCAATTTTTACTCTTCCCTCTGGGGCAGAGCATGCGTTATCCCTGTGATCGGCTCGACAAGAAGCTGGCGCGCTCAATGATGGGCAATAACCAATACCGCGACACTATCAAGCACTGGGTATTTTTGAGTGGCGATAGCAGTCAGCCCGTTGATCGTATGGAAGATACCCTGCAACTGCTAATCCAGAATGCCGGCTTGTATCAGAAAGTGGGCGGCTTAAAGCGTTATGAGTTTGACAAACTGCATGACATTCTCGAGACCCGGGTTGCAAAAGGAGAACTTACCCAGGAAGAAATGGATACTTTAATGAAAGTAGAAAAAGCCCGTTGGGACGCCATTCAGGTGGATGAGTTTACTTTTGATTCCATGAAAAACAAAACTTACTCGTCAGTGACAGATAAAATAGCGACACCTTTTGATTGATTTACTATTCTTTAACAATCGAGGAACTTATTTTAATCAAGCTACTCTGTTACTCTTTTGCTATACTTTGTTATATTTTTTGACAAATGTAACTGCTTGCCTGCCAAAGAAAAAAGGCTTGCAAGCAATTACGAATTCATCCTATCTGTGAGTTAAATGACATGCTGAAAACTACCAAAAGGGGCAGTACAGTTGCCGAAAATATGCCCTATTTTAAAGCAATCAAGCAAGCCGGCGAGGTAGCCTCAACGCCCGAAGCGGCAAGATATCTGGTAGATCAAGCCACTAAAAAAATGGCTGCGGTGGGTAAACTGGCTGATGCACAAACCATGCTTAAGTCGCTTGAAGAATATCGTCAGAATGTGGAAATGCAAAGAGAAAGACCTTCGCCGCAATCCGGTGACGGGCCTGTACGCTCAGACTTTCAAAATCTGCAGCATAATCTCGCTGAAGCAGCAATTGAAGCGATAAAGGGTTTAGCCAAGGGCAGCATCAAACTGGATTATGCGCTTAATGATCAAACTAAAATATTGCGTGGTTTTTCAGTGAACGGGGATATTATCCAAAAAGGAGAGCCATTACTGGATGCACTGGACAAAGCCCTTAATGCCTGGCTTGCTGAAAGAAATATGGTGAGCAAGGGAAGTATGATTTATGAATGCGATCAGAGTGGACAAATTAAAAAGGACTCCGCGGGAAATCCAGTCAAAGCGGATCCAGTTAAACTGGGACAAATGATCAATGATAGGGAACAGGGCTTTCAGAAGACCCTTTCTTCAAAAGGCGTTGACATCAATGTATCGCAGCATCGATACCCGGAAAAACGCGCCGAAGCCCAGCAAGCCGCACAAGCTCAACAAAGACAAGAACCGGAACCGGAAGCACCTACCTCAAGCTCCGGTATGGGAGGGTAGTGTCAGTTGTGAGGGAGTAGAACTAAGCAACTAGTTTGTCGTCTTTGCGAACAAAGTGAAGCAATCCAGATCGGAACTTGAGCAATGCAAGGAGCTGCATTGCTTCGCTAACGCTCGCAAAGACACTTTTTTGTGCTCCTATCTTCATACGCAACAATGCCTCGCGGGAAGGACATAATTCCTTAACTTAATGCAGTGATCCTAGTCCACTCCCATATTCTGAGAGGAGATTTTTCTTGAAGGGGTCTGATTAGCAAACTGCCAGCGTTCGAGAGAGCCTATATCTATCCAGCTGCCGGCATAATGCTCACCGCTGATTAAGCCTTTTGCAGCAGTCTCTCGCCAAAGAGGGGTCACTGAAAAACGCCCAGGCTCATACCGGTCAAAAAACTGGGGATGGTAACAGGCAATTCCCGAATAGGTGTATTTTTTATCCTCATTACTAACTTTCAGGTTTTCATTCAAACCGAAATCCCCCCTGCCATTATGAGCGGGATTATCGACCAGAACCAGATGCGCAAGCGATCCTTTCGGCAACTGGATATTTGAAAAATCAAAATCGGTAAATATATCGGCGTTTACAGTAAGAAATGGCGTATTACCCAATAAAGGCAATGCATTGATAATACCTCCGCCTGTCTCCAACCCCCCTGGTGGCTCAGGTGAATAATGGATATCCACCCCCCAACGGCTGCCATCCTGCAGGTGATGCCGGATCTGACTTCCAAGATAGGCGTGATTGACAATAATTTTCTTAAAACCCGCAGAGGCCAGATTGTTGACATGGTACTCGATTAAAGGCATGCCCTGAACACGGCACATTGCTTTGGGGCAGGTTTTGGTAAGGGGTTTTAGTCGCTCTCCTCTTCCTGCCGCCAAAATCATCGCAGTTTTCATGGCAAATGGATCCTTCGTTGAATAAATTGGTAGAATGGTTTCAATTCCTCATAACTCTCAAGACAATCAAGTACATAATGGAGAGTTAATGGCAAATCTTTTAAGTAACCCGGCTTATTATCGCGCAAATAAAGCCTGGAGAAAACACCAAGCACTTTCAAATGCCTTTGCAAACCACATAAATCAAATGCACGCTGAAACTCTTTGAGACTCATCTCTTCCGTCAGCGTGGACTGATCATAGAAACATTTGACCCATTCATGAACCCGCTCCCTGGGCCATTGAATATAACAATCTTTTAATAAGGAAACCAAATCATAGGTGCAAGGGCCTTTCATGGCATCCTGAAAATCAATCAGGCCCAATTCTTTTGGCCTGTCACTCAGAATCATCAGGTTACGTGAATGAAAATCACGATGAATCATGGTCTGCGGCTGAGCAGACAACTGCTCAACCAGCCAGTCAAAGGTATTCGCCAACAAATGTTGTTCCGACTCGTCAAGCTTCAGTTTCAAATAGGCATCAACAAACCATTCATTAAAAAGAGACAACTCCTGAAGCATGAAGCCAGTATTAAATACCGGTAAGTTGCCTACGGCACATTGCTGTAAGCGCAATATATTATCAATCGCCACCGCATACCATTCATCCACAGTGTCTGCCTGCAAATGTGCCAGAAGCAACTGGTCGCCAAAATCTTCAAGTACAATAAAGCCCAGCGTCTCATCGGCCCTGAATATCCTGGGGGAGCGCAAACCATAACGGTTCAATAATTCGGCAATAGCCAGAAAGGAATTGATTTTTTCCTTTTCTGGGGGAGCATCCATAATGATCCCTTTGAAATTGGCATATTCAATTCGGAAATAACGCCTGAAACTGGCATCGCCAGTCAAAGGTTTGATTTCATACTCTCCGCCTACCCAGGGTTTTAACCAATTGTGCAGTGCGTTTTCCCGTTCTTGCATGCTATACTCCAAAACCTTGTTCATAGACTGCTGAAGCATCAGCAATCATTAAAATGTTGTGCACTTTGTGCTCGTGGATCATAAGGTATTTTGGTGACGGTGAAAATCAGGTTTTATCAGAAGATCCTATCAATGAACAGCAAAACGATTTCCCGCGCGTTTTGCGCAGGTAGTCTATTGGCTGCGGTTTCTGCCGGCCTGTTTTATTTCCGAAGCGTCAATGCGGAAACTGCCATCATTGAGCCTGTGCAAGCCTGTGTTATCAAACCCAATATGGAAGATAACGACTATAACCGCGCCTTATTTGCGCGCTGCCTTAATTGGCAACCCAATGCAGCAGTTCCGGTTTGTCGCGGCAACTATACTGAGATGAGCATTCCGCCATTGGACGAGGATGAAATTCGCCTGCAGGCGGATAATGTATCCTTTTACCGCGAGGGTCGTTCTACCTTATCGGGAGATGTAACCGTTCAGCAGAATGAGCGCATTGTTAACGCCCAAACGGCTTATGTGTATCGAGATGACAAAACCAATGAAATTACCCATGTTGAATTATTAGGCAATGTCCGCTATCTCGAGCCAGGCCGATTGATGGTCGCCCGCAAAGTTACCATTAATATGCAGGACAAGTCAGGTAAGGCAGAAGATGTTATTTACCGTTTTAATACGCGGAAACAAGGTTCTATCCTGCCGGCCTGGGGACGAGCCAGCCTCATTGAGCGCTTTGCCAATAAGGATTATTATCTGAATAAGGCGACTTACAGCACCTGTGCACCTCAGGATAGAGCCTGGGAAATACGCGCTGAAAAAATCACCCTGGATGACTCTGAGAAAATGGGGGTAGCTCGTAATGCCCAGCTTTTAATCCGGCGTGTGCCTGTTCTGTATACTCCTTATTTAAGTTTTCCCACTTCTAAAGATAGAAAATCAGGTTTTTTACTCCCTACCAAGGGCTACTCCAATGTGGGCGGCTTTGATTTCTCACTGCCTTATTACTGGAATATGGCCCCCAATTATGACGCCACTATTATCCCTCATCTGTATACCCGGCGCGGATTAATGATGGGCGGGCAATTCCGTTATCTTACTGAAAACTCCAGTGGAAACATCAATGGCCGTTTTTTACCGCACGACCGCGCCTATGCTGATTTTTTGCATGACAATCAACTGGATTTTCCCGAACTGCGCGGTTTGTCAAAAGATCGCTGGTCGCTGCAATTCTTTGATTTGACGCGAATTAATCCAAATCTCAACCTCAGAATTAATTATCAGCAGGTCTCGGATGATTATTATCTGCAGGATTTCAGCAGTAATCTCGCTGTACTGACTGAGCGGCAGCTGTTACGTGAAGGCGAACTGGATTATACAACGGAACACTGGCTGTTTCGCGGTTTGCTGCAAAGCTATCAGACTCTGCAACCGATTAATGAATCGAGAATTGCTGATATTTATCAGCGTTTACCGCAATTGATGGCTCATGGCGTCTATGAGGATTTACCCTTTAACGGCAATTTGAGTCTGCACGGTCAATTCGATAATTTTGACTGGCCGAACAGTTTGTATTATCAGCCAGAGGGACCGCGCTATTACTTCAATCCGATATTATCTTTTCCACAACTTCGACCCTGGGGCTATATCACTCCTAATATCGAGCTGGTTGAAAATTACTATGATGTACGTCGTTATTACAGCGACATCAATCGGGATTTTAACAATACGACCCCCCGTTATTACCTGGACAGCGGTCTTTATTTTGATCGCTCAAGCAGTCTGTTCGGCCAGGCGTTTAATCAAACGCTGGAACCGCGTCTGTTTTATCTCTATGTTCCTTTTCATAATCAGACTGAAATACCAGTCTATGATTCGGCTTATACCATTTTCAATGCGGATCAATTGTTCAGGACTAATCGCTTTTCCGGTTATGATCGCATCGGCGATACCAATCAATTATCCTATGCGGTGACCTCCCGTTTTCTTTCTGATGAAACAGGTGCTGAAAAAGCCAGTTTTACTATTGGGCAAAGCCGTTATTTTGCCAATCGCCGCGTCCAGCTTTGTCAGTCGCCCACCGGCTATTGCAAAGATGTACCTTACACTCTGGGTTATCTCTCACCCACAACAGATTATTCGCCTATTGCCTCTCGAGCCTTGTATCGCCTGAATCCCTCCTGGGTAGTTACCGGTGACTATGTCTGGGATCCGCATACTCGCTCAACGGATAACGGCAATATTAATTTTCATTACCAGCCCGAAGTCAATAAAATTATAACGCTGGGATATACCTATCTGGTTAATGGCGATATAGTGGAGCTTTCTGAAATACCCCTGCAGAAAAATGCGCTGCACCAGGCCTCAGCCTCGTTTGCCTGGCCAATTAATGACGCATGGAGTACATTAGGTGCTTTCAGTTACAATATCAGCAAACGCTATGACATGATGACTTTTATGGGCATTCAATATGACAATTGCTGCTGGGCAGTCAGATTAGTAGGAGGACGCGCGTTCAAGAGTTTAAGCCAGGCTGCGCGGCCTCAGTACAATGATAATGTGTATCTGCAACTCTTGCTTAAAGGCCTGGGTTCAGTGGGGAATAGTGATCCTGCGACCATTATTCATACTTATATTCCGGGTTATCGAGACAGTTTTCATCGTTACTAATTGATTTGTATAATATTGATTACGACTTGTATTTTGTTTAAAAATAACCCAAAATCGCAGAAAAAATAAAATGAGGAAACCAGGCATGTTTAAACGTTTCGCAGTATTGAGTCTGCTGATATCCTTTTATACACCCACACTGTTTGCTGAGCCATTGGATAGAGTGGTCGCCGTTGTTAACGATGGTGTCATTACTTCCAGTGAATTAAATCAGCAGGTCAGTATTCTAAAGAAGCAGTACGAAGCCAAAAATATGCAGGTTCCTTCCGATAAGGTATTGCGTAAACAGGTTTTGCAGCATCTGATTGATGTGGATTTACAGCTGCAATTAGCAAAGCAAAATGATATCAGCATTGATAATTCCGAGTTGAATGAGGCAATTTCCAAGATTGCCGAAACCAATCATATTTCACTGACCGACTTGCGTGAGGCCGTAGAAAATCAGGGCTTAAGCTGGAATAACTATCGCGAAAATATTCGCAAGGAAATTCTTTTGGGCAGACTGCAGCAAAAAGCGGTTGGCCGGGATCTCAACATCACCAATCAGCAGGTAGAGGATTTCCTGAAGACCTCTTATCAGCAGGATAAAAGCCAACTGACTTATCATCTGCAAAATATTGTTATTCCCTTACCTGAGGAACCCACCACCGATCAATTAAAAAGTGCTGAGAAAAAAGCCAGCGATCTTCTGAAAAAACTTCGCCAGGGCGCTGACTTCAGTCAGATTGCCATCGCCGAATCCAGTGGGGAATTTGCATTGGAGGGCGGTGATCTGGGTGAGCGTCATTTAGCGGAATTACCGGATGTATTTGTCAGCGAAGTAACCAAAATGAAGGCAGGCCAGATTGCCGGCCCGATTCGCACCGGAAATGGTTATCAGTTAATCAAGCTCACTGCCATTGGCGGAGATAATGGTAAGCATGAAGTGGTAAAAACCCACGTACGTCATATTCTGCTTAAATCCGACTCCAGTCTGACTCCTGCTGAAGCAAGCCGACAAGCCAATAACCTCTATCAGCAAATCAAATCCGGCAAAGACTTTGCCCTGCTAGCCAAACAATATTCACTGGATGCCGCCAGTGCGGTTAAAGGCGGTGATTTGGGCTGGGTTACCCCAGGAGAGTTAGTTCCTGAGTTTGAAAAGGCAATGGACGGCTTGCCGCTGCATAAGGTCAGCAAACCGGTAAAATCAGTCTTTGGCTGGCATTTAATCGAGGTGCTGGAGCGGAAAAAAGTGGATGATTCCGCCTCGTATCAAAGGCAACAGGTTCGTCAATTCCTGCAGCAGAAGAAATTTACTGAAGCCGTGCAGAACTGGCAGCAGCATTTACGTACCGATGCCTACATCAAAATTATGGATAAGGAATTGGCATGAGGCCTCTGCTGCTCAGCAGTGGTGAACCAGCCGGAATCGGCCCGGATATTTGCCTCGCTTTAGCAGAGGAAGAATATCCGGTGGTGATCGCGGGCGATCCCGATGTTTTAGCCGAGCGCGCCCGCCAGTTAAATCTTGCGGTGGAATTGGAAGTTTTTCAAAGCAGTGCTTCATTCACGCCTCGCCGAGGCAGTCTCCAGGTGTTGCCGTTTTCTTGTGCAAAAAAAGTAAAGCCTGGTGAGCTTAACCCGCAAAACGCGCCAATGGTTATCCAGATGCTCTCGGAAGGCATTGATGCCTGTCTCGCCGGTGAGTTCGCAGCCTTAGTGACCGCCCCAGTGCATAAAGCCATTATTAATCAGACCGGTATTCCATTTACAGGGCATACAGAGTTTTTAGCCGAGCGCTGTAAAGCGGATACCGTGGTTATGATGTTGGCCTGTGAAGCGATGCGTGTCGCCTTGGTTACTACGCATTTGCCACTGCGTGCAGTTGCTGACGCGATTGATGGAGCGCTTTTACAATCCGTGATTCGCCAATTGCATCAATCGCTGCAGACTGATTTCGGTATTAAAAATCCGCAAATTGCAGTGGCAGGTTTAAATCCCCATGCCGGTGAAAGCGGCTATCTGGGCCGCGAAGAAATCGATGTAATCATCCCCGCACTGCGGCAATTGCAGGCCGCAGGTATTGAGGTTCACGGCCCCTTTCCTGCAGACACAATGTTCACTCCTCATCACAAGGCCGATGCCTTTGTCGCCATGTATCATGATCAGGGCTTACCGGTGCTGAAATATGCAGGCTTTGGTGATGCTGTGAATATTAGCCTGGGTTTGCCGATTATTCGCACCTCGGTAGATCATGGAACGGCGCTGGAATTGGCGGGCACAGGCAAAGCGGCTTGCGGTAGTCTGCTTGCCGCCGTAAAAACCGCATTGGCTATGGCCCAACAAAGAGCACAATATGACACTAATTAGCTTAATTGCAGCCGTTGACGAAGCCCAGGGGCTGGGTAAGAACAATCAGCTGCTCTGTCATCTACCGGCTGATCTGAAATTTTTCAAGCAAATGACTTTAGGTAAACCGATTATCATGGGACGAAAAACCTTCGCCTCCATCGGAAAAGCGCTTCCAGGCCGTCAAAACATTGTGATTAGCCGCTCGTCTGTACCCGCAGCTGAGATTGAGGTAGCTCACTCCCTGGAAGAGGCGCTGAAACTCACTCCGGCAGCACCAGAAGTAATGATCATCGGTGGCGCCAGTATTTATCAGCAAATTCTGCCACAGGCACAGCAGATTTATCTGACGCAGATTCATCATCGCTTTGATGCGGATGTGTTTTTTCCAGCGATTAATCAGGATGAATGGATTTGTGAGAAAATTGCGGAGCATGTGCAGGATGAGAAAAATGCCTATTCAATGAGTTTTTATCTTTATAAACGAAAATAATCGAGAACTTCAGAAGCTTGAACTTGCTTTACAATACACATTAGTGATACAGGCAATGGCTCTCCTGAGTCTCTGAGCCGCAACTAAAACATTATTATGGCGATCTATGAAATGCTTTAGGCAACCTGCTGCCCCAGGAGCACACCACATTTCAACTGCAATCTCCCTATCCTACACTTGATTTTGGTTCAGCCAGGATAAGTCATTACCTATATGTTTTATAATAGACCAATATTAATGAGTTCGCGATAATAATGATAAAAAGCAAAGGTGATGGTTTTTGTGGCTATATACGGTGCCCTTCTTCCCCATTCGCTTGCGTACCGCACATAAAGCTTTAGTTTACTTAAGCTTTCCTTGACTCCAAAAGATCAATTGTGTAGGAAGAAGCCCCCCGCCCGCGGAAGAAATTTAAGCAAAATACTTATGTTTTTCGCGGAAGGGTTGGGGACACTGCTATTAAGTTAAGAGTTTTGTCCTTCCCGCGAAGGCGGGAATCTATTTCTCAATTGGCATTATAGCTAGCGCAGAGATGGATCCCCGCCTTCGCGGGGAGGACAGTTTATATACATCTAAGCTTAACTTAATGGCAGTGAGGGTTGGAGCGCGGGAGAGCAGGCCGGGACTTAATCGCGAAAGTTCTCAAACTGTAATTCCACAGGCACTTTTTCCTTTTTTAATAAGGCAATGACTTCCTGCAAATCATCGCGTTTTTTGCCGTTCACCCGTACTTTATCACCCTGAATAGAAGTCTGAACCTTAAGCTTGGCGTCCTTAATAAGACTAATGAGTTCCTTGGCTGCGGGTTGATCAATTCCCTGCTTGAATTTCATATTCAGAGAATAGGTTTTTCCGGTATGAATGGGCTTATCTTCGATTTCCACACCGACTAAACTCACATTACGTTTGGTGCAGTGATTACGAAATAAATCTTCAAGTTGCCTAACCTGAAAGTCGGATTCTGATTTTAAGGTAACGGTTAGCTCTTTCAGTTCGATGCTGGATTCAACGCCGCGAAAATCAAAGCGTGTTCCCATTTCTCTGATGGCATTGTCGACTGCGTGACGCAGCTCCACCAGGTTGATTTCGGAGACAATATCAAAAGAAGGCATAGCATTTTTCTTTAGTTAGTTAATTCCGAATAATTGTACCAAAAAATCATTTTCTTCGATGCTGATTTTTTTTGTGAGTAGACCTGGCAGTCGTATTGATCAAATATCTTGTTAATTTGAGCCTCAGTGTGATAAAATTTTATCCACCAATATGCGCCTTATTAATAAAACCTTAAGCAAGTCAGTTTATAATTTTTTCAGATTTTTTACCTTAGGAGTTGGTATGTCAGTTGAACAAATAGCCAGGCAAGTTAAAGCAAATCTTTTGCAGATGCTGCAAGAAACAGTAACGCTTCCCAGAGATTATCAAGAAGGTGTGAAGATACCTGCTAATAGAGTCGAGAATGTTCAAAAGGCTATTCTTGATAACATCAACAAGATTTTGGATGGTGCTTTTCAAGCGATTGAAGAAGAAACCAGAATGGAATTTGCGGAAATTCATGGCGATAACTTTCTACGTAAAAAAGCATTGGCAGAGGAATTTGATAACGCAAAAACAAAAGCAAGAAAAGACTTATACAAGAAATTAGCGCTTACTCTTCACCCCGACCGGCTTCAACATGACCAGGCCTTACGCCCCTATTTTGACTATACTGGCCTTGAGATCCAGGTTCCCTTTCAACTTCTGAAAGCATTTGAAAATAATACCAATCTTATCAATGAAATGGCTAAAGATCCGATTAGTGGATTTACGTCGGCCATAAAATATTTTCTGAACGCATTCAAGTACATTTTTAATGCTAAAAACCGCTATCCGCAACCCTTAAAAGCCTTCGCCATTGCCGTGGATGGAGCAATTGCAGTGGTCGTTCTGCTCACCAGCCTTCTGTATCTGATCCCATTCGGTATGGTTCATGGTTTAACTTCCCTGATGCGTTCAGCCGCTGCTAACTTTACCAACTTTGTCACTTCCAGCAAATTGGACAAAGTCGCTAAGGATTATCGAAATGATCCGGTGAACTTCGTAGCTGCTGAAACTCAATACTTGGAAAAAGTGCGCAGCACAATGCTCCTGACAGTCGAACTTATCGCTATGCAAAAAGCCGAATGGGATGAAATGGAAGCACGAGGCATTCGAGTGGAGCGCACCGCACTTCCTGATATCACCGTTGAACAAGTACGTGCGATGACGAGAGAACAGCTTCGCCAACAAGTATTTGGTGAAAAAATGAGGAAAGCTATGGAGGAAAGGGCATTCGAAACCATGATGGCTCAGGCCTTTGGAAGACAAGCCCCCGAAATCACAGAAGAGGAGATTAACCGCCTTATTGATGAAGACATTCGTAATGAGTATCTATCCTCCACAGGGTTTACCCGGGTTAAACATACCGCGCAAGCTTTCGGCAGGGCAATTTTTGGGCCCCTTCCTGAAGGATTCGGCAACAAACTGCTCTCGATTTTTGTCGCCCGACCCTTGCAATTAGCGCTGTCACCCTTCGCTGTCGCTGCATCAGCTTTTGCTGAAACACTACGATATGCAAATGTTGCCATGCTCTTGGGAGTGATTACTGCGGGAGCACTCGCTTATACAGCCTTTAACATCATGATTAGCCTCCCTGTGCTGGTAGTTGATGGGATTGCCGCAATTGGACGTGCTTTGACTTCTGGATGCTCAAGCAAAGAAGAAGCGGATGTGGAAAAAGGCTTTGGCACCTCTCACAGCAAAATGCATGGGAAAGGGTTGGGTGCAGAGAAAAAATCTGAGCGGCAGCACCAGACTAGGCAAACTCATGGTCATGGCTACGATGGTCACTCCTCATATGGCTCACCTCATTCACAGCCTTCTGATAGAGCTGACTCCAGACGTTTAATCGAAGACGATGCTCCAAGTTCTGGATGCACAGTTAGCTAATTTATAGTTTTCTTTCAAAAGCCCCGCTTCAGGGGCTTTTTTTTATTAAAGCGATTGCTTAGACAGCTCTGCACATTTTTCTTCCGCATCTTTTTGACACTGTTGGAGACAATCGGAATTGCTGCCCTGGATGCACACCGACTCCTGACAGTCTCGCACCGTTTCCTGTATGCAAACATCCATATCAAAATCGTCATCAGCGGCATAAGCAGCCATCACCAGGCAATTTAAGGATAAACAAAGACAGATTGGAATGAGTTTCATTATTATTCTCGTCGTGACTATCCATTGTTAATAGTAGACGATTTAGAGAGGATTGGCTGAAAATGTTAGGCCTGCAGCCTTTCTAAACATTCATTCGTGTTATTCCCTCTCCCCAACCCTCACTGCCATTAAGTTAAGCTCAATTGTGTATTAAACTGTCATCCCCGCGAAAGGCGGGGATCCATCTCTGAGCTAGCCACAATGTCGATTGAGGAATAGATTCCCGCCTTTCGCGGGAATGACAGAAGTCCCTAACTTAAATGGCAATGTCTCCACCCCTCTTCCGCGATGACTAGCTGAATTTAATCAATGGCTAATTGGAAACCCGCACCCGCGCCTTTTGCGGAGCTGAGCTGAATGATTAAGCATTTAGTTGATTATTGATAGTCCCAAAGCACATCCGCTTTTTCCCGGGCAGCCGATTTCAACATATTAACCAAAGGAAATGCCCGATTTGACAAGCTAACCGGCTTTTCTTCTTCCTCATCATCGAAACCCTGTTTCGAGGGAGCCTGCCGCTGTTTTTCGAGAGCGGATTGTAACATGGCCAAAGCTTCTGGAATCTGCTCTTCCGTAAGGGCGCCGGGTATTTCGCCGGAATGACCCATCATGCTTATCAATTCCTTAGCTACTTTTTCAAACATCACAATATTTTCATAGGCATCACTGACAAATTTAACTAGCATACGAATCTCCTTTGCATAGTAGTATTCAGGCAATCGGCTATTAACTCATTTTTAAGCGCACAATGCTATAGTGAAATAAGGGACTGTGAAATATTCAGTCAGGGAGGATGTATCATGGACGGAATCTCAATGTGGAATGCACTGGAATTGAGCTCGCAGCCTGCAAGCGCTTTGGATCAGGATCTCGATGTTGAAATTGCAATTGTCGGTGCCGGCATTACAGGGATCACAACGGCCCTTTATCTGATTAACGCTGGGAAAAAAGTAGCTATTCTGGAAGCAGATCAAATAGGAGGCTATACGACTAGCCGCTCGACAGGAAATCTTTACACCGCAGTACAGCCGCTTTATCAGCAGATAGAAAAAAACTTTGACCTCGAAACCGCCAAAGCAGTCGCTCAGGCTCGGCAAGCTGCTATTCAGTTAATTGAAACGAACGTCAATAATGAGCAACTTAATTGCAATTTTTCTCCTCGCCCCTGGTATAGCTATAGTAATGGGCCGAAGAAATCTGTCTTTGATAATGAAGTCGATGTGTTCCGCAGAATGGGCCTTGGATTTGAGGAGGTTTCCGAGCTGCCCTTCCATTTCCCTTTTCAAAGGGCCATTGTGATGCCAAACCAGGCACGCTTCAATCCTTTACGCTATGTCAAAGCACTTGCGGATAAGTTACAAAAGGCAGGCTGCATGATCTTTGAAAATACACGCGTACTTTCCATTAAGGAAGATTCTCATCCTGTACTTTATACATCGCATAATCAAGTCCGCGCAGAGAAAATTATTCTGGCCACCCATACACCAATCGGAGTGCATGCGATACAAACCTTCACCGCCCCTTATCGAAGTTATGTTTGTGGCTTTAAAATGCCAGAATCCTTATGTCCAGAAGGGCATTTATGGAATTTTGACAGCCATCATGTGTTATCTACCCATGCCGGTGATACAAGCAACAGGCCGCAGATTGTTTTGATTTCTGGTGCTCATCATAAGACCGGGCAGGAAAAAAATCCCGAAAAACACTATATTGAACTGGAGTCGGATTTCCTCACCAGCCAACCTGAAGCCAAACTGGAATACCGCTGGTCTGCACAGCATTATCAATCAGCTGACGCCATACCCTATATCGGCTTTAGTAATAAGAAAACACAAACTGTGTTAATGGCTACTGGTTATTTCGCTGATGGTTTGATTTATGGTAGTTTGGCGGGATTGATTCTTGCTAATTTGATTATTGGCAAAGATAATGAGCTCAACCATTTATTCAAGGCAGATCGCAAAGCAAGTCTTGCCAGTTTGCCAAGCTTTTTTAAGGAAAATATGAATGTTTTAAGTCAATATTTAAGCGACTTACCGCAAATTAAACAACCGCTCGTAAAAGAAATCCGAATGGGTGAAGGAAAAATTATCGAGATGGAGCGGGCCAAATTTGCTGTGTCACGTGACGCCAATAACCAACTTCATGTGGTATCGGCCGTGTGCCCGCATATGAAATGTATTGTAGACTGGAATCATAGCGAACAAACCTGGGATTGTCCTTGCCACGGTAGCCGTTTCAGCCCTGACGGGCAGGTACTGGAAGGCCCGGCAATGCAAAATCTCCCGGTAAACTCCAATTTTAAAGAATAATAAGGAAGCAGCATGCAAGTAGTATTAGTCATTTTGTTTTGTTTAACGGCTTTGGGTGGCATCTATCTCGCCAGTTATGTGTTTAGCAATAGGGAAACGCCTAAGGGTGTGGCTATTGCGCATGGGAGTCTGGGGGCAATCAGTATTCTATTTTTTGTCGTACTGGCTTTTTTCTATTCTTTACCTTTAGCGGCACTTGCCATTTTTATTCTTGCTGCAATGGGCGGTATTTATATTTTCCTGAAGGATATTAAGGGCGTTCCTCCTTCAAAACTAATGGTACTCGGGCATGGACTATTGGCATTATGCGGCGTGTTAATTCTCATCCTGTGGATAGTGAAACAATGACCTATGTCAAAAAATAATCGCAAGGAAAACAAGTTGAACTGGTCGGCTTTGTTTGCAGGGGCAATTGGCGGAGTCGGCTTGAATTTCTTACTTAATCTTCTGGCCCTGGCCATTGGATTGAGTAGTTTTTCAATCGCTCAGGATGGGAGTACCCGCTTCTCACTTGCCGGCTATTCTCTATTTTGTTTTTCCGCTTTTATTGCTATGTTTTTTACCGGCTGGCTGGCTGGTAAATTATCCTCCGGGCTGTTGTTGAGAAAAGCATGGGGCATGGTGCATGGTTTTTTGGCCTGGTGTCTGCTGTTACTATTCACTGTGATGCTGATTACCAATCTTATCCAATATACTGCCTTTCATGCTAATTTCACCTCGAACTTAGTTGGTATTAAAATAAGCGCCAATTCGCCGATGGTGACCGAAACACAGTCAGAACAAAAGGGAGTTTCGGCCATTCCCGATACTGAGAAAGCTAAAAAGATTCTGCGAATCAACAGCTTTCAGACTTTCTTTCTGTTTTTAACAGGTGCCTTGGCCAGTTGCCTGGGCGGCTACCTGGGTTTTGTTCCGGGCAATTTGGGAAAACCATAGCATGAAAGCAGCTGATTGTATTATCGATCTAATTGTCGCAGGAATTGAGAAAGCCTATGTGGTCTTTGAAGATGAGCAATTTATCGCTTTTCTCGATCACCACCCTCTTTTTCCAGGACACGTTCTGCTTTCTCCCAAAACCCATATCGCCAATTTCGATGAACTGCCAATCCCGCTTGTTGAGCCATTATTTATACTGACTCAGAGGCTTAGCAAAGCAATAATCAAGGCCATGCAAGCCAGCGGCAGCTTCATTGCTACGAATAATAAAGTGAGTCAAAGTATCCCTCATCTTCATATTCATATTGTCCCCAGAAATAAAGGCGATGGCTTAAAAGGTTTTTTCTGGCCAAGACAGCGATACCGGAACGATGCACATCTGCTTGAGACGCAGCTTAAGATAATTGACTGTTTGAAAGAAACATAAACCAAAGCTGGTTTGTTTTAACTGATTTCCTCGTATAATAAGCCTTTTTATAAATTCGGTGTCTATCGTGTCTCAACTCAAAACATTTCGGGCCTTTTTAAACAATTCCTGGAAGTCCTATGAGAATTGTCGCAAAACGCTCTGGTGGCCATACAGCTTTTTATTGCTCACCCCGCTTGCAGTGCTGGTTCTGGCATTTGTTGTTCCGGCCTTAATGGCCAAAGCAGGATTATTTTCCGATCATTTTATGGATAGCAAGCTATATCATGGCTTTTTGCTATTGCTGTTTTATTCAGTAGCCGGCCTGTTTATTCATGCTTGCAACTTGGTATGTATGACGCATATTAATGGGGAAGCAATTAATGAAAATACCGGTTTTGTGAGCATAAAAATGACCTGGAAAACGGTGCTGATTTTCACTGGCGCCTCTCTAATCACCTGTCTCGGCTTTGCGCTGTCTCCTTTCCTGGGAATTTTAGCCTGGCTGGTTTTTTTATTAGCAGCAACAATCGCATCCTCTTCACCGACAACATCCTTTAAATCAATTTTACAAATCAATCTGCATTTGTACAAAAATCACTATGGCAAAATAATAGGCCTGGGCTTGGCACGTCTGCTGGTTTTACTAATTTTTATTAGCCCATTAATACTATTTGCATTGTTTCAGCACACCCCAGCCGGCCTTCGCTTTTTGACGGCCTTGCTTGCCTTTCCCTCGATGGCTTATCTATTTGTAAGACTTCTTCCCTTTTATGTGTTTCTTCCTAATTATTTTTATAAACACATGGCTTGAGCTATAGGTGTGTTTTTAAACACACCCTGGCCTTCCCAACATCTCTTTGCTCATTCTTAACTCACAATTTTTAAAATTAAAACTATACTTAGCTTGTGTGGAAAAAACTTTATAAAAAAGGATCCATTATGAAGATACAATCTCTAAGTATTTCTAAAGTTTTAACTCCCCTTGCACTGGGTGCGCTTTTGACACTCGGTATAGGTTATACCTCCAGTGCCAATGCAGCTCAAGGCTGCGGATTCGGTAATCATATGAATTACTGGGGTCGATGCGTGCCTAATGAGCCTGGTCCCTGGGCTAAACCTGTTCCTGGCAGACCTGATTGCTGGGTAAATGATCACGGGGCTTTTCGCTGCTATCGTTGATAACTCTTTGCTCATCACTCGTTGATGGGCAAATTCTTTATTGTTGAAGTAAATCAGAGTGTTCAGAAGGGAGAATTAGTGGGCTTACCACCGGCCTGTTATGTACAGGTGGAAGTCTGGTTACAGGCTTTAGGCGTCTTCAAATGATGAAGCATGCTCACGGCCTGCAAGAGCTGACCTCCTGGGTAATAGTTTGAGCGGTGTAAGCCCAACTAATTCTTTCAATTAGATTAGCGCAATTATTGATCGTTTACAAGAGCTACTGTCTTTTAAAAAGACATTTTCAGCCAAGCTCCGGACCAGTTCTTCTGCCTTCTAATCGCGGCAATGGATCCATTTTTGACTTTCCATTTGCAAAATCGGCAATACTGGCGGCCTGAACACTGTCATAGGGCCCATAGCTGCTGAGATGAGTGCAAAGCTGCTCGATCACCGTATAACTGTTTCGCTGATTCATCCCGCGATAAACATAATCCTTTAACGTACGACCACCGTCTCTGCTTATCAACAGCGTATGCAAGGCCAGGACTTTGGTATCCATACTCACGGCACCGCTTTCAAATAAGCGTTGATAAAACAATGCTCTATTTACACCCAGTTTTCCATGGTACCGGGCGCTGAAAAAGCCATCATGTGCAAACTGAAAACCACTATGATTTTGATAATCCTTTATATAATCCTTGATGCCCTGCAATGTTCTGCTGATTACCTCATCAATGTTGGTTTCATTAATTTTTAAAACTATCGCATCGTATTGCTGCATTTTTTTAAAATAAGATGCAGCGATCTTCTGATCATTATAACCAGGTTTCGGTATATACTGGCTATCATCAAAACCTGGATATACGATACGTCCCTTTCGTGATAAACGGCCTTCTTCTATGATCTTGTCACGATGCGGGATGACTAACTCAGGAATGATATTTTTGACCATTACCTCTGAAGAAACCCGCTTGGCAATCGGCAGACGAGAAGGATTGAAGTCATCACGAGTCCGGATAACTTCAAGCGTGTCAGCCATATTAATCAGCTGGCGAATGTAATCCACTTCTGGATGTATAGCCGCATGCAGGTCCATGAAGGTGGCTTGATTATCTTTAAAGCGAACCGCATCCCCAAAGAGTTTGGCTAGTTTGACTTTTTGTTCACTGGAAAGTTTTTTAAATTCCGGACTTTTCAGATAAATTTCCCTGAAATATTCTTCACAATGGTTTCCGCTATCTTCATCCCAGAGGTCCATACCATCACCGAGACGGCCGGTATCATGGAACAAAGTCGCGATCTGAACCATTTCGAGAAGCAGGGCAATATTATTACCCAAGCCAAGTTTCTCACAAATTTCCAGCATGGAGCTGTCATAGTCGGCATCATATTTTGTGTAGATGTGATCAATTTGAGTAATCGACTCCATTGCGGCCGAAGCGTGGGGCATACCATGCGATAGTCGGATATAGGTTTCAAAAGTGCCCGCTTCCTTTTGGATGGGAACATCTTCTCGTTTATGCTGTATTTTTTTTAAAGATACAGGGTAAGGGATTTGTAGTTTCCGTAAGTTCACAACGCTTAAAGGCTTGGAATAATAATGGAAATTTGCGTAATGGACTGCTTTATTGATATTGGACATATTCGACAACTCTACAACAAAAGTGCGCTTATTTTATCCCATTTGCGCATATATAAACAATAGAGAGGGTGTAAAAATGAAACAATTTTTGCTTTTTATCGTTGAGCCCAGGGTCCATAGCGGTCAGCTAAGAAGTAATGTTATCCCCTCTCCACCGTGCGCAGCGTGGTGGAGAGGGGATCTGATATTCTTAGCCTGACGGCTATGGGCCAAGGGCTCCACCTAAGTACATCATTTATAACTCATTGACGAACTGCTGGATGAACTGCAGGACATCTCTTTATCATCATGAGATTGCCCGATGTGAAAGTCAGTCACATCCTTAATCCTTTTTTCATAAGTATTCGGAAGCAGCAACTTAAGCTCTGCCTCCGACAGATTATTAGCAAATGTTATTTCTATCAATCTGCATTTCTTACCAAACCCTGACTTCAGCGTATACTGCTCATCCTGATTCCACTCATTTTTTATGCATTCGCGCCTGAAACGATCCAGATGACGGATAGAGATATACCAGATATGAGATTCTGGCAGGCTGGTTTTCTCCAGCAGATCACAACTGCTCCTGACTGTCTTGGGCAGCATCTCAGACAACTGATTAAAGGTGAGCCTGGCACTAATCACTATCATCAGCCAATGGGAACCATTGGAACGTTGTGCGGGTTGCTTTCCATCTGCATAAATACCGTTAAGGTAAACCAGCTCGTAAGTAAACCTGAACTTACTCTTTTTTACTTCATCTTTAAAGAGAGGTAATTGTTCAGTAGAAATAGGCAAATAAAATTTCGGTTTTGTAAAAAATTTAGACTCTAAAAACTTTTTGACCGGCTCAACTGTCTCCACTGGTTTTTTTGACTTAACTAAACTTCCAAAGAATGATGAGGATTGTTTTTTTGAATACATTCCTTGAAACACTAAACAGTCCTCCCTTGAGAAAAACAACAAACTCTCCGCCTGTTTTGAATCAGCAGGACTGTCAGTTTTCTCTGCATCGGGTATGAATTGCCAGAAATTGACCGGTCCGGAAGTGTCCTCAACTACTGGACGGTTAATATAGTAAACACTGCGCGAGGTTAAATGCGTGAGATAAAAAGAGTCTGGATTATCTAAATGTTTTGAAATGACGAAGGGCAAAGGCTCTGGAGCTTCCACACCTAATTCCCCTGCATGCTCTCCACAGGCTATTGACTGATTTTTATTATCTTTTACATATTTTTTAATATCATTAAAAGAAAGATTGTCGAAACTTAATAAAACAGCATTCTCAGCCAACCAGGTTTTGGATATCTTGCGCATAACGATTGGCATGCGTCTCTCCTTCTCAAATCTATAAAAGAAGGCATTATACACAAAATAGGTAAATTTTACACAGCAATGGAATAATTTAATCGAATTTGCTAATTTAACGTCGGTCCAAACTATGTCATTCCAGTTGCAGGCTGGAATCCACTTCTAGAAAAATCATCGATGGATTTCCGCCTTCGCGGAAATGACAGAGGATTAAGCTCGATGGTCCTGAGCCAAAGCCTTCACTCGATTCACAAAGTTCGTACCAGGATCGGTTTTTGAGCGCTCATATTCTGGATCTTTCTCCAGCCAGAGCGGGCTATGTTTATATTCAAGATATTCATGATGCCCAATCACATGCTCGATTTGCGGATACTTGTTTTTTAAATAGCAAACCAGAAATGCATTCGCCTCTGCTTGTTGCTCTGTTAAATCATCCTTGCCATCAATTCCGCCGACATTTTCAATGCCAATAGCGTAATGATTCAGCCCGATTACATGTCTGGCCATTAAATTATCAGGCATGAGCTGATAAATACTGCCGTCACGATCCACCAGATAGTGGCTGGATACATTCAAGTCATCCGGGATTTCACTCCTGCGAGGGGAATTTGCAGGTAAAGACGGGGGATTAAATACGCGCATAGCGAGTTCAAGACTTGGCAAACAGGTCCAATGAAGAACAATCATTTTAGGCTCGATCTCAATAGAAGAGGAATCGATTCCGTAATGAGTGAGTTGATATAACCGGGTAAGCTCCACTCGCTTGTGATCAAATTGTATTGGTTTTTGCTTGATGATTTGCGGTTGATGGCAGGAAAATGCCTGCAGTTTGGCTGCAAACAGGCATAAGAACAGTCTAATTAAATTCATACACTCATTGAACTTTTTAAAAGCTCATTGTTGCAGATTTAGGTTAAACAATACAGTTCTCTCTGCCGTTCCGCTTAAAAAGCAATGGAGAAACAGGCTGTATTGAATTTGACATCCCCGGCAGATGGTCTACTTTTAATTAGTGAGCTTTTTTTATGCTCAGTGGTATTTATTTCTAACAAAATATAACAAGGAGAGTTAATTATGGCTACTCAAAATCATGGCGGTGGACGAGGTTCTAACCTGACTCAGGCAGATCGTAAAAAAGGCGGTGAACACTCCCACGGAGGTCAAGGCAAAGGCCAGGGCTCTTTGAAGTCTAAAGGCGGTAAAAGCGGCAGCTCTAAAAATAAATAAGTCTGAAAACCTCAGAAATCCGAAGCTGTTCCTGTAACTATTTAAAACTTTGAAATCGCTTTGCTGCTCGTGGCTTATTACCGCAGTCTCGAGCAGTAAAGCATCAAGGTTTTTCTTTTTGTCTATACAAAAGCATAAGACCCATGGTGCTTAATTTCTGTTTCCTGATATTCAGGATATAATTTTTTGAATTCCGTATAGCAGTCTTTGAAACGCCCTTTTTGCAATATCACCAGATGTTCCTGAAGCTCAGAGGTCTTACTCTCCTGCAGACAAATTGACAATAATTTCTGAACAGCAAACAATTCTTTTCGGCTATGCGTTTCATTAAAAAAACAGCCGCCTCGGCGAATGGCACGTTGTAAGCTGCCTATTTGTTCCCTGAGTTTATCTTCAAATCCTAAACGAGCGATGTGATTGTCGAGTGTTGGCGCTAACTCGTTAACTGACTTTTGGGTGAGCTGTCCATAAGAAGCCAATGCTTCACTGCAAAGCGCTCTGGTACTACGATTTATTTCCTCATTGGTCTGAGTTACAAAAAAATCAGCAAGACGACTCCAGAACGAAGTCTGTTGCTGGGCATGATACTGCATTTGAGCCAGCACCTGAATGACCTTTGGAGCCCAGACTTCCGTATTATAAAATGACCCTTGCTGCACCATTGTATTGAGAGTCGACACTAACTGACGCAATTGTTTTAGTTCCATCTGAAAATTATGCCGATAGCGGCCAGTTAAAACACTCCACCAGGAACCATAGTTTTGCGTTTGCCGTACCAGTCTCTGTTCTGCCAGAAGATCTGAAATAATCGCCTGAGTTAACTGTTGGTGATAAGGATTGGTGCTTCTCATAAATAAATCAAGCTTCTGGGTGAAAGACAAGACATTGATAATTCCCTGCGGATTCACAGCCCCTGCTCTGGTAGGATCTTGCATCTCATTAGGGCTAAGTTTTATTGATTTAACCCCGGCATTTAATTCATCAGCCAAACGTCTGATCTCAATCACAACCTTCGAGCTGTTAGCAACTCGTTCTACACTGAAATGATAATTACGATGCGGAAAGCATTGTTTTAATTTTTCAGCTACTCGATCGAGTACTTGCTGCGGACTGCTTTTTGAAAAGAACGTCTCTGTAGGAAGCGTTAGTCGGGCATGACTAATGGTTTTAGGCGTCTCTCGTAATAGAGCATCAACCAGTGAATCCAGCGAATAATAATTCTCTTCAGGTTCTGCCCACAATAAACCTGTTTCCTTTGTTTTAAAGGATTCTGGAAGTTGCTTGTTGTCGCCTACTATGACTATCGAATTATCATAAACCTGTGCCGCGTGCAGCAGGTTGTCTTTTCGGATGAACTCACTGTTTCTAATAAGCTTACTGTCAGGGCCTGTAAATTCATTATCCAGGACAATCAGGGTTCCATGGGCATTGTCTGCCAAAAGTGATTCAGCCTCTGACTCCAGTGGAAATCGCCCATAGTAGGAGGTATTCCATACAGCAACTGGTTCCTGAGCAATGCCTGTCAATTGCTTCATCCAGAACTGCACTGCTTCAGGAGAGGTTTCAGCATTAATCACCAGCGTAATGCCACTCTTTGAATGCTGGTATCTGGGGGTTACCTGCACAGTAAAAACCTGTTGCTGAATCAGTGACATGGATTTATTTCTATCGATAGGCTTTAGTTGTAAATTGGCTTTAAATTCACGCCTTGAACCAAAGGCAAAGTGTTCATCCAATACAACCTGGGCCTGCAGTTTTTCTGTTTGATCAGGCCCTAGAGATTCGACTGCCTTTCCAACGAGAACGACTGAATTGCTTTCATCTTCATCTACAATCTGCAGAAAAACATCTCGTCCTTCCTTACGGCCCAAGGCTTTTGTTGAGATATTCTTAACCTCCAGCTCCAAATCCAAAGGCTCACCAATAGCGACGGTATAAAATTTCTTTCTGGGCAACAATTGAACGGGATAACAGACCCTAATCGGTGATATGTCCGACTCAGCGTAAGGACGAGCAAGCCTGGTATTCATTAGTTGAACACGAAGATGGGTGGTTTCAGCATAGGGCTCACTGCATTCCCCTTTTATAATAAGCGGTTCCCTGATTTTCAAAGTCAGGGGAGCTGACTGATTGTCAGCACGACCACCGGCAGGAATATCTCCCCGCACTTGCCCTGCTCCAGTTTGCTGGAAAATGCTTCGCACAGACAGATCAACATTAACAGGCATCGACTCTACTGGGGAAGGCATACTGATTGACTGATTGTGAATGTCGTAAACCACTTGCACCGTATCACCCGGTTCAAACAGACCATGTTGCTGACCTGTCCAGTATCGCGGATTAGTTATTTTCAGTTGATAGGGGGCTGTATGTGTTGATTGAATGATTCCCTGAGAGAGAATGTGATACCTGACGCTGCCGTCAATACCCGGAGCACCGGGGTATAAAATTTCTGTTGGGGTGTAACCATCGGGGCCGTCTTTACCGTCTGGAGCATGGCTATCAATAATGGGCAGGGGATTATAGGGCTCAAAATCCTGATGAGGGTGATGGTGGTGGTGACGGTGGTAGTGATAGTTTCCAGGGTCATCAAGATATCTTCCACCCTTACCGCCCTTGCCCCCTTTGCCGCCCCGACCATGCCTTCCCGCTCGACCAGGCATTCCAGCGCGAACATCTGTATCGCCGACCAGGGAGAATAATGACAGATCAGCAGGATCATTCACGCAAATCTCAACCTCTCCTCCATTTCCAGCAGGACCGCCATTTGTTCCCTTTTCACCATCCTCCCCTCTCTTACCATCCTGGCCTCTTTCAGCGGGCAGGTAACAGGTCGCATCACTTCCCCAGGCACCGTCAACTCCTTTTTTACCGTCAGCTCCTATCTTTCCATCAACGCCATTACCACCCCGCGCCGATACTTCAAGACTGTCTTTTTTAGAGATAAACCCGTTGATACGCTGTTGCCCGGAAGAAGAAGTCTCCACAGTTCCCTGATATCTCACATGAGAAGCAGAATCTTCTGTGAGCGTAATTTTAATCTTCCCCGCAGACTCTCCTGTGTTTCCTGAAACCGATAACTTCATGGTGACGACCTCTTCTTGTGAAAATCAGATGCCTTAGTCAATCGCCTCTTTCTGTTCTTCCTTCCTTGAAATACCCAACTTTTCCTTTAATCTGGCGACTGCATCAGGATCATATTGCTTGGCAGTTTTATGTTTGACAATAATATCAGCAGCGGATTTGCCAGACTGCTGTGCTGGAGAGGGATAGTTACGCTCACCAGGCTGGTTATAATCATAGCTGGAAGAATAATGCGTGTAATGATTATTCGTGGATTTTGAGGGCTCAATGCGGGCTGCTGATGTAATCACTGGTTTTACCGTTTGTAATTTTCTTGCATTGCGAACGCTTTTTTCAACCCGTTTCTTGATCTTTGCCGCGGCTCGCTCCGCTTCGTCCTCGCTTACCTGACTTGTGGCATTGCCTTGTAAATCAACGCGCATTTCACGTGCTTTGAGACAGGCCAGATAATCAAGACGACGGGTAAAAATGACTACTGCTTCACGTAATTTGCTGCGTGAGATTCCATCTTCTGCCGCTTTGTCTGCATAAACGAGTATATCCTCCATAATCCCGTTCTTTAAAGGGCGGATACGCTGCGTGTTATCAAATGCCTGGGGAAATTGTTCGCAAAGCCATATCAGAGCCTGATTGCGTGATTTTTTTGACTGATTTTTCTGTGATTTATTAATCACCGCTGTTCGTGGATGAAGCTCTTGTCTTCTCATTCTGATACCTTGAGTGGATAATGATTAGAGAATTGAAAATAAACCTCGGCCAATCAACAGTCGTTGATGTAATCGCGAGGAAAGGCAGCCATTCTACAAAACAAAAAAATAAAAGTAAATTTTAACTAAACAAAATATGTACTTCATGAACAATAATATTTCTTATTCTTCAATTATATTTTGACCTGGAGGTGCTTGACTGTTCCTTTGAAGTATAGGCCGCATCGCCAAATACAATCCCCCGGTATATAATACTCTTAAATAACAGCTTTTTAGATGTTGAATGATTTCGCTGTTTACTGCGGTTTGAGCTGGCTGCCCCTGGCAAACCGCAGCAGGTAGGGAAAGTTAATTCGCGGTATGCCGCGGCCCAGGCAGTTTGTTATTGGATTTTCATGAAACCTTGGCACCAAAGTTAGGATTATCATCCATGAAATGGTTAATGTCTCTTTTAGCGCTATTTTTTCCCTGGCTGGTATTATTAATTTATGATAACCCGGGAGGGGCTATTGTCGCATTGGTGATGCAGGCCACTCTCTTTGGCTGGCTCCCCGCCAGTATGTGGGCATTAAGAGTCGTGCGGGAAAATTATAAAGAGAAAAAACGGGTTAAGAAGGCACGCAAGGCTAAAAAGGCAGAGATGGAGGCAGAGGACTAGCTGGCTTCGCCTACTTACTGCGGCTTGACCGCAGTATCCAGGAATGGTTGCAGGAGGTCTGAATTGTATCAGCCAGTTTGAGCTGGATACCTCGAACAAGTCGGGGTACGTAGGAGGAGGGGTTAAGTGGCCTACAGAGGGAGTAAGTGGCGGTGGTTCTGATAAGAAATATAATAAAAAGGAGAGTAAATGACCATACGGGTAATTGTAAATGGTGCCTCAGGCAAAATGGGACGTCTTGCCTGCGAGACACTCCAGACCCAGGAGGAATTCCAGTTGGTTGGAGGTCTTGGACGTGAGGATAATCTGGAAAGAACGATTGCTGAAACACAGGCATCTGTTGTAGTTGACTTAACCCGTGCGGACTCTGCCTTTAAAAACGCCATGACCATTATTAATGGCGGCGCACATCCAGTGATCGGCACCTCCGGTTTATTACCTGCCCAAGTGGAAGAATTAAAAGCTACTTGCGCCAACTTAAAACTCGGCGGCATCATCGCCCCTAATTTCTCAATCGCCGCAGTAATGATGATGCATTTCGCAGCGCTGGCTGCTAAATTTTTCCAGAATGTGGAAATTATTGAAGCGCATCATCCGCAGAAATTTGATGCGCCGTCCGGCACTGCCATTAAGACCGCTGAAATGATTGCCCAAAGCCGTCAAATTCCGCCAGAAGAAACGCTCGCACAGGAATCTATCCTCGGAGCTCGCGGCGGTCAGCATGAAGGGATCCCCATTCATTCTATCCGCCTGCCCGGAATTCTGGCCCGCCAGCAAGTCCTGTTTGGCAGTCAGGGAGAAACCCTGTCTATAGTTCATGACAGCCTTGATCGCAGCTCTTTTATGCCAGGCTTGCTGCTGTCATGCCGAAAGGTTATTCAGTTGGACCAGCTGATCTACGGACTGGAAAACCTGTTAGACTTCTAGGCGTTTTAATTCAATCCCCTTGCTCTCCCTCAGTTCATTTGGGCCACAATATCCACACCGCCCACAGCTTCATCCATTAAGGGGATTGCTGCATTCTTCGCAAAGGCCAGGTCTCTCTTTTCCTTAAGCGTTTTCATGGCAGCACTATATTTCTCACCTGGAGGAGCTGAGTCTCTCAGTTTAAGAATGGCCTCATAAACTTCCTTAGTATCTTTATCGCGATAGTCAGATGAGCGGCTTCCCAAAATATAATAAATCTCCGCTAGAATTCTAGTGGAATCATCCTGCCGGCTAGTTGCCTTCTTCATAAAATCAATACCGCCAGGCATAGCATCGACGTAGGAGGTTTTATTCCAGAAAGGAATACTCTTACCAAATACATAGCGCTTGTCTTTCCAGAAAGCCGTTTCACCTGTTAATATCTTTATTGATTCCAGTAAATCCACGGTTTGCTGGTTGTCCAGTCGTTGCGCGGCCATGATACACTTGGACAAGCCATTAAATATCAAGCCTTTTTTATGCCCTTCTGATACCTGAGAAGGATGCGCCTGCTTAAAGGCAGCTATTTTTTTAACTTCATTATTCGTGGCATTTTTATCATCGCAAAGCAGGGAATTTTCAAAAGGTTTCATCTTCTCTTCAATTGCCTGTGCAATATCTCTGGGAAAGTAATTTGCGGGTGTTTTAATGCCTTCGGTTCCCGGCGCGTTTTCATCAGCAAATTCATGAGCATGCCGATCAACATAAAGGTCAGAAACTATATCCACAAAGTTGTCTCGCTTTACTCCGAACTCATTAAATTGAGGCCATTCACCATAAAGTTCATAGTAAATCTGCATTGCATCGGTATGAATAATTTCCAATGCTTTCCTGTCCTTACCGCTGACACATGATCCATAACTGGCTGCGTTGATAAAATCAGCCAATAAATGTTCATAGGAACTTAAGGTCAGTTCTCTACCAGTATAGTCCCGAAAATTGGTTGTGAATGGACCAGACTCCAGGGTTTTCTGGTAAGCCTCAATTAATTTCTCCAAAGCCGAGGTTTTGGGAAATACTGACTTCGCCGCATTGAGTAACTCCAGACAGTTTGGATCATCTGCTGCCGTATAAAGCAGCCGTTTTGCCATATTCAGCGCATGGTTTTTAGTAAGTACTCTAAACTTGTCTTTGGGTGCATTGGCAATAACCCATTTACGCATGCCATCGAGATACTGATCCGGCACCCCAACTAATGAGGCACCCATCACAGGGCTGATTAAAGTCTGAAAAAACACTGTGCTCTTCTGGTAACGCTGCTCAACAAGTTCAAGCACTCGTTTAAAATTAAGCAATGCATGCGACTCACCGATAGGTTTGGGCTGCGTCTTCACATCACGAGAGGCCAGATGGCTGCTACGCAGCCTGGGAGTAAACTTCTTTTTTTCGCTACAGTCCGCATAAAGCATTGCGCAATTATGTTCAGCCAGATTCGCCAAACCCGGAATGCTCCTTAATCGGCTCGGTAAAAAGTGCACCACATCTTCAATTCGTTCACTTTTATCAAGGGCCGCTTTTAGCAGTTTCTGTTCGGCAAGGGGGAGGTACACGAACCAGCTTGGCAGGTCACGAATGGTTTTAATATATTCGTCCGTAGTCTTGGTAAAATTTTCACGAAGGCTTTTGCCAAGCTCATGAAGCTTGCCCTCAACCCGTTCAAAACTGTTTCCTTCGGAAATCAATAATACCCGAATTAACTGCCGGCGATTCTCTGATATTGCCTGAAACCACTTCGGCTGGTTTTTGACAGAGCCATCAATAATCGCCAGATAATCGGCATTGCTGAGCGCCTTGGCGTCCGTTATCTTGCGCCACCAGGCGATTATCGCATTATTTTCACTGTTAAGCTGGGTGGCAGTCTGGCATTCCTCAGGAGAGGTGAGAAAAAACACCTGCTGATAATAGGGAAGTGTATCCAGCCACTTGGGTAAGTCAGAAAGATAGGTCTTCTTAATCTTTGCAAGGTCATCGATGGTTTCTTTGGAGCAGGCGGGTAATGTATTCTCCCAGTTCAGAATAAAACCTTCCCTGAATTGAGATATTTTACTGAGCGAGGCCAGGTTGTTACGCCCTTTCTGCATGATGACATATTGCTCAGCCCGATTGAGTAAACTCACTGCATCCCTGACACGATAGGGCCAATTCCAATTGTCAATCAGTGAGTTCACCAGCATGCCTGTGAAACTGGCTAATACTTCCTGATATTTATCCTGGTCGCCCAGCTCGGGCAGCTGACTACTCTGTTTACAAAATTCCAGATATTTCCTAAGTTCTTCAGGCATGCAACTTGAAGGGGTAATTGACTGGTAAATAAACTCAAAAGCCTCTGCCAGAATATCCATCCGGCGTTGATAAATTTCTTTTAAATCAGGTGTCTTTTCGTGTTCCTTAATCACTAAATCGTCAAGACTATCCAATTTAAGCTGAGATTTCAGATTTTGCTTCATTTCTGAAGTCAGAACGAGTCCTTTTTCAACCCTCAAGATTGTTTTTGGCATTTTGCATCGATCCTTGCATGCTTAGGTCATTTTATTATTGATTAAAAAGCCAAACTTAACAATTTTTTGTTAGTATTTTCAAATAGAAAATTGTTTGCCCTTCATTTTTCCAAAAAAAAGGACGATTTTTCAAGTCATTTCTTTCATGTTAAGATGCTTGTTTTCATCAAAGAAAGGTTAAAGGATGACCCTCCTCAATACAAGAGATTACACCGGCTACTCAGAAAGTAGTTTGGAAGAAGCCATTGCCCAGGCGCTCGCCAAGTCAGGCAAGGATCATGATCAGGTCAAAATCATCGAAACCCGAAGCGCTCAGCCTCAGGACAACAAGCGCTATTATCAGGCAACTTTGTCGACATTTAGCGAATATTGATAAGAAAGCAGGCCCTTTCTTCAACAGGAGTGAAAAGATGGAAACTTCCATTGGGCATTTTATTAATGGCAAAATAACCATTAATGACAGTAAAAACACGCATCAGGTTTATAATCCAGCTCTCGGCGAAATCATTGCTGAAGTCCATTTTGCGGACGAACAGATTTGTGAACAGGCCATTTCCGCCGCTGAGAAAGCAGGCAGCGCCTGGGCTGAAACACCGCCGCTCAAACGAGCCCGCGTTTTTTTCAAATTCCGCGAACTGCTGGAAAAAAATCAGAATGAATTAGCTGCGATCGTTAATCGCGAGCATGGCAAAACTATCGATGATGCGAAGGGCTCTATAGCGCGGGCCATTGAAGTAGTTGAGTTTCACTGCGGGCTTGTCAGCCATTTGCAAGGTCAGTTTTCCGCTGAGGTTAGCACAGGAATTGATAGCCATACTCTCTATCAGCCGCTGGGAATCTGTGCCGGTGTTTCGCCTTTCAATTTTCCGGTTATGGTTCCCGTATGGATGATGATCCCGGCGATTGCCTGCGGAAATACTTTTTTATTAAAACCATCAGAGCAAGATCCCTCTGCACCACTTCGCCTTCTGGAATTACTTGACGATGCCGGTCTGCCTCCGGGAGTGGCCAATTGCATTCAGGGTAATAAGGATACCGTGGACTATCTGCTTCGCCATCCCAAAATCAAAGCATTCACTGCAGTCGCCTCTACTCCAGTCGCCGAATATATTTATACGGAAGCCTGTGCACATGGCAAGCGCGCGCATACCTTTGGCGGTGCCAAGAATCACTGCGTCATTATGCCAGACGCGGACTTCGCCCAGGCAGCCCAGGCAGTCACAGGAGCAGCCTATGGTTCAGCCGGAGAACGCTGTATGGCAATTTCCGCTGTAGTTGCTGTAGGTGATGAGAGCGCTGATCGCTTCATTAATGAAATAAGTCCACTGATTAAAGCAATTAAAGTGGACGCCGGAGATGTGGCAGGCTGCGATATGGGACCTCTGATTAGTAAAGCCCATAAAGAACGTGTTGTTGAGGCTATTTCCAATGGTATTGAAGAAGGCGCCAGACTCTTGATAGACGGACGCTCATTTACTCATCCACAGCACCCTCAGGGATTTTTTGTCGGGCCGACCTTATTTGATCATGTCACTGAATCCATGAGTATTTATCAGAAAGAAATTTTTGGCCCGGTGCTCATTGTACTTCGCGTGAAAACCTTTGATGAAGCCCTGGCCCTGGTTAACCGTAATCAATATGGTAATGGTACCGCGATATTTACCCGTGATGGCTATACCGCCCGAAGATACAGTCAGGAAGTTCAGGTGGGCATGGTCGGGGTTAATATTCCGATTCCTGTTCCCATTGTTAATCATCCTTTTGGCGGCTGGAAGCATTCTTCTTTTGGCAATACCAATATGCATGCTCTGGAAAGCATTCATTTTTATACTCACCGCAAAACGGTGACCAGCAAATGGCCTTTAACCAATTTGAAGCAGAATGCGTTTGTAATGCCGACTCACGATTAATAGCAAAGAGAATAAGGAGAGGCCACATGGCAAAAATTGGATTTGTTGGATTAGGCCATATGGGATTGCCAATGGCTATTAATCTGGTAAAAGCAGGTCATGAGGTGACTGGCTTTGATTTACAGACAAGCGCTCTTGACGCCCTGGTTGAAGCGGGCGGTTATGCGGCCAAAAAACTTCATGACACCGCCAGAGATAATGAAGTGATTATTACTATGCTGCAATCCGGCTCGCAGGTCGAACAGGTTTGCCAGGGTGAAGATGGTCTGTATGCGACAGCCAGACACGCCATTCATATCGACTGCTCATCGATTGATGTACAAACCAGCAGGAAGCTCCATCAGCTGGCTGCTGATAAACAACTGCTGTCTCTGGACGCGCCAGTCTCTGGGGGCGTTGCCGGCGCTAAAGCGGGTACGCTGACATTCATGGTGGGCGGCAGGGAATATGCTCTGGATAAAGCCAAAACCGTGCTGAACAGCATGGGAAAACGGATTATTTATGCTGGAAACGCGGGAAGCGGTCAGGCAGCAAAAATCTGCAATAATATGATTCTTGGTGCCACCATGATTGCGGTTTCAGAAGCATTCACTCTCGCTCAGGCATTGGGCTTGTCGGCTGAAAAACTCCATGAAGTGGTTAATTCCTCGTCCGGCCAATGCTGGGTCACTTCAAAATATATGCCGGTGCCGGATGTGATACCAGATGTCCCCGCCAATAGTGATTACCATCCCGGGTTTACAGTAGCCATGATGTTGAAAGATTTAATGCTGAGTCAAAAAGCTGCCACCATGACTGGAGTTCATACTCCAGTTACCGGACGAGCCACCTTGCTCTACCAGCAGTTTAGCGAAGCCGGATTTAGTGAGCTTGATTTTTCTGCCATTATCAAAGCATTGAACGTATAAGGTTTTTTCTATGAACAGTCATTCAGGCGCTCTCAATTTTTGGGCTTCTGTCGCTAATAAGCAAATCAGCTGGTACGCCCCCTGGAAAGCAGTGATGCAGGGGGGCTTCAGGCAGGGATTTACCCAATGGTTTGTCGATGGCAAATTAAATGTATGTTTCAATTGCGTGGACCGGCATTTGCCCCACCGTGCTGAAAAAACCGCAATTATCTGGGAGGGTGATGAAGAACATGAGCAACGGACTCTAAGCTTTTCCGCCTTGCATGAGGAAGTCTGCCGTATGGCAAATGCCTTGAAGAAGCTGGGCATTCATAAAGGTGATACGGTCGCTATTTATTTACCGATGATACCGGAAGCTGCCATTGCTATGCTTGCCTGTGCTCGCATTGGAGCAATCCATACTGTCGTCTTTGCAGGATTTTCAGCCCATGCTCTGCGGCAAAGAATTCAGGCTGCGTCTTGTAAATTACTGATTACTGCTAATGGCTATCAGCGTGGCGGTAAATTTTATGCCTTAAAAGAGCAGGCGGATGAAGCCAGTGTAAACCTCGCATTGAAAACCCTGATTATTCGCTCCACCCATCGCGCGATTGATTTTAACCCCGCTGTTAACTTTTACTGGGATGAGTTGCGTGAGCAGGTTAGTAATGATTGCCCGCCGGAATGGATGGATGCTGAGGATCCGCTGTTTATTCTTTATACCTCCGGAAGCACCGGACAACCCAAAGGACTAGTGCATACCTGTGGCGGCTATATTGTCCAGACTACTTATAGTCACCAACTGGTTTTTGGATGCAAGGAAGAGGATGTCTTCTGGTGTACTGCTGATGTCGGCTGGATTACCGGCCACAGCTATGTCGTATATGGCCCTTTGGGAAATGGTACCACCACACTGATGTATGCCGGCATCCCCAATTGGCCCAATCCATCACGCTGCTGGAAGATTATCGATAAATATAAGGTTAATGTATTCTATACCGCGCCTACCGCCTTAAGAGCTCTTAAACGGGCTGGCGATGAATGGCTAAATGACAGCTCAAGAACATCGTTGCGCCTGTTAGGTACAGTGGGTGAACCGATTAACCCGGAAGTATGGGAGTGGTACTATCAGCAGGTCGGCGCAGAATGCTGTCCGATAGTAGACACCTGGTGGCAAACTGAAACAGGCGCTATCATGATAAGCGAACAACCGCCCTATCAGCACCAGAAAGCGGGTTCTGCCTCCCAGCCTTTGCCAGGCATTTACCCCATTCTGCTCAGTGATGAAGACGAAGAACTGGATGGACCCGCACAGGGCGCACTGGCTATTAAATTCCCCTGGCCGGCAATGGCGAGAACTATTCAGGGCGATCATGAGCGCTACCGCAAAACCTATTTCAGAGGCGATTACTATATTACTGGAGACGGCGCCAGACGAGACGAGGAAGGCAACTTCTGGCTTTTGGGAAGAATCGACGATGTATTGAATGTTTCTGGCCATCGCCTTGGGACTGCTGAAATTGAAAGTGCGCTGGTGTTACATCCGGCAGTTGCCGAAGCCGCTGTTGTGGGGATTCCCCATCCCATTAAAGGAGAAGGCGTACTAGCCTTTGTCAGTTTGAAGACAGGTTATCAAGCGAATAGTCCATTAAAACAGGCTTTAGTGAATTTAGTGATTGACGAAATTGGCGCCATTGCCAAACCAGAAAATATTCTATGGGTTACTGACTTACCTAAAACGCGATCCGGAAAAATCATGCGGCGCATCCTTCGACTGATTGCCGCTGGCAAAGCGACATCCATTAGCGATTTGGGGGATATTTCGACTCTTTCTAACCCGCAGGTGGTTGAGGAATTATTAAAAATAAAGATTGAATAGAGACAACCCTGGGCAACCTGCTCATTAAATTAGAGAGTGTTCATTAAATTATGCCATTCCTCACAGGCACGCCGTCATCTCGAACGCAGTGAGAGATCTCCCAATCCTGGTTTGTGCCCCATCCGGAGATCTCTCACTGCGTTCGAGATGACGTGACACAGTTTTGATGCACAATCTCTTATTTGGTCATTCACAAGCGCCAACGCCTTCGCGGGGATGGCAGCCGAATATACAAGCGGCCCTTGTCATTAGCCAATCTTTACATGCCTAGTTTTGTTTTGTGCATATCTGATTCGTCTTCTATATCCATGTCAGACTCATGCTCTTCAGCATTACCAATTACTTCCAGCGGTGGGGGCACGTGCTCATATTTTACAAAGGATCCACTATAAAATAGCGCAGATGCAGGTTGAGTCAAAGTGAACTGACTTTTCTCATTTGCAAGCTTTCCGATCAAATGCTCAGAAAACTGCACAATCAGCTCATTCAATTGTAGCTTGTTGAGTGCTCGCAGACGATCCGGATCCCAATTATGACGCTCGAGCGTACGTGTCACATCTTCAATAAGACAGGTTGCAACGAACGGGGTCTTAAGTTCATGGACTGGCAGCATCACCATGAATTTTAAACAGTGGATTGCCCAGGATACCGCTTGAGATGGATTAGCATAATATCCCAGTAATGCGTAACCCGCCACCTGACGTAAAGCCAGGGGATGCCCGAGTTCGGCGGCTATCTGTAAATACTGCCCGTCGCCTTTACCCAAAAACGGGTAGCCTTTCTGCAGATCAGCAAGTATATAATAGAGATCAGCCGTTCTGGCTTTTTCACCTAGTCTGGCAAGAAGGGACGCCAGTTTATTGCGCATAGCCTCCGGTTGCTCTTGTTTGCAGAGCTCCTCCAGGCGTCTGACCAGATTGTAAAAAGATAGCGCATCATTCTCAGGAAGCTCGTCGATTGCCTTCTCCAGCAGCAGTCTCTCCTCTTCAGCAGGGAGAGGCTTTACAGGGATGGGCCTAAAAAAACTTGAAATCATTCTTCACTCAGGAATTTAAAAATTGCATACATTTTATCCTTAGTGACCATAATTTTTCAATACTATCAGTATCAATTTACAGCAGATAATCATTGAACCAGCTATTAGCCAAATGCGATACTTCTTCAAGCTTGCCTGATTCCTCGAATAAATGATTCGCACCGGCAATAATCTGCAGCTCAGCATGGGAATTCATTTTCATTTTGGCATCCTGGTTAAACTTAATCACCGTACTATCATAACCGCCCACGATTAAAAGAGTGGGCGCTTTTAAATCCTGTAAATAAGCTAAAGCCAAATCAGGCCGTCCTCCTCTGGAAACAATGGCTTTGACCTGATCAGGATCGCGAACGGCCGCTTCTATTGCGGCGCCCGCACCAGTGCTGGCACCGAAATAACCAATCCCAGAAGGCATGGGATCCAAAGTCTGCTGACACCAGCGCTTGGCATCAATCAAACGCGAGGCAAGCAGGGAAATATTGAAGCGGATTTCGCGGGTAAAACTATCGATCGCTTCTTCTTTTGGCGTCAGAAGATCAAAAAGTAACGTTGCATGCCCCATATTGTTCAGAGAACGGGCAACAAAATGGTTACGACTGCTTAAGCGGCTGCTTCCGCTCCCGTGAGCAAAAAGTACAATACTTTTTGCCGACTCCGGTATGAATAGAATGCCATCCAGACAGGCATTGCCACTGGGGATACGAATAGTATGCATTTTGTTTCTGAGAAAATTATTCATGCGCTTTCACAATGCCAGGCCCATATGTTTAATAGTAGACAAGCCCGATCAATTATGGTGAAAATTAATTCAAATTGTAATGATAATAGGTACAAATTATTTGCATTGGAAAAGGATGGGCAAAAAGTATAAAATACACCCAACTTGAATTGATAGAAGTAGAATATGTTATCTTCTTTTTTCCCTCCTGAAACGACAAGAAACCGTAAAGTTTATATCCCTGTACCCTTGCACAACCTCTCTGAAAGCCAATCGGATGTGTCCATTGGACTTAAAACAGACTATGTGAGTTACTCGAAAGAACAATTGGCAGCCGCAGTAAGCCTGGAAGACGTAGCCGGTGTATTATCACGATATTTCTCATTGGCCAGGCGTCAGGTGGGTCTGGACTCGAGTGAAGCGGATAAAATTGTCAATCAAAATGGTATCACTATGTACTACATGATAGTCGAGGCCACCTTGAATGAACGCTATTTGTCTAAAGAAAAAGAATCAGCCTATATTGGCAAAGAGGACTTTCATTTCATTGCCAAAGATACCCAATTTTCTAAAATTAATATCATGTCCCTGACACCAATGGTCAAATACGGTACACGAACTCCCCGCAATACTCATGACAGAACAAAACCGGAGTCACTCTGGCCGAAGGAGGTTACCGGGGAGTTCCTCACCCTTTACAATCCGGTCTACCCTCCCTCGCAAAAAATCGCAGAGCCTCCTCGTCCTGTAATTATACCCAGAGCCTCAACTCGCGTGCGGCCATCGCCTACTCGAACGCCCGCTCCCCAGGAAGTGAGAAAGCAACTCAGCATGGATATTTTTAATTCTGATAAAACTCCTGAAGCATTCGCACAGCTTTTTAAGCGTGTTGAGCAGCAGTTCAATCAATATGGCGCATCAGCTGAAGCCCAGGCAGAACTCATCAGTCTTTTTGATCAACTGGCCACTAAAGCACAAAGCGCAGAAGAACATTTCAGGCTTGCTCATTTGCAGGCGCAGTATGAATACTTAGGCAATGAGACTGGCTTGCATATTCAAAATGCTGCACGGCTTGGATACCCACTAGCTCTATGCCAGGTTGCCGATTATGCTCTGCAAGGACGCTTCTCTGATACGAGCAAATCAGTAGCCTGGGCAATAAACTGCCTTGAGTTCCTGACCAGGCTCCCGGCCAGTCATCACGCTGATGCTGACAAACTTCCGGGTTTCCTGCAAAATTTGCGATGTGTATTGGAAGCGCATTCCCTTGATAAAGATAACCTTCCCAAAAGCGGTTCTTCCTTGAGTGCCTTGATTAGCAAATGCAAACAGGGGAATAGTTGTTTCTTCTTAAAGGATCCTGCATCCTTTTTGTTTTATAATCATTCGTTTGCCGCCAGTGATCTGGACGTTCCTCCTTCCCTGGAAGACAGTGAAGAGGATATTGGTTTTAGATGCAGTTAAAAGAATACTTATCCTGCCATCAAGTTAAGCTCAATTGTATATTGAACTGTCATCCCCGCGAAAGGCGGGGATCCATCTCTGAGCTAGCTATAATGCCAACTGAGAAATAGATTCCCGCCTTTCGCGGGAATGACAAAATTTCTTCGCTTAATGGCAGTGAGAGTTAGGGAGAGGGGGTTAAAAAGACTCGTTATTAGGATCGGTCAAGCCATACCATTGATTTAATTGTTTAATCAACTCCTCTACTCCTTCTTTCTTAAGGCTGGAAAAAGTCTGGGCCGTAATCAGATCAGGCATTAAATCGTATTGTTTTTTTACTTTCAGCAAGGTGTTTCTGGCTTCGCTTTTACTGATTTTATCCGATTTGGTCAGTAGGATATGCACCGGGAGTTCACGATCGAGTGACCAGTTAATCATCATCTGATCGAGTTCTTTCAGGGGATGCCGACAATCCATCAGCAATATCAGGCCTTTCAGGCATTGACGAACTTCGAGATAATGCGCCAGATTTTTCTGCCAGTCCTGTTTAGTCTTTAAGTCTACTTTGGCAAAACCATAGCCCGGCAAATCGACCAGGCGACGCTCTTCATCCAGACTGAACAAATTAATCAGCTGGGTTCGTCCCGGAGTTTTACTGGTTCTCGCCAGTTGCCTGATGCCGGTTAAACAATTGAGGGCACTGGATTTGCCTGCATTGGAGCGGCCAGCGAACGCAACCTCGTAACCTTCATCGTCGGGTAACTGATTGACTTTTGCGGCGCTTTTCAAAAAAACGGCCTGCTGATAGGGATTCTTTATCATCTTGTGAATTTCATTTTGGGATTTTTGCCGAGGCAGTGTAACATTATCCTATGCGATAGGGAATTTAAGTTCATTGCTCGATAAATAGATACGGTGAACTTTTAAAAATCAGAATACTAGTCTTTGGTGCGATATGAAAAAAATAATCCTTGCTGCGATGCTGTTGGCTTTCTCCACTGGTTTTGCAGCTCCGGAATCCGAAGCTGTGCAGAATCGGCCAGAAAAAATCAGTTTATGCTCTGCCTGTCATGGGGAAAATGGCAGCAGCAACAATCCGCTATGGCCCAATCTTGGCGGACAACATGTCGATTATTTATTGAAGCAGCTGCAGGATTACAAGGCTGGCAAAACCCGTGCCGATGCCAGTATGACCGGCATCGCCGCCACTTTGACCCCACAGGACATGGAGCTTCTATCCGCTTATTATGCGAAACAACCGGTAGCGCATGGTAAAGTGCCTAAACGCTTTGTAAAACGCGGAGAAGAACTTTATCGAGGCGGAGATTTCGATAAGCACATCACCGCCTGCATCGCCTGCCATGGTCCACGCGGAACAGGTAATGGACAAGCTGGCTTTCCTCTATTATCGGGGCAGCATGCTCCCTATACCATTGCACAATTGCAAGCCTTTAAAAATAAGAAACGCAGCAATGATATTAACCACATCATGCAGGATATCAGCAGGCGCATGAGCGATGAGGATATGGAAGCGGTGGCTTATTATATTCAAGGGCTGCACTAGAGCATGTTTTTATTTGCAATTGGTGCATTGCTCTATTTCGGAGTACAATAGCAGCCATTGCCCTTTACTTTGATTAAATGCGAGAACTTATTATGTTAAAAGCGCTTTTATTATCAATCCTGTTATTTCCCGTTATGGGCTTTGCAGAAGATTTTACCGCTGGAAAAGACTTTGAAGTACTTGAATCCGCCTCCCCGAAATCCAGCAACCAGGTCAAAGTTACCGAATTTTTTAGCTATGGCTGCCCCTGGTGCTATCGTCTGGAACCTAATCTTGAAAAATGGGTGGCACAGCAAGGTAACACGATCAAATTTAACCGGGTTCCCGTAGTCTTCAAACCCGATTGGGGATTTTATGCCAAAGCCTACTACGCAAGCCATCTGCTGGGTTTAGGCGACAAGCTCAATCCGGTTTTATTCAAGACGATTCAAATTGATAAAACCCCATTAAATTCTAACGAGGCAATGATAAACTTCTTTACTTCTCAAGGCGTCGATAAGGATATTGCCGAAAGCGCATTCACGCATTCAACCACAATCGATATGAAAGTAGGCGAAAGCAATAGCTTAATGGCTAAATACCGGGTTAACGCAGTACCGGCATTAATCGTGAATGGCCAATATAAAATCGATCTGCAAATGGCAAAAAGCGAAGAACGTTTGTTCAAAATCCTGGATTATCTGGTTGCCCAAACCAAGGCTGGAAAAACAGCCTGAGTTCAATGTGTGTAGCAGCCTGAGTATTAAATCCCAGGCTGCTGTTTAAAAGGAAAAGCAGTGACTCCCTTGCAGTTCGCCGTCATTGGTAACCCCATCACCCATAGCCTGTCACCGGATATTCACCAATCATTCGCAGCACAATTCGGAATAAATCTGGAATATCATCGGCTACTGGGCGATGAGCAACATTTCGCACAGCAAATCTCTGATTTTTTCATGCAAAATGGGACTGGCCTGAATGTCACCCTGCCATTTAAAGAGCATGCTTTTCAACTGGCTGAAATAAGCACCGAGCGCTGCAAAAAAGCACGATCGGCCAATACATTATGGGAAAAAGAAAACAAGCTGCATGCCGATAATACCGATGGCGTCGGTTTAATCAATGATTTAAAACGTCATCTTGTTTTAGACAAACTGAACGTTCTGATTCTGGGAGCTGGCGGGGCAGCACGCGGCATTATCTATCCCTTGCTTGAGCAAGGAGTAAAGCAGCTGGCAGTCTATAACCGCAGTCCCGAGCGGCTTAAAATATTAGCCAGTGACTTTCCGGATATTAATCCTGTTCAATGGGGGGGGTTGCAGACTTCTTTTGATCTCGTTATCAACGCCACTTCAAGCAGTACATTGCAAAAAGCAATACCCCTTCCCGATACTTTATGGTCAGCAAAGCCCTTTTGCTATGATTTGTCATACCAAAAACAAGCGGATACTTCCTTTGTTTCTTTGGCCAAGTCCAACGACTGTCGGGCAATCGATGGTTTAGGTATGCTGGTTGAGCAAGCCGCGGAAGCCTTTTCCATTTGGCATGGAGTCAGGCCTGATACGCAACCGGTACTGCAGATACTGCGCGGCGTCTAAGAAAATCAAATGACCGGAGTGCTCAATCCTCAAAAAACTCCAGCACAATTTCTCTTGAAGCAAAGGTATCCTCATAGCCCATTTTCCACAGTTCGCGGGTAAAGGGGCTTTCAAATAACAAAAAGCTTAGCAAGTCTCCTGAATGGCTTTTAGCCCCTAACATATTTAACATTAAGCGCAGTAAAGAAGGCATTGTATTATATTGAGCCTGTGCAATGGCACCAATATCAGTGCTCGGTCGCAAATGCAGAGTTTGCACCCCCCGCCAGGGTGCATTTCTTTTTTTCCACAGAGACAGCAGTTTGGAAATCTCATTCATTCGATTAACCATCTCTATATCACGGTCCAGGTTATCCAAAAATAATCCATTGAGCATACTACCCAGAATCCTGGCGAAACCAATTTCGCCATTGTGTAATTTTTCATGATGGAAAACAGGCAATTGGCGAGTTCCCAATATTAATATTTTCTCTGCCTTGAAACGAATCGCACCGCGCAAGGGCGAAACCAGCCCCATACTGCCATCGCCATAATGGTAATTATCGATACGAGTAGTTGGAAAAAACAGAGGCAACGCGCTCGAGGCCAAAATATGCTCCATCTCAAGCGTTGCGGGTTCACTGATATGACGCGGATAATGCCAGTCTTCAAATCCATCCGCATGAGTCTGGTAAAAAGAAATCGTTTGCTGGGCATCGTAACAATAAGTAATTACCTCCATTGTACCCAAATGATTATTAAGGATGTTTTCTTTGAGAGTCGTAAAATTAATATTACTGCTGATAAACTCCCGCAAAGGGCTGGTATCCAACAGATGACCAGATTGTCTTTGTTTGATTACGAGGTTACTGACATTGCGAAAAACGGATTTGCTCAGCGCATAATTACTGGCATTAAAGATCTGCTGACAATAAATGTTACTCCACAAATCTTCCAGCTTCTCGGCCGCTTCGAGAAAGTTTTGCGCATTCTCTGCCAGCACCGCTGCATTGATGCTGCCGACGCTAACGCCGCTAACCATCGCGAACGGCAATTCTCTTACATTAAGGATTTCTGCGATCGCTTTAATCACTCCGGCCTGATAAGCGCCACGCGCACCACCACCGGCCAGATAAAGGGCTACTTTTGCCATGTTCTTATTATTTATTGGTATCCTGCTAGGAATATAGAGGAGAGCATGCAATCATGGCAAGTAAGAACTTGAAATTTCTATCCTCAAATTAACTAGCATCATTTTTTGTTAATGATTACTTGCTATATTAAAGACAATAACGGGTAATTAATTATGAAAGAGAAAGAAACCGAAATTGAAGCATCGACCAGTCCCTGGCAGCAGAAACTGAATAAGCTGCAGCAGATCAGAGAACCGCTTAGCATTACCCCGGTACCGCCCAAGAAAAAGGCCCTGGTATTGGAAGCCCTTAAGCGAATTCCTTTATTTTCCGGATTTCTTCATAGTGTGGACGGAGCTGGAAATGCGTTTAGCAAACTGGCGATGGTTTCGGGTAATATTTCAGGCCCTGTGCAGAGTGCCAGCCGCGGATTTCAGATTGGTAATGCGGTTTTATCCGGAATTGATTTTATACGAATCCCGCTGATTTATCTGGCAGCCTATATGCTAGGTGAAAAACCTCCGATAAGCCTCTCCAAAAATGCCCGCCTCCTTTATTCGGCCGCTCTGCTTGGCCTGGCTATCACCGCACTGGCGATACCACCTATTGCGCCAATCATCGCAATGACCGCAGCAGTGATGGCGCTAGGTCTTAGTTTGGTAACCTTGGGAAAGCATCTTCATTCAATCTATGCAGCAAAAAAAGAGATAGCATCAATTAATACGGCCATTGAACTCGAAGAACAAAATCTTAAGAATCTTCAGGAGCAGGCTGAACTATTTGAGCGCAAACTCACTGCAGCTATCGATTCTGGGGATGAGGAGACCGCTAAACAGTTATCCCGGCATATTGATAAGCTGGACCAGGATTATGAAGCAGTTAAAAAATCGCTGCAGGCCCTGCACGATCGCCGATTTTCACGAGAAGAGAAACTCAAACGGCTCGGAGGAATGGGGATTGTCGATAAGGTCGTCGGAATAGGCTTATCCTCTCTGGTTATCGCAGGAATGGTACTAAGTCTGTTTTTTCCACCGGCAGGTCTTGGCATTGTTGCAGGAAGCGCGCTGGCGGGCGGCCTTTATGTGTTAGGCCGAGTAGGCATTCCACTGCTTAAACAGGGGTGGCAAAAGTTAACCGGTAAAGATAAGGCAGCCGAAGCCAAGGCAGAAACACCAGATGATGACGATACAGAAAATGAAAAACAAGAACTCCTGCAGGATAGTAAACAGGATCAGCTTGAGTCTGCATCACAATTAACACAGACACCTGATTTGCCTGATAAAGGATCGCCACTCATCTTAAGCTCCACCTTACAAACTGAGTTGAGTCTTGAAGCCCCCAACTCGCCTGCTGTGTTAAAGCGCAAACTGGAGCACCTTCATTGGGTTGGAGAGATAGAGCAGGAGTTGGACAATGCAATCGAGCACTCCAATCAAAGGGATATATTAAAAATTTTTAATCAGATCGCAGTTCACCTCAATGAAAGCCCTGAAAAAATGAATAAAGACCAGGTTAACGACTTACTTGAGGATTTTGAGTGTATGGATTCTGCCCTTAATTTGCTCAAGCAGGCAAAGCAGTCCGTAATCGAAAACAAGCTGGATATAACTTCCCATGAAATCAAAGATTTCATGGGATTTGCTCCTTTAAAAACCGCTCTTGAAGATCGCAACTTCGACTTCCAGCCACTTTCCGAGGCGCTTGAGCGGCAAAGCTCCGGAGGCCGCGAGGGAGATCAGGATACCGAGCAGGAAGGAATCAAGGAAGAAGCGAAAAACGGCTATCATTAAAACGGCAGTCAGCATTGAAACCGCCTTTGTTTCTGACTTTGCGTGGCGTATTGCAAATTCAGATAAACTCGTATAGCTTAGATAGATGTGCGTTCAAATAGCGTTATGAAATACCGAACCCACTCACATAATTAATCTAGGCAAAGGACTGATCAACATGCTGAAACTGTTTCGGAAGCAACCCCGGGCTTTTCATATGATTTTCATGCTGGAGATTTGGGAGCGTTTTGGTTATTACACTGTACAGGGAATTTTAACACTTTATTTTATCCGCTTTTTAGGTTTTAACGAGACTGATTCTTATTATACTTTTGGTGCATTTTCTGCACTGGTTTATGGCATGGTCGCTTTTGGCGGCTTTCTTGGGGATAAGGTGCTTGGCACGAAGCGCACTATTATTCTCGGCCTGATTATTCTTTCCCTGGGCTATTTGTCATTAGCGCTTGCCGATAGCGAGACTGTTTTTCTGGCATTGGGTCTGGTTTGTGTTGGAAATGGTCTTTTCAAAGCCAATCCTTCCAGCCTGCTTGCGAAATGCTATACGGAAAATGATCCGCGCCTTCATGGAGCCTTCACACTTTATTACATGGCAATCAATTTAGGCTCAACGGTTGCCTTATTTATTGGACCTGTATTTGCCAATCGCTACGGATATTCCTATGCTTACTTCGCAAGCTTCATAGGCCTGATATTGGGATTGGCTAATTATTTCTTCCAGAGAAAACATGTGGCGCATATCAATACACCAGCGGAGCTTAAACGTATTCCGCTCTGGCAGTGGCTCACTATAGGGGCCAGCATTGTTGCTGCCACCTTAGCCTCCGCCTATCTCTTGCAGCATGTCAATATTGCCAAAGATTTGGTGTGGCTCGTTACTGCCCTTGTCGTGGCAATCTATTTTATTTATATGCGCCGCGAACAAAAAGCCGGGTTTATGCGCATGCTGGTGGCATTTATTCTTATGCTGGAAGCTATCGTCTTTTTTACCCTCTATCAGCAAATGCCCACCTCTTTAAACTTGTTTGCCGTGAATAATGTCGTTCCCAGCCTCCTGGGCCTAAGTATCGACCCTCAGAGCTTCCAGGCATTGAATCCTATCTGGATTATTATAATGAGCCCGGTGCTGGCAATAGGTTATGGCAAATTGCATCACAAGGGCATATCGTTTTCCATACCCTATAAATTCGCCCTGGGCATGCTCTGCTGTGGGGTGAGTTTCGGGCTCTTGTATTTTGCCCGCTTCGCGCATGATGGTAATGGCATTGTGTCATCCTGGTGGCTGATTGCCAGTTACTTCTTTCAGAGTACAGGAGAGCTACTGGTTTCTGCTTTGGGCGTAGCAATGGTTGCCGAGCTTGTGCCTGCCGGAATCGCCGGCTTCGTGATGGGTATGTGGTTTCTTACTTCTTCGGTAGCAGGCTTTATCGGCGCATCAGTCGCCTCGCTGACCGCCTTGCCAGAACATGTCAAACCCGGAATAGCCTCCCTGGACATTTACACCAATGTGTTTGCTGGAATTGGCGTGGTGACCCTCTTTATTGGAGCAATTATGTGGCTTTTGGCAGGAAAGCTGAATCAGTTCATTCATCCTGGCCTGAGCAAACCACAATCAGCTACTGGATCAGAAGCAGGTGATCAGCATTTAAATCTTTTTCAAAACCCTTAACCGGATTCTTTGGGGCAATAGTGCATTGCCCTAGTATTCTTTTGCCAAAGAATCAGGTAGCTTTAATATTTGCATTAATCATCAAGGACAAATCATGCAAAACTTTATTAAATTCTCGTTACTCAGTAGTGCAATTATTTTTAGTTCAGCCTGTAGTATGAATTCAACAGATTATCTGGAAAACAGCACATCTGTTCCAATGACAGCTGCACAGAAAACAACCGATGGAAAAATAATCGCCGGACTTATTGCATTAAATCAAAATGAAATAGCAGCAGGACAGCTCGCAGAAGCAAAAGCGGTTAATCCCTCAGTCAGGAATTTCGGACAAATGATGGAAAGAGAACATGGTGCTAACCTGTCAACCACTGAAACAGTTGCACAACGCACAGGAATTACTCCAATCAATGGCCCCGTCGCTCAGACTTTAAAGTACAAGGGACGAGTCGAACTTGCCAGGCTAAAACGCCTGAATGGTCCAGCTTTTGACAAAGCCTATATAGCTGCAATGGTGAAAGGCCATGCAGACGCTTTAAAGCTGATTGATAATAAATTAATGCAACAGGCTGTTAATCCGATGCTGCGCGCTCATTTGGAAAGAACACGCGCTCACGTCAGTCAGCACCTGCAACAAGCTCAGACGATTCAGCAATCACTGCAGTAAGTTTTTGCCCTCTCTCAAGCAAGCGCCAATCAAGCAAGAGAGAGGGCTTTAATATCTCTATCGATTTCCCGGTTCAAAATGAGTACAATACAGCCTTTTCCAATGGAAATGACTATCCATGCAAACCTTGCAAGCTACCTGGCAGAGACTGTCGACCTATAATCTGGCGCCGTTTTTTTTGATTGGCTTATTCTTTGTTGAACCCTTAAGTTCAACAGCAAAGAGTATCTTCCTGGGACTGGCTGTTCTTTCAATTATTTTTACTCCCTGTTACCGTGATAATCTGGCTGCCATATTTCGTAAACCCTGGAGCCTGCTTGCCCTATCCCTGTTTTTTCTGGCACTGACGGCCAGTTTTTGGAGCCCTGCAAGCTGGGGAGAAAAATGGCTGGTTATTGAAAAATACAGTAAATTCGTCTATTTGCCTTTATTAACTCTGGGATTTATGGAAGCGGACACCCGCCGAAAAGCGGTACATGCCTTTCTTGCAGGAATGCTTTTAACCTGCATTTTATCCATTTTACAATCCAAAAATATCATTCCGGGCGGCCAGGTGAATGCGGATGCGATTTTCCGTAACCACATCATGACCGGCATTATGATGTCTTTTGCGGCCTACCTGTCCGCTTATTATTTTTTTCAAGGCAAAACAACAGCCCGCTATGCCTATGCCCTGGTTTACCTGCTATGCACTTACCAGGTCCTTTTTATAAGCACAGGCCGCACCGGCTATGTGATTTATTTTCTTTTGATGACGACTCTTGCCTGCCAGCTTTTTAGCAGAAAACAGGCCCTGATAGCGATTACTCTGATTCTGGCATTATTTGCTGTATGTTATAAATTAAGCCCGGCAATGAATTTCGGCATACACCAGGTGAAAGCGGAACTTGATTATTACCACGCCTATAAAGATACGTCGGTAGGCTATCGCTTACAGTTTCATAACTTCGCCAAACAATTATTCAAACAACATCCATTATTTGGTAATGGAACCGCAAGCTTTACTTATGAATTTAAAATTCATAAGCCAGTCCCTTCCTGGGATCGGCGGTTACTGGAACCCCATAGCCAATACTGGCTGATTGCTGTTGAATTTGGTTTGGCAGGTATTCTGCTGTTTGCTGCCTTTTATCTGGGACTGCTCAGTGCCGCCAATCGTCTGAGAGAATATCGCTTCACAGCTTTTGCGTTATTGCTTGTTTTTGCGGTAGGCAATATCTCTGACTCCCTGCTTTTTTACTCAGGGTCAGGATACTTTTTTATCGCCTTTATGGCGCTTTGTCTAGGAGAGTCTTTGCAAAACAAGGGCCGGGAAGAGATTACTCACTAAGGGATTTCTCTATAAATCCTCATCCTAGCCCTCACTGCCATTAAGTTAAGGAAATTTTGTCTTTCCCGCGAAGGCGGGAATCCATTCCTCAATTGGCATTATAGCGAGCTCAGAGATGGATCCCCGCCTTTCGCGGGGATGACAGTTTAATATATAATTCTTATGGTGAATTACATAATTAGCATAAATAAAGCCATTCCAATCATCATTAAGTTTTCAGTGAGCGAAATAAACCCCAAAGGTACCTTACTGTCACCGCCCACACAGGCGCATTTAAGTTCACGTTTGTCGATATATACCGCCTTAAATACTGAAACAGCCCCTACAGTTCCAATAAATAAAGCAATTGGAACAGAAAGCCAGTTTAAAGCGCCTGCAATCATTAATATCCCTGCAAGGCCCTCTGCAAATGGATAGATATAACTGTAGGGAACCCAGCGTTTAGCCAATAGATCATAGTTCAAAAACATGGTGGAGAAGCTTTCGATATTCTGTAGTTTCAACAAAGCAAGGATTGACATGCTAAAAGCGATAAACCAGCCCAGGGCATGTGGCGTAAACGGATTAGTAAAGCTAGCGTAACTCATTGCCATTGCCATGAGTGCCGTTACTGCAAAAAGTGCAATAACAGGGCGATAGCTTTTTTCTTTTGGATCTTTTAATTTCTTTCCAAAGTATGCTCGCAAATCGTCATAACCACCTATTCGCTTACCATTAATGAACGTTTGAGGCGTGGTGCTTACATTATGTTCGCGCTTGAAGGCATCGACTTGCTCACGCGTTGTTAAATAATTGTCTTCAACTTCATAACCTTGACGTTTTAACAAATCTTTCGCTTTAAGGCCGTAAGGACAGACATGATGTTCCATCACCATTCGATACAAAACCGCTTTTTTAATTGGAGTATTTTTCATTTCTGCCCTTTTTAATTATGCTCTGTAACTAGTAATATAGAGTACGCAATCATAATACCTAGTCAAGTCAGGTGCAGAAGAGCTGTGTTCCTATTGCGAATTAAGTGCAGGCACCAGGCGTTACTATCGGATCTTCCGGGAATTCCTTTTCTTTGAGATTTTCAAGAATTGCTTTCTTTTGCTGAAATAAGAGCGCTTGCGTGGTTTGTGATAAATCGACAGCAGCTTGCTGCGTTTTACTAAAGAAAAGAGTACGTCCTGCAGCCCCTCCGCCAAAGGCGGCGGCACTGCCAAAAAACAATGCAGCGACTCCCATCGCAATCGCTGTTCCCAAGCCTGCGCCTTTGACAGCACCGACCACACTGCCAACACTGGCTCCAGCGAGCCCTCCAGCCACATGCCCTACCAGAGTCCCCACCAGCGCCCCGGTCACTAAACCGACGGCCGCACCGATAAGAGCTCCCAATAAAGCTCCCACCAATACACTGGCAGCGATGGCAAATTGCTGTTTTCCACTGGGTTTGATAGTTTCTTTCTCAAACTTCTTCACTGAGTCAATGAATTCGTCAATAGCTGCGAGACGTACTTCGGGGGCCAGGCGAGGATCGTTGACTTTGTCATACTGTACTCTGAAAGCCGACATTAACTTTGCGGTCTCTGCAACGATTTCACCAATTCGTGTTGATTCACTTTCAAGATTGTCTTTAAAATAAGCATTACATAAACGGCTATGAAGAACAGATTTAAATTCATCCAATCGGGTGCCAATGACCAGTAATTGTTCCTGGGTCTGGGCATTCTTCTGCGTCCAGATTTCACTGGGTAGCATCAGTTCATCAATCTGTTGCAGAGCGACAAACAGCTTTTCATTTTCCTGCCATATATTCTGGTAGAAAGCATGTAAGATCTGATCACGCTTTAATGGCAGGCGGCTGACATCTGCTTGCAGAATATTAAGCAGATTAACCTGATCGGAGCGCTGTAGCCGGCAAAAATGATTTAAAAACAGAGTTTTTGCATGCTCCTGTTTTGAAATCATATTCTCCAGAATAAATGTCTTTAGTGAATCACCTAATGCGGCCAGATTATTCCTGGCATCTCCTGGTACAGGAGCCCCAACCCGTTTGGCAAATGAAATCAGGATGTCGGGTTTATCTTTATAGACATCGATTGCTCTGTCGATTTCGGCTGTGATTTTATCATTCAACTTGTTTGTATCGACCGTTGAGAATCGAGCTAAAACATGGAAAAATTCATTGCCTTCCGTCAAGGCGACGGGCAATTTTTTATGATAAGCCGGCGGCCCATGACGCGAAGGACGGTAACGGATTAAATCCAGGAGCTTGTTGACATGAATTTTTCCATCCAAATGGCGGTTGAGCAAACGAAAATCACCCAAAGCCCCGCCAAAATCAATATGCGCGGCACGCGTATTATTTTTTGCAGGAATAATGAATAGCTTGCCCTGCGCCTCGACACAGTATTCAATAACTTTATCTGAAAGAGTTTCAAGATTAGACATGCCTTCAACCGGCTGTAGCTCCTGGGCCTCAGCATTATATTGATGAACCTGTTGCTTATAATAAATCTGAGAGCCAATTTTTACTGGTTCATAGTCTTTAGAGTTATCGGGAACCTTAGTCCAAAGTACGAAACCTTCGTAACGGCCATTCGTAATAATAGGGAGATAATTTTCTGAACCTGAACGCTTTATGGGAACAGCGCCAATATTTTCATAGTGCAGATCAGGATCGTCTGGAATAGCTCTTAGAGCCAGGCCTACGGTTAAATCACGATAACGACCCGATTGAATCATGACATCAATGGCTTCATCGTGCTGAAAATAGGAAGGACGCTGATTGGGTAAGGTCTCCCAATTGGGCACCTGAGCCCTTAGCGGCTTATCTGTAGGCAAATTATAGGCAAGATGAGCATCTAAAAATAAATCACGGTACCCGGTGAATACGTTGGAAGCGATGTACACACCTTCATTCTGGGTCGGTACATAATCCACATTGGCAATAATGTCTGGATTTTCGCCGGTTTCCTCTGCAATGAAGCGCATTAGCTGACTGGCAAACACTTCACAGATATTCTTGTCTTCCTGCGGGTCTTTTTTTAGATACACCAAGACGTCTTGCTGCTCTTCTGATTTAACCTGGTACAAGCCGCCATGCTTGCCGCCATCATTTGCACCGCCGCTTTTTCCACTGAGAAAATGCCAGTTTTGCAATAGATATGAAGAGCTCGAAGGCTCTTTGTCATAACCATCAAAAACGGGCAATATAGGAGGCATAATAAGGACAAACCTTTGAAACATTATCCTAATTATAGAAAAAAAAACTTAAGAAATTATTAGCAACTGATAATAAATTAATTGTAACTCTCCAGGTTCGTCATCCTGAGCGTAGTGAAGGATCTCAAACTGCTTGGAACTGAGCCAGATTCAGGAGATCCTTCACTGCGTTCAGGATGACGTTGCGACGATCCACAACCTGGGGAGTTACAATTAATTAACGTCAAAAAATAAAGGATTGGCCTCTGGCCACGAATCCCAAAAACCCATCTTTTTTGGCATCCGGTAATTGACCGGGATTGTAATGATATAACCAGATTTTCTTTTTAAGTTCCGGAGGAATAGTTACCAGCTCCTTATAATGAGCATGCACACCACTGGGAAAATTCTGTGTTTCACAATCATGAAAAATAACATCGGCTTCTTTATAGAAAAGCATCATCTGATCCGGCACATACTGGGTATCAGCAGTAAAAAAAATTTTTTTTGAATTGTATTCAAACATCAATCCAAAACACGGCATTAGAGAATAATCATTAAATACGTGGATCATTTGTATTAATTTGAACGTGATCCCTTCCCAGACAAACGTTCCATATTTATTGATCGAGTGAACATTGAAATAAGTCTGTAAACTGGCTCGCTGATTGGGCAGGGTGCTTAAGCCCCCTGCCAAAGACTTTGACCAGAGATCGCCCACAACACTATCAGAAACAAACAGGTTGGGCTTGCCCTGATACCGCGCATCGAAAAAAGTACTTAAAGCAAACCACTCCAGTCCACCAATATGATCACTATGCAAATGACTGATATAAACGCTGCGGATATCATGGTAATCGATCTTTAAATCATACAGGGCAAATCTGACATCAGAACCCGCGTCAATTAGAAGACTTTCCCCATTTAATTGAAGCAATACATTGGACTGAAAATTATTACTTCCCACCGTAAATGCAGAGCCTGTTCCCAGAAAAGTCATCTTTAGTGACATATTTGCCTACCTGTTAGTCCAAACTGTTACTTTATGGAGGGAAGTCAGCTCCATTTGCAGCGAAGGCGCTTGTCGATTGCCCCTTTTTCGCACTCCATTGATACACTTCATAATCATCAACCGTTTTCCCGTTGCTCACAAAACCGCTGGTGTCCTCGGATGGTTTTATTGAGGTCTTTGAGATAGCAATGGTGCCTGGCTCAGCATGTTTTTGCATATGCCCTGCTATGTCAATAACCTGATCAGTTATCTCCTCCAGGGGCAAACGCTCATCATAATAAATCACCCCGGCGTGAATCCCGCAACGAACCGCGAAATCTCTGGAAATCTGCTTAACCTTTTCATTAAAGTGCTCTAATTGAATTATAGAAGCCTGCGCAGCATTCACTGCATTATCCACCGTGTTAAAACAAGCCATAACGCCATCCGGAGTCCAGGCAGATTTCACACAGCCATTTTCATCGAGATTTTTCTGCACCATTTTTTTAAATCGTAAAAAATCGAGCTGAATTAGAGAGCGATCTTCTTTCGTTTTCATGCCGGTAGAATTGACCACATCGATGGACAAAAATGCGAAATATCTCGACATTGCCTCCAGTTTCTTTTTAAGAGCCATGAATTCCTGATACAGTTTCTTGGAAACTCTCTTGTTTTTAGTACTATTAATCTGCTCGAGTTTTTCTTCCAATGCAAGATATAAACTACTATTTCGAGCAATTTTGTTCTGGCTTCGCCAGGCAAGCAAATCTTTTTTCTGCTTGAGATAATAAGAGTAGCGTTTAATGCGTTTGTGCAGGTATTTTATGTTGGATAATAAAATCAAAAATACGATGATTTTAATTAAACCGGTCAAGTCATGTTCCTTGTTAGGAGGAACTACCTTGGTAATCACTGAATCAATTGGTTTTGAAATCGGCTGCTCAATTTTTTCAAGCGCGGCAACATATTGATTGTTCGCCCACTCAGGCTTCCATTGTTTCAGATAGGGAATTAGAAATAATAGAATAGCGGCGAATAATGCCACTCGAACTAAAAGCAACACCAGCGATACTGTTCTCAGTAAGAAAACCAACATTCTGTTCCTCCTTAAAAACCTGCAAGAACTCTAAACCAGTAAATCATGCGTTCTGAAAATGACTTCGCCATTTTCAATCCATGCCTTGGTAATTGAGTATTCCGGAAGTTCTATCCAGGTTGTTCTATCATTGGTTAAGGGCTCTGAAGCGAATAAAATATTATTTCGCTTATTGAAACCATGCATTTTATATACCCCATCATACACACCGTACTGCTCACCAAAGGTGACCCATAAACTGTGATACTCAAGAAAGGCTTTTTGTACCTGTCTGGTGTTACGGCCAAAATCATAAACAAAACGGGTTACAATCAGATATTTTCCATTAGTCACAAACAGATTAACCGGTGACGCCAGCTCAATTTTGCAAAGCTGTCGCACTTCACGAAGAATTCTTAATGTCTCAATCAGGGATTCCCAGGCTTCATCGAGCGAAACATCCGCCGTGTAATCTTTAAGTTGAGAGAGAAATAAGGCATAGATCCATTCACTATCAGTAGTTCCTCTGATCTGCGAAAATACATCCGGTCTGATTCGTTGGGTGAGAACCTGCTTCATTACCGATATATGTTCCAAAGTACCATTATGAGCCAGAGCAAGTTGAGTATTGTCCAACTTAAACGGGTGAACATTCTGCTCGGATACGGTCTCATCAGTGCTGTATGCAACGCCTCTTACATGCCCGAGAAAGCAACTGGCCGATATCTTTTTTGATAAGCGATGCAGGTTTTTATCAAAAAAAGGCAATTGCGTGGTTTTATAATAAAAAGGCTCACTATCATTATATGAGTTTGAAGACCAGGCACAAAAGCCCAAGCCTGCCAAATTCTGAATATGATGCATTAACTGAGGGGCATAGCTTTGATGTGCCAGTGAATTATCCGGCCCATAAAGCAAATCATAAATCGGGGTTTCCTGTTGTCCCAGGTAAATGAGTACCCTGCACATAATGCCCTCACTTCAACAAATGATGATATTCGGTATCGATTCGGATAAATTGTCTATTGACTATATAAACCGAACGGGCGATACCCCGATGAATATACTGGCTTATTTTATAAAAAATTTCGGGATGCGTTTTTTGCAAGTTAAAATAGTCGGCATCATCGAGTTCCAGAACAATACTTTTTTCACAGATGACGTAATTGGCGTGCTTTCTGAATTCGGCAAGAAAGAAATTTTCCATGAATATCTCGCCAACTCCAAATACCGCAAGTGATTTCTGCAATTTGTCCTCTTCTTTGAAGAAAAGCATCACAGCTCCCGAATAAATCAAGGCCAGACGGCGATTGTCTGAATCGTCAGTGATAAAGCGATAACCTCGATCATAACTGCGAATGGCCATCTGTTTTATCAGAAATCCAAACTGCTCTTTGTTCATATCCTGAAAAAAATTCATGTGCCGAACATGCTCTAAATCCAAATCCTTTAAAGTCAGCTCTTCACTACTGGCCTTTGGATCTGCTAATCGTCTGGCATGGGCACTGGCCCAGTATTCTTCTGGCAGCTGACGAAACAATTCACGCATGTGATAAAAATTGGCGACAATCTTCTCAGCGGTCTGGTAAGCAATCGCTTTTTCAATTTTATACGCAATTTGCGGAGCCGCTACTCTCAGCATTAAAAGTACATCCTGGGATAAAATAAAGCAGAAGGTATCTACCTCGGCAATAATATTGGCCGTAAAAGGGGCGTGAGCCAGAAAGGACACCTCACCAAAACATTGACCTGGCTGCAAAGTGGTCGCTTCTTTAGTGTAATCCCCTGGTAAAGCAATCCATACAGATACCAGTCCATCTCCAATCAGATATAAATCCCCCCCCATGCGTCCCTGACGCAGGATGGTTTTACCCTGAGAAAACACTTGCTCCTTGATGTAATCAGCAAGGAACACCAGTTCTTCTCGAGTAAGCTGCTCGAAAAACACCATCCTGGTTAATGTTTCAAAATTATTTTTATTCATGATCGTGAAATAGGGGGCCTTATGAGCAAGTATAGACCAGCCCAGATAACCTGTTTAAAATCAATACGATTTTGGCAGAGAGCTTACCGTGGTAAATACTTCTTTGTTTCATGCAATTCGCTTGTCGGTGTAAGATGTTGCCAGCACTGCTAAAAAGAGGTTTATAGTGAAGCGATTTCTGAACTCTTATCTGTTTTCTTTAATATTAATTCTGGCATTTATTCTGGGGGGCATTTTTGCTTATTTTTTTAAGCAAGAAGTGAAGTATCTTAAACCTGTAGGTGATATTTTTCTTAATTTATTATTTACCGCCATTGTTCCGCTGGTTTTTTTCAGCATCACATCGGCAATATCTCGCCTGGGATCCCTGACACGCCTGAAAAAAATAATGAGTTATATGGCTTTAGTTTTTTTATGTACCAGTTTTATAGCAGCCCTGTATGCCTTAGCGATTGTGAAGCTGTTTCCTCTGGAAGGCTTATCAAACTTACTGATGAATAACCCAGCCCAAATGGAGTCAATTAAATTGGGGCAGCAGGTAGTGAGCATTTTTACTGTTCCTGAGTTTTTTCAATTGCTTTCCCATCAACACCTGCTTTCTCTTATCCTCTTTTCCTTGTTAGTGGGCATTGCCTGCGCTGAGGCTAAAGAAAAATATGAGCCCTTTATCACGCTGCTACAGATTGGCGAGATGCTGTTCATGCGGATTTTTTCATTCATCATGTATTTGGCACCGCTGGGTTTCTTTGCCTATTCTGCCACCCTGGTGAGTGAGCTTGGTCATGAGATTATCGAAACTTATTTTCATATTGCCGTCACTTACTACCTTGCCGCCTTGATCTATTTCACTCTCTTTTATAGCTTTTATGCCTTTCTGGCGGGGGGAAAGACAGGCGTTTCAACCTATTGGAGACATATTTTTCTACCCGCAATCACCAGCCTCGCTACCTGCAGCAGCGCTGCCAGTATTCCTGCCAACCTGGCGGCCACTCGCCAAATGGGGATCCCTGCTGATATTTCAGAAACTGCAATCCCTCTGGGTTCTCTCGTTCATAAAGACGGCTCCGTCATTGGCGGCATGTTTAAAATTGCTTTTCTGCTGACTATTTTTCAACTGAATTTCGACACAAGCAGCGTTCTGTTAGCCGCGCTCGGTGTTTCTTTACTGGTAGGGACAGTGATGGGGGCCATCCCCAGCGGCGGCATGCTGGGTGAGCTGCTTATCCTGAATGTCTATGGCTTTCCCCCTTCGGTGCTCATTGCGATTGCAGCGATTAGTATCATCATTGATCCGCCAGCGACATTATTAAACGTTACGGGAAATACGGTCAGTAGCATGCTCATTGCGCGCTTGAGCAAAGAAGAAGCTTAGTTAAGCTCAATTGTATATTAAACTGTCATCCCCGCGAAAGGCGGGGATCCATCTCTGAGCAGGCTATAATGCCAATTGAGGAATGGATTCCCGCCTTCGCGGGAATGACCAAACTCCTTAACTTAATGGCAGTGAGGGCTTTTTAAGGAAGATATTAACCGAGCCTTTGGCGTACCGCTTCATATAATGAAACCGCCGCAGCCACAGAAACATTCAGACTTTCGACACTACCAAGCATTGGCAGCGAAAAAAGACCATCGCAATGCTCGCGGGTCAATCGGCGTAAACCACTGCCTTCAGCACCCATCACCAGCGCAACAGAAGAGGTTAACTCAAGTTGGTAGATGCTTTCCTGAGCCTCGCCGGCGGCTCCATAGAGCCATACGCCTTCCTGTTTGATGATTTCCATCGCACGCACCAGATTGGTCACTTTGACTACAGGAATGGATTCAGCGGCGCCGCAGGCTACCTTACTGACCACAGGAGTAATCCCCGCGCTCTTGTCTTTAGGAATAATAACAAAATCCACACCAGCCGCATCAGCCGTACGCAAACAGGCCCCCAGATTATGAGGATCAGTAACGCTGTCGAGAATAAGGATTAAAGGCGGCTTTTTGCAAGCCGCTACCATATGCGCCAAATCACTCTCAACATATTCAGGCAACCTGCCTGTAATCGCCAGCACACCCTGGTGCGCCAGGTCAGGATATTGTTGCTTCATCTTTTGCACAGAAAGGAATTCCATTGGAATTCCTGCCTCTTCGGCCAATTTGACCAGCTGCTGCATGCGCTGATCCTGACGTTCCTGGCTTAGCAGCAGTTTATGTACAGGGCGATGAGGTTTTTTTAGTAAAGCGGTCACCGCATGGAGACCATAAACCATTTGATCAGCCATTCTTCTTTTCCTCATCGACAGGTTCAAAGTCAATCTTCCGTTCATCCAGATCAACACGGGCAACCAGAACCGTCATTTTATCACCCAGGCGATAGGTCTGACTCGTCCGCTCGCCTACCAGCCGATGTTTTACTGCGTCAAAAGAATAGTAATCATTACGAAGAGACGTTACATGCACCAGGCCTTCGACGTAGATTTCATCCAGTTCCACAAAAATTCCAAAACCGGTAACCGCAGAAATGGTTCCATGAAAAGTCTGACCCAGTTTGTCCTGCATATATTCACATTTTAACCAGGAAACCACTTCTCGGGTGGCTTCATCAGCTCTTCTTTCCGTCATCGAGCAATGCTTGCCTAATTTATTCATCTCATCATGGGAATAGCCGAATGAATCAGAATCCTTTTTATCCAGTAAATGCCCTATTGCGCGGTGGATCAACAAATCCGGATACCGGCGGATGGGAGAAGTGAAATGCGTATAGGCAGGATAAGCCAATCCAAAATGCCCTTCATTATCCTCACGATACTGCGCCTGTTTTAAGGAGCGCAGCATTACAGTTTCAATAAGGTGCCGTTCATGCTTGTCATGGATCATTGACAGGGTTTTCTGAAAATCTTTAGGGCTTGGCTTTTTTCCACCTTCCAAACGCAGACCGAGCTCTCCCAGAAATTGCCTCAAAGCAGTTATTTTGTCTTCTTCAGGCACCTCATGCACGCGATAGAGAGCAGGTATTTCTGCTTTTTCGAGAAAACGGGCAGTTGCCACGTTGGCTGCCAGCATGCACTCCTCAATTAATCGATGGGCATCATTGCGGACAACCGGTACTATTTTCTTTATTTTACGCTTCTCATCAAACTCAATTTTGGTTTCGGTGGTTTCAAAATCCATCGCACCCCGTAATTTTCTTGCTTTAAGCAGTACTCTATACAGGTCATACAGATTTTCCAGCATTGGCCACAGCGGCTGGTGAGTCTCATCCGCATTTCCCTGCTCAAGCCAGTCACCCACCTGATTATAGGTGAGCCTTGCGTGAGAATGAAAAACTGCCCGATAAAAGCGGGAGCGAGTAATTTTTCCTTCAGAACTGATGGCCATCTCCGCCACCATACACAGGCGATCCTGATGGGGATTTAATGAACAGATTCCATTTGATAAGGCTTCCGGGAGCATCGGCACCACTTTACCGGGAAAATAGACTGAATTACCCCGTCTGGATGCCTCCTGATCCAGTGCCGAACCTACTTTTACATAATGACTCACGTCGGCAATAGCCACATAGAGCTGGAATCCCCCTTTGGGCTTCTTATAGCAATACACCGCGTCATCGAAATCCCGGGCATCTTCACCGTCAATAGTGACAAAGGGCAGGTCCCTTAAATCGGTTCGTCCTTTTATCTGATCCTCGGTGACGCTTTGCGGAACACGAGTCATCTCTGACTGTACTTCGGAGGGCCATTCGGCAGGGATAGCGTGCGCATGGATAGCCACTTCTATTTCCATTCCCGGGGCCATATGATCCCCAAGAATATGAACTATTTTACCAATTGCCTGATTTCGTTTGGAAGGAAAAGCAATGATTTCAGCCAGAACCATCTGACCATTTTTGGCTTCAGCGGAAAAGCCCAGCGGAATAGCGATATCCTGAGTAAGACGCTTGTTATCGGGTATGACAAAGCCTACGCCATGTTCGGTAAAAAATTTACCAACTACGCTAAGATTCCCATGTTCAATCACTTCATGGATTTGCCCCTCTGGACGACCACGCCGATCAAAACCGGACTGGAAGGCTAACACTACATCGCCATGCATCACTGCGCGCATTTCCGTGGCGGATAACACAAAATCATCGCTGCCATCATCGGGGATAAAAAACCCAAAACCATCCGGATGTCCCTGGACAGTTCCCCGCTGGAGATTAATGCGTTTCAGAAGGCAAAAACGATTGCGGCGGTCTTGCATAATCTGACCATCACGCAGCATCGCTTTTAAGCGATAGCCAAGAACTTCCTGTTCATTTTCATCCTCTACAGCCAGCCGGGTTAATAGCTGCTGACGCGTCATAGGGCGTCCGTATTCCTCCAGAACCTGCATAATAAACTCACGGCTGGGGATAGGAACCTCGTATTTTTCTTTCTCCCTTTTATAGTAGGGATCCTTTGATTTTTTGCTCACAATTCTCAATCTAATAATTATATTGTTCAGTCTACCATTTATTGAGACTGATCAGGTAATTTAAATCCTCGTCCCCCCAGGTTTGCTGACAGGGAAGCAAGGGGCATATTTTCTGCAGCCCAGAAGGTGCCGGCATTCTTTTCCGGAATTTTTACACCGGTCCAGGCACACACAGCGATCGTTCCCTCACAGGGAATCTGTTGCTCATGGCCCGGTCTGGATTCGATACAACTTAGCTCAAATTTCTTTTTATCGAGACTCAGCGCAGACCAATTACCAGCGGTCAAACGACTGCTCCACCCGGCACTCGCATCGGGCTCGGAAACCGGGTGAGTAATCCATAAATCAGATTCGGATAAATTATGGATCAAAATAACGACCGGCTGTTTTGTCTTTAACATCACGGTTTCACCCTGAACTGTTACAGGCTGGCAGGTAGTCGGAAAATTGTCTGCTCGACTTATTAAAGAGGGCAATAGAAGCAAAGCAGCTATAATTAATCTCATTAATAACCTCCTGATTTTGATAAACCTCGCGTTTCTGCGAAAGGCTGGCAATTGTCTACTGATAGTATCACAATTTTATAGACTGTACCTCTTGCTTTAGCTAGGCTATAGTGACTGTAATCACTATTTTTTATCCATTCTCGAGCTCTATTCAATAAGGTTATACAATGAAAAAATTGGCATTGGGGGTTTTACTCCTGTTTAGCAGCGTTTTGCACGCAGAAACCCTCACTGTCGGTACACTTCCCTACGCTCCTCCTTTTGAAATGGCCGCTGACAAATCCAATCATTTCTTTGGATTTGATATTGATATCATGGAGGAGGTTTGTCGCCGCATTCAGGCTGATTGTCAGTTTATTCCCATGACTTTTGAACAATTAATGGTAAAAACCTATAGCGGAGAAATTAGTCTGTCTATCGCAGCCATTACAATAACTGATGATCGCAAGGAAAGCTACCTATTTAGTCTGCCTTATCTTCCCAGCAGCGGTCAGCTTCTGACCAGCACCAAATCACCGATAAACGCCATCAATGATCTGGCCGGAAAAAAAGTGGGCTCGGAAAAAGGAACAATTTTCAAAGAAATGCTGCTCGAAAAATTTAACAGCAACATTCAGATTATTGAATACTCGACGCAGCCCGAAATTTTTCAGGCATTGAGCAATAACGAGATTGACGCGCTTATTCTCGATGAAGGTTCCTCTAAATACTGGAGCGCTAATGGCGACTTCAAATTAATTGGTCCTGAAATGAAAATTGGTATCGGTTACGGTATTATGGCCAATAAAAGCGAACAGGCTCTTGTTGACCGTATCAATAAAGCCCTGCTGAGCATGGAAAATGATGGCACTTATGTCAAAATTTATTCCCAGTATTTTGACCAGACCCAGTAAGTTTCACAGCTGACAGAGATACATGCTACACTAGTGCCTTTTTATATCCCGGGTTTTAACATATGCTTATTGATCTTGATGCCCTTTTTGACTTGCATGAGCAATCCATCATCCGCTGGAAAGAGGAAGCGCTTCGCTTCACTCAACAGGACTTTTTTGCTCTGGTTGAAGAAAACCATGCCTTTAACTTTCAGTTATGGAATGCTGAAGATCGTGCTCGACGAGACGATCAGGGCTTTCAGTATGTATATGAGGCAAAACGAGAAATCGACGGTTTTAATCAGCAGAGAAATAACCGTATGGAAGCAATGGATGAGTGGTTGTATAACAAGTTATCGCCCAGCACCTCAGCCAGCTGCCCTGTTCATTCTGAAACACCTGGTATGATTATAGATCGTTTATCCATTCTGGCTCTTAAAACCTATCACATGGATTTACAAACAAGGCGCGAGGATGCCAGTGAAGCTCATCGTCAATTATGCCAGCGAAAACTGGATACTCTTCACCTCCAACAGCAACAATTGCAGCAATGTTTACGAGAATTCATTGAGGAAATCAGAGCAGGAAGCCGGACATTCCGAGTGTATCATCAGTTTAAAATGTATAATGATCCTACATTAAACCCATGCTTGTATCAGAAGAAATGATCGATGTACCCGCAGCATAAGTGAGTCTTGAGCTATCAGTGGGTTTGGAGTTATCAGATCGGCTAAATATTCCACGAGATCTGGGTGAATTCAGCGCTTTTATAGAAACGGCATCATCTTGCGAAGGTCTGCTTATGGATATATCAGATTCCGGGTGACTTGAGAGGGAAAACATGGACGTTGAACGACGGTGAAAATTATTACGGGAGTCAGGATGTCGTTCAACAGGCCGTCCTGATCCCTGTTTCGATGTGGGACTGGGCTGCTCCTTAAGATCTTTCACCTCAGCTTCATCATAGGTTTTGTCTTCTTCGTAGTCATCGAATGGCGGATAATCCTGGCCTTTGCCAGCCATGTTCTGCATTTCAATATCCTGGCTGTCCTTTTTGGACACGGCATCAATGGCATCACGTCCAAATCCACGCGCCAAAGCCCTTCCGCCCAAAATCAGCGAATGCACGACAGAACTCACTACCCCCAACCCCACCATCAGCGGCGTATCATGATAATGCCCATTTTTATCGACATCCTGTAATGGATTAAGGATAAAATCGGTCGCTTTGAGTCCTTTGTTAGGGTTGGCTGCGCGCACTACTTCAAACCACTCCTGGAAAGGCTGTTGCGGCGAAGGATCGAGTAGAAGCCCTTCTGCCAGAACTGCTGCCACTTCTTCCTGAGCACTCATTTTCTCAGGATCCTGTAAATCAGTACAATTTTTCAGAAAATCGGAGAGGCGGGAGTATGGATCTCTCTTTTCCGGTGTTTGTTGAATACGGTGCTTGTAATTGGCATACATTGTATAAGCCACAAACCCAATCAACAGAGCCAGACCAGAAGACACAAAGGCAATTACTAACAGGGGTGGAAATGGAACAGAGGCTAAGGTCAGAAACGTGGCAGCAGAGAATACCATACTCGCCACCGCACCGTAGGCTGCCAAACCATTTTTTAAACCCGCCAGAAAAGCTGAAGAATCTGAAAGTAAAACCAAATCCTGCAAGCGCTGACGCCGCTCGGCAAATCCTTTCAATATTTCGTAGATTTCAGAGGTTAAAGCCTCGTGTTGCTCTTTAAACTCTTTGTAATTGTGCTTTTCCCGAGGCTGCGTGTATTCCTCGAGATGTTGTTTTTCATCAGCCGATAAAGCATCAAGCTCAGTATCTCCAAGAGCCCGCTTGGCCAGAGAGCCCAGATAAGCTGAACTTCTTTTAGAAATTTCCAGCGTCAAGGGCTCTAACTCAGCAAACTTCTGGGTCAGAATATCGCGATATTCCTGGGTGTAAAGCGCTAGTTCAATTTTAGCCTGTGTAATTACCAGCTTACGCTGATAATCATACTCTTCATACAGGCGAGTGGCGACGCAGGTCACACAGTAAATAAGGCTGAACGCCGTCATGATAGCAAAAGCAGGTATAGACAATGGGCATAAACTCATTACCCCGAGATAAAGGTAAAGGCTATCGATGATTCCGCCATAGGTAGCTGCCATGAGGGCCATCACTCGCACACGAGTAGTCTGCCTTCTGACCGCCGCACGAAACTCTTCAATCTCATTGGCAGCCAGGTCTTTTCTATCCTGAATCATATCCAGATATTTGGCATTCAGGCGCATTGACTCTTTGCGTATGCTGAGCATGTGCCGATACCAAATGCGGTTGAGCGCTGCCAATATTCCAAAACTAAGTCCCATTGGCAAAATCAGAAAGTTAAATGCCTTGCTATTGTCAAGAACATTTGCAATTTGCAAAAGACTTCGTATTCCCTTATACGCATTTTTTAATGCTTTCATCACATCGCGCAGGTAGGGCCAATAGGTGGCTACAGCGCTCTTAAACCAGTTTTTATCTTTCTCATCGAAATAATTACCCATGACCGACAGGGCAATAAGACTGATGGATTCGGTAATTGCAATGGAGATTCCAACTGGTGTTAGCAGCCAGTCGTGCAGGGCATCGGCAGAGTTTCGAGAAGAGTTTGTAAGAAGTAAATCCCAAAACAGTTTCAGATTACTAATGGAAAGATTGAAGGCATCGGTAACGGAATAGGCAATGTAAATATCGCCGTCATCATGGAGCTTTTTGGCAAGCAGCCTTGCTTGCGCATCTAGCCTGCCGGGTATTGCCAGCATGAAGGCGAGTGCTTGCGACAACCCTTTTTTATACATTTCTTCTGCATCGGGTTTTAACTCTTCTTCAACTTTTTTAAAGCTTTCAGACTTCGACTTCATGCTCGTCAGGCAACGGCTAAGATGCTGCGCATTCTACCGAATTATAGGATAGATGGCAAGAAAATTTTCACTTTGATTTCAAAAGATACAAAAAGGCAGGACAGTCGACAATTTTATCACATTATTTTTTTTTTACAACCTATTAAACTAATCAATTTGTTCGTTTTTTGATTATTTAATAAAAAAAACCGGTGAAAATCCCTTGGCCGGACTATATTCTGTTAATTATTAAAAAGTCAATAAAAACAGTATATTATATACATCACTGCTCCCGCAACGAGGCCTGCTGCCGGAATGGTCAGCAGCCAGGCAAGAAAGATTCGCCGTATGATTGACCAGCGTGTTCCTGACGCTCCCTGGGCTTCAACCAGTCCAACTCCCGCAATTGCCCCTGTGACTGTATGCGTGGTTGACACCGGAATTCCATATTCTGTAGCTACGAAAATGGTTATGGCTGCTCCTGTTTCAGCGGCGCTGCCTTTGAGCGTATTCAATTTGGTTATTTTATTCCCCATTGTATGCACAATTCGCCATCCACCGGCGAGAGTTCCCAGGCTTATCACCAAATGGCAGGAGATAACTACCCAGAATGGTATATAGAACTTATCACCCAACCAGGACGCTGAGAAAAGCAGGACTGCAATTATGCCCATGGTTTTTTGCGCGTCATTGCCGCCATGGGTCAGACTGAGAAATGCCGAAGATGCAAGCTGCAGCAGTTTAAAAGTCCGCCGTATCTGTCTTGGATGAGAGTTACCAGCGGCAATTTTATAAACTCCTGTAAATAGAAAACCAAGCAACATTCCAAGAACGGGAGAAATGAAAATACCGGCGATCACTTTAAGAAAGCCCATTGGGATAAGCGCTGTAAATCCGGCTTTGACGACCGCGGCTCCCGCTAATCCTCCGACCAGAGCATGAGAGGAACTGGAAGGTAAACCATAATACCAGGTCAGCAAATTCCAAGAGATAGCACCGATCAAGGCAGCGAAGATTAATGGCGCGCTGACAATTGAGGTGTCAATTAAGCCGCTGCCAATGGTTTTGGCAACCATTAAATTAAAAACCAGAAAAGCGATAAAATTGAAAAAAGCGGCCCATAATACGGCTTGGCGAGGGGTTAATACACCAGTGGTCACAATGGTGGCGATGGAATTGGCGGCATCATGAAAACCATTAATAAAATCAAAAACAAAGGCAATCATGATAACCAGAATGATGAACCAGGCAGAATCCATAATTGTTATTTCCAGTTATGCGTTAATCTGACCTTTTGGCCAGGCTTTCTACGGCTAAACTAATACAATATTTCGAGATCGATTTAAAATCCGGGTCTCTGGATTAATCATTTGCTTTGACAAGGGGTTTAATTCGCACTTTGGCAATCCTCGCACCCTGCATCTGTTCAATACGGACAACAAAATCATTAAATTCAATGGTTTCACCTTGGGTCGGCACCGATCCTAACTGATGTAAAATCAAACCGGCAATGGTTGCCGCCTCTTCTTCCTGCTCTTCAGACAAACTAAGCTCCCTGTGCAAGGCGCGCTCAATGGTATAAAGAGGACAATCGCCTTTTACGGTAAACGACCCGTCTTTGTGTTCAATCCAGGCATCCTGCGTTTTATGAAACTCGTCTTTGATTACTCCCAAAACCAAATGCAGGAGATTATCCAGGGTGATAAAGCCAATTATTCCTCCCTGACGACTGACAATCAGAGCAAAATGCGGCATTCCTTCCTGGAAGCGTCTTAGCAAAACCAGGGCCGGCATGCGATAAGACACTTTAGGAATTGGCCTTACCAATTCCTGTAGATTCAAAAGCCCACCTTTCTCTGTTCTATGCAGCAAGGGTTGTATGTCTTTCACATGCAAAAGGCCGATGATTTTCTTTGTTTTTTGATCAAAGACAGGATAGCGGCTGTAGCGATAACGATTCAGAATTTCTATCAGGCTATCCTTTTCAACAGGATTGGGCAATTTAATCATGTCATTGGAGGACTGCATGACGTCATCCGCACGAAGATCAGCAAGCTCTAAGGTTTGCGCCAGAATATTGCTTTCCTGAGAGCTCAGCTCACCATGCTGCTGACTGGATTGCAGAATTAGCTTGATTTCCTCGCTCGAATGGGATTGTTCCCCGGGATGTATGACATCAAGCCCTAGCAATTTCAGAAAAAAATTGGATGAGTAATTGAGCATCCAGATAATAGGAAACATCAGCCAGTAAAAATAATAGAGGGGAGCAGCGGTCCATAGTGAGATTTGCTCGCTTTGCCGAATCGCTAAGGATTTGGGCATCAGCTCTCCGACAACAATGTGTAAAAAAGAGAGCAGGGAAAAGGCAAAGACAAAGCTGATAAATTCAACAAGGCCCTGACTCTGAATGCCCATTTGATGCAGCAGTGGTGAAATCAGCTCGGAAAAGGCTGGTTCTCCAATCCATCCAAGACCAAGAGAGGCCAAGGTAATACCTAACTGACAGGCGGAGAGGTAGGCGTCAAGCTGACTATGCACTCTGGCGAGGATCCGGCCGCGCCAGGGATATTCCTCTGCGATAATTGCCGCACGAGTCGTGCGCAAACGGACCATGCCAAATTCTGCCGCCACAAAAAACGCATTGAGCAGAACCAGGAGAAAAGCTGCGGCAATTAATAAAATAGTCATGGTTAGATATAATAAGCAGTTTTAGTCATTATTTTAGAGACTACAGACATCATCTTTTTTATCGGCAAGGGCAGATCCATTGCTCCCGCTTCAATCGCCTCATGGGCATGATTACTTTCGTCCTGTTCCATTTCCTCGATAATTGCACGTGATTTGTGATCCTCAGCAGGAAGATTTTTTAAATGATTTTTAAGATGTGTGGAGACCTGGTTTTCTGTTTCGGCCAAAAATCCCAGACTCACCTTATCGCCAGCCAGACCAGCCACCGCTCCCAGAATGAGTGAGCCGGCATACCAGACAGGGTTTAAAATACTGGGTTCACTGCCCAGTTCTCTCAAACGCTGCTCACACCAGGCAAGGTGATCCACCTCTTCACTGGCAGCCTGGGTCATTTTTTCCCGGACGTGATCCAGGTTAGCGGTGAGCGCCTGCCCCTGATATAAGGCCTGCGCACATACTTCCCCGGCATGATTCACGCGCATCAGGCCGGCAACATGCTTCCTTTCCTGCATGCTTAAATGCGGCTCCTTAAGTCCCTGTGCCGGGGATACCCTCGCCGTTTCCCGTTTTTCCGGTGGCAAAAGGCTGCGAATTGCCGTATCAATTTGAGCAAGACATTGATCAAGCAAGTTAAATTCCCGCATTATCTCATCCAGTTAAACAGTTCAATTATTATTATGTTAGCCTGTTTATCGTTTGAATACGAGTCCAGGAAATCAGTGGGCCAGGATGAGCAAAAGCGAGGGGGATTATTCTGCACTAAACTATATAAAACCATTTTAAATAGAATAGAGCGATGAATAACGATGCGTTTAAGAAGCTGAACGATAGAAAGGGAAATTACTCCGATGAGGACATTGATGCGCTATTCAGGCAAACCAATGACCTGCAGGATAAGGAGCTTGCTAAAAAAGAGAAGCAACGCGAAAAATATGATCCTTTTAACGAGGATGAGTTTGAAAGCTTTGATCCAAATGAAAGCTAGTCGATTTTACTAGTGAATCTAATTTGACTATTATTAAAGTGAAGGGCATTGAAAGATGCCGTTAACTTAAGATAGGGAGATCTCTATGTTAGGATGGGCACTTATTTTTCTGGTGATTGCAATTATCGCAGGCGCCTTTGGCTTTGGGGGAATTGCATCCACAGCAACCAGTATCGCTAAAATTCTGTTTTTCCTGTTCCTGGTTGTGTTCGTTGTTTTACTTATTTTGAACTTGTTTGGCGGCGGAACGCCACCTCCAGTTTAATCCTTGCAATGGTAAAAAAGACACCTTCGGGTGTCTTTTTTATTCAGGCATTAAATAACATTTGCAATTGAGCCGTTAACTGTCCGTATCCTGCTTCGATATTAATATAATTTTCCTTTCCCAGAAAGTAAGACAGAGAACCATCATCCTGGGCCGTGTCTGATTGTAATGCGACATTGAATGCCAGACGTTTCAACCTATAAAATTCTTCTTGCCGGGTCACAAAGAAAAAATTACGGAAATTGGAATTGCGTAAATAATTCAGCGCCTTGGCATCCGGTGCCAGAGGGTGCTTCGGAAAATACTCCTGGATGGAATAGCCCTGGTTGTTGTGCACCGCAATGACTTTTCCGGGAGGAATCAACTCAAGAATGGCTTTGGCAAATCGTCTGACTTCGCGATGCGCAGACGGTGAATAGTTACCATACTGCGTTAAGGTTTTTTTGATGCCCGCATCAGTAAATATTCTGTTAGGATCAAATTCATAGCGCTGCTTTTTCAGGTAGAAAACAATGTTCCGTTTTCCAGAATGATGTAAGGTAATTAATGTGCCGCCGTTAGAGTCCACATAAAGCTTGGCAGCCTGTAGAGCGGTACTCTCATTTTCATGCAAATGCACCAGGGTTTTTCCCTGGCCGGCCTGGCGAATGATCTGGATTTTAGCATCGCCTAAATTGAAATGGTGAATTTCAGTATGAAAAATTCCTGTAAACAGAAAATAGAGATAGCTGAAATAAATCATGTTGGGTCCATTAATTTTTCCAATGGGCAAATTTTATACTTTTCTCGAGAAAAAAGCACCTGCTGAATTTATAAATATTCAATTGAAAATGATTATCATTCGTGTATGATATCTGGCTTCTAGCTTAAATGGATTTAGGATGAAATTAGCCGTTTTTTGTCTCATGGCCCTTGGCGGCTTTGCATTTGCTTTTTCACCGCGCTGTGATGTTCACACCTGGCATGACATTCGTAGTACCGAAGGCAATTGGAAAATAACGATGAGGATGATAAGCCAGACAGGTTTACTGGTTGACGAATCCTGTCAGCCAGTAAATGAATTTAAGATTTCACCCAGGCAGGGATTGCGATATGGATTCGGTTTTTCTGATAATGCCAGTTTCGATATTGCCTACACGATTACCGCCATCAGGGAAGCACCGGGATTTGAATCCCAGACCTGCGTTTTTGTAGTCACTGCCAATGGACCAGCACAACCAGACATTAATGCACTGGCGTATCATGGCGCAAATTGCGACTGGAAAGTAGTTCCAGGCATTGGAGAAGACTTTACGGTCGGTTAAACTGGTTATTTATGGTCATAGCCTATTCAAGGATTTTAATGCCTGGCCATCCGTTTTAATTAAGCAGGAGAGAATATGTCTCTACTGAGATCTGCATTTGCTGGTTTAGGAACCGCATCCGGAGTTGCCTGGCCTTTTTTAGGGCTTTCCCTAGCCATCTTTGGCCTGGCTGCAGGCAGCGGTGCCGCTGTTAGCCTCGGAGTTTTAAGCGGCGGTCTTTTTGCTCTGGTATCGATGCCGGTCCTTTACTGGACCTATCAATATTTTCAGAAAAAAGAGAACAAATTATCCGACAAATTCAAGCGCTACTCAGAAGAGTATCTCAATCAATTTTACCTGCTGATCAATCAGGCTCAACTGGCCTATCAGAAGCAATGCGAGGCGAATAGTGGCTTCAATCAGGACTTCTATCAGTTCCTCAGAAACTGGCTTAATGAAATAGAATTAAATTCCGCGCAGGATCTCTCCCTGAATTTGCAATTCCTTGCTTGTCTTAAACGAAATAAACAGCAATGGCTGCAGGTCCTCACCTTGCAGGGCGATGCGCGTAAATCAGCTTTAAGGGAGCCTTTATATGAGTTTTTACTGCTTAGCTTTCATTCCGAACATGCAAAAGGAGCAACTGCCGATCAAAAAAGGGAAATCGCATTTATCGTATTTGCGGGTGCCTTTGGTTCAGTTGCAGGATTTAGTTCAGGATTCTCAAGTTTGTTGAGCAGTATGGGCTTATTTGCCGGACTTGGCAGTTTCCCTGTTCTATGCCTTGGGATATTGGCTTTAGCCATTGGTCTCGCGCTGTTTGCTGCCAGTCAGGCCGTTGAGCTGAGCGATCAGCACTCCAAAAAGAAATGGCTCTATAAAAGTCTTAAAGCATCCAGACAGCATTTGGAGACACTGCAAAATGAGCCGCTTTTTTCTGCAGAACAATTCAAATCAGAGATCAGTACAAAAGATACTGATCATTATCCTCCCTTGATACATAATACGGCAAGCAAGCCTGGATCATCCGCTACTTGCTGCGAGTCTCTCGGTTTTAACTCAGGACAAGGCCTGGGATAATTGACTGTACGTTTTGGAACTGTTCATTATGCAAAAATCAAAAAAAATTAACTGCCCTATCTGCGGCAAAACGAATACCTGGAAGCCGGAAAACAGCTTTCGCCCCTTTTGCTCGGAGCGCTGCAAATTAATTGACTTAGGCGAATGGGCGTTTGAAACCCGCAGAATCCCCGGCGCTTCAGTTTCTGGGCAGTCAACTGATGATGGCGAGGATGATTTTTCATAGGCTTAGGGGTGTTTTTTAAAATAATCGAATGTCGGGCGAAGCGCCCGACTTACGTTGTTTTCTATCAGAAAAAAGGGGGCGCTTTTTGACCTAAAGCGAGGCGGCAATTGCCTTGCTGATATCTGGCATTATATTCTCAGAGCCTATCAAATCATTGACTCCCGCTTTTTCCAGTTTGTATGTTACCCGGGTATTCGCTCCGGAGAGAATGACTTTCACGCCGCGGCGCTTGAGATTGCCAATCGCTTCTTTTAAGGTTTGCAAACCAGTGATATCAATAAATGGCACCCAGCGCAAATGAATGATCAGCACTTTGGGGTCGGTATGTGTGGCAGCCAGCGCATGTTCGAAATTTTCAACTGCTGCAAAAAAGAAGGGGCCTTCGACGGTATAAACCTGAGTATCCGCTGGCAGTTTTTCAATGCCATTTTCTTTTAATTCCTGCTGGATATCTTTTTCATCCGCCTCACGTACTTCGACACTGGAGGCCATACGGCGAACAAAATGCAGCACCGCCAGAATCACCCCAATATTTACCGCAATCACTAAATCAGCAAAAATGGTCAGTGCAAACGTCACCAGGAGGATGACAATATCCGCGCGCGGAGCCTGCTTGAGCATTTTAATGAAATGGCGCGCTTCACTCATGTTCCAGGAAACGACAAATAGAATGGCCGCCAGAACCGCCAGAGGCACATTAACCGCCAGCGGAGCCAGCACCAGAATAATCAGCACCAGCATCAGCGCGTGAACTATTCCGGATAAAGGACTATTTCCACCATTACGAATGTTGGTCGCTGTTCTGGCGATAGCTCCGGTGGCAGCAAAACCGCCCAGAAACGGCGCGACAATATTGGCCACACCCTGCCCTATCAGTTCCTGATTGGAATTATGTTTTGTACCTGCCATTCCGTCTGCTACCACAGCAGACAAAAGTGACTCAATCGCACCTAGCATGGCTATAGTAAACGCCGGACCAATCAGTTCAATAATTCTTGCAGTTGTGACCGGAGGAAAATTAAGTGAAGGCAAGCCTTGCGGAATCCCGCCAAACGCCTTACCAATCGTGTTAACGCCATCAAACTGAAAGATGGCTTGCAAAGCAGTGGCAATAACCAATGCGATTAATGGAGCAGGGATGCGCTTTAAAAAGGATATACGCGGTGCGATGATAAGCACTGCCAGAGAAAAAAGGGCAAGCAAGGTAGTTGTCAGATGGAATTGCGGCAAGGCTTGAATTAATTGCCAAAGCTTTTGATGAAAATGTTCACCCGAAATTGCCGGTAAACCAAAAAAGTCCTTCCATTGTCCAACCCAGATAATAACAGCTATCCCCGCTGTAAACCCGACGATCACAGGATCAGGGATAAATTTGATAATGACCCCCAAACGGGCAAGTCCTAGAAAGAACAGCATAAAGCCCGCCATAATGGTGGCAATCTGCAGACCATCAATACCGTATTTAGCGGTGATACCAGAAAGAATAACGATAAAAGCACCAGTTGGTCCGGCGATTTGTAAACGGCTGCCGCCAAATACAGAAACGAGAAACCCGGCAACAATCGCCGTGTAAATACCCTGCTCTGGCTTCGCCCCGGACGCGATAGCAAATGCCATTGCTAAAGGCAAGGCCACAACGCCCACAATAGAGCCTGAAATAATATTGGATAACCAGAATTTACGGTTTAATAATCCGGCACGATACGCTTCAAGAATGGCAATCATGAATTACTCACTGAAACAAAATTGTCCAGAATTATAACCTATTGCAGAGAATCAGAACAGCCCCCCCCCCTTCCCTGCAATCCTCACTGCCGTTAAGTTAAGGAATTATGTCCTTCCCGCGAAGGCGGGAATCCATTCCTCAATTGGCATTATAGCCAGCTCAGAGATTGGATCCCCGCCTTCGCGGGGAAGACAGTTTAATATACAACTGAGCTAAACTTGGCAGTGCCTGCTCATCTTCAGGCAGGAATGGATACTCGGGAAGCTCTCTTTCTTTTCCAGTCATTGTAGAGAGCGATGGAAAGGCTACAAAAGGCAAGATAGCTGACTGCATAGAGCAATGAGGCCATTGCTGGAGAAGCCCAGCCAAAAACCAGTTGCGTCAGATAATTCTTGAAATTAAGCATCTGACCTTCTCTTTCAATATGAATCATAAATTGCAGCTTGAGGAAGATGATGTGAAATACGTACAAATTTAAAGCATTCGCTCCCCAAAATTTAAAGAGGCCGCATGCCTTCTGTTTTTTCTTCAGATCAATCAGCCAATAGCAAAAGCTAAACGCTAAAATAGCCAGGCCGCCAGACCACAAGACAAAAGAGCTTGACCACAGGCTTTTGTTTACAGGAAACCAATGCCCCCAGCACCAGCCAGAAACACAAAGCGACAAGCCTAATATAAGCAGTATACCAAGTCGATTTTTTTCTCGAGCTCCGAGAAGAATATGAGCGCTTAAATTACCAAGCAAGGCCGTGCTGATGGCAGGGAATGTCGATAAAATACCTTCGGGATCATAAAGCGGTTGATATAAATGCGCAGGTGGAATAATCAGCCTGTCCACATAGGCCGCCAGATTGGATTCCTGAGTTAAACTGCCAATTGCTGCTCCCGGCACGGGGAAATAGGCCATGAAGAGCCAATAAGCTATTAAAATCATCACGGCAAGCGCCACTTGAAACCGTATACTGGTTGAGAGTTCTAATACCGCTGCAAAGAAATAACAGATGGCGATGCGCTGTAATACGCCTGGAATTCTTAGCGTTTCCCAGGAAAAATGAGGGATTGCGTTGAGCAATAGTCCACATAGAAACAGCATGATACTGCGTTTTAAAATCTTTGAAACCAGCTGCCCGGTTTGCAATCGTGCTCGACTGGATTGAACTGAGAAGACAGCTGAAACACCCACCATAAAAATGAAAAAAGGAAAGACAAGATCTGCCAGACTGCAGCCATTCCAATGAGAATGAGCCAGAAATCCATAACTTTGCGGATTTCCTGGGCTATTGACGAGAATCATTAACGCCACAGTTATTCCGCGAAATACATCAAGGGACAACAGACGGGGAGGAGTCTTATTAGCGGGAATGAAGGCAGTCAATTTATTCCTTGGGCAGCATGCTTTGTTTAAATTTGACTATATGTTCATAGGCTTCGTCAATGCGTGATTCCTTAATTTCTCCCGATTTGACCTTGGCTTCAATAATATCGATAACCTGCCTGGGATCCTGTGCCTTGTCGGTAATCTGATTACCGAAAATGAACATATCAACACCGGCATTAATAGCCAGGGGCAGGGAATCTTCCAATCGGTAATGCTCACTGACCGCTTTCATTTGCATGTCATCAGTAATGATTACCCCATTAAAATGCAGATTTTGTCTTAGAAGACCTGTTAATATTTTATACGACAAAGTCGCCGGTAGACCTGACTCATCCAGTTGTCTGTTGACAATATGGGCGGTCATAATCATACCGCAGGCTGAATTGCTGTTGATTAAATCGCGATAGGGGTTTAACTCATAAGCCTGCCAGGTTTGGGTCACATCAACAAAACCGAGATGCGAATCCGCTGTTGAACTGCCATGCCCGGGAAAATGCTTGTAGGCACATTGAACGTTTTCTTTTAAAAAACGACTGGCCATAATATCCGCATAATAACTCACCTGTTCCGGATCCGCGGAGAAACTTCGATTCAGTAAGCCGATAATCGGATTTTGGGGATTCACATTGACATCGAGAATAGGCGCAAAATCAAGATTAAAGCCTGCTTTTTTAAGGGTAGTTGCCATTGTCTGGGCCGCTTGCCCTGCCTCAGCCTGACTCATTTTACCGACATCCACTGCAGACCAGGTTTTAGGAAAACCATAATCCTGCTTCAGGCGATCCACAGCCCCCCCCTCGTAATCCACAGAAATAATCAGAGGTAATTGAGGGCGCTGTGCTTTCTCATTGGCTAAACGGGTCAACTCCTGCAGATCTTCATTGAGTTTCTTAACCTGAGCAGGACTTTCGATATTTTTATCAAATGATAAGGTTTTGTAGTTATAATCAAACAGTATTACACCGCCCAGATTGTATTGCCCTATGTCTTTTATAATCGCGGCATTGGAATCTACATTTTTACCCTCAAAGCCGACAATTAGCATTTGCCCTATTTTTTCGCGCAGGGAAATTTCCTTTGCAAAAGCAGGAACATTGAACAACGCCAGCGACAAAGCGAGAATGGACAGTTTTAATTTCACACTTAACTCCTAGTCAAGAAATGACAAAAATGCTGCCAAATTATATCAATGGTCTTAAAAAAACACAAACATATCGAACTTGCCCTGTTTGATTACTAACAATAGAAATTATCTCTCCTGCGTCATCCGAGCGCAGCGAGGGATCTCCCCGCAGTCGCACAGTCTTGTCATATCGATCGATATAAATCATCCCATCCGGATTCGACTCATTAATCAGACCATGCCTGTGCTCGTATAACGTGGGGAGTTACCTCTTCATTTAAGTGAATAAAACTTAATCACATGATAATATATTATACTTATAGAGCACAAACCAACCGCCGTTTACTATGCCAGGAAAAAAAGCTCCTAACGGAAAGCCTCCGCGAGAGGCTATTATTGCGCCAGCAGATCAGCTATCCGAGGCTGAGTTAACCAGACTTCGCCAGTTGAGTGATCATCAGCATGCCTTGGTGGGACAATTATCTCAATTCAGCAGTAAAAAATTTGAAATCGCGCCTCAGCTTATGGAGGGAGTCGAGCTCTTAAACGAGCTGGAGAAATTTCTGGAGATAATTCCCAGGTTTGAGCGAGGCATGGCAAGGATTGAATCGAATCAGTTGACCACTGAAGATCAGGAAAGTCTGATTCGCTTACTTGAAGCAGAGCAAAAAAAATTGCTGGATGAAAAATCCGGTATGGAGCAGCAACTACGGGAGATATCGGATGATGCTCTAAAGGGCTCAATCAGGAATACAATCTACGATATCGTAGAAAAAATCAGATTTCTGCAAACCGTTATTGTTTCTGTTAAAAAAAACCACACCACCGCACTACAGCGAACGCAAATCTCACTCCTGATTCTACCGGAGCGAATAAATCAATTACAGAAAACTTTAGAAAACATTCAGCCATCTTTTGCCCATTTACAATCTCTGGAAAAGACTCCTCTGACATCGATAATTACTGCAGCCAGTGAACTGTATGCGAATGCCAAAGCGGAACTGAATAATCAGCGCAGAGACCTCGGCCCACCACGGGCCGGTCCTGCCAATCAGAATGTTCGTAAAATCGACTCCTGGTCAGCTGAGATAGAAAAATTAATGCAGGAGTTTTTAAGCACCCGCGACGCAATGCCCACTGCAGAAAACCCTCAGAAAAATCTGATCAAGCTGTTCAATCTCAAGTGGCAGCTGCAGCTTAAGCATTTTGAGATTCGTCAAGGCATTAAATTAATGGCTGACGAACTGGAGATCAATAAAAAAGATGCCGAAATTAATGATACGCAACAGCAAATTCCTGAAAAAATAAATCGATTAAGGCAAACCCTGGCTGCTATCCAGCTCAACCAGATTTCACTTCCACAATTTAAGGAACTGGAGCGTCAGATACGAAGTGCTTTGGAAGAAAATGAAAAAACGGCCACTCTTGCTCCTCTTGGCAAGGCTGAACTGCAATGGGACAATCGAAGCGAACTGGCGCCTGTTTTACTTGAACAGCGCGACACACGTCTTAAGGCTCTGAAGGAACAAAACCAGCGTCTCGATGAACTATTAAACAACCTCAGTCAAACATTGGAAGCTGAGAAACAACGACTGCAGCCCCTTCAGGAGCAGTTGATTTTAGCCTCCAGGAAGCAGGCTCTTCTTGTTCAGCTAGGGCTCACCCAAGAGCGTAAAAATTTATTCCGCAATTTTAATCTGCTATTAAACAGCGATGTCAGGACTCTCCCGGCGGATAGCTTTGGCAATACGATGCATAACCTGTTAAGCCTCTTTCGTTGGGAAGATCCTGAATTTAAAGTAGAAAAATTCATTAATCAAATTAACTCGGAAACTGCAGCAGCAAAACAAAAATTTAACAGCAATTGCCCTGATTTAAATATCGGACCTAATTCATTCCAATTCAATGGCAAAAACTATGAGCCGGCCACTATCATTTCACTTCTGATAGCAAACCGCAGTTTTCTGAATAACCTGCCTTCATTCAAAAATGCCAATGACGATTTGAAGAGCCTTATTCATAAAGGAAATGAAACAGAGCTATTACATTTTCTCGAAAAACAGCTGCATGATTATCTGATTGCCTATACAAAGTTATCAACGGCGTTTGCCGAGGGAGCGAATGAGCAGACCAATTATTCTCAAGCCTTAATGCAGCTGAATGAGAACAGACCTGTGTTGAACAGCATACTCGAGCTGGCCGGGCAAGCTGCCGAGCATGAACGTATCATTAAGCAGCGTGAACAAAAAGCCCTTGAGGAAGTCGCCGCCGCTGAGAAAGCCGAGCAGGAGCAGCAATTGCAGAAATTGCAAACGGAGGCAGCTATTAATAACACGGTGGATATCTTGAGCGCACAATTGAAAGTTCAGTTAAACAAAAATCTGCTACTCACTCAACAGGTCGAAGAGATTCTTTACAAACTGACAAAAGAGGAGCAACGCATTAGTCAAAAAGATCCGGCAGATCCTAGAATCAACTTATTAGGAAATATTAGTCAACAGGTTTTTGCTCCCTTTCAAAATAAACTGAAAGATCTCAATGAAAGAATTCAGCAATCAACTACTAATTTGTCTGCAGATACAATGGAAAATACTAAAGCGGAACTATTGCAATATGTTAAGGAAACCAATCAGTTAGTTGCCACAATACCCAATCAGGTCTCTGCGCAGTTGAGTGATCAGGAGCTCGAAAAGCTGTCTTCTGTTAAGCAAAATGCCTTTCTGCGATGGATTGACCAATGGATTATCCGGCCATTTTATTCCAAACGTTCAGACAGTATTTTTGCAACAGCAGTTGAAAAAAATCTTAGTAGTTTCAGAGATAAATTTATCTCCCAGAATAAAACCGACACCACCAGTGAAACAGAAATTGGCGATCTTAATATTCCACAGCGAAATTAATTGTTTAATGCGCAGCTAACGCCTTTTGAATTAATTGCGCCTGCTTTAAATTTTCGACAAAATCCTGCTTGGAGGACTCAAGATAATTTTTGATGGCGGGATGAGTTGCAATCGGTTTAAAATCCTGCTCAAAAAGCGTTAAGGCCTTGCTGGAATTACGAATCTCAAATTCGAGATATAAGTTATCCAATTGGCTGTTTTCCGCTTCGGAAAGTTCTTTCAACTCCTGATTTTTTACACCGCGCAATTTCAATGCCGTGGCTGCATCAATAGTTGAAATGCCTGTCGTTTTGCTTAAATGATAGATTTCCTTTAAATGATGCCGGGCTTGCTGATCAAGTTTTAAGGCAAATTGCTGTATAACAGCATTGTTTGATCTTTTATACACATAGCGTGCCAACGCCGACTGATTTTCATTGATCACCAGCAAGTTAGCCAGCACCGCCCCATCTTGTTGCTGGGGTAAAGGACCCAGGACTGAATTATTCTGATTCACAGCAGCAATTTGCAAGAGCCCCAGCAAAAGCAGGCAGATAATACCCATTTTTGTTTTCATATTCAGGCATCAGGAACATCGGCTTAATTTAATTATAGCGATTAACAAATCGATTTTATAATTTTACTGTATTTGGCATTTACTGGATTATAACTTTCACGCTCTTCAAAAAGACTATCCCTATCAATTTTTATGTCCTTCATCAGGGCCAATTTAAAATTTCGCCATTCCGGCAAATGCCCTGATTTACTGCCATTACTTACCTGATAGGCATGCAGTTGCCTACTGCCATTTAAAATTCCGTAATGATGGGGTTCAACCCGGCGAGCATGCCCATCATAGGAAAAAAGCAGATGGCATTTCTTCATGATCGCCGTGGCAATGATCGTCTCTACGGAAGGCATGGTTGCCTATTGGGCTTTCACTGGCGTTTTAACCGTTTCAAGTACCTTGATATTATCGACAAAGCACTTGGTCTCACCGCTCCATGGCAGTACAAATTGATCACAGTGGTATCTTAGTACGACATGCCGATTATTTTCCATCGCGGAAATGGCCTGGTTGACCAGATCAGATTTGAATTGCCCCAAAGTGAAGTGAAACTCTCTGCCTGTCGCACCACTGGCATTGTCCAGTCCCCCGCGAATCAGTTCACCTTCCCAGGTTCCCCAATAACGGCCTTCTTTCGCCACCTTGACAATAATGCCCGATTTCTGGCCTGATTGAACCGTCCAGCATCCTGTCAGCAGGGGGGTTGTTGCCAGAAGTATTCCGAACAACAGTTTCTTACTCATTCTTTTCTCCAGAACAGTTTTAGAGGTATATCTGCTAAGTATAGAGAATTTCTAGAATTTTCCGATAGCTTTTTTCCATCTTACCCGATAACTATGATCGCGCCAGCGTAATTCCGCCTCGCATCCCGCTGATATTGAAGTCACACCGGCAGGCGTACCGGTATAAATGATGTCTCCCGCTTTGAGCGGGAAAAATTGACTGATGTAAGCGATTACATCGGCAGGTTTCATCATCATTTGGGTTCCTCTGGCCGATTGTCTGACCACTCCGTCGATAAGCAGTTGAAATTCAGCCTCCAGATAATCCGGGAATTGGTGACAGGGAATCCACGGGCCAAGAACTGCCGCATCTTTAAACACTTTGGCAGTAGTCCAGGGATGCCCCTGTTTTTTGAGTAGGGTCTGACGTGCTCTTAAGGTCATATCCAGCCCAAGCGTCACATCTGAAATCGCATTTGAAGCCTCTTCAACACTCATCTGATACCCATCGCGGGCAATGCGCAAGGCAATTTCACATTCAGGCTGAACCGCTGAATCCTCAGGAAAATACAAGACAGCTTCCTTATCCCAATCATTGAGCTGCCTGAGCACACTGGCAGGTTTTAAAAATAACACCGGCTTCTCCGGTACCGCATCGCCAAGCTCCCGGGCATGCTCGAGATAGTTCTTTCCCACACACACAATTTTATCGATAGACATTGTTCGTACCATGTATTCAGCCTTTCAGGAGTTTAGCTTAAACCCGTTTAGAGGCAAACAGTGACAGAGGATTCGATATATGCATCGGGTCTTACCAGAATAACCTGATTTTTGTAAGGTGAATTATCTGTCCAGTAACTGTCATCTTGATTAGTTGAATAAATCTGAATGCAATCAACCTCTTCCGGTAAATCCGGGCTGATGGCCTGATTACCAAAAACAAGCAGGGTGAATTTTCGATAATCCAGAAGCGAATACATTCTAGTTCTGGTTTCTCCCTTAAAGACCTCGAAATCAAAAAGCCGGGTACCACACAGCGCAGATTCGCCATAACGAATTCCCATGCCGGTTATGTTCCCAGCCCGTTTTTCTATTATTTTTACGTAATCCTGAGCGTGGCTTCCCTCTTTCGAATATTTGGTAGAACGGACCAGCTCGGCCGAGGTTTCAATCACTGAGTGCGCCACGGGTTTGCGCTCTTCCTCATAGGTTTGCAATAGGCTGGCAGGTGCGCTTCCCTTGATTACCCTGCTCAGTTTCCACATCAGATTGAAGGCATCCCCAAGACCAGTGTTAAGACCTTGTCCGCCATTCACCGAATGGATATGGCATGAATCGCCCGCAAGAAAAATACGCTCCTGTACAAAGAATTTTTCGGCAACCGATTCTTTAACTGAAAATTGCGAGAACCAGACAATTTCTTTAAATTTCAGGCTATGGGGTTTAATGGCCCGATTAATTTTGTCGATTGCATCCTCAAGACTAAACTCTTTGGTATCCATTCTGATGTAAAATCGGTCGATAGGTTCTTCTCTGGGGATCCAGGCGACATCGGAAGTTTCTGCCTGAAACACAATAATATCCGGAACTTTGGGGAAGTCGGTTTCAATAATCCCATCGATTACCGCCCAGATCAGTTGCGGACGAATAATATCAAACGCGATGTCAAAATGATTACGGACAAAGGAGCGCGAACCATCAGCACCGATTACATAACGTGACTGGACCTGTTCACCATTTGAGAGTGTAGTCAGACAGGCTTCATTATTGAGCTCAATATGCTCAATTGCCAAGTTTCGTTTAACCGGAGCGCCTAAGGCTATTAATTTATGATCTAAAAGATTTTCCAGATACGACTGTCCAAGCATCAGGAAATGTTTATGAAAGCAGCCCTCCAGAGACTCCCACCATGAGGACTGGCGAGAAATGAATTCGCCATTCGCCCAGACTGAACTGGTATTGCAGGTTTTTCCAAGCGGATACAATTCCTTGAATAAACCCGCCACCTCAAGGAGCTGAAGGCTGCGTGCATTGAGCGCGTCCGCCCGGCCGCGATCCAGAGGGCCGCTGGACTTATCCGCAACTATCGTTTTAAGACCGGAAATCTGGCCCAGATAGGCACACAGAAGCCCTACAGGGCCTGCCCCCACAATTAAAACATCCGTGGCGGTTTTACTCATTGATGGGATTCCAAATGAGGATTATCAAAAGGCGGATCACTTAAAACATGTACCCGCTGCAGATGCCTTGGCGACCTGGAAACAAATCCCTCGCGCCCGTGTAAAAGTGAAAAATTATCGGCAATCACTATATCATTGCTCTGCCAATCATGGGCATAAAAAGTATCCGGCGCATACAGGGCGGCTTTTAAGCTGCGATGAAATATCTCTGACTCTTCAGAATCAAGCCCGATAAAATCAAGATCAGGAGGGTTCACAAAGCGCCCTTTGTCTTCTGAACATGGCTCGTTGTAGCGAATAACAGAATAATCCTTATAAGGATGTTTATTGATAATCGGAGATACGGTTTTACTGTTATAAAACTCCATTGTTCTTTCATAAACTCCTGTCACTTTATTCCATAAATTTCTGCACTCAGTTGATGCGTTTTTTAAAGCTAATACGGTGTTTGAAAAAGTGGTTCGGCCTCCCTGACCAGCCAGAGGCGCTTTAACGCAATGAAAAATTTGAAATTCGGGCACTTGCGGTCGATACATTCCATCCCAGTGCAGGGGCACATAACTGTGATCAAATATATGATCTTCAGGCTTCTCCTGCTCGATTAATTCGAGCACTTTTCCAAAAGGCCAGACGCTGATTTCCCCCCAGCTTTCACAATAGGCTGAAAAGTCTGCTGAATTCTTAAACGTATCAAAGCCTCTTAACAAAACCAGCTGCTCCTCGCCGCACAATTGACGCAGCTCCCCAATGTCGAGATCGTTTACGCTGGTATTTGGGTAATCTGGTGTGAGACAAAGCCCAAAAGGCTTAAGCCTGGTGATCTTAAAATTCATGGATTATCTCCGTACTCTCGTTCAGTAGATAATGGCTTGGACGTCCATCATCGGAATGAATTAATGTGGCCCCCAAACCTTCGGCTTGCGAGCGCTTAAGCAGAATATATCCCTTACCGGTTCCAACCGCTACACCATGCCAGGGAGTCATCCAGCGTTCGTTTGCAATTAAACGAATCCCCAGTTTTTTTGAACCGCAGACTTGCGGATGGATTGATAGCCTTATTGCCTCTGGAAAACGCTCTGCAATCAACTCACTCCAGGCATTGCTTCTTCTGATAACCTCGTAAGCTTTATCGCGTGCTGCTTTTTGTATGGCCGAGCGGCTTTTCATTTGTCCAGTATAGAGAGAGTCTTCAAATAAAAAGCGAGTAATGCCGCAATACATTCGGTTAGCCTCCTGGTCATCGGCGTCGGCGAATGGCTTTGAGCCATTGCGTATTTTTTGTTTTATATTGCTCAGGGAATTTCCATAACGACTCATTAATCGATCACGCATTTCCTGAAAACTCAGTGACTCATAACAATGGTCGAGATTAAACGTTGACAGATCGCAAAGCGACATCTCATCTATTAACTTATCCAGTTCATGCTGGTAAGCGCTAACATGCGTTTCTTTCATGCCCACCACATCACTGAATACTCTTCCATCAGAACAGAGCAGAATGCGAATGCCCGGGAAATAATATTTTTTTACTTGCTGACAAAGAGTCCCCAGAAAAGCCAGGGAAAGCCGTTCCGCATGATCTGGCAGAGGGCTTAATACTTTTTCGAGATTGGGTGATTTTCCAGGAAAAGCCGGTAATACAAAAAATACGGGCTCGTTTCGTTTAACGGCAGACAGAATTTTAGGTAAATGGATTGAAACACAGCACGAACAGCCCACGCCCCTGCATGATACACCTGATTTAGATACACGCCGAAACGTCATGATCTCTGTCAGAATCTTTATCGCGGTTTCTTTCGCTGCCGAATGGCTGGACGCAAAATTTCTAATAGCAGGTTTCTGAGTTAATATGGGAAGCATTGCTGTATTTTTCCTTTTTTTCTCCTGAGTTAAAAAAATACAGGCTTTCAAAGAATAAATAAAATAACTATTTAATATGATTGTGATAAGGATTTCTTATGTCACTAGGTTTGGATGATATCAAGTATTTCATAACGGTTTGTGAAACACTCAACATTACCAGAGCATCGGAAATCATTGGCATATCTCAACCGGCCTTAAGTTATGCAATTAAGCGCCTGGAAAATGAACTGGGTGGAGAGTTGATTATTCGCCTTAAAAATGGCATTCAGCTCACCAAACTGGGCGAGGAATTCGTATTACGTTCGCGCCGTCTTCTCTATGAGTGGGAGCAGGCGCAAAACCTGGCTAAATCTGAATCTGGCCTTATTCAGGGACGCTATACTATTGCCATGCACCCTTCTGTCGCGCTTTATACCATCGGTTTTTTTATGCCCGCAATTCAGAGCGAATTTCCAAAGCTTAATTTTAATTTTATTCATGGTCTGTCGAGAGAGATGACCGAGAAGGTGATTAGCTGGGAAGCTGATTTAGGAGTGGTCGTCAATCCTATTAAACATCCAGATCTGGTAATAAACCATTTATGCAATGATGAAGTTACTATCTTTTTTGCAGAGAATGCCGCCAATAAACTCATTTATGATCAGAATCTTGCACAGTCTCAATACATCCTGAAAAAAATTGACAAGAGCAATCGCTTTGACGGAACGCTTAATTCGGTAAACCTTGAGGTAGTCGCCAAACTCACCTCTCTGGGTCTTGGTTATGGGCTTTTGCCAGCAAGACTTGCTTTACAATATCCTCATCTTAGAAAATTAACAGACGCGCCAGTGTTCAAAGATGAAATCTGCTTGATCTATCGCCCGGAGAAACATAAAAATCCTGTGAGTAGAAGCATTATAGAAACCATCAAATCGACGGTTAGCCGCTGCTGTAACAGCTGGTTAGATAAGCAATTGTAGCCCTGCGAGGAACCGGATTTCGAGAAGACAGGCTGGATGGAGTAAATAGTAATTACCGCTACCTACCCGACTTTAATCGATTGGTTTAGCTTAGTTTTATATTCATGCCATGTAAGCATCTGCTCTTGAGACTCATCAAAAAGTTTCAGGGCAATCAATTGTTTTGTGTCTTTCAAACTTAATCGAGTCACATGATGAAAACAGTGATTGTCTCGATGACATTGGGATAAATTATAAAACGGAATTCGAGGTATCAGGGTATGAATATGATGATAGCCGATATTTGCTGTCAGCCATAAAAGAGGTTGGGGAAGCTCATAAAATGAGCTTCCTTTTAAAGCAGAGTCCTGTAAATTCCATTCCTTTTGTGAAACAAAATATCTATTTTTAAAATTATGTTGAACATAAAATAAATAAATGCCCATAATGCCAGCTAACCATTGTGGTATTAAAATAGCAAGTAGAAAAAATTTAGTTCCACCCAATATAATTAGGGGAGCATAGAGGAGAACAATACCTATATTGGTTACTATTACACTTAATCTTTCTTTGCGACCGAATCCTTTTCTTTTATGGAAAAAACGGTGGTCAATAATAAAAATGTAAAGACTTCCGATTAGAAACATAACAAAACTATTACGATAGAAGTAATATACAAATTTACCCCATCGACTTTTTGCACTGTATTCACTTACACTTAAGACTTCAATATCACCGGGCCAGGGGCGTCGATCGATATTTCCCCCACTTCCATGATGAATAATATGAGCTTTTTGCCAATAATAATATGGGGTAAATAAAATGACTCCAGTGAAAACACCTACCCAGTCGTTATATTTTCTCCGTTTAAAAAGATTTCCATGACTTAGATCATGTTGAATTATAAAAAGACGAGTAAAAATAAAACTAAGTGGTATTACAAGGATAAATAAGGGCCACCAGTTCCTTAATATCACTTCATACAAAATCACTATACCCAGGATTAGCAACCCTAGCGTGAGGATAATTTCAAATGCCCCACGCAAGCACTTGATTTGAATGTATTTATGAACATCGATATTTTCCATAATTTCACCCTGGGTCCGCTGCTCGCTCTCCTGTTAGGGTTTCGCTTTATATGTTCTCTTGAACTCACTCATTTCTTTACCAATAACCAACAGCTCATCTTCGTCAAATATTTTTTTTACCACAGGAAAAAGTTCATTTTCTTCTTCACTCGCATGATGCTCAACATCTTCCTGTAACTGGGCTAATTCCATTTCCCAATCTTCTGAAGATTTAATTTTACTCAACCGATCCATCAATTTTTTTGCATTCTTCTCTTCAGAAATAAGATGTCTGACCTCGGGAGTCAATTGTTTTTTTGATTTAAATTGTGGGTACCAAACCGTTTGTTCCATTTCTTCATGCCTGGCTAATTCCATGTGAATGGTTTCAAAAATTCTTCTCTTAGTTTCTTTTCGATGACTGGACAGATTCATATCCTTAAAAAGGCTTCTGACTTTTTCATGTTCATTGATTAAAAATTCAATAGCATTCATATCTATATCTCCTATAGATCTAATTTCAGGTTTCAAAATCAATATCTGCTTTTGAAAAGAAGTATTACTTCAGGCGGTGAAAAGTCATCACAACCTCAAGGTATTATTTGATGTATATATAAGGGAGAGGAAGGTCGGAAGATTCATTCTTTAAATACTTCACATATTAATTATAGCAGTGATTGTCTGATGCGTGGGCTGCTTGAGAATTAGTGCCATTTAAAAATTATTATTTAATTTTTCTAAGAGGTATTTTATTTCATGCTTTTCCTCCTCTTTAAAGCCATTTAAAACAAGCTGATTAAGCTCACACGCACATTGTTCGATAATCTTTTGACAATTTCGCCCCTTTTCGGTCAGCCTGATTTCAATCGCTCGTCGGTCTGTGGCACTTCGAGTTCTTACAATCAGCCCATCACGCTCCATACGATCCAGCGTTCTGACCGCTGTGGGTTGTTCAATACCGATTTGCCTATGCATTTCAGATTGAGTCAAGCCGTCTTGCTGGTAAAGAGCCATCAGAAAATAAGTATAAGCGTCAGTAAGACCGTATGGCTTTAATAACTCATTGGCTCTTTTGATTAATAAGCGGCTCGCTTTTTTAATCAGAGTGGAGGGATACATTTTTTTTCTCAATTTACATAGCTTGCTATATATTAACAAGCTATGTAAGATTGATCCAGTTTCTTTAAAACCGAGATTCGCAATGACTAACCTAACCGATTTTTCAGGAGACTGCTCATGACGCTTAAGTTATTATCACTCTCCGACGTGAAACAATGCATCAGCATGCCAGAGGCTATCGACGCAATGGAAAGGGCATTTATTCAATTAGCCCAGCAAAAAGCGGCCTTGCCTTTACGAACGGCTATTCCTGTAGGCCATAACGGATTAACACTAACCATGCCTGCTTATTTATCTGACGAGAAAATTCTGGGATTAAAGGTAGTTTCTGTCTTTCCTGACAATAGTCAACACAATAAACCGTCGATTAATGGAACCATTTTGTTAATTGATGCAAGCACCGGTGAGCCTCTCGTGCTCATGGATGCGGCTTATTTAACAGCGCTTCGCACAGGTGCTGTTTCAGGTCTGGCAAGCAAATATTTTTCCCGCGAAATACCTTCAACGGTCGGCATTCTTGGAGCCGGAGTACAGGCGATGACACAGCTTGAAGCAGTGGCTGCCGTGCGCCAGATTGAACAGGTATTTGTGTGGTCACGGCATTTGGAAAGTGCAGAAAAGTTTGCCAGAGAAATGGGCGCTTTCTACAATATTCAGGCTTGTGAGCAGTTATCTACTGCCTTGAAAAACTCAGATATCATTTGCACTGCAACAGCGAGTACAGAAGCTTTAGTGCATCTTAGGGATCTTAAACCCCATGTACACATTAACGCCATTGGCTCACATCATCCTTCCATGCAGGAGATCAGCGGGGATGTGCTCCAGAATGCAGTGGTAGTAGTGGATCAGATAGACGCCGCAATGAAAGAGGCTGGTGAAATAATTAATGCGGTAGAGCAGCAAAAAATTAAAAGAGAATCCATTGTTGAGCTCGGAACCTGGTTAATGGAAAAAGCGCCTCTGGCTCAGGAAAAGCTTACTGTCTTTAAATCAGTTGGTCTGGCGATTCAGGATTTGGCAGTGGCAGAGGTCGTATATCAAAATGCCTTAAGAATGAATTTAGGTTCTGCGTTCAAGCTTAATTAATAAGGATAATCCATGCAGTATCTTCATACGCAAACACCGCTTATCGAGTCTCAATATTTAAAAAATACACTCAATAAACAGGTTTATTTTAAGCTGGAATGCTTGCATCCTCCAGGCTCATTCAAACTGCGGGGAATAGGCGCATTATGCCAGGAAGAGCTTCAACGGGGTGCAAAAACTTTCGTTGCTTCGTCAGGAGGCAACGCCGGGATTGCGGTAGCGTATTGCGCAATGAAATTGAATGTTCCTGCCACTGTGTTTATTCCTGAAACCAGCAATCCCATCTATATTGAAGCGATTAAATCCTATGGTGCAAAAGTCATTGTAGCGGGAAAAGTATGGGATGAAGCGCATCAAGCCGCATTAGATTTTGCCAGACAACATCAAGCCGCTTATATCCCGCCTTTTGATCATCCGACTTTATGGAAAGGGCATGCGTCTATGATTACCGAGGCCATTCAACAAGGGCTTTCTATTCCTGACGCGGTGGTCCTCTCTGTGGGTGGAGGCGGTCTTGCCTGTGGAGTTTTGGAAGGAATGCACCAGCATAAATGGGAAAAAGTGCCTTTAATTGCTGTTGAAACCAAAGGGGCTGATGCGTTTTTTCAATCGGTAAAGGCCAATAAATTAGTCACTTTAGACACCATCACCAGCAAGGCAACCAGTCTAGGCGCAAAACGGGTGGCTCAAAAACTAATGGATTGGACCAAAATTCATAAAATAGAAAACGTCGTTGTCAGTGATGAAGAAGCCGAACAAGCCTGTTTCAGTTTTGCCCATGAACAACGGATCCTGGTGGAGTTATCCAGCGGCGCCTCATTATCCCTGATTTATAATGATCATCCTGTTCTTCACAAAGCCCAATCCATTCTGGTAATTGTTTGCGGAGGGGTCAATACAACCCTTTTTAATATCCCTTAGCATTCAATATAAGCTGTCATTGGCAGTGTTTAGTATGTAGCCTGGTTGGCGCTTTGCGACAACCAGGTTGCTTATCCCCAATCTCAAGGAAGACTTTCCTTCATGAAAACCCGGTTGCCGCAAAGCGCCAACCAGGCTACGCTGCTACATATGGCCCGGCAAATTATTCATCGGTTGTGTTAAGAAAGATCATCACGAACATGATGAAATTCAGAAATAGTCCCGCTTTCATTTGCCCATTCCAGTTTGGAGATTGCCACATCGCAAACCACTCCCCACCAATAACGAGGAAGCCCACCATATATAGTAAAAAACCAAAAAACAAGCCAATGAATGCGGTCTGTTTATACGAGTCAAAGTCGCTATTTTTTATCTTGGAACCAAGTATAAAACAGCCAATCCAACAGATAATTGCCGCTACAACTTCCCATATAATAATGAAATAGTACGCCAGTTTCTGGAGGTTGGAGTCGGTAATAGCTCGCCCCATAAGAGCAGTTTCATGGAAGGTAGTATCCATGCTTAATACATGGTGCACGAAAAGCCAATTACTATTGAAATCCACCACATTATTAAAAGCCACCAGGCTTAAGAATAAAGCAACCGACGCCAGCATACCGATTTTTATATATCGCAAACTATAGTTCATTTTAAATAATGTGATTGTTGGATCTTAGAGACAATAATAAGAAAATTAATAATTGGAATCCACACGAGGGCCTAATGTGGTGTAAAAATATTCTTGAGCACTCATTTATTAAATTTTGACTCCGAGAGTAAACCAGGCTCTTCCTTTTCATCCCCTAGAATTTCCTGTTTAAATTTGTTCAGGGCCTTTGATTCATCCGTTTGATTAAAAGCAAAGAAAGTTTGGGCAAACTTTTGTCGCTGCTCTGACTTAGCCAAGCCTTGATTAACTACGGAACCCAGAACCATGCCAATACCAACAAATAAACCAATGACAGATTTAATTACTACTTCAGCAATACGATATAACCAGCCATGTCCCATAATCTTGTCTGCGGCTTTGATCTGTTCTTTACAAGAATTCCGAAATTCAATAATTGTTTTGTTTAATTCCTGTTCCGTTAACTGCAAGGATAATGAGTTGAAGAATTGTTCCTGATTCGTAAATAAAGCCGTATACAACCGTTCTCCTTCCAATTTGGTTACCGTATTATTTCGGCTGGATTTGTTGAGTTCTGACTGCAGCGCTGTCAAATTTTCTAAAAATTTAGTTTGAATTTCTTTTTTATTCGCTTCGAAGTTAATAATATTTTTTTGAAGTTCTTCTTCAGGATTTTGTGCCATAGCAGCATATTCTGCAGGAATCCTCTTTTCCTCAGTAGAACACTGGGTTATAACAGAAGCAGTCAGCTGTTTTGAATTTTGATGGCGATGATATAAAACATCAAAAGTGGCGGTTCCTGGTGCTTCTCCGTGTAGAATATCCTGCTGAATATATTCTTCCAGTTCATCACTTAAATCATTAACAAGGATATTTGGGCAATTTAATAAATTAGAGACTCCGGGTACATCCAGGCAGGTGGCAACATGACCACTACCTATGAGTGCTATATATTTTCCACCGTCATTAAATTCCCTGTATCGCTCAAGCATTGCCATATTCATTGCAGAAAACCGCTCTTTAATAGCGTTGGTATGTCCCAGATCACCCAATGAGTATGTAACCGCCAAACGATAAGAGGCTTCAGAATCGATCGCCACTATTCTGATCTGATGCTTTTTAGCTTCTTGAACTACCGCTGTAAATGTAGCAGATCCTGATAAATTGCGTTCTTTATCCAGACAATTTAAATAGAACTCCAATTCACGCGGCATCGCGTCATCAGGCTCTGAATGTAAATAGGCATCGAGTAATGCCTGGTGGCGCTCCTGAAGTAAATGCTCCATATAAATAGTGGTGACGCCTTGAGATTTAAACAAAGCCATATTATCTACTAAAAACTGTTTGGGGCTTTTATGTTCATGTACCTCGCCAACAATAAGACCCTCATTGCTGTCGAAGCATTTAGTAATAAATTCTGCTTCGTTGAAACCTTTTTTATTTTCAATACTTACTTTTCTTTTAGTTGCCAAGGCCTGCGGGGCCAATTCGATGGCCGCAGTTGAAAGAAGACGCTCTTTTTCAGCATTTAGAGAAATCTGATAATCTTCCTCTATATAGTCGTCTAAAAAATAATTTAATGGGGATTTTCCAAAATAACCCACACCGCCCAGAATCGTTTTATCAAATACTCCTCCATGATTAAAAAAATCAGGAAATAATACCGACATTTCTTTGGGGCCATATCCAATGTCAATACGCAGTGCTTGGTCATCAAATAAGATTAGTGGATTGCTGAGATTGAGTTCACTAATTTTTTGTTTAAAATACTCTTTGACCCTGTTATATCGTGCCGTATGTTTCTCCAGGCCGCTTAATAATCGGCTTGCTGGTTCATCTAAACCACGACTTTGATAATACGCGATCGCTGCAGCTTTTGCGGCTTTTGCATCCTCTGCATTAATAGTGTCACTTTCATCCTGCCTGTGAAATTGAATATCGGGTATTTTTAAATACTCAGCCAGTTCTTTAGGCCATTTTGCTATTTTCTCTCGATCTGTACTCGCAAAAATCTCAAAAGCCACTCTAAAAGGCGCTTTTTGAGGGTTCTGCAGAGCATTAATTATTTCAGACTTGTCTTTCATCTTCGTTCAAATTTATAACCAGATGTCCCAATTAAAACCATTATAGCATGCGTGTGAATAATTTTTGAGGAGATGCTCAACTCTGCATGAAGAAGAACAACAGCAAGGATTAACATCAATCGTGAATTTAAATATTATGTTGGCTAAAAAGGTACATGCAAAGCTTGACCTTGCAGTCGCGTCAAACTTTATCCTGTACCTTGTCAGTTATTGAAGCAAGTCTCTGTTTCTGATCAGAAGTAAAATACTTTAGCAAGCCCAATTCAGCCAAGACGTCAGCTTTTTTAATTTGGATATCCTGTAAAATAAAATCTAAAAAAGCAGCATTAAGGTGATTCCAGTCGCTCATAAAAGGAACCCCATTGGCTTCAGTAGCACAGCCACTTCTACTATAGTTACAGTGCAGTTTGATAATATCAACATATTTAAAGCTTAAGTCTTTTGGATAAAAAGGAAGGGTTTCAATTTTAGGTTCACTTAAGGGATAATTGGCATACTTAAGACATGTCTCTGAACCACGGCGAGCTCTTGCCATTAAGTGCGTGCAAGACAAATACTTCTTTTCGTCTAGTTGAAAATAATTTCCAAATACGAATACATCTGATGCCGCATTTTTCTGCTTAAGCCAGCGGATTATATCAAACCTGGAAGGGTTGATCACATACTCAAATGGTCTGTGACTTACAAGCATTATGGAAGAAATCCTTTTGATTATTGACACATTATTGATAAAACTTTGAAATGTTTCACAAATAGATTGAAACTGATTTGCTGTAGATAAAGCGGTTATTTTCTGAGAGTCAATTCGAATATCGCAACCCAAATATGAAATGGATACCACATCAAAATGGTCTAAATCAATATGACGACTTAGAGCTGAGGCCCAGTTTACAGTATAAGAATCGCCTATAATTAACACCACCGGTTTCTTCGACGCAGAAATATCTTCACCCAGGTAATTTTGGTATTTTTTAGCCAAACTATTTTCATATTGCTGAGCATATGGGCTGTAAAAGGAGTTTACGCGGTTAACAACCTCTCGAAACTCATACCCATTTTCAAGATACGTATTGTACGCTACGAGACCACAAAGAGGCATTAAGAGAAGTAACAAAACAATCTTAAGTCTCTGAAAATGCTTTCCAAGTCGAATGGGCTTCTCTATAAATTTATAGGTAAGATAGGACAAGATAATGGATATAAGCACAATGGATATTCGAACAATTCCAGTAGGATATTCAACACTGAGAATCCGGGCAAACGAGAGCAAAGGCCAATGCCACAAATAAAGCGGGAAACTGATTAAGCCAAACCAGACAGCAACTTTGTTTGACAATATTTTGCGATTGATCCAGGCATCAGAGCCGGCCGATATAATCAGGATTGTTCCTAGTATGGGAACGACTGCCCACACACCAGGGAAGCTTACCGTCATATTAATTTCACAAAATCCAAAAACCAGTAGTAGAAGGCCAAGGAAGGCAAGAATATTGGAGAATGTATTACTGCTGGCTTGATATGCATTATGATACAAAATAGAGTTAATCCAAGCGTTAAGCTTCGTATTAACAGTAGCAAAAGCCTTCCTATGGTACAGCATTAGCCAGGCTAATAAGCTACCGCAAAGCAGCTCCCAAAAGCGTGTTTGAGGAGAATAGAAGGTAGCGGTTATATCCTGAGAGACTCCTACTAAGTTAAGATAGAAAGACAGCGAAACAGCAATGATTGTGATCGTCAAAAGATTAAAATTGCGCTTCCAGGCAAACCACAGTAATAGCGGCCAGATGATATAAAACTGTTCTTCAATTCCAAGGCTCCACAAATGTAGTAATGGTTTGGTATCCGCCAAATTATCAAAATACCCGGCTTCATTCATAAGTACGAAGTTGGAAACAAAGCCTGTTCCCGCCGCAATGTGCTTACCAAGTTGTTTAAACTCATCAGCAAGCAATGTGAACCAACCAAAAATATAAATAATAATTAAAACTAAAATGAGAGCTGGAAAAATACGTTTGATGCGTCGAGCGTAAAACTCAGCAAAACTGAAGGTTCCCCTCTCTAAATTTTCGAAAATAATGGTGGATATGAGAAAACCAGACAGAATAAAGAAAATATCAACACCAATAAAACCACCCATTAGCCTGCCTGGGAATGCGTGATAGAGAACTACCGAGAGAACAGCGATGGCTCTCAAACCATCGATATCAGGACGGTATCCAGGGGATGAAAGGCTAATTGCTCCTTTGGTGACAGACGAGCCTTTTTCTGCACTCATACTCTTCCTTCGCTTGAATTAATATATGAGAAAATTTAGTTGAGCTACAATATTACAACGCAAGTCAAAAGACCAGTTATGAGTACAAAGATTTAGATTTAGCTCAATTACTTAGCCAAATGATAATAATAATGGGACATCTAACTTGAATCAGTTGAATTTTTGAAATCGGCACCAGAGCTGGTACCAAGCTTCAGGCTGGGGCAACTTGAAAGTTGTTAAAACCTAGACTGGAATTGGCTCCCCGGACAGGACTCGAACCTGTGACCTAATGATTAACAGTCATCCGCTCTACCGACTGAGCTACCAGGGAATAAGGCGGAATCATAAAGAGATCCCGCTGATGAGTCAAGGGTTTTCTTAAATTTTTTTATCTTTTGCAGAAACGACTTAAGCGATCAAGCGCACTGCTTAAATTATCCATGCTGGTGGCAAAAGATAGTCTTATACAACCCTCATTTCCGAAGGCAGAACCCGGCACTAAAGCCAGACCTTCGTCCTGCAATAATTTTTCAGCAAACTCGACATCATTGGCGTAGCCTCGCTTTTCGATAATCGATTGCACGTTGGGAAAGCTGTAGAAGGTACCATCCGCAGGGATCACCTCAATACCTGGCATGGTTTGCATGCGATCCACCAGATAATCGTGTCGATGATGAAAGGCCTTGACCATATGATGAACGGTTTCATCACCGCCGGTAAGTGCCGCTAAAGCGGCTCTCTGCGCGATGGAGCAGGCGTTTGATGTGGATTGCGACTGTACTGTTTTCATTGCATTGATCAAAGGTGCAGGGCCCGCCGCATAGCCAATACGCCAGCCAGTCATTGAATAAGCTTTGGAAACACCGTTAAGTACAACAGTTCTATCATATAATTCCGGGCAGGCATTGAGTATATTGCAAAAGGCTTGCGTCCAGATAATGTGCTCATACATATCGTCTGTGGCAATCAAAACCTGCGGATGCTTCTTCAGTACTTCCCCCAGGGCTTTCAGCTCATCAAAACTATAGGCAACTCCTGAAGGATTGGATGGACTATTTATAAAAAATAACCGTGTCCTGGGAGTAATTGCCTGCTCCAGCTGGGCGGGGGTAATTTTATAGCGCATGGCAGGCGTTGTCGGGATAATGACTGGTGTTGCATCCGCTAATAAAACCATATCCGGATAAGAAACCCAATAAGGTGCCGGTATTATGACCTCATCACCCTCATTCAAAAGAGCCTGGCAAAGATTGTAACAGCTTTGTTTTCCGCCGACTGAAACCAGAATCTGATTTAACTGATAAGCAAGTCCGTTATCGCGATTAAACTTTTCTCGAATCGCCTGTTTTAATTCGCTGATACCATCCACTGGCGTGTATTTGGTAAATCCAGCATTAATCGCTGCAATAGCAGCATCTTTGATATGCTGAGGCGTATCAAAGTCGGGCTCCCCAGTACCGAGATTAATAATATCCATTCCCTGTGCCTGCATTTGCGAGGCTTTGGCGGCCACGGCAAGCGTGGGCGAAGGCTTTACCTGCTTTACCCGATTAGCCAGTGTAATTTGCATCAATCACTCCTCTTTCTAAATATTGCCTCTAAACTGACGTGAATTCCTGCTGTTTTGTCATTTGTACATCAGGCAATTATTTACCGCTGTACGACAGGTCAAACTATAATGCAGGTTTGCTAAAAATCAAGCTGTAAAAAACTTGCATCTTTTCCTACAAAATGTATATAGTTCTTATTATGAAAAATGTATTTAAAATTTATTCAAATTTTCAGCCCGCAGGTGATCAGCCTACTGCCATTTCTTCACTGATCGAAGGCGTTGAATCCGGGCTGGCAAAACAAATTCTTCTTGGGGTTACCGGCTCAGGTAAAACCTTCACTATTGCTCATGTCATTGAAGCAATGAAACGCCCTACATTAATTATGGCACCCAACAAAACATTGGCGGCTCAGCTTTATGGAGAATTTAAAACTTTTTTTCCAGATAATGCCGTAGAATATTTTGTATCCTATTATGATTATTATCAGCCCGAAGCTTATGTTCCTGCTTCAGATACCTTTATTGAAAAAGACGCATCAATTAATGAGCATATTGAACAAATGCGCCTCTCAGCAACCAAAGCGCTTATTGAGCGCAAAGACGCCATAATTGTTGCTACGGTTTCGGCCATTTATGGATTGGGCGATCCGGATTCCTATCTGCGTATGGTATTACATCTGTCGCGCAAAGAACAATGCGACCAGCGTAAAATTTTACGCCGTCTGGCAGAAATGCAATATACGCGTAACAATCAGTCTTTGGACAGAGGGCAATTTCGGGTTACTGGCGATGTGATTGATGTATTCCCTGCTGACTCGGAGAAAGAGGCTATTCGTATCGAATTATTTGATGACGAGGTGGAGCGTATTATGCGCTTTGATCCTCTGACAGGCGATATCATTCAGCAGCTTCCCCGCGTGACTATTTTCCCCAAAACACACTATGTGACGCCTCGGGAAAGACTTCTGGAAACAATTGAGCAGGTTAAGGAAGAACTGCGAATCAGAGTGGATGAGTTTACCCGGCAGAATAAGTTGCTTGAAGCACAGCGTTTGCAGCAACGCACCTGCTTTGATATCGAGATGATGCTGGAACTCGGTTATTGCTCGGGTATTGAAAATTATTCACGTTATTTGTCAGGCCGTAATGAAGGCGAACCTCCACCTACTTTATTTGACTACTTACCACCAGAGGCCTTGCTGATCATTGATGAGTCGCATGTGACTGTTCCACAGATCGGAGGGATGTATCGCGGTGATCGCGCCCGCAAAGAAACCCTGGTTAATTATGGTTTCAGGCTCCCCTCTGCACTGGATAATCGTCCCTTACGTTTTGAAGAATTTGACGGCCGCTCACCACAAACCATTTATGTATCTGCAACCCCTGGTCCCTTTGAAAAAGAACAGGCCGACAATATTGCAGAACAGGTCGTTCGCCCTACTGGACTGATTGACCCACAGGTTATTGTCAGGCCGGTCAGAAATCAGGTGGATGATTTGCTTTCTGAAATACGCCTGGTTCAGGCTCAGGGTGAACGCATTCTGGTTACCACCTTAACCAAACGGATGGCAGAAGATTTAACTGATTATCTGCAGGATCAAGGGATCCGCGTGCGCTATTTGCATGCAGATATTGATACTGTTGAGCGGGTTGAAATTATTCGGGATTTAAGATTGGGTGAGTTTGATGTGCTGGTCGGTATTAATTTGTTACGAGAAGGGCTGGATATGCCTGAGGTGGCGTTAGTTGCTATTCTGGATGCCGATAAGGAAGGTTTTTTACGCTCCGATCGCTCATTAATTCAAACTATTGGCAGGGCCGCCAGAAATTTAAACGGCCGTGCTATTTTATATGCGGATCGCATGACCGGTTCAATGCAGCGTGCCCTGGATGAAACAGAGCGTCGGCGTAACAAACAATTAGCCTACAACGAGCAGCATGGAATTACTCCCAGGGGCATTAAAAAATCCATTGAAGATATTATGGAAGGCGCATACAGTCATAAGCGGAAGAGTCAAATCACCGAACGCCAGCCACAATATGAGCTTCTGCCGCCGGATCAGCTTGCCAAACGAATTAAACTACTTGAAAAACAAATGCATACTCACGCCCAGAATATGGAATTTGAAATGGCTGCCAAAGTTCGTGATGAACTCCTGGCCCTTAAAGATCAATTGAAAGCCTGAGTGATGCTCTAATGGAACTAAGCATATGACAATCAGTATGGGTCAACTGAAGTTAATTCTTGACGAGTTTGCAATGACAAATCAGCATCATGAACCAAACAGCAAGTCAGAGCAGCTGGCGGCTTCTCTCGCTTCATTGACCCGCAATATCAAGAATCCGGAGCAAATCGTTGATGCTGAGCTAAAAGCCAAAGTGATTAGATACATTGATCAGTTCTGGCAGTGGGCAGTTGCTAACATTACCGGGGCATCATGGGGAGAAAACCCTCAGGTTGGCAGCTGGCTTTCATTACAGAATAATCTGGAAAGTAATGGTTTTAAAGGCGTTTACCAAAGACATTACCCGTTTTTCTTTGCCCGCCACTCAGAGCGCTTTTACAATGCAGAACAGTCATTTTCCCTTGAACAGGTTTTAGCACTATTCAAGGCGACAGCCCGAGTTTTAGGCTATATAAGGGTAGAGCAGATGGAAAACCACCCCTTTGCCAGATTTCAGGATCTGCAAGCTCAAATTGAAAAAGGAATTAGCACACAGCATCCTATTCTAGTGGATGCCACCAACTTATTCGCATGCTTATTTTATCTTCTGCATTTTCATTTGAACAAAGAGCAAATAGCCTTACTGCCAATGCTTATTCGCTGCCGGCCTGAAACCACGGATGAAGAGCGGCATTCTGAAACTGCTCTGTTTATCAGCATATATGGTTCCAGCGCTTTATGCAGTATTCAGATTGCCTCTTTAAAAGAGTACCTCGATTATTTAACTGTCCGTTCGCATGAAGCGACCAAACCACTTCTGCATGTTCTTCCTCCTTCCCTCCTGGCTCTCTGGAATGTGTTTGCTGAAGTTAAACAAAAGCCGGCCGCATTGCCATTAGCAGCAGCGTTCAATAATGATTTGCTAAAAGTAAACTCTTCAGAAGGCAAGGCCAAACAGGTGTCTAAAGTAGAGAATCAGCAAGCATTTGAGAGGGCAATGAATTTTGTCAACTACACGCTGTATATGATAAACACGATTAAACTGGACCATCCAAACAACGTAATCCAGCAGCTATATCAGGGCTGTCTGCAGTATTATATGGATACACGGCAGAATGAATCCCGTTCAATTTTCTCCTTTACTCCTTTTTCTGATAAGGCGAAATGTCAGGTAGCCGCACAATTGCAGCAAGATAGAAATGCCCAGTTGGGGTTTTTCTCAGGTTTTACCAGCCAACAGGGTAGATTAGGGGTGATTAATAAGATATTTGAAACTGCGTTTTATCCAGTGTCTGAAAAAAGCAGTAATACGGCACCACGGGGATAATTTTGGGCATTTTATTGTTCAATCTTCACCCATATAATATTTTTGATAAATTGCAGTATAGGTGCCGTCATTTTCTATGTTAAAGATGGCCCTGTTAATTTTCTCGATTAGCGGCGCTTTATCAGGCAGGCCGATAATGCCATAACCCTCACCTAATTGAATGCTTTTTCCCACATTTTTTATATTGTAAATGCTGTTACTTATGAACATATAAGCTACTACATCGTTCAATCCAATGACATCTATTTTATGATTGGCCAAATCGGAGATCAGATCATTCATGCTGTTATAGGCAATGATCTGGTTGGTATTTCCATAAGGACTTTCCACTAGCAAAGTATAAAATGTGTCCTTCATTGCTCCTATCTTTTTATTCCTGATATCAGCTAACTTGTCAATCCCACTATTTTGCAAAGCGACAAATTGCATTTTACTGACTGCATAAGGGATACTGGCTGCATACTGATTGAGTTCAAAAGGTGTATAGGGGTTAGGCATAATAAGTAAATCGATTTTTCGATTATCCAGTAGCTCGAATTGATTATGAAGTGTCACACTCTTATATTCACAGCGCCTTCCGATTTGCTTACAAATGGTATTCATTATATCGATGCAAAAACCAAAATAATAAGAGCCTCGAGCGCTATCTACCTTCTGGACAATAGGAAGCCCCGGCACTGTGACCCCAACAATCAGGGAGGAGCAGAAACCAGACTTACAGAAAATCAGTAAAATGAAACACAGCGTCATCCCTGGCTTCAAGGCTCGATAGATATCCATATGATCCCTTGGCATTTTTTTTAAATTTAGGAAGAGGATTGGAAATTGTCAATTACGCCGAAGCTAACTCACCAGGTTATCCAGAGAACGATGAGATCCCTCGCTGCGCTCGGGATGACGTGGAGTTACGCCGAAAGAAGAGCAGAATTTTTGTCATTTCATTGACAAAAATGAATGGCATTAATACACTGAATTTTTATTCAAAATTTCAACACCTATGGCCGTTGATTTTTTTAACCCCTTCTCAGGGATCCAGGAAGCAAAACGCACCCCTCACGCCAGGACTTTGAGAACTTCCCTTTCGCAAAAAATAAAAGATACCTACTTCATTTTTGCCGGCAATGAGAACCATGTGGGCATCTATGATTATGCCAGTTTATTCATACCTCGACTTCTTGAAAATGTGTTGCCCTGGAGATGGGCTTTTGCATTCTATATTCTCCGCGCAATAGTCAGTGGAGCGGCTACCACTCTGGTTTTGCCAATCGTGCTAATCGTACACGCTGTTTCAGAAAGCATTGCCTGGAATTATAAAAAACAGGCGATGGAACTCAAAGGTTATGAAATTGGCGGTGATCTGGAAAATGGAAAACTGCAGAGATTAAGCTGCGCTGAGTTTTTAGAGAGAAACAACCTGGACATTGAAGACATTCAGGTCACTGTTGAAAAACTGGATCCTCATCTTCAAAAAACATTCATTCACACCTCCCATCAGCTGAGATTCTGGCGGCATCCACAGCAGGAAAAAAAGAAGGAGGAAATAACTGATTTTGTAATTCCATTACGACAAGGAAAGGACGCGGGTCTGTATTCGTTTTTCCAATTAAATGTTGGACGGGTAGTCAGTACTATTGAACACTGCAATCAAGTCCAGGAAACCGATATTAATAATGAATTACTTAAGCGTTATACGGGATAATGTTCTGGCTCCCCTCGGACAAGTGAAGCACGTAAGCGGCGGGTGAGGCGCAGGGCGGAGTCACGCTGGCTGGAGGCACTGCGATTAAGTTACGGAAATTTTGTCCTTCCCGCGAAGGAGGGAATCCATTCCTCAATTGGCATTATAACTAGCTCAGAGATAGATCCCCGCCTTCGCGGGGAAGACGGTTATTAATGGCAGTGACGATCAAAGGACGTACAATGCCTTGCGTTTGGCAAGGCAATGACAAGTTCAGAGTTAAGACAAGGCCTCAGTCTGGGCTGATTTAAATTGGCCTCTCCTTTGCCATAAACTGCTGATTAATGGTGGGGAACACATCAATAATAATCCAAGGATTAAAGTCAATTCATAACGACCTGTGCTTCCGACATTAATATTTTCCGGCGGCATGAAACTGACAACCAGGGTGGCCAGCGTTCCAATGATGCCAACTGAACAAACGAACAGCAAGCCTGCTTTGCCCCCTGGAATGCGAAACGCGCGATAATGATCCGGAGCACTGAATCTTAATTTGATTGCTGCAAGAAACATCATTAAATACATCAGCATGTAAAGCTGGGCGGCCAAAGCCGTCAGTAACCAGTATGATCCATTTACACTGGGCATAAACAAAAAGAGGGTCGATAATAAAGTGACAATAACTGCCTGGGTAATCAGCATCACCACGGGAGCATTTTGCCGATTGGTACGTTGAAACAACTCCGGCAGATTACCATCCTGGGCTGCCACAAGAAGTCCTTTGGTAGGCGCAATAATCCAGTTACTGACGCCGCCGAGACCACCCATAACCAGCATCAAAGCCACTATCGGCATCATCCACACCAGGTGGTATTGCTTAAAAAACGCATTGAAGGCCTGCATAATCCCGGCCACCAGATTGATTTCGCTGTTAGGTAATACTACCGCAATAGCCAGTGAACCTAATATGAGGGTGCTTAGAATAATCAGGACCGAGTAAATAAGCGCACGAGGAAAGGCATGCTGCGGATTATTGACATCGTTCGCATGTACCGTGGCGATTTCTATCCCGCAGAATGACATCATAATCGCCGTTAATGAAACCCACATGGAGCGATCCTGCCAATGCGGGCTGATACTTTGCAAATCAAACTGAACTTGCAGGGGATTGCCGCCTGCCAGCCAGACCGCTCCCAGGCCAATGATTAAGCCCATCGGCAACAAAAGACCGGAAATAGCACAGATATTGCTAAACAGAGCAGACGATTTCATACCGCGCAAATTGACCAGAGTTGCCCCCCAGAAGGAACATACAATTACCAGCCATAAAAAATAAGGATTGTCCGCCATTGCCGGATTAATCAGATAACCGATTGTTCCTGCGACAAAAGAAAGGATAGTAGGATACCAGATGACATTTTCAATCCATTGCAGCCAGATGGCAAGAAAACCGGCTTTTTTACCAAAAGCCTCTTTAACCCAGATATAAATGCCGCCCTGTCTGGCCCAGCCGGAAGCCAATTCGGCAGAAACCAGCGCGGTAGGAATTAAAAAAAACAAAGCCCCGAGAAAGAAAAAGGATATTAGCTGGCTGCCAAACAAGGCCGTTGCGGGTAAGTTTCGGATACTGTCTACCGAGCCTACAGTAATCATTGTCAGACTAAAAATGCTAAGCGCATGCTTATTACTCATTACATTCCTTCACTGCTGGTCCACACTTGCTGAAGCTATTATATTGGCTTTAGCTTAAGAAAATCTTAATTATTGAATAATTAATGGTCAAAATGAGCTATTTATTTTAAACGCATTAAAATAAATTATCAAAATGCACCACTGTACGCCACTCTTTTGCATTTGTAAATAATGGATGAGCTGAATAAAATTTAATCATTTTTGGCTCTAGTAAATTGCAGGCATAGAACACTGATTGTTTATCCATATCTGAGTTATAATATCTCCTTTCTATTCGCCTGATTTTAATATGGAAAATACGCTTTTGACTCAGGTTTTCATCTTTCTGGCAGCAGCCTCTCTGATCGTTCCGCTTGCCAGCCGCTTTAAACTGGGTTCGGTTCTGGGCTATCTTTTAATCGGTATCGTTATTGGTCCTTATGGTCTGCGGCTTATGGGTAATGCCGAGCAAATTATGCATTTTGCCGAATTCGGGGTCATTATGATGCTTTTTCTGATTGGCCTCGAGCTTGAACCTCCCATGCTTTGGCGCTTACGAAAAGCCATAATCGGCCTGGGCAGTTTGCAAGTGGGCATCACCACACTGGCTCTGACATTGCTTGGTCTTTTATTGGGCTTTAAATGGCAAACCTGTCTTGCTTTAAGTATGGCCTTTTCCTTGTCTTCAACCGCTCTGGTTTTGCAAATGCTGGAAGAAAAAAACCTGCTGCGGACTGTTGAAGGCGAAACCTCTTTTGCCGTTCTACTATTTCAGGACATTGCCGTAATCGCGATATTGATTATTCTGCCCTTACTGGCAGCCGAACCCGGTCTGGCTGCTGCCAGCGAAGCTCATGCAAGCCGTTTTCTGAACTTGCCGGAATGGGCGCATGCCATTACCGTCGCTACCGTCATCAGCTTGCTGGTTATCTCCGGTCACTATTTTTCACGTCATCTTTTTTCAATGATTGCCCGGACTAATCTGCGCGAATTATTTACCGCAACCTCGCTGGCTCTGGTGGTCGGTATCACTTTATTAATGCAAACCATCGGTGCTTCCCCCGCTCTGGGGGCCTTTGTCGCCGGCGTGGTTCTAGCTAACTCCGAATACAAGAGAACACTGGAAACCGATATTGAACCGTTTAAAGGCTTGCTGCTGGGCCTTTTCTTTATCTCGGTAGGCATGAGCATGAATTTCAACTTGCTGGCCTCCCATTCAGCATCGGTTCTGGCAGGAGTTTTTCTGATTGTGATTATTAAGGCAGTCATTCTGATCGGACTTGGCTATTCTTTTGGATTAACCCGATTACAAAACCTTGGTTTTGCCCTTTCGCTTTCTCAGGTAGGGGAATTTGCGTTTGTTCTTTTAAAGTTTTCTGCCTCACTTGGAGTTATTTCTCTGCAAATCAGTGAGTTGAGTATTCTAATCGTGGCGCTTTCAATGTCCATAACACCATTCCTGATGTTATTGTACTATCACATTCTGGTACCCCGGTTTATGAGCCGGATTCCAAAACCTGAGTTCGATACCATCAAGGAAAATCATCCTATTATTCTCGCTGGCTATGGACGTTGCGGCCAGATTATTGGACGTTTTCTCACTGCACAAAAAATTCCTTTGACTATTCTGGAAAGGGACCCTGAGCAAATTGAACTGCTTCGTAAATTTGGCTTCAAAGGCTATTTCGGGGATGCCACGCGTCTTGATTTACTGCAGAATGCCGGGGCTGCCCATGCGAAACTGCTAATTATTGCAGTGGCTGATCCGGAAGTAAGTCTTGAGGTCGCAGCGATGGCTAAAGAAACCTTTCCCCACTTAAAAATCTTTGCGCGCGCCAGAAACCGCCGGCATGCCTATGAATTGCATAAACTCGGTGTGGACTACTTCAAACGGGATACCTTTGATTCGGCACTCAATATGGCAAAAGATATTATGATTGAGCTTGGACACAATCCCAGACACATGGCAAAAAAAATGCAAATGTTTGCCGAACTCGATGATGCTTCACTTAGAAAATCCTTTGCTTTTTTTGATGAGGAATCGACTTTGATCAGCTTTTCGAGACAAGTAAACTGGGAACTTGAGAAAGTCTTGCAAACTGATTTGGAGGCTCAACACGCCGTTTCAAGAAAAGAGGTTGAAGCTTAAAGAGTCTCAGTGTCGCCATTGAAAAAAAAAGACTTCTGTCATTCCCGCGAATGCGGGAATCCATTCCTCAGTTGGCATTATAGCTAGTCTAGAGATGGATCCCCGCCTTCGCGGGGAAGACGGTTTAATAGAGAGTATTTTCTTAAGTTGATGATTATACACTTTTCGCAGGAAGGAGAGATTTTCAACTTATTTAACTACCATAATCCACTTGGAAGAAGGGTCAGTTCGTCTGTTGTTATTAGGATTACCTGCAGTGTAGTGCTTGCTCATCAAGGTGCTGGTGTTGCCATCAAATTTATTATTACTGATATGTTTTTTCAGGCACTCACTCACTGTTTCTCCTGATGTTTTTCCGCAGAAAGCCTGAGTAAAATCATAGTAGGGTAAAAGTTTGCTGCTGTCCGCATTCTTCCCGATAAAATGATAGGTTACATAATCTTTTAATCGCCATGCGCTGCCTGAATTCGATCTTGAAAAGCTCAGGGTTTTAAAGGAGGAAGCATTTCCATGGTCCACGCCAAGGCCTGCGGAATAAACGATGGGGATTACGTAGCTTTTATTGCCAACGACCATTGCGTGAATTTCATCATAATGTGAGTGAGCGGCCATCATGCCAATGACTACTTCAGGGTATGCCTTGATTATTTTTTTGAATGAGTTTTGATAGTCTGTTTCCCAGGATTGAGGAGGAACATGCATTGCCAGCACTACACTGTTATTTTTTGCGCGACTGGATTTAAGCTGACTCTCCAGCCATTGCATTTCTTCCCTGGCGCCCTCTCGTGAAGGTGAAAAGCTAGGCCTGTTCACAAATAATACGCTGTTTAATGACAGCATTTTGAGATGATCACCTAAATAAGCAGAGTAATAACCATATTTTTTGTTTTCACTGCTAATACAGGCCTGACCCTTGTAGGGGCATTTATTCCCGGTTGAAAGAAAGCCATTGCCATTTCCGGTTATTGCCTGCAAAAGCGTATAGGCTGAATCATCACGATAACTAAATGGACCGTAATTTCTTTGTAATGAATCGTTATTTCCAAACACGGAAAAGAAAGGAGCAGGATTTATCTTTTCCTGAAGCGCTTCGAAAACGCCATTAATATCATCCCTGGAGGTTTTGCGGCTATAGCCATTATGAGCTGGCAAATCACCAAGTAACACGACAGAAGGATTGGCGGACCTCTTCAGATCAACCTGTTCTCCCAGTTTACTGATTAGTGTCTGATAGCTTCGCTGGTCTAACTCATTTCTGAGATCAGCCGGCGGATTAATATTGGTTGTTTTGCGAAGCGTAACATCCATATGCGGATCAGAAATTAAAAACAATTCCGCCTGATTGCTATTGTTTGCAGCGATAGCTGGAATGTTAACGGCATAGAGTAAGCTTGCAGCCATTACCATCATTAATTTTTTAGTGTTCATCATTGTCTCCTAATAAACAGGTTGTCAGTAAGCACTATTAGCGTTCACTTGATTACAATGATATCGACTGGAATTTAAGGCCTCGTTAAAGCAACTACGCAATTTTTGCAAAATAGGTGGAAAAATCAGAAATTATCTGTGGTTTCAACAAAAACTGCCTTTAAATGGGCCTGCATTCAAAGGCAGTTATTAGACTAAGCGTTCTTATTGCTGTTCATCATAGCGTTTAACGCTGGACAGCACTTCCTCTCGGGCCGGTTCGATGCCAGCCCAACCATCGACTTTCACCCATTTGCCTTCTTCAAGATCTTTATAATGCTCAAAGAAATGTTCAATAGAAAGCAACAGCGGCTTAGGCAAATCCTGATAGGTTCCAACGCCTTCATACATTTTGGTTAACTTGTGAGTCGGCACAGCTAAAAGCTTGGCGTCTACCCCTTTTTCATCAGTCATTTTCAGCATGCCCAGTATACGGCAGGCAATTACAGAACCACTGATCAGAGGCACAGGAGTAACTACCAGAACATCAACCGGATCACCATCTTCCGAAAGCGTATTGGGGATATATCCGTAATTTGCCGGATAATACATGGCGGTTGCCATGAATCGATCGACGAATAAAGCGCCGGATTCTTTATCCACTTCATATTTTACCGGTTCTGCATGCATAGGAATTTCAATTACCACATTAATTTCATTGGGTATGTCTCGACCACTATTAATCCGCATTAAGCCCATTTTCTTCATCCAAAAAATTTTTTCGCAGGTATTATGCTAAAAAGTGCTTTAAAAGGCAAAATAACTAACTCCAGTATAAAAGCAATCTCGGTATCAACCTGTATGCAAATAAAATACCTGTTCTTGAACAATAAATTGTACCAGTTCAGATATGGGCTCCCGCGGGTCTTCACCCGGGGGCCAAGTCAAATTGTTATATTTAAATTGAAATATTAAGGTTGCTCTGAGCGCTTTCCTTATTGATTTTACCAATAATATCAGTTAGACCCTGATCAGCCTCTAATAAATAATTCAAGTTATTGCCAATATGACATATGACGGTGGCTCTGCCTTGAGACATTCCGGAATTGACTTCCATTGCATTGCTCATGTATTGCAATTTTTGAGCGATTATTTTTACATCGTCCATGTTATCCAGAGTTATCCAAAAGGTTAATCCTTTTGTTGTACTTGATTTCCAACCCGTTACCCCTGAGTATTTCTCAATAAACGCAGCGGCCTGGGAAACTTGTCTTTGTAACAGTTCAGGCGCTACAGGAATGGCTGTTTTTTTAGCATCATAAACTTTTTCAAGATTTTTGCCGGCTGTCACCATATCTCGGCAGAACCCGATTTGGCATTCTATCTCGTTTTTTAATTTGGGCTTAAACTGTTTTTTCCACTTTTCAATGGATTCTATTGCAAGGTTATTGATGTTGATGGAGGGATATTTACGCTGAATGCGCTTACAAAGAGTAGCCATTGCAATTGTAAGCTGCATATGCTCTTCTCTTTTCTCATTTTTATAGGGTGCCTTTTGAGCTTCAAGGATGCGAGCTTTAATCAAATCGGCTAATGGCTTTCTTGTTACAGCAATTTGACTAATTGCTTTCGAATACTGGCTATCAGGGTTTCTTGCATCTCCTGGATATCGCAATAAAATATCAGGATATCCCAATCCTTTTAAAACACAATTCATTAAACAGGTGGCAGTTCTTCCATTGCCATTAGCAAATGGGTGTATCTCTGTAAGTTCATAAAATACATTTGCTGCAAAAGTTGCTACCTCATCAATATCTTCAGCATTGCATTGTACTAGTTGCTTTACGAGTCTATCGGAAAACTCATTCATTTTTTCCATGATTTGTTCTGGCAAAATACATATCTTGCATAGCTTTCCAACGATGGCCTTATCTTCATCAGAAAGCAAATTCCTATTAAAAGCTACATATAATTTTGACAGCGTACGAACACTTTCCGGATTTTCATCTTTATCAACAATTTTTTGAGCACAATCTGGAATAGTTATTGATGGGTCTTTTTTGATTCGATCGATTAATTTTAAAAACTTTAAGCTATCTGGTTCAGGTACTTTATAGTTTTTGAGTAGAAAATTTGCGAATTTTTTTGGTGTATTTCCAGGAGAATGCTTGTTTGCCAAATAAAGAATAAATTCCTGCACTATGGATGCACCATGATGCCAGCGGAAAACAAATTGATCAGTAAATTCTCCTGAATGCATTTCAAATGGCGCTAATAATGTTTTCGCTATAAAACCATGTATTCTTTTTGTGTGTTCAAGCAGGTCGGTGCTGGTCAAAGACTTTGTTTTTATTAAGGGAAGCAGATTTTCCTGTGCATATAAATAGGCTGCCATCATATCCTGATATTGGCCTGCCTCATGGAAATATGTATCTTGCAAGGTCTGTGAATCGTGGTTGGGAGATGATTCTGGATCAAATGAATAGGCAATAGCAGGATTAAATTCTTTAAGAAAATCACGGTAATACATAGATGTCTCGTAAATTAAAAGCTCTATATTACCATAAATTGACCAATTATTGCATCTATTAAGCACAGATTGATAACATTTGCTCACCTGAATTATAGTTGTTCTTTAATGCTTGAAATATAATATTTTAGGCAGTACCACTATTTGGAGTAAGCATGCCTGCACCGTTCTATAGACGTCCATCAAGAATCTTGTATGGGTAAAAGGACTTACTTTTTATACAAATTACATTAACCAACTCCTGTAAGCGGACGAGGTAAAAACTGATTTAACCGCACTTTAAATCATCCCCCAAGCAGTAAACTTTGAAGTGCCTGCCATCTCGGAGTATAATGATTCATTAAGCCAAATTCAGGAAAACTATGGATTGCTTGTTCTGCAAGATTGCAAAAGGTGAACTCCCGTCAACGATCGTTTTTGACGGGCCTGAGATCATGGCCTTTCGGGACATTCGCCCTCAGGCACCGACTCATATTCTGGTCATTCCCAAGCAGCATATTGCTACAATAAATGACACAGACAGCAAGGATGAGCAACTCCTCGGGCGAATGATCCTGACCGCCAAAAATCTGGCTAAAAAAGAACATTTAAGTGAACAGGGATATCGGCTTGTTTTTAATGTGAATTCAGGTGGAGGGCAGGAAGTTTACCACATTCACTTACATCTTCTTGGCGGCCGTCAAATGACTTGGCCTCCAGGTTAGGACATTGTCAATGCATGAACTATATACAAAAATACTTGAAGAAATTGGTGAAGATCCTAATCGTGAGGGTCTGAAAGATACTCCAAAACGAGCAGCCACTGCTTTTCAATATTTGACTAAAGGCTATAATGAGGATCTCCAGGACATCATTAATAATGCTCTTTTTGAGTCAGATATGAGCGAGATGGTGATTGTTAAGGATATTGAATTATATTCCATGTGCGAACATCATCTTTTACCATTTCTGGGCAAATGCCATGTGGGTTATTTACCAAACGGCAAGGTATTGGGATTGTCCAAAGTAGCACGTATTGTGGAGTATTTCGCACGCCGCCTGCAAATCCAGGAACGTTTAACAATGGAAATTGCCAGCTGTATCGAATCCATTACAGGAGCGAAGGGCGTCGCAGTAGTCATTGAAGCCAAACACCTGTGCATGATGATGCGTGGTGTGGAAAAACAAAACTCAAGCATGCTGACTTCAGTCATGTTGGGCGCTATGCGTCAGAATGTAAGCAGCCGGGCTGAGTTTCTGTCTCTTATCGGTAAATAAATCTTCTGGGCAATATCATCGTCTCTCGGGCTCCCGTGAAAGCGGGAAATCCGCTGACATCCTGTTTATATCCGCTTAATTCATCGAACTGCAACTCGACAATTGATTATTTTTTGAGCAATTCCTATATTATATATGAGATAGTTTATTATGGAGTAATATGCCATGGCCAAAGCTCGTAAAACTTATGCAAAAGAAAGCAAAAAAATAGCGGATGAAAATCTGGAAAAATTGTCCGGTGGCTTAAATATCCAGGTTATAGGATTCAAGGAAGCAAAAAATACAAAAAATAAAGGGAAAAAGAAAAACCGTTAATTGAATACAGAGCTGAACAGAATTGATTTCTTGAATGGCTACGGTTTTTGATATGAGCTCAAACAATTAATCAAGCTGATACTGGAGATAATTATCATGAGCAAAGTACAGAAAACCACCGTAAAAGATAAAAAGATTACCGATGATAATCTGGAAAACTTGTCTGGTGGCACTATACGTACTCCGAAAGCCGAGTTGAAGGGTTATGTGTTTGAAGGTAACCCAAACTCATCTCCTTCGAAAAATACAAAAAAGAAACGACAGACTACAGTTAATCGGCCCCTTTAGGTGTTGGTGAAAAAAACGAATTGAAATAGCGGAGGAGAGCAATCCTCCGCATCTATTGCTAGAGATTGTCAGAATGCTCAGATAAATACTCAGCAACTCCTTTTGGAGAAGCTTTCATACCAGCCTTACCTTTTTCCCAGCCAGCTGGACACACTTCGCCATGCTCTTCAAAAAACTGCACTGCATCGATAATACGAATAATTTCATCAATGTTGCGGCCAATTGGCAGATCATTAACGATTTGTGAACGGACCAGGCCATTTTTATCGATGATAAAGGCACCACGGAACGCGACACCAGCCACAGGATGCTCGACACCATAGGATTGGCAGATGGTGTGGGTCATATCGGCAGCAAGAGTGAACTCAACAGCGCCAATACCACCTTGCTTGGTGGGCGTATTGCGATAAGCATTATGGGTGTACTGAGAGTCAATGGACACGGCGATAACTTCGACGTTTCTTGCTTTGAACTCACTCATACGGTGATTAAGAGCAATCAATTCAGACGGGCATACAAAAGTGAAGTCGAGAGGGTAAAAGAATATCAACCCGTAACGATCTTTTAAAGCACTGTGCAAATTGAATTTATCAGTGATTTCACCATTGCCCAACACTGCAGGCACAGTAAAATCAGGGGCTTTTCTTCCAACTAAAACACTCATTCCTGCTCTCCTTTTTCGGCACATTGCAATGTGCTTAATTCTTATTATTTTAAGAGGTTACTGCTTCACGCAAGATCGCTTCCAACTCACCTTGCTGATATAACTCGGCTATAATATCAGATCCTCCGATTAATTCACCCTTTACATAGAGCTGGGGAAATGTAGGCCAGTCAGCAATTTGCGGCAGAGCCTGTCTGATATCGGGATTGGCAAGCACATCCACATAGGCGAAATTAACGCCGCAGGCATCAATGCATTGGACAGCGCGGGCCGAAAAGCCGCATTGGGGCATTTTGGGATTGCCTTTCATGTAAAGTAATATAGCATTATCTTTAATCTGCTGTTTTATTTTGCTTATAACATCCACTGAAATTTCCACAAAGGCACCTAAAAAAGTTTCGATAAAACATAATTATGGCGAAAATAAGTTCAATTAGCAACTGAACAGCAATCCAGGCCTGTCATTTCAATCATTTTTTTAGTACGGATCCCCAGTCATTCCCGTCGTTTACCCTATAAAGCGCTTTGATTTAATTGAATATGCTCAACATCCTGCTACACTTACCCATTCAACTTACTTATTGGAGAAATCATGGCTTTTTCACTCCCTCCACTTCCTTATGCAATGGATGCTCTGCAACCCCATATTTCCAAAGAAACTCTCGAATATCACTATGGTAAACACCATAATGCCTACGTCACCAATTTGAATAAATTAATTCCCGGCACCCAGTTTGAGTCCATGTCTCTGGAAGAAATTATCAAAAACTCAACAGGCGGCATATTTAACAATTCAGCCCAGGTGTGGAACCACACTTTTTACTGGCACTGCCTGAGCCCACAGGGTGGCGGAGAGCCTGCTGGAGAGTTAGCGGAAGCGATTAATAAAGCGTTTGGGTCTTTTGCGGCTTTCAAAGAACAATTTACCCAGACAGCGATTACTACCTTTGGTTCTGGCTGGGCCTGGCTTGTTCAGGACAATGCCGGTGATCTCAAAATCATCAGTACCAGCAATGCAGGCACGCCGATGACTGATAATTTAACCGCCCTGCTCACCTGCGATGTCTGGGAACACGCTTATTATATCGATTACCGCAATGCACGACCGGATTATGTGAACGCATTCTGGTCATTGGTGAACTGGGATTTCGTAAGCAAGAACATGCGTTAATTCAGGAGTTCATTTTTAATTTAAATACTGCTATTTTAGGGGCGATCGATATCGTTCTCGTTCGCCCCGATATCTCTCAATTCCTGCATTAATCCATGCAGCAGCTCGAATAACCTGGAAAAGGAATATCATGGCAATAATTACCAGTTACAGCCCAATGCCAATTTCATTCACTCATGGAGAGGGAGTATGGCTGTTTGATGAGAATGGAAAAGCCTATCTGGATGGTTTAAGCGGCATTGCCGTTTGTGGACTGGGGCATGCGCATCCTGATGTCACTCGAACTATTCAGAATCAGGCGGCAAAACTTTTACATACTTCCAATGTGTTTCATATAAAAGAGCAGGAACTTCTGGCTGAACGGCTGACCAGAATGACCGGCATGCAACAGGCATTTTTTGCCAACTCGGGGGCGGAAGTCAATGAAGCGGCTATCAAACTGACTCGTTTATACGGGCATAAAAAAGGCATTGAAACCCCTTCAATCATTGTCATGGATCGTGCCTTTCACGGAAGAACCATGGCAACATTAACCGCTTCCGGCAGCAGAAAAGTGCAGGCAGGATTTGAGCCTCTGGTGCCAGGTTTTATCCGCGCCCCCTTTAACGATATTCAGGCGCTGAAAACCATTGCTGAAAACCGAGAAGATATCGTTGCCGTCATGCTTGAGCCTATTCAGGGTGAAGGCGGCATTTTTCCAGCAGAAAATTCTTATCTGCGCGCAGTATCCGATTTATGCCATCAACATGACTGGCTACTGATTCTCGATGAAATCCAGACAGGGAATGCAAGAACTGGCAAATTGTTTGCTTTTATGCACGCCGGAATTCAGCCGGATATTCTGACTACGGCCAAAGGGCTTGGCAACGGCATACCTATTGGAGCCTGCCTGATGAGCGGCAAAGCCTGTGACTTGTTTAAGCCAGGAAATCATGGCTCCACTTTTGGAGGCAATCCATTAGCCTGTGCAACAGCACTTACTGTTCTGGATGTAATCGAAAGAGATAAGCTCTGTGAAAAAGCGGCTCATGATGGAATGCAGCTGCAGGACAAACTGATGCGTAGTCTGCATGAGCATCCGGGAATTCGTGCCATTCGTGGTCGCGGTCTGATGCTTGGTATTGAAATTGACAAACCGGCCAGCGATGCCCGCCTGATTGGCCTGGAGAATGGAGTTCTATTTAATGTGACGGCTGAGAATGTCATTCGGCTTCTACCGCCGCTAACTATCACCGAAGAAGAAATGGATGAACTGGTGAAGCGTTTAAGTAAAACAATTTATCAGTTTTATGGAATGTGAGCGCCTGGCTTTCTCTTGCCCTGACCGGCTTGAGAAAGCCTGTCTTTGAAGCACTCGTTTTTTATTGCAAAGGGATCTCTTTGCCAGACAAAACGATGCTGTCCGCATGTTGCATATTTAAGTATTCGCTACGCATCGCCTGCAATATTTGCTGCAGGGTTAAAAACTCATAACTGAGCTGAAAATACAATTCCGCGCTTTGATTTTCCTGCAGTTCTCCCACTGTAAGATAGGCAGCCTTTCCCATATCTGAAAAATAACGGAGGCTGACATGCCTTTTCTGAGCCATTCCGGGAAACAAACCGCAGAATAATAAGCTTTTATCCCCTACATCCCTTAGCAATTCAACTTGCTTATGCCGGGTGGAATTCATGGACTCGAGAAAATCCATCGCAATTACCGATTCAATCAGTTTGGGGCCTTGTGAAAAACGCATTAACAGAAAGACCAGATAACTTTCAGTCGTTTCATTTAAGACCATCTGCGTTGAGGCTTGCGCTTCATTCACCAATGCATGCCATTGACTAAGTTCTGTGGGATGCAATATCAACTTCTTCATGAATGGCTTCCTTTTTTTGTACTTGTCATTGAAAGTTTAGCAAAGTGCATACCAAAAGATTAAAATTTAGGCATAAGCCGAAAGAAAAATCATGCTGAATAAAGTATTTGAATAGCAGCGCTTTAAAGCGCAGAATATAAAAAAAACATGCATTTTTATGTTATTTTTCAATAAGTTAATTAATATTTTTTACTTGAACCCTTCTCGGTTTTTTCCTAAACTGAAATTTTGCATCGCTTGGGTGTTGCAATGTATAAACGCATATTCGCATTCCTGTTAAGCTTCCTGATTCTCAATTTATATGCCAGTAACCAGCCAGATTGTGATGGAACTACAGCAAACCCCTGTTTGATTCAGGATACCATGCCGGAGACTATCGCATTGGCCTCGATGCGGGATTTATCGCAAATTATTCAATTTAAGAAAGAAGAACCATCTGCCTTGTGGGTTTCGGCAAGTGCTAATCCCAATTTGCAAGGCTGGCTTCAACTGGCAAGCTATATCACGGCAAAAAGCAATGACGAAGCATCGCAACGCATCGTTCTTGATTTAAGACAGGAAAATCATGCCTATCTGAATGGTAACTCCATCACTCTTTCTGACACTCATAACTGGATCAACCTTGGTAAATCCACTGAACAAGCCGAGAAGGCGGAACTGGATTGGCTTAAGGAGCTGGGTAAATCTGAAGTTATTTCAGGAATATTGACTCCTGATCAATTCCTGGAACAGAGTTTTGACGCGGGTTTGACAGTTCAGGTCGAATCATTGAGTAACGAAAAGCAACTGGTGAGCAGTTTAGGCTTCGTTTATTACCGTTTAGCGGTAAGTGACCATCAGAGGCCCAATGATGAGATTGTCGATGAATTTGTCAGCTTTATTGATCATTTGCCGCCGCAAACCTGGCTGCATATTCATTGTCGTGGAGGGAAAGGACGCTCCACAACGTTCATAGTGATGTATGATATGTTAAACAATGCAGCAGAGGTGAGTTTTGATGAAATCATTGCCCGCCATGCCGCCGTTCCCCCTTACTATGATCTGGCCAATACAAGCCGTTCCGATAGTGAGCTGACTCACTATTTTGTTGAGCGCTATCAATTTCTTGATTATTTTTATCATTATTCCCAGGCACGTCTTGGAGGTTACTCAGGCAGCTGGTCGGAATGGATTAACCAGCAAACTATGGTAAGTACCTCCAAGGCACTGTGATTAATCAGACAAGTTTATCAAAAAAGGAATAATCAATCTGGGTATCGGGGAGATTTAAACCAATGGGTAAAACAAAACTATTCAAAAGGGCATGCCAGAAATCAGAATATAAATAATTCTGCAGGGGATGCTCTGCTTCTATGGGAAAACAGGGGCCGTGATTAACTTCCAGCAACCAGACCCGTCCATTGCTATCCACCATAAAATCCACACCAAATAAAGCAAAAGTTTTTAATGTGAAACGGGTAAATGCCTGTGGGTAGCGTTGTTTCAGGGCCCGGAACAACTGTGAAACAATCTGCTGGATTTGTGGATAAATAGTTGGGAAAAATTCAAAACGCTCAGAGGGAATCTGAATGACATTGCTTTCCTCTTCATGCAAGTGTTCATTAGTCAGGTGGGGGCGCAAATCGCTGAATTGTTCAGGAGTATAGGGGTGGCGGGATACATTCAGGTAGCCACGAGGAAAGAGATAGGCGCCGGCATAATTACTGAGTACCAGAAACATCCGAATACTGTATTTACGCTGATCCCTTAATAAGTGAGGCTGGTTAATGTATTGCTGCAGTACATGCTCTCCACCAAGGCGCTGGTTACTGGAGAAATGGGTTTCCAGATCAGCGAGACTATTAAAAATTTTAATAAATTGCCCATTGTTTAACAAGGAAGGCTTTAAAATCCATACCGAATCTTGGTTTCTAAAGCTGTATTGATTAAGAAATTGCAAAATAACAGGCCAATTCTGATCATTAATGATAAAAGTCGGCATCATGACCTGCGGACAATATTCAGCAACCAAATCGCTCAGGCAGTGCTTGAATTCGAGACACTGCGCCGCATTTTCATCAAACTGCAGATTGGCGTCACTGAAATGAGCCATCCATTTGAATCTGGCAGGCATCCAGCCCGCTTCAAGCAGGTAATAATTCAAATTAAAAAAAGTGGGACTTATCGTTTCTTTAAACAGAAAACGTCCCGATTTTAATCTATTCATTACACAATTCCGGATCCTTTTCGTTTAACAGGGATTTGGCTGCAGAACTCTGTTTAATAATTAAAGAAGATAATATACCTGCGAGCAAGCCCCAGAATGCAGCACTGATCCCAAAAAAGTTAAGACCTGAAGCAGAAACCAGAAAAGTCAGTAAGGCCGCTTCGCGCTGTCTGTCATTATCCAGAGCCTCTTTGAGATTGGACGCCAGCGTACCAAATATAGCCATACCGGCAACCGCCAGAACCAAAGTTGAAGGGAATGCTGAAAATAAAGCGACGATAGTGGCGCTGAATAACCCCATCATTAGATAAAACAGTCCTGCACTCATTGTGGCACGATAGCGTCTTGATGCATCAGGGTCAGCCTCTTCATTCGCACAAATTGCTGCAGTGATCGCGGCGAGATTCAAACTGAAGCCGCCAAAAGGAGCCATCAGCAAATTGCCTGCCCCCATAATGCTAACCAGTCTTGAAACAGGAGGATTAAACCCCTCCGCTCTTAATACCGTCAGGCCAGGGATATTCTGGGAGGTCATAGTGATGATAAAGAGGGGCAAGCCTACGCTGAAGAATGCTGACCAGGAAAATTCAGGCCAGGTAAACACAGGTCCTGAAAAGCTCCAATGAATAGACTGGAAACGAAGCTCACCCTGTAAAACAGCCACTGCAATGCCCAGCAACAAGACGACAAGCAATACGTAGCGAGGATAAAAGCGCTTTCCGAGAATATAGGCCGCAAGCATTACTAAAACCATCAGCTGGGCATCCTGTAATGCAAGAAATACATTCAAACCAAAATGCAGGAGAATGCCGGCCAGCATGGCAGAAGCCAGTTCCCCCGGTATACGGGCCATGAAACGCTCAAACCAGCCGCTTATACCAGCCAGAAATATCAATAATGCAGAGCAAATAAAGGCGCCCACGGCTTCAGACAAATGCAGCCCTGTCAGGCTGCTTGCCAAAAGGGCGGCTCCCGGCGTAGACCAGGCTGTCAGAATAGGCATGCGGTAATACAGCGAGAATCCAATACAACTTAACGATACGCCCACTCCCAAAGCAAAAATCCAGGAAGCTAATTCCGCAGTGGAAGCATGCACAGCGGAAGCGGCCTGGAAAAGGATAGCAGCCGAGCTGGTGAAGCCAACCAGAACCGCGATGAATCCCGCAGAGAGATGAGAAAGAGAAAAATACGATCGCATGCTTGGATTCCTATTAAAAACACTTTAGGTATGTTATGATCGATGCGCTATAACGCACAGGACCCAAAGCATAGCATTGTGCGTTATAACGCTCAAGTTTTTATTATCAGACTCTCGTATCAGGTTCTCCACCCGGATACGAGAGTGCTTTAATAGGGGAACCCTGTGGACGAGTTAAACCAGCGTATTGGAATACGCCTGCGTGAGTTGAGGCAGCACTATGGATGGAGCCTTGATAAAGCAGCCCAGGAAACCACTGTCAGCAAAGCCATGCTGGGACAAATTGAGCGTTTTGAATCATCACCTACCGTTGCCACCCTCTGGAAAATTGCCAGCGGCTTTCGAGTTTCCTTTTCCTCTTTTTTAGAAGAGCCTGCTGAGGAATCAGCCAAACTGTTTCTCGAAGGAAGTACCAGTGCCTGGGAACACAGTGACGAGCTTATTAAAGTTACCCCCCTGTTTCCCTTCGACAGACATTTGCATGTGGAAATATTCAAGATCGAACTACTCCCTGGCTGTGAGCAGCATTCGGGAGGCCATGAGCCTGGCGTAGTCGAACATGTTATTGTGATTGACGGCGCTTTAGATGTGTTAATTGATCAACAATGGAAGCAGCTTACTAAAGGGGAAGCAATCCGTTTTGCTGCTGATCATGCACATGGATATCGTAATTTAAGCGATGAGACCGTTTATTTTCACAATATTATCCATTACCCCCACTCTGCTTTTGCATTAGAAAAATCCGTTTAGAGCAATTAATCTATACTATCTACAAACAAAGAACTCAATAACGTAAAGATTGCATCAAGAATCTGTAGTCCCCTTTTTGGAAAAACTGGCTATGCTATGATTAATGTATACCGTATTTCATGAGAATTAACACAATGTCAGGTACTACCCAGTCCAGCAGCGCTGAAACCGTCGAAACCGTTTCAACTCCGGCCCCTGCTACAACAAGTCCCGAGCCAGAGAGTACAGTAGCAGCTCCTGCACCAACTGCCAGCAGTGATACCGCTTCCAAAACCGAGGAAACGAATAAAAAAGCCGCTCAGGATAAAGAAGTTAATGCAGCGCTCGCCGCCGAGGCCGCCAAGGCAAAAACGACAATGGCCCCAGCGCAACCCGCCAATACTGCGAGTGCAAAAAAAGATGATAAAGCAGCGCCTGCCGCGGAAGAGTCTTTTTTTCATCAGGAAGTGGATAAAAATGCAGATCCCTGGATGCAGATGATTCAGGAATGGATGAACCTTATCAATGACCTCAATGCCCAGTTTACCGACTTTGCAGCAGATAAAATCAAAGGCGCTGCCGCCACCGGTAAAGTACTGGGAGGCCAGGCAGTTGATTCGATAGCCGCCCAGATCACCAGCTTCTTCAACAAGTTTAATAATAAACAACCTGCCGAACTTCCACCAGGCCAGGAAGCTAAGCCTAAACCTGATGAGGGCCTGGCCCTGGATGCAGATCATAATATTTCAATGGGAGTGGTGAAGCCCGAGATGGAGTCCCCAGAGGATATCCTGGCGACCTCCTACTTATATAATCCCGGTCCTGAAACCGGGAATACCGGTGACGAACCCGATTTCGGTGAAACTCAAATCCCAAAAGCGGATATGCCTTTGCCAACACCATCACCACAGGAAAGTGCTTCCTTATTCGAAGAGGATGATGAACTTTTTGAAATGAGCGAACTCCCGGAGTCCCCAAAGGATATTCTCGCCAGTTCGTTTACGAATGAAGCCGATTTTCAGATTGGGGATGCTGTCAGCGTAGAAGCTGATGACAATAGTTCCTCGCTAATGACTTCCATAGACGATGACGCGGTGAAGAATTCAGTAGCGGAAGAAGTACCAGATCTGCCTGCCCCCACAGCTTAGAGCAATAAAAATAAATAGTTTGTTTGCGCCGGCTACAGCATAAAAAATGGCTATGCTATGATTAATGAATATGATGTTTCTGACGAGATTTTAAAGAATGTCCGGATCTACCAGTAATACAGCGCAGACTGAAGAGAATAATAAAAAAGCTCGGGAAAATGAAGCAAATGCAGCTCTTGCCGCCGAAGCTTCCAAAGCAAAAATGGCGGTCGCCCCAGTTGCGCCTGCAAAAGGAGCTGACCCAGAGAAAGACGATAAAGAGGCCCCCGCGGCAGAAGAAGGGCATTTCTTTAGTGTAACAGTCGACAAAAATGCAGAACCTATGCAGCAAGTGGTACAGGAACTGCTGAATATGGTTCTTGAAATGAATCAAATGACCACTGATTTTGCAGAGACGAAGCTAAAGGGAGCTGCCCAGGGCGCTAAAGCGCTCGGAGGGCAGGCCCTGGACGCTTTGAAGCCTAAACTCTTGAGCGGTGTCGATGCACTCAGGAATTTCGTCAATCCTCCTCCCAAACCCGCTGAACTTCCTCCTGGCCATGAAGCCAAACCCATGCCTGATGCGGGGCTCTCGCTTGGCCCACGGCACTCTATCACAATGGAGGAAATGGAAGAGCCGGAAGATATTATTGGTTCTTCTTATTTATACAATTCCAGTGCTGATTTTTCAGACACTGGCGACAGCCCTGATCTCGGAGATACCCAGGCACCTAAAGCGGATATGAACTCGGTAATGCTCCACGATCCGGAACAGCAAAAGACCGTTGAGCTTACTGCGGAAAAGTTGCAGACCTGGCTAAATAAAGTAGACATCACCCCAGCCCCTGAAGGGGAAAACCCTTCTATCAAGCTTGGAAAGCAGGGCTTGCAACAAGCAAAGGATGTCATCAACTTTCTAAATACCCCGGCAGGCGATACCACCAAGGAAAAAGTTGCTACTGAACTGATGCAGGCCGTAGAACAGGAAAAAGCCCGGGAAGAGATGCAGAGGGAAGAACTGCTGCAGCAACAGCGCCTGGCCGCTTTTCTCGTGCATATAGCACAGCAGGATGAAGACAAGATTGCAGAAAGAAACATCCAGATGCAGGAAGCGATTGATCAGAAAATACAGCAGGACAGACAACATCAATTGGCCGATACTGACTCCGCCTCTGTCAAAGCAGAAAAAGAAGCCGAGCTGGACGCAAGGATTGATGCCTATGACGCTCAGATAGGCGAACTGCAGCAATCAATTGATAATCTTAATAAAGACATTGAAGCAACCGATAAAGAGATTAAGCGTTTAGAAAAAAATACAGAAACTATCGATAAAAAGCATGATGCCTATCAGGCTAGCGCCGACAAAGTGAAAAAATATGATCCAAAAGATCCCGCTGAACGGGCAAAAATCGAGAAAGGCCTCGCGGATTTGAAAAAAGAGATCGCAAAGGATATGGATAAAATCGCCGAAGAGGCAGGAACTGTATCCCCGGAACAAACCAAAGCTGATATTGCCAAGGTGAACGCTAAACAGGTAGAGGTAGCCGCCACGGAAGATATGCTTGCTGTTTACAAAGGCGAAAAATCTGCCTATAAGGCAGATGGGACCCCGACTTCTGACTTCAATGACACCGCCTATGTGGCACCCAAAGGAAAAAGTATATTAAAAGGCGATGATGGCAGTCTTTATCTGGTTAATAAAGATGTCACCGACGTGAACAGTTTAAGCGCTTCGCAAAAGCAGCAGGCGAGCAGCGATTTTAATCGCGCCAAAGGCCAGATGACCAGCGTAGAGGACGTCATTAAAAATAACCGAAGCGGTGAGCATGGCTTAAATAACCAGCAATTAGGCGCCGCAAGACAAACACAACAGACCCAGCTTAGCCAGCTGTCAGAAATGCGCATGCAGATACAAAAAGCACAGGAAGAAAAGACCCAGACCCAACAGGAACGAAATAACCTTAGAAATCCCTCCCCTGCACCCGGCAATTCAAGACAGTTATCCAAAGCCGAGGTCGACCAGGCCACAACGGTATTTAACAAAATGCTTAACCGGGTCGCGGATGATTACAGTGCTGGTGGTATAAAGGCTCTGCAAAATCAGGTGGTTAATACTTTTGGCAAAAACCCGCAAACCGATGCCTTGCTTAAGCAGATTCCTCAGGGCCAGCCTATTGATCCAGCGAATATCAGACAATTAACCCAGCAATTCCGCTCCTGCGGCACGACACCTGATGCGTCCATGCAGGCAACGGCCGAGGCAGATCAGCAAAATCAGCAGCGTGTCGGCCCTCGTTGAGTTAAGCTGCCGTCACTGACAAATCGCCATTAGGATTGTGACCGCATCTAGTGTATAATGTAAGCACAATTAATTACTACACCGCCGCAAGAATCCAAAAACTGTGTTTTTTGGCAAAAATGGGCTCATAGGCCTGCAGCTGTGCATCGTTATTCGTCCTGAACAAGGTTTTTTATGATTGAGAAGATAAGAAATATAGCCATTATCGCGCACGTGGATCATGGTAAAACGACATTGGTTGACAAATTATTACAACAAACCGGTACACTGAGTGAGCGTGGGCCTAAAGTGGAACGCGTCATGGACTCGAATGCCCTTGAAAAAGAACGGGGTATTACCATTCTGGCCAAAAACACCTGTGTTTACTGGCGTGATTATCAGATTAATATCGTGGATACTCCAGGGCACGCCGACTTTGGCGGTGAAGTGGAGCGAATTCTTTCCATGGTGGATAGCGTGCTGCTGCTGGTCGACGCCGTGGACGGCCCTATGCCGCAAACGCGTTTCGTCACTCAGAAAGCCTTTGCACGTGGATTAAAGCCCATTGTCGTAATTAATAAAATTGATCGTCCCGGCGCGCGTCCCCATTGGGTTATGGATCAGGTATTTGATTTATTTGACAATCTGGGAGCTACTGATGAACAGCTTGATTTTCCGGTTGTTTATGCTTCCGCACTGAATGGCTATGCCATGCTGGAACTGGATGAAGAAGCCAGTGACATGAACGCCCTGCTGGAAACTATCGTCGATCGCGTGGCTCCGCCAGACGTAGATGAGAATGGCCCCTTCCAGATGCAGATCAGTTCGCTTGATTACTCTTCCTATGTCGGAACCATCGGCATTGGCCGAATTACTCGCGGCAACATCAAAGCAAAATCACCGGTCAAGATCATTGATAAAGACGGCGCTATCCGCAGCGGTCGTTTGTTGCAGCTGCTCGGCTTTAAAGGCCTTGAGCGGGTTGAGGTCGAAGAAGCCAGTGCCGGCGATATAATCGCGGTAACCGGTATTGAGCAGTTAAATATTTCCGATACCCTCTGTGATCCTAATAACGTGGAAGCCTTAACGCCGCTGACCGTGGATGAGCCGACTATCAGCATGACCTTTCAGGTTAATGATTCTCCCTTTGCCGGTCAGGAAGGCAAGTTTGTAACCAGCCGCAAGATTCGCGAACGTCTGCAAACTGAATTGCTGCACAATGTCGCCCTGCGGGTGGAAGATACGGCTGATCCTGACAAGTTCAAAGTGTCAGGCCGCGGCGAACTCCATTTATCCATTCTCATTGAAAATATGCGCCGCGAAGGCTATGAGCTGGCCATTTCCAAACCGGAAGTGATCATGCGCGAGGAAGATGGCGTGATGCTTGAACCTTACGAGCGTTTAACGGTTGACGTTGAAGAAACGCATCAGGGCAGCATCATGGAAAAACTCGGCGAACGCCGCGGGGAACTGCAGAATATGCTTCCCGATGGGAAAGGCCGTGTTCGCCTCGATTATCTGATTCCGACTCGCGGCCTGATTGGCTTTCACACCGAGTTTTTATCCAGCACCTCCGGTACTGGTCTTAATTATCATGTGTATGATCACTATGGTCCGGCCTTTAAAGGCCGTCTCGGCAAACGGAACAACGGCGTCATGATTGCGAATTGTCAGGGGGCTGCGAGAGCGTTTGCTCTGTTTAACCTGCAGGATCGCGGCCGTTTATTCATCGAACCACAAGTAATGTGCTATGAAGGCATGGTGGTTGGAATCCATTCCCGCGATAATGATTTGGTTGTGAATGTCACCAAGGAAAAGCAACTGACCAATATTCGCGCCTCAGGCAGCGATGAGAATATTTTGCTGACGCCGCCAATAAAACTCAGTCTCGAACAGGCTCTGGAATTTATTGATGACGATGAATTGGTTGAGGTAACGCCGCAAACCATCCGTATCCGTAAAAAGGAATTGAAAGAAACCGATCGTAAACGCAGTTCTCGTGCTAATGTTGAAGAATAACATTTAACTTTGTCATTGAGATGATGAAACAGAAATTTCAACGCGTGATTTTATATGCACGTCAACACCGCGCCAATCAGGGGGTCAATGAAACCATACAGCGTTTGATTGATTTCCTGGCCAGGCAAGTTGAAACCTTTGTTGATACCGATACCGCAGACCATTTCGATACTGGTCTGCCGGTACTATCCCGAATTCATATGGGTAAGAAACAGGATTTAATCGTGGTCGTTGGCGGGGATGGCAGCCTGCTGTCCGCCGCAAGAATGGCCATCGGGGTTGATGTACCAGTTATTGGTATTAATCGCGGACGCCTTGGATTCTTAACCGATATTCTTCCTTCCGAACTTGAGAAACAGATTAAGCCGGTTCTTGATGGCGAATATTATGAAGAACGGCGTTTTTTGCTGAGGACGCGAATTCATGACCAGGACAACACCTACTTTCAAGGTAATGCCTTGAATGACGTGGTCTTAAGCCGTGGCAATGAAACCCATCTGATTGAGTTTGACGTTTACATTAATCAACAGTTTGTCAGCCACTATCGCTCAGACGGAATGATTCTTTCAACCCCTACCGGCTCAACGGCCTACTCATTATCCGCAGGCGGCCCCATTATGCATCCGCAACTCAATGCTATTGTTCTGGTGCCGATGTTCTCTCACAGCTTAAGTTCGCGTCCGCTGGTCGTTGATTCACAGGTTTCAATCGATCTGGTTATCAGCAATTCCAATGAGTCTGATCTGCGAATAAGCTGTGACGGTCATGAGTCAAGGCTGGTTAAACCAGGGCAACAAGTGAATATTGAAAAAAATGCGCAATGTCTGCGCCTCTTGCATCCGCTTGACTATCACTATTATGATACACTACGCATTAAATTGGGTTGGGAATCCAAGCATCAGGGATAAATCATGCTGACCACCTTACGCATCGAAAACTTTGCAATTGTACAATCATTGGAGCTTGATTTCGCCAGGGGGATGACTGCCTTTACCGGAGAAACCGGCGCGGGTAAATCCATTATGATTGATGCCCTGATGTTAGCTCTCGGTGAGCGTGCCGACTCCTCCGTAGTGAGGCCGGGCGCTGAACGCTGCGACATTACTGCCGTTTTCGATTGCAGCGGCTCAAAAGACACCGCGCTTTGGCTTAAAAATCATGAGATTGATTCAGACGGCGAGCTGGTTTTGCGACGTCTGCTTTATGCCGAAGGCCGTTCAAAATCCTATATTAATGGCAACCAGTTCCCATTACAGAAAATAAAAGAGCTCAGTGAGATGCTGGTACATATTCACGGCCAGCATCAGCATCAGACCCTCATGCAGCACGCCACGCACCGCCAGCATCTGGATCATTATGCCAACCACCCCGAGCTTCTGCAGAATGTGCAGCTCCATTACAAGCAGTGCCAAAAAATAAAGCAGGAACTCGAGCAATTACAAAAACTCGACAATCAGCAGGATCGGATTGATCTACTACAGTTTCAAATTGAAGAACTGGATAATCTGGAGCTTAAAGCCGGCGAAACCGACAGTCTGCACGCTGAACATCAGCATTTGCATCATGCCAGGGATTATTTACTGAGCGGCAATCAGCTTCTGCAGATGCTTGATGGCGATGAAAGTCTTAATATAAGTCAGGCTTTGCATCAGAGCTTACAGCTTCTGTCTGATTTGCCATCTCAGCACCCTGCTATCCAGAATGCGCTCGAGCTGTTGCAAACCGCTTCGATTCAATGTGAAGAAGCCCTGTCTGAAATAAAGCAATTTGTCGAGTCGGTGCAACTGGATCCGGAACGCCTGCAAGAGGTTGAATCACGCTTGGGCGCAATTCATCAGGCTGCACGTAAATACCATGTTGAGCCAGAGCAGCTTGTCGCTCATGCAGAAAAGCTGAAAGAAGACATTAGAAAGTTAAATGATGCCGAGCAAAGAACCGCCGAACTTGAAACACAATATCAGATTCACTTGCAGGCGTATCAGAAAGCGGCTGGGTTACTAAGCGAATCGCGCAGAAAACATGCTGTACAGCTCGCCAAAGAAATTACCAGTATTATTCAGAAATTAGGAATGCCCAAGGGATTCATCAGCATGGAGCTCAGTGCTCTTGAAAAAATGCAGTCTCATGGCCTGGATAAAGTGGAATATAAGGTTTGCACCAATCCGGGGATGACTCCTGATGCCCTGAACAAAATTGCTTCTGGTGGCGAATTATCGCGAATCAGCCTTGCGATTCAGATGATTACAGCTCAACGCGGCGCCACCCCTACTTTATTATTTGATGAGGTGGATGTCGGCATTGGCGGTTCAACAGCCGCATTGGTAGGACAACTGCTTCGCCAATTAGGAGAGCGCCTGCAGGTATTTTGTGTGACCCATCAGCCACAGGTCGCTGCTTCAGCGCATCATCACTTCATGGTGCAGAAACACAGTGATGCACATCATACCTACTCGAGCATTCTCCCGCTCAATGAGTTAGAAAAAGTGAATGAAATAGCTCGTATGTTAGGCGGAATCACTATTACGGAGCAAACACGCTCGCATGCTCGTGAATTACTGACACAACACTCCTGAGCAAAGCGAATAGAAAAGGATTTTCTATGAAACAGTTTATTTCACTGATTGAACGTTTACGATTTCTCTTTTTGTTTTTTGTGCTGATTGCATTCTGCCTGGCAAAAACAATCCATGCGATTTACGCCGATTCTGCTGAAGGCCTGGCCAACCTGTTCTTCTTTTTACTGATCGTCTCCAGTCTGTTTGTCATTGGAAATCGCTCCCTCAAACTGCTGGCGGTATTGACGACGGCCGCCGCCATAGAAATTCTGCTGGTTCTAATTGATTATCCCCGACTAAATACCATCCGCTCTTCCTTTGCTGCAATCTATTTTATGCTGATGTTCGCAGGTTGCCTGCGTTATACTTTTCGTGATAAGTCCATCAATATAACTACTTTATTCGGCTCTTTATGCGCCTACCTTTTTATCGGTCTAAGTTATGCCTATATTTATCTGATGCTTTGCAGCTTAAATCCAGCCGCTTTTTCAAACCTGGGCATGAATGAGGAAAACCTGGCGATTTATTACTCTTTCGTTACCTTAACCACTATAGGCTATGGCGATATTTTACCGCTTAGCCCTTTCGCTCAGACACTCTCATGGTTTGAGTCCTTTACCGGGCAGGCTTATCTGGCGATAGTGATTGGGCAGTTGGTAGGCCGCTATGTGGCGGACCGTCTGAGTTCACAGGAACATTAAAAATGCGGTTGCTCCATAACTGGCAACCCGCTAAACTTGCGCCAGAAAATTCGTCTCCCTTCGGGTGAATAGAAATCGACTGGAATTTGCTTAATGAATCAGGAAACACGCCGCAGGATATTTAAGATCTTTCAATCCTTAAACCCACATCCGACCACGGAATTGATTTACCATTCGCCCTTTGAGTTGTTAATCGCTGTTTTACTTTCAGCGCAAGCTACTGATGTCAGCGTCAACAAGGCGACTGCCAGGCTATTCGCCGTCGCCAATACACCTGAGTCCATTTTAGAGCTTGGAGAAGAGCGGCTTAAAGACTACATCAAAACAATCGGCCTTTTTAATACCAAGGCGAAACATGTCATCGCCACCTGTGAGATTCTGGTTACTCAATATCGAGGGGAGGTACCTGCTGAGCGTGCAGCCTTGGAAAAGCTGCCCGGCGTAGGGCGAAAAACAGCCAATGTAATCCTCAATACCGCCTTTGGTCAGCCCACAATGGCAGTTGATACACACATTTTTCGTGTGGCGAATCGCACCGGAATTGCGCCCGGCAAAACCCCATTAGCAGTTGAAAATGCCTTATTAAAGCGTGTGGAAAAGGAATTTATTCATGACGCGCATCACTGGCTTATTCTGCATGGCCGCTATATCTGCCAGGCGAGAAAACCGCGTTGCCCGCAATGCCCTATTCGTCAATATTGCGAATATCCTGATAAAACTGCCGAATCCGATTTTAAATGAAATCAACCACATAATAAGCCGTGTACCGCATTCAGGGGATATTAAACAAAAATGAACGTCTTGCTCTGGTTATTTGCAGATTTTCCCCATAGAATGAAATTTCGAGAGTCTTCATCAAACTGCCATAACATGACGGCGTGACTGTGAGTAAGGATACAGTTTGATGAACACTCTCGAAATTTCGGACTATTGCAGGAGAGCATTATGGGATGGATGGCCAGCGTTCAAAATTTGGGAACTACGGTTCAGAATTGGGGAAAAAGTCTGAACAATGCGCTAACGTCGTTGAGTAATAATAGCACCTTGACAACCGTTGCAAAGGGATTGGGTAATTCAGCACATAAAGTCGTTTCCTATGGGTTCAAACAAATGGCGGTCGCTCCTGATCTCGCATACAACCTCACAAATTCGTCAGTACGTTCAGTATACAAAAATATGGGCTATATCCTGGGCCGTGATGTTGCTCCCCTGGTGGCGGCAAGTTTTATCACTAAATTAGCAGTCGAGCAATTGCGAGCCCTATACACTGAGGACGAAGAGCAGCTGGTTAGTGTCAATACCGGCCTGACCCTCCTTATTGGCGGTCTCTATGTGCTGGGTTTTTTGTATCGTGCAAAAAAAAATGTCGAAACGACAACCCATATGTTAATGCACATTTCGGATGCCTCAAAAAAATTTTCGGAGGCAGGAAGTGAATTAAATGGCGCTTCATTTAGAGTTATGGCTCCCCCAGCTCCAGGGGCCGCGCCAATTCCAATGACCATTTGCCAACAGCAGAAATGTGGTTTCATGGAAAAATTCAAGGGCTCTATTGAAAACAGTATTACCTACTGGGCAACCCGCGGTCTGATCTGGGGGATTAGTTTTATTCCCTATGTAGGAGAGATGGTTTCTACCGTCTTATTAATTCTTTATGATGGCCAGTTTATTCTGGCGATGGCCATGCCTGAGCATTGCAACCGGCATATTACTGCCTATCTTGAGGAGAATTGGGAGCTGGCGGCCTCACTGGGAATAGGGTCGCGCGGAGTGGCCTTTGCCTTTGTTGAAGGGATTTTTTATTTAACCGGGATACCCCGCGAACACTATCAGGATGTGATGCTGAAATTTGCGGTGTTAATGCAGATTGCCACTGCGACGCATATGAATCTTCCCCCTCCTGTCGATGAAACATCACGCTATGTGGTTGACCCGCTATTGCTTTTCGGCCGAGGCGTTTCTTTTGTTGATGGATTAATCATGGAAGGGGCCAAGAAAAAAATCCCCGAAATGTTAAAACAGCAGAAATCCACCTTTAACTGGGAGAGGGCAGGAGAGATCGTGCAAAGCTGCTGGAGTCATCCCTATCTGCAAAAGGTAATCCCATGGGTAGCACCCTCTATGTTCGTCAGCAAGACAAGTTTTACCAATGACCCTCTGATTAAGGCGGACTGGATAGCGTTTAGAAAAGGCAGTCCGGCAGTGACGAAGGCTATCATCAAGACCTCAAAAAACCTGGCAGTTTGGGCTGCTTCAAGTGAGCCCGATATCTCAGCAAAAGCCTTGCAGAAAATTAAGGGAATGCCTCCTTTTGTGACCAAAATAGCGATGGCTTCATTGTATAATCCATCTATTATGGAGCTTGTCTATCGTGCCCACTTTAGCTTCTCAGCTATACCTCCGGGAGAAGAAAGACCACAGATTCATCTCAATGGGAATAAATTAAGGGAGATTGAATCCTCTGGCAAACAAGATAAAAAAGACGAAACCACTTTGAAAGAAGTCGCAGCGCTGCCTGCACCACCGACGGCAGATCTTAAGTCACAAGAGCCTGCTGACGTAAAGGCTACCCAGCTAAAGGATTCTTCGATAGAGGTTTCAGCCAAAGCCTTGCGATCACGAGGCAAGTTCTCTGCTACGGCCCGAACCGAAGATCTCAGACCTCTCTCATCCTCCGACCCCAGAAATGCAGCCGAGCGCGATAATCTTAAAGCAGTTTCTTTTTTTTGAAGAAATAAAGCATGGCCACAGCTAAAAAGGCCATGCCGCATAAGACCGTGGGATAGGCATAACGCCATTTCAGTTCAGGCATATAGTCAAAATTCATCCCATATACACCTACAATAAAGGTCAGTGGGATGAAAATACTGGCAAACAAAGTTAGTATTTTCATGGTTTCATTCATACGATTATTGAGCGTGGACAAATAAATCTCCAGCATGTTATTCGTCATTTCACGCTGCAAATCAATTGCTTCCAAAAGCCGCAAACAGTGATCATGCAGATCGCGAAAATACATATGATACTCAGCATTAATTAATTGCCCCTTACTCGAAATTAATAAATGAACAATATCTCGAAGAGGAGCGATGATTTTACGAAGCAGCATAATACGGCGCTTGATCACATAAAGGTTCTGCAAGGAAATCGTTTGCGGATTCTCTATCAGCCTGTCTTCAATCGCAGTCAGTGATTGTTCAATTCCCTCCACATAATCAAAGAAATTATCCACCACCTGGTCCATCAAAAGATAAGCCAGATAATCAACAACCTGATCGCGGATTAAGGAGTTTTCCATTGCCAGGCGTTTGTACAGGGAAACCAGCTCTTCATCGTCACTCTCTCTAAAAGTGATCAGCAGATTTTCCTTGATGATAATACTGAACTGCTCGCTTTCTTCGCATTCCTGCTCTTTAGGCTTATCCATCATACGAAAGACAATGAATAAACCCTCATTGATGACATCCACTTTCGGCCGTTGATGAGTATTCATGATATCTTCAACAATCAGAGGATGAACACCGAATACATTACAGCAGTGATTAATTTGTTCAACATTCTGCAAGCCGAAAATATCAATCCAGACGGTTTTCTTCTCGGCAAGCGCTGCCTCTACAAGCTCCTGGTCAAAGCCCTCGTGGCATTGATAATTGGATTCATCATAGATGTGTATGAACGCGCGTGTAGGTTTGGGCGGATTTTCACCGACATACACTGCTGATCCCGGCATCATGCCTCGTTTTGCGGAGGATTGCTTTCTGAAATGAACCATTCGTAATTCCCTGTGCAGAATATTGTACGAGTTTAAATGATGAAAGGGTTTATTGGCAATTTAACCGCTTATCAAAGGCAGCAACATCACTTCTTCCCATTCCCTGATCCCCAGTGTCCGACTTTACCAATCTCAATAACTTGCAAAAATAATTAGTATAGTGTTATATTGCCGGGCACTTATTGGCACGGATGTGGACAATGAGTGCTCTAAACGATTTGAATTAGGGCGGTTGGCTCATGTCTTTTCCAATACAGCAACAGTCACGCAATTGCTTAATGCTGACAGTTTCCATGCTCACTTGTCTGATGCTGCTTATTAATGTGTCATTCAAGATTATTAATTTTGAGAGTATGTTAATCACCTCCAGCAGTGTGCTATGCCCGCTGGTCGCCTGTTTTTATCTGGCCATATTAAGCAAATGCAGCTTTGTGCAACAACGTCATGCTCTCAATCAATCCTTGCTGACACTGTATCTCTTTTCTATAGGTATTTATATTCTCGTTAATCTGCCTGCCGCTGAGTATATGCGTGACAGCACTGCCTATCAGATTGTATTTGAGGATATTCCCAGGAAATTTTTCGCCTCAACCATTGCCTTTGCGGTCAGCTTTTATTTACCCCATCTATACTGTTGTGCGCGGCGTCCCGGAATACTCATTTCCCCCAAAAAACGCTTATTGCTTGTTTTATTCGGCGGTATTTCCTTTTTTTCTTTTGATTTTCTTCTTTTATTCGCTGACCCGCATGTTGAAAGCTTTGGCCGTATGTTTTTCGACTCGCTATTAATTTCAGCGACTATTCTGCTTATTGCAGCGATTTTTTATTTAATAAGGCACCTGACTGCCAAACCGGCTTCTACCGATGTTCCTAAGGAATCATTTTATTTTATTTCGCCCTGGTATCACTATCTGGTCAGCTTCGCTGTCACCGTTACATTAATTTCTCTATCCTGTGAATACCGCATTGTTTCATTTGGAAATGACTGGACTCTGACTGCCAGCGGCATTGTCTTTCCTTTGGTTATAATGGCCAGTAATTTGATCGGCGAGCTTTATGGCTATAAAGCCAATCTGCTGCTGGCCTTATTTATTATCCTGGCTGAGCTGGTATTTGACGGCCTGTTAATGCTGGTGACCGTGCTCCCTTCACCTGATTTTTTTGATTTGACTCCCTTTTATTCCTTCACCATGCCAAGACGCATCCCAGCGACCATACTGACCTTGTTAATAAGCCTGGCAGGGAACAGTTTTCTTCTTGAAAAGCTGAAGCAGACCGGTTACGGCAGCAATCGGGGCTTACGTCTGCTGGTAGCCAATCTCATCGTTAATTCCTTGTTATGCCTGATAAACTACAGTTTGTTATTCGGCGGAATGTATCCCTTTGAGCAAGTATTTAATCTGGCCACCAATGCCTGGGTGTTAAAATTTATTCTCACCTTGATTGGTGTGCCTTTCGTGCTATGGATTTATGAACTGCTCAATTCGCAGATTGTGAGGCGCAGGGATTCGAGCCTGCCTACTGCTTATTAATATCTTATAATCTACCCTTAAAGTCCTCTCTCCCTCAGGGAGAGAATTAGAGAGAGGGTTAAAATCAACCCTCACCCTAGCCCTCTCCCACGCTTGGGAGAGGGGATTTCTCTTAAATAGAATTTAAGAAGGGGTGATTTTATCCCTCTCATCTTTTCTTAGGTCTTTTCCAACCATAAACCGTTTTTTGTCGATTTTCACTTAATGTTAGTTCATCTGCAGGCACACTTTTACGAATCGTACTGCCGGCGCCCACTGTCGCATTGCGTCCGACGGTCACCGGGGCGACTAATTGCGTATCCGAACCAATAAAAGCGCCGTCTTCAATGACTGTCTGATGTTTATTAGCACCGTCATAATTGCAAGTGATGGTACCTGCTCCAATATTCACATCCCTGCCAATTCGCGCATCACCCAGATAGCTTAAATGGCTGGCTTTGGAATGCTCATCAAATACAACATTCTTGGTTTCTACAAAATTACCAATTTTGCAAAAGCTGGCAAGCTCTGTTCCTGGTCTCAGGCGGGCAAAAGGACCGATATGGCATTCAGCACCCAGTTCGCTTTTCTCAATCACACTATTAGGCAAAATCTCCGAACCTGCACCAATATGGCTATCCCGAATCACACAGTTAGGGCCAATGCGACAGCCGTCACCCAAACTCACTTTACCAATAAACACACAGTTGACATCAATGGACACATCCTTGCCACAAGTTAATTCGCCCCTAATGTCGATACGGCTTGCATCAGCAATCGATACCCCCGCCAGAAGGAGTTTCTCAGCCTGTCGCTGCTGCCATATTCTTTCCAGCTGCTGTAACTGCAATGGCGTGTTAACTCCCTGAATCTCCACCGGATCTCGGGCAGTAATGGATTGAACCATTTGTTCTTCCTGTACTGCCAAAGCAATAATGTCGGTTAAATAATACTCTCCCTGCGCATTATTGCTATTCAGCATGGGCAACCAGCGCTTCAGATCCCCGGCGTTGGCACAGCAAATGCCGCTGTATATTTCCCTGATCTGCCGCTGCTGCTCACTGGCGTCTTTTTCCTCTACGATGCCATAAATAGCGGTATTCTCATCGCGCAAAATACGCCCCAATCCAAAAGGATTATCGAGATTGGCCAGCAAAAGACTGAGTTGGTTAAAGCTGCCTGATTGCCGGATTAAATGCCCCAGCGTTTCAGAGCTTATTAAAGGAACATCCGCAGAGAGAATTAAAACCCGGGCTTCTTCGGGAATAAACGGCAGGGCCTGCATCACCGCATGACCGGTACCTAACTGCTTTTCCTGCAGAACCCAGTTCACCTCCAGTGACGACAACGCTTCCCGAACATGGGTTCCTCCATTGCCATAAATTATATGCACCGCTTCAGGCTTAAGGCTTTGTGCAGCCTCTACCACCCAGGACAACATGGGTTTGCCAGCCAGTTTATGCAAAACTTTAGGGGTAGTGGAATACATCCGCTTACCTAAGCCGGCTGCCAAAATAATAACATGTAAGGACATCTATCAATTCTCCTGTTAAAACAAGCGCTTTTAGTGTTTAGGAAGGTTTTGAATTAAACACTCTGCATCCGTATTGCTAATCCTAAAATTACTGATATGATAAAAAATTGCAACTAAAAGGAGTAGTGCAATGACAATATTTTTAAAGATCATGCAAGATTATATCAAAGAACAAATGCATTTGTATGATGCGGACTCCAGGAAGAAATGGGCTCCAACAGCTGAACGCGCGAAACTGGCAGAAGATAAAAGAACCATTGCGGATACGTTAACCGGCCTGATTTGTGCCATTGGAAATGAAGAAACTAAATCACCAATCAAAGAGCCAGCATCTGATGAACCAGAAGAGCCGTCGCTACAAGAAAAAGAGCCGGTGAATTCAGATATCCACAATGATGAAATTTATCTTGCCAAAATTTTAAAAATACTCGAAGACAAACAAATTGAGGCGAACGAAGAGGCACGCCTGAAGAACATTGGCCCCGGAGACTTTAACAAGTTAGTTGTAAATATAAAAGAATTAGCGAGCGCTTACTTAAGAAAGTTGAAAAAGCTGGGATTAAATAACATACCTAACGATCAGCCTAAAGATCCGCAACAGATATTTAATTATTTTATGGCTGATTATCTGTTTAAGAATACCCAGGCAGAAAGCAAAAATCCAACCCTGTTTCAAAGCGTTGCTTCCTTTTTCTTTACTGATAAAGTGAATAATCTGCAAATTGCCGCAGCAAAAGAACGACTGGTTGGTATCGCGGTAAATAATCTTTTTATCATGCTTGGGAGACCAGGTACAGATAAAATGAGAGATAACCCTGAAGGCAGAAAAATTGCCGTGAGTCTGCAATTAACTGCTTTAGAGAGTGGTAACGTGCAGGTAATAAAAGACAATGGTGTGGGCCTGGATCTTCCTATTCACTATGTTGCTCCTTTAGGAACAGTCGGAATGGATAATAATATAGGGGTCTCTGAAGCCTATCTGAAAGAATGTATTAATAAAGCCAGAGAGGCAATGGGTATAGCAATCCCAAAACCAACACCGACAGAAGCGTCCGTATACCAACCCTCCTGATCGGTTTAAAAAGGTTCGGGCATTCCCGGTTGGATCGGACCGGGACATACCTAGTAATTGCTTAGCTCACCACATAAATTTTTCTCTACTGCCAGTTTAATATCAGCCACTGGCAGGTTTTTACTGAGCAGATAAAGCAATTTACAATGTGCGGCCTCCGGCGTCATATCATGACCGCTGATTAAACCGGCATCTTTCAGAGTATGACCGGTGGCATACTGATTCATTTCCACATAGCCCTGCTGGCACTGGGTGCAGTTAATAATAATGACATCGCGCCTGCAGGCTTCTTCCAGCATCTTCAAAAATCGGGCATCGTTATTCTGCGCATTACCAGCCCCATAAGTTTCCAGAACCAGACCACGCAGAGGCTGTTGCAGAAGAGCCTGCAGGACATCGGTTGAGAAGCCTGGGAACAGTCTGAAGTTGGCGATAAAATGCGGGCTGATGGTTTGCAGATGAAACTTTTTCTTAACCGGAGGGAGAATTAAATCCTGATTAATTTTTATGTCAATACCAACACTGGCAAGCAGCGGAAAGTTTGGAGAAGCAAAGGCCTCAAAATGCTGAGCAGAAATCTTCTGACTGCGATTGCCTCTGAGCAAACGCTGGTTGAAATAAATACAAACTTCTGTGACAGGCTGATGTGCACAGAGCCATAAGGAGGTCAGGATATTATCATAAGCGTCATTCCTCACTTCCGACAAAGGAATTTGCGAGCCGGTGAGAATCACGGGTTTGCCCAGATTCTCAAGCATGAATGACAGGGCTGAAGCCGTATAGGCCATCGTATCGGTTCCATGAAAAATAACAAAGCCATCAAATTGCTCATAATGGGAAGCAATATCGCAGGCAATCTGATTCCAGTCGTTAAGGGTCATGTTGGAAGAATCAAGCAAGGGAGAATATTCTTTAATCTGGTATTCAGGCATGCTCGGATGCGAGAGCGCAGTCATTTGTTGCAAAGCCTGCTCCACATACCCCTCGGCCGGTTCATAACCGTGATTGGTTTTGACACTGCTGATGGTACCACCCGTATTGAGGATAAGAACTCGCTTTTTCATTACCAGCCTTGTTCGTAAAGTTCAAAAATCTGCAAAACAGCTATTATTTTAGTGTTGGAACCAAGTTAAATACAGTTTTATTTGCTCGGCTCGAAACTTTGTGAAAAAATCAGGGCATTAAGAGTTTAGTGTAAGTAGTTAGTCATGGTAATTGATCGTGCCGGGTACCGGCTGAATGTCGGTATCATTCTGGTGAACGACTCCGGCCGGGTTTTTTGGGGAAGGCGCCACGGGCATGATGCCTGGCAATTTCCGCAGGGCGGATTGGCTGCAGGCGAAACCTCTCTGGAAGCGATGTATCGCGAACTGAAAGAAGAAATAGGTCTGGATCGGGATGATATTGAGGTATTGGGTGTTACCAAACGCTGGTTGAAGTATCGCTTGCCGAAGCAATATCTTCGGCATGGCAGCGACCCGCTGGTGATTGGGCAAAAACAAAAATGGTATCTTTTGCGCCTGGTAACGAGTGAGCAAAAGCTTAGGCTGGATCTTAGTGACTCCCCTGAATTCGACAGCTGGCGCTGGATTGATTATCACGAACCGCAGGAACAGGTAATTTTTTTTAAACGTCAGGTATATGCCCAGGCAATGAAAGAGCTTGAGCATTTGTTAAGAAAACGACGCACGCCCTATGGCATTCGACGAAAGCGAGGTAACCAAAGTCGATAAATGTTAAAAATACTCAAGCGAATAGTTCAGGATGTAACGACTGCCAGCCATTTAAACGATGCATTGTCCATTCTCGTCCAGCGCGTACGCAAAGCGGTCAGCGCGGATGCGGTATCCGTATTTCTGATTGATAACAAACATGCCGAATATGTACTTGTAGCTACAGACGGCCTCAATAAAATGGCAGAGTATCGGGTTCGCGTGGCGCTTGATCGCGGCATTATCGGCCTGGTGGGACGACGGGAAGAACCAATCAATCTTGAGGATGCCCCTAGCCATCCCGATTTTCATCAGAATCCCCTGATTGGCGAAGAACATTTAAAAGCGTTTCTGGGTGTGCCGATTATCCAGCATCGCAAATTGTACGGCGTACTGACCGTTCAACAAGCGGAAAAGCGTTGTTTTGATGATGCCGAAGAAGCCTTTCTTATTACCCTGGCAGCGCAGCTTGGCGGCATTATCGCCCAGGCTGAGGCCACTGGCGAGCTGGTGCAAATCACTCAGCCCAGGCTCACCGGCGCAAAAAAACCGGAAACTATTCAGACAGCTCTCACCGGTGTGGGCAGTGTTCCGGGAGTAGGTATTGGCACCGCGGTTGTGGTTTATCCGCCGGCGGATATTGATGCGGTGCCCAGGCATAATGTGGACGACATTGAACAAGAGGTAACCACTTTTTTTGATGCCCTGCAAATTGCCCGCCAGGACATGCAAAGACTAAGCAAACGAATGAAACATACGGTTGCTGAAGAAGAACATGCATTATTCGATGTTTATATCCGTATTCTGGACAAAGACAGTTTAGGTACTGAAGTAGAAGATGTTATACGTTCCGAAAAATTAAGCGCGCAAGCGGCACTTTCCAGCGTTATCAAAAAGCATGTTCAGCAGTTTGAAAGTATGGAAGATGATTATTTACGAGAGCGGGCCAGCGATTTTCGCGATCTTGGCCGTCGGGTTTTGGCAGAATTGCAGCGCACCCAGCGGGAAGAAATAGTTTATCCAAAGCGAACCATTCTGGTAGGTGAGGAAATCACCGCCTCGGCTCTGGCAGAGGTTCCAGAGGGGCATTTAGCGGGAGTGGTTTCGGCAAAAGGAGCCAACAACTCGCATGTGGCCATTCTGGCGCGCGCACTGGGCGTACCTACTGTCATGGGAGTTCGCGGTTTAAAAACTGAATACCTGATGGAACGTGCAGTCATTGTGGATGGTTTTTTAGGCCATGTTTACATTTCACCCAATCGTACTGTGCTCGCTGAATTTAAGAAACTGGCACAGGAAGAACACGAGCTGAATCAGACCTTAATCAGCCTTCGTGACAAGCCGGCCGAAACTCTGGACAGCTATAAGGTATCCCTGCAGGTCAATACCGGGCTTGCGATGGATGCGGGTTTGTCAATGAGCGTGGGGGCGGAAGGGGTTGGCTTGTATCGCTCCGAAGTTCCATTCATGAGCCGCGATCGTTTTCCCTCTGAAGATGAACAATATATTATTTATCGACAAATTCTCAAAGCCTTCGCCCCGCGCTTTGTCACCATGCGCACTTTGGATATTGGCGGGGATAAAATACTACCCTATTTCCCGGTAGAAGAGGATAATCCCTATCTTGGCTGGCGAGGAATCCGCGTCACGCTTGATCACCCTGACGTGTTTCTGATGCAGATTAGAGCGATGATTCGCGCCAGCGAAGATCTGAATAATCTGCGGATAATGCTGCCGATGGTTACTACATTAAGCGAAGTCGAAGAAACTTCCCTGCTCATTGAACAGGCTTATCACGAGTTGCTTGAAGAGGGTTGCCGTATTGAAAAACCCAGACTCGGAGTAATGATAGAAGTACCTGCGGCCGTATACCTTGCCAGAGAACTGGCGAAACGCGTGGATTTTCTATCGGTTGGCAGCAATGATCTGACTCAGTATCTGCTGGCAGTTGATCGCAATAATGCACGGGTAGCGGGACTTTATGAATCCTTTCATCCAGCCATGCTGAGGACATTAATGCGTGTCGTCGAAGGAGGGCATGCTGCCGGTGTTGAGGTCAGTATCTGCGGCGAAATGGCCAGCGATCCTCTGGCGGTCATGTTATTGCTGGCAATGGGATTTGACACCTTAAGCATGAACTCCACCAGCCTGCCACGAGTAAAGTGGATTATCCGCAATGTGTCTTTAGCCAGCTGCCGTAAAATGCTGGCAGACGTGCTGGAAATGGAGCATCCGGCAGAAATTAAGCTCTATTTGCAAACGGCACTGGAAAATGAAGGCCTGGGCGGGTTAATCCGAGCAGGCAAGACGTGACTGGTGGTCTATTACTGAATGCTCTGTCTTATTGCTTAACGGGTCTGTTTGCCGGTTTAATGGCGGGGTTATTAGGCATTGGCGGCGGTATTATTGTCGTACCGGCATTGTTTTTCCTTTTTGAACAAAATCCGGCAATCAGCAATGATCTGGCGCCTCATCTGGCAGTTGGCAGTTCACTGGCAGTGATGATTTTTAGTTCTTTAGCGGCAATTCGGGCTCATCATCAACGTGCCAATGTATCCTGGTCGGTTTTTAACCATATCTGGCCAGGTCTGGTCAGCGGTGTTATTCTGGCTGCCGTTATTGCGAGAATATTGCCGGCGGACTGGCTGAAAGCCTTTCTCGGAGTTTTTCTCCTTGGCGCGGCAATACGCATGCGCACGGGATTACCCTCCAGACCAGAGGGCAGCTTTCCGGCCGCCTGGATCAATCACAGTTTCAGCTTCTTTACCGGGCTTATTTCAGGTTTGCTGGGGATTGGCGGCGGCCTGATGATTGTTCCTTATCTGGCTTATTGTGGTGTTAATATAAAAAAAATCGCCGGAATATCCGCCCTTTGCACCCTGGCTGTCGGTGCAATTGGCTGTCTCGCTTTCACTATATCAGGTTTAACTGATAGAGAGCTGCCTTATGGCGCCTATGGCTATGTGTATTGGCCAGCGGTAATTCCTATCGCGATAAGCAGCATTTTATTTGCGCCAGTGGGCGTGAGTTTAAATTATCGCTTGCCGGTAAGACGTCTGAATATTATTTTTATTATCATGCTGGTGGTGACCGCTGTAAATTTACTTTGGGACTTTGTTTAAACCTATAATTGAGGAAAACATGCTAACTTATCCCGTTATTAATCCCGTTGCGTTTACGCTGGGCCCAGTGAAGGTTCATTGGTATGGTTTAATGTATTTGCTTGGATTCTTTATGGCCTGGGCTCTGGCCCGCTTGCGCGTTAAGCTATATCGCCTGGACTGGAGTAATGAGCAGGTTAGCGATTTAATTTTTTACGCAGCGCTTGGCGTTATTATTGGCGGTCGTGTGGGCTATATGCTTTTCTATAACACGCATCAGCTAATCAGTGCTCCCTGGGCTTTGTTTAAGCTTTGGGAAGGAGGAATGTCGTTTCATGGCGGATTGATTGGAGTGGCTCTGGCTTTATGGTTATTTGCACGCCGCAGTAAAAAACCATTTCTTGAGGTTGCCGACTTCATTGCGCCACTTGTACCATTAGGTCTTGCCGCGGGCCGCGCCGGGAATTTTATCAATGGTGAATTATGGGGACGGGTTACGGATGTGCCCTGGGCAATGATTTTCCCGGGAAGCGATGGTCAGCCGCGCCATCCATCCCAGCTTTATGAGCTTGGGCTAGAGGGTATTGTACTTTTCATTGTAGTCTGGTTATATGCAGCTAAAAAACGCCCGACAGGCTGTGTATCCGCGATATTTTTAATCGGATATTCACTTTGTCGTATTTTTGCGGAATTTTTCCGCGAACCAGACATACAACTTGGTTATTTGGCATTTGATTCGCTAACCATGGGACAGCTGTTGTCCATCCCCATGTTGTTAGCCGGATTATGGTTATGGTGGGTAAAACAATGCAAACCTATTTGAATCTTTTAGATCATATTTTAAAAAACGGCACCGAAAAAACCGATCGTACCGGTACCGGCACCTTATCGGTATTTGGGTATCAGATGCGATTTGACCTGCGCCAGGGCTTTCCTTTAGTCACCACTAAGAAACTGCATACACGCAGTATTATTCACGAGTTATTATGGTTTCTCAAAGGAGACACCAATATCGCCTATCTTAATGAAAATGGCGTTAGCATCTGGGATGAGTGGGCAGACAGCAATGGCGATTTGGGCCCAGTTTATGGCCGCCAATGGCGAAGCTGGCCTTCTCAGAGTGGTGAAGCGATTGATCAGCTCAGTGAAGTCCTTCAGCAGATTCAAAGTAATCCGGATTCCAGACGATTACTGGTCAGTGCATGGAATGTGGGCGAGCTCGATAAAATGGCATTGATGCCCTGTCATGCACTCTTTCAGTTTTATGTGGCTAATGGACATCTGTCCTGTCAGCTTTATCAACGCTCAGCTGACGTGTTTTTAGGCGTTCCTTTCAATATTGCCTCCTACGCTCTCTTAACTCACATGGTGGCGCAGCAGACCGGGCTTTTGCCAGGCGAATTTATCTGGACCGGAGGTGACTGCCATCTTTATCTCAATCATTTGGAGCAGGCACAAACCCAATTACAAAGAACTCCTTATCCTTTACCACAATTGGAGATCAAGCGAAAACCGGATTCTTTATTTGAATACCATTTCGAGGATTTTGAAATTGTAAACTATCAGTTCCACCCGCTTATCAAAGCGCCGATTGCTGTGTAGTCGGTGTCATTCCGCACAGGCACGTTTGGCATTAACTTAAGAGAAAACCCCCTCTCCCAAGCTGGGAGAGGGCTAGGGTGAGGGTTGATTTTTAAACCCCTCTCTCTAACTCTCTCCCCTGTGGGGAGAGAGAATTTAGATCAATGTTTTGAAGCTATTTGCTTCGGTTCCGCTACAGCACGCGGCAATTTGCCGTTCTCGCTTTTTCCGTAGATAACCACCTGGTTCCTGCCATTGTTTTTTGCGTTGTAAAGCGCCTTATCGGCCGCCTCAATTAACTCGGCTGTAGTTTTGGCATCTTTGGGATACATTGAAAGTCCAATTGACGCCGTCACTTGCCCTATTTGTTGAGCCCCGTATTTAAGCGGGGTTTTTTGTATGGCCATTCTTATCGCTTCAGCTCGCATTTTTGCATCATCCTGACTAATATCATAAAACATCACAATAAACTCTTCACCGCCATATCGGGCCGCGATATCTCCCAAACGAATATTCTCCTGTAATATATGGCCAAATTCCTTTAAAACGACATCCCCCGCTTCATGGCCGTAAGTGTCGTTAATTTTCTTAAAATGATCCAAGTCAATCATCAGAATTGCAAAAGGCGAGTTGGAACGCTGCGCCTGATGCAGCTGCTTGAACATGAAATCTTCCAAATAACGGCGATTGTATAAACCCGTTAAAGGATCGCGAATGGACTGATGGCGAAGGTTTTCGCGCAGACGTACATTAGCCAGGGCTAATGCGGTCAACTCAGCAAAGGCAGTAATCAGCAAGCGTTTGTTTTCATCAATTAACAAAGGGGTATCTGTCTTTGCTTCCATATAAAGTAAACCATAGATGTCGTTTTGAGCCATCAGGGGTACACAGAGTAATCCTCTGTCACCATGCTCTTCCAGCTTAATATGAGAACAGACCAGTTCTTTCTCTGGATCATTCACCTGGTGAATACGACCAAGACGAATGGCCCAGCATTGGTCGGGGACAAAGGTTTGATCCTGATCGTGAGGTTCTCCCCAACTGGCTGCATTCTCAAGGTAGTTTTTAGAAGGGTGCATAATAAACAGATAGCCGCCATTGACAAACGATAACAGGCGCTGCGAGTATTTTGACATGACCGCGCTAAGCTCCTCCAGTGTACTGCATGCCAGCATGATGTCACTCATTTCAACCAGCAAGGTGATTTCTATATTCTTATTTTGCAGCTCGAGCATTCCAGCAGTTAATTTCTCATAGGACTGTTGCAGTTCTGTATGTTCTTTGATGCGCTGGGTGATGTTTCGCACGCTGTGAACGACTCCGTTGACTTCATTATTATCATTTTGAATCAGACTTGATGACATCTCATAAGTATATTTATCGTCATTTACCTTAAGTTCCGCACGAAGCAGCTTCTCATGGTTTTGCAAAGAATCCTTCCATTGAGCAGCTATTGCACGTTTTTCATCGGCAATATCCTCAAAAGCGTCATCGATCGACATTCCCAGGGTCAAAGTTTTCCCAAAAAGCTGCTTGAATTCCTGCTGATAGGCTTCATTAAAAATGATGAACTGCAGATTTTTATCCAGGGCGGCAATCATATCGCTTGCACTTTCAATAATTTTTCGCAGGCGGGTCTGCATGTTGAAGTTATGCTTTTCTGCGGTTCTACGAGTTAGCAGCTCCATATTCGCCAGTGCAAAGGCAATAATCAGAAATAAAATACTGATGGTACCGCCGACTATTAGAATAGAGCTAAATATTTTTGATTGACTGATTGCGGAATTATTTCGCTCAGTCAGCAAAACCATTTCAACTGATTTAATCTCCTGGCCCAAATCCTTTACCCGATTCGACAGATTCTGACTTAAGTTCAATTGCTCAAGACCTTCTGGCGTATCCAGTTTGTTACTCAATTTAAATTGCAAAATGCGGTTTAGTAACTCCATTCGCTGATCGACCAACTCCAAAAACCGCTGAGCACGTGCTTTTTGTCCTGGATTATCATGAGTTAAAGTTGTAAGTTGCTCTATATCTATTGTTAATTGCTTTTTGATGGGTTCGATATCGGCCAGAAACTGCTCATTACCTCGAAGCAGATACGCTCGCTGCCGGGATTCGATATCGACCACACTATATAAAGAGGAGTCGATGCTTTGAATCACCTGATAGGTGTGGTTAACCCAATTATTGGCTTTGATTAAAGCCTTAAGCTGATAATAGGAAAAGAAATTAATTACCAGGAGGCAGATTAACGCAGCAATAAAGACAAAATTAAGTATGCCTCTGCTTAATTGCAGATTATGTAAGAAAGACGAAACCGGTTTTTCTTTCACAGAGTAACTATCCTTAGCCTGTGTAACATTCTTTAATTATAGCTCTCAAATCGCAGCAGGGTAATTGTATAGCTGACCCGTCAGGCTTAAGCATTCCCTTTATGCCGGGCAAAAGCCCAGGCACGTAGGAAGCGGAAGGAATTGCTCTGTAATTTAAGATCGTAGTCAGAGCATCACCCATCTCGAAAGACCTTGTCGAGATAGTTAATGTTTTTTAGTACAGCTCCTGTACCCTTCTTTATCCGCAATTAAATACTCCGGTAATTTGGGGTTATCAATTTGTTCTGTATTCCTGTCCAGTATTAAATGACACTCCTCAACATAAGTAATCTGGCTGCTTTCATCAACCAGCAGTCGATACCAGGGGCTTCTTGCGGCAAATTCACGTTTACTGGCCTGCGGGTTATAGCGCCCGGATGCCTGGAATAAAGGATCAATATCAACAATAACGGCTCGGTAGCCGTGCTGTTGATGCCTGACGCAATCGCCGATATTAAATTTGGCTTCTTTAGTCATAGGCCCTCCTGCTTTTTTTGGCATTACATTATTAGTATCGGTCAATTTCCCTAAAGCTTAAGCTTGCTATTCCCCAGATTCAGGCTCAAAATGGCGGTCAATAGTCATATTTTTGCATATCAGAATGTCGGCCAGGATTAGCCCTCAGAGCATTAATTCGGATCTGTTCCTTTATAAAACCCGGTTTATCAGTTTTGTATTGCTGCTTGCCTATACGTTTCTTCATACCCGGCTCACAGTAATCTACATACAGGTTACACTGGAACAAATGCTTGATTTTTGCACTCGCATGCCGTTTGCCCAACGCCTGCTGGTTCCTGCAATGGCGAAACTTTTATCCTCTTTTCTGCCTTTCTCTCCAGGCCCCCTTTTCTTTCTACTGGAATTTCTGTTTACAGCCGCCTTTTTTTTTAGTTTGCAGGCATTGCTTCAGCGCCAGCTTTCTTTGCGGGCAAGTCTCGTTTGCACCTGGCTGTTTCTGTTGTTATTGCCGCTGTTATCAGTGGTTAATTACCGCATAATGTTTGGCGGCCCGGCGACTTTTTATTATCCCTCAGACTCAGCCTCCCTTTTTTTTATAAGCATGGGTTTTCTGCTGTGTTTACAAAAACGCTGGACGCTGCTCCTGTTCTGGATATTTCTTGCCACATTTAATCGGGAAAGCAGTATTTTATTGGTGCTGTTAATTCCAGCGCTGCATTGGAGTGACAGAAAACAAATAGCCAAGCCGATGATTGCAGCAGTGCTGCTCTATATTCTGGCGCGGCTGATCATTCTTCATTTAACAAAGAATTCGCCTGGCCCGCTCACCGAATGGTATGATCAGTTTTTTGGCCACACCTATTTTGAAACCAATTTCAACTGGCTATTCCGGCAACTGGCTATTTTTCTGATTAATTTTTGTTTTATGGGATTGCCTGTACTGTGGTTTGCTTTCATTGATTACATTCCCCCGCAGTTAAGACCCATTCGCTTCATAGCACTCTTCTATTTCCTTGGCTTACAGCTCATTGGAAATTTCTCTGAAGTTCGCATCTTTCATGAGATTGTCATTCTTCTTTATTTACCGGTCTGCACGGCGGTTAATCGCTGGATTCAAAATGAGCCCGTTTATGAAACACCTTATAACTCTGCAGGCCTCTTTTTCCTCAATCGATATGCCGTCTCGCTCATTTTATTAGTCACTACACTGGCTCATCCGCTGCTTGAGCCTTTGGTAGTCAAAATCGCCAACTTGTCTGGAAGCAAGAACCACAGGGCGACGAATGAAGACTGGTATGACAAATATTATAGATAGTGCACCAAATGGTGCAAATAATGCTATAATATCACATATGGTGCAAAAACGAGGGGCTCATGAACATTCAATCCAAACCTGAGGAAAATTATGTCCTGGCAGTAGCCCTCACTAATTTAAAAGCACAGCTGGGATTGACTGACGAGGAGTTGGGCAAAATCATTGGCCGCTCTCGTAATACAGTCAATCGAATCCTGAAGAAAAGCGAGATTGACCCAAAAAGCAAAGAAGGTGAGCTTTCATTATTATTAATTCGAGTTTACCGTTCTTTATTTGCTTTAAACGGTGGCAATAAAGAGGCCATTAACCACTGGTTAAGGACCAATAACTTTCATATCCAGGATATTCCTTTGGAAGCCATGAAGACTGTCACAGGACTATCCAGAGTAGTAAGTTATCTGGATGCTATCAGAGGAAAGATATAATGGTCGATATCTGGCTGCGGGCTAAAGGTAAAGATGAGATTAAACCCATCTTTGCGTCCATATTTCGCTTTGTAGAATCACAGGAAAAAGCAGCCACCTTGAATCTGGTAAATAACTTACATGAGCAATGTCTTTTAGAAGAGTTAATTGAGCAGACTAAACCGCTATTTCCTGATAATACCGATTCTCTGGACTATCTACTGAAAACAGCATTTCGTTATCCTCCGCTTAAATATGGTTCGCGATTTGGATCTACTTTTGAGCAGAGTCTCTTTTACGGATCATTAAATCTTTACACGGCACTAGCGGAAGTTGCTTATTACCGATTTGTTTATATGCTAGGCCCGGAAGTCCCCTTTCACAACTCTATTACAAGCGAATTCTCTTCCTTTTCCGTCTCTATTAAAAGCAAATGGGGAGTGTTTTTAGATCAGCCGCCTTTTACTGAATTTGAATCCATTCTAACCTCTCCCACTTCCTATTCTGATACACAGCAATTGGGTTCTAATATGAGGCAAGACGGAGTAGAAGCTTTCCGATATATTTCGGCCAGAGATAAAGAGAAAGGGAAAAATATTGCTCTGTTTTCGCCTAGCGCTTTTCATGCGAACAGCCCCTCCAATTTAACAGGTTGGTTATGTCAGACCAGCGTTAACGAAGTGGGCTTTATCTCTAAACGAGATAATCAACCTATAATGTTCACTCAGGACTATTTCTGGATCAATGGAAAATTCCCCTCACCTTCAACTTAAAATGTTATGAGTTTGGCTCAAAGAAGGTTTCTTCCACCGACATAGTAAAATACCCAGTTCGTATAAGAGGCATAACGGCACTGCTAATAATATTTGCGATAAAACATCAGGCGGTGTCAGCAGCATGCCCACAGTAAAGGCCAGCACAATAATGTAAGGGCGTACCAGAGTTAAATGCCGAATTTCAAGCCATCCCAGCTGAACGAGAACAAAGCAGATTAAGGGTACCTGAAAACAGATGCCGAAAATGATTAACATGCGGGTAATAAAATCCAGGGCATTGCTGATATCAGGCATCATTTTGACCCCATCGGGCACAGCCTGAATAAAAAATTGAAACATAAACGGCAAAACCCCATAAAAACAAAAAGCAATGCCCAGAAAAAAAAGGCCTAAGCTGCCAAGAACTGCTCCCTTTATTTTTTTTCGTTCATCGCGATAAAGTCCCGGCGCTACGAAGCCCCATAGCTGAAATAAAAAAAATGGCGTTGTCGAGAGAAAGGCGAGATTGCTGGCAAGAGCGATTGGCGTCAGTACTGGGGCGGTAACCTGTGTGGCAATCAGGCTGCCTTGGGCGGCTGGCAAGGCATTCAACAGAGGGGAAACCACCCAGTGAAATAAATCCTTGGCAAAATAAAAATAACTGGCAAACAGGATAGCAAAAAAAATCAGCACCCTGATCATCCGTTTTCTAAGTTCAATAAGGTGCTCTAACATAATTTATTCCAAATGGCTGCTCACCGAGATGCGTTGAAAGACTATTCATTTATATCGATCTCGGTTAGTCTGGTCAATCCGGTGGTTTGAATTATTGGAATTATGAACAGGGATCTTTTCCGCTATAAATTACGTTTCATCAGCATTGTCCTTATTTTCGGTTACGCCTTTATGCATGTCAAATTAACCGGTGTCTATGACGGGGCGACCCTTGATGAAATGATCAATTTTACGGCCAGACTCCCTTTTGGTCAGAGAATGCTGGTACCCGCGCTGGCCCGAGGACTCAGTTATATTTTACCCATCGGTACCGATCAACTCTTCTTTCTGCTGGAGCTTATATTTGTCAGCTCTTTTTTTATTGCGCTTTTTCATTTGCTGAGAACCGAATTTGCGATTGATGAAGCCCGGCTATTAAGCTGGCTTTTTCTTCTGCTGCTTCCTTTAATGTCCATTATAAATTACCGCTTTACCATCGACGGCGAAGCCTCTTTTTTTTATCCTGCCGACAGCGCTTCCTTGTTTTTCATGACGCTGGGCTTTTTATTCTGTATAAAAGAACAGTGGCGCTGGTTGATTCCCTTGATTTTCATCGCCACTTTTAATCGTGAAAGCAGCATCCTTCTGGTTCTCTTAATACCGGCACTGCACTGGCAACAGTTAAAAAAAGTTCAGATTGTATTCGGACTGGCTTTAATCACTTATCTTTGCGCTCGACTGCTGGTTGTATTGCTGACTTATAAGCTGCCAGGCACTTACAGTGAATTTTATTTTCGTGATACCAGTCATACCCATTTTGAAGCCAATTTGCTCTGGCTTCTGGAAGATAATAATCTCTTGTTTTTCATTTACTGTCTTTGCGGACTACCCTTGTTCTGGTTTGGTTTTCATGATTATATTCCCCCGCAATACCGGCCAATCCGCTATGCGGCCCTGATTTACTTTATCGGACTTTTATTGGTCGGGCATTTCATGGAAGCGAGAATCTTTAATGAATTGCTAATACTACTTTATTTTCCGGTCAGTATTGCCGTATCCCGATGGGTGGCAGGCCGCGCGCCCTTTATTGCCGCGAAACAACACTGGCTTTACTTTGCTGACCGATATGCAGTTCTGGCAATTCTGGCGGGCATTGCCATAGCGCGCGCGGCTATCAATCCGTGGGTACTTTGGTTTGCTGCAAACTAGCCGCGAGGAAACATTTGGTAGATTAGACAAAGTACTGTATAATTGGGAGCGATAATTTTTAGGTGAGCAAGCTCATCACTAATACGCACTTAACCCAGAGTTTGTAGCAGATAACAATTCTCGCATCCAATTTTATCTCTTTGATATTCCTAATTCTGAATACGAGTGCAACTACTAGCAGACTGGATTTCAGGTGAAAGAAGTGAGTCATCGTCCTCGTAAACGTTTTGGTCAGAATTTTTTGCAAAATCAATCTATTATTGCACAAATTATTGCTGCCATTCATTTAAGCTCCACTGATACTGTAGTGGAAATTGGCCCAGGTATGGGCGCAATGACACAGGCTTTGTTGAAAATCCTGCCCAAACTGACTGCTGTCGAAATTGACCGTGATCTTTGCGCATTGCTTAATGAAACCTACAATTCAGAACAACTGCAGCTTATTAATGCCGATGCCCTGACTGTCAGCTATAATCAATTGGGTACTGGCCTGCGGGTTGTGGGCAATTTACCTTATAATATTTCAACGCCACTGCTCATTCACCTATTTGGCTTTGTGTCTTCCATCCAGGATATGCATTTCATGCTGCAAAAAGAAGTGGTTGAACGGCTTGTTGCTTCGCCAGGTTCAAAGGATTACGGGCGTTTGAGTATTATTACTCAGTACTATTGCCAGGCTGACTTCTTATTTGAAGTGCCGCCAGAAGCTTTTTTTCCAAAACCCAAGGTAGATTCGGCCATCGTACGTCTTAAACCGTATATAAGCTCTCCCTATCCCAAAGTCGACATCATTCGCTTTCAAAATCTTGTTGCACAGGCTTTTTCCATGCGCCGCAAAACACTGGCCAATAACTTAAAACCCCTGCTGTCAGCCAATGAGATAAGTAACCTGGGGATAGACCCCTCGAGAAGACCAGAGCAGATTTCAATCAGAGAATATATTGACATCAGTAAGCATCTGGAAATGATATAAAATTAATTAGGAGCAATTGATTTACAACACGGATCAACTGCTCAAAGACTCGTAGATTATGGAGGTTGTCTTGTTTCATCGTTATGGAAGAGGACGTATGTCCCAAGCCCGGCCTTTAAAGGATTTAACTAAAATAGTAACAGTTGAACAAATCCTTGCCGAAGATAAACGTAATCAGTTAGTGCAGCACATTAGCGAAAACTGTGGTCTGGAACCGGCGCGCTTCGATAGTATCGGCCTGACTATCATCCATAATCTGGTAAATCACACACAGCTTTTGCCTGAAACCTCCAATAGTTATTATTCCCAACCGGGCGGCTTAATCGATCATGCCTTGAACCGTACTGAAGCCGCACTGAATTTGTTCAAGCAATACATGATCCTTGAAGAAAATAGCAGTTATTCAGAGGAGCAGAAACTATGGCAATACGCTCTGCTTTCTGCGGCTTTATTGCAAGGGATTGGCAAATTACAAATTGATTTGACCGTAGAGCTCTTTGACAATAGCGGACAATACCTTAAACAATGGAATCCCTTGCTGGAAAACCTGATTTTAGTCGGCAGCCATTATTCCTATACTTTCCAGAAAGAAAGCAATATCGAGTTTCGCAAACGTCTTAATCTGCTGATGGCGCGTCTATTGATGCCGGCCAGCGGGTTTGCCTGGATTGCCTCAAAACAGGAAGTACTTGAGGTTTGGCTGGCCTTGCTGAATGAAGACGCTTATTCTGCTGGTACGCTCGGCGCGATATTAATCCGCGCCAATGCTATTGCCTTACAACGTTATTTTAATCAGCAGGCAGCGCGTCATTATGGCAACAGGGGCCGCTATGGCCGGGTGAGCACTTTCGGCGGCGGAGCTCCTGACTCGGTCAGTGATATCGAGCAGCAAATCGGCATTGAGTTTTTACAATGGTTACAGAAAAGTCTGGATAGCGGCCTGATTATGATTAATAAGCCGCCGCTGTTAATGGTACCCGGCGGCCTGCTTATGTGTCCGGATATTTTCAAATGGTTTGTTCGCGAACATCCTGAGTATAAAAACTGGCAAGCGATTCAAAATGCCTTTCTTTCATTGGGACTGCACCGAAATGGGCCTGACGGCTCTACGTTTCGGTTTGAACATAGCAAAACTCAGCAAATGTATAGCGGCGTGGTCGCTGAGGATTACGGCTCAGTCTGCATGCCTGCTGAAGCCACTGTGAGCCATCTCACCACCGGAAAAGAAAGCAGAGTCAGCTCGCTTGAGTTGATTCATAACGCTCCTTATAACAATATCTTCACCCAACAAACGCAGCAGGCCTCTCCACCTCCGCTAGCGCATGTTGATGCGGCTGGAGAGTGGAAGAATCCGCGGCTGCCATCCATAGGAAATCAGCACAGCTTACTGCCTGGATAAATTATTGTAAGGACTCTTCACATGCCCGATTATGCGATTGGGGATATTCAAGGCTGCTATGAGCCATTAATGAGATTGCTGGACAGCCTTGATTTTAATGATCGCAGTGACCGGCTATGGTTTGTCGGCGATTTAGTCAATCGTGGACCGGAATCACTTAAGGTGCTTCGATTTATCAGACAGCTTCCTTTGAAGCCGGTTATTACCCTGGGTAATCATGATCTTCATCTTCTTGTTAAAATATTTGGCCAGAATGCAAAAGTAAATGCCGATGATACTCTTTATGAAATCCTCGAGGCCCCTGATTGTGAAGATTTAGGGCATTGGCTGCGCAATCAATCAATTCTCGCTCATGATCCGGATTTAGATGTGGTCATATGCCACGCAGGTATAGCCCCAATGTGGGATCTTGAAACCGCTATTCAGCTTGCATCAGAGCTGGAGCGGGTCCTTCATTCAGCTGACTATGCGCATTATTTTGCGGCCATGTATGGCAATGAACCCAGTTTATGGCGCGATGATTTGAATGGCGTGGAGAGGTTGCGTGCGATTACCAATTATTTTACGCGAATGCGCTTCTGTGATAAGGATGGGCGTCTGATATTAAATTATAAGGGAACGATTGCCGAGGCACCGGCCAATCTATTGCCCTGGTTCGCCGTTCCCAGTCGTATTTCAATTGATGCTGATCTGGTCTTTGGCCATTGGGCGGCCCTCGGAGGCTATTGCCCGGTACCGCGTTTGCATGCCATTGACACAGGCTGTCTATGGGGCGGTCAATTAACCGCATTGCGCCTGCAGGATAAAAAGCGCTTTGCAGTTTCCGGACAATCAGGGGCTGGATTGCTTTAATTTTACCGGAATAATCCCCCCTTTTTTTATACGGGCAAGGTCGGGATTGAATTTAAGATTTTGATACACACTGTCTATCGAACGCAGATCAAGTAATAGAGGGATAAGCTTTCCTTTAGGCTGGCGAACATTCACCAGATAATCACCCGGAGTAAGGCTTAGCGGCTGTGGGTCGTAATCGACGTCAATTTTAACTGTTGTAAAAAAATCCTGGATGGGTGAATAGTGGATTGAAACAGAATGCACTGCCGGATTAATCGCAATCACCTCTTGAGCGGCATCAATTTTTTCCACCTGAATATGGTGTTTATTCAATAAATCCAGTACGCGAGTTTCGCTGCCTTTTATTAAATAAGCGTCAGGCATTAAAATGGTTTCATCAATTTCTATATAATCAAAATTGGCAAATTCACGGTCAACAGTCTGGAGATTATCGGCGCGGCGTAAGGAAACGGCTGTTCTGGGCTGCTGCATGTTCAGATTATAGTGGTAAGCCAGATAACTTTTATAGTGCAGGGGATATTGTTTCCACTCATTGCGCGCTTGCTGAATAATCGGCTGCAAAGCCTGTTTATTTTTTTTAATTACGTTTAAGAAGCTCAGCACACTGATGTACTGTTTGTTTCGCCTGACCTCAATATTGCCTGGGGTTGCATAATGCCCATCCTTGGAGTCCAGACGGTTTTCAACCAGCACCGAAAAAACCCCCTGCAGTGCGCTGTAATTTCGCATGTTACTCACCCTCAGCCCACCATGGCTAACCGGCTGGTTAAGCTGCAAAATTTCGCCGCGATAATGTTCACTACGCAAACCGTATTCTTCACTGGTTTTCAGTAATTGCGGCAATAGTACTTCATGGCTGAACTGTCGTAACTTCTCGTTAATATTGGGATTATTTCCTATTTCGTATTGTGCTTCTGCATTGACATAATAACCTTCTTTCAGAGTAAGGATTTTCTTTTTGGTGGACGATTCATGCAAATCAAGTAAAGCGTCAATCTGATAATCTTTAAGAACATTGATAAAAATTTGAGTTTCAGTATAGGCCAGTCGGGTAAAGTCGACATTCAGGTTGCCGTTTATGGCATTAAAACGGGAGTTAGTATCACGACCATCCGGATTCGCGTTGACAATAATCATAAAATTAATATCGTCCAGCATACTTTGCTGCTGCTTATTGACGGCTAACTCCAGAGCCAGCTTCTGCAGGGCTTCGCAGCCTGAGGGCTCGGTTCCATGCTGCGATCCCAGTAGTAACACAGTCAGCTTATTAGCCTCATGCTGCCCGTTTTTTAAAAAGGCTTTTGAATTGGAAACCAGCAAGGCAGAAATGGGCCGCCCTCCTGCTGAAAGCCCAAGATGAAGCAGCTTCATGTGAGGAGAATGCTCACTTAACTGCTGAAGAAATGCCTCAATCTGCCGGCTATCAGGTAATGATTGAAACTGGGTGGCTTCCAGAGGGGTCGCAAGGGGCACTGGGCTGGTTTTCGCCATCAGCGGATGGCAGACTAGCCATAGCACAGAAATCACCATCCATTTTTTCATTAGTTTAATTCCTGTTTTTGTAACTCCCTAAGCTGTGGATTGGTTTGATTTTAATTCAATCAAATCGTCTCAACATCATCCTGAACGAAGTGAAGGATCTCCTGTATCTGGCCCAGTTCTAAGCAGTTTGAGATCCTTCGCTACGCTCAGGGTGACGTAGCTGAGGCGTTACAATTTTTTTTACTCATTCAAGCAATTTTTATGCCTATACCCCCACAGAAAGATATTTAATGAGCTAAGCAAATTGGCGAGTTGTTTTTTTCAAACAGACTAGTATTTTCTGTCACTAGTGGCCTAAACTAAAATTAATGACATCAATAAGTTATCTTACAGGATAAGACGATGGATTTAGTGAAACTATTAGAGTCCTCATCGCTGTTTTCAGCCCTGAACAAGCGCATTTTATGGCGAATTGCTGACTTGGCCCAGGAGAAAACCTATATCAAAGGGGACTATCTGGTTCGCGAAGGGGAAACAGCCCAATATTGCTTCATCATTGTATCCGGTCAGGTAGAGGTGTTTCGGGAAATGAATCTGCCCGATAAACTGTTTATTGCCAAACTGGGCGCAGGAGAAATCCTCGGTGAACTGGCAATAATTGATGGCTTGCCTCGCTCCGCCAGCGCCATTGCTCTGGAACTTACTAAAACTTTAGCAATCTCTGCCTGGGATTTTAAAGCCCAGATTCAGGCTTATCCTGAAATTGCCTTGCAGTTATTACCTGTTATTGCCAGGCGCTTGCGGGATGTCCAAAATCAATTAACCACTATGAATACTTAATATGGAAAAAAAGCCTATTGTTTTCCGACAAAGTGCCTTGGAGCATGTCAACCGGCCAGTGCTGCTTGATGACGCGCTGCAGGTGGTCTCTACACGCAATTGGCTCATCCTGTTAATTCTGACCTTGTTATTGCTGGGTTTCATCTACTGGTTATTTTATGGAAATATTTATCTGCGCGTGCAAGGCAATGGAATGCTTCTGAGCCTTAACAATCCAATTGTATCGGTACAATCCTCAGAACAAGGGGGTGTTGTTCAGCAAATCTATGTACAGCCCGGTCAGCACGTACATAAAAATATGCTGCTGGTAAGAATGGATAGCGAGCTAGGCATGCAACTGCAATTGCAGAAAAACTATTTAATCCAGCTTAAGAAGCAGCAAGCTGATCTGACCGAGCGCGCCAAGACCATTCTGGTTAATCTCGAAACCAGTCAAAAACAGCAAATTGAAAAAATAAACTCCAGTCTGGCTGCAGCGCAGCAGAAAATCAAGCAGCTGGAAACCATGATGGGCCTGAAAGAAACGGCCTATAAGAAAGGGATTCTTGATTTACCCAATGTCACCGAAACCCGTATTGAGTATTATCGTCTGCTACAGGAAGTGCGTTCTCACGAGGCGGATTTGATTTCCATGAAAGCTAACCTGATTGATCTCAAGGACAAGTGGAGAGAACGACAACTCGAAATGGACATGACCGTTCAGAAAGCTGAGTATGATTATAATCTGGCAGAGAAACGCTGGGAGCTCACGCAGAATATTATTAGCCCCACCGATGGTGTGGTTGCTGAAATCAAGGTGAAGGAAGGCGATCTGACCAAGCCCGGCGAACCCTTGCTGACTATTGCGCCAGCTGAAAGCAATTTATACGCCTTGATCTTCATACCAGCTACCAAAGGCAAGCTTCTTAAAATTGGCATGACGGCACAAATTGCTCCAAGCACGGTGAATAAACTGGAATATGGAACCATCCAGGGACGGGTCGAAACCATTTCACTGCTGCCGGTAACTGCTGAAAATATGATGACAATTCTGAGAAGCCAGGATCTGGTTCGCTTCTTTAATAACTCCACTCCGCTGATTGCTGTAAAAATTTTACTCGATAAAAATAGTGCTACTCATAGCGGTTACCAATGGACCAGCTCGAAAGGCCCTGACATTAATCTGACCCAGGGAACAGTGGTTGAAGGGATGATTAACGTCGAAGCGAAGAAACCAATTGAATTATTTGTGCATTTTGTGGACTAAAAAGCATACCCTATGGCAAAAGAAAAATTACAACAAGAGCGCGTCAATACGCCAACCATTCTGCAAATGGAATCCACTGAATGTGGAGCCACCTCCTTGTCTATTATCCTGGCTTACTACGGGAAATATATTTCTGCAGAAGAGGCAAGGGTAGCCTGTAATATTTCCCGTGATGGTACCAAGGCAATCAATATTGTGAAAGCAGCCAGACATTATGGGATGGATGCTTTTGGCGCCAATGTCGACATCGATGAGTTTGAAAATGTTAAAGTCCCCTTTATTGCCTATTGGGAATTCAATCACTTTCTGGTAGTAGAAGGCTTTAATGCAAAAACAGTTTTTCTAAACGATCCGGCAACAGGTCCACGCAAAATAAGCTGGGAGGAGTTTGGTAAAAGTTATACGGGTGTAGTGCTGGAAATTACTCCGGGAGAGGGATTTGAAAAGGGAGGCACTCCAGAACGCTCGACCCTGTCTTTATTGTTTGACAGAATCGGCAATAATTACTGGCCTATGCTGTTTATCATATTAACCACTGTGGCCTTAATAATTCCCCAGATTGCCACCCCAATTTTTACAAAAGCCTTTATTGACCATCTGCTTATCGATAATCAACGCTCGTTAATTCCTGTCGTTCTACTGGGGCTGGCTTTTACCACAATTGCTGAAGTTCTGTTTAGCATACTGCAGTTCAAAGCATTAAGACGCTTGCAATTCAAACTCAATATTGTCAATTCCATCCAATTTCTTTGGCATCTTCTGCATTTACCCATTCGTTATTTTCAGCAGCGGGCATCGGGTGATATCGCAAACCGGAACTCTCTTAATGAGGAGCTGGCCTTATTGCTGTCAAAAAATTTGCCGGCACAGGTGGTAGGGATTTTTGAGATGTTAGCCTTTGGTCTGGTTATATTCTTATTAAGCTGGCAAATCGGTATCGCACTATTTCTTCTGACTTCTTTAAACCTGTTTTCAATGTTGTTGGGCAGACGTTTTTTACTCGATTATGGCCGACGTTATGCGCAAAATAAAGGAAAACTGGATGGTATAGAGGCGAATGGCTTTCAAATTATCGAAACCCTGAAAGTCGCGGCGCTGGAATCCCATTTTTTTAACCGCTGGCTTGCGCACTATACCGAATACCTGACCACCGAGCAGCGTCTGCACTGGATAGGCGCATTGCTTGGCCTTATTCCCAGCCTGCTTGGTTTCTGGGCGAATATGGTGATTATTTGCTATGGCGCTTATCTGGTGATGTCAGGTGTTATAACCATTGGCTCGGTAGTAGCGATTCAGGCGCTGCTCAGCAGTTTTCTGCAACCGCTGAATAGTTTGATAGGCTTTTACCATCAGCTCAACCAGATTAAAGGAGACATTGTCAGACTGGATGATGTCGTGAATACCCGCTCTGACGCGCATTTTGACAGCGGACAAACTCGTCAGGTAGCCCCTCCCATTCCCGAGGACAAACGAATTCTGCAGGTTACAAATCTGGGCTTCAGTTTTTCTCCGCTTGATCCCCCTGTTCTATACGACGTGTCTCTGGAGCTTAGGCAAGGAGAGCGCGTTGCGGTGGTCGGTCAAAGCGGGAGTGGTAAATCGACGCTGGCTAAATTGATTACAGGAGTGTACCAGCCTACTGAAGGCAGCATCCACCTAAACGGCTGCCCTATTGCTGAATTAAGCCGATTGTCAATCAGCAAACTGCTGGCCCAGGTTGATCAGAACATATTATTCCTCCCCGGCACTTTGCGTGACAATTTAAGTTTCTGGGATAAGTCGCTTAAAGATGAACAACTATATGAAGCATTGAAAGCGGTTGAAATGGATGAAATTATCCGAGCGCGAGGCGGGCTGGACATTCTTATCAATGAGTCGGGAAATAACTTTAGCGGCGGCCAGCGCCAGCGTCTGGAAATTGCAAGGGCCATTCTCAGACAGGCTCCCTTGTTGATTCTTGATGAAGCCACTTCGGCGATGGATACTGTTCTTGAACGACAGATTTATGACAATTTGTGGGCAATGAATACCAGTTTACTCATTATTGCTCACCGTCTGAGTGCCATTCGCGATTGCGATCGAATTTATGTGCTGGACCAGGGACAATTGACTCAAACCGGAACCCATGAGGAGTTAATCGGCCAGGCTGGCTTGTATCAGGAACTAATCAACCAGGAGATGTAATGAATCAGGACGAGGATCTGCCTCTTTCCAGTTTGCATTTACTGGAAGATATTTATAACGAAAAAGAAACTCCGTTCCATAGTGATAATACATTGGAAAGCTATTTCGGGGTTTGCTCCATGATTACCAGACATTTGGGCATGGAAATCCACAAGCCGGTTCTCCAGTCGATTGAACATCCCGATCCGGTGGATTATCTGAACTCAGTGGCAACAGCCAATAGTCTGCGCATAAGAAAAATCCGCCTAAAGCGGAACTGGTGGCACAATGATCTTGGGCCAATGGCCGTGTTTTACAAAAAGAAACTCTGCGCATTAATCCCGCAGGGAACCGGGTATCAGCTGATCGATTGCCAGACAGGAAAACAATTCAGGATAACTCCGTCTAATCAGCAGGACGTTAAGGCCGACGCCTATATATTTTATCCAACACTGCCCCAGGAAAGCGTACCGCTCAAAGATATTCTGAAGTTCACCTTCAAGGTGTTAAAGAAAGATCAGGCCAAGGTCATTATTTATCAGATTTTAATCAGCTTATCGCTTCTGGTCGTTCCCGTAATGACGGGGGTTATTTTCGATGACATTATTCCTTTCGCCAATCTTTCGCTTTTAGGGCAAGCACTTGTTTTGCTGCTTCTGACCAATGTCATCACTCAATTATTGTATCTCTTACAGGTTGAATCGATTATTCGCCTGCAGATTAAATCCAAACACCGGTTGCAAGTCGCCATTATGGACCGCCTTTTACGTTTGCCGCTTTCTTTCTTTAACCAATACACAGCGGGAGAGTTAAGCTTTAGGTCGGGAATTATTAATGAAGTCCAGGAAATTTTAAGCGCAAACATTTTGCGCAGCATGCTGGATGGTCTGATGTCCCTGGTTAATTTCTTTTTAATGTTTTATATCAACTCCATGCTGTCGCTGGCGGCAGTTTCGATTGTGCTGGTTATAACAATCAGCAGCTTAATCTTTAACCGGATTATTCTGCGCCAGGAACGAAAAGTGATTGAAGCGGAATCCACTCTGAGCGGTATTTTGCTTAGTATTATCAATGCGATTATCAAGCTTCGCATTGCGCACAAGGAGGATGCGGCTTTTGCCAGCTGGAACAAGTGTTACAGCGATAAAATGCGAGAGGAAAATAAAACCCATATATACCAGAACCGGCTTGATGTTTTTAATATTTTTCTCACCGGAATGAGTACATTTACCATCTATAGTCTGGTCATATGGCAAAATGCCGGCATCAGTTTCGGGCAGTTTATTGTATTTAACGCCGCATTCGTACAATTTTTCTCAGCCTTTGTTTCTTTAAGCAATGTAGTCAGTGAAAGTCTTGAAATTATCCCTTTGTTCAAGATGGCCAAACCTATTTTTACGACTGAAACTGAAAAGGAGGAAAACAAATCGCCAGTTGATTTGGACGGGCACATTGTTTTGAAAGATGTTGTGTTCCGTTATCCCGACCATGAGGAGCCAATATTTGTCGATTTTAATCTGGAAGTACAGCCAGGCTCTTTTACAGCGATTGTCGGCCCTTCCGGCTCAGGAAAATCGACTCTGTTTCGCTTGTTGCTTGGCCTGGAAAAAATTGAATCCGGTGAGATCAAATTCAGCGGAATCGATCTGAAAAATATACATCTGCGAAACTTACGTTCACAGATGGGTGTGGTCATGCAGGTTACCCGTCTTATTCCGGGTACTATTTTTGAAAACTTTGCCGGTAATAACGATTCGCTGACTCGTCGTGAAGCCTGGGATATTGCTCGGGCAACAGGGCTAGAAGAACTGATTCAGGATTTGCCAATGGGCATGGATACCTTAATCAATGATGGCATCCAAACCTTTTCCGGCGGCGAAGTGCAGCGTATTAACCTGGCTCGCGCTATTAGTGCCAATCCTAAAATCCTGCTTCTCGATGAGGCAACCAGCGCCCTGGATAATAAGGTCCAGAAGCAAATCAATGAAACCCTGGAAGCAATGAATCTGACCCGCATCGTCATTGCGCACCGTTTCAGCACCATCGTCAATGCCGATATCATTCACGTCATCCGAAATGGCCGCTGCATTGAATCAGGAAATTATGAGGAGCTCATGCGTCAGCAAGGCTTCTTTTATCAGATGGCAAAACATCAGCTCTAGGATTAATTGTTTCATCGGCTATCCATTGAACTTATGTGCCACAACCTGATCGGACTTATTACATAAATGGCAGGTGCAAATAATTGTCTTTGCTAGCTTCAGCGAAGCAATCCACCTCCTAACTTTGTTCAAGGCTCGATCTGGATTGCTTCACTTCGTTTCGCAAAGACGAGAGGTATATACTATTTCATTTTTTTAATACGCTGTGCTTCGATAACCAGCAATTTGAAATAATCATAAGACATATAAAAGTTGCCTTTGTCGCCGATCCTGTCACTCCATGAATTTCGTAATTTTAATAAACCACGATGACTTACTTTTTTATCATCAACAGACAGCGCATTATCATCATAACCAATGATAACCATCTCATGGCCGCCAAACTCTGGATTGTTTTTTAGATCGTCGGCAATATCCTGCGAAATAACCCAGGTATCAAATTTCTGCTTATAGGTACCGACAGCACCCATCACTCCCTTGTCGAAATCAAGTAATAAAACACCAAAGGTCACTCGGTCACCTGCGTTTAATGCCTGCTTCACCTCTGTCAGGGTACGGTTTGCATCCATATTACCTGTAAAAGCATCATATACATCGAGAACGGGAGACCAGGTTATCTTGCTGCTGTCTAATGGTTCACTTAAGGGATGGAAACTCTCAAGAGACATAGCCGTACCAATATTGGGATTGTTGGTAGGATAATCAGTTAAACCACCACAGCCATAGCGTTTTTGCTTGTCTTTATTAATAAAACCAAAACTATCTATCTGTCCTAAAAGAAAGCGTCCCCAGGTACCTTCCCAGCCGCTCGTGGCATAGCCGTTATCGGCTAAATAAGCACCTAACTCCAGCTGGCATAACTGGCTAATGTAATCCCCTTTGCCAAGGGCTGCATCAAGAGCTGCTGTCGTCGCAAAGGTTACACAACTTCCATGACTTCCCTGATTTAATACCGGCGTATTATTCATTCCGAGATCTACAGCTGATTGCGCGGTAGATGCTGTAAGAGCGAATTGCTTGCTGTGCGTTTGTAAATTTTGAACTTGCTGGCTTAAATAGTCCCGTCCCTGCTCTGATAATTCAATTTTCATCAGACTGATTTCTTGTGGCGGCGCGACATTTACACTGCGGGCATTGCTGCTGGCTGGAATTTCTTTCGTAATACTTCCTACTATTGAAACATTTTGAGCAGCTAATTGACTACTCAATAATAATGAAGCGGCAGCGACTGACGCATATTTCATATTTATTCTCCAGTGTATTCATAAAATGAACGGCGAACCGATTCTATCATGTGAATCAAATTTAATCACCATGTTCAATTTAAACATTTAAGAACGTCATCAGTTAATTCATTATCCCGGGGATTCAAACAGGAATGGATTTCCAGGAGGTAAGTTATTATCGGAATCTCTGGAAAAAACTTTAGTAGTCCGCCCTAAATTGAATCACAGTTGACGCAATATAAGGGCTTGGGGAGTAATGGAACGGCCAACCGACTTAAGGAAAGGTCTTGATGCATTTGTTTACCATTATGAATGCAGATTATTTAGGTGTTATTATTAAAAAGTCAAATTATTACTTTCATTGATTGGACTTATGAAAAGAATATTGCATTTAGCACACATATAAATGTGTCAGCTCATTCTTATTCCCATCTTATCTGACAATGGTTCAACAGATTGATATGTTTGCACTTTACTCATATGTTTTCGATACTTTGCCGTTATTGCAGCAGTAGAATCTATAATTTTTTCGCTTTGGGCTAAACGGTTGCTTAGTGCTATTCGTCTGGTATAGGTTTCGCATAAATTAGTTATGCCAAACAGCCGTCCATCAGTCAGGATTTCCTTGTAAAGGGAAAGTTTAATGGTTTTATCACCGTTCATTCTGGCGAAGAGTGCAGATGCGGCTTCAATTTTATCTTTTTTAGAGAATCTTGAAAAAATTTTGTGACGATCGGATTCTCTTAAACGCTCTTCAATATAAGTATGAATTGCTTTTAGAATTAATTCTTTTTGAAACTCTAAGACCGTTTTATTTATTATAGGCAGCAGATAATTTTCACTGTTTAATCTAAAATCCGAGATGCTCCATTTTGTTTTCTCCATCAATATAGGAATTAGCTGTTTATGTGACGATAGCTTGCAGGCCATCATGAGTGGTGTATATCCGTCACGTCTTTTTAAGTTACAATCTGCGCCCGATTGAATGAGTAGTTCTACCAGGCATTTATCGTTACTCTGAATTGCATAGTGTAAGGCCGTTGATTTATCGTTCGCCTGTATATCTATTTTGCACCATATCGCAGTAATAGCTCAGCCATTTCCTTATTTTTGGACCGACAGGCCAGCATTAATGGGGTTTCGCCTCTGTGATTTTGTAAATTGGGATCTCCGCCTGCCTGGAGAATAACCTCCAGGATCGCGATACTTTCCGCCTGTGTATATGAAGCCAGATTGTGCATCAGTGTATCTTTAAAACAATCAGATTGATTGGGTAGAAAACTGGGGTGATTCACGATTAGATCAGTTACTTTCCAGTTTGAGGTCTTTCGATAAAACAGGGGCTTTTCTTTACAAGTTTTATTTACAGCAAGCGAAGGAATGGTAAGCAGGTATTTGATTACCTCCTCGTTTGGCGAAAACAGCGCTTCTGTTAGTAAAGAATTGTTTGAGTTATTGGTTTGATTAACATCAACTTTATCAAAATCAGCTCTAGTATTAAATGAATTAAAAAAAGGGGAATTAAATACAACTTGGACTACAAAAAGAAATGGAGAAGGTCTTTTATTTTCGCCTGAATTGAAAAGAAATCAAAGCGAAAACCTATCTATAGAACAAAAAATTTGCTTGCTTTTTAAGCAAGACTGTAAACTTTATAATTCACCTAACTTTGGCATTTTTGTAGAGATACCGCCAGGAACACCAGCAGCAACAATTAATCAATATGCCAACCTAATAAAAAGCGCAGGGATAACTATTGAAGTAACTCAAGAACATAAGATAGCTACTTTAATCTATCCCGGTAAGCTTAGGGTACAAGGAGAAACAATAGACACGTTTAGTGCCAAAATAACAGCATTACTCGAGCATACCTCAAAACAGAGCAATATCGAAAATCCCCAAATTTAATTGTTAAAACTTCGGGGGAGGTCAGGATACGTGTGCAAATGGGTCATTTTCACTTATTATTATTGTAAGCAAGTTCTTCTTTAAAATTCAGATCATAGCGAGTTTCTAGGTACCCCTGCCTCGTAAAATATTCGGCTGGACAATGACTGTAATCGTAATCTGACAATTTTAAACCTAAGTGATATTTGTATCCATTGACAGAAAGTTCTCTTAAATTGTGTAGTTCTATCAATGGCTGAGTTAATGGACGCACCTGATTTTCAATACCTTCTTGTAATACTGAATTCAATTGAGACGCATATTTCTCTTCATATTGGTTATCCAATCTCCACAAACCATTACTTTCAGCATGATAAATTTCTTCAATCAAAAAAGGACTCAGATTTAAAGAGTGATTGAAATTATATTCCGAGAATAAAGTCAGGGCTTGGCCAATCAAAACAAAAATTTTAGTTATTTCATTTTCATCCACAGACGCCAGGTAAGCCAATAAATCACTATGATAATCAAACAGCTCGAAAACTTTGCTTAGACAAAAGCGATTTATTGAATAAAGGTTACCATATATGATTGCATCGCTCTTATTGATTGTTAGCGTAAATGGTTTACCTAATAATGAAATAGTTACCTCTAGGGCTGGGTTGTCGCGCTCCTTTTTGCAAATATGCACCGTCAAGTCGGCACTAATTTTCAAGCGCCTTGAGAAAGGTGGTGCAAAAAAATCAAATAACTTAAAAAACTGATTATATTTTCCAGGACACGTTGAATTATTAAGATTGATGCTTACTCTAAGTAAACCAGCTCGGATTGCTCTGTTTCTAACCAGAGCGATGTCATCAACAAGGGCTGGGCAGAAACAAATAACACTACCATCTCCGTTTGCTATGTCGCCAGTGTTCAATGCATTTTTTTCAAAAGATATTCCGCTATCATGTATAATCTGGTTACCATAAAATGACCTGTTACGAATTATACTCTGGAGATTAGACAAGGTTGTCCAGTGGTACACTACATGATTAATTATTGCTTTCTGCTCCGTAAGTCTTAGTAATACTCGTCGTAAAACTGAAGGTACATTGATTGGAAAAAGAATATGCTCTCCTCTTCTAGCTTGATTTCCAAATATACCTAAATGCTGTTTTTCTCTGAATTTACTATGTCTAAATGGACCATCTACTACACTCCGGGCAACAGAGAAGAAACTCGCTCTGGGACTTTTTAGATGGTGATTTATTCGTTCTGGAGTAAGCGGGCTATATCCGTGTTTTTGGAAAACGCCTAACCAGTCCGGCTGCTTGTTTAAATAGAAATCATTTAAAATTGTTAATTGTAAATTTTTTAAATCCATGCAAAATTCGCCATCCCTGTATTCTTTACTTGGATCTTCACAAAAATCATGATATGCCCGGACCTTGGGCAGAATACTATTCAACATATTGCTGATAGCTACTCGATCGGCCTTTTCAGAGGTGCAATCAAATATGAGCTTTTTTAAATTAGGTAATGGCGGTGGGGTAAACATACACTTATCAGCACAGCAAAATTAGCCATTATATCAAAACTGCTCAGATATTAGAGCCGACAGCGCAGTAGTTTTAATTTCAATCCACTGCACTGTGTAGAAAACATTTTTTCTAACTTAGTTAAGAGGGCCATTTTGCTGACGGGGGCAAACTTTCTCGCCGTAAAAACTATAGCCGATTAACAAATGGCAACAATTAGTTAACGTATCCATGAAATAGAATCGAATATTAACGTAGTTAACTTAACAGTGTTTAATTACTATCAGAAACAAAGTTTTTCCATTTATCCAAATTTCATTAACCCGAGTTTAATAAATCCCCGTTAATTTGACCTTTGGAAATATATAGTACTATGTACTATAATACATGGTATTATAATTTGGCATGCATTCATGAAGCACTTAAAAATAAAAAAATTTAGTAATGAAGCAAATAAAATTGGATTAAAGGATGAAGTTCTTATCAATACTTTAGATGGTTTTTTTAAGTTAAGCAGAGATGAGCAATTAAAATATTCATTAGGAGCTGGGCTCTATAAATTAAGAATTGCAACCAATGAAGGGCGAGGTAAAAGCGGAGGCTCAAGAAGTATATTAGCTTTTAAGAAGGATAATGGCATTTACTGGCTACATTTATTCTCTAAGAATGATAAAGGAAATGTGACAACTTCCGAGCTTAAAAAGTTGAAGCAATTGGCTGATATCATGCTTGGGCTTGATAATGAACAAATAAATAAGTTAATTACTTTAGGGGAACTGTTTGAGGTAAATAAAAATGTCTAATATACAAGATACAATTAATGATCTTGCACAAGGTCTTTACAAAGCTGAAATTATTGATAAAAAAACATTAAGAAATCTTACTGATCAAGATTTACCTGTTTTACATGAATTTACCGGTGAGGAAATACAACAGTTACGGAAAAAACAAAAATTAAGCCAATCTGTATTTGCTAAATATCTTAATGTTAGCCCTGCAATGATTCGTGGCTTAGAGCAAGGGAAGCGGCATGCCCATGGCGCAATACTTAAATTACTCAATATTGTAGAAAGACATGGTATTGGTGGCTTGCTTTAAGAGTTTTGACATTTCCGGCTAAGAGGATTATTAGCAAATGATAAAGCGCATCTTCGTAGTGGGTCACATGGGGGCTGGTAAGTTTATATTTACTGAAGCTTTGGCTAATAAATTAGGATGGCAACTCGTTGATGCAAATCCAAGTATTGAACGCTATATTGGACGACTTACAAAAGATATTTTGGGAGAGCAAGGGGAAGCAGCATTTAATCGGTGCCAAGCAGACATCATTTCCCATTGTACCGGAAAAGAATATGTAGTCGTTTTATTGGAGGAGTGTATTGTCTCAAGCGAGCAATGCCGAAAATTATTGTCCACAGAGTTTGTTGTTTATTTGAAAGTATCTATACCAACTCAACTTGGCCGTATGAAAAATGGCCGGACTCCATCGCTTCCAGTAGATGATATGAAAAGCTTTTTAGAAAAACAACATCACGAACGAGATGCATTTTACGAGGAAATCGCTGACTTGGTTGTTGAATCGGTTGGTTATTCTGATCAAATTTCAGAAATTAATAAAATTATTGAAGAAGATGTCAACAAAGTTATGAAAGCCATTGGAAAGTAGGGAGAAATAAAGCTCTCTTTCTATGGAATAGGGCGGAAATCTGGATTAAGTCCAATGAATCGCTCCCTTCACATAATCTGAGCAATAATAAGACAGCTGGCGGAAAGTGAATTGATTTAAAATGAACTATTACAATTTATGTCAACAGTGTTGACAGTTTTGGGTATGGTGAACGTGTTTCATAAAATTTCTTTATTCTCCAAATATTTCTGGCTGAAAAAAAATTGAAGGGTTTCTAGCGGCCTTAAATGCGCTAATTCTTCAATACTCTGCCCCAACTGCGCGTCAGTTTTTTACTGATATAAGCACCAATCTGTAAATTCAGATTCTGCTCCTAAGTACTTACGCGTGCATAACCATTAGTCGGCCAATAGTTTCTGTCATATCATAAATGTTCTATTTTAATAGGTTTCTGATTCTATGTTAATTAAATGGGTTTTCAATACATTGATAAGCTTATTTTATAAAGCTCGACATTATTAGAGATTCATATCTCAAAAAACGACCGTTTAATGAGGCATGAGCAATCAGGGGACTTAATTTTTTAACAACATAATCCAAGGCGGCTTCAGACTCAAAGTTGCTTTAATCGCCTTATAATCGGCATAACTGGGTAGCCAACCGTTTTAAATCAACCGTACTTACCAAGATATCTTGCTGTTCAGGCAAGCAGTATTTAAACATATAGGCCAAAACTCGAGTAGTCCGAATAAAACCAGTAAGCGCAGGATCTTTACTTTTAAAATAATCAAAGATAACGAATTAAGAAACCCTTAAGCTGCTTTTGTTAAAATCAATCCTTTTGAACGTTCATAGATGCTGGATTTTAGAAATGATTGTACTGTATGTTCCCTTTACACGCGAAAAGGCAGGTGATCTCGTCGCAGGTACGGATGAATGGTTAAGGAATCATCTACCCATTAGTGCAGAATCAATCGGAGTTCTTTTCTATAAGGAGCCGCTTAAACTGGCGCTTCTTTCTGAACCACTTCAGGTGTATATCTGCGCTCATGGCTATGCGAATTCCAGTCTGGAGCTGGGAAACCATAGAAATTACAACCAGGCATTGCTTATTAGTGCGGAGAAAGTTGCTCAGCGCTTTAATTATGATTTTTTACTGATTCATCATCGAATTTGTTCAATTCATGTCTATTGCTGTGGAGAAAGCAGCAAAAATTCGGTTATTGCCTCCGAGTTGAACGAGAATTTACAATTATTTGAATGCCCTATCGTTTCATATGGCGGAACACTGACTGTTCCGGATAAGGATGGAAGACAATGGAGCCTGTATGGGAATTCGAGAGTGCCTGTTTCTTTAACCGCCCGAGAACAAAAATCAAAATCCCTGGCAGCGACATCGAACTCGGATCGGCATTTGATAACCCAAAGCTCCTCTCTTTGGTGGAGAGATTCTCAGGATGCTCGGCAAATGTCTTTTTTTACGCGCCAGAAAGCAGATCGAAAACGAAAATTTGAGGATTTATATCATTCAGAGTCTCAGCTTGCCCAGCATCGCGTTGATTGATTATCGGATCAACCCATTCTGATGAAGGGAAGGATTATCCCTGCCTAGCGAAGAAACTGCTCGCGGCTGAACTTCACTCGCTCTTCTACTGGCTCTTTACAGGCAGCAGCTCTGGCCTCAATGGCCCGATAGCGTTGTAATCCGCCCTCGCGATTGGCGATTTGAATATTTAATCCGGGCCTGGCATTCAGCTCGAGCATTAACGGACCGTGATCCTTGTCGAGGACAATATCAACTCCCAGGTAACCCAAACCGGTAAGTTCATAGCAACTGGCCGCTATCTCCAGAATTTTTTGCCAGTAAGGCACTTCAATACCGACAATCGGCATCATGGTATCGGGGTGAAAATCGATAGCATCATTATGAAAAACTCCTCCCAGAGTTTTTCCAGTACCGAGATTGATCCCAGCACCTATTGCCCCCTGATGCAGATTGGCCTTTCCACCCGATTGACGCGTTGGCAAACGTACCATAGCCATTGCAGGATATCCCAATAGCGTAATAATCCGGATATCGGGAATCCCCTCATAACTGACTTCTTTAAAGATGGGATCAACCACTACGCGATGCTCAACAATGGCGTAATCCGCGTGCCCTCCCAGGCTATAAGCTCCGGAAAGCAGGCAGGACAAATGGTAATCCATTTCCTGATTAGTCAATAACTTGCCATTAATCTGACGATAGCGTCCAAAAACGCGATCAGTGATCACAAGAATGCCATCGCCGCCGGCGCCATGAGCCGGTTTAATTACAAAGTCTTTATAGGGTTCGAGAATGGAATCCAGCTGCCTTATCTGATGTTCTGTTTCTATAATTTCATAAAGCTGCGGCACTGCAATTCCTGCGGCTACCGCGAGGCGCTTGGTTTTTAGTTTGTCATCAACCAAAGGATAGCGTTTTCTTTCATTGTATTTGAGAACAAAATCGCTGTTTCGTTGATTAATACTTAAAACATGTCCCTGTTTGAGCCGCCGGTAAATACCAAACATTAATGTTCCCCAGCCAAAGCCTTGAAGCGAAACAACTCAAACAGCCGGTAACCACGATATTGACCAAAAAGTAAAATCAGAGCCAGCAGCACCAGCAATAGTTCTGGAAAAGCAAATACTAGATACTGGAGTGGAGGATAATTCATAGCGCCGAAAGCAATTACTGCCGCCACAAGACTGCCAACACCGGCTCTTATTGCTTCGGAGGCGCCGCGCTCATCCCAGGTGATACACATCCGCTCAATAGTCATTGTAAGAATAACCATTGGGAATAAGGCAACCGACAAGCCCGATTCCAGACCAAGATTCTGGCTCATGACGCTGACAAAGATCATCAGGAGAATCACTACTGTCAGAATCGCCGCGAGACGCGGCACCAATAACAGTTTGAGTTGATCAAGATAAAAGCGAGCCAGCAACCCAAAGGACACGATGAATACGAAGAGTACAATCCCCCATATGACATGAGTTTCACGAAATGCCAGAGCAATCAGGACAGGCATGAAGGTACCGAAAGTTTTCAAACCTATAAAATTGCGCAGAAGTAAAATAATGAAAGCACCAATCGGTACAGTGAGCAAAATTTTATAAGTCTCCTGGACATTAACCGGAAGTTGCAGCAGGGAAAAGCGCAGCAATTGCGAGTCGGTTTGTAAACCGCGGGTTTTAGCAATCGATAAGGCATTAATAGGCGTCGGCGACACGGTCAGATTAAAACTGGCTTTTTTGCCTCCGTTGACCTCAAACAGAGGTTCTGATCCATACTGCCAGACCAGAAAAGTCTTCGGCAAACCTGTACCGCCAGTGCGGGGGTTAATGTAAAACCATTCCTTGTCGTTGTATACGGCCATGAACAATTTAAACTCGGCATGGCTTTGCTGATTGAGATAAATCCCTTTAACCGGCATTGCATATATCTTTGCCTGATTGAGGATTAAAATAGCCGCTTTGATCACATTCTCTTCGTTAAACTCAGGGCCCACCAATAATTTTGCATTTCCATCTTTTTTATTCAGTTCTTTTATTGTTTCCTGAGCGAAGGTCTGGATATCGGCAGATGTTGGGCGCACAATATTCGAAATCGTATCAACAGCAGATTTTTGATTTTCATCCAGCGCCTGCGCTTTGACCATTGGCGGCTTGGGCAAAACAGATTCATTGTTATCCGTCTCACGAAAGATGGCACGATAATACAAGGACTGCGCACCATGCCCTCGGCGAAGCGACCAGACGGTCTGACGGTTATAGCCCTTCAAATTGGTCGTTACCCCATAGTTATGAGAAACGAAGTACTCATCCAGAATGGCATAATAAGGCGGTAGATAGGGAATTATGAAGCTGGCTTTTACTGGTGCGTTTTTGTCGGCGGTGAAACGTAAATTTGACTCGACCATCCAGCTATTGACCGTTTCGGTGTCCGTCAGCGGAACATCCAGAATAAAATGCCGGTACAGAAAAAGACCCGTACCCAATAAAAACAAACAGAGAATTAAACCATAAACATGACGTTGATTAGACTTCATTCTTGTCCTACTTACCCATTTTTATTCTAAATGCTGAGGAAGGGTCTACCAGACCTGAAAACGCATTGATGGCATCTCTGCCTAGTAGAAGCGGATAAATAAATCGTTTGCGATTAGTCAGATTGACCGGGATCTGCTGCTCAACATTTCCCATCCGAATACGCATTAAGACCACCGGCCTCCTGATAGGCTCGAGTTTGCCTGCAAGATGCTCGCCGGCTCTGACCTTGATTCTAACTTTGCCCAGGTATTCGGCGATAAAATCAACATTGCCCTGCTTACTGGGTACAGTGAATTGCAGATATTGCTTACCATCCTTGATGATCGGCTGAATATTAATGGCGCTTAGAGAGGCTGATTTTGCTCCCGTATCCAGCTTGGCGGAAACCGTCAGATTTTTATCAACCAGCAGCGCTTTTTCAACATAGCCATACACGATTTTTTTTTCAGCTGCCATGAGGGAACCCGACATTAAGGTAAACATCAAAACACTCAAAAACCACGATCTCATTAATTTCCTTGCTGTGAATAAGGGGCCTGCCATTTGATCAGGAACAAGCCATTAAAGCCTGCTTAAATAGTAGCATCTTTGACTCGGCTCGCCCAGCCTTTAATAAAAAAACCGGGCCGTTCGCTTTTGGAAAAGAATTAGCCAATATTAACCAGATGAAAGGATACCAGTCCACCAACCAGCGCGGTAATCAGATAGAATACCAGCGTTTTCAGACGCTGACGGCCACGAAGTAAAATGCATAAGGCAGTAAGCACAATCACTGCCGGATAAGTTAACTGAAGAATCGGGGAAAGAAAAGCGGCGATCCCCTTAAAATCCAGTAGTGAAATGGCAAATGCCGTTAAGCTGGTCAAACATAGAAAAAACGGAAATTTATCCTCTTGCTTAAACAGTGAGCAAAGGTAGCGCGCAAACAAATTGTTCAGAGCCACTGCAGTAGTCAGGCATGAAAAAAACATGGTTATCGCCATAAATAAAGTGGCTTTATCACCCATCGCATAGGACGCTATTGCCGGCAACATCAGCTCCGGGGAAACATCGCCTATCAGACTGGAGTAATGAGCACCCAAATAGACCAACCCTAAATAAATGATTGCCAGAAGGCCGGCCCCAATGATACTGGGTTTAATGGCGAAGCCGATGATTTCTCTGGATGAGGCATTAGGAAATTGCTGTTGAATCTGCTGAAAAATTAAAGCAGAAAAGAAGAAAGAAGCGAACAAATCCATCGTCTGATAGCCGGTTACAAAACCGTTATTAAAAGCAGCAAGCGCAGCCGTATTACCTCCCGCCTGAGGAGATTTCCACATTGCCACACCAATCAGAACCACAAGCGTCAATAATAAAAGCGGACTCATCCATTTGCCAAGCAGTTTGACCATAATGCGATCATTTAAACAGAAAAAGAAAGTTATCAGGCAAAATACCAGACTAAAGGGCATCAGAGAGATTTTGGGGAACAGGTAATTAACACTGCCATAAGCCACTGTAATGCAGCGTGGAACTACACCAAAAGATCCTAATAAAGCCAGCATAATTAAAGGGAGCAATATGCCTGCTGTCTTCCCAGCCTCAGAGAAAAACCGCTGATAACTGCCCTGATAAAGCTTAATCACAAACAAGCCCATCAGCGGCAAAAAAATGCCGGTCAGCAAAAGACCGGCAAATCCCATTAACCAGTTACTTTCGCCTGCATATCCGATTTGCAGGGGGAAAACCAGATTTCCTGAGCCAAAAAACATTACAAAGATGGCAAATCCGTAGATAAAAATTGATTTGTAATTCTGCATTGAGTTCTCCTTCATGCGGTTCGAGCGAGATAAGTTCAGCTGTTGTTATCCGTTAACAGGCCACAGAGGCCACATGGGGAACTCGAAAGTCGAATTGTGAAAACAGAACATCAGAACTTGTCATCAGGAAAGAGAACTTCTTGTCAAAATACCGTTTTATCATACAAAAGCCAGAAAAAATGTTTAATAATGTTACAGACTTTCTCCTTTATACACAGTTTTGCAAGTTTTGGCAAGCATTATCCACTTGCGGCTGTCTTCAGAGGCTGATTCCTGACTATGAAATATATCCGCAAGAATTCAGGGATCTTACTGAATATGCGCAGGCTACACCCGACTTTGTCATTTTCGCAAAGGTGCAAACCCATTTCAAACATGACACTGTTCCAAACCATCAATAGATTTCCGCCTTCGCGGAAATGACAATATGGGCGGTAGCGTGTAGGTTGTGCCCTTGGCACAACCTTGAGTTTCGGAGTGGTTCAACCCCTTTGCGTGGGCCAAGGGTCGAACCTGCAATGATTACTTAACTGGATGGCAGTGGCCCCTACGCCCTGCGGGCTTAAGCAAACAGCCCTAAAAGCTGTCGGATCACCTGATTAAGAAAGAGAATATAGGCGGTAAACCCCAGATAGGCGAGCAAGATAAGCAATCCGTCTTTTTCTATCAAACCCAGGCCAAAACAAATGATCAGGGCCGCGAAAACAAAATTGCTAAGAGGAATCGGCAGCAGTAATAATAAACTTAGAAGAAGAAGGCAAAGTCCGTGGATGTGCTCTGCAATGCCTGAGAAGCAAAATAACAAACGCGGTTTTAGCAGCCGTTCGATATATAATAAATAAGGCCTTGTCCTGGTAAGCACCTTTTCCAGGGTATCAATATCAACAGTCTGGCGAGCCAGTCGCGCAGGCAACCATAAGCTTTTTCTGCCAATAATTAAATGCAGAGCGATAAAGACAATTGGCAAACCAAACACAAAAGAAAAGCCTGGAATAATTGAGATAGGCAGGCCACTGGGCAAAGCAAACAGAATAGTGATTAAGCCAAATGCGCGTTCTCCCATTGACTGAATCAAGTCTCCATAGCTAATCGACTTCTCTTTTTTATGAGCTGAAACAATTTTTCTCAATAATTGAGAAACCGATTCTTTTTTTCTGGCTTTTTTAATTGCCGGTTTTTTCTGTCCCTTTACCAAGCCTGACTCCATTAAGCGCACTGTGCCTGTAACTGTAACTAAAATAGATCACCAGTCCAATAGCCATCCAGATTACAAAACGCAGTAATGACAGGGTGGGAAGATTAATTATTAAATATAAACAGGATATCACCCCTAAAATGGGAACGACTGGCATAAAGGGCGTTCTGAATGGTCTTGGCAAATCCGGATGAGTATAGCGCATCACAATGACCCCGATACAAACAGTAATGAATGCAAACAAGGTTCCAATATTCACCAGTTCCGCCAGCTCATTAATTGGCAGAAGAGCGGCAATGAGCGACATTAAAACACCGCAGATAATAATGATCCTAAGCGGGGCTTTGGTTTTTGGCGAAGTTTTGGCAAAAAATCGTGGTAATAAACCATCTCTGGACATCGCCAGAATAATTCTTGTTAAACCATAGAATAGAACCAGCATTACAGTGGTTAGCCCGGCAACAGCACCTATACCGATAAATCCGGCAGCGGCCCGATAGCCAAGCAGCAGCATCGCATGCGTTACGGGGGAAGAAACATTCAGGTCAGGATAGGGAACAATACCCGTCAGCAGCCCTGAAACAATAATGTAAAATAAGGTACAAAGTATTAATGAACCGAGAATACCAACCGGCAGATCGCGTTGAGGATTCATTGCTTCCTCAGCCGCGGTAGAAACCGCGTCAAATCCGATGTAGGCGAAAAATATCAGAGCGCCGCCCTGAACCACTCCTTCCCAGCCGAAAGGTAGAAAAGGAGTCCAGTTGGCAGGATTGACATTGGAACTGGCGATAATGATAAAGAGACAAAGAACGATCAATTTCACAAAAACCATCAGATTATTGACCCGGGTGCTGGATTTGATTCCTATACTCAGCAGCAGCATTAAAAATAAAATAATCGACATGGACAGAACGTTAAATACACCGCCACTCTGCGGAGCATGCAGCAGATCCGCAGGAACCATAATGTGCATCGCCTTCAGCAAATCATTAAAATATCCGCTCCAGCCCACGGAAACAGCAGGAACAGAAATCGCATACTCCAGAATGAGATCCCAGCCGACAATCCAGGCCATTAATTCACCAAAGCCGGTATAGGCATAACCATAAGCACTGCCGCAGCCTCCGACTGCCGCCGCCAGCTCTGCATAGGAATACGCTGAAAAAGCACAGGCCAACCCGGCAAGAATATAAGAGAAAACGATACCCGGTCCCGCGTGCGTTGCGGCAACAATACCAGTCAGAACAAAAATTCCGGCGCCAATAATCGCGCCCACACCGAGAAACACTAAATCCAGTGCTGACAGGCATCTGGCCAGACGAGAGGATTCATCTTCCAATTCGGAATTAACCGCTTTTTTACGAAACAAGTCCATGTTAGTATGCTCTTAATAAATAACAATTTTACTAATGGTGATTAAGCTAAGCACCCGAATTCCATTCAATTCACTGTAGCATTAAACAAGTGCTGGCTGAACCCCTTCATTTCAATATCAAATGAATCGTTTACTATTTCCACTATTTGTACTAATTTTAAGCCTATCCACGGCAGCTTTTGCCGGTGAAACGTCTTCATCCTGTGAAGGTCTCCCTTATTTGATACATAAAACATGCCAGCGTTTGCATCAGATATGGACTGAAGGCAGCAATGAGCTATACGGAACAGGCTATGCCTGGCACAACCGCTACACTTATGACAAGGAGCGCCTGAAAACTTATAATGAACAGGCCTGGGGCGGTGGCCTGGGAAAAGGGTTCTATGATGAAGACAATGATTGGCATGGTCTGTACGCGATAGCATTTCTTGATTCGCATAAAAACATTGAACCCGCGCTGGGCTATGCTTTTTTAAAAGTGGCGCATTTGAGCGAAAACCTGCGGCTTGGCGGGGGTTACAGCGTACTGGTCACTGCCCGGCCTGATATTTTCAAGGGCATCCCATTTCCGGGGGTCCTCCCCTGGCTATCAATTAATTATCGCCATGCCAGCATTGGAGCGACTTACATCCCTGGCGCGCAGGGCGCCGGCAATGTTTTGTTTATATTTGGGAAATGGACCTTTGAAAAACTCTGAGCGGATTCGCTGCACCTGGTGTCAGAAAGATGAGCTATACCAACGCTACCATGATGAAGAATGGGGGGTTCCCCTTAAAAATCGTGACAAGCTTTTTGAAATGATTGTGCTGGAAAGTATGCAGGCAGGTTTGAGCTGGCATATTATTCTAAAAAGGCGCGAAGTGATGCGTAAGGCGTTTTATAATTTTTCTCCTGAACGCCTGGCGGCTTTAAGTGATGATGAGCTCATTACATTTCTGAGTAATGAGGAATTAATTCGTAATCGGCTCAAAATTTTTTCGATCAGGAAAAATGCACAGGCATTTCTGCGTATCGAAGAAACACAATCTATTGTTGATTACCTCTGGCAATTTACCAACGGACAGGTTATTGTCAATAAAAGGCATGATTTATCCGAGATTCCCACTGAATCCAGCGAGTCTCGTGCTATGGCCAGACAAATGCGTAAAGATGGGTTTGCCTTTCTGGGTCCTACCAGCTGCTATGCGTTTATGCAGTCCGTTGGCATGGTTAATGACCATATATGCTCTTGTTATCGTTATAATGAACTTATTGAACAAGCTGATACTTGATTTGTCAGATTAGATTCGCTAAGATAAATGCCTTGCCTAAAAATAGTACAAACTGCCCGTATGATTTTCTGAAGGAATAGAATGCGTTAAAGTCAGGAAATGAGCTGAATCATGCTAATTTATCACTCAACGAGGATATGTTATGTCTGTAGAAGGAATAGTTGGATCCTTAGCCTCACAAAAAAGCCATGTTTCTGAATGGAATAAGCAAGATACCATATGGGTGTTGGGTCTTTATGGCACCGCCATTGGGGCAGGAACCTTATTTCTTCCTATTAACGCCGGTTTACATGGCATCTGGCCGCTGATTATCATGGCGTTGCTGGCTTTCCCGATGACTTATTTTTCCCATCAGGCACTCTGCCGTTTTGTTTTGTCAGGCTCAGGCAAAAGCAGTGATATTACCGAAGTGGTCGATGAGCATTTTGGCTCACAGGCAGGGCGCATTCTGACACTGCTGTATTTTTTTACTATCTACCCTATCCTGCTGATGTATAGTGTGGCCATTACCAATACAACGCAAAGCTTTTTATTGAACCAGATGGGAGTTACTCCACCGCCACGCTCACTAATAGCGCTGGTGCTCGTCCTGGCGTTGATGGCCATCGTTCGCTTTGGTCAGCAAATGATCGTACGCTCGATGAGTCTATTGGTTTATCCTTTCGTCACCGTTCTCATTCTTTTGTCTCTTTATCTTATTCCCCACTGGAATAGTGCTATTTTTGCAGAGAGCAGCAGCTTAAGTGAGGTTGCCGCCAGCAGCAGCTTCTGGAAAACACTGTGGCTGGTGATTCCTGTGATGGTATTTTCTTTTAATCACACGCCGATTATCTCTTCATTCGCGGTTGCTCAGAAACAGCGCTATTCTACTGAAGCTGACCAAAAAAGCTCGAGCATTTTAAAATACAGCCATCTAATGATGGTGGCGACCGTCATGTTTTTTGTATTCAGCTGTGTGCTTAGCCTTTCACCCCAGGACCTGATTCTCGCCAAACAACAGAATATTTCCATTCTTTCCTATTTAGCCAATCATTTTAAAACCCCGGTGATAGCCTACATCGCTCCTTTTATTGCCTTTATTGCAATTTCAAAATCCTTTCTCGGGCATTACCTGGGCGCCAGCGAAGGCTTGCAGGGATTGATTGTCAAGGGATTGCAAAAACGAAACAGGGATATTGCCCATAATAAAATACAACTGGCCATCGAAGTGTTTATGATTATCACTTGCTGGCTGGTGGCGACCGTCAATCCCAGTATTCTGGGCATGATAGAAACTTTAGGCGGCCCAGTCATTGCAATCATATTATTCTTAATGCCCATGTATGCTATTGCCAAAATTCCTGTCTTGCAAAAGTATAAGCAACCTTTTACTAATACCTTTGTGATAGCGATGGGGCTGATCGCTATTTCGGCCATTCTCTATAGTCTGATCTGAAATAACTCCGCCTGATGTGCTGTGCTCTTCAGGCGGTCTTTTTTTAATCCTTGAGCGAAATACCCATGCTTAGTTTTGATTTAAGTACACTGGAACTTGCTATTCTGAAGGCAAAAAATCCCCAGGAATACCCGAATGCCATAGCCCTGGATACATTATTATCCAATAGGGACTATCGAGCGAATCTACCAGAAGGTCAGCATTTTGCGCTTCGCCTGGCTATCCGTGAGCAGGCCTATGAGGCGGTCATCAGCCTTCTCAGCCTCCCCCAAATGAGCCAAAGCATTGCTCCTTCTCTTCATCTGATCATTAGGGAAGCACTGGATTCAACTGACGACATGGTCTATTTACTTACTCAGCAACCTGCTATTCAGGCTAATATAAATTGCTCAAAAGATCAGTGGAAAGCCCTTATTGAAAAGAAAGATATTACCGAAATACGCAGTCTCTTTAATCAAGTGCTATCCCCTGCGGCTAATGATAGCCTCATCAACCATACAGGCAAGCACAGGTTTTTCCCGCAGTCTCCAAGCAAGCCACAGACTCTGGCAGATACGGTTTACGAAATGTTCACATCCTGTATGCCTTCATTCAATGGCTTCACTGGTTTCAATGACTAGCAGCAATTTCAGCCTATGTCAGGCAGCTGAAGCCTGACATGACGCCAACCTGATTGGTGATTTTGTTCAAATTATGCTAAGTTTAGGAGAAAACACTAAGGACTTCAGGATGAAAACGTTTCTCGAGCAGGCGTATTTATACCGTCAATACCATCAGGAAAAAACCACGCTTTACACGCATCTGGCGGGGGTTCCGCTGATTATATTCAGCCTGATGATCTTTTTTGGCTACTTTCATGTGATTGTCCCTGGAATATTTGATATCACGCTGGCAGAAATTCTAACTGTTGTCTTATTAATTTATTATTTCAGATTAAACTGGCGACTGACCCTGCTTTTATTACCTGTACTGGCGATTTTATTGTGGATCAGCGCGGTTTTAAGTGCTCCCGGGCCTAATGGACTTAATTTATGGATTTTTATACTCTGCTTTGTTATCGGCTGGATCCTGCAATTGGCCGGTCATTTCATGGAAGGCAGTAAACCTGCTTTCATGACCAATGTACAACAGGCTCTGGTGGCTCCTCTGTTCCTGGTAGCAGAACTTTGTTTTATGGCAGGTTATCTGCCTAAATTGCGCGATGAACTGCATGGCCCCGAACCTGTAGTAGTCGCAGAGCCGGCATCAGTCGTACCCCCAACCTCTGTTCATACTCAGGAAGAAGAGGTCATTGTAAAGGATATAAAAAATCCGCCGGAGATTTAAACATCCGACCCTCTGCGTCCTCCGCTTCATGCGGGGGATCCAGAAATCCCATTCCTCATAAGCAAAAAACTGCCTGACTTTAACTTCTAAAACACGCCCTAGTATTTATAACCATAATCCTGCTCAGGTTCAGGTTCCGGATCGCCTTTCATCTCCGATAACCTTAACTTGTAGTGGCCAGAACTATAGCCAGTTTCGGCAACATTCTCCTGAACTATTAATTCTTTATTCTGCAAGACCTGCGCTTCTTCACTCAAATTACTGAGCTGATCCCATAATCCATCCAGTGAGTCGGATATCTCCTCGCTGGTAATAGAACCCTCTTGTAATGCAAGTCCGTTCTCATTAATGTAATTTTGCAGTTCAGCAAGCCTGGGGGCAAAAGCTTCCTGCACATCAGCATCAAAGGTTTCAAATTGCTTTTGCATCATTTGCACATGGTTATTCAGGAACATCAGCTGATATGTGGCTTGCATCTCAGGTGAAGTCATCTCCAAAGCTTCTTCATGGACCTTCTGCAAATCAACAACAGGGCTGGCATGGAAATAATGCGTATCCCCTTCTTGTGTATAACCTTTCCACTGCATTTGGGTTGGAGGAATAAGAAATTCACGCTCATTTGGATACGCAGATAAAGGAGCTATACATTTTCCCTTGACGTCAGTATAGGTAATTGCAATTTTATCGACGAATCGTTCTGCAGGTATTTCAGCTGAACTAATAAAATTTCGCTCAACACTAACTCCACCTGTCTCGGCTAGTTCAATGCGCTGTTTCAGTGCATCCTCGCTATACACACTCTCATAACGAAAGGTTCCGGGAATAGTAACGTCCTGCGCTTTGGTGAGGCCGCTGGCGCTCATTACCGAATGCAGGATAACATCTCGTATCCATTCAGGTCTGTCTTCAAAGTCATAGGTGCCGCGGGTCAGTGCATTGATATTTTTATAATAATCCTGAGAGGTATACAGATTAAGCGCCAGCATCTCGGCATAATTCAATTCGCGAACGGCGCCGGTTTTATCATTGGCTCGAAACAGTTCTTCACTTGGAAAAACACCCTCAATATCCGGCTTATATTGCGAATGATTATAAATATATTCTTCATATTGTTTAAAATCAGGCGGCTTGAATTCCAAATGTTCAAAATTGGCATGCGTCAGGATTTTAGTCAGCTCAAGCTGCGTTCCATCATCAAAAATGATCTGAAACTCTCCATCGCTGTTTTTTACATAAAATCCTTCCAATGCCAGCAATTTCTGAGTAATTAACTCCAGTTGATAGGTATAAGTGTTTTTTGGCAGAGGTCCCGCAACAGGTAAATAGTCTTCGGTCTGGTTACAAAGACTCTTGAGCGCGTCAACAACATCAGTCACTTTCGCTGCTTCAAAAGCAGCTTTAACGGCAGAGGGCGGGCTGTCCTTCGGATTTGCAGCCATTATCATTACTCAAACAGCTTGGTAATAACTATAGTGTAGTCAAAATCTACAAATTATGCCTATTTTTTGCCCGCCCCTGAGCGTTTTGATTTACTCACTACGATGACTAATCATAAAGCACTGATGAATCCGCTTGTTACGCTTGAAATCCAGATCAATGGTTTCCGCACTGATATCTTTCACCAGATAGCGCTCGCTAATCTCTGGAGCCAGTTTAAACTGGCGCAGATTAGTTGAGAAGTAAAGCACGCCTTGCCTATTTAAAAGACGCATGGCTTCTTCCACTAAAACGCTCTGATCTCTTTGTATATCCAGGGTTGTTTTCATCCGCTTGGAATTGGAAAAACTGGGGGGATCGAGAAAAATCACATCATATTTATCTTTGGCAATTTTCAACCATTCCAGGCAATCAAAATGAACAAACTGATGGCGGGATAAGTCAATGTGATTTAAGCGAAAGTTTTCTTCAGCCCAATTAAGGTAAGTGTTCGACAAATCGACATTGGTAGTGAAGGCTCCTGCCAAAGCGGCATGAACGCTGGCACTGGCGGTATAACAGAAACAATTTAAAAAACGGGTTCCTGAAGGCAGTGCGGCAAAACGCAGGCGCAAGGGTCGATGATCAAGGAACAAACCGGTATCCAGATAATCATATAAATTTACTTTAAGTTTAGCCCGACCTTCTTCGACAATCATCGTATGCTGGGTTTGCTTCACCTTCTGGTACTGATCGCTTCCTTTTTGCGGCTTTCTCGTTTTAACAACCAGCTTATCCGGATCAATATTCAAAGCTATGGGTACAACCTGCATAACCTCCAGGCTTCGCTTTTCTGCTTTATGAGCAGCGATTGATGCGGGAGCAGCATATTCCTGGAGTACTGCGTAATCTTTATATACATCAATTGCATAGGCATATTCTGGTAAATCGGCATCATAAACCCGATAGCAGCTGATATTGTTTTTCTTCGCCCATTTCTGTAAATGCTGCGCATTCTTTTGCAGGCGGTTTGCCAGCATTTGTGCCCCGGAAGACAGCGACTCTCTATCATTATTCTTTAACTGATTGCAGGCACTAATGGTCAGGCAGTAGAGTTTGCATTCCAGCGGACCATTGAACAGAGTATATTGTTTACTGGAGCGAAGGCCTACCGCCTTGGCCAGCAAAGGATTGGTAGTTAGAAAAGCGGCCTCCCAGCCTTGAAAGTATTTATGACAGGTCGCTCCCAGCTGCTGATACAGGGGAATCAGTTGGGTAGTCTCTCCCATCCTCTCACCATAGGGCGGATTACACAGCAGCAAACCTTTTGGTGCCACCGGACGTGCATCTTGCAGGGCTTGCTGCTCAAATTCCACCAGGCGAGCCACACCGGCCTTTTCTGCATTGGCTTGTGCCATTCGAATCAGTTTGCCATTACTATCACTGCCTTTAATCCGGCAATGCGACGGTCTGACCTGTTGCAGTGCCAGGGTTCGCAATTTCTCCCAGAGCGACTCATGGTGCTGAACCCAATGAATGACTGATTGATCATTTCGCAATAACCCCGGGGCAATATTGGCAGCCATCATCGCCGCCTCAATTACCAGCGTGCCCGAACCACAGAAAGGATCCTGGAAACTATAGCCCTTTTCCGCCAGTTCCGGCCATTTGGCTCGAAGGAGCATGGCAACGGCCAGGGTTTCTTTCAGGGGCGCATCACCTGCCTGCTGGCGATAGCCTCGCTGATGCAGGCTATAACCGGTCAAATCCAGACTTACGGTCACCGTATCCAGTTTTAAGTGCGCATGCAATCTTATCTGCGGTTTTTCGCGATCAATCGATGGCCTCTGCCCATGCAGTTTCCTGAAGTGATCGACGATGCCATCCTTAACTACCTGGGCACCATACATCGAATTACGAATATGACTTGAAGAGCCATGAAACTCAATCGCCAGTGTCTTATCGGCTTTGAATACCGTTTGCCAGGGAAACTGATTACAAAGCTGATACAGGCTTTGCTCATTATGAGCCTGGCCGCTGAACAATACCAATTGAACCCGATTGGCCAGACGCGACCAGATGCAAATCTGGTAAATAACCTGTAGTCCAGCCTCGCCATAAACGCCTTGCGGGCTTACGCGTGTTATATGCAATCCCAAAACTTTTAGCTCAGCCTCGAGCAAATACTCCAATCCCTTGGCACAACTGACAAACAGGGAATAATTCATGCCTTCTCTTTAATATAAATAGTTAGCCCGTATTCTAGGCGAGCAAATATTGTTTGTCCAAAATTACTTTACTTCAACCGGCTTTGTTGCGCAAATGAAGATAGGTGCACAAAAAACTGTCTTTGCGAGCATTAGCGAAGCAATCCAGTTCTTGCTTTGTTCAAGTTTCGATCTGGATTGCTTCACTTCGTTCGCAAAGACGACAGGTTAGTTGCTTGGTTCTATTTACGCAACAACGTCTCTTCAACCGCGTCGCGGATCATGCGGAAAAGCGCTTTGTAAGCCCCAAGGGATCGATTGGCCTTACGCTCATCAATTGCTTTTTTGATTAATTGCCGTAATTGCTGCACATCCTGAGGCTGATAATCATTGATAAATTCAGTAAGCGCCTCATTTCCTTCACTCATCAAGCGCTCGCGCCAGTCTTCCACCTCATGGAAACTGGCTGTCTGCGCGCTTTTTTCAGCCTGCAATAATTCATAGGCCTCCAGAATGGCTTCATGATCAGCGCCTCGCATTAATTTTCCAATCAATTGCGCCTGACGCCGGGTTGCACCATGGCTTTTAATCGTTTTTGCGGCATCAATCGCCTGCCGCAAAACTTCAGTTAAGGGCAGCTGATCCAGAGTACCAGCGGGCAGCTCAACCAATTTAACCCCTAATTTCTTTAAAGCGTCTGCATCACGCTTTTTTTGTGATTTGCTTATCTCTTCCATTACTAACCTTTTTAGAGATTGATTCTGGCCAGCCTGGCTTAAGACCGGCTTCCTCAATCAGTTTACTAACTTGCTCCGCAATCAAGCGGTGCACAACAGTGGTGGGATGCACGTGATCCCAGAATAAATAACTATCGCAGGAAAGCGGCTCTTCTTTGGCGGCCTCTGGCAATCGCGAATACACATAGGCTGTTTCGGCAGCCTCATGCAGTACCGGGTTGGATTCAATAATTGACCATTGCGTATCATTCATTGAGGGATTCTGCTGTTTTAAAAAATCATGCAAGGCAGCCCGCGAAGGGAGAAGTGCTGTAAGCCAGCCACTGTAACTGCCCATATAGCAGGGATCTTCAATGTTCGTTATATTATAATCCGCTGGGTGAGCGCTTGATTCATTAAAAAAAGTATAGGCATCAAAATACAAAAACAGGACGTCGGGATACTGATTCCGCAATGCTTCAACCCGCTGCTGTAACTTTTGATTATGCACGAGGGTCAGGCGTGTCAATAGAGAAGGATCACTCATCTTTTTCGATTGCGGCAGTTTGGCTAAATCCGGTAAATTAATAATAAGAAATTTATTACCGCCCCGGCCAATCAGGCGCTCAGTCACATTTCCTATCGCATCGACAACCCCGTCAGTAAGCGGCTCTACATTGGTAGGCCCATTGATATAATTATTTGCACCAATCCAAATGGAATACAGGCTGGTTTCTTTGTGCCCGTAAGTATTCCAGTAAAAATAATCATCCAGCTCTACCGTTAGTGTGAAGGGCAGGTTTTCTTTATACGATAATACCGCCCCAGCTCCCCCTACCGCATAGTTCTGAAAACCGATGGTATAATCAGCAGGAAAATAATTCTGGTAAACATACTCAGCCCATAAAGGCCCGTTGGAAAAATGCCCTTCGTGATAGGGAGGTGAAACCGGTAGAAAATGGAGAAAATAACGATATAAATTACCATTGTCTGATAAACTGTCGCCAAAAATCACCATCGTGTCAAACTCAGGATTAAATCCATACGAGGCCGCCGAGATCAGCATCCCGCAAAATACTATTTGCAACTTCTTGATTAAATTCATAAAACCATCCTTGTGAAAATCAGAGATCCAAGAGTATAAAAAACTTAATCACTAACAGCCAGCCCGGAAAACCCACTGGTCAGACGGGGTGAACGGCGGACTTTAAGATAGGTTCTGCTTATTGCGTATAAATTGTAAATAATGATTAGCAGTAACAGGGTATGCAGCCAGGTTACGGTCAAATGTGCAAATAAGGGGAGGGTAATTAAAACACCTAGACAGCCAGAAAGGCTTAGGATCATCGTTTTCTTTAGAGGTATTTTATCCTGTTGTAAAAAGACCAGGGTGGTGAGCGGCTGTTGCATGGCTCCAGCGGTGGTCATGATTGGGAAAGCGACAATCGGTGAAACATTCATCAGAAACAGAACACCCTGTATCATTACAAACAGCCCAATCCCTGCTGAGGTCAGAGCACCGCAGATGACCATGGCCAGAAAACCAATCACCAGTTTGGCTCCCTGCAGTTCAACCACATCACCGCCCACCGGCATTAATCGGAATTGATGAGCCAGCAGCAGAAGAATAATTCCTGCAAAACAACACATCATCGTTAAACGGATTGCCTGCTTGCTCAGCCTGCTCACTATAGCCCCGCCAATCAAACCACCGACACAGGTTCCAATTACCAGCGTCAGCATGGTGGTTAAATCAACATCAACCAGCTGCATGAAAAAAAGCGACTCGATAGTTCCCGGAATCACCTGGGCGCCGTTATTCACCGCCGGCAATTCATCATCTGGAAAAGTGCCAAGAAGCTTGGCCAGCGCGACGTTAACGGCAAAACTCCCAACCCCCAGGGTGTCAGCAATAAAGGCAATAATTCCGCTGATGCCCAATTTTAGATAATCCCCAATCGCCAGGCGCGTTTTTTGTTGATGGTTCATTTGATAGAACATTGCGATCACACAGACCGTACTCAACATCAGGATGACATATATAATCAGGGTAATCGCCATAACACTCACCGAAAAGAATCTGCACACGCGACAAGCAAAAAGGAAATTATACAGCAATTAACCTGCACAGCAAATAACAATTGGGGCAATCAGGAATCTTTATGACTTATTTTTAGGCATGCTGCTATAATAACGGTACAGAAAATAAAAAAGACACAAGGATGTTCGATGACCATTACCATCAAAACCCCCTCTTCTCCCAGCGAAGAAGAACGAAAGATCCTGGCTGCACTTTTCGCACAAACCAGTAATGCCGAAGGATGGATGCCGCGCTATGGATGGCGGGCCGCAAAATCCTATGATGTCAGACTTCGCAATCTCTATTACGACAATGTCTATTATAAAGACCAGATTGAAAAAGTTGTACTGGGGGAGAAAATTATACGTTTTAAGAGTAAAAAAACACCCGCCAATATCAAACAGGACCGGCTTGAGGATAATCGTTATGGGGTATTAGCCGAAAAACCTCTGGGTAAAGGCGCCTTTGGTCTGGCAATTCCTGTAAAAGTCACTTATCGCCTCACTGAGAGCAATACAGATTTAAGCTTCAAGGAAAAAAAACAGGGTGAACGCCGCCTTGCCAAGCAAGTTGCGCACGATCCCTATACCCCCAGATCAAATTACGAGGGGTATCCCGGCTTAAAACGAGAATATGATATTGCAAGTAAAACACCTCATACCCATCCTAAGCAGCCTGTAATGTATGACGGGCAGGCCTATATGGTTGAGCGTCTGATGGAGGGGCGCTGTCTGGGCGATATTATCGATGATGATCGGGCCCCTGACTGGAGTAAAGCGGTTAAACCACTGAGCATGTATGAACGCTTCACTATCAGTATTAACCTCCTTGAAGCCTGGAAAGAGCAGGTATTTAATCCTCAGATTATCCACCGTGATTTGAAGCCTGAAAATGTGATTATCGACGACGAACTCAATGTTAAAACCATCGATTTCGGTTTAGCGAGATTATTTGAGGAAAAATTGCGTGACGACGTGGGCTCGCCAATGTATGTCAGCCCCGAAGCTGTACAAAATAAAGCAATCGATTATCGCGCCGATCTTTACTCTCTTGGCCGCCTGGTCGCCCTGGTCTGGAGGAACTCTGCTTTTTTATATAATGAAGCAGCAGCGGGTAGAGTGTTGCCTGTGGCAAGAGCCAATGATTATAGCCATATGTTTTATGCCCTTGATGTGAAGCCTGAGGTAAAAGAGCTTATTGTGAATACCCTGAAAACGCTGACCCTTATCGAGCCCAAAAGCAGAATCTCTGTTGATGAAGCCATTAATAATTTTAAAAAGGCCAGGGATATGCAGCTTCCTCCTCAAAAACCAGAGCCGCCTCCATTAGCTGAGAATGATTTTGCCGCGGAAGACTCTCTGCCCCACGAGAAGAAAGGCATTCTACGCAAAGCGGCTATGTTTTTTGGAATAAAGAGAGAAAAGAGCAAAAGACGCAGTATAAACAAAGGGGGAAAAGAGGAACCGGCTGAACGTAAAAGAGAGAGTAATGATTCGTCTATTCACAATTAATCCTTTATAATTAAGGACCCGTCGTCAGCGGGTCCTTGTCTTAACTTTAGTTAACCGCACAAACGTTTGGCTATCGAAGCCACATGCTTACCCTGAAAACGGGCAATCTGCCGCTCAATTTCTGAAGGCGTTCGCTTTCCGTCAGAACCAGCAATAGTTCCTGCGCCGTAAGGGGAGCTGCCGCGCATTTCACTAAGATCGGTTAAACCTTTTTCGGAATAAGGCACTCCGACGATAATCATTCCGTGATGAATAAGGGTATTCCAGAATGAAATGATAGTGGATTCATTACCGCCTCCAGTTCCAGTTGATACAAACACGGAAGCGATTTTACCGACGAGACCGCCGTTTACCCACAGACCGCCGGTCTGATCAAGAAAATTACGCATTTGGGCCGCCATATTGCCGAAACGCGTTGGCGTACCAAAGATAATGGCGTCATAATTGGCAAGTTCCTGCGGACTGGCAACCGGCGCCTCCTGATTAAGTTTGACGCCTGCTTTTTTGGCAATGTCTTCCGGCATGGTTTCGGGAACCCGTTTGAGGGTAACTTCAACGCCGTCTACTTCCTTTGCTCCCTTACTAACCTCCTCGGCCATCGTTTCCACATGCCCATAACTTGAATAATACAACACTAAAACCTTCGCCATTTCCTTCTCCTTTAATTTATGGCCCCACAGTACTGATTAAAACTGGTTATTTCTGAAATCTTCAACTGCCTGAAATATTTCCTCTTGTGTATTCATGACAAAAGGCCCGAGACGAGCGATGGGTTCATTGAGTTTGCGCGCTGCAATCAAAATGCAATGACAGGCCTCTGTGCTCGTTTCCAAGTGTACTTCATCCCCGGAAGAAAGGATTGCCATTTCTTTACTGGCTATTCGCTGCGAATCAATAAGCAACTCTCCTTTCAAGACAAATACTAAACATTGATGGCTTTCCGCTACCTTCTGCAGAAACTCGCTTTCCGGGGGTAATTTTATATCAAAAAACAAGGGATCAGTCGCGATACCCTTCACTGGAGATGAGGCAGCTTCTCGTTCACCGGCAATTAGTTTAAGCTCACCCCCATTTGGTAACGCTTCATAAGCTAATTGCTCTGCAGTAAACTCCTGATAAGCGGGCTGAATCATTTTTTTGTCCGCAGGTAAATTTAGCCATAGTTGTAGACCTGTCAGTCGTGAAGACTCTTTAGGCATTTCTGAGTGAATAATCCCTCGGCCTGCGGTCATCCATTGCACATCACCAGGACCAATCACGCCTTTGTGACCATGGTTGTCCTGATGTTCTATCTGTCCCTCCAGCAGGTAAGTGATGGTTTCAAAACCACGATGCGGATGGGAGGGAAATCCGGCGATGTAATCCAGCGGATTGCCGCTATCAAAAAAATCGAACAAGAGCATTGGCTCATAGGGATTATCGCGTTCCATCCCAATATAACGCTGAAGCTTGACGCCGCCCCCTTCGCGAACTAAATGACCGGTCAATAACTTTGCCACTTTACGTTGACTCATAAGAAGCTCCTGCTGCGTGACTGCCCCGAAGGTTTAATTATACCTGAACATTGTTCTGTTTTTGCCAGCCTATGATAAACTAACGGCTGTTTCAACCTCGAGGAGGACATTGTGACTGTTGCAAAATTGATTATAGCATTGCTATTCACTTCTGTTTTTTCCCTGGCTCAGGCGACTGTTCTCACTGATACGGAAGGCAAACAAATTGATCTGAGCAGCCTGAGAGGCAAATGGGTGTTAATTAATTACTGGGCAAGCTGGTGCCAGCCCTGTCTGAATGAGATCCATGAACTCAACAGTTTTTATAAGAATAATAAAGAGAAAATAGCTCTTTTTGCCGTCAATTATGATGAGCTGCCATTGCGTGAGCAACGGAGACTGATTAAACAACACGGAATCACTTACCCCTGCCTGGCAGTTGATCCGGGTCATTCATTGAATTTTGAGCAGCCTCGCGCGGTGCCTGCCACTTTCGTTCTGAATCCTCAGGGCAAACTGGTTAAGATACTTTACGGTGAGCAAACACGGGATTCTTTGAACGAGGCAATTGGTTAAGCCTGCCAAGTCTGAAAGACAGCTTCGATTTCTGTCATTTCCGCGCAGGCGGAAAACCATCGATGATTTGGCACAGTGCCTATGATGAAATAGATTCCCGCCTGCGCGGGAATGGCACGACTTGCGCATAATTTGAATGAAAAGTATGGGAATACCTCATTACCCTCACTTGACAGCTCCCCACAGATCCCTAAAAATGGCATATTAATCAATATTAAAGCCGATCTTCATTGGTTTTCAGGTTGAGATATGACCTCCAGCACTGACAAACCGCAGCATCCCTTACCAGAACACCATTATCTGTTTGCTCATCTTCTCAGAGGATTGGCCTCTGCCATCGTTTTTTTAGGAGCGCATCTGCTGGGTCATTTCTGGTTAAATCACCTGGCAGTCTGCCAGTTATTGGGTCTTCGAGTCTGTGAAGCGGCACCCTACCCGCCAGAACTGGTGTCTATTATCAATGATACGGGCTGGTTCAGGTACAGCCATTTTGGCGTCTCTTTGTTTTTTCTAATCAGCGGTTTTGTCATACCCTTTTCACTGGCCAAATATTCAAAGACCCAGTTTTTGATAACGCGTTTCTTTAGAATTTATCCCACTTATTGGGCCGCTTTCTTTTTCGCATTAGTAGCCCTTTTATTATTTCACCGAGGAAAACTATGGATAGGAACATTTGATATTCTGGCCCAGCTCAGCCTTACCCGGGATTTGTTTTGGGTTCCAAGTCTCGATGCAATCAGCTGGACATTACAAATTGAAATTAAATTCTATCTTCTTTGCGCGCTTTTCTCCGGGTTGCTGACCTCGGGAAAAAAAATGGACCTTATCGCTCTGGTAGTCTGCACAGGCCTTATCGGCTTAATTCTTTCTGAAACGCAGTTAGGCATGGATAATCGGGTTAATCAGTGGACGCTTAGCATTTCCTGGTATGGATTAGCTCATGCCAGCGGAAACTCGGCGGTCTACATTGTGTATATGCTAATTGGTACCTGTTTTAACTGGCATTGCCGCAATTTCCTGTCGACCCGGCAAATGACGACACTAGTCATCGCCTTTTTCCTGCTGTTCATGTTGCTTTGGTCGCGAAGCGATTATCAGTCACAATGGTATCCTGGCACTTTTAATTATGGCCTGGCATTGATTATTTTCGCAGTCGCGTATCGCTTCAGAGAACAGATTTCAGCCCCACCCCTGTTTATCTGGCTTGGCAACATAAGCTATCCTCTTTATGTGGTTCATTTATTGCCTAGTTATGTGTTGATTTACTGGCTGACTTATGTAAAAAAATTTCCGGCCATACTCGCCATTCTGCTCGCTGGAATTATCGCTATTTCACTGGCGTTGCTCCTGCATCGCTGGGTTGAATTGCCAACTAACCGCTTTGGCAAACGACTGGCAAAGCGAATGGGGCGCTGACTGTGGATAAATCCCCATTTTCTGACGCATTATGGTACACTTGATAAATCATTTTAAATATTAACCTTCCCTGCGTCATTGCAAATTCAGAGTGAATAATGATTAAACGGTGGCTGCTTTTCGGGCTGGGCGGCGGGCTTACAACCAGCTTTACTTATCTCATATATCTTAGCCTGAATCATCTTATCGACTATCAGTGGGCTTATTTCATCGGCTATTTTTTAGGCGTATTGCTGGCCTACTGGTTTAATACGGTAATTGTTTTTAAAGCGGAGTTGCACTGGAAAGGTTTATTTACCTATCCTTTGATTTACGTTCTGCAATATCTGATCTCGGCGGCCCTGCTAGGAACTTTAGTTGAACATTTTAACATTTCTCAGCAGCTCGCCCCCTTGCTGGTGATTGCAGCGATGGTCCCTCTAACCTATTATCTGAACAAGCTGATTATTGGCTTGCCTAATAAGCGAAAACCGGCTCAAAAGTAAGCTCCTCTAGGTTCGTTGGCAATTGCCTGAGACATCCTCATAAAAATTAGGCAGCTGTGTCATTTCCGCGCAGGCGGAAATCCATCCATGATTTGGCTAAGTGCCGGTGATGAGATGGATTCCTGCCTGAGCAGGAATGACACAATTTGTAAGGAAATGAGATGAAATATATACAGACCTTAATCTGGCAGAAATTATGGGTTAAGAGTTGTATTCTCCTTGAGAAGAAGGGAAAATACCCCGGTTGGGTTAATCCCCGAATTTTTCGATTTAACAGGATTAAGTATGAAAATTCTCGTAACTGGAGGTGCAGGATTTATTGGCTCAGCCCTGGTTCGCCATTTGATAACCCATACCGATCATCAGGTGATTAATGTCGACTGCCTGACTTATGCAGGAAATCTCGAATCTCTCAGTACCATCAGCGAAAGTCCCAATTATCTCTTCGAGCAGGTCGATATTTGTTCCGCGCAAAAAATAAGAGAGCTTTTTAAAATCCATCGTCCCGATGCCGTTATGCACCTGGCCGCCGAAACGCATGTGGATCGCTCAATTGAAGGCCCTGCCAGCTTTATTTATACCAATATTGTAGGTACTTTTAATTTACTTCAGTCAGCGCTTGAGTATTGGCAGCAATTACCCGTATCCCGGCAAAAAAGCTTTCGTTTTCATCATGTTTCAACAGACGAAGTATATGGGGAGCTTGAGCATAATGACGAGCTTTTCACAGAAACCACCAGTTATGCGCCCAATTCACCTTATTCTGCCAGTAAAGCAAGCTCCGATCATCTGGTTCGCGCTTGGCATCGCACCTATGGTTTGCCCGTACTAATCAGTAATTGCTCTAATAATTACGGACCCTTTCAATTTCCTGAAAAACTGATTCCCTTGATGATTTCAAACGCCCTGGCTGGTAAGCCTCTGCCAATTTATGGAGATGGCAAGCAGGTCCGCGACTGGCTTTATGTTGATGATCATGTGCGCGCACTCTATCGCGTTCTTACGGCGGGCAGAGCCGGAGAGACCTATAACATAGGCGGGCATAATGAAAAAAGAAATATTGAGGTGGTGTTAGCTCTTTGTTCACAACTTGAAGAAATTGCGCCAGTTAAGCCCAAAGGAATCAATAATTATTCCGATCTCATTACCTATGTGACAGATAGACCGGGACATGATCAACGTTATGCTATTGATGCGAGTAAAATGCAAAAAGAACTAGGCTGGACTCCGCAGGAAAACTTTGAGACGGGACTTCGCAAGACCATTCAATGGTATGTTGAAAACCGCTCCTGGAGCACTAAGCTTTTATCAAAACAACAGGTATTCAATCATCGTGAACATGGGGATGCATTAGTATGAGCCGTCAAGTGAACCCGTTTATCTTCAAACCCCAGCCCACCAATACAAAAGGCATCATTCTTTCAGGTGGGGCTGGCACCAGGCTCCATCCCATCACCAAAGGCGTTTCAAAGCAATTACTTCCTATTTACGATAAGCCGATGATTTACTATCCCTTATCGGTTCTGATGCTGGCAGGTATTCGCGACATTCTGATCATCACCACCCCTGAGGAACAGGCTTCTTTTAAATATTTGCTGGGTAATGGCGAGCAGTTTGGGATTAAACTAACCTACATGGTCCAGCCAAAACCTGAGGGGCTGGCACAGGCTTTTATCATCGGCGAAGAGTTCATCGGCAAGGAAAAAGTCTGTTTAATTCTTGGAGATAACATTTACTATGGCCAGGGTCTGACTCCCAAGCTACAAGAGGCATTGTCGCGTGGAACAGGTGCAACCATTTTTGCTTACCGTGTCAAAGATCCTCATCGTTTTGGTGTAATTGAATTTGACGAGCACCTGCGCGCGCTTTCTATTGAAGAAAAACCGATAAACCCCAAATCCAATTATGCAGTAACCGGGCTTTATTTTTATGACAATGACGTAGTCAACATTGCCAAACACATGAAACCCTCTAAACGAGGTGAGCTAGAGATTACTCAGGTCAATCAAGTCTATCTTGATCGCAATGACCTGCATGTCGAACTATTAGGCCGCGGCTTTGCCTGGCTTGATGCCGGTACACATGAAAGTCTTCTCGAAGCAGGGACGTTCGTGCAGGCAATTGAAAATCGACAGGGGCTTAAAATCGCATGCCTGGAAGAAATTGCCTACCATAATGGCTGGTTAAGCACCGAAGAACTCTCTGCACTTGTTCATAGCATGAGTAAAAACAGTTATGGCGCCTATTTGCAGTCATTGCTCTATGAAGAACAAAAAAGCGCAGACAGCCTTGAGCTAAACACAATATAAAGGCGAACGACATGATTCTATTTAATAAACCGCCCTACACCACTTCCGAAGACCAGCATGTTTTGGCAGCCATGCGGAGTACCAAACTTTGTGGCGATGGACATTACACGCAGTTATGTCAGCAGTGGTTTGAACAACAATTCCATTGTAAAAAAACCTTATTAACCCCCTCCTGCACCGCAGCGCTTGAAATGGCAGCAATACTCCTTGATATTCAGCCGGGCGATGAAGTGATTATGCCCAGCTATACATTTGTAAGCACTGCCAATGCCTTCGTCTTGAGAGGGGCGACCATCGTTTTTGTTGATATTCGCCCTGATACTATGAATATTGACGAAACAAAAATAGAAGCCGCGATTACAGATAAAACCAAAGCCATCGTTCCCGTTCATTATGCAGGGGTGGCCTGTGAAATGAATGCGATTATGGCACTTGCAGAAAAATATCAGCTCTATGTTGTGGAGGATGCCGCGCAGGCAGTGATGGCTTTCTATGAAGGACGTCCCCTGGGCACTATTGGGCATTTCGGCTGCTACAGCTTTCATGAAACCAAAAACTATACCTCAGGGGGTGAAGGCGGAGCTTTGCTCATCAATGATGAACGCTTTATTGAAAGGGCGGAAGTAATCCGCCAGAAAGGAACCAATCGTGCCCAATTTTTAAAAGGTCAGGTGGATAAATATACCTGGCGTGACCTGGGTTCAAGTTTTTTGCCAGGTGAACTTCAGGCCGCCTACCTGTATTCGCAACTGCTGGAAGCCAAGGCTATCAATGAGCAAAGGCTAGGTATCTGGAATATTTATCATGACGCGTTGGCAGCATATGAGTTGAACGAATTTATTTCCCGCCCCTTTATTCCTGAAAAATGCCAGCATAATGCACATATGTATTATCTCAAGTTACCAACAGTCACTGAGCGAACAGCGTTTATTGAATGGATGAGAGGCCGAGGAGTCCAGACTACTTTCCACTACATCCCCTTGCATTCCAGCCCTGCCGGCATTCAATTCGGCAGGTTTTCAGGACAAGACCGTTTCACCAGTAAAGAAAGCGAGCGTCTGGTTCGTCTACCTTTATGGTTTAATTTATCCTTCACTGAAATACAGTGTATTCTTGAGCAATTAAAAAACTATTTTGAAAAAGCACTGTTCACTGATTAATTTATGCCACTCGGGATGAGCTTTAATAAACTCCTGGCCGTCCCGGACTTATTCACTATGCATATAGAAAGTGATATTATCCGCGCTATTAAATCATCTTCATAAAGGAAGCTGAGACTTGGTAAAAAGAATTGCTATCCTCCAGTCGAATTACATCCCATGGAAAGGCTATTTCGACATGATTGCCGCTGTAGATGAGCTAATAATTTTCGATGATATGCAATATACACGTCGTGATTGGCGCAATCGCAACCAAATTAAAACACCTCAGGGAGTTCAGTGGTTAACTGTTCCTGTAAAAGTAAAAGGCAAATATCATCAATCCATTCGAGACACAGAGATTGATGGTACAGAATGGATGATGGATCATTGGAAAGCAATCAATCAGAATTATCGCCGCGCTCAGTGTTTTAATGAAATATCCACCTGGCTTGCGCCTTTATATACTAATAAATTCACTCATATTTCCGAATTAAATCGCTCTTTTATCCAGGCCGTCTGTCATTATTTAGAGATTAAAACCATTATCAGCAATTCATGGGATTACAGCCTGACTGAAGGCAAGACTGAACGCCTGGTTAACCTTTGCCAGCAAGCCAAAGGCACAGAGTACATCTCGGGGCCCGCTGCAAAAGATTATATCGACGAGAACGTCTTCGCTGAGCAGAATATCAGATTGACCTGGTTTGATTATGCTGGATATACCCAATACCCCCAGCTTTGGGGTGAGTTTACCCACAATGTCAGTATACTTGACTTGCTGTTTAACTGCGGCAAAAGCTCCGCTAACTATATGAAATATGTAAAATCATGAAACTTTCAATTGTTGCGACTCTATACAAGTCAGAAAATTATATTAATGAATTTTATCAGCGAGCAACTGATAGCGCCCGACAGTTAGCAGGCGATGATTATGAAATCATTTTTGTGAATGATGGTTCGCCAGATAATAGCCTGGAACTTGCCGTACAACTCACCCAAACCGATAAGCATATAGTAGTGATAGATCTTTCACGTAACTTTGGCCACCATAAGGCGATACGGGCCGGGCTTGAGCATTCTACGGGAGAGCTGGTTTTTCTTATAGACAGTGATTTGGAAGAGGAGCCTGAGTGGCTGATATCTTTTTCAGAGCAAATGAATACGGATAAGGCCGATGTTATCTATGGTGTGCAAAGAAAAAGAAAAGGCGGCTGGTTTGAGCGCTGGAGCGGGGCGTTATATTACAGGATTCTCAATTGGCTAATACACATTGATCACCCCCGAAATATTACTACTGCAAGATTAATGACCAGAAGATATGTCAATGCGCTGTTAAGTCATAAGGAACTGGAGTCGGTTATATCCTGCTTATGGGTAATTACAGGCTTTAACCAGTGCTCCCAAACAGTAGACAAGCACTCTAAAAACAGTTCGACATACGGGCTGCTAAAAAAACTAAGTCACTCTGTTAACGCCGTTACTTCGTTCAGTGCAGCTCCACTATATCTGATTAGCATTTTTGGCTTTATTGTCTTCTTAAGTTCTGTTGTTTACGCATCGACTCTGATTATAAATCGCTTCTTAATGTCAGTAGCACTGGATGGCTGGACGTCGATTATGGTTTCAATCTGGCTGTTAGGTGGCCTTATCATATCGTTTATAGGCATAATTGGTATTTATTTAGCAAAAATATTTTCTGAAACAAAGCAACGTCCTTATGTGATTATTAGGAATATATATGGAAAGTCAGATTGAAACTATGGATACAAGATACGAACGTCATTATGCAGAGCGGATTAGTTCTAAGGTTTATCCCACTGAGTTTGTAGTCAGGACATTTCTTGCAAACTACCCAAATAAAAATTTTAAAAGACCTGTTCCCGGCGATAAAATTTTAGATATTGGATTCGGAGATGGTCGAAATACTGCTTTCCTTTGCGATTTGGGACTAGAAGTGAGCGGTATTGAAATTACAGCAGGAATTGTCAATCAGACACGCCAAACCTTATTAAAATCTGGTTATGCACCTGATTTGCGTGTGGGAAGAAATGGAAGCATACCTTTTGAAGATGAAACATTTGATTATATTTTGGCATGCCACTGTTGCTACTATTGCGATGACGGCCAAACGCTCTTTGATAACCTCAACGAGTATTACAGAGTACTTGGAAAAAATGGCTTTCTCATCGCATCAGTTGCGAATCAATCATCTTATATCTTTAACCAGGCTGAAAAACTGTCTGATGGTTCTTTTATGATTATGAATGACCCATACAATAATCGCGTTGGTTACAGACTGCATGCTTTTGCTTCAAAATCAGAAATTGAACAGTACTTTTCCCCTTTATTTCATAATTTTTCATTTGGGTCTGCTGACAATGACTATTATGGAATTTCGGAGAAAGTGTTTTGGGTAATTTGCCAAAAAGGTTGATAAATGCAAACAAACACACATTATTGTTGCCCTGAAAGTAGTTGTAATTATGTTCCTTTATTAGATCATGAATCAGGATTACACTGCCCAAACGGGCATATATTCTTGTATGCGCCTGGCACAAAGGTACCAGTTTTTGCATGCGAAGATGAAAATTCTACAGACTACTCACAGGAAGATGCCGCCGTCATCCACGACAATGCATTGCGCTGGGTTTTTGAAACTTTTAGCGAGAATGAATCCAACCTGAGAAAAAATTTAATATCCAGACTGAAGCTCAGGAAAGGCGACACCATTCTGATTACAGGTGCTGGTGCCGGGAATGATTTACCCTTCCTGGTTGAAAGTCTTGAGGGATCTGGAATAATTTATGCCCAGGATATTTCAAAAAATATGTTATTGGCTGGTGTAGAACGATACAGATCACTTACAACTGATACGGATATCAAACTTTATTTCTCTGCAAGTGATGCTACACAACTGCCCTTTGATAATAATGTATTCGATGCGGCCTATCATTTTGGCGGATTAAACTTATTTCCAGATATTCAGAAAGGGATCTCTGAAATGGATAGAGTAGTAAAGCCAGGAGGTCGGGTGGTAATTAGTGATGAGGGAATTGCTCCATGGTTTAAACAAACTGAACTGGGCAAAATGCTTATTAACAATAATCCACTTTATGATTATGAAGCCCCTCTACATCTTTTGCCTCATACTGCACGCGATGTCCAATTATCCTGGGAATTAAGTCATTGCTTTTATGTTATTGATTTTACTGTATCCAATGAACTCCCAAACATAAATATAGATGTTCCGCATGTTGGAAAACGAGGCGGGAGTATTCGCTCACGCTATTATGGAACAATGGAAGGGATTAATCCTTCTTTAAAAAACAAGATTTATGCAGAAGCAGAAAAACAAGGTATTAGTCGGGTTGAATATCTGGAACGTTTGCTTAGTAAGTAATGTAATTTATTATCGAGGTCTGGGAATCAAATGCGTTTAGAGGATGTATTTAAAGAGCACTTAAACAACGAGAAACCATTTAAATGGGAAAAGAAGGGCCTGGTTTTTAAACCCGATATTACTGGTTTTACACACGGCTCACACCCCTGCATAATCCACTTTAAGGATGAACTCTTTATTGTCGCTTTTACATGCAGAGACGCATCACAGCGTTCACACATATTTTTATCCTATGGGATGATCTCAGATGACCAATTATTGCTGTTGGGTGAGCCTAAAATAGCCCTGGCGCCTGGAGAGCCCGGATATTTTGATTGTGATGGAGTGATTAGCGTTTGTCTTATTAAACATGATAATCAATATTATCTCTATTATGTCGGGTGGCAAAATCTTCCGGAGAAATTATGGCTTTGTGATACGGGCCGGGCAATACTAGACCCGACAGAACTTAGTTTAAAGAAAGAATTTCCTGGTCCTGTTCTGGGTAGAGACAAAAATAATCCCCTCTTTGCGGCTGCGACTGCATTCCATATTAAAGACTCCATCTGGCATACATGGTACAACTCCGGCGTTAAGTGGGAAAAAAGAGAGCATGGATGGCATCATCATTACGGCATTCACCACGCGCAATCTGTCAATGGTATTGATTGGGTCAGTGATCCCGGCCTCTGTCTCCCTTTTGCTGATGAATATGAATATGCTTTTGGCCGACCCAGTGTCTATTTCAAAAATGAAACCTATTTTATGTGGTTTGCCCATCGTGCTACAAAAGATATTTCAACCTATCGAATAGGTTTCGCCTGGTCGAAAGACGGTTTAAAATGGGATAGAAATGACGCCCTGTCAGGAATTGATGTTTCTTCTGAAGGCTGGGATAGTGAAATGATTTGTTATCCTTATATATTTGAATATAAAGGAAAACTCTACATGCTTTACAATGGAAATGACTATGGGAAAACTGGCTTTGGATTGGCGGTCCTGGATAATGAATTATGAAAAATGTAATCCTTGCTGGTAATGCGATAACCGCTAGTATCATCTATGGCTATCTGTCCAGTGATGACAGGTATCAGGTTATGGGCTTAACAGTTGACGAAGAATACCTTGATCAAGGCGGTATCTCTGGGCTCAATTCGATTGCACTGAATCGTATTAACAATGAATTTGAACCGGAAAATTGTGCTGTGATCATGGCAATGGGATATAACGATATTAATCGCAGCCGTGAATCGATGTACAACCGCCTTAAAGAAATGGGATATCAGATTGAAACCTACATTCATCCGGATGCCAGAGTCTATACTCAGCTTCCGATAGGTGAGGGCTGTATCATTCTTCCCTGTGCTGTAGTCGAGCCCTATGTCTGTATAGGGAATAACAACTTCATCGGTGCGAATGTCACTGTGGCGCATCATTCGACTGTTTCAGAACATTGCTGGATTGCGTCTGGAGCGGTTATATCGGGTAAAGCTAAAATAGAGCGCAATACCTTTCTTGGAGTCAACAGCACAATTGTTAACGAAGTTATTGTGGGTGAGTATAATATCATTGGCGCTGGCGCTTTAATCACTAAAAATACAAAAGCATCCAGCGTACACCTGGCGCGATCAGGAGAAGAACTCCGTTATTCTTCAAGTGATTATGCAACTTATTTTGGAGTTTGACTAATGAATAACCGTTTGGTTTCAGTGTTGGCTAATGTATTCGGATTACGGAATGATCAAATCGTTGTTGAGCTGACTAAAGAGAATTTGGGTAGCTGGGACTCACTTAAGCAAATGGATCTGATAGTGTCTCTTGAAAGAGAGTTTAATCTTGAACTGGAACTTCCCGATATTGTCAAAATGACTTCTGTCAAGAATATCATTGATGTACTGACTGACAAGGGAGTTCAACTTGGAGCTTAATGGCGCTGTCATTCTTGTTACAGGTGGGGCGAAAGGTTTAGGCCTGGCGATTGCTACTTTTTTGCAAGAGCAGGGAGCCACAGTTGTGGTGGCTGATATTGATGCTGAAGCTCTGGCCGATCTGCCTGATACAATCAAGACATACGTTCTTGATGTGACTCATCCGGAAGAGGTCAAGCCTGTCATTCAGAGCATTATAGACTCTTATGGCCGGATTGATGTTTTGGTAAATAACGCTGGCTTAATCTATAGTGAACCTATGATCAATATCATGAACCCATCTAAAATGATGCATGATTATGGTCAATTTCAAAGAACCCTCAGGGCAAATCTGGACTCTGTATTCATCATGACCTCAGCGGTTTTAGAGCAGATGGTAAAGCGGCGAATTAAAGGGGTAATAGTCAACATCAGTTCAATTAGCGCCTGCGGTAACGAAGGGCAAACTGCCTACTCAGCTGCTAAAGCAGGCGTCAATGCCTTGACCGTCACCTGGTCAAAAGAGCTGGGCAGATTAGGGATTCGTTGTAATGCGATTGCTCCGGGGTTCATAGGCACTGATTCGACCCGCATGGCTTTGAGCGAATCCATAATCGGGCATATCCAGAGCAATACTCCGCTGAGACGTCTGGGTCAGGCACAGGAAGTAGCACAGGCGGTAGCCTCTGTAATAACAAATGATTTCTTAAATGGTGTAATACTCCCTGTCAATGGTGGGTTAACCATATAATGATTAAAGTAGAAAAAGATCAATACAGTCCCATTTATAACATGTATTTGACCAGCGAATCTTTCTTCCCTCTTATCGCAGGTGTTCTGCTAGATAAACAAGATGGGGTAGTATACGCTGATAACCCGCAATCCCCTTCCCAGGCGTATGTGGAACATGCTTTTGGATTCGCACAGATTTTCGGGCAATCTGTAGAGTCCTTCGAGAAACAACTTGAACACTATTTATTAACAAGCGCCAACTTTAAACCCAATAAAATTCGCCTGTATGCTACTTACCTGCCCCAATTTCTTACCCTGCCTCAACATGAAATGAAACGCTCTTACAGACAGCGTTTTATTATTGACTCAGAAAGTTCTTTTGACACACATCGCATTGATTCTGAGCTTCAAACAAAAATATCCATAAGCACAGCAGAACCAGGCAATATTTCAAAAATTGATAATGAGTTTGGAGTTGTCACACGATTCTGGAGAGATTCTTTAAGTTTTATCAAAGGCTCAAATGCGGTGGTCGTTCTTTATGAAGGAAACCCGGCCTCTATATGTTATTCAGCCTCAGAGGCGGATAGCCGGGTGGAAATTGACGTGCTCACATTGCCAGCTTATAGAAATACAGGACTTGCTAAAATCGCAGTAGTAAATTTCATCAAACGGTGTTTTAATTTGTCCTTAACTCCTCTTTGGGACTGCTTTACAAATAATTCAGGGTCAATGATGCTTTGCAAGTCAGTTGGCTTTACTGCTCTAAATGACCCCTATCCATTTTATACCATTGATAAATAAGGAGCAGAATTGTATTGGTATCAGTACGTTTTCTACTGGTAATTGGAAACTGAGTACAATTCGTAAATAGGTATGCATACATATTACTATAACCTGGGTATGGCCTTCACTGAGGTTTGCAATTCTAACGCTGCTCGCCCGGCACTGCGTTATTCTGACCATTTCCACAGCTATTCTGATCTATTTCAGTGTGCTGAGAGTTTGGGGGCTCTGCTAATATCTCATGGAATGAAACGTGGTGACGTCATTGCGATCGGAAACAACAAGCGCTATTTATCATACGCTCTCATGATTGCTGCCCTGCGACTGGGTATTGCCTATGTAAACATTGACGTGATGTCCCCTTTAACAAGAAATTCAGACATCCTGAAGGTGAGTGGAGCCTCATTATTATTTTATGATGATCCTCAATATAAAACGAAAATGCAGGATTTGGCTGATAATCATCAATGCAGATTACTTGAGTTATCACCAGAACTAATTAGACCCATATCACAAACAGATCGCGATATTCAAAACCAGCTCATTCAAAAAGTAGATGGCTCCTGCATTGCTTATGTGATGTTTACATCAGGCTCAACAGGTATACCTAAAGGGGTGGCGGTCACTCACCAGAATATTCTTCATTTTATATCATGGGGACAACAATGTTTTCAGATTAATAATGAAGATATTTTCGCAAACTTAAGCCCGATGTACTTCGACAACTCCGTATTTGATTTTTATGTGGCATTATTTTCAGGAGCATCACTTAGTCCAGTATCGCGGGAGTTGTTATCCAAACCGTATGAGCTCGTCGACTACGTTGGCAGGATGGAGTGCAGCGTATGGTTTTCGGTTCCCTCTTTACTCATTTATTTAATGACCATGAAGGCGCTAGGCAATATAAAATTACAAACGCTTCGCTATATCATATTCGGGGGAGAAGGCTATCCTAAAACCGAGCTAAAAAAACTGTACAATCTTTTTTCTAAGCAGGCCAGATTGGTAAACGTTTACGGCCCAACCGAATGTACCTGTATTTGCAGCGCCTATCTCATAAATGAACAGGATTTTTTTGAGATGGATGGACTTCCCCCTTTAGGAACACTGAACTGCAACTTTGACTACCGCATCCTCAATGAGGAGAATAAAGATGCGAAAACCGGAGAGCTTTGTCTGATTGGTCCCAATGTGGCGGCGGGTTATTTTAATGATCTTCAGCGAACGTCCAACTCATTTATAACCCTGTGTGAACCAGAATACTTCATGAAACGCATGTATCGAACCGGAGATATTGTACGGGAAGTAGAGGGAACACTTTACTTTGTGGGGCGCAAAGACAATCAGATAAAACATATGGGCTACCGTATTGAACTGGAGGAAATTGAGCATGCGCTGGTTAAACTTCCTGAAATAAATCAGGCCGCGGTGTTCTACCAACGTACCAACTCTTCCTATGGAAAACTGATCGCTTTTGTAGCCAGTACAGCAGAAACAGATGAAAAAATCTTACTGAATCGTTTAGCGAAACTACTTCCTGAATACATGATCCCAAGCCGGCTATTTATTCAGCCCGAATTGCCTAAAAACGCAAATGGGAAAGTTGATCGACAACTTTTGTACCACAATGCTCCTGAGTACGCATGAAGTCCTTAAGTATTCAATTTCCAGGCTTGTATCAGTTCGTCCGCTACGGTCTTGTCGGTGCAATCAATAACCTTCTGGGGTATTTGATTTATCTGCTGGTTACCTTCCTTTGGCTTGATCCCAAGGTCGCTATCACTATTTTTTATCCTGTTGGGGCTATAACAGCTTATTTTGGGCATTTGAAATACTCATTTTCATACGCTGGAAAGAAACGTAATGCTTTAATGCGTTATATCATTACTTATCTCTTTTCTTATGGCGTGAATTATATGTTGTTATTCCTGCTTTCAGATCTACTTGGTTTTCCGCATCAGGCAGTGCAGGTCTTGGCTATCCTTGTCGTAGGAAACCTCTTGTTTTTTATGCTCAAATATTTTGTTTTCCCAACAAAGGAAAGACGCGATGATCTCAGAATTTGACACTGTTTTACGTGATAACATTTCTGTATTTATACAATTTCATCCTTACTTGTCTTAGCCCGCAAATCAGGTATTATGTCTAGCCTTGGATGTTCAGAACGAATAAGAATTCAAAATGTTAAAAATAAATCGGCTGATGCCAGTCAGTTTCCTGATTATGTTACTGCAGAGCCCACTCAAACTGGTTAAAAGCCTGGCTTCGATTGCCAAAGCTGTTTTTGGTAAAGCGTTTCCTGCACAATCTGCTGTTTCTCTTCCAGCGCAATGGGATGGTAACCATCTTAAACATACTCCCGAGCTGGATGGAATCAGGGGCTATGCTTGCCTGTCTGTTTTAATCGTACATTGTCTGACAGGTATTATACAACTTCCAAATCATGCATGGATAATGGGGTTTCGTTCTCATACCATGTGGTTATTGCTAAGTGGTGTAGACCTTTTTTTTGTGCTTTCCGGTTTCCTGATAGGAGGCATACTTCTTGATAGCAAAAACGACCCCAACTATTTCAAGATATTCTGGATCAAGCGGGTAACGCGTATTTTTCCTGTTGCTTATCTCATGCTTGCAACCTATGCTGCAGCACTATTCATCACTAATCATTTTCATATTACCCGGTTTGATAACTGGCTTTTAGCAGAATACAGACCCCCTTTATGGACCTTTGCCACCTTCACACAAAGCTTTCCCATTGCAGCACATGGCTATGGCGGTCCACGATGGATGGCCATGTCCTGGTCTCTGGCCATTGAAGATCAATTCTATTTATTGTTTCCACTTGCCGTTTATTTTATGTCGAGGAGAAAGCTGGTTGTTTTAGTTATAAGCTGCCTTGTTATGGCTCCAGTATTACGTGATTTGTTTGAACGAATTTTTGGAGATTGGTATGCGAGTTATGTACTTCTTCCATCCCGGGCAGATGGGATTATGTACGGTGTCGCCTTAGCGCTTATTTTAAGAAACAAGACAGCCTTTACTCTGGCGAGTCGTTACAGATTGCTGCTTGATTTGGTTGCATTATGCTTTTTATATCTGACCGTCACAAATTGGAGTTTTTCATGGTGGACTGGTCCAAGCGGCGCTATTTTTCCATTAAAGCAAAGTATGTTGTCGCTTATGTGGGCGGTGGTAATACTTCGGATATATACCCATAAAGACAGTAGATTAAATACTCTCTGGCGCCATTCAATTCTGGCTAAATTTGGCATGATATCCTATGGGCTCTATATGTTTCATCAAGCCATAAACGGCCTTATCCATGGGATATTCTTTAGCCAGGAACCAGTAATTTCGTCCTCATCTCAACTATTGGCAGCGCTCGCCGTCATGACCATTTCGATTGGGCTCGCTACAGTCTCATTTATTTATTTTGAAAGGCCAATACAGCGTTACGGACGAGCCCTGGTAAGCAAGGTTAAATTATCTCAGGAGAAATTATACTCCACAAATGATGTGGCATACTCCCCATCAAAATGAATGCCCATACGGATTGAAAGTGGATACTGCTCCAGAAAAGGAGCCGTATTCATCTTTCCATGACAGGAGAAAGTAAGTTTATAATACGTTCTGATCTATCCTGATTTGCCGCACAGTTTAAATGATATTCAGTATTGAAAAAACTTTCCGGTTTAAAGAAAAAGTCATCGGGCGTGCCCAGGAGATTCACTCCCATATTCCTAAGCTCTGACCATAAATTACTGATTGCCGCCTGATACCAGCCGGATCGTGTAATTTCGCTATCCACCTGTACTGGCGCCATGACAAACACATTAACGCCTCGAGCCTCCATCGCTTTTATACTCTTCATCAGTAAGTTAGCTGAGTGTTTATTAAGGGATGAATCTTTCTTGGGATATGAGTAGCTCGCTCCGCTAGCAGATATATTAACCCCACAGGTATGCAGCATGTCGCCATGGTTATTCATGTTCACATAGGAATATGAAAATGTTTCCTGAGCACTGGCGGCCTTATCATAGTACGCAAGCGCCTCGCTGGGCGTTTGGGTATGAAGAAACGGGTTTTCCGTTAATATCGCTTCCTTATTGAATTTTACTGATATATTTTGCTTAAGATCAGCAAGGGAGACTGACTTGATAAACCGTATTTTCCTTCCCAGGCTAAGTCCGTCATAATAGGAGCGATTCCATGCGACTACCTGTTCTACTATCCAGTTATTCAAATCTCTGTAATCAGTCAGATAATATCCCCATACCAGCGGCAGTATGACTGTGTCTCCGCGGCGTGCATTCCGTACAGCAACATTAAGTATCCAGTCCAATGGGAGCCCCCCGTGAAGCCCCATGTTGATGACTGGCCTTCCCAATTTTTTTTCAATATAGGCACTGTCCATTCCGAATAACACATTGGAGTCAGCGACAAACAGTATTCGTTTCCCTGTTGCTCTTCTGGCAATATCTTCTTTCAGGATAACCCAGTTTGCAAGATCGTATGAAGCCGGAATTGGTGCGCCAAACTGATAGTTGAAGGCCGTAAAATAGGTGGCGCCAATGATGAATGTTGTAATAGCTGAGGAGATGATAAATAGTCTATATGAGTTCATTGTTTAAGTTAAAAATAGAGAAAAGGCTGATAATGCTGATTCCACAAAGGTCATCAATATACTTCCAATTCCCAGGGTTGTACAGGTTAGCCAAAATACAAAGAGTTAAACTCTTATAAGAATCTTGTCTTGCGACTTTGACAAACTATCAATCGAATGTAGACTGGCGTAATTTAAAAAATGAATTACATAGAGAAATTATGCTTTTTACATCCCTTGAATTTATTTTTGCGTTTCTCCCAATCGTCATGATTGGCTTTTTTCTGATTGCAAACCTGTTTGGGAAAAAAGCGGGAGCCATCTTTTTGGCAGCTGCCTCCCTGTTTTTCTATGGCTGGTGGAGCACTAAATATATCGTATTACTACTGACCTCTATCGTTTTCAATTACAGTATCGGTTGCTTTATCTCAATGAACCAGGAGCGCAGTGCCAGAGCACGGCTCGCATTATTTGCAGGAATTACCGGAAACCTGTTGCTGCTCTGTTATTACAAATACTCAAATTTCTTTCTTGGTGAAATTGCCAGGGCAACTGGCATGAATCTCCCCACACTATATCTGGTATTGCCTCTGGGAATTTCCTTTTTCAGCTTTACTCAAATTGCGTTTCTTGTAGATACCTGGAGAAAAACTACTGAAGAGTATAACTTCTGGCACTACCTGTTATTTGTTACCTGGTTTCCACACTTGATTGCAGGCCCAATTCTTCACCATAAGCAGATGATGCCGCAATTCAAAAATCCCGAGATTTATCGGATTAGATCGAGGAATGTAGCGATAGGAATTATTCTCTTTTTTATTGGCTTAAGTAAAAAACTATTACTCGCAGATCCTATCAGTGCATATGCAGATCCCGTCTTCAACGCGGTAGCTATTGGGCAGGCTGTTGATATATGGGTCGCCTGGGTGGGGGCCTTGGCCTATACCCTTCAGATTTACTTTGATTTTTCCGGATACTCTGACATGGCCGTCGGCCTTTCAATACTGTTCGGAATTAAACTGCCAATCAATTTTAATTCACCTTACAAGGCACAAAACATTATTGAGTTCTGGCGCCGCTGGCACATGACTCTCTCCCAATTTCTGCGCGACTATCTTTACATTCCCCTGGGTGGGAGCAGGAAAGGCGAAGTACGAAAATTAAACAATCTAATGGCAACGATGTTATTAGGCGGTTTATGGCATGGGGCAAACTGGACATTCATCATCTGGGGGGGGCTGCATGGCTCCTATTTATGTGTTAATCACCTCTGGCATAAATTCAAGCGCAACTTCGGCCTATCCGGTGTTATTCCAAAAATGTTAGCGGCGCCATTAAGCATTGTGCTAACTTTTATTCTGGTCATTGTGGCCTGGGTATTCTTCAGAGCCGATTCGGTGCATTCAGCACATATGTTAATTAACAGCATGACAGGACGAACAGAAGGGATGCACTGGGAAACGCTATTCGCAAATTTGAGCATGATGTCATTTATAGGCTATGCATTATTGTCCATGATTGTTATCTGGGCATTCCCAAACATCTATGAATTGCTTGTTTTACTGGAGAACAGAATACAACTGGACGAATACAGTGGAGCAAGAGTCAGCCAAGCGCTTTGTATTTTAGTAGCAGTTATTTGTACAACCCTGGGAATTGTAAGTATATTAACGACATTTGGTACAAACATTACCAGTCCATTTCTTTATTTTCAATTCTAGTAATTAAGCCATCCGGGAAATTTTGGTACAGATTCTCATTTAAACTGTGAAGCACATAAAACCCGATCTGGGCGGATTGTAAAACTACTCGCTCCAGTTCAGTCGACTCCGGTTTAGAGCTCTGTAACAATAACCTCCCATAAGCATATTAAACAGACGTATCTATGTTATGTGAAGCTATTAGGCAATCATTCTGGCTTTTCTGCAACAATAAATCGTGAGCCGCCAATAGGTAAACTGACTCCTCTTTTGATAAGCCCAATTTCTGCACGCAGCATTTTTTCAAAAATAGAATTAAGCACCGGGGATATCTGAAGCTCAGAGTAATCCCTGTGGGCTTGAGGTCCTTTAAATTTTTGCACAAACCTTGATAACATCATCGCGGGCAATAAACTGGTCACAAATGACGTGCTGCGTAAAATCTTAAAACCCGCGTTTCTTACTTTGTTATGCAGTTCGTCTGCCTTGTAACGTCTTACATGACAGGCATATTCATCCATGGGACTCCAGAGCCAGGGATGCTGAGGCACGGAAAGCATGCAAACGCCCCCCGGTTTTAATGCCTGGAATACCTGCGCTAAAACCAATGAATCCTCTTCAATATGCTCTATCACATCGAAGGCACCTATCGAATCAAACTCGTTATCAAAGGGAATGTTTCTTGCATCCATTTGCATAAGATTTGCAAATGGAAGTCTCTGGGCTGCAAATTGTAATCCAGCTGTGAATAGTTCACTGCCATGCAGATTTGCTTGAGGAAATATTTGAGAGATGCCCCACAACACAAAACCGGTTCCACAACCTATTTCAAGAAAAGACTGGAATTTAGGCCGATAATGGGAAAGTGACCAGGTAATAAGATGGTTACGCGCGCGAAACCAGAAATTTGATGCCTCGAGTCTGGCCAATGCAGCAAAGCTATCCGGATCGAACCCCTTCCCCTCATGGGCAAAAGAAGGCGCAAACGAAGGAAAGCCATCGACTACCGCGCACACTCCCTCACAGACATGACAATTATGCCCTTGGATATCAAAGAGCGTACCGCACTCGAGACACTTCCTCATCTTAAATACAATCCTATTGTTTTTGTTTGTGATTCTAATATGGCTGACAAGTGTATACTAGTTTTTAAAATCCAAGTTCATTCTTTTTTCATTTTTTTATTGTTATGTCTACAATGCAATATCCAGTGATGATAAACTCCCCGCAAAGACGGATTTTCTCCCTCGATAGCTTTTGATTTCAAATCTAAAAATGCCGGGGAAATGAGTCATTCAATCTATTTAAATTGAGAACTTGGATATGTTTAGTCAAAAAATATTGATGATCACTGGAGGGACTGGCTCGTTTGGCAATGCGGTACTTAAGCGAATGCTTAATACTAATCTGCGAGAAATACGAATTTTTAGCCGAGATGAGAAAAAGCAGGACGATATGCGTAAGGCATACGACGATCCCCGGCTTAAATTCTATCTTGGTGATGTCCGCAATAAACAAAGCGTTGCGGCAGCCATGCGTGGAAGCGACTTTATTTTTCACGCGGCCGCCCTGAAACAGGTACCATCCTGTGAATTCCATCCGATGGAAGCATTTCGAACCAATGTGCTCGGCACCGAAAACGTTTTAAATGCGGCTATCGAAGCGAACGTACGTCGCGTTGTCTGTTTGAGCACAGATAAAGCAGTCTATCCAATCAATGCGATGGGCATCAGCAAAGCGATGATGGAAAAAGTGATGGTAGCTGCCAGCCGCAATCTTGACGCCACACAGACAATCATCTGCGGCACGCGCTATGGTAATGTGATGGGGTCACGCGGGTCAGTAATTCCATTATTTACGGAACAGGTTTTCAATGGCAATAAAATAACCATCACTGATCCTCAGATGACAAGGTTTATGATGACACTGGCAGACTCAGTTGATCTAGTTCTATTCGCCTTTGAACACGGGAGAAATGGGGACATCTTTGTGCAGAAAGCCCCTGCTGCGACAGTAGAAACCCTCACTAAAGCCATTCTTGAGCTGATGCATAAAGAAGACCATCCTGTGTCGATCATTGGCTCGCGTCATGGCGAAAAACTTTATGAATCCCTGCTGAGCAGAGAAGAGCGTGCATACGCAGAAGACCTTGGTGATTATTTCCGGGTTCCACCCGATATCCGTGATCTGAATTATGGTAAATTTGTAGAAAAGGGGGAGCAACGGATTACCCAGGCTCTCCACGAAGAAGAATACAATTCACACAATACCAGGCGATTAGATGTCGAGGGAATGAAAAAGCTGCTAATGAAGCTGGAGTACATGCAGAAAATCGTAAGACGAGAAACTGCCATTCCGGAGCTCGTGTAGTGAAGGTATTAATTACAGGCTCACAAGGGTTTATTGCAAGAAATTTAAGCCAGCGTCTTAGCGAGCGGAATGATGTAGAGGTAATCTGTTTCGACAGGTCGAATGACCCCAATGAGCTGGCGTTTAAACTTAAGGGGGTCGATGTTATATTTCATCTTGCAGGCGTAAATCGTCCTCATGATCCGGATGAATTCATAACTGGCAATCGAAATCTGACAGAAATGCTGTGTGATGCAGTTTGCGCTACGAGTGCCGCAGAAAACCGACCTGTCTCGCTGGTGTTTGCCTCATCCATTCAGGCAGAGAAAGACAATGATTACGGGCGCAGCAAGCTTGCCGCAGAGGATGCGGTTTTCACTGCAGCAAAAGAAAAAAATGTTTCGTCCTATGTTTTCAGGCTGCCTAATGTGTTTGGGAAATGGTGTCGCCCGAACTACAACTCGGCGGTCGCAACATTTTGCCACAATATTGCACGCGGCTTGCCAGTGCAGGTGCATGATAGCTCAGCTCCATTGTCGCTGGTCTATGTCGATGATGTGGTTGAATCGTTCATCAGCATTATGGATGGAATAGAAACCGCGATTAGCGCCAATGGATTCGCATGCATAACACCCCAGTATTCAAGCACCGTCGGTGAAGTAGTCGAGCTGATTCAACGTTTCAAAGAAAGCCGGCAATCGCTTACCACTGAGCGGGTTGGGACGGGTTTTATACGGGCTTTGTACTCGACCTATGTCAGTTATTTACCCGTCGATTTATTTCATTACAAGTTGCAGCAACATGTGGATGTAAGAGGCTCCTTTGTCGAAATGCTAAAAACGCAGGATAGCGGTCAGTTTTCCTATTTTACGGCTCATCCAGGTGTTACTCGCGGCGGCCACTATCATCATAGCAAAACAGAAAAGTTTCTGGTAATTAAAGGCAAGGCACGGTTTCTGTTTCGTCACATACAAACAGGCGAAAAGCACGAAATTTTTACTGATGGTGAGTGTGCCGAGGTTGTGGAAACAGTTCCAGGATGGACACACGATATTACCAATATCGGCGATGATGAAATGATCGTGATGCTATGGGCCAATGAAATTTTTGATCGTTCGCACCCCGATACCTATGCTTGCCCGGTTTGAGGATAAAATGAAAAAACTTAAAGTAATGACGGTCATTGGCACACGGCCAGAAATTATCAGACTGTCACGTGTGTTGGCAGCCCTGGATGAACACTGTGATCACATCCTGGTACACACAGGCCAGAATTACGATTATGAATTGAACCAGATCTTCTTTGATGATTTAGGAATTCGTAAACCGGATGCTTTTCTTGATAGCGCTTCGGGCAGTACAGGTGCCGCACATACAATTGGAAATCTGATCATAGCTGTTGATCGCGTTCTGGCAGAATACATGCCTGAGGCACTACTGGTTCTGGGTGACACGAACAGTTGCCTGTCGGTAATACCGGCGAAACGACGCCAGATCCCTATTTTTCATATGGAAGCGGGCAATCGCTGTTTTGATCAACGGGTACCAGAAGAAACCAACCGCCGCATTGTTGACCATACCGCCGATATAAACCTGACTTATAGCACGATAGCCCGAGATTATCTGCTTCGCGAAGGCTTACCTCCAGATCAGATTATCAAGACAGGTAGTCCGATGTACGAGGTTCTCAATCACTATTTACCAAAAATTCAAGCCGCTGAAGTAATAGATCGTTTGAACTTACAGAAAGAACAATACTTCGTAGTCAGCGCTCATCGTGAAGAAAACATTGAATCAGATAAATCATTTCACAAACTGGTCTCGGCTCTGAACGCTGTAGCCGAGAAGTATGAGTTACCTGTTATTTTGTCAACCCATCCGCGTACGCAGAAACGATTGGATACGACTGGAGTGCGCCTGCACGAGTTAATACGCCCATTGAAGCCGCTCGGCTTTCTTGATTATGTAAAACTGCAAATGTCGGCAAAAGCAGTACTGTCGGACAGCGGAACAATTAATGAAGAATCATCTATTCTCAACTTCCCTGCACTCAATCTACGCGAGGCCCATGAAAGACCCGAGGGCATGGAAGAAGCAAGCACAATGATGACAGGGCTTGAAGCAGAGCGAATTCTTCAGGGACTGGACATCCTGGAATCACAGTCTCGTGGCGAGAAAAGGCAACTGCGACTTGTTAGCGACTACAGCATGCCTAATGTCTCTGATAAAATTGTTCGGATTATTCACAGCCATGTCGATTATGTGAATCGTATAGTGTGGAAAAAATATTAATCCAGAGCGAAATCGAAAATAGAGTTCATTGCGTTGGGCATTCGTTAGGGAAAATTCTACTATGCTATGCCCAATAAATACACAGGATTGCCAAAGGTATGATATTTTACAATTTTATTAAAAAAGTTACCCCTCCAAAGGCGAAAAAATGTCTTCAAGCCATCCTTCGGAAAAAAAATAATATTAATTTCGCTAAAACCTTCGGCCTGAATCGAAGCAGCCCTGATGATTTGATGAAACTCTGGCAGTTTGCAGAAGGTGACTGTAGCGGCCAAGCAGAAAAAATATATCGAAAACTATCCCGATTGAAACAAACTACCCTCACAAACTATACCCTTTCAGCCTTAGCTACGTTGCGCCTTAATGATGTGACAACTGCTTGCGGGATCCTTGAAAAGGGTATAACGATATATCCTGAAGATCATTGGTTACGGCTATACTATCTCCAGACTTGTGCTATCCATAATCACTTCCAGCGTTATTTTGCCTTCATGAAAAAGACTTCGGGCGAAGAAATTACCTCAAGCATTCTGGTCTCTGAGTTCTACAGAAAGGTGATTGACTTTGGAATGTACATAAGTTTTTTAATAAATTATCGAGATATTAAAGAAGTTTGTAGTCCTGAAGATTTTAAAAAACTACAGCAATATTTTATAACAGAGCTTGCCCAAAAGCCTATTGATTTCCAGACTGCCAAAAACATTGTATATCAGGGTAAACACTTAAATATTGAGCATGACTTTTATTCAGGCATTTGTGAAACCATCAAAGATATATTTCAAAATTTGACCAGCGACTCGCAAAAGATAATACATAACTTAAATATCATTGAGACACTAACTCTACCCTTCATCCCTGCTGACAAAGCAATTAGCGAGTTTATAGAATCATGTAAACTATTAGCACGTGAATCAATAACTCTTACATCCCCATCTAAAGACTTATTACTTGAATGGGTGCCGTGGCAGAGTATATTTACCTCTCCTGATGCAGGCTCTATGCAATACCCTCATGCGATGCAGGCATTTGAGCAATTTGCGTTTTCTACATGGCCAGAGCTTAATTATACAGCGCCTCATACCACTGAACGATTGCCTGCATCAATACAACAGGGTCGAAAGATAAAGATTGGCTTTATAGTTTACGATTTCATACCAATGATGTCTGGCTTATTGAGCAGGTTAGACAAAAAGATATTTGATACCGTTTACTTGTTCCCTGGAAAAGAGAGTAACTCTCAAATTGCTGAAAGCAGGTTAGCGAATGCGGATAGAATTATAGTATTTCCAGCTGACGATAGCCTGGCCGCAATTAAAATCATTGCGGAACAAAAACTCGATATTATAGTTTCCGCACCCTGCACCCTTTCGCTATTTTTCCCGCTAATGGCACGTCTCGCACACCTTCAGATGATCTTGCTGGAACCCAATTGGACCAATGGGTTGACTAACGCCGATTATTACATTTCATGGAAATCAGCTGAGCCTGTTAAGCCAGATGTTTTCTATAAGACAGCAGTTTCCTATCTTGAGCACCCCCCTTACTGGATTGAAAGGCCATCACATAATGTCAATACCAGAGTATCGGAAAAAGGACGGAGTGAAGTACGCAAGAAGCTATTGAATTGCGGGCCAGAGAAGCATATTTACTTATGCGCTAATACTCCTCCCAAGGTCCATCCGTTAATGGATGAAATGTTAATTGATTTGTTGAAGGCCGATCCTCATGCAATGATTGCAATCCTTCGCAGTGATTCTCCCTCAGGTAAAATTCTTAAAGCAAGACTTAAGAATACGTTGGGGCAGAATTTCAACCGGGTTATCTTTCTGTCGACTTTATCTAAACAAGATGCTCATTCCCTGCTAATGTCTGTCGATTGTTGTTTAGATTCATTTCCTCTTTGCGGCATGTCTTCAAGCTTCGACGCCATAATGCTAGGGGTTCCTATTGTAACCCTTCCCTTTGACATACCCTTTAGCAAGTGGACCGCCTCAATATACGGCTATATAGGAGTATCCGGACTTATTGCCCGCAATCAGAAAGAATATATCGAGATTGCGATGCGTGTCGCTGCAGATAAGGCATGGCGGCATCAAAAGGCACAAGAAATAAGGGAGAAAGCCTCCATGTATGTTGAAAGCACCATTGCGTTAGACGAGTTGCAGAGCTTTATCATCAGGGCTTGGGAACGAAAGCTGGCAAACCTGCCTCCTTCCAACTGGATAAACGGTGACTGGCAAGATCTATAGTTTATTATTGGCATTCTGAGAAGAAGCATTTGCTACTAAAACAGAGAATTTGGCTCAATTATCAGCCTGCGAATATTGCTGCAGATTAACGCAGCAATATCGTCCTCCTCTGATGACAGGCACTGCTAATTTATCTATCTGGATGGAACTGTGCCATTAACTGATAAGGTATCGCGATAATTAGAACTTTAACTGAAGCAATGATCACCAATCTTGATGAACTTCATTAGTAATATAATAAGAAGTATAATTATCTGAGAGCATTTATATTTATATGCATAGATACTCATTTAAATTTAATACAACAATATCCTTCGCTGACAATCTTTTCCTGCTTGACTAATTGGGGAGAGAGATACGAACAACGAGCGATTACACCTGGACTATGCAATTTTCTTAATAAAATTTCCAACTTTCCGTTTACCAGATCACCGCCATATCCAACTTCTGATATATAAAGCACATGTATTGGAAATTTGTTTTCTGGAAATGCAAAATAAGTTTGGTGATCCACCACTAAATGTTCTGTGTTAGTGAAGGGAATACCACATTTTTTTGCTAACTTTTGAATTTTAATTACTTGTTCTTCCTGACTAAATGTAGGGATAGATAAATATTGATCTTTTATATCTGAATCAGTTGAGCTAGAGTTTAATACCATTAGGGGCAGGGTTCTATATAGAAGCGTGCACATAGACATAAGACTAACAATCATCAATATTATAGAAATAGTTTTCAATTGAAAGGATGGATATTTGGTATAAGGTGTTGGCAATAGCGTAAGAATTAACATCATTGATATTGGAATGGCTTGGCTTAATCCATAGAAATTCCACATATTATAAAAAAATGCATTCGCCAAAGATCCTAGTGCAAGCATGCCTCCAAGGAGAATAGGTTTAGACAAACTCCTTTTAAAAAGATTAAATAAAAATACAATAACTACACCAATATGACTACCAATAATGACTAAATAGAGCATTGAGGATATTAGATTATTTAGAAATTGAATGAAATAATTTGAATTTGAAGTAGTAGGCAACCATGAAGATTGGTAACTCGGTTGGAAAATGGCGTGATTTATTAATTGGGCGGGAGTTGATGCTAAATTTAAAAATCCTTTTTTAAAGAAAGTTATCGGTGAAGTTATCAAATCGGACGGAAGAAGAGTGTTCGCTTTAAATAGAGCCAAAATTATTGGGGCTTCATTTTGGCATTGAGTATAAAGATTTGAATCTGCTATATTTTGATAACTTAAGATTAATAGAAAAAAAATGACCGAAAATGTAACTATTATGGAGCTTTTTTTGGTTATTAAATATGCAACTATTATGAAAAATGGTAAAAAGAATAAGCTTTTTGCATGAACAAAGAAAAAGCAGGAAGATAAAAGTAAAAAAATAGCCAAAGCAAACCATTGAACTTTTTGAGTTACAATGGGCTGCCAAAATAGGCAATATAGAAACAATAACATTATAATAGTTATCATTAACTGTTCAGGGCGAGCAAAAATCATTAAAAATGGAATAACGCCCAGTGAAACTGTGCAAGCAATAAGGGTGACAAATAGAAATAAGCCGGTTTTTTTTGATTGCGTTATACGTAAGCACCAATATGCAAAACCTGAAAACCATAAAAGTGAACATACAATCCCACTAATTCTAAGGGCCAACGGAGCTAAAGGCTTATATAACAAGGAGTATAAAAATACAGCGGGATAATATACCAATGGTATATACGTCCCTACTGTACTTGAGCATTGAGGGAAAAGGGTCGTTCTTTGGTGTAAATCTATAAAAAAACGTGCAATAAGCCATTTAGTAACTACTTCATCTGAATAAACAGGAAGAAATATTCCACTCATTAGTACGAGGATACAAGTTAAAATAAAAAGTGTGGATGTGGATTTGTAAGCTAACCCAATAAGATGACTGTTTATTCTTTTGGTCATGAGTTAAAAAATAAAAAATGATAAACCGTAATAGCATGAAATGCAAATGAAACCCTGCTGAATGAAACCTTGCTGAAACAGGACAAATTCATCTAACTTTTGAAAAACTAAAACAGTTTTTCATCGGAGAACTGAAGGCTGGGAAGAGATAACAAGGTATAAGTTTAAAGGGAATTAAGGTATCCTAGGGCTAAAAATCAGCCGGGAATGTCATAGGAATGAGTCTCTATAATTTAATAAAAAAACTGTTCCCTTTAAAGGGCAAAAAAGCGCTTCATGGGTTTTACCTGAAAAATAACTTACTCAATTCAATTACGAGAATATTTCGTCCAAACCATATTAGCTCTGATGATCTTATTAAGCTATGGCAACTCGCCGAAAGCGGTACGGTTGATGCTAATAAAATCTATCAACGATTATCTAAATTAAGGCGCGTTAATCCTACAAATTATGCCTTTTCTGCATTAGGAATATTTAGGCTTAATAAAGTTACAACCGCATACGAAATTATGGAAAAGGGGATAATGACATTCCCCAAGGACGAATCGATAAGACTATATTATCTTCACGTTTGTTCTTCGCGAAATGACTATGCCCGTTATGCTGAGTTTATAACAAAACAACCAGGAGCAGACCAAGGCTCCGAAATTACGCTAAGTGATTTTTATAAAAAAGCTATAAGCAGCGGTGAAATGATCGGTTTTATAGTTAACTTCAGTGAAATTAAACGCCACTGCGATGCTGTTGACTTTGCACTATTAAAAGAATTTTTTTTAGTAGCGCTTAGTCAAAAACCAATTTCTCTTCAGAATGCCAAGAACATCTTATTTTTAGGCAGATACCTGGACATCGAAAATGAGTTCTATTTAATGGTTTATGACAGACTCAAACAGTCGTTTCAAAATTTGAATGAGAATTCACAAAAATCAGTATATATCCTTAAGATTATTGCTTCCCTTACGCTTCCATCCGTCCCCGATCACAAAGCCATCAATAGCTTTATTGAAGCATGCAAACAATTGGCAGCAGACCCAATAACTCTAACTGAACCTATTAATGATATCTTAATAGATTGGGCGCCCTGGCAGTATCTATTTTCACTCCCTGCAATTGCGCATCCCGCAACTTATCATCGTGCAATTGCTGCATTCGAGCAGTTTGCGTTTGCCACATGGCCCGGGCTTAATTACATATCTGCACATGTTACTGAAAAACGCCAGGTACAGCTCCAAAGAAATCAAAAGATAAGGATTGGGTTTGCAGTTCACGATTCTATGCCCATGATGTCAGGCTTGCTTCGCAAACTCGATAGTACAATTTTTCACACAGTCTTCTTACGCCCAGGCGAAGCAGGCAGCTCAAAGACAGCTCAGGACTGGATAGGAAGTGCCGATGAAGTGGTCGAATATTCGCCGGTTGATGCTCTATCCGCCATTAAAACGATCTCTTCACAAAATCTCGACATTATAATTTCGGGACCCTCGATTGTTGCGATCTTTTTTCCAATGCTGGCGCGACTTGCTCCATTACAGATGGTTTTACTGGAGCCTAACTGGACTAACGGTGTGACTAATGCCGATTATTACATCTCCTGGCGACCAGCAGAACCAGTTCCTTCGCGAGACTTTTACAAAACGGCGGTGTCTTATCTCGAGCATCCACCTTACTGGATCGAAAAGCCAAGGGTTAATACAAACCGAAATTTCTCGACCAAGGCGCGTAATGAGATTCGCAAAAAACTATTGAATTGCACGCCAGAGGATCACATTTACTTATGTCCTAATACGCCTCCAAAAATTAATCCGCTCATGGATGACATGTTTGCTAAATTGCTAAAAGCAGATCCCGATGCAAAAATAGTAATACTTCGAAAGGACCTACTCTTATGTAAAACGCTCAGAATGAGGCTTCAGAAAAAGTTAATGCAGGATTTTAATCGCTGCATATTTCTGCCCACTTTAACCAAGAAAGATGCTCATGCCTTATTAATGTCTGTAGACTGTTGTTTGGACTCATTTCCTCAATGCGGTATGTCTTCCAGTTTTGACGCAATATTATTAGGGGTACCAGTAATAACACTTCCGTTTAATATACCCTTCGGTAGATGGACCGCTGCAATTTACGATTATATTGGTGTATCCGGGCTCACTGCTCAAGATCAAAACGAATATATTCAATTGGCATTGCGAGTTGCTAACGACGTGGAGTGGCGAGAACAAAAAGCACGGGAAATAAAAGAAAAAGCTTCTTTGTATGTTGAGAGTACTGTAGCCTTTGAGGAATTTCAGAAATTTATTATTCATGCTTGGGAACGTAAGCTTAGAGATTTTTCCCCTGCTAACTGGATACACGGGGAATGGCAGGAATCGAAAACCACACCGCCTCTCACTGAGTCGACTGGCGAGGCCGTCCATTGAACTTGACAATGGAAAAACGATAGTTCAAATTATACACATGAACGCCATTCAAGAATTACTGTTGCTGTAGATTAATGCAGCAACAACCGTTTCTTTTATAAGAATAACTTCATCGATAAACCTATCCCAGGGCGACAGGAATAGCTGCGTATTAAATGAACGTTGTACCTAAACCTATAGAATTACAACAGGCATGTGTTAAGCTGAGTTCAAGTTTCCTTTTTCTGCTAGCTCACCGCCAATGCCTCCTTTTTGATATTCCTGAGCTTCCTAACTGCACTGGGCTGTTGCAAAAGAGCCTGATATATTTCCCGCTGAATCGCAAGAACCTCTTCTCTGTTTTCCATTGCCCACAGAATTTTATCTGCCATAGCTTCCCAGTCATAAGGATCAAAGCAAGACACACTATCGATATCGCTTATCAGAAAATCATTCCGGTAATGATTTGAAACAATCATTGGCGTATCAAACGAGAGTGATTCAATGAATAAATACTGAATATTGTAAGCATCAAAAGCAGGATCGATTACCAAATCTGCCAAATTATAACAAGCCGCCAGCTCCTGAGTTGAGAGATCGCTTATCCATAATACGTGCTGATAGAGCTGATGTTTTTGAATATACTCCATTGTCTTCGTTTCAACTCTGTGGATATAGATTAACAATTTTGCATTCAGACGCTTTTTTTCCAGTAAATACTGGTAAGCTTTTAGCAAGCTCATGAGATTACTATTTGATTTCAATCTGCAATTGTAAAAGAGAAAGCTCATTTCATCTCCCTGGTGATGAAATGGAAACTCCGTTGAGTAATTGCGGTAATAGATCATTTTGAGCAGATTACGAGATAGGAGTAATATTGCCGCCCGGTTATCGACGAAGCCGGTAACTTCAATTGATTGATGCAAATTCAAAGGATAGGGCTGTAGAATGGATATTTTCTCTTCCTGTTTACCGTATTGTTTCATCAAACGTCTTCTATTCCGTTCGGAACTGGTGATCAAACGCCTGGCGTTTTTAATATTGCACTGCATATCAACTAATTTTGAAACATATCGTTGATCTGCCTGGATGAGAGGGGAGTTGAAGATACTATCGGCTAACATAGTAAAATTACCCTTGAGCCGGCTCACCTGAATATAAGAATGAAGAGGATAGATCCATGTTTCAATGTCATCACGATGATTCACCAGCTCCAGAATCTTTTCAAACTCGTTATGTATAACGGCTTCATAAATATAATTTTTATTCCTACTGTTTGGACTCTTCCTGTTTTTCAGGAAAAAGCCTTTAACTTGTCGATCGCCTCGTTGTAATATTCTTTGGCCAATTAAATAACAAAAATAAACCATGCCAAGCGCTAAACCCAGCGGAGCCATCAGGCAAAATAATAAACATAAACCAGTAAAAACAACATAGCTCCTTGTAGTAACAAGCCTTACGGCAAAGAAATTCATTATTCTAAAAAACTTATTAGATAGTGTCTTTGCAATTAATGACGCTCGGTGTGGATTCAACTTTTTCCGGATAGTTGCACTCCATTGAATAAGCTTAAAAATAAGAGGCTTGGCTGGCGGAGAAAGCAATTCGAGATTGGAAGCCGACAGGTTATTCCTGGTGAAAAACTGCTGCAATCCCTTCTGACTCCAGGAGGGACAAGCCACAACCATCTCTCTGGATTCCTTCTCCATTGTTCTAAATAGATTGACCAACTCCTCACTTTGCTCATCATAGATTCCAGAGCTTGAAGGATAAACCAGATAAACTCCACATTTTTTTATAGACATTGTTCGATTTTTTCCCAATAAGCACGTTGTAATGTTTTAATCAGTTCATCAATCACTTTAACATTAGCGGAATCCTTCGTTTTTCCATTTAATTCCATTCTTTGGAGCGTCTCTGCCATAGATAAAGGATTCAATTCATCCATCCATTGAATATTCAGGTTGAACTGCTTATACAGCTCATCCATGATTGGATGTCTAGCAGCGATACTCGGCACGCGAAATTGAGCGGCTTTTACCAGGGGTAATGAAACACTGCCCCCCTGTATAGTTGGAAACCACAGAAATTCAGCATCACGAATAGAATGACTAAAATCTGCACTGATCTCTCCAGAGAAGTAAACCGGCTCATCTTTAAACCAGGAAGACATCTCTTCTCCAAGCTGTTTGAGATCGCTTTGATGCAAGCCAATTATCTGGCATTGCATTGTACCATTAAAGACTTCGTAATAGGCCTTGAGCGCTTTCAATCCCAGTATGTTGCTTTCAACCTGCGTGCTCGCAAACCATACAAAGTGAGGCGTACTCTGACCCTGGAATTGAATACTGTCTGAATGGTTTTCTATATCTATCAACCAGAAGTCATTTATCTTTTTTCTGGACAATCCAACCACTTTCAACAGATTATCCTGTACATGTTTGGAGCTTACAAACACCTCACGAGCATAAGTAGCAAGGTGCAGCAAATGATGATCAAACAGCTCTATTCTGTTATGGCTTGTAAAATCAGTAATCATTAGCACATAGGGTTTCACCGGCAAAATCGGATATTTTCCAGATCCAGAGAATGTTATCCAGAGATCGCAATCAAAAAAGTAGTTAATTCCATCATCAGGTACATAGTAATTAATATCTTTGACCTCGCGGTAACTGCCAGAATATTTCACTGCCCTGCGTGCCTCTCCGGGGGATAGTTCTCTCCATTGGAATGGGCGAATCTTCAACGTTTGATTTGATAGTAGTGTAGGATCAATATGAAAATCATTTAAATTATCGGCATATCCAAGAACCAGTTCAACTGCCTGATTCGCCTGGCTAGCCGCTTCCTTAATTGCCTTAGCTAGAACATTTCCATAAAGATAACTGCTGCTTGTCCTGGGACCTAGTAAAATTGCGATGCGGTACATTTCTTTACCAGCAACTCCCTTTTTACCCTGGTAACTCTCATAGAGATTTTCAATATGCTTGAACCCATCTTCCCAGGCTTTCTGGCAATTCTCAAAATGCATTGGCTCCAAGAGGACAGTTTGGGAATCTCGAATTGAATCAATTAATTTCCAATCATCGTTTAATATCCGCTCAATTTTATTTCTCGCCTCGGAAATTGTCTTGCATCGACCAGGCAGACTTGTACCACCGAACCGATCCAATATACCCCCCGCCATAAACACCAGGGGCATCCCAGCTTTTATAGCCTCGAATGGATGGAAATGAATGTGATTGGGCTCAGAACTGTGATAAAACATAACCCGCATTTCACGCATATTGTTTTCATGTTCTTCTTTGCTGACGAAGCCGCTTACATTAGGATCCGGTACGTAAATAGGCTGGCTGCCGGCAATCACATGAGGCAAATCACCGTAATATTTCAGAAAGTCTTTATAGATTCCTTCATAGTAAAAATTGAATCCAATATCCGGGCATACAAAATAAATTTTTTTATTGACACCCGACCAGTGGGTCGTAACTTCACAACTAGCAAGACCAAGGGGTAGAAATAATTGGCGCTCACTAAGTGCACGCATCTCAATTTCATGTAGATGAGAATAAGCTTGGCCAAAAATTAGACGCTTATCAAGAGTCTCCAACTCTTTGCTATAGTCAATTGCATCGACCTGCAGTAAATGAGTATAACTTAGCGTTTTATCCAAACCATAGGCCCGCCAGACCGCAATTCCGTTGAAATTTCTGGCGATCGCGTTTAATAGAGTGCGATGATGAAGAATAAAAAATAGTACTTTGAAATGCTTATTTACAATCGACCACGCTTCCTTGCTGGGTGAAGTATACCAATCTTGATCATTCAAAATCGCCAGTTCTTCCGCACTGATCGTCAGATATTCATCTTCCGAAAAGTCGACGGAAGCACTGCGAAAACTGGGGTCTGCAGGAAAACGTTTTGGCAAGAAGATTTCCTTGATGCCAATTTTTTTTAACATTTTAACTTCAAATTTTCTTGCTGCTCCATGATTAAGCAACCACATCACTCTTGTATTCATAACTTCTCTAAAATAATGGAATCATTAAGATCAGCAATATCACTCTTGACAGGAAAGAAAAACTCCCTAATAGAAAGCGAGGGCTGTCTTAGTTGCTCGGTTAGATATTTTCCAAATCTTATAAAAGGTTTCTCCACATACATGTACGAAATATATGCAAAGGGAATAGACAAAGCCATAATTAAAAAGGCGTAAACGAACCCATAGAAAAACGGAGACTGGCTAAACTCGTCTGTGTTGGCTAGAGTATAAGGTGAAAAGACAAACACCCACATCACTGCGACATTTAACAGATAATAACTGTAACTAATTTTGCCGAGAAACTGAGAATATTTATTCTCCAGAAACCGGTGAACGAATGTAGATTGCCCTCCATAGGCGATTAGGCTGATAAATATAGCCAGACAAATGACCTGAAAAAAGAATCCCGGAATTGCAGCGACCGGCAATAAGGCCCTGCCTAGCAAAGCAAAGAGCAGAATGAGAACAATCGTTGAACCCTGGTAATTTTTCTGGAAAATAATTTTCATTTCCGGAGTAGCCATCAACATTCCGGTCATAAAGGCAAACAGGTTGCTGCTCATATTAGGTAAATGCAGAGTTAAGGCAGGTTGTTGGATAGCCTCCATTGAAAAAATCCATAACACCAAGGCCATAATCACACTGTAACGGCAGTAAATCACTGCCATGAAAAGAATAAACGGGGTGGCCAATAACTCGATCTGAATACTGGTAGAAGGGCCATGAACGGTAATTTTATATAATAATGCATTTTTCATGGTCTCGAAGGCATCAAGAACAGGAAAGTTTGGCCAGAACAGGCTTATGAAATGTGTGCCGGTATACATGACCAGCATGCAGAAGAAAATTGCCGGATACAATCTGAATAATCGGCGAATGACGAATAATCCTATTTCTTTATGATTTAACTCTCGCGCAGCTAACAGCGAATAATGCAGGACAAATCCACTGAGCACATAAAATAACAAAACGGCCGTTCCTCCATTCAAGAAGGTCAGAATAAGTTTTTCCAGTACTGCCTGCCCATGCAAGTCAGTTATTGATGGCTCAAGCACATTTGGGATCAACGGAAGTGAGAAATGTAGAATTGCATGATAAATGGTGACGATCAGAGCCGCGTAGCCTCTTGCACCGTCCAGGGCTTTAAAATGTTTAACCTCTTTCATCATTTTCATCCCAATTAAAAACACTCATAATTCTGTCCTTTATTACTTACAATGTAATAATTGAATTATCTCAACAATTTCCTCGCAGGCGATCCTACATAAATCCCTGGCTCATTAATATCGCTAATCACTGTACTCCCGGCACCAATTATCACATCGTCATGAATCCTCACTCCGTCAATGATGACTGCTCCAGCTCCAACAAACACATGTTTCCCGATAGAAACCTTTCCAGCAACAGTCGCATTGACCGAAATGTGACTAAACTCTCCCACTACGCAATCATGCTCTATTATTGCGCCAGTGTTTATAATACAACCATCAGCGATTAGCCCAAGCGGGCCTATACTAGCGAAGTGTCCCACGAAACATCCTTTGCCGATTTGTATCCCAACGGATTGCTGCGCATGTGGAGAAACGACGCTCAGCACCTCCAATCCATTACTGGTTGCCCATTCCATCTGTTGACGTCGCCTGGAATTATCCCCCGCTGCCAGGCAACATCTGGTGACTGATTCCGGATAGGAATTAACTACAGGGAAGTTCAAAAATCGTTCATCCGCGTAAGCATTATCATCCACAAAAACCAGCTGCTCATACCCCGCTGACAAAGCAACATCAGCGACACTTCTTGCATGCCCCCCAAATCCCATCACTACTAACAGTTTTTTATTCATAAGCATTAACAGTATCCCCTACGGCATTGTGATGGGTTATCCTGTCCAAAATAGCGATATATTCACTGACTACATCATTCCACTTACGGTTCATTAATGCCTTATATGCGGGAATTTGCTCGTCTAGCAACTGGTTTTTATTCGCAATTGCCCATTTAATTTTTTGAGCCATAGCATACCAGTCGTAGGGGTCAAACAACATCAATTCCTGTAAATGAGGATCAGATATAATTTCCCGGGTAACAGGTATATTGGCCATGATAACCGGAGTACCGACAGAGAGGGCTTCAGTGAATGTAAACGGGCAGCCTCCTTCACTCAGACTGGGGTTAACCGCCAAATCAGCCAACTTATAACAGGCAGCCAGCTCTTTTACACTCAAACCAGATAAAAGCAAAACATCTTTTTGCAGGCAATTTTCTGCGATATAGTTATCGATTTCATCCATAATTTTCGGCTTTCCTGTCAAAACCAGCTTATGGGTGACCAGGCTTTTTTTAAGCAAGTAATGATAGGCTTTTAACAGCGTTAATATGTTTTTGGATGGTCTGAACTGGCTTGCATAAAATAAATACTTCATCTGCGTATTGCCAAAGCGGTTTACATATTCTGGAAAAGAGGATTTTTTCAATGCACTTTGAAGCAGCGACTCACTAAGCCGTTCGATCGATACGTTGTTTCTTTGTTCCGATTCATCATTTAGATAGTTATCCAGTGTATTGGGTGCATGCGTAATCACACTAACCTGCTCGGGATTCAACTTATATTTTTGTACCAGAACACTATGTTTGATGTGTTCACTATAGGTTACAAAATGATGGCCATTTAGAATGGCCTCTTCAACATCATTAAATGTATTGATGAACCGGTCCCCACCAACAAAAGAAAAACCGACGGGAAACTCGCCAAGAACCACATCGGGAACACACATGAGGCGCGGAGCCTGGATGCGGTTAAAGGATGGCCAGAATGCTGTGGGTGAATACCAGGCTTTAACTTGTTTGAGATTATTAATTATCTCTAGCATCAAATTAGTTTCCTGGTCCTCAACTTGTCTAAACCACGAAAAAATAGTAGCGCTTTGCTTGGGATTAATAAAAACAGTCACCACTTTGCGTAGTACGCGTTTGGGAGCCTTAAAGACTTTCCTTAAACGGTATCGAAGTTTGATGTCATCGCTTAGCCATTTGAATAAATGGATGATAAACTTTGTAGTATAAAGAAGTGAAGCAGTTACAATCAAAGCAACCAAACACATCAGAAACTGGAGAATATTTGTTGACCCAATAAACTTCGATTTAAGCAATTCATATTGCCTCATGCATTTTTCAAATAACACAAACCTCTTACGGGGCGCATCTTTCTTCTTTTTGCGGTACTTGACCCACGTGCTGTACAAGTTGAATAGTTTCAGTGAAATTACGTTATAACGCGGAGTAAACAGATGAAATGAATTGGCAGGCACCTCTTCTGCTTTCATAAGAGCATATATACTTTTTTTACTCCAACTGGGAGACACTATAATAAATTGCGCATCACAATTCTCTATTGCCCCTTTTAAAAAGGCTGCCAAATGGCGTCCCAATCCCTGATCACGCAGATCTATTGTGGGAGGATAAGCCAAATAAATTCCGTAGGTTTTTTTTACAGACATTCTTCAACAGCCCTCCAATATTCCTCCGATTTATTTTTGGGAAAATGTCCTTCAATTGTTGAATTCCTCTTTCTTATCAGAAGTAACTGTTGATAATTATCTTCCATCCATTTAAGTTGTGTTGCCATATCGACTGGATCATCCGGATTCATCCAGGCAATATCCAGTTGAAAGCTGTCTTGCAGCTCGCGCATAGCCTGATAGGAGCTTGACAACGATGGAACACCCATTTGGGCTGCCTCAACCACACTAAATGTTCCATTATCTATAAGCGCGGTATGCCACAGGAAAGCCGCATTTCCCAACAATTCCTGGTAAACATTGTCGATCAGATTCCCACGTAATTTCAGCATCTCATTCATCCTGGCGGAAGCATGAAATTGTTCAATTAGCTTGCCCTGTTCTGGATCAAACAATTTTGTCGTTTCAACACCGGTGATATGACACTCCAAGGTTCCTCTCAATTGATCGTAATAATATCTAAGCGCTTTAAGCGAATTGAGATGGTTCTTATGCCTGGAGAGGTTAGTTGTCCAGACAAAATAGCTTCTTGTGAGGGTTGGAACCGGCTGGAAATCCATTTGGGGAACCAGCATAGGCATTCTGGTAATGCGCTCACTCTTTATTCCGGCATATTGCATGGCATCCTGCGCCGTCTGATTAGTCGTCACCCAGACTTTTTTTGCACAGTTCGCAGCATGTAATTGGATGTAATCATTGGCGATTATTTCCGGGATGTAGCGTTGGATATAATCATAGATCATCATAATATAAGGTTTTAAAGGTAATAGTGCAGCAGGCACACGATCGGATATTATAATCCAGAGATCACAGTCATTTAGACAATTCATATCATCATCGATTACTGCATAAAATTCTTCCGAAAGCAGGTAGTCACTGCAACCTGCATTCATCATAATGTTTACAGCGTCTTCTCTCCCTACCACATGCCAACGAAATGTTCTAAGTCGGATATCTGGCGACAGGCTCTTAAAGGCATCTTGACGTGTATAGTTAAAGCCCTCCAAGCAAACTAAAATCAGCTCAATAGCACGACCACATTCTTTGGCTCCCTGCAATATAGCTTCAGCCATAAGGCAAATACCCCTTAAACTTCCACCGCCATAAGCCAAAGGCAAAACTATTGCAATTTTTTTAACAGGCCGATCACACAATGCACTTATATCCCCTCTAATCACCTCATCATACTCCAGCCAATTTTGTCCAATATTTTAATTATTCATGCGTTACCAAGTCTAACTGAATGTTTAGATAGCCACCACGCTGTTTAACTCTTTATAAAATTCAACTGATTCTCTAATATCGCCATCGAAAACCAGTTCGCCATGATGAAAAACCAGTCCTCTTTCGCAAAGAGTCTTTAACGATGCAAAATCATGAGAAGCCAATACAAGGATTTCTGCTCTTTCTATCAGGCTAAGAATACGTTCTTTCGCCTTGATCATGAAATTGGCATCACCGGTGCCAATAACCTCATCTAATAACAGGATATCGCCACCAACAGTAGTCGAAATAGCAAAGGCCAGGCGCACCTGCATACCGGCTGAATAGGTTTTTATGGGATAATCTATGAATTCGCCCAATCCGGCAAACTGAACAATTTCTTCTTCTTTTTCGCGCATGAAACGAGGTGACAATCCAAGCAAAAGTCCTCGGTAAAGAATATTTTCACGGCCCGTCGCATCGGGCTCAAATCCCAGACTTAAATCGAAAAGCGACCGCACTTCACCACAGACATCGAGCTTTCCGGATGAAATTGGATAAAGCCCTGCCACCGTTTTCAAAAAAGTACTCTTGCCAGCGCCATTGTGACCAAGTAAGCCGACTCGCTCACCCTGTTCAATAGTCAAACTTACGTTTTTTAAAGCATGAATATCTGAAATACGATGTTTATTTTGTTTAATCCCGCTGAATTTACTTAGCAATGATTTGAGAGAACGCTCTTGATAAGCCACTGAAGCGTAATGAAGATTGACCTTTTCCAGTTTGATATAATTCTTTTTCATAAATAAAAAATCACTCGACGTTCGGATTTTCGTCCTACCAGCACGGCTAAACAAGTACAAATAACTGCAGCAGCCAGGCAAACCAGATAGTTATCCAGCGTGGGCCATTTTCCTTCCAGCACAGGGGCACGAATTAGCTGCAGTAAATGATATAAAGGATTGTAGTCAACCAAGGCGTTTAGACCGCCGTTACGAAACATTTTTGCTTCAAAGTATACAGGGGAAATGAACCAGACAACCTGTAATATTAATCCCATCGCATGTGGAATATCTCTGAATCGGGTTCCCAGATACGCCAGCAAGCTCGCTAACGGCCAGACAATGATTGCCAGCAAAGGGAAAAAAGTGAAAATAGCCAGCCAGCAGAAACCAAAATTCTCTGGCATCACCACGAGAGCCCAAATCCATAGTACGATACTTGCTAACGCGAGGACAATAATATTACTGATAATCAGCCGCAGGGTATAAATGGCAAGGGGGTGCTTGCATTGCTTTATATAGGCATCGGCCTGTACAAAAGCGAGGGATCCGCCAGTTAAAGAAGAGCCTATGAACTCCCAGACAATCAGACCGGATAGAATGTAGGGCGCGTAATAAGTAATATTCACATGAAATAATCGGCTAAACACCAAAGCCAGCAGCAAGGTCATTCCTAGTGGTTGAATAATTGACCAGAAAATTCCCATTGCTGAACGGCGCCACCGCGATCGTAAATCAGCCAGGGCAAGGTGTGACCAAAAAAAGCGGGAAGACCAAATGCCCTTTAAATAGTTATTCATATGCAAATTTTTAACCAGTTTTTTACCAAACTGACTACTCCTCAGTTCAATAAATTGATGCAAAAGACCAGCAAAGAATGATACGCTAGTTATGGTTATAAATAAAGCAATCCATGCGGATTGCTTTCAACAAAAAATATATTACTTGCTAAAAAACAAACGGATAGTTTCACAAATATATGCCACGTCCTTATACTCTAGCACTGGAGAACTAGGCAGATTAATGCCGCGTTCAGACAGCGATTGAGCCACAGGAAACTCTCCATTTGCAGCGCAATGTGGTAACTGATGCGATGGATGAAAGAATGGCCGGGTTTCTATGCCTTTGGCTTTCATGAAATCACGAAGCGACTGGCGTTGGCTAGCATCATCGACAATAATCGAACACATCCAGAAAGAATGCCTGGTATCTTTCATTTCCTCATGTGAGTATAAAGGCAAATTGGCCAATCCTTCCTTATACCAGGAAGCAATTTCGCGTTTTTTAGCGAGAATTGCATCCGCTTGTTCTAATTGCGCCAAACCGATTGCCGCACAAATATTGGTCATCCGATAATTGTAGGCCACAATATTATGCCAGTACTCGCGTTCCGGAGAAACGCCCTGATTCTTTAGATGACAAGCGCGCTCATGCAATGCTTTCGTTTTGCAAAGGACCATACCGCCTTCGCCGGTGGTAATCGTTTTATTACCAAAAAAACTAAAAGTAGCCACATCACCAAAGGTACCCACATGCTGACCTTTATAGAGCGTCCCAAAGGCTTCTGCACAATCCTCAATTAAATACAGCTGGTGCTCTTTGCAGATAGCAGTCAGTTGATCCATATCGCAGGGCAGGCCATAAAGATGGACGGCCATCACTGCTTTGGTACGTGGTGTAATTTTACGGATAACATCCGCAGGATCAATTTGCAGGCTTGGCTCTAATGAATCGACATAAATCGGTGTGGCGCCAGTCTGGAGAATGGTATTCACTGAGGCAACATAAGTCAGTGTAGGCACGATTACTTCGTCACCTTCACCCAAGCCCAGCGCTTCCAGAGCCAGGTGAATGGCTACAGTGCCATTGGAAACAGTCGTTGCATAGGGCGAGCCAGTATATTCTGCAAAAGCCTTCTCAAATCTGGAAATGAATTCGCCCTTGGATGAAATCCAGGTGGAATCCAGACATTGATTAACATATTCTTTCTCACGACCACTAAAATACGGTTGGTAGACTGGGATCATTCTGTGTTCACCTGCTAAGCATTATTCATTGAAATTGGTATATTTAAAGCCGTGCTGGCGCATCAAATCATCGCGTTGCGCTTCTTTCAAGTCTTCACTCATCATCTCAGTGACTAATTCTTCAAATGTCGTTTTAGGCTCCCAACCTAACTTCTCTTTTGCTTTAGTGGCATCACCAAGCAGAGTTTCTACTTCAGCAGGCCGGAAATAGCGTGGGTCCACCTCAACGATACAGCGGCCCGTTTTGGCATCGTATCCCTTTTCCTGCTCGTTCTGACCTTCCCATTGAATGTCAATCTCTATCTTTCTGGCTGCAATTTCAACGAATTCGCGTACAGAATGCTGCTTTCCAGTGGCAATCACGAAGTCTTCCGCTTGATTTTGCTGTAGCATCAGCCACTGCATTTCTACGTAATCACGGGCATGTCCCCAATCACGCAATGCGTTTAAATTACCCAGGTAGAGCTTATCCTGGAAACCCAGTTTTATTCTTGCCAGAGCACGGGTAATTTTACGAGTAACAAAAGTTTCACCGCGAATAGGTGATTCGTGATTGAATAAAATCCCGTTACAAGCATAGATTCCATACGCTTCGCGATAGTTTACAGTCATCCAGTAAGCATAGAGTTTGGCCACTGCATAAGGGCTTCGGGGATAGAAAGGTGTGGTTTCACGCTGCGGAACTTCCTGCACTAATCCATACAGCTCTGAAGTGCTAGCCTGATAAAAGCGGGTTTTTTTCGCAAGGCCGGTAATTCGAATTGCTTCAAGCAGTCTTAATGCGCCCAGGGCGTCTGAATTGGCGGTGTACTCGGGCTCTTCAAATGATACAGCAACATGGCTTTGCGCTGCCAGGTTATAGATTTCATCCGGCTGTACTTGTTGCACGATACGGACAAGGCTTGAGGAATCGGTTAAATCACCATGGTGCAAGGTTAAATCATAACCTTTGCAATGAGGATCATGGTATAGATGGTCGATGCGCGCTGTGTTAAACAAAGAAGAGCGGCGTTTGATACCATGAACTTCATAGCCTTTTGCCAGTAGTAGTTCAGCAAGATAAGCTCCATCTTGTCCAGTGATACCAGTAATTAATGCGACTTTCTTTTGCATGCTATTTCCTCAACCACCATTTCGTATTTGTTGCTAATTATAAACGTGAGCTAGTCTGCGTGAATTAATGACTCCACTTCACGTACCCGTTCGTTAACCAGAGAATGACAACCACGCGATTCAATATTAAGGCGTAATAAGGGCTCAGTATTGGAGGCGCGAATATTCATACGCCATTGACTGAACTCAAGACTTAAGCCATCTGTCTCATCAACATGGGGAGTTTCATCTCCGGTCTTTGCATTTAAATAATAATTTAACACCCTTTCAAGGACCGGTTTCACATCAATTACCTTGTAATTTAATTCGCCGCTGCAGGGATAAAGCGACATTCTTTCCTTGACCAGTTGTGATAAGGTTTTACCTGTTCTGGATAATAACTCAAGAACAAGCAACCAGGGGATCATTCCGCTATCGCAATAGGCAAAATCCCGAAAATAATGATGAGCACTCATCTCACCGCCGTAAATGGCATTCTCCTGTCGCATTCTTTCTTTAATAAAGGCATGGCCAGTTTTACTCTGAATCGGTAAACCGCCGGCATTGCTCACCACGTCGATAGTATTCCAGGTAAGTCTGGGATCATAAATGATTTTTTCAGCAGGATATTGTTTAAGAAACGTAGCGGCCAATAATCCCACTATATAGTAGCCTTCAATAAACTGGCCTTCTTCGTCAAAGAGAAAACAGCGGTCAAAATCACCATCCCAGGCAATACCCATTGCTGCCTGGTGTTGCTTTACCGCATCAGCGGTTGAGGAACGATTTTCCGGCAGCAGGGGATTAGGAATACCATTGGGAAAATGTCCATCCGGCTCATGATTAATCTTGATAAACTGAATGGGGATACTGCGTTGTTTAAAGCGCTTTTCCAATTCATCTATTACATGACCTGCTGCACCATTACCGGCATTTACGACCAATTGGCAGGGGCTTATCGCCTGTAGGTCAATATATTCAAGCAAATGGTCGCAATAGGCCTGCAATATACTTTGCTGTATGCAGCTTCCTTTTCTGGAAGGAGTAGTGAACTCACTCTGCTCAGCAAGGCGTTGAATTTCTCTAAGCCCGCTATCGCCGCTAATTGGCAGCGCTTTGCGTCCGACCATTTTCATGCCGTTATAATTCATGGGATTATGGCTGGCCGTCACCTCGATGCCGCCATCGACATCCCAATGAAACGATGCGAAATAGACTTCTTCGGTGCCGGTCAGACCCAAATCAATAACATCCGCACCGGCATCATTAATTCCACGGATGAGTGCCGCCTTTAGAGACTCTGTTGACAGCCGGATATCACCGCCAACAACCAGACGTTTGGCATTCAGAAACTGCGCAAAGGCCCGGCCAATGCGATAAGCAATTGACTCATCAAGGTCAATACCCAGTTGCCCGCGTATATCATAGGCTTTAAAGCAGGTTAGAGCAGTCATTCACACTCGTCCGTAATTATCTTCAAATCGGATAATATCATCTTCCCCGAGATATTCTCCACTTTGAACTTCGATCATGACCAGATTCAGCACCCCAGGATTTTCCAAACGATGCCGATGTCCTGCGGGGATGTAAGTGGACTGGTTCGTTCCCACCAGCATTTCCTGATCACCATTAACAACTTTCGCCATGCCACTGACCACAATCCAGTGTTCGCTGCGATGATGGTGCATTTGTAAACTTAAACTGGCACCTGGTTTTACTTCGATACGCTTGATTTTGAAATTGGTACCTTCTTCCAATACGGTGTAAGTACCCCAGGGCCGATGAACTGTACGGTGCAGCTTATGCGTTTCATGACCTCGTGCCTTTAATTCGGCATAAACATGCTTTACATCCTGGGCACGTTGATTATTCGCGACCAACAGAGCATCGGGTGTATCAATGATAATTAAATCATCTACACCAACAGCTCCTACCAAACGGTTATTACTCTGAATATAACAATTACTGCTTTCATGAATTAATGCCTGGCCTTCGACGCGGTTTCCTGCTTCATCAGGTGTTGATAACTCGCCGATTGCCCGCCAGGAGCCGATATCGCTCCAGCCAATATTGCAAGGCACCACAGCCACTTTTGAATTATGCGATGCTGGCTCCATTACTGCATAGTCTATGGAATTATCAGGGACTTCAGTGAATAAGGCAGAGTCAAGATGAATCTGCTCCGAACCCTGGCTAACATCATGCCTTGAAGCTGAAATGCAGCTCGCCGTTGCCTGTAATATTTCGGGACAAAACTGTTCTAATGCTTCCAGTATGCGGCCTGCTGTGAAGCAAAACATACCCGAGTTCCACAAATAATTACCAGAATCGATAAATGCCTGGGCATTTTCTTTTGTTGGTTTTTCAACGAAACGGTTTACTGAATAGCCTTCCGGTTTGCCTTCCTGCATCTTGAGGTTAATCGGCGCCGTAATATTGGCTTCAATATACCCATAGCCCGTTTCTGGATGATTGGGCTCAATACCAAACGTAACCAGATGACCTGCCGCTGCCAGCATGCTTGCCTGGGCAACCGCTGTCTGAAAAGCATCCTGATTATCAATCAGATGATCCGCTGCCAAAACCAGCATAACAGCATCATCCCCGTATTTTTTTGCAATCGTCAGTGCAGAAGATGCAATGGCTGCGGTGGTATTTTTACCAAAAGGCTCAAGAATAAATGAGGTATAAAGAGACTCAGTCTTGACTTCGCGGTAAGCATCCTGAATTTTGAAAAATAACTCACGATTGGTAACCGTCATTATTTCTTTAACGCCAGGAATTAGGGCGCCGCGTATAAACGCTTTTTGCAATAAACTTTGACCGTCACTGAGCTGAATAAAGGGCTTGGGATGTAATTCACGCGAAACCGGCCATAAACGAGAACCAGCTCCTCCGCATAAAATTGTTGGTATTATTTGCATTAAATCCTCACTGAAATCCTCAAAACTTCGGGGTGAATAGTCTGTTGACATGCCTTTGTAAAATCGCTGCACATAAAATTTCCCCGGAGTTTACCCTAGTCCTTGATAGAATGGAACCTTAAGCTCGGGTTAAATGATGAGCCCTCGATAGATATTGGCATAATCAGCAGCCATTTTATCTGCAGTGAAATGCTTAAGATAGCGGCTTCGCGCATTTTCTCCCATTGCAGCAGCTCTCTCCGGATTACTCCACAAATCAGTTAAAGCCTCTCTTAACTTCAAGGGGTTTTCTGGCGGAATAACGATGCCAGTTTCCTGATGCTGATTGATAAAGCTGGTCCCTGAACCAATTTCACAGGAAATTAATGGTTTGCCAGCCATCGCCGCCTCAAGAAGGGAAATCCCGAATGCTTCCGAGCGTAAATGGGAGGGAAATACGAAAGCGTAAGAAAGCTTAAGCAAGGCCATTTTATCCTCGTCTTCCAAGGCACCCGCAAAATAAAGCTGTTTTAAACCAAGCGATTCTGCCTGCTGTTTCAATGCAGCTTCTTCAGGTCCGCTTCCCACAATGACGACCGGATAATCCAGATCTTTCAATGACATCAATAAGGTATGCAGACCTTTATAATAGCGAAGCATTCCTACAAACAGAAAAAAGCGCTGGCCTAACCGTTGCCGCCAAAGGTCCAGTTTCTCCTTGGCAGGAAGAGGATACATCGATTCATCGAGCCCAATAGGTATAATGCTGGTTTTTTCTTTATAACGATTAAGCACCTCACTTGTTGCCAGATAATTGGGCGAGGTAGCAACTATTCGATCGACTCGTCCTAAAAAAGCATGCATTAAAGGCTGATAAAGTTTTAACAGATTTTTTTGGCGGACAATATCTGAATGATAGGTGACCACCGTTGGTTTTTTTATCCGTGAGACAAAATGCACCACATCCATAAACGGCCATGGAAAATGATAATGAATAACATCGGCTGCATTGGCTAGCAGCCGGAAACGCTGGATAGCTGAAAATGAAAATCCGGTTGAAGCCAGTTGAAAGTTCAGCGGGGCACGATGAACCGTATGACCTGCAAACTCAGTAGTGCCCGCCGTTTTATCTTTGCTTAAGGATAATACTTCACTGGAAACGCCTTGGGAGCTAGCGCTATTAATCAGCTGATAGATAAATTGCTCCACCCCACCCTTGCTCTCAGTGATATAGGTTTTGTAAAAATGAAGGACGCGCATTCCAGCCTGCTTTACCTTGAAATAATCCGGAATTGTAAAAGGCGAAGCTGTTTCTGTAAAGCTAACAGCTTTTTATGCTGTCAATGCGAGGAGGTGTTACGTAAATAAAGATAAGGACAAAAAATCGTCTTTGCGAGCGTCAGCGAAGCAATACACATCCTAACTTCGTTCGCAAAGACACAGGTTATAAGTCAATTATCGCTTATCAAAAAGAGCGGCTCTCTGTGCTTTGGTCAATCGTACATTAAGCTCCCAGCTACCGTCCTCATTAATGATTTCCGATTTTACCGCATTCAACTGATATAAGCTGGCACGAAGTTTTGCCTGATCTGGAGCGAGACGCAGCATTTCATCAGTGGCCTGGCCATGCAAATTAATTGCAATTGCCTCGCGCAATCCATCAAGTCCAATCCCGGTTTTTGCGGATAGCCAGACTTTGCTGCCTTCCTCTTGCTGGTCGACTCTGGGGGTCCACCCCTCTTGCTGATCAATCTTGTTAAAAACCTGAATAATCGGTATATCATCCACCTCAATTTCAGCCAGTACCTGTTCAACAGCCGCTACATTTTCCCGCCAGATAGGATCAGCAATATCAACCACATGCAGTAACAGATCAGCTTCCTGTGTTTCCTCTAGTGTTGCACGAAAGGCCTCCACTAACTGATGCGGCAGATCGCGAATGAAACCTACGGTGTCGGCCAGAATAATGGACCCTGAGCCAGGCAGATCGACCTTACGCATTGTCGGATCAAGCGTTGCAAACAGCTGATTGGCTGCGTAGATTTGCTCACCCGTTAAGGCATTGAATAATGTTGATTTTCCGGCGTTAGTATAACCGACCAGCGAGACGGTCGGCATTGCTGCTTTTTGCCTGGCACGGCGGTTTTGATCACGGCTTCGCCTTACTTTTTCCAGACGTTTATTGATATAGCGGATTCGTTCACGCAGCAGCCGTCGGTCAGTTTCGAGCTGGGTTTCACCAGGGCCTCTTAAGCCAATTCCCCCTTTCTGACGCTCCAAATGGGTCCATCCGCGTACTAGCCGGGTCGACAAATGCTGCAATTGGGCCAGCTCAACCTGCAACTTTCCCTCAAATGTTCGAGCGCGCTGGGCGAAAATATCAAGAATCAAACCACTGCGATCAACGACTCTGCATTGAAGCAATCGCTCAAGGTTTCGCTCCTGAGAAGGAGAAAGCTCGTGATTCACCAGCACCAGCTCCGCCTTATGCTCTTCCACTTGTTGCTGAATTTCTTCTGCCTTACCCAAGCCAACATAATATTTTGCCTCAGGTACTGCTCTACTGCCAGTAACAACTGCAACCACCTCAGCTTTTGCTGAAGTGGCCAGCTCTTTAAATTCCTGTAGCGCTCTTTCTGCATTTAATTCAGGAAGAGCCAATTGCACGAGAATGGCACGTTCGCCAGCTTTAGGTCGTTCAAACACTCAGTACTACCATTAATCAAAGTCTTTATTTTATCAGTCTGCCATATTTTCATCTTCCTCACCAGCAGGAATTTTAATCATCCGGGCAGGAACAACCGTTGATATGGCATGTTTATAAACCATTTGCGTCACCGAATTCTTCAACATTACAACATATTGATCGAATGAATCCACAAGCCCATGCAGTTTAATCCCATTAACCAGAAACACGGACACTGGTACTTTTTCTTTGCGTAGTTCATTCAGAAATGGATCTTGCAGTAAGGAATTTTTAGACATTGCCCTCTCCTTATTATTATTATTGAGGCCAACAACACTCAATACTGATGTCGACCCCTCAAAAAAAAACTTTAATTTTTTTCATTACATCTGTTGTTGATTAAGTTACTATTTATTCGCCCGTCAGAATGACAGTATGAACAAATCGGGGCAGTACCCAACTATAGAAGGAGTTTTACATGCAATTTTCTAAAGAAGCGCTAGCCGGTCTGGCAGATAAATCACAGGATGCATATGCTGCACTTTTTAATGATGGATCCATAGATCAACCTGAAAACCAGGCGGCAATGGATACTTTGGAACCTGAAACACTTCGTTTAATCGCCATCAACGTCGTTCGCACCTGCCCTAAAGAGCAGCTGAATAGTCTCATTCCACAAACTCAGCATCTGCTACGAACACCAGCCAGTTCCTTTACACAAAAACTTCAGGATGCTTATTACGTCCATAATCGTATTAACGTCATCACTGATAAGCCACAATTTGCTTATAAGGCCTGGACACAAAATTTTAAGCCGGAAGCATTTCATAAGAATGCTGATTTTTCTCATGAATTGTTGGGAAATAGTGCTAGTCAACAGGAAAAAGCCAGTTATCTTGCCGAATCCACGCCTCGTGCCAGCTTGTATTCAGTAATGCAAAATGTGAGAACTGCCTTTCCGAATACTCCTGCAGAAACTGAGGACTCAAAGTCTATAAAACACAGCTTCACTCAGCATGTTAAGCGTGCATTGCAAGCGGCCGATCACATTGACTCTTTAATATCTTGTAAAGAGGATAGTGATTTAGTTGAACACTTGGAGAAACTGACCAAGCATTTTGCAACTTATCCCACTGTCGGCACTCGACCTGTTATTACTAGTGCGAAGGAAGATCTGGCAAAACGCATCGCCGGCATGAATTTAGCTAATCGTGCAGCAGCCTGTAATCACTTAACTGCGCTATGTCCAAAGGATGGCTCTAATATATTTACTGAAATTGCCGACTTGGTGAAGAACAAGGTACGAGCAGCTCATGATCATAGCGCCGACTCCGATTTTGAAATCTCTCGCCAAGGCAAAGACGCTGCTTCTAAATCCGATGCGCCCGACTCTCCTAAATTGGTGAATCCTGGAAAACTCAAATGCGGTATATTTGGAGGTTGTTCTACTTCCAAAGCCGAAGACAATGGCGACTATTATTCGGACAGCGATACAGAAGAAGAGAAAAAGGGATCTTGCTGGAGCTGGGGCCAGTAGCTACTAGTCGGGTTCTTTACTGACACTGTTTTGAGATATTTCTTACAGCAGCGTCATCATATAACCTTAGGAGTAAAAACTAGATTTAAGTATACTTAAATTAAAGGGATGACAGGGATTGTCTGACAGGAAGTCAGCGAAGGGACCAGCACATGGAATGTGCTTCGCCGCAAGGATGTGGCTTTTTCTTTTGTATTACACTTAAATATTCTTTTTTAAAATTATCCATTCTTGATTATTCAATTTACCTTTATCGAATTATAAAGAACTTTGAAATTTGATCGAAGGCATACAGTATTCAATTTTAGAGAAATTCATCATATTTTTTATCACTCAGAGGTAAGAAAGGGTAAAGATCAACTCTCACCCTAGCCCTCATAGATTTACGTTTATATGTGCATGATCTGGAAATAACATGTGTAGTGGGATTAACTTAAAGATTTTTCTTAACGTCCTCTCTCCCTCAGGGAGAGAGCTAGAGAGAGGGTTTTAAATCAATTTAGCGATGAGCACTCATCAAACATCAATATTTTCAGCTTCCAATGCATTGGATTCAATAAAGTCACGTCGTGGCTCTACCTGATCTCCCATTAAGCAAGTAAATATTTCATCCGCCGCTACTGCATCTTCGATACTTACTTGCAGCATACGCCGTACTTCCGGATCCATTGTGGTTTCCCACAATTGCTCAGGGTTCATTTCACCCAATCCTTTATATCGCTGTATAGTTTGACCGCGCTTGGCTTCTTCCAAAATCCAAGCCAGAGCTTGCTCAAAGCTCTCTACAGCCAGGGATTTTTCCCCTCGTTTTATTTCAGCCCCTTCTTCAATCAGGTTTGCCAGTTTAGAACCTAATTGAATGATTTCACGATAATCCTTGGAGAAGAAGAACTCGGCATTAAGAATAATATGAGAATCCATACCGTGCTGAGTTACAGTAACACGAGGTAAATGATGATCACTTTCTGTATTATGAATAACATCGACAGAATAGTGATGAGTTTTCGCGCCAATTTGCTGCAAACTCTGATGCAACTGATTAGCCCAATTATTGATTACTTCATGATTATTAAAATCATCAGCATGCAGGCTAGGCAGATAGGCAATCCGTTTAAGGATATCGGCACTGTAGCGTCTTGAATGGCGTTTGATAATTTTTTCAACACGTCTAAATTGCATTACCAGATCTTCTAGCGCCTTGGATGTAATCGCTGGTGCATCTGTGCCTGGAGAAAATGATGCACCTTCAAGGGCACTTTGAGTTAAATAATCATTAAGCGCTTCATCATCTTTTACATATTGCTCCTGTTTGCCACGTTTAACCTTGTATAGAGGGGGCTGAGCAATATAAATATAACCTCTTTCAATCAATTCTGGTGTTTGCCGATAAAAAAACGTCAAAAGCAGCGTTCTGATATGCGAACCATCGACGTCAGCGTCGGTCATGATGATAATACGGTGATAACGAATTTTGTCGGGATCATATTCATCAGGGCCAATTCCACAGCCTAAGGCAGTAATCAGAGTAGCTACTTCCTGAGAGGAAAGCATTTTATCAAAGCGTGCCTTTTCCACATTGAGAATCTTGCCTTTTAATGGCAGGATTGCCTGGAATTTTCGATCTCTTCCCTGTTTTGCAGAGCCGCCCGCAGAATCTCCCTCAACGATATAAAGTTCGGAATGCGCTGGATCTTTTTCCTGGCAATCAGCCAGCTTTCCAGGAAGGCCGGCAATGTCCAAAGCCCCTTTTCGACGCGTCATTTCACGTGCTCGTCGCGCAGCTTCTCTTGCTCTGGCAGCATCAATGATTTTACCGACAATTGACTTGGCAATTGCGGGATTCTCTAATAAAAAGTCATTTAATTTTTCGGCAACCAGTGATTCAACAGCCGCTTTGACTTCTGAGGAAACCAGCTTGTCTTTAGTCTGTGAAGAAAACTTGGGATCAGGAACTTTAACTGACAATACTGCGGTTAACCCTTCTCGCGCGTCATCACCAGTAGTGGTGATTTTAGCTTTTTTGGCAAAACCTTCATTCTCGATGTAGTTATTCAAGGTTCTGGTTAATGCAGCACGAAATCCTGCTAAATGAGTGCCGCCATCCCGCTGCGGTATATTATTTGTAAAGCAAAAAATAGTTTCCTGGAATGAGTCATTCCATTGCATGGCCAATTCGATTTGAATATTGTCTTTTTCTCCAGTCAGAGAAAATACGATTGGCATAATCGGAGTTTTATTGCGATTCAAATGCTCAACGAATGCTTTTATACCCCCCTCATAGCGGAATGTATCCTGTTTTTGTGTTCGTTCATCAAAAAGATGAATACAAACGCCAGAGTTCAAAAAGGACAGCTCTCGCAGACGTTTAGCCAAAATATCATAATGGAATTCAATATTGGAAAATGTATTTGCACTTGGTTTAAACCACACTTGAGTTCCTGTTGAACTCGCTTCACCCGTTGCGGTAAGCGGAGCATCGGGAACGCCATTACGATAATGCTGTTCATGTACTTTACCATGGCGACGTATCAGCAGATGCAGCTCTTCGGATAATGCGTTAACCACCGAAACACCCACGCCATGAAGACCGCCTGACACCTTATAGGAGTTGTCATCGAATTTACCACCGGCATGAAGTACAGTCATAATGACTTCGGCGGCAGATCGTCCTTCCTCTTTGTGAATATCCACGGGAATCCCTCGCCCATCATCTTTTACAGTGATCGACTCGTCTGCATGGATGCGCACATGGATTTCCTTGCAATGGCCAGCCAAGGCTTCGTCAATTGAATTGTCAACCACCTCGAAAACCATGTGATGCAGTCCCGTGCCATCATCGGTATCACCGATGTACATGCCTGGACGTTTTCTGACTGCATCTAATCCCTTCAAAACTTTAATATTCGATGAGTCATAACTAGCATCAACACTCATAAAAGATTCCTCTACATGCCGTTGTCGCAAAAATGAAATTATAGCATTAAATCGTTCTTCTTTACATGCCTGGATTAGAATGTTCCGGATATTATTGATATTTAAGTCTATCTTCTTTGTTTCACGTGAAACATTAGACAAGGTTCTAGCTTAGAATGATTTCTTTACTGTCCAGTTTCTTCCACTGCTCAGACGGAAGATCATCGGGCTTAGCTGTAATAAAAAACTGATTAGGGGAGCAACTAATATATTGCATTATATTATCGAGATGAAAACGGTCCAATTCAGAACTTAGATCATCCATAAGAAGTATACAGGATTTATCTAACAAATCGATTTGAGCAAATTTTAGTGCCAGCAAAAGAATCTTCTGCTGGCCGCGTGAGAAATAAGATTTTGCTTTGAGGCTGGTATCGTCTGACTGAATGACAATGTCTGCATTATGTACTCCATACTGTGTAAATTGACGATAAAGATCACTGCTATAGCTTGAATCCAGTACTGATTCTAAGGAGCGTCCCTCAGCCTTCTTATCCCAACCTTTGTAATAGGAAACAGATGCATTGATTTGAGTTAACTCACTAAGCCTCGTATTGAATTGAAGACGAAGCCTATCGAAATAACGTAAGCGATGCTGATGAATTAATTCAGCCAAATCACTCATTACCTTATTCCATGGATAAAGCAATTCAGGCTTGGCTGATTGCTTAAGTAAGGCATTACGTTGTTTTAAAGCCTGATGGTAATCCCTCCAAACATGAAAATAGGAATGTTCCACGTGAAACACACCCCAATCAAGAAGCTCACGACGATAAGAAGGTCCAGCATCGATAATTTGGAAAATTGTTTGATAGAAAATCTGACAAGCGAGGAAACTAGCTAATTGACTGGCAGACAAACAGGGCTGGTGGTTAATTCGGGCAGTACTGGTGCCACGGAGAATCTTTTTGATACTAACAGTTTGTTCATCTGAAGTTCTAGCAAAAACGATGGTTTCCCCTTGGCCTAATGTAACCAGGCTAGCGGTTTCGCGTGTTCTAAATGAATGGCCGGTTGATAACAGGTGAATGGCTTCGAGAAAGCTGGTTTTACCGCTGCCATTCACACCGCGAATAATATTGATATGAGGATGAAGATTAAAATGTGAAGAATCGAAATTACGTAAGTGATGAATTGATAATTCGGCTAGCTTCATAACTTCATAGGCATAATGATATATTGATAATATTCGTCAGTCAGTGATTCAACCAAAATACTTCTATCGGTATTGGACATGGATAAACGGACATAACTATCTGAAATGAAATTTAAAACATCAAGTAAGTAACTGGCATTAATCCCGATTTTTAATTCACTGCCATCGACTTGGGCTTCCAATTGCTCACGCGCCTCCTCCTGTTCCTGATTGTTAGCAATCAAGGTTATACCGGCGCCGGGTTGAATATGCATCAAAACCGCACGTGACTTTTCATGTGCAAGAATGACTATGCGCGACAAAGCTCGCTTCAAGGGATCTTTTTCTATAAGCACGAATTTATCATTATCCACAGGAATCGCTTTCATGTAGGGAGGGTAACGCGCTTCTATCAATTTTGAAGTAAAGGAATAAACAGAGGTGTTCAGTCTAAAATGTGACTTGCCCGCCATTACAGTAACGATCTCGTCTTCAATCGAATTCAGCAGACGCAGCATTTCCTGAATACCCTTTCTTGGAAGTAAAAATCGCTGGTCACTAATACCTGTATCACACTCATATTTGCAAATCGCCATGCGATGACCATCGGTGGCAACGCTGGTAATTAATGAAGGTTCGACATTGAATAAAAGACCATTCAGAAAAATCCGCACATCTTGCTGAGACATTGCAAAATGAGTCGATTGAAAAAGATGGATTAAGGCTGTTCGCGCAATAGAAAACTGAAATTCTGATTGTTCCTGATTGCAAGCAGGAAATTGCTCAGCTGGTAAAGTAGCCAGCTTGAACTGGCTGCGACCCGACTTAATCAACAGCGCATTAGTCTGAAGGCTGATAGTAGGCCTGGCATCGTCATCAAGAGAACGGATTATATCAATAAACTTTTTTGCGGGAACGGTCAGTTTGCCGCCAGGAACTTCTGAAGTGCAGTCAAGAGTCGAGGCAATTTCCATTTCAAGATCAGTTGCCGTCAGAGTTAACTGATTATTGTCAACACCTAGTAAAATATTGGACAAAATAGCAAGGCTTTGTCGTTTATCAACAGCCCCGGAAACCACTAATAAACGTGGTAGCAAATCACTTTTTGCAACACTAAAACTTAGCACCTTTATTCCTTAAGAAGACAATATACGCATAAGGTTTTTATAATCCTCTGCAAAACTGCTTTCATCTTGCAAAAGTTCTTTCACTTTTCGGCATGCATGCAGTACGGTCGTATGATCACGACCGCCAAAATGATCACCAATTTCAGGTAAGCTATGATTGGTCAATTCTTTCGCTAATGCCATCGCCATTTGCCGAGGTCTTGCAATAGAGCGGCTTCGACGCTTGGAAAGCAGATCCGCTACTTTTACTTTGTAGTACTCAGCAACTGTTTTCTGGATATTCTCGATAGTTACGAGCTTATCCTGCAGGGCTAGCAGATCACGCAAGGCTTCATGAACAAAATCGATGGTAATGGGTTTGCCTGTGAAATGAGCATTAGCGATAACTCGCCGCAAGGCTCCTTCTAACTCCCTGACATTGGAGCGGATTCGCTTGGCAATAAAAAAAGCAACCTCATAGGGAAGCTCAATACTGGATTGCTCTGCTTTGCTCATTAAAATAGCAACCCGTGTCTCTAGCTCCGGAGGTTCAACAGCTACAGTCAATCCCCAGCCAAAACGAGACTTTAAACGCTCTTCCATTCCCTCGATTTCCTTGGGATAGCGATCACTGGTAAGGATAATTTGCTGCTGTCCTTCCAGTAAGGCATTGAATGTATGGAAAAACTCTTCCTGTGAACGGTCTTTACCTGCAAAAAACTGGATATCATCGATAAGCAATGCATTTAAGGAACGATAAAATCGTTTGAACTCGTTAATGGAATTAGTCTGCAAGGCTTTAACCATATCGGCCACAAAGCGTTCGGAATGCAGATAGAGCACCTTGGCTTCAGGATTATTTTTCAGAATCATATTGCCAATGGCATGCATTAAATGCGTTTTACCCAAACCAACGCCGCCATAAATAAACAGCGGATTATAAGCGTCACCCGGACGCTCAGCGACCTGCAATGAAGCCGCTCTTGCCAATTGGTTGGAATTACCTTCAACAAAGCTTCCAAAATGAAACTTTTTATTCAAATAGCTGTTCTTATAATCAGCCGTTTTTTTAGTGGCAGTTTTTACATATACCTGCTTGCTTTCTTCATTGCTGCTGGGGGAAGAAATATTAGAGTCAATCCCTGTCGCTGCCTGAGCTGTTGCGGGGGTAATAACAGGCTCACTACTTCCAATAGCAATAGTCACTGAAGAAACCTGATCGCCAGCCAACTGCATAACCAGTTCACGAATACGAGTAAAAAAATTCTGTTTAATCCATTCAACGATAAATTTGTTAGGGGCTAGTAAAACTAAATGGTTGTCCTGATATTTAGCTTGTAACGGACGTAGCCATGTATTGAATAGCAGCGGCGGATACTCTTCTTCTAAAAGCTTAGCGCATCTCTGCCAAAGTGATACGGACACAGAACACTCCTCATAACAAATTACATTGCAACACTTTGCAATGAATCAACGTAGTACTGCCATTAGATCCATCCTGCTTGTGGCAAGTCACCCAAATGCTCACTGCCATTAAGTTAAGCTCAATTGTATAACTGTCCTCCCCGCGCAGGCGGGGATCCATCTCTGAGCTCGCTATAATGCCAACTGAGAAATGGTTTCCCGCCTGCGCGGAATCACGACATTTTCTTAACGTAATGGCAATCACCCAAAGGGGGACGACATTTATCAGAAATATAAATACCAACGAAAAAGCTTATAAATAGCTTGCGTTGAATAGTAAAAAAAATATTGGGGAACCAATTATACCTGTAGATAATGAAAAAAACAGGCTTATCCACAAAAATTAAGCAAATTTTATTGAAGCCAAGAGATAGCATTCTAATCGGCTTAATCTAAAATCAGTACTGCCATGTACTTCTAATACTACCTAACAAGTCAATTCAGGTACCCTCGCTCCTCAGTACATATTGAGGACAGCTTAAATATATTCCACACAATAATTCGCCGTTAGAACAAGTCAGTTCTCAAGAAATTTAGCTAATTCGACCAGCGGCTCTCCTTGTAATCGTACTGGAATTGAATCGGGTCGAAAAACACAATTGAGGCTGGTATAAAAATTTACTGCCTGTTCATTCCAGGAAAAGGTGTGCCATTCCAGGCGACAACATTCATTATCAAGCGCAATTTGAGCAAGCCTGGATAAAAGAAGGGTGCCAAGTCGATGATGTCGATGCTCTTCAGAAATAAACAGATCCTCTAGATATAGAGCCCGCGCCCCAACCGAAACGGAATAAGTATAATGATATATGGCCAGACCGGCGACGGCATTGTTTTCCTCAGCCACCAATAGCGAAATATACTGCTTTTCAAAGGCATGCTCTACCAGCTTTTGACAGGTTAAGCCATTGTCCTGAGGTTCTTTATCTTCAAAAACAGCTAACTCTTTAAGAAGCGACAAAATGGCATCAATGTCGTTTATCTCAGCATCTCTTATTTTAATACTCATAAATGAACATAAAACAGCGAACTTTGAATGACTGTACGATAATAATAATAGTTTGTATATATAGGGCTATAAAATCTGTGTATAAAGTTGAATGAAATGAGCCTGAAAACTGATGTCACTAATATACCAACAAAGCATTCCTGTGAAGATCAAGGTTTATAAACAAGATAGTTGTTTAATTAAATATATGATTTTATATAATTTTATTTAGTTATCAACAGATCTTGTGTCTCTATATAATAAACACAAAAGATAAACTATATAATTTTTTTATTATTTACAGCCGACCACAAACAAAACAGGGATTTGACAGAATAATTAAAGTCCACTATCATTGCCCACCTCTAAATCCTAAAGATCCGGTTTATTATGAAAAGAACTTTTCAACCCAGTAATTTGAAACGCAAGCGTGATCACGGTTTTCGTCAACGCATGTCAACTCGAGGTGGTCGTCTGGTATTAAAGCGCCGTCGAGCCAAAGGACGTAAACGTTTATCTGCCTAAGTGTATCGATTCACCAGAGCACGCCGGTTAACCAACAAAAAAGAGTTTAATCGCGTGTTTAGTCAGGCTAACAAGACTGTAACATCGGATTTTGTAATACTTCATTGCAAAAATTCTGAGCAGTCTGCACGGATTGGGTTTGCCCTATCAAAAAAAGCAGTACCGCAAGCCTGCCATCGAAATCGCCTGAAGCGCCTGTTACGCGAAAGTTTCAGGCACAGCAGCCTGCCAGCTGTGGATATTGTAATTTTGGCGCGTCCTGGTGTAATTAATTCAAGCAATGAGTCAATTTGTATAAAACTGGGTTCAGCATGGGAAAAACTAACCAAATTTTACGCCAGTTAGCTGGAATACCAATCAAGCTGTATCAATTGCTCATTCGACCTGTTATGCGCCCATGCTGCCGGTTTTATCCGAGCTGTTCTGACTATGCCCTCTCAGCAATTCAACAATTTGGCATTTGCAAAGGAATATGGTTCGCCATAGGCCGCTTGTTACGCTGCCATCCTTGGGCTGATGGAGGATTTGATCCTGTATTACCGAAAGAAGAGAAACCTTAATGGATACCCGACGAGTCGTGTTATACGCAGCCCTAGCGCTGATAATTTATACCTTATGGACCAATTGGCAAATGGACTATCCTGCACCGCAACCTGTAAGCGCTGCCAATACATCCACATCCAGCGGCAATAAACTGCTGCCCAATATACCGGGAACTGAAAGTAATACTTCCGGTTCAGCGATTAAAGAACAAGGCGTTTCCTCTGCTAATGAGAAAACCGGGCAAGTAATCCATGTAAAAACCGATGTGTTTAACATGATGATTGATACCCGGCAAGGAGATGTCGTCCGTGCTAATTTGCTGAATTACCCAGTCAGTGTTTCCGAGCAGGATAAGCCGATCACCATTCTGAACGAGCAACCCGACCAGCAGTATGTTGCGAACAGCAGCTTGTTTATTCATGACGGCAAACAGATCGATACTCTCGATTTGAATTACACGACCGCCAGTAATAATTATCAGATGGAACCTGGGCAAAACAGTTTAGTAGTCACACTGGAAGGTGAAACCACTAATGGTTTGAAAGTGAAAAAAACATTTACTTTCACTCGGGGTAGTTATCTGATTAACGTTGCCTATGTTATCAGCAATCAGGGAAATGAACCCTGGAAAGGCTATATGAACACGCAGTTGCTGCGCTCAACCCCTGAAGAAGACAAATCCAGCATGTTTCATGTCGGTTCATACACAGGCGCCTCCTATTCTATACCTGGACAGTCGAAATATAAGAAAGTCAGCTTCAAGGATATGGACAAGAATAATTTAAATGCCCAGGCTGATGGCGGCTGGATTGCTATGCAGCAGCATTATTTTTTAAGCTCCTGGATTCCAGCTAAAGACGCTAAAAATACAATTTACACCCGTGCTTCAGCGGGAGATTACACAATTGGTTCAGTAAGTCCGGCAATACAGGTGAATCCTGGTGAGTCAGAGAATATAGCCGCGGGCTTATACGTTGGCCCCGAAAATACTGAGGTACTCCAGGGAATAGCACCTGGGCTTGAGCTGACAGTGGACTATGGCTGGTTATGGTTTTTATCCTCTATCCTGTTTTCCATAATGAAGGCTATTCATTCGGTGCTAGGCAATTGGGGATGGTCTATTGTACTGGTTACAGTACTAATCAAGCTGGCTTTTTACCGATTGTCAGCAAGCAGTTACAAATCGATGGCTGGTATGCGCAAACTTCAGCCTAAATTACAGGCTTTGCGGGAACGATATGGCGATGATAAAGCCAAACTAAGCCAAGCTACAATGGAGCTTTATCGTGGGGAACAGGTAAATCCTTTAGGAGGTTGCTTACCTATCCTGGTCCAGATTCCTGTCTTTATCGCTCTATACTGGGTATTGCTTGAAAGCGTTGAATTACGCCAGGCTCCCTTTATGTTCTGGATCAAGGACTTGTCAGCGGCTGATCCCTATCATGTGCTGCCCATAATTATGGGAGCTACCATGCTGATTCAGCAAAGACTCAACCCTGCTCCTCCCGATCCGACCCAAGCCAAAGTGATGATGTTTTTACCAGTATTATTTACCGCGCTGTTCTGGAGTTTTCCTGCTGGTCTGGTTTTATACTGGATTGTGAATAATACACTGTCAATTTTGCAGCAATGGTATATCACCCGTAAGTACAGTGATGATAAACCGGTCAATAAAAAAATGGTTACCGTCAAGTAAATGAATAATGACAGCATAGTTGCTATAGCCACTCCTCCTGGTCGCGGAGGAGTGGGTATTGTTCGAGTTTCTGGGCCTCTGGCTTATGAAATTGGACTTAAGCTAAGCGGTCAAAAACAATTAATCCCCCGCCAGGCTATTTACACCAGTTTCTATAATCTAAATCAGGAAATAATCGACCAGGGACTGATTCTTTATTTTAAAAACCCTCATTCTTTTACCGGTGAAGAAGTCGTTGAATTTCAGGGACATGGTTCTCCAGTAATTCTGGATTATCTGGTAAATGAATGCCTTGCCTGCGGTGCAAGACTTGCACGCCCGGGCGAATTTTCCGAACGGGCTTTTTTAAATGATAAAATTGATTTGACTCAGGCGGAAGCAATTGCTGATCTGATTCATGCCAGTACACTAACTGCTGCGAGGATGGCAGTTCGCTCTCTTCAGGGTGAGTTTTCTAAAAAAATCCATGCATTAAACGAGCAGATTATTCATTTAAGGATGTATGTCGAAGCTGCAATTGATTTTCCCGAAGAAGAAGTGGATTTTCTCAGTGACGGAAAAATTTTACAAAAATTGCAATCTATTCTTGCTGAATTACAATCCCTGCGTGCCAATGCCAATCAGGGGGCTCTTTTAAGAGAGGGCCTTTCAATCGTTATAGTTGGCAAGCCCAACGCCGGTAAGTCAACATTAATAAATCATTTAGCTGGACGGGAAGTGGCAATCGTCACTGATATTGCTGGTACCACCCGTGACATCATGCGAGAAGAAGTATTGCTGGATGACTTGCCTGTACATTTTATCGATACTGCCGGTCTTCGTGAAAGTGAAGATATCGTGGAGCAGGAAGGAATAAAGCGCGCCTGGCAGGCAGTCAGACAGGCTGATTGTGTACTAATGATTATGGATATATCCACTGATCATGCAGACTGTACTATTAGTGATGAAGTCAGAGCTAATCTTCCACAGGCGGTTCCTCTGGTAAAAGTGTTTAATAAAATTGACCTCAATCCTTCCGTTTTACCTGACAAAGATGCAATCTACATTTCAGCGAAATCAGGGCAAGGGATAGAGGCATTAAAAACAAAAATAAAAACTATTGTCGGCTATCAGGCATCTGAAGGCCAATTCATCGCCCGCAGGAGACATTTGCAAGCGCTCGAACAAGCTCATCAATTCCTAATCAAAGGCCTGGATCAATTAGTCAATATCAAAGCAGGTGAACTGCTGGCAGAAGATTTGCGGCTGGCTCATCTGCAGTTATGCGAAATTACCGGTGAGTTCAGTTCCGATGATTTGCTAGGAAAAATATTTTCCAGTTTTTGTATTGGCAAATAAAATACGATTGTTCTTACTTCTCCTAACCCGGCTAAACTATAGTAATAAAGAGTAATAAGGATGCGTAATGAAAACTCGGCCGGTCTATATTGCAGGGGGTATTCGTACCCCTTTCGTAAAATCAATGGGAAGTTATAGTGACATAAGCACTCCGGATCTTATGATTGCCTCTCTTCAGGCATTGGTTAAAAAATTCAAACTGGAAAATCAGCTGGTGGGTGATGTAGCTCTTGGAGCGGTGATTACCAGTCCTTTTAACTGGAATTTATCACGAGAATGTGTGCTCGGAACCAGTTTAAATCCGGCAACACCAGGCTATACCTTGCAACGCGCCTGCGGAACCAGTCTGGAAGCCAGTCTGCAGATTGCTCTCAAAATTGCCAACTATCAGATAGAAGATGGAATTGCCGGCGGTGTCGACACCAACAGCGATTTTCCGGTGATGCTTCCGCGCTCCTTTAGTTTGAAACTAACGCAGCTTAAACAGGCGAAGGATTTTTCTTCGAAGCTTAAAGCCTTGCTGGCGTTCAGGCCTTCTGATTTAAGTCCTCAATATCCGGGGGTTGTCGAACCAAGAACAGGGCTATCAATGGGACAGCACACTGAAAAAATGGTCAAGGAATGGCAGATTAGCAGGGAAGCACAGGATGAGTTGACCCTGTTAAGTCATCAGCATGGTGCAAAGGCTTATGAGGAAGGATTTTATGATGATTTGGTTTTAGAATATATGGGATTAAAAAAAGACGGTATTTTACGAAGTAATGCGTCTTTGGAAACGTTAGCCAGATTGAAGCCGGTTTTTGATACGACCAGTGGAAAGGGCAGTCTCACTGCCGGAAACAGCACCCCGCTTACTGATGGATCATCTGCTGTGTACCTGCTTTCTGAACGCCGCGCCAAAGAGCAGCATCAACCCATACTGGCTCGATTTGTGGATGCTGAGGTCGCTGCGGTCAATTTTGTTGCCGGTGAAGGCTTACTCATGGCGCCTACCATTGCGGTGAGTGAGTTATTGAAACGCAATCGTTTAACGCTTCAGAGCTTTGACTTTTATGAAATACATGAGGCATTCGCCGGGCAAGTTCTTTGTACTTTGAAAGCCTGGGAATCTGCGGAGTATTGCAAGCGGGTTTTATCCAGAAACAGTCCAATGGGTTCGATTGATCGCTCACTGTTGAATATTAAGGGGGGCAGCGTTGCTTTAGGCCATCCATTCGCGGCAACAGGAACACGGATAGTAGCCAGTCTTGCCAAGATGCTGCATCAAAAAGGCAGTGGCCGCGGTTTAATTTCAATCTGTACCGCTGGGGGTATGGGGGTTGCGGCAATTCTCGAAGCAAGCTGAGTTAATCCGTAAAATATCAATTGTTTTTCTATCGGCAGATTGAAAAAATAAAATACAGAAAGTCTTGTTTCTTGGCTTTAGCCATGATAAGTTATAAATTCGGCTTACTGCGCATTTTATGGATTGAACTATGGTTGACACGGCATATACAAATTTCCTGAATCAAAAAGAACGATTTTTTGAGAAACAACTGCAAACGACCACTGCAGTGGAAGAGTATATGCGTCATCATCTTAAAAACGAAAGCACCGAACTGGAAGACGATGAGTATGAAGATATTCTCAACTTTCGCTCCATTGCTCCCAACAAAACACTGATAGAGCAGGAACTCTCTGACATTCTCGGCAGCATGGATAAAAAGCTCGCAACGCAGCAGGATAATGTTGAAATATGGATATGGGCTTATCTCTGCTGTTTAATGCTCGAGGAGGTCTATAAGGCTAATGCCTACCATCAGTATTATCGCGACCGTGATAAGGATCTGAAAAACAAGGCTGAGCTGTATGCATTACTTCGCCAACAAATCAAAAATCGGATTGAGAAAAACAATGTAGAAACGCTAAAAGCGCGTGAATCATTTCTGGCACATCTACTCAAAAAGATTAAGGAAGGTTTGCTTGATCTGGCAGAAACGCCTCTTCATTTATCCTTGTTACGTAACAAAATTGCTTACCTGAACGTTTGCCGTCTTTATTGGGCATTTTGTCGCATGACTCTAAGTAGTGGTTTGCGATTGGCTCGTGATACCCATGTACTTGAAAAACTCGATAAACTGGTAGGCCATCATATTGATGCCGAAAAAATAATTCATACTTTTGAATTACCCAACTCAATTTTTCGTGCATTGAGCGTCGGTTTTTTTGCTTCACGTTTTATGCTGGATTCGCTGGCTTTAATTAAACATACTTTCTTCCCCACGGAAGAAGAAAAATCAAGAACCAGAACCGAGAGGTTCATGGATGAACTGTACAAACGTCATTGCAATTTTTTAAATGACATTGTCTGGGCTACCGTAAACGGTATTACCAATTATAACAGCTTTTTCCATATATCCGCCCCGGCTGCCGGCTGGATCACCGCCGGTTTTCTGGTCTTCGACGTGGCCATGATTATGTGGCGCCGCTTTCTTGCCCATCGGGAATACGATATAAAACGTAAGCAGTATGTGCAGGAGTTAGCTGACATTGAACATCATTTGCAGAGAAAAGGCGATGTTGATGATAAAGAAAGCCGGCAGTTGAAAGCACGTCATGAAGCGGTCCGTGCCCAGCTTCGTGAACTGGATTTAAAATGGGAAGCAGCCAATGCCAAATTCCTGTTTAATGCCGCAGCGGCCAGTCTGCTGGTGATGGGATTTTCCGCTGCTCTGCTATTCACGCCCCCCGGAATTATCCTGGCGTCCTATGCTTTATGCGCAGTCGCAGTAGGCATGTATTTATCAGCCGATGCGTTTGGCGAGTATCGTGAAAAGACATTAAGATTACAGGAAGCTGTCGAATTAGCCAGGCAGCATCGTGAAGATCCGTTCGATACTCTGCACGACAAGGATTATTGGTCGGATCAATTGATTCTTGATGAACGGGTCAGGAAATTGATTCAGGAACACCAAAACGCCAGACATGACTTTATTTACACCATGATTAAAAATACGGTAATGCCTGCACTGATTATTAGTACCTTAGCCATTTGCTGGCAAGCTGCCCTGGTGATCATTGCTGCTTATGCTGTCTATGAGCTGGTGAACGCCTATCAAAGACATCAACAGAAACAGCCCGCTTTGCCTGAGCCAGAAGTCAGTGAAGAGGAAAAACTGCTGAAAGACCTGAGAGAGGCGCCACTTGAGGAGCTGCATCTGGAAGCTGCTGAGTCCAATACAAGCTGTTGTTTCTAGACTGGCCGAGGGCTATCGCTTGATAGCAATAGCCCTGGGTGCTACCGTCGTCATGTTTCCGGATACATTGCCTTCACCGCGGCAATATCTTTTTCGCTCAATTTAACTCGCTGACCAATTTCAACATTATCCATCAAAGGAATAATCGTTTTCTCGCCGTTTTTTGAGAAAGCATAAGCGCCATAATGCATAATGGACAGATAATCGTATTCCCCAAAATCCTTGCCATCAGTCAATTGCTGGTCAAAATTATAACGATGGTCTTCATCGATATTTTCCCAGACGATACGAATATAATTGGCGCGATCAGCCCTTGATTGCTCATGCCACAAACCGAGAGCATGACCAATTTCGTGAACTGTGTTCATGGTAGTGCAGCGCGGTGATAAATTGATTTCCTGCTTGCCTCCCATTTTACCCACATAGGATGAACAAGTGGTTCCTGCTGCCGGTATAAAAGCGATATAATCTTTATATTCCGCACGGTTTTTTGAAGTGAGCTCAACAAACTCAAGGGCCGTATATTGCTGCCAGTGCGCAATGGCTTGTAGAACCGCTAATTTGTTCATCAAGGGCAAATCTTCTGACATTTCAAAAGGTATCACGCCATGTGCCCAGCGATTGCCGCCAATTTTTGGACGAAACACTGCACCTGCTTTATCCAAATCACGGGTTTTGGCAAGTAAAATATCTCCTTCCGCCACGGCGAATTCATTGATTTTTTCATAGACAATGGTGCGACTGCCAAGCACCGGATCGCTAACAATCATGTGGCCCAGACTCGCTGCATTAGCGATGGAAATAATAAAAAGCAAACTCGAAATCCCTATTTTTTTTGTGATGGTCATCATTAAAGTCCTTATTAATAAAACGACACGGGATCTACTATTGCAGAAATTGAAAAAAATTTAAATAAATTGAGTCAATAAATTTTTATCTTTATTACAATAAATCATGGCCAGTTAACATAGTCTTTAAAATCCAAATCCGGTCGTAGAATGATCGGGCTTTGTGTATACACTTTTCCTTCAAGCATTCGTTGAATCTGTCTCTCAGAGGGGCTATCCATTTGAATTTTCCACAAGTATTTGCTTAGTCGTACTGCATAAGGGTCGGGCGGGGTAATTTCCAGGCCATTTTTAATAATCTCATTACCCACTACAATCGTTTCAATCTGACGCGCCTGGGCAGTGCAGTGTTCCAGACTACACCAGCCGTGCTGGTAATAATGATCACAGCATATAGCGCGGCGCTCACAGCGTCCGCGCTCCAGATATTTTTTATAATAGTCATTCCAGGCGATATCGATTAACTGCCGGTGTTTAAATCCCAGTCGCATGGCATTGACCATCACATGCTCAAGATGCTGGTAATCAATCACGGAACCTGTGATTAAGATATCCACGTCCTGAGTCGGCCAGGATTCAAGTACTGCTCCGCAGAGCCAGTAGGTGTAATGATCGACACCCTCAATGGCAAAAAATTCATCTCGCCAGGCATTTAAAAATTCAGGATCAGGGGGATACCAGGGAGTATTGGTTTCCAACTCGCCACGAATATAACTAAAGGATTGTGCTTTCATACTTAACTAAATAATTTATAATTGCCGGCCAGTTGCCCGCAACCGAGTTTATCCTTACTCATCGGACCAAAGGTATAGACTTTTTTAAGGCCAAAGGATTGAACGCCGGCAGCCAGTGTTTCCAAAACCTGTTGTTTAACCGCAATCAGCTGATTCTGCTCAGCGAATTCAGTGGGATTAAGACAGGAAATTTTAAGTTCAATATTACATCCCAGAATACTGATGACTTTTTCTACCGTCCGTTTTAAATCTTCAAGCGAATTATTATAATTTTCCATCACAATATAATTAATCTTGATTGCAGTATCTGGACGTTTATCCATAAACAGTTGAACATGCTGTAGGACGTCATGCAGATTGTATTTGCTGCACTTACTATAAAGGTATTTTATTTTCTCTTCATTCCAATGCGGGATTCCGACTTGTAGAGAGCGAAGCGGCAGTTCGGAGTCCGCCCAGCGTAATAATGCGCTCGGCAAGGCTCCCATCGTCGACATTTTGAATTGTAAATCGGGGTTTTGCTCCAGAAGTCTTGCGGAGGCTTCAATCAGTACATTGGTCATTAAGGTGGGTTCGCCAATCCCTGAATAAAATACATCTTCGCGAATTCTGTAATCAGTAAAATCCCTGCGGTAAATGGCAATCAAGGTATTAACCTGTTCCACAATTTCCGCGACCGTCAATGCTTTGATCGGTGATAAGGTTCCGGAGGCGCAAAATAAACAGCCTACCGAACAGCCAAAAGAGGTTGAGGGCTCAAAAGCGATATTAAAAGGTTTTCCCTTATCCAGATGGAGATAATAAGAGGCCTCAATAAGCCGGCCAAAACGCTTTGTTTTTAGCACAAAACGTTTGGCAATTTGGGTATTCCAGGCTGACCCTGCAAAAAAATATTCATCATTAATGGTTTCAATGACTTCATAAGCACTATTGGTCCATGTCATAGCCTCTCCTTAAGGATTGCCTATCCTCGTTGCAGGGGTATCCTCGGGTGGAATAGTGCTTATTGCTACCCTTAAGACCATTAAAGTGTCAGTGATCTGACCTATAGCCTGTTGTGTTCTGGATGGTGTAATGGCTGTAGTATTAAGAGAGCGTACTGCGAAATCCAGTCTGTTCTGCTCCAGCTCAATGCGCTCAGTACCAATATCGATACAAGGCTGCCTCGTTCGGGGTGAGATATCAAGCATCGCATTTCTTGGCATAGCGTCATGGTAGACAATATTCGCTCTGTCGCAGGCATCTCGTAATGACATTCTGTGGAAGTTGCTTCCGCTGGTTAAAGCGCTTAACTTTTGTAAGCTGTCCAGCAAGAAATGCTGTTGTAACTGATTGAGGGGAAGCGCTCTAAAGAACTGATTGAGCACTTGTATTTTTTCAGGGTCGTTTACGGTTTGCCAGCGTCCGTTTGCATTCCTTCGATTTTTACTGAGAAGCTCAAGATCACCGTTTTCAAGTATACTCAACTCATAATCAGAGGAAGCCAGGCTATATTTACCGCCTCTGTTAATCCCAATCTCAAAGGGATGGCCATTGATTGTTCCTATCTCAGCCCAGCTTCCTCGCGGCATATGCCGTGCGCCTTGTTTCATGAATACTTTTAATGACTCAACCACATTAGAACTTAATACCTGATCTGTAGTGGCTGAGGGTCTGCTTGAAGGGGCTGGCTGAAAGAATGTCGGTTGATTAGCCACACTGGCTGTTGTTGCAGGCGTTACAGTTGCTGCAGTAGCCGTTGTAGCGGTGGTTGTTGTGGTTGTTGCAGGACTTGCCGCTGCCGGGGCAGGAATTTGCTGAGGTATCGCTTCAAGTCGTTGCAGATTTTCAGCGCTGGCCTCAAAAATATAACCATTGCCCCCTCCGGCCGGAAAGCGGATTCGGTCCACTGTGATACCAAGAAGTTCTAAAGCTTTCTGAATTTTAGCCGGATTGCCCCCCTGGTTATTGAGGCTTTGCATAGTTCGATACTCATCCGAGCCTTCCCCATAGCGATCTTTCACCGCAAGATACAAGCTGACCGCAGCCTCTGGCTTAACATACATGGAATTTTGATAATTTTGGAGAATATTTTGCAGTCTCCCGATTGCCGGAGCCCGAAAATTCACTCTAAATCGGTTTCCTTCCAGGCTATCAATAGAGTGTACTTCGGGAAACCTCAGGAAAGTAAGTATTCGTTCCAGCTCTTGCTGACTGCTATAGCCTGTGACTGCTTGCGGACCGTTTTGATTCACTACCGCAGTATAAAGTGCTCTAGCTGTTTCCGGGCTTATCTCATGAGATAATGCCAGGCCTTGCAGTAAGGGACGCAGGCGCAGATGCGGATTATAGGCGGCATTCAAGCCATCGAGGTTGGCATTGGACGCCATAGCGGCATCCACACTGGCATGCCCTCCTTCGTTTCCAATCATGGCATGCGGATCTCCGCAATTGGTGCAAGCGTTAATAAAGCCCTGACGCTCTACGAATACATCGTCAGTTGGAGTTCCACCCCATTGCAATCCAAGCTGGGTGACGACTCTGCCAATCTGCTCAAGCGTGTCTCGATAACCGGGAGGATTCGCAGCACCACCCTGCACATTTCCAGAAAATGGCAATTCCAGACGGCCAATACGACCGATTGCCGCGGCTCGCTGGTTTTCCGGAAGTGCGGCAATCGTTTGCAATGCCTGCAATATTCCCTGCAGCCGGGCATGTTCGAGATAAGGTTTGTCAGCGGCCGGTACTCCATGCGCGAAAAATCCCATACCGGCCTTAAGAAATTTCAGACAGACCAGCTCACCCTGGTTTAGTTCATCTCCCTGTGCCACCACCGCATGCCAGGCCTGCAAAAATTCAGCGGAAATGGCATTCGCTACAAGATTTAAATCAAGTTTACCACTGACCCCATACCAGCTGATCTGTCGATAATTCTCAGGGGCTGCTGGCCGCTGATAACCGTACATATCGCGAAAGCTTTCGGCTTGCCAGTTAGCAAAGCCATTGGGTAAATGCGTATCTGCAGGATTATCAGGATAGAAAAACATTCCGCCGGTGTTGCGAAAATCTGACTGCCATTGCAAGCCGGCCTGATCCACCACAATCATCCGTCTGGGGCTTGGGTAGGTGTGGATGGGATTGCCGTGAGGATAGCCGCCATAGGCATTAACCTGAACAATCCCGGCACCATTAGTCGCTTTAACCAGGCAGCGGAGTCTGGCTATCTTGTTATCACTCAATTTTCCCTGATAAAGGGCGGTATTCATAATCCCGGTTACATTGCTGCTTTCATTACGAGCCAGAATCTGCAGATGTCTTGCGGTTAACTCATCGGCATTGCTGGGCAGGGTTTCTACCTGATTGGTATAAGGATTGTTAAAACTGCAACCAAGAATGGGCTCGCCGCGCAGCAGATTTCTAAAGGCGAGCAAAACAGGTTCAGGACAGTTTAAATCCATTCGACTGGCGTTGGCAGGCAGGTTGGTTGCGTGAAAAGACGCGACAGGTTCTATGCTGATTTGATTCACAGGGGCAGGCGCTGCTGCTGGCGGCAGAACCGGTTCTGCTCTTGCTGCCGGTGGATTGACAGGGGGTTGTGCAGCCGGGGCTTGCCGGCGAAACAGATTATTCTGCAAGTTGGCCTGGTTTGCACCCGGCGCATTGGTTACCGGCGTCATCGGTAAAGGGATTGTAGCCGCTCTATAAGCTTGTCCTCGTCCTCTTGATCCTCTGCCGCCCCCGCCAGTCAGGCTGAGGTTATTGCTTATAAGCATCCGCAGTCTTTCTCTAGCAAGGGGGGAAAGATGGATATCATAGCCATTGTTCCCGTGAAAGCCGATCAGGCCGTGCGGAATTTCCAGAATGTCCAGGGTCTGGCGTATTTTATCCGGTGAAGGATTATTAGTCAGCGAAGCGATTTCATTACCACGCTCGAGACTTGTGACCATTTCATAGAGTTGTCTTGCTATATCAGGTGTCAGATGAAAGGTGGTTTGCTGCTGCTGAATATTTTCAATGAGTTGTAAATTTCGCTGCGGATTGGCAATTTGCAGAATATACCCGTCAATCCCCTCTGGCGGAAAATCTATTATCGGCACATTACGCTCATTTGTAACAAGATTAATATCCAGTAAACTCAGAGCCATGATTATCTTGGGCGGGAGGTTTCCCTGGTTATTAAGTCTTTCCATCTCTTGGTACTGAGCTGAGTTTTCCCCATAGCGCTCTTTCACCTGCAGATAGAAATTGCGGGCCATTTCCGGAGTGATATAAATCTTATCGGAATAATTGTTTAATATCGAAACTAAATTATCGTAGGCTTCTCCGCGTACAGTGACTGAGAATCCGTTTTGAATGTTAAATCCGATAGTTAACTGATCGCCGATGCCTAAGGTGGTCAGTATTTGGCGAAGTTCAGCTGTAGTGGCATAACCAGTAACGGCGCGAGGGCCGCGACTCTTGACTACTGCGGTATAGAGTGCCCTGGCCTGCTCATTGCTAATATTAATCTGTTGCAAGGCACCAAGAAATTTTGCATTAAAAGCAGTTTGCGTCACTGGATCAGTAATATGGCTTCCGATCATATTCTGCAGACGGGGCCAATTAGGAGAATGTTTGAGTGCCTGTACGGTTTCAGCACTTAAGGTTTCGAACACTTTGGGGCCAGGCTGAAGCTGACCTTCATTTCTGACTGCTGTTCTTGCCAGAAGAATCGCTGACAGCGCCTCATGATTATCGGTATTGGCAATAAGCTCAAGCAAATAGCCTGGCAGGCGGGTTTCGTCAATCGTATAACTGGCCAATGTACTCGGATTGGTATGATTTAATTTACCATTGACTGACTGATAATCGGCTCGCGCCTGATCAAAATACGCAAGATCTGCCTGAGAAACAGTATTCCTGAAGCCAGAATTGATTACTTCCGCAAAGTCCACACAAATAGCCCCCTGATGAACAACAAATTTACCCGGTTTATCCACCCAGATACTGAACTCATCAAAATGCGGTGAATCTTTGATTGTGGCCCAGTCGCTGCGGAAATAATCAACAATCTCTTTTTGCTCTGCTGCATTTAGTGTCCTGTTTAATCCAAATGCCTGTCGGTTGTGATTAATGAATTCGAGGACTGCTTGCTCAATACTACCGCCCTGTGCCAGGGTGCCGGTGACGCTGGTAATCAGGGTGTTTCTCAATGTGCTGTTTTCATCCAGAACCTGGCCAAAATTGCGTTGGGACAAGTCTTTACTGCGGGCATATATATTAACCTCAGCCAACAAAAACTGGAGCATAATTGCCAGCGTTTGTTTCTTTTTACCATCACTCAGGTTAGGATTATTAACACTTTGAAAGGGGGAAATTGGCAGGGTGCTCCAGAGTTCAAGTGCGCAAGTGTCTAGCCAGGCTTCCACGGTATCCCGGAAGCTAGGATTGTTTTCCAGATGAATGTTTGTCAGCATTTCAGGAGTAATGGGAGCCCCTGTCGGGCTTGAAGAAAAATCAACATCCAGGCCGGTTTTTTCTTTCATGACCGATGTAAGTATTGCTTGTATTTCGGGGAAGCCAGGATCCCTTCCCTGCTGGGTTTTGAATGTCTCAAGCTGCCTGATGGCAGCCCTGATTACCTGTTCTTTGGGGGATTGGCTGCCGAAAACTAAATTATTAAAGCCGAGCATCATGGCGCCATAGAAACGGTCGTTTCGCGTTCTATCCACAGTGAATACTCGATTTTTGGTGTAAAGATAACCATCAGTAACCGGGGGCATCAGCATACTGTAAAGGTTACTGCCTTCCATTAAACGGGCTACTGAAGGAGGATAATCAGGGTACACATGATTGAGTTGGCTGATTTCAGGCGTATTCTGAATTACCCTTAATGCCGCTATAATTTTCTCAATTTGCTGAAGCCGGGATTGTTTTTGCTCCCTGATACTTCGCCGTTCCTGATCTTGCGGGCTAATGGATGCAATGTCCTGTTGCAGGGCCCGGCGATACAATTCCATTTCCTGAAGGGCTCCGGCATGTTCCCCGGCGTTTTTTCCAAAAAAAGTTTTCATCGCCATCATGGTCTGACAAGTGTTGTCAGTTCCAGCCCGCTCACCGCCGACAGCGGGCACCAGGAGATGGATGATATTAGTAACAGGATTGACGAAGAACCAGCGGGCCGACGTGGGCTCATTGAAAAGGATATCCATTTCTGAATCCTTATGCAGAATCATTGTGCAGAGATGTAAATATATCTAACATGGTAGATATGTTTTAGTCAAATTACAAGTCTACGAAACAGAGTGGTAAATAATGTTTCAGATTTGCTTATTGCAAGCGAAGGGCTAATTGATACAGCTCGTTCTTCGATGTTTTACTAATACGGGATGCAATTTTAACCGCTTGTTTTAGTGGGAGTTCTTCAAGCAGAATTTTTAACAGTTGGGTATCGTCTGTCGTTTTCTCTTGCGAAAGCGGCGGAAATAAAAGTACAAATTCGCCTTTGCTGCGTCCAGACTCGCTCTGTAGCCAGGCAATGATGTGTTCTGCAGAACCTTGCTCAAAATGCTCATAGGTTTTAGTGAGTTCTTTTGCTAAAACCAGACGGTAATCAGAACCATAAACTTCAGCGATATCATGCAGACTATCGATTATACGATGAGTCGACTCATACACAACCAGCGTTTCAGAACGCATTTTCATCTCTTCCAGCCTGTCTTTCCTGGCTTTGCTTTTAGCGGGCAAAAAACCCAGAAAACTGAAGGTGTCGCAGGGTATACCCGAAGCTGAAAGCGCAGTAATCAAGGCACAGCAACCGGGAACGGGAACGACCGGAATCAGTTGTTCACGCAGCAGGCGTACCAGAACAAAACCGGGATCACTAATAAGAGGTGTTCCCGCATCGCTGATTAAGGCATAGGACTTGCCCGACTGAAGCCAGGCAAGCACCTGCTCTGCTTTTGAGCTTTCATTATGTTCATGCAGGGAAATCAGTGGTTTTTCAATGCCCAATGCATGACAGAGCTGGCCCGAATGCCGCGTATCTTCCGCCAGAATGCCATCGACTTGTTTAAGTGTTTCCACAGCGCGCAAACTAATATCCTGTAAATTGCCAATGGGTGTAGCGACAATATAAAGGGTACCGGGAACAGTTGCCGAAGAATTTGTCATGGTTTATCCTATGTGGTTCCAGCGTTGTGGACTCATTTTCATGCTCGTTAAATCTCGTTTAGCCAAATTATCGATATTGACTGCTTCAGTATTGTTATTAACCCACTGTACCAAGGCAGCGATAGAAAACCGCCCAATGGTCCACCAGTCCGAAGCTCCCTCTCCTTTCAGTATGCCTGCCGAAGCCTATCTGGCCATGGCAAACAATCAGTCAGGGGATGAGCGAAATGGCCTGCTCATTCTGGCCGCCGGACGATATTTGAATGATGGCCAGTGGCGCGATGCCAATGATATCTTAACACAGTTAGACGGGCTTAATGCAGCACAAACCAGTGAAAAGAATATCCTGCTGGCAAAAATTGATCTAATGCGTGATCAGCCCAAATCGGCTATTTCACGATTGGCTTCGATTCAAAAGTCGGATGAAATTCCCGCTTATTTTTTCAGCCAGTATCATGAGGTGTTAGCCAGTGCCTATGAAGCAGGCAATAATTCCGTTTACGCAATTAATGAACGAATTAAACTGGATAAACTTCTTGTTAATGGCAGCGCTGCCGACAATAATCGAAAATTACTCTGGCTGGATTTAACCCGATTGCCGATTGCCGAATTAAATACTCTGGATATGGAGGCCAAAGAAGGTTCTGAACTGAAAGGCTGGCTAAACCTCGCTTTAATTTCAAGACAGCCCGACGGTGGATCAAATCTGGTCTACAGACTGGAAAAATGGCAGGAAGACTACAGTAATCATCCTGCTAACAACCTGCTTCCACCATCACTGGCGGCGATAAAATCCAACTTGCATGATGGACCCCGGCAGGTCGCGTTGTTATTACCCTTGTCCGGAGCACTGGCAGGACCAGGAGGTGCCATAAGAGACGGATTTATGTCTGCTCACAATTCAGATACCTCCGGAAAACAAATCAATGTTCAGCTTTATGACACAGCGTCCGCAGATGCGGTCAGTCTCTATCAGCAGGCGATAGAAAATGGCGCTGATTATGTGGTAGGCCCTTTAACTAAAGCGGATGTGGCGCGTGTAGCTGCCATAGAGCATCCTGTACCCACTGTTTTTCTGAATGATACTGATGTTGAGAGTAATCAGAATGCTTATCAATTCGGGCTTTCGCCTGGCAATGAGGCCCGTCAGGTCGCCGTTAAGGCCAGCAAGAAAGGCTTGCGGCGTGCGCTCATCATTGCTCCAGATGGCGCCTGGGGCAAAGAGATTGTCACGGCCTTTGATGCGCAATGGAAGAGCGCCGGGGGTATCGTTGTTGATCAATTGGTTTACGATAATCAGTCTGACCTGAATAAGGGCATTCGCGAGCTGTTGCAGGTTTCTGAAAAGAAAGCCAGTGAGAAGCAATTTAAACCAGGAACGGAGGAAGCCAGGCTTGCCGGGCCAATTCGCCGCCAGGACTTCGATATGATCTTCTTGCTTGCCTACCCTTCCAAGGCTCGCCAGATCATGCCATTACTTAAATATTATTTTGCCGGCGATGTTCCGGTATTCGCCACCTCTTCTGTATATGCCGGCACCCCGAATACGATGCGTGACCGGGATCTCGACGGGATTATTTTCTGCGATATGCCTTGGGTATTTAATCATCAACTGGCCAGCAAGAACTGGCCGGAACAATATAACAGTTACAACCGCCTGTACGCTATTGGTGCAGATAGTTACACCCTGGGAACACATTTGAACCAGCTGCAACTGTTTCCGGCAATGGGAATTAATGACAAAGACGGCGTTTTATACCTGAATCGGGCACAGCAGGTGGCCAGAGTGATGGCCTGGGGGCGTTTTAGCGGCGGTGTTGCCCGTTTAACCAGTGAAACCACCTAGATAACACTATGTCAGTAGAATTTGGGAAGAAAACTGAAAGTCAGGCTATTCAGTTTCTAAAAAAGCAGGGACTGCAATTCATTGAATCAAATTTCAGATGTCGATGGGGTGAAGTGGATGTGATTATGCGTGATGCGTCCACGCTGGTTTTTGTGGAGGTCCGTGCAAGAAGTTCTTCCGACTACGGCGGTGCCATAGCCAGTATCACAGTTGCCAAGCAACGCAAGTTGATAAAAACAGCGAATTATTATTTATTAACCAAAAAACTGCATGACAAATGTGCAGCGCGCTTTGATGTAGTGCTTTTTGAAGGTAAACCTTTACAGATAGAGTGGATAAAAAATGCATTTGATAGTTATTACTAAACTTAAACAAGGAACGTTGTAGTTATGACGCAAATGGAAGAACGAGTAAGACAATTATTTGGTATCAGCATCGAGGCCAAATTGGCTGTGGCCGACAGTCTGTCCTCACTGATTGCAAAAGCCGGCCTGCGATTGGTGAATTGCCTGTTAAGCGACAATAAGGTACTGATTTGCGGTAATGGCGGTTCAGCTGCTAATGGCCTGCATCTTTCAGCCGCCATGTTAAATCATTTTGATGTCGAGCGCCCCTCGCTGCCTTTTGTCTCCTTAAGCAGTGATGTGGCGGCTGTGACATCGATTGCAAACTACAGTCATTTCGATCAGGTTTTTGCACGGCAAATCTATGCTCTGGGCCAGGAGGGTGATGTATTGCTGGTTTTAACCACATCGGGGAATTCCAATAGTATTTTACAGGCTGTCAATGCTGCTAATGATCGAGGCATGGACACTATCGCCTTAAATGGCCGTGATGGAGGTCTCCTGGCTAATCATCTGGGGCCTGAAGATATTGAGATCCGGGTTGCCTCAGACAGTGCTGCACGAATAAGAGAAACACACTTGTTTATCCTGCACTGTTTTTGTGATTTAATTGACCAGTCGTTGTTTGGGCAGATGTTGAGGTAAACCATGAAGTTTCGTGCCTTGTGCTTTTTACTGATTAGCGCTTTATTAAGCGGCTGTGTCGCAGCGGTTGTAGCAGGAGCGGCTGCCGGGGCTATTGTCTATGATCGGCGCAGCCTGTCGATGCTTGAGAGTGATGCCCGGATATATCATCTGGTTCATAAGGAAATAGTAACTGATCCGCAGTTTGCTGATTCCCGGATTTCAGTGGTCAGTTTTAACCAGATAGTGTTGCTGGTGGGACAAACGCCAACTGCTTCACTGCGGGTTATGGCAGAAAAGATTGCTCAGAGAACTCCTCATGTGCGGCGGGTTTATGATGAAATCACGCTGGGATACCCATTATCCATGTCGCAGCAAACCCGCGATAGCTGGATGACTAGCCAGGTACGAAGTCGTATGCTTACGCGAAAAAATCTTGAGTCCGGTTCAATTCGGGTTGTTACCGAGAATGCAGTAGTCTATCTGATGGGAATTGTTACTCAGGAGCAAGGCGATTTGGCAGTGGAAGTGGCCAGACAGGTTCCTGGAGTTCAAAAGGTAGTCAAAGTTTTCCAGTACATAACCTAGTATGAGACCAGGGATGGGACACATCGTAATCATCTTGATGTCATTGCTGCTCGGCGGTTGCCTGGGCAGCGTATGGACTGGCGCTAACCTGATTTATGACAGACATGATGTATATAAAAAGCTGGATGATTATCAGCTGGCCGCGAACGCCCACCATATCCTGTTTGATGACAGAATCCTGAAGCAACCCGGCTGTTCCCTGGACTTGGCTGTATTAAATGGCGACGTACTGTTAGCAGGTCATGTACCCAGCCAGCATCTGCGCGATGTTGCGGTTCGTCGTTTAAATAGTCTCAGTGGTTATCGCGAATTATTTGATCAGGTCGATGTAAGTCAGGACGCAGGCAGTGGCTTGCAGGATAGCTGGATAACCACCAAAATACGAAGTCAGATTTTCGCAGATGCCTCAATTGATCCCAAAGCCTTTAAAATTATTACCTCTGATAGAATCGTATACATCATGGGGGATGTGCGGCCAAGACAGGCTGAGCGGGTTATTGAGATCGCACGTAATACAAGTGATGTCATTCGCGTGGTGAAACTGATGCGCTACTATAATTTGAGCGAAACCCCCGCTCCAAATGGCTAGAAATCTGTGGTCTGCGCAAACACAGACCACAGTGTACCGACCCAAACCAGGAAGTGGCTAACCTGGAGGTTAGCATTAACTTTATCAATGGAATCGACCTTTATCCAGTCGTTTGCGAATTTTTCTTAATTTAAATGCACGCAACAATCCGGTTGACTCATTGTCATCGCTTTCGTCAAGTCCATTAAGAGCCTGCACAGGATGGGATTTACAGTGTTTTCGATAGGTGAAGTGATTTTTGTTGTGCTTATGATGATGACCATCGTCATAGCGATGGAGCATTTTTTCCCGCATAGTGGCTGCGGTGCCTTGTTGCTTTTCAGACATAAGTAATTCCTTAACTTGTCAAATCAGTTCAGACAGGAATAAATGCTCCTCCAAAATAAGGGCAGCACTCCTAATTAAAATATAGGCAAAGTGATTGAAATAAGCCATTTGGCGCGAGGGTGTTCATCAAACTGTGTCATCATTCACAGACATGCCGTCATCTCGAACGCAGTGAGAGATCTCCGAATGCTGGCACAAACCAAAATTTGGAGATCTCTCACTGCGTTCGAGATGACGGGTACCTGTGACTAATGACATGTATATAAACTGTCCTCCCCGCGAAGGCGGGGATCCATCTCTAAGCTCGCTATAATGCCAATTGAGGAATGGATTCCCGCCTTCGCGGGAAAGACAAAATTTCCTTAACTTAATGGCAGTGTCTCTAACTCTCACACCTGAGGGGCGAGAGGATTTATAAGGGAAATGAATGATTGCGTTGCTTATCCAGGTTGATTCCATTATAATCCGCGCCTGGAAAGGTAGGTTATTTTGTGAAACTTGATAATAATGTAAACGGGGTAAAAAAACTTCAGGAAATTCAATTGTTATTGATCCTGATAATTGTTTTCACTACCTTGTTAATAAAAGACAGAGAAGCGGGTATATCTGCTTTTCTGGGTGGAATGATTGCATTACTTCCTTCATTATTATTTGCAAAACTACTTTTTAAATATCGAGGGGCGAGAGCCGCGCGGCAAATAGTGAAAAATTTTTATCTAGGGGAATTTATTAAAATAGGCTCCTCTATATTCCTGTTTGTGCTGGTTTTTAGTACATATAAAGTGCAACCCCTGGCGTTTTTTTTAACCTATATAGTAGTGGTAATATCGCACTGGTTTTCACCACTGCTTATTGATAATCAACGAAATAGGCCAGAAAGTGACTGAAATGGTATCAAGTACAGATTACATTAAACATCATTTAACATATTTGACCTTCAATGTTAAAGAGATGCAGTTCGGTTCGGGTGGTTTCTGGACCTTGAATTTAGACACACTGTTTTTTTCAATTACACTAGGCAGTCTGGTGCTCCTGATGATGTATTTCGGAGCACGCCGCGTTACTACTGCTGTGCCTGGAAAACTGCAAAACTTTGCCGAACTGATGCTGGACTTTGCAGATAGTCAGGTGAAGGATTGTTTCCATGGCAAAAATAAATTGATCGGGCCTTTGGCGCTGACGATATTTGTCTGGGTATTTCTGATGAACTTCATGGATATCGTTCCAGTGGATGTTCTTCCTGAAGCAGCCAAGCTTATGGGGGTACACTATCTGAAAGTCGTACCGACCAATGATTTAAATCTGACCTTTGGCATGTCGCTGTCAGTATTTATTTTGATACTGTTCTACAGCATCAAAATTAAGGGAATAAAAGGTTTTACCAAAGAATTGGCATTGCAGCCATTCAATAAATGGTACTTCATTCCTGTTAACCTGGTCCTTGAATTGGTTGGCTTAATTGCCAAACCTATTTCTCTGGCATTGCGGTTGTTTGGAAATCTGTATGCTGGCGAATTAATTTTTATTCTAATCGCCCTGCTTACATTAAACTCCATGTCATCTGTCGCCGGAACGGTAACGCTTGGCGCTGCCCAGTTCCTGTTATCATTGGGATGGTCTATTTTTCATATTTTGGTTATTACGTTACAGGCATTTATTTTCATGGTACTGACTATTGTTTATTTAAGTCTTGCCCATGAGGATCACTAGGTTTAACTTTAATCATCGTCCATAAAGGGGATTTTTATGCAAGCAGCAAATTTAATAGCACAAGTTCAGGGTATGACTGTTATTGCAGTAGCCTTGTTAATTGGTTTAGGTGCTCTGGGTACAGCAATTGGTTTCGGATTGCTGGGTGGCAAGTTCCTGGAAGGCTCTGCTCGTCAGCCAGAAATGGTTCCTATGCTTCAGGTTAAAATGTTTATCGTAGCTGGTCTGTTAGATGCGGTAACCATGATTGGTGTTGGTATTGCCCTGTTCTTCACTTTCGCTAATCCATTCTTAAGCAATCTGGGTTCTTGATAACACCGTCTAGGGGCGTGAATGCGCCCTGAACTGTTACAGGGGAGAAACTGCGTTGGAAATTAACTTAACACTAATAGTACAAATGCTCGTATTTGCTGCATTTGTATGGTTTACCATGAAATTCGTATGGCCGCCATTAGCGAAAGCAATGGAAGAGCGTCAGGAAAAAATTGCTGATGGTCTTGCAGCAGCCGAGCGTGGACGCAAAGAGCTTGAATTGGCTCAGCACCGTGTGAAAGATGAGCTCAAGCAGGCTAAAGCGCATTCTGCTGAAATAATCGAAAAAGCGACCAAAAGAGCCAGTCAACTTATTGAAGAGGCTAAAGAAGAAGCCAAGCTTGAAGCGCAAAAGCAGGTTAAGTTGGCTCACGAACAGTTACAGCAGGAAATCAATCGCGCCAAAGATGACTTGCGCAAGCAAGTGGCTCAACTGGCTGTTGCCAGTGCGGAAAAAATTCTGCGGAAGACGATTGATGTTCAAGCAAACAGTGCCTTGTTAGATAACCTGATTGAAGAGATTTAACATGCCAGATACTGTAACCCTTGCAAGACCTTATGCCAAAGCCATTTTCGAGCATGCTCTGAATGAAAAGAAGCTGGCGGTGTGGTCTGAATATTTAAATCTATTGGCTTTGCTGGTTATGAATGAGCAAAGCGAACGCTTTATCAATAATCCAGCGACGACTTCTGCTCAGCATAGTCAGTTCCTATCGTCATTGCTTCCTTCCAATGCCGGAGCGGATGCCGATGCGCTGAATAATCTTATCGCGCTTCTGTCAGAGAACAGACGATTAATGCTGTTACCAGATATTATGGTTCTGTTTGAAGCTGAGCGCGCCGAGCATGAGAAGACACTCGAAGTTGAAGTTTTCAGCTATTCCGAGTTATCGGATACTCAGCAAGATAAACTGATTAGGGCTTTGAGTGAGCGTCTGCAGCGTAAAGTCAAGTTGAATATTGTAATTGATAAGTCGCTGATTGGCGGCGCAATTATCAATGCCGGGGATTTGGTAATCGATGGTTCGGTTAGTGGTAGATTGACCACGCTTCGTACCAGCCTTGCCGCATAACAAGAGGAACTATTCATGTCACAAGTTGCACTAAACCCTTCTGAAATTAGTGAATTAATCAGAAAAAAAATTGAACATTTTAATGTGGCGTCCGAAGCCAGAAATGAAGGTACTATCGTTAGTCTGAAAGATGGTATTGTCCGCTTGCATGGCCTTGCTGATGTAATGCAGGGTGAAATGATTGAGTTTCCTGGTGGTGTCTATGGCCTGGCGCTTAACCTTGAGCGCGACTCAGTGGGTGCGGTAATCCTTGGTGATTACTCAAGCCTGTCAGAAGGCCAGAAAGGAAAATGTACTGGTCGAATTCTTGAAGTGCCTGTCGGCAGAAAGCTTTTGGGACGTGTTGTTGACGCCCTGGGGAATCCTATTGACGGCAAAGGTCCAATTGAAGCCGACAAAATGTCTCCTATCGAAAAAGTGGCTCCAGGCGTTATTGCTCGTCAGTCAGTTGATCAACCTGTACAGACTGGTCTTAAAGCGATTGACGCGATGATCCCTGTTGGACGTGGTCAGCGTGAATTGATCATCGGTGACCGACAAACTGGAAAATCAGCGATTGCCATTGATGCCATTATTAATCAGAAAGGCACTGGCGTTAAATGTATTTATGTCGCAATCGGTCAGAAGGCTTCTTCTGTGTCCGCTATTGTTCGCAAACTTGAAGAGCACGGTGCGCTGGAACACACTATTGTGGTTGTCGCCGGAGCCTCAGATTCTGCAGCGCTGCAGTTTATTGCGCCCTACTCTGGTTGTTCTATGGGTGAATACTTCATGGAGCGTGGCGAAGATGCACTGATTGTCTATGATGATTTAACCAAACAAGCCTGGGCATATCGTCAGATTTCTCTGCTGCTGCGTCGTCCACCTGGACGTGAAGCCTATCCTGGGGATATTTTCTATCTGCATTCACGTTTGCTGGAAAGAGCTGCGAGAATTAACGCCGCTGAAGTAGAAAAATTAACGAACGGCGAAGTGAAAGGCAAAACCGGATCACTCACTGCACTGCCAATTATCGAAACGCAAGCAGGCGACGTGTCCGCCTTCGTACCAACCAACGTTATTTCTATTACCGATGGTCAGATCTTCCTGGATGTTGATTTGTTTAACTCCGGCGTACGCCCTGCTATCAACTCCGGCCTGTCTGTTTCTCGGGTGGGTGGTGCTGCTCAAACCAAGATTATGAAGAAACTTGGCGGTGGTACGCGACTGGCTCTTGCCCAGTTCCGGGAGCTGGAAGCATTCTCGCAATTTGCTTCTGACCTGGATGATGCCACACGTAAACAGTTAGAGCGTGGCCAGCGGATCACTGAACTGATGAAGCAGAAACAATATGCGCCATTATCAGTAGCCGAAATGGGACTGTCCCTGTTTATCGTAGAGAAAGGTTATCTCGATGATGTGCCTGTTGTTGAAGTGAATGCCTTTGAAACGGCATTACGCAGCTTCATGCACGGCTCCTATGCCAGCCTGATGAGCAAAATTAATGAATCAGGTGCATACGATAATGACATTGAATCTCAACTGAAACATGCAGTAGAGGAATTCAAGCGTACAGGCAGCTGGTAACAGCATACTAGGAATAATTGATTACGCAGGATGGTTAAACCATCCTGATAATTAAAGGCGAAGCAAGATATGGCTGGAGCAAAAGAGATCCGCACAAAAATTGCGAGTGTGAAGAATACACAAAAGATCACTCGTGCTATGGAAATGGTGGCTGCAAGCAAAATGCGTAAAACCCAGGATGCAATGCGAGCCTCAAAACCCTATGCAAGCAAAATTTATAATGTCGTCAAACATATCGCCCGCGCAAACTCTGAGTATCGACATCCTTTTATGACGGTTCGCGACATCAAACGCATCGGCCTTATCGTGATAACTTCCGATCGTGGATTGTGCGGTGGTTTGAATGCCAATCTGTTGCGTGAGACGATCAAAAACATGCGCCAATGGCAGCAGGAAGGTAAAGAGATCAGTCTCTGCGTGATAGGTCGTAAAGGTCAGGCATTTTTTCGACGCGTCGGCGGGCATGTCATAGCAAGTGCCGATCATTTGGGTGATAAACCAGGTGTCAGGGATATCATCGGTGTTGTAAAGATCATGCTGGATGCCTTTTACCAGGGCGAAATTGACGCTTTGCACGTGGTTTATAACGAGTTCGTTAATACCATGACCCAAAAGCCGGTTACCAGACAAATGCTGCCCCTGCCAACTGACGAAAAAGATAGCAGCCAACTGGCACACCATTGGGATTATATCTACGAACCGGATTCCAAAGAATTGCTGGATGCTTTATTAGAGCGCTACAGTGAACTTCAGGTTTATCAGGCAGTGGTGGAAAATATTGCCTGCGAACAGGCGGCTAAAATGATAGCAATGAAAAGTGCCACTGATAATGCTGGTGCTTTGATTAAAGAATTTCAATTGGCATATAACAAAGCTCGACAGGCGGCTATTACGCAGGAATTAGCCGAAATTGTCGGTGGCGCAAGCGCATTATAAGAGGGTTTGAATATGAGTTTAGGAAAGGTAGTTGAAGTAATCGGAGCGGTAGTCGATGTGGAGTTCCCACGTGACAGCGTTCCAAAAGTAAACGATGCACTGCACCTGGTTGAAGGTGATCTGGTGTTTGAAGTGCAGCAGCAGCTGGGTGACGGTGTTGTCCGTACTATCGCTATGGGCAGCACTGACGGTTTAAAGCGCGGCCTTGAAGCTAAAAATACTGGCGAACCGATTCAGGTTCCAGTTGGTAAAAAAACATTGGGCCGAATTATGGACGTTCTGGGACGTCCTGTGGATGAAGCAGGTCCGATTGGTGCTGATGAGCACTGGGCGATTCACCGTAAAGCCCCTTCCTATGAAGAGCAGGCAGGCAGCCAGGAGCTGCTCGAAACCGGTATTAAAGTTATCGATCTGCTTTGTCCTTTCGCGAAAGGAGGAAAGGTTGGACTCTTCGGTGGTGCCGGTGTAGGTAAAACAGTTAATATGATGGAGTTAATCCGTAATATAGCGATTGAGCATAGCGGATACTCAGTATTCGCCGGGGTCGGTGAGCGTACTCGGGAAGGAAACGACTTCTATCATGAAATGAAAGACTCCAACGTACTGGATAAAGTGTCGCTGGTTTACGGACAGATGAATGAGCCGCCAGGAAACCGTCTGCGTGTTGCTCTGACTGGCCTGACAATGGCAGAAAAATTCCGTGATGAAGGAAGAGACGTTCTTTTGTTTATCGATAATATTTATCGTTATACCTTGGCCGGGGTAGAAGTATCAGCCTTGCTGGGTCGTATGCCCTCTGCGGTAGGTTATCAGCCTACACTGGCAGAAGAAATGGGTATGCTTCAAGAGCGTATTACCTCAACCAAAACAGGTTCTATTACCTCTATTCAGGCAGTCTATGTTCCTGCGGACGACCTGACTGACCCATCACCAGCAACTACCTTTGCTCACCTTGATGCGACAGTTGTATTGTCCCGTCAGATTGCCGAGCTGGGAATTTACCCTGCGGTAGATCCTCTCGACTCTACCTCACGTCAGCTGGATCCATTAATTGTTGGACAAGAGCATTATGATACCGCTCGACGCGTACAGCAAACGCTGCAACGTTACAAAGAGCTGAAAGATATTATCGCGATTCTGGGGATGGATGAGTTATCTGAAGAAGATAAACGCGTTGTATCCAGAGCCCGTAAGATTCAACGTTTTCTGTCTCAGCCTTTCTTCGTGGCCGAGGTGTTCACTGGTTCGCCCGGAAAATACGTGTCTCTCAAAGACACCATCAAAGGCTTCCAGGGTATTTTGGCTGGTGAGTATGATGATCTGCCTGAGCAAGCGTTCTATATGGTGGGAAGCATTGAAGAGGCTGTCGCTAAAGCCAAGACACTATGAGGCAAGAAAAAATGGCTATTACAACCCATTTGGATATTGTCAGCGCTGAACGAGAAATTTTCTCGGGCGTTGTGGAGATGGTGGTCGCCACCGGCGAGCTGGGAGAAATCGGTATTACTCCCGGCCATGCTCCATTACTTACAGTGCTGAAACCAGGCGAAATTCGGATTACCCATATGGGCGGTACACAGGAAGTGTATTACGTATCGGGTGGCATGCTGGAGGTTCAGCCTTTCTATGTGACCGTACTCGCTGATGAAGTTGAGCGTGCTGAAAGCCTGGATGAAGCGGCGGCTCTTGCTGCAAAAACCAGAGCTGAAGAAGCGATTGCCAATAAAAATGCTGACATTGATTATTCTATGGCAGCTACTGAATTGGCGCGCGCGGTTGCGCAGATTCGTGCTATTCAAAAAGTCAGAAAGAACCTGAAGTAAATTTGAGATCCTCTTTGTATTAAATTGTCCTCCCCGCGAAGGCGGGGATCTATCTCTGAGCTAGCTATAATACCAATTGAGAAATGGATTCCCGCCTTCGCGGGAAGGACAAAACTCCTTCACTTATGGCAGTATCCCTCAATACCTCCCCATCATCTTCTACTCAAAGTGGAGTCAGCTATCAAGCGCAAGCTAAACCGGCTATAATAGTGGTCAATAATCATTTGTTCAAACAGTAACCAGAAACTCTAATTATGCTAGCAATTGATAACATCGAGCAAAAGCCGCTTACTGAGTTCACCGAGAAAGCTTATCTCGATTACTCAATGTATGTGATTCTTGATAGAGCACTGCCTCATCTGGCGGATGGGCTGAAGCCTGTTCAGCGTCGTATCGTCTATGCGATGTCTGAATTAGGCCTGAAAGCGACTGCCAAACATAAAAAATCAGCGCGGACGGTAGGGGATGTATTAGGTAAGTTCCATCCTCATGGCGACTCGGCCTGTTATGAAGCCATGGTGCTGATGGCGCAACCTTTTTCATATCGCTATCCTTTTGTTGACGGGCAGGGAAACTGGGGTTCTCCTGATGATCCCAAGTCATTTGCTGCGATGCGTTATACCGAGGCCAGGCTTTCCAATTATGCGGAATTACTACTCTCGGAATTACAGCAGGGCACTGTAGATTGGGTCGATAATTTTGACGGCAGCTTGCAGGAGCCCGCTTTATTGCCAGCGCGCCTGCCCAATGTGCTGTTAAATGGAGCCACCGGGATTGCCGTGGGCATGTCTTCTGATGTTTTGCCACATAATCTGATTGAAGTAGCCAATGCCTGTATTCATCTGCTGGAACACCCGCAGGCAGAACTTGATGATGTTTTGCAGCATATCAAAGGCCCCGATTTCCCAACCCAGGCTGAGATTATTACCCCGCCACCGCAAATAAGGTCTATGTATGAGTCGGGTCAGGGCTCAGTGAAAATGCGGGCTATTTATCATGTGGAAGCACATCAGATTGTTATTCATGCCTTACCTTATCAGGTATCAGGAGCGCGCGTCATTGAGCAGATAGCGGCTCAAATGCAGCAAAAGAAATTACCCATGGTTGAGGATTTGCGCGATGAGTCAGATCATGAGCATCCCACTCGCCTGGTTATTATACCCAAGTCGAATCGGGTCGATGTTGAGGGCTTGATGTCGCATTTATTTGCCACCACCGATTTGGAACGCAGTTATCGGGTCAATTTCAATATGATTGGCCTGGATGGCAAACCCCGGGTTAAAGATCTCTTAAGTTTATTGAAGGAATGGCTGGTATTTCGTCTGGCAACAGTAACCCGGCGTTTGCAATATCGTCTGAATAAAATTCTTGAGCGCATTCATGTTCTTGAGGGTTTGATTATTGCCTATCTGAACCTTGATGAGGTTATTCGCATTATCCGTGAGGAAGAACAGCCTAAACTGGCGTTGATGAAGCGGTTTTCTTTAAGCGACAGGCAGGCTGAGGCGATATTGGAAATGAAGCTGCGCCATCTGGCCAAGCTTGAGGAAATCCGCTTGCAGGCTGAGCTCAAGGACTTATGTAAAGAGCGCGATCATATCGAGGCCTTATTAGCCGACGAAGGGAAATTGCGAAATCTGGTTAAAACTGAAATAGCAGCCGATCGCGACAGCTATGGCGACTTAAGACGTTCTCCTTTAATGGAGCGTCAGGATTCACAGGCCTTAAGAGAAGAGGATATCCTTCCAAATGAGCCCATCACCGTCATTTTATCGCAAAAAGGTTGGGTGCGGGCGGCCAAAGGCTATGATGTGAATGGCCAGGATTTGAGCTACAAGGCAGGTGATGGATTCAAGACGCAAACCAATGCGCGCAGTAATCAGCAGGTTGTGTTTTTTGATAGTGAAGGGAAGGTGTATACCTTGCCTGGACATGTGCTGCCCTCTGCCAGAGGCCAGGGTGAGCCGCTGACTGGCAAGCTAAATCCCGCAGACGGTATGCTGTTCGAAGCAGTGACTTCCGGGGAAGCAGAAAACTACATCCTGCTCGCCAGCGATGCGGGTTATGGTTTTATCACTCAGCTTGGTGAGCTGTATGTCAAAAACCGCAATGGCAAGGCCTGTCTCAAATTGCCTGAGAACAGCCGTCTTCTATCACCAAGACCGGTAAATAATATAGAGAATGATCTGATTGCCTGTGCGACCAATATTGGCCGCCTGCTTATTTTTTCAGCAAAAGAATTACCACTTTTAACTAAGGGTAAAGGCAATAAAATGATTAGCATCCCCAGTGCAAAATCAAGTGCGCGGGAAGAGTTCATCGTTGATTTTCAAGTGCTTTGTGAAGCCGATCAGTTAACTGTTCATGCAGGAAAAAGACATTTTACCCTTAAGCCGGTCGATCTGAATCATTATCGTGCTGAGCGCGGACGCCGCGGTAACCGCTTGCCGCGTGGATTGCAGGCAGTCACTTCTCTCGAAGTGATTCGGTCGAACGAGACCGCAGTATGAAACTTACCGCCCGCAAATTACGCTGGATTATGAATCTCTGGCCTCCCTTCTGGGGCGCTGGGATTCACGTTGATGAAATAAAGGCTGATTATAGTTACATTCGGGTATCGCTTAAATTACGCTGGTATAATCAAAACTATGTAGGGGTTCATTTTGGCGGCAGCCTGTTTTCGATGACCGATCCCTTTTTTATGCTTATGCTCTTACAACGGCTGGGCAAGGATTTTATTGTCTGGGATCAGCAAGGTGAAATTCAGTATCTCAGTCCAGGAAAAGGCAGGGTATTTGCCGAGTTCAAATTAAGCGATGAAGAGATTGAGCAAATTCGCCAGGAAGCCTTAACCAAAGGAAAAATAAATCCGGTTTTTACAGTCACGATTTATGATGAGGCTAAACAGATGGTTGCTACAGTAAAAAAAGTCCTATATGTGAAGAGCAAACAGTATGTTAAATGAAAGCCTTTTGACTGTTTCAACGCTAGTCCTCCAATATCGATCGCAGACTCTTTTTCTTTTCTTCTGATAAGGGCGCGAATGCCAAAGTAGCCAGCCCTGCTTTACGATAGAATGATTCAATCACCGGATCGAGCATAGATTGCAGGTGCTGGCGTATCGTTTCTTCGTCACCACGAGCGATTGGGCCAGTTAATGCATGAGGTAAATCCTTTGCATTGCGGACATTAAACAGGCTGTTTTGCATCAGGGAAACAATAATTTCCTTTGCCATTTCTTTTTCAACCCCTGCCTCACGCATACATTGTTCAGCTGCATGGGCAAGTGTCACCAGATAATTTGAGGCAATTGCAGCAGCGCTGTGATAAAGCATTTTTTGACTTGCCTCAATGCTGAATAATTTAGCGCCAAGATTTACAAATAAGGGTGAAATAATTTCTACCGCTTTTTCATCTCCCTCAATACTGCAATAACAATCTTTAAAAATTTCTGCATTGAGCGCCTGATGAGGAAAAGGTTTTAATGGATGAATACACGCAATATGACAGCCCAGAGCACGCAAGGGGGATAAAATGGCCGATGATAATACGCCGCTGCAATGGATAATGGCAGAGCCTTTGAGAATAGGCTCATAATGCTGCAGCTGTTGGACAATTTCCGGGATTACTGAGTCAGGAGTGGTAATGAAATGCAGACTCGCGCGGGAAAGCGCCTGTAATTCACTAATCGCATCTCCCTCGCCCAGTAAACTGACGGAGTTCACGGCAGATTCATAGTGCTTATTATACACAGAGTGCAATTTGCCTTGCCCTGAACAAATAAGGGCAAAAGCGAGTTGTTTTCCAAGACGGCCACAGCCAATAAGATTAAAATTCATAAATTTTTACAATAAATTATTCAAATAGTAACAATATTTACACTGTATTATCAGTATTTGTACTTAAATAAGAGTATAATCATAGTTTATTTAATTACTAGTGGCCAATAGCGATGCCTCCATATCTGATTAGAGGAACCTATAAAGAAGTGTTCACCGCCTTCGGAAGCGATTTCGTACTTGGAGGTGGAACAAATATTTCAACCCTCGAGCCCGATTTCGAGCGCTCTACTTTTATGGGTACTCTTGAGGAATGCCTGCTCCACCTTCAAACATGGAAGGATTCCGAAAAAAGCGATCATGAGTTTTATACCCAGGGTAACATGTTTGGCGCGGTATTAAAGATGCTGTTCGGTGCCAATGTATATGAACATCCTTTGAAAAAGGCAGAGGAAGATCCTGAGAATTTTGCCAACAATAAGCTGGCATCGATAGACTTCGGTTTTGTTGATAAAGATGGGCAACTTGCTGCGTTCCATCTTGAATATCGGAAGGATGATCCTGGCCAATGGTTAGCCGGTATCATTAAAAACACCAATAAAAAACCTGAGGAACGAGAAGTCCTTTTTATGAGCAGCTTTGAACCTAAAGTAGTGAATTCAGCTGCCAACATCCATGTAAGCTCCGTTGAAGCCGGAGCGGCCCCATTGATAGGGACTGAGGACGCACCCATTATTCACAATCCATTGGTACGTAATATCCTGCAGGCTATCTTTCTGAGAAATGGAAAAGTTCACCCTGATAGCGATATCATCGAACAGTTCACGCAATTGGCAAGTGATAGAGGGGGCTATGAGGAGAATAGAGAATTATTAGACAGTTTGCAGGCTAATGTCGATAAAGCACTTGCTAATCCGGGCTTGAAGGCAATTAAAGAGCTTGGCCTGGTCGGATATCGAAGCGTTGCCTCAATGCAAAAGTGCCTTAGGAAGGAAAATCCGTTTTATCAGCAACTGGCTGCGCTGACTAAATTAAGTAATAAGACTCTAGCGACCCAGCGAGGGGTTTTATTATTATTTTTAGACTCTACCAATCTGTCTCATTTATATTCCGGCTACTCCACAGCTGCTTTTCTTCCAGCGCTGAGTAGCTATATAAAAGAGAACATGCTGGGCAAGACTGCAGATGAGATCCGCGAAAATTGTAATCAGGTTAAAACACTTTGGTCCTCCCTGGATAAAAGCCTGAGTAGCTCAACCAAGGAAACCATAATCGCCGCATTTCTTCGTTCGAGTAAATCCTCGCTGATACAGAATTGTCTGCACAGTATTCGCAATGATAGTGAAGCAAAAGTGATTTTAAACCGTCTTCGTGATGGAGAAAATGATCTGCAGTTTTATCTCGATAAAATGCACGGCTGCTATTATTTGCCTTCAGTGCTGGCTAGTCAGCCCACGACAATGGAGCGAGATCAGTTTTATAGCATCGCAGACGATCAAGAGCTTCATCAGGCAATCCACCTCTTGCAAAAAAACGGGATTGAAACCTACACTGAATTACTGCTTGAACCTGCACAGTTTGAGCGATTGAAACCCTTCATTAGCGAATTAAGCTCACCGGACCAGGACAAGATTGCCAAAGTGAGTATTATGCTATGGTTAAGTAACCAGGGACAGTTTGATCATTTCTATGCCAATCAGAACAATATTGACTATTTACGCCTGTTAAAACGCATGGTTGAAATCAATGCGCTGAAAGGAAAAGACTTAGCTGACCACCTGCAAAAAACCCAGGTATTTTTGGAAGAGATCAAGCCGAAGATTCTGGAAACCGGGCCCAGAAATGAAAAGGCAATGGCGTCACTTGCACAATGTTATCTTGTTTATCCCGGCGATAATCCGCTGGCTGTATTGCCGCGATTAAAGAATGAGCCGCAGATTCGTTTATTGCAGTTTCTTCTAAGACATGAAACACAAGAAGCTAATCTCATTAGCTTAGTTGATCAATTGCAAGTCTATCCCCAATTGGCAGAGCAATTAATGCGGCTGTTCGACAAAGGGATAGGCGCAGCTGATATCATGGCCATCGGTATCGATCCCGAAAAGCACCAGTTGATGAGCCTATTTCAGGACCATAGCGTGCCCTATACTGCAAATGACATTCAGAACCTGCTTTTGCCTTTTTCCGCAGAGCTGCAAACTGCGGTTCAGGCAGAACCTAATGCTGAAATGCGCAAGTGTTTCCTGCAGGCCGCTGTGAATCTTGCCCGAAACAACTTATTGAGCCATGAGCTTTTGAAACCAGAGGCCCAGCTGCAGAGGCAGTTAATCGCCAATTTGCAGCGTGCTGTACCTGGAAATTTACGTTACTCAAGTCTGGCAGTGGGAAGCGATGTAAAATCTCATGACTTTAAAGTGCTTCTGAGAGAAATATTTTCTAATAAATTACCTCCTTCCGGCCAAAAACTGTTGATAGAAGAGGCATTTACAGCCATTACTGCGAGTACCCTGGATAATTTACAGCCGGACACTGATGCTAAAAAGAAATTAGCCAAGCCCCTCTCTCAGATGCATGTACAAATGACCACACTAAAACATCTGGAAAGCTTGCAACTTGAGCAAAAAACACTGGATTTATTAAAAGGGCAAGATGCCACCAGTCAAAAGTTTTTCAGAATTGCAATGTTTATTGAAGAACAGTGCGAGCAGATGCGCAAGCGTCTTGAAAAGAACAATCCTCAAAAATACCAGAAGATGCTATCTCATGAAGCTGACTATCGAAAAGCGCTGTATGGCATTTTACATGACAGCCTGACCGGAGACGCCAGTCCAAGGACCAGGGAGGAGCTAAACAAGCGTCTGGAAAAAGCTGAAAAGCCATTGCTTGATGCTCTTGAAGGTGATAGCCGTAAAGCCTATCGTCAGGGAATGAGGATTATTGCAAACTTTTTTAGTATCTTGCTGATTGGCATACCAAACCTGATTCACCATAGACACACCGGAAACTGGACATTTTTCAGCACTCCGCGTTCAAGGGAAACAGCACAAACGGTAAGTAAAAAGGTAAGAGATGAAATTGAGTCATCTTCAGAGAATACTCAGAATAAAATGTAACTCCCCAGTACGTCTTATTCGTAACCTCCCCCGATACGTCATCCTGAGCGTAGCGAAGGATCTCCTGAATCTGGCTCAGTTCCAAGCAGTCTAAGATCCTTCGCTACGCTCAGGATGACGTACTTAGGGGGAGTTGCGAATAAATTGTAGAGAAAATGGATTCCTTCTTCATCTGTTATAAACACTGTTGCCGCACGAAATCCTTATTATTCATACAATTATTCCTGGGTTGAATAAATTTCAATCTTAGCTTGATCTTTTTTTGCACTCTGATTCTGGAACACCCTACATAAGGTTAATTAATAAGCAATCTACTATTGAATTCTGGCAAGATTTCTGCTTAATATGAATATTCTGCATTGCACAGAAATTTTAAGGATGAGCCATGTCGCTGCCATTGAAGGCCTTTCAACACAATCAGTTAACATTTACCACCTCAGGAACGCCCGTTCCAACTTCTGGTCATACGATAAGCCGCGTTGAATTTCTGGACACTGATGGTTCAATCAAGAAAGGGTTTTTCAAGCCAGTTGATAATGAGCTTTATCCAGTCTTGCTGGCAAAATATTCTGTAGCGAGTAGTGTGTCTCTGCGCCTGTCGATGGGTGAGTTTATGGCTGAGGAGCGACTGGTTTATCGCGACGGCCAGATTGTGGGTACGGTTTCATTTGATCTTCCAAACTATAAGCCTCTGCTTAAAATAACGGATGATGTGCCGACTGACGCCATCGAGAAAATGTGGGTCGACCCGTCAATGCAGACCTTGCTGGAGAAAAATGTCGCAAGACAAATTGCCGCCTGGCTGCGCATCGGGGATGAAGACAGACATCCGGACAATCTTAGCCTGTTTGGTGGTATTGATTTTGATATGTGCCATGACCGCTATAGTAAAATCATTCGCGGGCCAAGAGCTATCGATATGGTAACCAACCCGGATGTGGTTCGTGTTACCAGCGCGCAAATTGCTGATTTACCCGTTGTAGAGGGAAGAACGCATTGGCCTGCCAATAGTTATCCCGAAAATTTTAATTTATTAAAAAAATACCGCTCAACCACTGCTTTTCGTGATCTTGCAGGTAGTGAAGAATTTAAAGAGCAGATGTTTGAGGCGTTTACCTATGAACTATTAACTTATGATCCTGATGTGTTACGGTCGCGCCTCACCGAATACCTTGGCGATGAGCCATTGGATTATCGAAGTCTTTCCGGAAAAAAAATAGAGGATCTGGAGGCGGCAAACAGTAAGCTGTTTAATGCAACCACGGATAAAGAATCATTTGTTAATCACATGCTTGCGGTGACTCAGGAGGAGTATGATGAATTATACCGTGCGGTAGTAGGGTATCCTGGGAGTGAAGCCAACAGAAGGCAGCTTAAGGTTCCCAGTTTTAATACATTTCTGGAGAAAAAGCCCAAGGTTGTCCAGCGTATCAAAGAATGGACTGCAGCTCAAAACAAGAAGACTGCAGAAGCTGTGGAAAACCATTCCCGGTTAATACAGGAAATTCAGAAACGAAAGCTTACTGCGACGGATGAGCCTCTTGAAAAACTCAAAAAGATGGAGGCTATGTGTCCAGCCTATTGCATGAGTGATCTCTGTAAATATGATGACGAGAAAATTTCCAAACGTTTCCATAAAATCTGGCGAGATTCATTTTTGCCTCATGTGAATCAAATTTTGCTGGGCCTGGATAATTTGGAAAGATCAATTATTACCCAGCTTAGCCAGCAAACATTGCCTTCCATTGACGATAATTTGCCGGAATTGGATAAGTCCACTGCAACAGAGTCCTGGCAACTGCTGTCAAAGGCTACTGACTTATCGAAGATCAGCGTCAATTGCAGACCAGATAATCCTGAATATCTTGCCTTACAGGAAATCAGGGCATTCCACAAAGAGCTTCACGACATAGCGGATACTTATTTTCGTACTGATCTTCTTAATTTAAGCGAAAGAACGAATGCGGTTTTTCTCGAGAGGATGCAAGACACCGTTAATAAGCATGAAAAGAGCATCCTGGATCATTTGGGAACTACAGGTAAAGCGACCGATTTTACCAATATACTGGATAAAATAGACCGATATAAACCGATCATGAAGTGGTCGAGATACATCAGTCGAGATGATTTGCCTTTGTACGGTAACAAAGAAACACAATCCAATATTAAATTAAAATCGCATGTCGATCCGCAGGTCATGGATGCTTGCTTTAAGCAATTATTTGCCTGGGCGGATGAGCAGGATGAGATTAGCGGGAAGAATGGTGATTCGGCTTTAACTAATTTTATAGCGGAGATTATTGAGCGTAATTATACCCCTGGCACTTTCAGCTGGTTCACTAATCGTTACCGTGCAACCAGTGTATTGAATTATATCAAAACGACTCGCCTGAAAGGCTCTGAAAAACTGGCCTGGATTTTTAGCGAGGGCGGCCATGAGACTACTTCTCTGAATACCCATCTGGTCAATAATCTGATTAACAGCATGCTTGTCGATTTTCAGGACGAGGTGGGTTGCAATCTTGCCAGTGTCAGACATGCCATCAATACAAAAGTATTTAACAGTGCTGCATACACACAGCGAATTATGACCTACTCCAGAACCAATGAAAAATTTATTCACAGTCGAAGTGTAAGTGCTGTTTCTAATTTTCATAATGCCATGTACAAATGGGTAGACTCGTTTAAAACCGAGGAGGCTTTCCGAAAGTTTATTGATGATTGTGTCAAAAAGTATCTTGAACCGGCCAGTATTGGAGCACAGTTTGCGAGCTTTTTTGTAACAACGAAAGTTAGGGATCAGGAAGTACCCACGTATTTTGATAAGAAATTCGGCTATTCACGCAGCAATATTCTGGCGATGATTTTAACTAACGGTGCAATTAATGATGGTTCGCTCAATTCGATATTGGTAAAAGCAATTCTGGCAGATATGCAAAGCAAGTATGCTGTCCATGAACGGGCTGTAAAACATGGTAGCAATGCCAGCTCGACGGATTTTAAGATATCGGAGACTGATAACGAGTTAGAGACCTTTGGTGCTTATGATTCGGTTCGACCAATGAAAAGTGCAGATATTACTCACAAGTTTCTTGATGATTTACGTAAATTGTCTAAAGACAAAACAGTGGTGCAACCGCCTGTATCAAAAGCACCTCCTTCGCTGGGTAAAGCCCTTGGTGAAACTGAAAAAAATGGGGCGAAATCTGGCCAGAACCCAGTATCAGCACTCAGTTGTTCCTGACTCTTTCCTGCCAGAACTTAAAGCACGCCCTAAGTTTTAGGGCTGCTATTTGCAAGGCGGTGGTCCTGGATAAAGTCATTTAACTCTTCCAGCAAGCTCTCCAATGCGTTTTGATCATAGTGCATCGCTTTCTGCCGGGATTTTAACCTGTTAGCGGTGTCGCTAAACTCTTCGAGAACAGCCTTTTCGTCTTCATCACCATAAGCGCTGACATAGCCAGCAATAACCGCCAGTGAGTCCTCGGCTTTAATGAGACTTTCTTCATATTGTAACGGATTGACTTCCTGGGTTGCGCCAGGGTTAGACGTTCTTGACTGATAACGATCATAGAGCAATTTAAGCAGTATAATTCCTAAAGGCAATAAAATAAGGATGCTAAAAAAAATAAGCGGATTGAAGGCTGCAACCTCCTGAGCTGTAGTTTCATTAGACCTGGCGGCGATTGAGGGCGGGCTATAAGCGGGCAGCGGCCGGCGAGTATCTGTGGCCGGTGAAATAAATATCTGATTAAGAGGCTCTGGAGAGGATTTAAAAAATCGGGAGCGTTCAGACCGTTTCGCGCTCGCCTTTTCTGTTAGTGGTAAGCGATTTCTTCTTGCAGGCTCCTGTGTTTTGGTTTCGAGCAATTTATTTTTTTTCGGGATGGAATTTGTAATTGGCGTCTGGAGCATTGGTTTTTCAGGCAGGCCGGCAAGGCGGTTTTGCTGATTAACCCAGGATTGCATAGAGTTCATCACTTGCCCCATGAGTTCTTTGGTTGAGCTGATGAGTTCCAACTGTTTTTCCTCGCTGGCGAACTGATGGAGGTGCGTTTTTATTTGATTCGTTTGTTCCATAATCTGCTTTTCAACCTGCTGCAGATTAACAGGGGTTACAGCAAAACGTGACAAATTATCCTGATTGTTAATAAAGCTATCAATTTTTTCGGGCTTATCCGAAACCCATTTTTCCCACCAGCGAATATCCTGTTTGTCTTGAATGGATTGATGATAGGCGGCGCTATTGGCCTCCAATACCTCCTTAACCGGCGCTTGCGAACGTTGTACGAACAGCTCAATTCCTTCAAAGAGATCAAGCATTTGCGAGCGAAACTGTGTGATGGTAAACACTTCCCCGGCCTGATCGAGCAGCTGTGAGAGTTGCTCAAGGATATTCTGAAATCTTAACACTTCCTGTAAATCACTAATCGCCTGGCCGTAAGCTTCATGAATGGTTGATGGCAAATTATCGATAAACTTAAAACCAGGGCACTGCTTCAGATCCTCGGCAGTCAGGCGAATGGATTCAGGTGCTGCGAGATTACCGGAAGACCCTGGGGCAAGCTCATTTGTTTCGCTGGTTATTTGTGCACAATGTTTTGCTGCCAGAGTCGGAAACTCCCGCTGAGAGCCAATCGTCTGTGCGTCTTTGTAGAGTTCCCAAAAGGGGTGTGGATTTGCATCATAAGCGGTTACAGCAAAATGCATTCCTGTGTGTCGTTTCTGGGCCAGATTGGTCAGCTCATGATGAAGACGTTCGATTTTTATTTTAAACTGCCGGGATTGCAGTTTTTGCTGGATATCAAATTGAATGTCTTTTTCAATAGTACTTCGACAATCCGCTAAAAACAAACGATCGCTGCCGGCCATAGGAGAAGTCATCACCTCGACTGCCCGCAAATATTGGGTAAATAACTGTAATTGTTCACTGACATATTCTGCATCATTGATGGCAGCCAGTTTTCGCAGAATCTGCATGCTGTCCAGTAACACATAATTAAATGGCTGGTTAAGATGTGCTTTGCTAAGTGCATCATTTCTAATCAGGAGGTAATCGCCAATCTGCCTCATCATCATACTCAAGCCCGTCCAGCTTACCCGCTGAGGAGGAAGGATTTCAGCATGAAAGTCGTCTAAGCTCAGTTCGTGGCGTGGCCGATATTGAACACTCAACAGCCATGATCCCTCATTCACTGTAGCCAAGGCCTGGGTTTTATCTTCATTAAACCAGCTGTCTTCTGTGCTAAGCAGCTGGGCATCGATTTTGCTCGCAGTTCGCAGATTAATCACGCGTTGTCGGAATTGTAATTCTTCTTCGGTGTAACAGAGTTCATCATAAAAGGGTCTCGCAGCAATGTTTAGCCGCGAATTGTCTTGCATCGAGCGATAGGGGATACGAGAATGTCCTTCCTTCATAAGTGGGCCCTCCGTGCTGGCTCATATTGATTAGTTTTTGATAAATCAACCTCTTCAAAGCAGAGAAATCTTCCTGATGTCCACATTTGAATACTTTTAAAGCCAACTATTAATTAGCCATAGAACAGCGCAATTGTAAATGCTTTGCGAAAGACCTGCTTCCAGTCCATAGTTATCTCCCCATCCCCCTAGGCCCACTGCCATTAAGTTAAGGACTTCTGTCATTCCCGCGAAAGGCGGGAATCTATTCCTCAGTCGGCATTGTGGCTAGCTCAGAGATGGATCCCCGCCTTTCGCGGGGATGACAGTTGAATATACAATTGAGCTTAACTTAATGGCAGTGCCCCTAGGCCCTGCAGCTTGTCCACAGAGTCCAGTTTTTCTCTATGAGTGTTCTGGACCCCTCGGACAAGTGAGGGACGTAGACGCGAGGAAGGAACGTAAAGTGAGGAGCTGACTGTGTTTTCAGTGATATGTAGATACCTATGCTCTTTAAGTCAGGTGACAGCGCAAAAGAATTCACTTATGATTAGGCTCAATATTTAGTTGCAGTAATTGTATGCTCATTGATTTTATTAAAACATTTCCCCAGTATCTGTTGCCTAAGCAGGCTTTGACCGTGTTGGCTGGCCTGCTTGCTGATGTCAAATCTCCTGCGGTTAAAAATTTTATTATCCGGCAATTTATCGCCAAATACCGGGTTAATATGCAGGAAGCACTGGTGGAAGATCCGGCCATTTATAAGAGTTTTAATGAGTTTTTTATCCGTAATCTCAAGCCCGAGAGCCGCCCTCTTGCCACAGCCGATATCATTTCCCCTGTGGATGGGGTGGTCAGCGAACTGGGTCGGATAAACGAAGGGCAATTGCTGCAGGCCAAAGGGCGCTATTACACCGTCAGTGATTTTCTGGCCAACGAGCCGGTCTCGGCACAGTTTCAGGATGGCCATTTCATCACTTTATATTTGTCACCGAAAGATTATCATCGCGTGCATATGCCGCTGGATGGGATTCTTCGCAAAATGGTTTACATTCCAGGTCGTTTATTTTCAGTACAGCCTACCACAGCGCGGGTTATTCCCCAGTTATTTGCGCGTAATGAACGTCTGGTTATTTATTTTGAAACCCGCCTGGGCTTAATGGCGATGGTCATGGTGGGTGCTACAATTGTCGGAGCCATTGGCACCAGTTGGCACGGTGAATTGCGGCGTCAGAAAAAGGTTCAGACATTTGAATATCAGCTGGCTGAAACCATGCTGAAACAAGGCAGTGAAGTAGGATTTTTTAAGTTAGGCTCAACTGTTGTTCTACTATTCACCAATGAGCACCCATTGCAATGGACAAATAATCTGCAGGCTGGTTCCCCCGTACGCTTTGGTCAGGAGCTGGCTTCTGTTGCATTATAAGAAGCCTCTGATGGCATCGAGGGCTGCCTGAGCACATTGCCCGTCCAGCTCAGGGTTGGCTCCGCTAACGCCTATTGAGCCAAGATGCTGTCCAGTTTTGCTTATAATTGGCAGGCCGCCTTCCAGAAAAACAATATCAGGAACTGATGTGTATGGACTATTGGCATAGGAAGTATTTCGCTCAGCCAGTGTTTTAGTCGACACCGGAATGCTCGCCGAAGTCATTGCTTTGAGTTGAGCCATACGCACACTAACGAAGTTATTGCCATCCATACGCTTGAACAGTTTCAGATTGCCATGATTATCCATAATGGCAAACGCCAGAGTTAAGCCTTTTTCAACTGCAAAAGCCTCTGCCGCTTCCGCCATTTTTTCCGCTAAGGCAAGTGACAACGCTTGTACCTGTAACAACATAGGCTCACTCCTTTGTAAAACGAATCGTATTTTACAGAATGGAATAAAAACCACAATCATGAATTCCATTAGGCTTTAATTAGTAAAGGCTTCACGCCCCCTTGGCATTATTAAGATATAATTTATTATCATATAGAGGCATAATTAAACAGGCAGAATGTTAAATGATTATGTTTTTCAAACAGCGGAACAAGCAGAGGTTTGCATGGCAAAAGATAAAATGACTAATAAAACCCAATTAGAAAACGAGCGCGGTTTTTATAAATCGGCTTATTCCTCAGTGAGTAAACATCTGCTTATCGCAAGAAATAATGATATTCAGGTTGTTAGTAGTCAAAGCCTGCAAGTAATCAAAAAATTACAAAAACAGCCAGGCTACACTCCTGCAGATATGCTGTTTTTAGAGGATGGGCAATCGTTCATTTGTTGGAACAATAGTGGCTCTATCGATTTGTGGAATATTGAATCAGGAAGATTAGAGGAGATTATCAATGGAGCAACTACAGATATTTTTTCTGACGGCGGTCTTGTGGGATTGCAAGGTGACACCCTTATTGTTAAAACCGATAAAGATTTTCATTTCGAAGGAAGAGGAATACATGCAGAGGATAGATATCAAACAGAGCTTGTGTTTATAGGCATCAAATCAAAAAATGTTTCAGAACAGTGGCTATTAAGACATCGGTATAATGATATTAGGATGTACGATGATTATTTGGTTTGCGGTTCAGGCAGTGGACGCTGTATTGACGTGTATTCCATTAAAGCTAAAAAACTTATCAAGCAAATTGGCACGGGCTTTCCTGTTTATACTGCTCAACTAGTAATTGATAAAGATAAAAAATATAGCCTGGTTTGTAGTGGTTCTAACGCCGCTATTTGTATCTATGATTTTGATTTAGAACAAAAGGAAAGAGAGATTGTAACAGCCAATACGCAGATTCACGATTTTCTTGTTACTCCGGACGGCAGTCATATTTTTATACCAGAATATGATAACGAAGTAGTTAGCCTGCATCGCTTTGATGATGGCCAATTCCTGGAGTCAATGTCTACTGGTTCCTGGGTAACAGATGTTCATTTTAATGAAAATGATAAAATGATATTGGTCGTTGATTTTGATGGGGTGAGAAGAATGGATTGCAACCTAAATACGCCAACACCCCCATTAACCAATATGGCCGCTAACGTGTTGGAAGCAAATTTAGGTTTTTTTGCCAATGAGAAGTTGACAGAACATCAAGTTGAAGTCTTAAAGCAGCATTTTGATATAGAAGAAAATACAGATGAGGATTTAAATGACTCTGAAAAGCCTTCACTATAAATTGATTTATAGTTGAGAAATATGTGAGAAGAAGTTTTAATAAATTAAAGTGTTACGTACTAATTTGAATTGAACCGTTACAAGTTCATAATGGTACCGAGAAGAGGACTCGAACCTCCACGGGGTTGCCCCCACTAGCACCTGAAGCTAGCGTGTCTACCAATTCCACCACCTCGGCATTGCGGCTAAGGTACTCAAGAAATGTTCTGATGTCAATCTTTATTTGTTAGGTTATATAAAAAAGCATCATTAACAGCGTTATGAAAAGCTGCTACACTTTTTTTATTTAGTAAAGCCCAGAATGACTTTTCTTGAGTGTCTTGAAAAAAGTATAGACCGATATTTTGCCTGTGTGCCGCGTTTGCGGCCTGAGAACCAATTATTGCAAGAGGTTTATCTAATTGCGCATCGTGGAGCGCATAGCAGGAAATTGCGGATCATTGAAAATACCCTGCCTGCTTTTGACCGTGCCCTTGAGTTAGGCTGCTGGGGGGTTGAGCTGGATATTCAGATGACTGCCGATCAGGTGCCTGTGGTACATCATGATCCCGATTTGAATCGGTTGTGGGGAAAAAATCAATGGGTAAATCAGCTAAGCTTTGCTGAGCTAAAAAAAGAAGTGCCAATGATCCCTTCACTGGAGGAAGTCATTAATCTATATGGGAATTCGCTGCATTTCTTTATTGAGCTAAAGGCGCCATTTGCAGGCGAGGGCGCTTTGTTTGAGGTTTTAAGTCCCTTACAGCCTGAAACCGATTATCATCTGTTAAGTCTGGATGAGGGAATATTTCGCGAACTGACCCTATTCTCAAGGCAATCCATGCTGCTGGTTGCCGGGCATAATAATATGGCTCGTTTTTGTCAGGATAGTTTGAAGCAGCAGTACGGCGGTGTTTTAGGCCATTATCTGCTTTTTTCCAGCAAAAAAATTGAATCACTAAAGCTTGCCGAGCAAAAAGTTGGGGTTGGTTTTGTGGATTCCAAAAATGTGCTCTACCGTGAAGTACACAGAGGGATGCGCTGGATTTTTAGTAATAACGTGGGGGCTATCAGCCGAATGCTGAATGAACCGCGGGATTGATCCCGCGGTATGCGAACTAACCGGCGTTGACCATTTCCTCAGGCTTCACATATTCCTTGAACTGTTCGGCGGTTAAGTAGCCCAGTTTAACTGCTGCTTCCTCCAGGGATATGTTGTCATGGTGTGCTGTTTTGGCGATTTTAGCGGCTTTATCATAACCAATATGCTGATTGAGTGCTGTAACCAGCATCAGTGAGTGATGCAGATAATACTCAATCTGTGTGTAGTTGGGCTCTAGGCCTTCCGCACAGAACTCCCTGAATGAATGGCAGGTATCCGCCAGCAGATTTAATGAATGAAGCACATTAAAAATAATAACCGGCTTAAATACATTTAATTCAAAATTCCCCTGACTGGCAGCAATTCCAACCGTAGTGTCATTCCCCAGAACCTGTGCGCAGACCATGGTCATTGCTTCACATTGGGTGGGATTTACTTTGCCGGGCATAATGGATGAACCGGGCTCATTTTCAGGCAGAATAAGCTCGCCAATTCCACAGCGAGGACCTGAACCAAGCCAGCGGACATCATTGGCAATTTTCATCAGTGCACAAGCTAATGCCTTGAAGCTGCTATGCGCCATGACCAGTGGTTCGTGGGAGGCCAGTGCTGCAAATTTGTTAGGTGCGGATACAAAAGGTAATCCAGTAATTTGAGCGATATGGGCAGCCGCTTTTTCGGCAAATTGCGGGTGGGTGTTCAGTCCTGTACCAACGGCGGTGCCTCCGAGCGCCAGTTTATAGACATCTGGCAGGCATTGCTCAACATATTGCATGCAGGCATCGAGTTGCGCAACATAACCGGAAAACTCTTGACCGAGAGTTAAAGGGACTGCGTCCTGAAGATGAGTTCGACCAATCTTTACGATGTCCTTAAACGCATTCATCTTGGCAGCCAGAGTATCTCTTAATTCACGGACCGCAGGCAGCAGGCGCTTGTGGATGGCAATGGCGGTCGCGATATGCATAGCGGTGGGAAAGGTGTCATTGGATGATTGTGACATATTGACATGATCATTTGGATGAACCGGCGTTTTACTGCCCTTTACTCCTCCGGCAAGCTCAATTGCCCGGTTTGAGATAACTTCATTGGCATTCATATTGGATTGGGTTCCGCTGCCAGTCTGCCAGACATGCAGAGGAAAATGTTCATCCAGCGCACCTGAGCTAACCTCGTCAGCCGCTTTAATAATCAGATCGGCCTTATCCTGGGGTAGTTTTCCTAGTTCAAGATTGGTGAGAGCGGCGGCTTTTTTTAAAATGCCAAAGGCATGGGTAACTTCTCTTGGTATGATGTCATTGCCAATGTTAAAATGATGCAGCGAGCGCTCGGTCTGCGCCCCCCAATAGCGGCTGGTCTCAACCGGGATTTCACCCATACTGTCGGTTTCAATGCGTGTGGCGGTCATTATTTTCTCCAGAATAGAAAAGCAAGGGCGTGTTTTTAAAGTTTTATCAATAACCTTAAAAACACGCCCTAGTGATAGTAGCATAGTCATTGATAGAAATTAACGAGAGGATTTCTGTGCGTTTAATTCGTATTTACCAGCCAGGACAATATTCCCCTGGAGAAATTATAGAGCTGTCACCTGAGGCCGGCCAGCATGTGGGTGTGGTCTTAAGAAAACAGCAAGGCGACAGGCTCTGCCTGTTCCCCGGCAATAACCAGGAATTCGATGCCGAAATAGTTCAGGCGCATAAAAAAAAGGTAATGGTTAAAATCATTTCCGCTCAGGAAAGGAATCGCGAATCGCCAGTCAGACTTCATCTTGTGCAAGGCGTTTCAAAAGGTGAGCGTATGGAAATTGTCGTGCAAAAGGCGGCAGAGCTTGGGGTGGCCAGTATTACGCCGGTTCTTACTGACTATTGCGCCGTGAAGCTGGATGAGGAGAGGATGAGAAAAAAACAGGCGCAGTGGCAGCATATCGTCATTTCCGCCTGTGAGCAATGCGGAAGAAATACCGTACCGCCAGTACAGCCGATTATCACTTTTGCCGACTTTTTGAAACAAATGCCTGCTGTCGCCAGCTTTGTGCTCTCGCCTGGAGCTGATAAACACTGGCGAGATTATCAATGCAAAGACAAAGAAGTGTATTTATTTATTGGTCCTGAAGGGGGATTCTCGGCTGAGGAGCTTGATCAATTAACGAAGAATCATTGCGCACCGCTGTCTTTGGGGCCAAGGGTCTTGCGCACAGAAACTGCTGCGATTGCGGCGCTGAGTATTTTGCAGGCTGTATGGGGCGATTTGTAGTCGTCTTCTGTTGTGTATATAATCAAGATCGTATTTTAAATTCTTAAATCCTTAGGGGATAACACATGAGTGAACATATTAAAACGGTAACTGATGCGAGCTTTTCGCAGGACGTATTGAATTCAACCAAGCCAGTATTGGTGGATTTTTGGGCCGAATGGTGTGGCCCATGCCGTGCGTTAACACCTATTCTGGAAGAAGTTGCCGCCAGTCATCACGAGCAGATTACTTTCGCCAAAGTAAATATTGATGAAAATCCACAAACTCCATCCAAGTATGGTGTTATGAGTATCCCTACTCTGATTATTTTCAAAAACGGCCAGGTGGCAGCAATGAAAATGGGTCTGCTGAGCAAATCACAACTGACTGCATTTGTTGAAAGCAACAGCTAATTTTCGCGCCTTTCTAAGATATTTACCTACGTTCCTCTGCTTGTCCGAGGGATCCAGTTATCGTAGGTTGGGCCCTTGGCCCATGCAAACGCATTGATCCACTCGAGAAGTCAATGTTGGGCCAAGGGCCCAACCTACACGTCGTATTGCAGAGTTCTTAACCTAATGGCAGTGGTTCCTGGCCTCAATAAGGCCAGAAATTTCGGAAATATCAGAGCCATTGAATTAAACACGCTAACCCGGACGCATACCTACTTTAATCGGAGCCATTATTTTTTCCATGGATTCATTCTTGGACAAAGCGTCTCGAATCACTCTAAAATTGATGTGCCCCGGTTGACTGAGTACATTAATAATTTCCTGAGTATTGGTACTATGATTCCTTTCCCTGGAATTATTTATTCTATCTTTGATTTGAATAATAGCCGCAGCAATTTCTTTATCATCTGAACAATCAATATCCTCCATTATATTGCGTATTTCCAGAATGATGTCAGGGATCTTCCCATCTTGTCCTTTCATTAGATCATCATCATGCAATACCGCGTTAACAGCGAAAATGTTTTCTTCTCGCTCGCTGCCAGGAATCTTAATAATATTGCTTCTAACTTTTAACTTATTGGGCAGAGCAGTGGCTACAGCCGAACTGGTAATTTCAATTTGCTCAAGGCTGTTAATTCCTTCTTCAATCTCATCTAAGTCCCGTGAAAGGTCTGGTAAGTCAACGAATTCTTCCCTTGCTACAATTTGTTCCAGGTTGTTAATTCCCTCTTCTATTTCGGCTAAATCCCGAGAGAGATCTGGCAGGTTAATTAATGTTTCTTCGCTTAATTTCTCAGGCGGCTCCATGTCTTTACAAATTTGGGCAATATCTAAAAATCTGGAATACACTTTGTGGGTATCGATTTTCAAAAATCTGTCCTCAGGCTTTCTGATTTCATCGTTATAGTCTTCAAATTCCTTAATAATCTGATCGATGACAAAAGGATTCTGATTAATGTAATGCCTGAATTCAGGAATGGCGATTAGTGTATTTTTTAAAAGGGCGGTTCTTTCAATTTTATGTGCAACAAGTTCTTTTCTTAAGGTTTCCGAATTAATAGTAGCTTTTGCTATTCCTATGTAATTATCGTCATCAATAAGAATGCGTTTCAGAAAGCTATAGTATTTCTGTGAAATAAAATCGTTATTATGAACTAATTTATCAACATCCAGTAATCGGGGGGGATATATATGAACAAAGCTATCCGGACTTGCATTTTGTAATCTTGGGAAATTAATTATATCATCAGCAGTAATAATAAATTGATTTCGGGCAGAAAAGCCTTTTTGCTCGGCAATAACAGGATAGGTACTATCACCATGGTCTATTTTGACTGAAATTATTTCACCTTCCTTATTGCGTCCAAACCCGAAATTTTCTGCGTTTAAATCATTTTCTTCTTCGCAATAAGCAGCAACTAAAATTTGCGGAAACCTGAGTTTGATAAACTCCTCTGTACTTATCCCTGTCTTGTTATTCTGTCTATAAAAACTGTGAAAAGAGAGGTATTTAGGTATAAGTTTTGAAATAACCCCAATGGTGGCATTTGACTCATCATGAACTCCCCTCACTTTTGCAGCATGCTCTCCGAGCAACATGCGATAACAGAGGCCATTAAAAGCCTCTATTTCACTCAATTCGGGACCGAGGCCTGCTTTTTTGTATACATAGGAACGATCAGGATGTTCGTTATCCTCTTTTCGCTTCACAAGAGATGCTTCAGAAGTAGATTCTTCTATCTGATCCGATTCCTGTTTCTTTGTGAATAAATTTTCACTCTTACTTTTATAAGGCCTCTTTTCATGTGTCATTTTATTCGTACTATCAGCTCTCCATATCTAATTATATTAGCTAATGTTCCCGGGAAAGGATCATACACTCCAGGTCACTGAATAATCGCAATCCAGACGCGGTTCATGAACAACCTCATTCCGTTTGTCAGAGCAGGTGAATAAACTGCTGTGTACCTGCCAGCTTGAGACCGCTGCGGAATTTTTTTGCCAGACCATTTCAATTGAATCTCCCTCAGAACCAGACGAAGGACGTTTTATTGCTTCATGCGCAGGTTTAAAAACCAGACTGGCATAGGCGTGGGTATTATTTTGCCATTGACCTTTAGCTGTCCATTGGCTTTCCTTCTTCGTTTCACTGGTCCTATCCGGTAGTAAGGCCTCGCGGTTTCCCGGCGAAAAATAGGCGGTGACCCTTGAGCCCTCGTACAGGGAGGCATCAAAGCCTTCTCCTTTGGGTAGTAATGGAGGACGTCCAGGAGAATTGATGCACTGTAATTCTTCATCTGAAACGTATTGTTTACTGCCTCCCAGAGTACCTACCAGGTGCTGATGAACCACCCAGGGCTCATCATCGTGATGAGCCCGGACATGGAGTTCGCTGCAACTGTAATTATGAGAGTCAGCGGTTAAAATAGTCGCGATGCGATGGTTTCGGCAAAGCTGCATTAATCGCTGCCACTCCTGCCAGTGCGCACGATAATCCTCTCCTGGATCCTTGCCCATTACCAGCGGTAGCGGCGAAATAAGCACTTTATTACTGGCTTTGGAGTTGGCGAGCGACTGTTCCAGCCATTGCCATTGCTCTTCACCTAACAACCAGGCATCGGCATTCTTTGCACTGTTAGTATAGCGGTTATGCAGAAAGAAAAACTCGCTTTGGCCGACGCGCTTCTTATAATACGGGCCTGCTCTGCCAATGGGCCCGTCGGGATTATTTTCATCGCGAGGCTGAGATAAAAAGCCTGGCATAAGCAGCATTTCATGGAAAGCTTTCTCCATATTTTCTCTTCGGCGATATTCGCTTGGAGTTACAGGAGGTTTGGCCTTATTTTGCCCGGTATCATGATCATCGGCTACCGCGTAAACACCATAGGCGAGGTGCGCAAGACCATTACCAGCCGGTTTGCCAAAATCACTGGCCAGATGCTGCCGAAACGCCTTCAATGAGTCGACCCCCACTTCAAAAACGCTTCTTCCTCGACGAAACAGATTACGCCAGGAGAAGAAAAACTCACCATTAAACAGGTCTCCGAGATGAATCATCATCTGATAGGGTTGGGACTCAATGTCATCTTCTGCACTGGCTTCAAAATTACCTTCATCCGCAATATGCTGATACAGCAACTGAGTATGCGACGCATTGTCGAGATCAAAACAGTGGCCTAGTGCGCCGAATTGCTCGTGCCGCTCCTGGTCGCCGCCCACGGCGATTTTGACAGGCTGGGGATCTTGCCGGGCCGGCGGTGTTCTGATGACAATTTCCCGGCGAGCCGCCGTTCCTGCGGTGCCATTAATCGCCAGAGGGGTTCCTTTATATAAAAGCTCATATCGATAGTTGGTTTTACAGGTCAGCTCATCAAGGTGAAAATGGAGAAATTTTCCTTTTTTCCTGTCCAGGGAAATACTATCGGCATTATGAGCGGAGAATACTTTCTCTGATTCTTCGGAGAAGGGATTAGTGGGAGTCAGTCGAATTTGAAAATCATCGCAAGGGTATTTTTTGTTCAGACGAATTGCAATGCTGCAGGAGACACGATCATCCTCAATTGCCGGTTCTTCTGGGCCCAGATCTATATACTCCAGTTCGCCAAATAAAAGATTTTTTATCTGCGGTACTCGCGGTTCTCCCATATCAGTCACACTTCAGGTTAGATAATATCTGAGAGAGATTATATTCCTGGTTGAAGTGGTTTCAATACATTAAGATTAATGGCGAGTGAGTTAATTTATTTGATAATTATTTTATTGCCCCCCTGCAGTTTGCCCTCCTGCAAGGCATGCGCCGCTTCAGTCAGCAGATTGACCGTGTTAAGATGAATTTTTGGATTGAAAAAGACTACTCCGATTGTTGCTGTGGTTCGCACTCGCCCCACACGAGTCAGATGCTGCTCGCTGGCAATATTTTTGCGGATGCGGTTGGCAACCGCGAGTACATCCGGTTGTTCTTCACAGGGAAGCACAATAACAAATTCCTTGCCGCCCCAATACCCAATCGAGTCTTCGCAGCCGCATGAGTTAATCAGCGTCTGGGTAATTGCCTTCAGTAAATCATTGCCAGCTTCATGCCCGTATTCCGTGACAAAGGCCTGCAGACTATCCACCGATAGCTGAATAATCCCAAATTCACTTTTATTGAATTTGCTTAATTTCCTTTGATATTCGATTACCTGGGTTATGCCTGTTTTATTCCAAAGACGTGTAAGGGGATCCAGTAGTTCTTTTCTTTTTTCTGCGTTTAATTCATGAAGTTTTTTTTCTGGCGGATGAATATGCTGGTGATTTCTTATCTCTGTATCTACTAATGAGGCAATGTCTTTAAGAATTATTTTATCGTGGGAAGAAATTTGTCTGGGACGAGTATCAATAATACATAATGCGCCAATTCGATGCTCATTGACGGTGTGAATGGGACAACCGGCATAAAAGCGAATCGACGGCGACTCGGTCACCAGGGGATTGTCTGAAAAGCGCGGATCTAATTGGGCATCATCGACCACCAGAACATCATCTTTAAGAATGGTATGGCCACAAAAAGAGATATCTCTTGGGGTACTATTGGCATCCAGGCCGATTACCGATTTAAACCACTGGGTTTCCTTGTCAATAAGGCTTATTGCGACAATAGGAACATCAAAGATTTTTTTCGTAAGCCGAGTGATTCGCTCGAAGCCCTGTTCAATAGGAGTATGGAATAAATGGCTGTCGTAAAGGGATTTTAGCCGTTCCGGTTCGTTTTCCGGCATGCCAGGCACTATCATATATCCTCCATTACTATACTTTAATTTTAGAGAACAAAGCCTGATAAAGCAAAATACACACTTAGAAAAAACTGGATTTACACCAGACCCTGTGTTAGTCTCATGTGAACGAGGTCTGTTGACATTTGTTTTGACTTCGATTGCTTCGTGTTTTATTTGAAACAAATGTCAACAATCCTCGGCTTAAGTTATATTCAGTAGGCCTATTTACCATTTATGTCAGACAGGATGAGATATTCTTCACAAATGGTATTAAAATAAGTAAACTGATAATATAGCCTGAGTGGCAACAGCTTTCTCAAGCTGACCTTCCGTTTAAATAACCCCGGACATCCAATTCTTTTAACCAATACATCAAGTGAGAAGTATGAATCTTAGAGAACTCAAGCAATTGCCCATTGCCGACCTTGTCAATATCGCTCAAAAAAAGGGAGTCGAAAACGTTTCCAGCAAACGCAAACAGGATATTTTATTCGCTATTTTAAAAGCGCATGCCGGTGAGGGTGAAGATATTCTGGGCGGCGGTGTCCTTGAAGTGTTACCTGATGGTTTCGGTTTCTTGCGTTCTGAAGATGACTCTTACCTGGCGGGGCCGGACGATACCTATGTTTCCCCAAGCCAGATTCGCCGTTTTGGCCTGCGTACAGGCGATACCGTGTATGGAAAAATACGTCCGCCGAAAGATAACGAGCGTTATTTTGCCTTACTGAAAGTAGATCAGATTAACTTTGATGCTCCCGACAGCGCCAAGCGAAAAATTCTGTTTGAAAACCTTACTCCTCTGTTTGCGACCGAACGTCTGGTTATGGAGCAAGGGAATGGTAGTACTGAAGATCTCACGGCTCGTGTTGTCGACCTCTGTGCTCCTTTCGGGCGTGGCCAGCGGGGTCTTATTGTTTCTCCACCCAAAGCTGGAAAAACACTGATGTTACAGAACATCGCTCATTCAATAGCAAAAAGCTATCCAGAATGTTACCTCATTGTATTATTAATCGACGAGCGTCCTGAGGAAGTAACCGAAATGCAGCGCTCTGTTAAGGGTGAAGTGGTTGCCAGTACCTTTGACGAACCAGCTAACCGCCATGTTCAGGTTGCTGAAATGGTCATCGAGAAGGCCAAACGTCTGGTTGAACACAAGCGCGACGTGGTTATTCTGCTTGACTCTATTACCCGTCTTGCCCGTGCGTATAACACCGTGGTTCCTTCATCAGGCAAAGTACTTACCGGAGGAGTTGATGCCAACGCGCTTCAACGTCCAAAACGTCTCTACGGTGCTGCGCGTAACATCGAAGAAGGCGGCAGCCTGACGATTATCGCCACTGCGCTGGTCGATACAGGCTCAAAGATGGATGAGGTCATTTACGAAGAGTTCAAGGGAACCGGTAATATGGAAATTCATCTTAGCCGAAGCATTGCCGAGCGCCGAACCTTCCCTGCGATTAATATCAATCGCTCTGGTACTCGTCGTGAAGATCTGCTGCTGTCTCCTGAAGATCTGCATCGTACCTGGATTCTGCGTAAAATATTACAATCAATGGATGAATGCGATGCGATTGAGTTCCTGATCGAGCGCATGAAAAACCATAAGACGAATGCGGAATTCTTTGATGCGATGAAGCGTCAGGAATAAAAATTACTCAGGTACCCTGTGCCTGGGGCACGCTGCTAACCTGTCGTCTTTGCGAACGAAGTGAAGCAATCCAGATCGAAAGTAAGGAACTGGATTGCTTCGCTAACGCTCGCAAAGACAGTTTTTGGTGCACCTAACACCGCGCAGGAATGACAAAATTTCCAACCACTACTTCCTGTTAATCGCCTGCGCAATTGCCATAATATTCTCAAGCTGCATTGCAATCTGCTTTGTATTCAACTCTTGTTTAATTTCTTCCCAGACAGTATTCGAGCGAATATATTCCAAAAGATCATATCCAGCCCAGGTGAGCCGTAATAAATGAAAGCCGTGTGGAGAACCCCCCGGTGTTTTGTGAATTTTTCCCTGCAATAGACCGGCCTCTTGCAATATTTCGAGGTGACAGGAAATTTCACTCTGCTTATCTGCATCGAAACTGTCCAGAGTCAGTAAAGCATTTGGGGCAAGTTGTTCGATTTTCAGGAGAATCTCCCGAATCATATCCCAATCTCGTTTCATCCAATTATTCCGCCTGTTGTTTATAGTCTTGAGTATAAGCGGAATTTAATAAATATCTATAACAATAAACCCATCGCGGTTCAGTTAGCAGTTCTTCGTTCGTATTGCCAATAGGATACTGCATGATTGAGCAGCACTGTGAAAACTGCCACAACAAATGGAACGCCGAATAAATAGCGCCAGGGCATGATAAACGATAGACCCAGTATATTGTTCGCCACGTAGAAATTGATAGCAATGGCGGTGCACACTGCTAAAAGACCCGCATAAAAACCGGTAAAAAAGGCCTCGCTGCTTTTGATCCATAACAGCTGCTTTCTGCGCATCCCCAGGGTTTTCAAAAGCCAGGTCTCCTGCTTTTTGCTCCCGCTTTGGGATAACATGGCCAGAGCGGTTATAATCAGCCCTGTCAATAAGCCAAAAAACGAGATAAGACTTATCGCCTTGCCGACATTATCAAAAATGGATCGTACCCGCTCAAGAGTAGTTGCGATGTCAATTACCGTAATATTCGGAAATTGTTTCACCAGACTCATCAGGAACTCACGATTTTCCGGGGGTAAATAAAGGCTGGTAATATAGGTTTTGGGGAAGCTGTCAAGAACCCCGGGTTTAAAGAGAATAAAGAAATTGGGTTTAAAACTTGACCAGTTAAGACGGCGAATGCTGCTTATTTTCCCGCTTATGATTTGATCAGCTATCCTGAAACCGAGCTGGTCGCCGATCTGAACACCTAAGCGATTGGCCAGATCTTCTTCAATGGATATCCCGCTATTCCATTGGCCTGCAACCAGTCGATTCTCATCAGGAAGGGCCTCGGTCCAGGAAAGATTAAGTTCTCTTTGTAAGGCATTAATTTCCTGAGTTTTGTCTCCCAGCACCTGTTCTACCGGCTGCTCATTAATGCGAATCAGGCGGCCGCGAACCATGGGATAAATCGCGGCGCTTTTGATTGCGTGCTGCTTTAAAAGCTGTTGTAAGGGTGGAATTTGCTGCGCTTCAATGTTGATGAGAAAATAATTGACAGCATCAGCCGGTAATTGACGCTGCCAGTCAGAAAGCAATTGCGTTCTAAGCAGAAAGAGACTCAAGAGTGCGGTAAGCGCTAATCCCATACCAATAATCTGCAGCGCACTATTCCCTAAATTACGTGAAATACTGATAAAACCAAAACGCCAGTTTAAATGAATTTGTTTGGCGCTGGCTAACAGGCCAAACCCCACATAGAGACTGAAGATTACCAGTAGAATAAAAAAGAGACAGCACAGGACAACCACCAGGGTAACCGACCATGAACGAGTGTAAAGATAAGCGAGGCCGGCAGAAAGAATAAATGCCAGAATATAACCCTCCAGCATACTGCCCTGTGCCTGGGTGCTTTGTCTTCGGAAGATACTGGCAGGACTCACGTTTTTTAATTTGAGTAAATGAGTAAGACTAAACGCGCCTAGAATCAGGATGCCGGTAGCAAAGCTTAGAAAGGCAGGCCTTAAGCTGAAAGGAGCCTGCGTTTCTGGAGTGATTCCGCGCAGCCAGCTGACTAACAGCGGCTGCAGAACATAGCCCAGGATTATGCCCAAAATACTGGCGAGACTGCCCAGAAAAAGAATGCTTAAAAAATACCAGGTAAGAATATGCTTTTGCGACGCCCCAAAACATCGAAGAACGGCCACGTGCTGCTGGTGGCGCTGACTGAAGCGCAGGCTGGCCATACTGATGGCAACGCCTGCAAGAACCAGGCTCATTAAGGTGCCGAGGTTAAGATAAGCCAGGGTCCGGCTGGTGTTTCTTTCCACCGCCCGATTGCCCGACTTGCTGTCAAACCATTGCTGTTGCTCATTTAATTGCGGCCTGAGATACTCATATAACTGTTCCAGAAGAATTGGCTCGCCACTGATAAGCCACTGATAACGGATATTGCTGCCGGTCTGTATCACTGTGGTTTTGTCTATGTCGCTCTGATTCATCAGAATATGAGGGGAAATATTGAACCAGTCACCCACCTGACCGGGCTCCTCAAGAATAATTCCATCGACTACAAATTCAGCGGCCCCAATCTGTACTGTATCCCCTATTTGCACTGCTAAAGTGCTAAAAAGACGCCAGCCCATCCAGATATGGCCGGCTGATGGTGCGCTATTACTGGTAAATACCTGCGAGTTATCAATGGATTTACTAATCGTCAGGTGGCCATTTAATGGATAGGGGGTCTGTATTGCCTTGACTTGAGCAAGCTGTAAATTCTCGCCATGACTGACCATTGACAGAAAGCTTTGCGCCTCGCTTTGTCTAAGACCCAATGAAGAGGCTTTGGTGAACCATTCTTTTTTCAGCACCATAGCACTGCTAAGCTGGCGATCCGCGCCCAGCAACTGGGCGGCTTGCCGATCCAGCTGATAATTAATCAGTTCACCCAGATTATTTAAAGCGCTGACACAGGCCATTGAAAAAAATAAGGCAAAAGCCAGAAGGCTCAACTCCCCGCTTTTCCATTCTCGTATAAAGCTTCGGAAAAATGCAGGCAGGGCTAGCATTTCAACTGTCCTTCTGCAAGCGGCCAATGCGTATGGCAGCGTGCCGCAAGAGACTCATCATGAGTTACAATCACCAGCGTACTTCGATGCGCTGAATTCAGCTCGAAAAGTAAGTCAATGATGTGCTGCCCCGTTTTTTTATCCAGATTACCAGTTGGCTCATCAGCAAACAGAATCGAAGGGGTGATTGCAAATGCCCGAGCGATGGCAATACGCTGCTGTTCTCCCCCGGAAAGCTGGGAAGGAAAATGATGGGCGCGCCTGGCTAATCCGACCTGATCCAGCCATTGCAGAGCAATGGCCATTGCATTTTTTCGATTAGTAATTTCCAGCGGTAACATAATATTTTCGAGAGCAGAAAAATTCGGTAATAATTGAAAGGATTGAAAAATAAAGCCAATTCGTTCAGCTCTCAAACTGGCCCGACTATCCTCGTCTAATTGGGTGATATCGGTTTCATTATAATAAACCTGCCCAGAGGTGGGTAATTCGAGGCCGGCCATGATATTTAAAAGCGAGGTCTTACCCGAACCTGACACCCCGGTGATAGCAATTGTCATTCCGGAATTGATTCGCAGGTTAATATCCCTGAGAATAAGCAATTGCTCATTTCCACTTTGAACCTGATAATTCAGGTGATGTAAACTAATCGATTGAATAGGAGATACCATGCCAGGGAAAGTCCTCGCTCTTATATTTTCACTTTTTATGATAGCACCTTTACGAGCCGGTACAGTGTTAATTTTAGGTGACAGCCTCAGTGCCGGTTATGGTATTGCCGATCAGAAAAACTGGGTGGCGCTGCTTGATCAGAAATTGCGTCAATATCCTGGTAATTGGCAAACGGTTAATCTTAGTACCAGTGGGGATACGACCAGCAACGGACTGACCAAACTGCCGGCTGCTTTAAAAAAATATAAACCCGAGATTGTTGTGATTGAACTGGGGGCGAATGATGGTTTGCGGGGCTTGTCTCTTGCGCAAATGAGCAAAAACCTTGAAACGATGATTAATATGTCACGGCAAAGCAATGCCCGCGTGGTGTTATTAGCGACTAAACTGCCGCCCAATTATGGCCAGCAATTCCTGACTCGCTTTGACAAGGCCTATGAGGATCTGGCGCAAAAATATCAGCTCGTTTTTGTCGCAATGTTTTTAGAAGGTGTTGCCGGTCATCGCGAATACATGCAAAATGATAATATTCATCCTAATATGGCGGCGCAGAGCAAAATTCTCGATAATGTCTGGCCGGTTATTGAACCGCTAATTAAAAATAATAATTAGCCGTTGTGAGGTATTAATTTAAGGCATGGTTCCTGCTTAATACAAAACCATGAAACTCGGGCTTATCGACAGGTGAGCCAGAATCCTATACAAGGGGAAACACATGAAAAAAGTTGGATTAAAAGCACTGGCCTGTTTACTAGGCGCCATGACCTCAATGTCTTATGCGAATCAGCAGTCCTGGAATAGCTGGGTGGCTGGTGTAAGGCAGGAAGCATTATCTCAGGGCATTCCGGCTTCATTGTTTGATCAGGCCTTTGCAGATATCCATGAACCCAGCAGGCAGGTTAAAAGTCTTGCTCGTTCACAACCTGAGCACCGCCTGACCTTCACTAAGTATTTAAATACTCGTGCGGATGCCTATCGTATTGCCATGGGTAAAAAGAATTATCAGCGAAATAAAGAACTGCTGGATCAGGTAGGACAAAGTTTTGGTGTCGATCCCTGTTTTATCGTCTCCTTCTGGGGAATGGAAACCAGTTATGGTACTTACATGGGCGACTTCCCGGTCATCAAATCCTTAGCTACTTTAGCCTATGATTCAAATCGTCAGGACTTTTTCCGTAAGCAATTAATGCTGGCCTTGCACATTGTCAACGATGGCCATGTAAACCTGAAGGATTTTAAAGGCGAATGGGCCGGGGCTTCGGGACAGCCGCAATTCCTGCCCTCAAGCTGGGTTGAGTACGCGGTGGATTATGATGGCGATGGCCGAAAAGATATCTGGAAGGCCAAGGCGGATGTCTTTGCCTCTATAGCCAATTACATGAAAAAGAATGGCTGGCAAACTGGCGAGCCCTGGGCTATCCATGTACGCCTGCCTGCCAATTTTGACAAAAGTCTGGAAGGTAAAACGACGGTGAAGTCGGTGAGCGAGTGGAACGCGATGGGCGTTCGCACCACCGACGGTAAACCGCTGCCCTATCAAAATCTCGAGGCCAGTATTGTACAGCCTAATGGCGGTCCGGTATTTCTCGCCTTCCCTAACTATAAGATGATTTTGCGCTACAATAATTCTATCTACTATGCAGGCGCTATTGGTTACATGGCTGATAAAATTTGTGGCAGAGTGAAATAACTGCCAAGCCAGGAAATGTCGCATTTGACTTGCCTTCCACGCAAGTGGGAGGCCTCTGGCGATAGCCTGATGCTGCTACATGGTTTAAACTTCCCAGCCAGACCATTTCGCCGCCTTACAAGGTGAATCATGGACCATTATCTAGATAAAACAGCAAGTCTTACTCCTCAGAGCCGACGGATTATTTGCGATAAAGCCACCGAATATCCGCACACCGGGCAATATGTCAAACCGATAAAACAAGGGACTTATCTTTGTCGCCGCTGTGGTTTGGCATTATTTCGCGGCTCAAGCCAGTTTCATTCCGGCTGTGGCTGGCCAAGTTTCGACGACAATATCATTCAGGCTGTTAAACAGGTTCCTGATGCAGATGGTCAGCGCACTGAGATACTTTGTGAACGTTGTGATGCTCATCTTGGGCATGTATTTACTGGCGAACACTTCACGCATAAGAATCTGCGTCATTGCGTGAATTCGGCATCGATTGATTTTGTAGAAAGCGATACGGTGCTTGATACAGAAGAGGCTATTGTAGCGGGTGGATGTTTCTGGGGAGTGGATCATTTTCTCAAGTTACTTCCCGGCGTGCTCAAGGTCGAGGTCGGGTATACCGGAGGTCATGTGGCAAATCCCGGTTATGAACAGGTTTGTCATGGCAATACCGGGCATTATGAGGCGGCAAGAGTCATTTATGATCGGAATCAAATTGATTATTACTCGGTTATCAGACGCTTTTTTGAAATTCATGATCCTACCCAGCGAAGCGGACAAGGTCCTGATATTGGGCCGCAATATCAAAGTGCTGTTTTTTATTATGATGATGAACAGCTGGAAACGGTACAAAAGCTGATTCAATTATTGCAGGCTAAAGGCCATCAGGTCGCTACAAAAGTATTGGAAGCGCAGGTTTTTTGGCCAGCTGAAGACTATCATCAGGATTATTATCAGAAGCACCACAAGGCGCCTTATTGTCATCGCCCGGTATCGAGGTTTGATTAATATCTCTGTTCGTGGACTGAGGAATCCCCTCATTTTTTCATTCAAAAAATAGTGTCATTTCCGCGTAGGCGGAAATCCATCTAGCAAACAAAGTTAGGAATTATCTTAGAAATAGATTCCCGCCTTCGCGGGAACGACACGATAATAGAGCTGTTTGAGCAATGTTAAGTCATCCGCTGACTATATAAAAAATGAGGGAATTCCTCAGCTCGCGGTAATTGTGTTATTTTTGCTGGCAACCTGGATTATTCTTTTTCGCGCTGATACACAGAATCGGCTTCTTTTGCCTTGCGTTCATTTTCTTTTAATTGCTGTTCGTTCATTTGCTGCTGCCAGAATTGAGAGGCCTGATCACGAAAGCGATTGAACTGGCGAAACAGCTTTCCAAGATGTTCCGCTAACATAGGCAATTTCCCAGGGCCAAACACAATGACGGCGACAATGGCAATGACCAGTAACTCCGCGCTGTTCATGAGTTCTTGTCGTCTTTGTCATCTGGTTTGTCTTCATCATTCATGGCTTTACGAAAGCTTTTAATAGCGCTGCCCAGGTCACTGCCTATATTTTTGAGTTTGTTAGTGCCAAACAAGGCAAGGATGATGAATAAAATGAGTAGTAATGACAAAGGACTGACGCCGCTTAAGCCCATATTAGCTCCTGTTTGTTCGATGAATTAAAGTAATTAAAGCCCCTCCGCAGGCAACCAGAAAGCTTGATAGCCCCAATTGTCGTGGATCCAGTAAACTAAAATAACTTAAAATGCCGATGGCTGCCAGACTTATAAAAATGCCTGTTCCCAACCCCCTGAACCAGAAACTTCTTTTTTGCGGCAGAGATAAATGATTGATCTGATACAGTGAGCGCATTTTTTCTTCTTTGCTAAGCATTAGCACCTCGTGCATGAGACGAGGCAGCTGCGGAAGTTGTTCCGCATAGAAAGGAAGATTGTCTCTTAGTTGCTGCAGGAAGGCCCGCGGCCCCATTTGCTGCTTTATCCACTTTTCCAGAAAAGGTTTGGCTGTTGCCCAGAGATCCAGCTCAGGGTAGAGCTGGCGTCCTAATCCCTCAATTGCCAGTAATGTTTTTTGTAACAATACCAGTTGCGGCTGAACTTCCATTTGAAAACGCCGGGCTACCTGAAACAAACGAAGAACGACCTGGGCGAAAGAGATGTCCTTAAGCGGTTTTTCAAAAATAGGCTCGCAAACAGTTCGCACGGCACTTTCAAATTCCTCGACCCGTGTATCTCTGGCAACCCATCCCGACTCCACATGCAACTGCGCAACCCGGCGATAATCTCGATTAAAAAAGGCGACCAGATTTTCAGCAAGATAGCGTTTGTCATTTTCATTCAGAGTGCCGATAATGCCAAAATCAATGCAGATGTACTGTGGATCATGCGGATGTTCATAGGAGACAAAAATATTGCCTGGATGCATATCGGCATGAAAGAAACAATCTCTGAACACCTGGGTAAAGAAAATCTCAACCCCGCGTTCGGCCAGTTTTTTAATATCAATCTGGTTCGCTTGCAGAGTGGCGATATCAGCTACCGGTATACCGTGGATGCGTTCCATCACCATGATATTTTCACGGGTATAATCCCAGAATACTTCCGGAATATAGAGTAAGGGTGAGTTTTGAAAATTGCGCCGAAGCTGGCCGGCGTTGGCGGCTTCGCGCTGCAGATCGAGCTCATCAATAAGATTGTGTTCAAATTCCTGAACAATTTCCCGCGGTTTCAAGCGCTTGCTATCCGCCCAGTAACGCTCGGCCAGATTGGCGATGGTATACATGATGCTCAAATCCTGCTGAATAATTTTTAGCATATTGGGTCTTAATATTTTAACAACGACTTCTTCGCCGGTTTTTAAACGGGCGGCATGGACTTGCGCCATTGAGGCGGATGCCAGCACATTGGTATCGAATTCGGCAAATACTTCAAAGGCGGAGCGCCCATAGGCGGCTTCGATTATCGATAATGCGGTTTTGCTGTCAAAAGGAGGCACATTGTCCTGCAGCTTGCAAAGCTCCAGCGCGATATCCGCTGGTAAAATATCCGGACGAGTTGAAAGCGCCTGACCAAATTTAATAAATATTGGCCCTAACTCCTCAAGGGTTTTGCGAATAGCCTCTCCACGGCTCAGTTTTTCCCTGCGAAACCAGTTCCAGGGGTTTAAATAGACAATAAAGCGGAATGGAGAAAAAAGACGAATGGAGACAATCACGCTGTCTAAACCATTGCGCGCCAGGATCGTATTGATATACAGAAGTCTAATCAGTTGCTTAACGGGTTTCATACGCTTTTTTTAATAAATTGAGTTTGGCTTGCAGCCGTTCGACATCCAGATTTAACTGATCAATATCGTGAAAAAAATCATCGATTTCTTCCCGAGGCGGAAACAGACGGGCTTCCTCATGAAGATAATCATTTAAGTTGCTGCGTAAAGAATCCTCTACCCGATTTTTCAAATCCATTCCCTGGCGAAGAAAAGAGCCTAACTGGTAAGCAATCACATCCCCGGTAAAGCGGGCCAGATGCCCCTCCCAATCAATATCCAGTTCATCAAACAGTTTTTTTACTTTCTCGCCCAGTTCAATGTCGCCTGAAATGTGAATTTTGTCATTGAAAAGTGAGCGTGCCCTGGAGGCAGGAAGAAGGCTTAAACGGATCAGCCCCAGGGGCGAGCTGTGGATTAAAGTATCCGGCTTTTCATCACAATGATCCAATAGCTTAAGACGCCCCTCCTTAAATTCTATAAAAAATTTAATTCCCAGTGTATCTATGGAAATTTCAATGATTTTGCCATTGAGTTCAGCAATTTTACCCGGCATAGTATCATCAAGAGACAGAGCCAGGTTGATGGCTTTTTGTAACACTTTTAATGAATATTTCTTAATCATAAAATGCTCTCAATATTTATGGGCAATGTGCAAAGCAACAATACCTCCGCTCAGATTATGATAATGACAGTCTTCAAAACCGGCTTTTTCAATCTGCGTTTTTAATTCTTCCTGGTTGGGATGCATGCGGATTGATTCCGCAAGATAGCGGTAACTGCTGCTATCTTTAGCAAATAACTGGCCCAATTGCGGTAGAACATTAAAAGAATACCAATCATAAATGGGTTTTAATCCGGGTAACACAGGCGTTGAAAATTCGAGTACCATTAATTTGCCCCCCGGCTTGCAAACTCGAAACATCGATCGCAATGCCTCATCTTTATCGGTTACATTTCTCAAGCCAAAGCCAATACAGATACAGTGAAAACTGTTATCAACAAAGGGAAGCATCTGTGCATTGGCCTGTGCATACTGTACGTTATGCAGCAATCCTTCGTTAATTAAACGTTTACGGCCTACTTCAAGCATAGCTGAATTAATATCAGCCAGTATGACCAAACCTTTGTCGCCTACCTTCTGGCTTAGTAATCGGGTTAAATCGCCGCTTCCACCCGCTAAGTCCAATACCGTTTGTCCAGGCCGGACCTGACTGAGCTCGACAGTAAACCGTTTCCACAAGTGATGAATACCAAAAGACATAAGATTGTTCATGAGATCATAATTTTCAGCGACTGACTGAAAAACTTCCCTGACTTTTTTTTCTTTGTCCTCCCAGGCAACGGACTCAAAGCCGAAATGCGTTTTTTGATGCTTGCTCATGGTTTGTTCGATAAAAAAGAATGCACTATGTTAACCGATTCTGTATATAAATGAGTAGCTTTTTCGCTTTTGCCAAAACTTAAAACACCCTCTATAAATAAGGATTTAATTCAATGGACGGTTACCTGCACAAGGCCAATAGGAAGATTATCTGGCACGATAGAAGAAAAAGTTAGTATTTTAGTGTAATCTCTTGACTGAAAAATCTAAATCTTTTTGTGTATCTTTATTTATCTATGGAAAATTTCAATACGGTCAATGCGGTATATATTGGCAAGGCTGAACGCTTGGCAGAGTTAAATAATGAGCTTGGCGGCGAAACCAGAATCATTGAAAATGTTGTGCTATCATCTCGTGCTATTAAGCCTTGTTTCGCTCTCGATACCTGGTTCAAACCGCAGATCCATCAGTTCACATCCATCAGCGAGGCGGTCAAATTATTAAAACAGGCAGGAAAATACTGGTACCTGCAACCTGCAAGCCATATCCGGCGCTCTCACTTGATTGTCGACCAATTGCGAAAGCTCCCTCCTTTACTGCGTTCCTTCCCTCTACAGGAGGAGATTCCATCAATCGGAGGCTTTTGTCTGCTTGATCAAAATACGCTCCTCTATAGCGTGGATCGTTTAAAACCCTGGCCCGCGGGTCACTGTTATTTCATAGAAGATAAGGTCAACCCTCCAAATCGTGCCTATTTGAAACTATGGGAAGCTTTAAGCCTGTTAGACCGATATCCAAGATCAGGAGAAAGTGCTCTTGATTTGGGTGCATCACCTGGAGGCTGGACCTATGTCATGCAATCGCTGGGAACCCAAGTGACGGCTGTAGATAAAGCTCCCCTTGAACCGCGAATTGCTGCCCTGCCAGGTGTCAGCTGCCTGAAGCAGAGTGCGTTTGCGCTTGAGCCTTCAAAACTGGAGAAGACCTACGACTGGGTATTGTCGGATATTGCCTGTTATCCAGACAGAGCATTGACGCTAATCAGAAAATGGCTTGAGTCTGGTAAAGCGGGTCAAATGATTTTCACGATCAAATTGCAGGGTGAAACGGACTGGGCCACGCTTAAAGAATTGCGCGAGATTGAGGGCTCTTCGCTTATTAATTTGTTTTATAATAAGCATGAGGTTACTTTCTTCTACCCGGGGTTTAATTAAATAGCCCTCTGGCTCACTTCAGACGTTTAAGCGAAAGCAGGTAATGCTCCTCAATATCCTGTGGGGGCATGCCGCGCTGGGCTTGCCACAATGTTTCAGCTAAACATTCCATCATCAGGTGTTCTACCTGTAACTCATCCTGATGCCTGGTTATCAGTTGCTGATAAATAACCAGAATACCGGCTGGGCGGTTAGTTGTAACCTGATCACGAATTGCCAGATGCATACCCAGATGCAGGAAAGGATTGCTTTGTCCCATCTCCGGAGTATAAGCTCTGGCCAGATTAGCCTGCGGGTCATCAAGAATGGCATGATATTCAGGATGCGAAAGAATGACATTCACTACTTGCTGCTCTAAAGCAGTCAATGCCTCTTGCTGACGGTATTTTCTCCAGCACTCAAAAAAAACTTGTCGCGTATCCTGAACATTATCCCCATAGAACATGGCATGCCTGCTTTAATTCAAAATCGCGAGTCTACTGCACATTAGCAATCGGGTCTACGAATAGTGTAAATTACTGTACAGAAATGTTGACAATAGCACATTTGCTGTGAGATATTCCGTTTGCGAGGTTGGACTTGCTATGTGTCATTCCACTGGGTCAATTGGCGACACACTGATTGGCCCTTTCTAAATCAAAATCTTCCCCCCCCCCCCTTGAATAACAAATTTTTGATTATCTGTTGTAATTTTCCGCAATTTGAAATAAAAAAGAAGCTCGACTTGTTTTCAATGGATGGAGATTTATATGTCAGGCTACCCTTTAATAGGTTATTTTTTTTCTCAAACGGCAGCATCAGAAACCCCGGCGCAGGGGAAGTCGCCTGAGAGCAGTTCTGAGACGGTCATTAGTCGCTTTGCAAGGCCAGATCATGCGTTCTCAGCTTCCTCAGAAACAGATCGTAAAATATTAACGGATCTCACCGAAAAATTTAAAAAGAGGCTTGAGGAATATCATTCAGCCAATGTCCTGGGAGTTATTTTACTATCGGCAACGGTTGGGCTTTACATTTCTTCGTATATATTCATTCCTGTGTTTCTTTCCCTGTTTGCGGGCATGGGTGCCGGTTATGAGTTAAAATCAATAGGAGAAAGAGAGAGACTATATAAACAGGCGCGTGCCGACCTCATTGATGTTTACCAATGGGCAATGGGTAAAGACACGGGCGATCATTGCAATAAGATGAATTGTGATGAAGTAAGAGATCTTATTTTTATATTGGGTAACTATGTTCCTTCAGCAACCATTATCACCTGGAAGAATGCCGAGCCTCGTGGTGGAACAAGCTTAGGAGCAATGGAAGCAATAGCAGCCGCTGTTTCAGCAGTTAAATCGATGTTTACAAGTACGGCTGAGCCTGATGAACAGCAGAAAAAACTGCAGGACTTTCTGGTATATCTCGCACAGGACAGCCATATAAAGACCTTGGCATATCAGGTTTATGGGCAGGATGCCGATGGCATTGGGAAGCTAGCCTGGCAGGCGATACAGCCGGAACTGCAGCGCAGGAAGGATAGCGCCGTCAACTATGCCAGGTCGGCATTTACGGCTAGTTGAATTTAAGTTAACGAATTATTGTAGGTTTGGCCCTTGCCCTAATGCCACTTAAGATATTTACCTACGTCCCTCGGACAAGCCGAGGGACGTAGGGGGTAAGGGTTAAAGCCTTAAGTAAGTGCCATTAGGCCAAGGGCTCGACCTATATGTCGTTGCATCCTGCGCAAATCTATGAAGTAACTAACTTCAAACCAATGACGATCATTAAAACCCCGCTGCCAAATTCAATCCGCCGCCATACTTTGGCGCGTGACAGCACTTCAGAAAAGTAAAAGGTGGTAAAGGTTAATGAGCTGAACCAGATAAAGCTGGCGCTAAGAACCCCGCAGAGGAATAGCAGTTTATGTTCGGGGAATTGGGCACTGCCGCCACCGATAATGACCAGGCTGTCGATTATGGCATGCGGGTTCAACAGACTGAAACCTAGTGCGAGCAGTAAAATCTGCAGGCGGTTACTGACCTGGCTAATCTCCTGCTTAGCCGTCGGAGCCGTCTTAAGCGCTTTTCTTACTGAAGTCAGTCCATAGTAAAACAGAAAAAGAGCGCCAAACCAGGTCACCCATATTCTTAAAGTGGGGTGGAGTTCAAGCGCCTGATTCAAACCAGCAATACTGGCACAAATGAGAATAACGTCACAGAAGAAACAAATGGCTGCCGACAGGACGGCGTGATGGCGCATGGCGCCCTGGCGAATTAAAAAAATATTCTGTGGGCCAAGGGCAGTAATCAGTGATAAGCCTAATAATAATCCATTGAGATAAATGGGCATAGTATTGGTTAAAAATTAAGGAGGGTTAATTATCGCTAATTTTGCACTATTATTAAACTGTTTTTTTGTGTTTTTCTTCGCTGCATCTTTCCCGAAGCTTTTCTGCTAATTTCAGTTGGCCGAACCGGGTTCTACATAATTTAACCAACTTGATCAATCATTATTTAATGGGCGATAGGCTTTGCTCAGATATCGCATTTTAGTGGCATATTTGCTGCGAAACACGATTGCAAGTTATAGTAGGAGAAGTATAAAATGCAAAACTAATTTTTCCTGCCTGAATGAACCCCGGTTAAGTGATTTAAGGAGGGAGCGTGCGCTCTTTGTTGAAGAATAATGCAAAAATAATAAGCTTTATATTGACCGCTGCAGTTTACAGCCCATGGGGTAATGCCGCTGACGTGCAAGCTGCGGCACAGGTGGCCATTCAGGCTGATAAGCCTGCTGCTCAACAAACCAGTTCAGTACCGCAGGAATCTCAACACAAGCAGATTCCAGAGATATTTATTGAAGGCTATTATCCGGAATATCCTCAAACCAAGGCCGCTGAAGGAGTACAGGCGGAATTAATCAAGCGCGGCGAATATCTTGCCAAAATGGGCGACTGCATCGCCTGCCATACCGATGTTAAAGGCAAAACGCCTGCTTTTGCCGGTGGTTTGGAAATTGATACGCCCTTCGGTAAGTTTTATAGCCCTAATATTACGCCGGATAAAGAAACCGGAATTGGAAACTGGACTGAAGCCGATTTTATTCGAGCTCTGAAAGATGGCCGCGATCCACAAGGGCGCAATTACTTCCCAGTATTTCCCTATATTTATTTCTCAAAGATTACCGATGACGATGCCAGGGCTCTTTATGCCTATTTTATGAGCATTCCCGCGGTCAATCAAAAAAATAAATCCCTGCCTTTCCCCTTTAACGTGCCGGGTGCACGCTTCAGTCTCTGGGGATGGAACCTGCTATTTTTCTTCCCTGAAGAAAATGAAATTCCTTATGATCCTGAAAAATCGCCGGCCTGGAATCGCGGACGTTATATCGTTGATGGTCTGGGGCATTGCAGTATGTGCCATACGCCGCTTAATGTCCTTGGCGCACCTAAAAACCGCTATTATCTTACCGGTGGATTTGTCGATGGTTATTGGGCGCCCAATATCACCCGACTTGGCCTGCGTTCAGCAAGTCATTATGAAGTCGCTGATGTCTTTAAGTCTGGCGAACTGATTAACAAAGCCGGACCTGTAGCGGGTCCTATGGCTGAGGTTAACCATAATAGTCTCGGTTATCTGAACGAAGAGGATACTCTGGCTATTGCGACCTATCTGAAAACAGTTGAAAGCGCTGAAACGCTGGGAGTAGCCCCCTCTGATGCACAACCATCACTGAAACGAGGCAAACAGGTTTATATAAACTCCTGTATCGTTTGTCATCAGCAAGGCAAAATGGGTGCTCCTCTTAATGGTGATGGTAATAACTGGTATCAGCGCCTCAAAAGCAGCGGACTAACCGGGCTATATCGCCACGCTATTCATGGCTACAATAGCATGCCGGTGAAAGGCGCCTGCGTAACCTGCTCTGATAATGATATTATTTCAGCGACAGATTATATCCTCAATCAATCACTTTCCCGTTCACAATGGCAGGATTTAACCAGCAGCGGCGGTGCCAAATATCCGTCCAACGGCAAAGATGTATACAATGAGAACTGCAGCGTATGCCATAAAGACGGTATTCAGGGCGCTCCAAAAATTGGGGACAAAGCCCTTTGGAAACCTATCATTCAAAAGAATATGGATGTGTTAATTGCGGAAATCCTCCATGGTGATGCGCATCCAAAGAATGGCGGCTGCAAACAATGTACTACTGATGAAATTATTGAGGCGATTAAGTACATGGTTAGTCAATCCAAAACAGAGGGTAACTACTCGCTCTGGTAGAGATGAGAGAATTTCAGCGGTGAAGCATATAATCTTCACCGATCCAATTTTTATGAATCGTCCATGACCCGGTGTCATGGCTATTAGCTGATGTGAGGAAAGGGGATGCAAAACAGGTTTCTGAATGTGAAACAAATCATTGCTCTGGCTGCAGGTCTTGGAATTGGCAGTAATGCCCTGGCCGCTGCGGATACCTGGCAGCTGAATATGTATAAGGGGGTTACCCCATTAAGCAAGGACATGTACTACCTGCATACCATTGCAATGGTGGTCTGTGCAATTATCGGTGTGGTTGTGTTCGGGGCGATGATTTATTCGCTGGTGCATCACCGTAAATCAAAGGGATATACCCCGGCTTCTTTTCATGACAATACCCGTTTGGAAATTCTATGGTCAATCATTCCCTTTCTAATTCTTGTCGGCCTGGCTATTCCAGCCACCAAAATTCTGATTGATCTGGAAGACGCCAGCGATTCGGATGTCACCATTAAAGTCGTCGGCTATCAGTGGAAATGGCAATATCAGTATCTGGATCAGGGAATCAGCTATTTCAGTAACATTGCCACGCCCTATCAGCAAATCCAGAACCAGGAGAAGAAAGGACAATGGTATTTGCTGGAAGTAGACAAGCCGCTGGTTATTCCAGTCCATAAAAAAGTTCGCTTTCTGGTAACAGCCAATGACGTAATTCATTCCTGGTGGGTTCCTGAATTGGGAATCAAGCGCGATGCCATACCTGGTTTTATGCATGAAGCCTGGGCGCGGGTTGAAAAACCTGGTATTTATCGCGGCCAATGTACGGAGCTTTGTGGAATTAACCATGCCTACATGCCGATCGTAGTGAAGGCAGTCACCGATGAAGAATTTGCCAAATGGGTAGAAGAGCAACCCAAGGTCGTTGATGAATACGCCGAAGGAGCTGGTGCTGCTGTCGAGCAAAAACCAATGACCCGCAAGGAATTGATGGATCTTGGAAAAACCAAATATGAGCAAATTTGTGCGGCTTGCCACAAATCTGACGGTAAAGGTATGCCACCCATGTTTCCACCCCTGAAGGGTAGTTCCGTTGCGGTTGGAAAACCTATTTCACGGCACATTGGAATAGTGTTGAACGGTGTACCCGGCACTGCAATGCAGGCTTATAAAGACCAGTTAAGCGATGCCGAAATCGCTGCTGTGGTTACTTATGAGCGTAATTCCTGGGAAAATAATACGGATGACGATGTTCAGCCGGCTGATGTAAACAAGGTTCGACATGGCGAAGATCAGGAACCGACCAAGGTCAATAAAGCTCAAGCTGGAGGTTTACAATGAGTGAAGTAACAACACATCAGAATACACATGATGCTCATCTCCATGATCATGAGCACGATCATGGCCCCGAACAGGGCAAGGGCGTTATGGGTTTTATCAAGCGTTGGGTATTTACGACCAACCATAAAGACATTGGAACACTTTACCTGTTTCTGGCATTGATTAGTTTCTTTGTCGCTGGCGGTATGGCGTTGGTGATTCGGGCGGAGCTTTTTCAGCCAGGACATCGTTTTGTTGATCCCAACTTCTTCAATCAGATGACTACCCTGCATGGGCTAATCATGCTGTTCGGTGTAGTGATGCCTGCGTTTACCGGTATGGCCAACTGGCAAATTCCAATGATGATTGGAGCACCGGATATGGCTTTACCCCGTTTGAACAACTGGAGTTTCTGGATATTGCCATTTGCCTTCGCATTATTGGGATCCACCATGTTTCATGCAGGCGGAGGTCCTAACTTTGGCTGGACCATGTATGCCCCATTATCCACCAAGTTTGCTCCACCAAGCACGGATTTCATGATTTTCGCAATTCATATGATGGGGCTTTCCTCTATTATGGGTTCAATTAACATCATTGCGACCATCTTCAACATGCGTGCTCCTGGCATGACTCTGATGAAAATGCCTATGTTCGTATGGACCTGGTTAATTACCGCTTTTCTACTAATTGCCATTATGCCGGTACTGGCAGGCGCGGTCACCATGATGCTGGCGGACCGCCATTTTGGCACCAGCTTTTTTGAGGCGGCTGGGGGTGGCGATCCGATTCTGTTCCAGCATGTATTCTGGTTCTTTGGTCATCCGGAAGTGTATGTATTGATTCTTCCTGCCTTTGGGGTTATTTCCGAAATCATTCCAACATTTAGTCGTAAGCCATTGTTTGGTTATCATTTTATGGTTTATGCAACGGTGAGTATTGCTCTCTTGTCATTCATCGTTTGGGTACATCACATGTTCACTACCGGAGTTCCTCTGGGTGCTGAGCTGTTTTTCATGTATACCACGATGCTTATTTCGGTCCCCACTGGAATTAAAGTGTTCAACTGGGTGAGCACCATGTTCAAAGGAGCCATGACCTTTGAAACCCCGATGCTTTTTGCCATTGCCTTCGTCTTTTTATTCACGATTGGCGGCTTTACCGGGTTAATGTTGTCCCTGGTTCCTGCGGATTATCAATATCAGGATACGTATTTCGTAGTCGGTCACTTCCATTACGTACTGGTTCCAGGTGCCATTTTCTCATTAATGGCGGCTACTTATTATTGGATACCCAAGTGGACAGGCCACATGTATAACGAAACCCTGGGCAAATGGCATTTCTGGCTCTCGGCTATTTCAGTGAATATTGCCTTTTTCCCGATGCATTTCCTGGGCTTGGCTGGTATGCCGCGCCGGATTCCTGACTACGCCTTGCAGTTCACCAATTTCAATATGATTTCAACGATTGGGGCCTTTATTTTTGGTTTCTCTCAATTGCTATTCTTATACAATGTGATCGCGACCGTCAGAGGCGGTAAAAAAGTGGATGCCAAAGTATGGGAGGGGGCTCATGGTCTGGAGTGGACCTTGCCTTCACCGCCGCCCTATCATAGCTTCTCTGTTCCGCCAACTATTAGCTAAGCGAATCAGCTGCAGAAGCAGCTGATATGCCGAACGACAACCATGAGGTATTAAATTTGGTTAAAAGTCATTTCAGGCTGGTGATACTGTTAACAGCGGTTGTTTTGTCCATGTTTGCATTCGGTTTTGCCTTGGTACCAATCTATAACAGCTTATGTAAAACTCTGGGAATCAACGGAAAAATCACCGGGCCTTCGGCGCGGGTTGAACCTTCCGAGCTAAAAGTTTCCAGGGAAAGAACGATAACTGTGGAATTTGTAGCCACGAATAATGGCAACTTGCGTTGGAAATTTTATCCGAAAACTACAAAAATCAAGATTCATCCGGGAGAAATTGCAAAGCTGGCGTTCTATGCTGAAAACCAGACCAACCATCGAATGACTGTACAGGCAATACCCAGTATAACACCAGGTATAGCAGCTAAATACCTAAAAAAAACGGAATGTTTTTGTTTTGCTCAGCAAACCCTGAATGGACATGAGGCGATGGATATGCCCCTTTTATTCCATCTGGATCCGGAGCTGCCGGAGAATGTCAAAACAATCACCCTGGCTTATACATTGTTTGATGTATCAAACCGGGTTATAAATTAGAAAAAGAATTACGTAGAAATTACTAACAGGAGATAAAGAAATATGGGAGCGCACGGCACCTATTACGTCCCCCAACCAAGCCACTGGCCGCTTGTGGGTTCGATTGGCTTAACGACTACACTGGTGGGCGCTGCATCCTGGCTTCATCATGACTGGTATGGCCCTTATTTGTTTACTCTCGGTTTAATCATCATGATCACCATGATGGTTGGCTGGTTTGGTCAGGTAATCTATGAAAACCAGAAAGGATTGTATGATCTGCAAGTGGATCGTTCATTTCGCTGGGGTATGTGCTGGTTTATTTTTTCTGAGGTCTGCTTTTTCGGGGCATTTTTCGGAGCGTTGTTTTTTACCCGTTTCTGGTCTGTTCCACTGCTTGGCGGTGAAATACATCCGATAACCCATTACACTTTGTGGGCAGATTTCAAAGCGACCTGGCCTTTGCTGCAGAATCCTAATAATCAGATATTTGCTGGTGCTCATGAAGCGATGGGAGCCTGGGGTTTGGCTGCGCTCAATACCCTCATCCTCTTAACTTCCGGGGTAACCATTACCTGGGCGCATTGGGCTTTAAAACTGAATAAGCGTCGTCAGCTGGTTATCGGTATGGCATTGACTGTTGCCTTAGGGATCCTCTTCCTCACGCTGCAGGGCTATGAGTATTATGAAGCCTACACAGAAAAGGGTTTGACCCTGGATGCAGGGATCTACGGCACCACCTTTTTCATGTTAACCGGCTTCCACGGCCTGCATGTAACTATTGGAACCATCATGTTGATTATCATCATGATCCGTTGCATTTATGGACATTTCACTCCCGAACGTCATTTTGCTTTCGAGGCTGTGGCCTGGTATTGGCACTTTGTGGATGTCGTCTGGTTATTCCTGTTTATCTTTGTCTATTGGCTGTAAAACAGGTCGCCGTCATCTCGAACGCAGTGAGAGATCTCCCAAATCTTGGTTTGTACCAGCATCCGGAGATCTCTCACTACGTTCGAGATGACATGGTATGGCACAGTTTGATAGATAATTGCTCGCATGTTATAATGCATGCACCTCTCTCCCTGTTAAATCTCTATTATGGGTATCAAAGATCTGCTTAGTCCCAGACACTATCCTCGTATAACCCATAAAAACCATGCTGTATACAGAGATCTGCTAAGACGGGTAGTCGACCTCATACCTGATGATCAGACAGAACTTGATTGGAGTGGTGAAGATTTATCGTCGCTTTCATTAAGCTCCTGCGATTTACTGGTTGAATATCTACCCGCCCGCATTAACTCGCTTGATCTAAGAGAAGTTAACTTAAATCGATTGCACCTGTTTAATATCCAGGAACTGAGTAAAATTATCGGCCTTAAACGTAAAACTGGCGGCCGCTTTGAAGTATTAAAATTTTCATTGGAGGATCTGCAGCGTTTTTTTGCAGATTGCAGTTGGGAAGGAAGACAAAAAATTGCCAGTTTGAATGAAGCAATGGCTGAGGTCCATGCAATTCACGTGATATCGAATTCTACTGCTAAAGTATATCAATCCGCAGAGGAGCTGCTTGATTTTCTAAAAACTCAACCGCGTCTACCCTCTGAAGAATTACCTCGCTTAGAACATCCACATGAAAACCTGCTCAAATTTATTAGTGAAGTCAGAACAACAATAGAAAGCCTCAGACAGGCCAGGTATTCGTTTTTCAACAGCGGTAAATTGCATAAGGCAGAAATGATTGAGGCGGCCCTGGAGCGGGCAATAGAAAGCGAGATGGTTGATCTTGATCTGTTTGTCCGTGGAAAACATCAGGGTAGTGCCTATAGCCTCTTCGATGCGCTTAATTATAACCGGCTTTGGATTCAACGAGAGCACACCACCACGCTTCGGGAATTGCATACAAACAATCCACTGTTCAACTTAATTCCATCAGTTTGATATTTTTATTGCAAAGATCACAATTGGGTGTTCACCAGCAATCCCGGCTGAAAATTAATATTTCCAATCTCTAAAGCATAGGTAAAACGGTAGTGATCATAGGATATTGATTTAATCGATGCTTCGCCGCGGAAATATCTGGATTTAAAAAGAACGACACTATCTTTATCCAGAAATTCAGTGCTGGTTACACTCAGGCTATGTTCAGTCAGTTCAAGAAGATAGCTAGTCACTTTCATTTGACCGCAGCTAAGCAGAACCACCAGCGGCTCTACAGGTTGGATCTGCATAGGACCCCCCTACCATCGTTTGCAGGTTGATGGCAATTTCAAACAGCATATTATGAGTATGGTTGAGGGGCATGCAAAAATAAAATTTACTTCTCGATTATTTGACGAATTACACAGTCGAGGTCATGCAAACTGTCGTAATGAATAACCAGGCTGCCTTTGCCATTTTTGCCGGGTTTTAATTTGATTCTTGACTTCAGATGCTGGGAAAGGGTTTGAATCTGTATTTGAGTGTGAGCCGGGATTTCCCGATCTTCAGCTTGAGGCGCTTTACCTTCTTTGAGCCGGTTAACCAGTTTCTCAGTTTCGCGGACAGAAAGGCATTTCGCAATTACAAGTTTGGCCACCTGAATCTGTTGCTCCGCGTTTAGCATAAGCAGCGCTCGGGCATGGCCCATGTCCAGATCATCATGCTCTACCATACGCATTACTTCTTCAGCCAGGCTTAGCAGGCGCAGATAATTGCTGACTGCAGTGCGTGATTTTGATAATAACTCGGCAATCTGCTGATGCGTCAATTCAAACTCATGGTGCAGCCTGCCCATTGCTCTGGCCTGATCCATTGGATTAAGGTCTTCACGCTGCAGATTCTCAACCAAGGCCATCGCCATCGCTGTTTCATCATCAACTTCTTTAATAATTACCGGCGCTTCGCTTAAACCGGCTAACTGGCAAGCGCGCCAGCGGCGTTCACCGGCGATAATTTCGTATTTTTGATTCTCTAAAGGCCTAATGACAATTGGCTGCAGCAGACCTTGCTGCCTGATTGATCCTGCTAACTCCTCAAGCGAGACCTCATCAATCGCTTTTCTGGGCTGATATTTACCTGGCTGTAGTAAATCCAGTTTTAATTTACTGGATTCAGACGGTTTGGCAACAGGAATTGCAGTAGCAGGGCTGGTTCCTAATAATGCGGACAGGTTTTTACCCAGGCTGCCTCGTTTAACTGACATATATTGACCTCTAACTGGTTACAGTTTGTTTGCTGATGACTTCGGCGGCCAGTACCATGTAAGCGGCGGCTCCGGGTGATGTTCTGTCGTATTGTAATGCAGGCATCCCGTGGCTGGGCGCTTCGGCCAGTCTGACGTTACGCGGAACGACGGTGCGATAAACCTTATTGCCGAAATGATCAAGCAATTGGCGCGACACTTCAGAGCAAAGTCGATTACGGGAGTCATACATGGTTCTTAAAACCCCCTCAAGCTGCAGGCGGGTGTTGACTGAACTTCTGATTTGTTCGACTGTGTTTAAAAGTGCGGCAAGTCCTTCCAGAGCGTAATATTCACACTGCATGGGAATTAATACAGAGTCAGAAGCTACCAGAGCATTGATGGTGAGCGTATTTAATGCCGGCGGGCAATCAATTAATATAAAATCATAATTGTTCTGTATGGGCTGCAGGGCTTTGAAAAGAAAGGTTTCACGGTGATTTCTCTCCATAAGACTGACTTCTGCAACGGTTAAATCTCCATTCGAGGGAATGATATCGTAACCACAGGCGGTAACCAGGCAGGCTTGTTCAGCCAGGCAATCTCGTAAAATAACTTCATTGCAGGTATGTACGAGTGCGTTTTTATCCACACCGGAACCCATGGTGGCATTACCCTGAGGATCCAAATCAATTAAAAGTACATTCTGGCGGTGTGCAGCTATAGAGGCAGCCAGGTTTATTGCGGTGGTGGTTTTGCCAACGCCGCCTTTCTGATTGGTAATAGCAATAACTTTGGCCATCGTTATTCCTTGGTAGTATTAGCAATAATGATACAGCAACGTTCACCATCGAGACCCGGTACGCTGTAGGGAATAACCTTAAAACCTTGGTCGATAGTGCTTAATTCAATTTCAGGGTAGCGTCCTTTCATTGCCAGCCAGATGCCGTCGCTGGCAAGCAAGTGTTTCGTCCAGCTTATCATCTGCGACAGATCACTGAAAGCCCGACTTATCACTGTATCAAAACCTGGCGCTGGTTTATAGTTTTCAACGCGTGATTCGATAATTTCAATATTGCTCAGATTAAGCTGGCGTTTAACTTCCTGCAGAAAACGAATTTTTTTGCCATTGCTGTCCAGTAAACTGATTTGCAAATGCGGGTGAGCAATAGCGAGCGGAATGCCTGGCAAGCCGGCGCCGGTGCCCACATCAATGAGCCGCGGGCCTTGCAGCCATGGCGAAATGGCCAGGCTGTCCAACAGGTGTTTGCTTAGCATTGCGGGCAAATCACGAATGGCGGTCAGATTGTAAGCCTTGTTCCATTTCTGTAAAAGCAGTAAATAATTAAGTAAAGGCTCAGGTGATACGGATAGCCCTAGTTGCTGCAAGCCCTTTTCTAATTCTGGTTCGATAGTCTGCATTATGCGGGCATCCGATGTTTTTTCAAATGAACCAGCAACAAGGATAATGCGGCCGGAGTAACGCCTGAAATGCGGCCTGCCTGCGCCAGAGTAGTCGGTCTGATTTTAGCAAGCTTTTGTACCACTTCATTGGAAAGTCCTGTGACCTGGGCATAATCCAGAGAGTCTGGTAACTGTGTTGTTTCATGCTTTCGTAAACGTTCAATTTCCAACTGCTGACGCTCAATATACCCTGCGTATTTGCTTTGAATATCGAGCTGTTCAGCGACTTCGTCGCTCAATTCGGGTAACTCCAGACTGTCTAAAGCCTGTAATTGCTGATAGCTGATTTCGGGGCGTTTCAAGAGATCAATAGCTTTGCAATCCTGCTGTAGAGGTTTTTCCAGCAGCTTTTCGAGTACCTCCTGATTATCGGCGCGAATAGCGGTGCTTTGCAGCAGAGTTTTACTGCGCTCAATTGCTTCACGTTTTTCAGAAAAATGCTGCCAGCGCTTTTCCTTGACCAGCCCAAGTTCACGGCCTTTCGCGGTTAAGCGTAAATCGGCATTGTCTTCACGCAGAAGGAGCCGGTATTCGGCGCGCGAAGTGAACATGCGGTAAGGTTCCTGAGTTCCCAGGGTAATTAAATCATCAATCAGTACGCCGATGTAGGCTTCATCACGACGCGGGCACCATAGCGCCTGTTCTTTAACCAGTAAGGCGGCGTTCATTCCGGCGATAATTCCTTGTGCCGCAGCCTCTTCGTAACCTGTTGTGCCATTGATTTGGCCGGCGAAAAACAGATTGCTGATGGCCTTGGTCTGTAAAAAGGAGGTTAATCCGCGTGGATCGAAATAATCATATTCAATCGCATAGCCTGGACGGGTGATGTGGGCATTTTCAAAGCCTTTAATAGAACGGACAAATTGCACCTGAACCTCGAAAGGCAGGCTGGTTGAAATGCCATTCGGATAAATTTCATCACTGGTCAGCCCCTCCGGTTCTACAAAGATCTGATGTGAGGATTTATCAGCAAAGCGCACCACTTTATCTTCAATGGAAGGGCAATAGCGCGGGCCTACGCCTTCAATAACCCCGGCATACATTGGGGACTGGTGAAGATTAGCCAGAATAATTTCATGAGTTTGGCTGGTGGTATGTGTAATGTAGCAGGGCAGCTGCTGCGGATGCATAGCAAGATTACCCAGATAGGAAAATACCGGAACCGGCGTGTCCCCGGGTTGAATCGTCATTTGTGAATAATCCAGTGAACGGCTGTCAATCCGCGGCGGAGTGCCTGTTTTTAGTCGGCCAACTGGTAAATCCAGTTCACGGAGTTTATGAGCCAGGGCAATGGCTGGCGGATCACCTGCCCGACCGCCGGCGTATTGGGCCATGCCGACATGAATTTTGCCGCCGAGAAAAGTGCCAACGGTCAGCACCACGGCTCGGGCGCGCAGCTTTAAACCCATTTGCGTGATAACCCCGGCAATCTGTCCATTTTCAATAATGAGATCATCAACTGACTGCTGAAACAGGCTTAAATTAGGTTGATTCTGCAGAAATTGCCTGATCGCCTGACGATAAAGAACCCGGTCAGCCTGTGCGCGGGTAGCGCGTACAGCCGGCCCTTTGGACGCATTAAGAATGCGAAACTGAATTCCTGCCTGATCAGCAGCAAGTGCCATCACCCCATCCAGTGCGTCAATCTCTTTAACCAGGTGCCCTTTGCCAATACCGCCGATGGCGGGATTGCAGGACATTTGACCGAGCAAGTCCATGTTATGGGTTAACAGTAAAGTTTCAGCCCCAAGTCGGGCTGAGGCGAGAGCTGCTTCGGTACCGGCATGGCCGCCACCGACTACAATGACATCGTAATGCTTTTCCAGATTCATAATCGTAAGAAGTTGGACAACAAAAACAAAGGATTATACACATTTTTGACTATTCACCCAAGTTCTATGCGCATTTGTATTCGCCTGTTTAACCAATATCCATTGATTAATTCCAGTAAATATCGTTTCAGGATTGTAAAAATGAAAAAACTAAGCTTGTGTGATAAATACCTGCTATGTTATAAAAAAGAACAGCTTGTGCCTTTTTAAAAAATCACCAGCCCCATATTAACAAATGAGGTGATATCATGTCAGACCGAACAATTCAGAATTCAGAGATGCTTAATCAAATGCTCGGATTTGAATTGGTTCGCCGCTTTGACGATGCAGAGGCGCCTTATGATATAAAAGAGCTCGCCGCGAACCGCGACTGGCTGTCGGTATTTCTAAACTATCATCGAAGCAAACTTAGTCTGACCAAGGGTGCAGAATATCGATTTCTAAATCCTGAGCAGCTTGAAGTCGAGAAGAAGAAGCTTAAATTCATCCAGGAATTATTAAGGTATCAGACCTATCTGAATTTTCATGAGAACAGGTTCCATCCTTTAAATGATTTGAATGATGATTATCTGAAATGCGAGCAATTGCTGCTTAAGATCGAGCAAGTTCAGGCACCGGAAGATGAGCTGGCGAAAAAAGCGCAGCTTGATGAAGCGATTGAAGAGAGCCCTGACAAACCTGCCAAATATCTCGGCTTCACTGTTGGGAAATTCATTGCCGATAAAATGGCTGAAATTGCTGATGCCAAAACCGGGACTCTGATCGGATGGATGAGTGACGTCAATGAGCGAAGGCTATACTGGGTGTGGGGCGGCGGCATGCTCAGCTCGGTTATTGAGATGCTGCCTGATGATTTCTACCGCAAGGCGCAGGCGCAAAAAGGCATTGCCGCCCCTGCTCCGATTACCGGTTATATGAGCTGGGTGCTTTACTACACCCGTTTCTCCATCAATTTAAGCTTATTGCTCAAGCACACTATCGCTGGCCCCTGGATGAGCGCTGAAGAGCAGAAAATCCCGGCCTGGGAACGGTTTAAAACCCAATGGAATCAAAGGAAGTTCAGCTTGCTGAATGACTCCATCTGGGGCTTGGCCAATATGGCCTGCTTTTTCTGGCTCAAAGGGCCTGGCGCTATGGGCATGGCCGGTAATCTGGCAACTATGGGCTTATTGTTAATGGATTTTAGTCTTTCCATCTGGCGTTTTTATGAGGAAAGTACCGCCTACAATAAAAAAATAACCGCTCTGTATGAAGCTTATGCGCGTTTGGAAGAGCATTTGCTCAAAGCCAAAAAAACCGCCACGGCTGATCCGGCTCAAATCTCAGAATTAGAGAAGCAAGTGCGCGAAGCAAGGAATTTAATCATGCGCACTGAGCTTGACTGGAAATATAAAAAGCTCGGCATGATTAACGACATGGTGTATGCCGGTGGACTGATGGCAGCTTTTTGTGTGGCCTGCTGTTTTTTCTTTCCGCCAGCCATGCTTGCTCCGGCGACCTTTATGATGATCGGTTTACTCGGCGCCAGTCTTTGTTTTGTGCTAAATGCGGCCTATGCCGGTATTGCTGGGGCTTTGGATGTTTCCAAGTCCAAAGCGCTGAGCAAACAGGATCATTTTGAAGCCCGGGAGTTACTACAGTTATTTAATGCTTCAACGGATGAAAACGAACGCAAGGCATTGTTTCTGGAGATGAAAGGTCTGATGGTTGATTCCGATTATCAGGAAAGGATGGTGCGTTTCCAGAAAATCAAGCTGGTTCGAGCGATATTAATTGACGCTCTGATCCCGGCCGTGATCTTTGCGTCCTTAATTTTTATGCCCTTGGGAGCGGGTATTGGCATAATGGCGGCGGGTTTTGCAATAGCGGCTTTATCGCACATCATTCTCAAGCAGTTCGAGCCTGCAAGAGATGAGCTGCCTGATTTTGATGAGCCGCTGGCTTTGGAATATGATGAGTTCTCTGCTAACCCGGCTCGCAAGGTAGAGGATTTAAGCCCGCTGAAAATTAAAAAATCGCCTGTTTTATTTATATCGGGCAAGGGTTCTTCTGAAGTGAAGGAAACAGAGAACTCTGAAGCCGAGCAGTTGCTGACGCCAAAAAGTGATTTGAGCACTCTTAACTGACTCTATTCCTTGTGGCTATCCAGGGTGAGGAGCACTGCCATTAAGTTAATGAGTTTTGCCTTTCCCGCGAAGGCGGGAATCCATTCCTCAATCGACATTATAGCCAGTTCAGAGATGGATCCCCGCCTTCGCGGGGAGGACAATTTATATACAACTGAGCTTAACTTAATGGCAATGAGGGTGAGAAGGTAAGTCGTGTATTCAGGTTCACTATTACATTATCCCACAACTAGGCTACAATCGTCCTGAATTTAGCGTTTGAGACTTACCTATGAGAAAAGCAGTTGTATTATTATCGGGGGGCCTTGATTCAACCACTTGTTTGGCAGTTGCCAAGGCAGCAGGATACCAATGTTTTGCCTTAAGTTTTTCCTACGGACAGCGTCATAATTCTGAAATTGAGGCTGCAAAGCGCGTGGCGGCTTGTTTCAAGGTTGCTGAACATCGCATTGTGAATCTGGATATTAATCAATTCGGGGGCTCCGCCTTAACGGATGAGACGATAGAAGTACCGGATTACCAGCCCACAGACAGTATTCCGCTGACCTATGTGCCTGCAAGAAATACTATTTTTCTGGCCATCGCCTTAGGCTATGCAGAAGTAATCGGTGCCAATGACCTGTTTATTGGAATCAGTTCAGTTGATTATTCAAACTATCCAGACTGCCGACCGGAATACATGGATGCCTTCAAAAAAATGGCAGGCCTGGCAACCCGGGCTGGGGTAGAGGGAAATCCTCTGGAAATTCATACCCCGCTTATTCATCTGAGTAAAGCCGAAACGGTCCGATTGGGCGCAGGGTTGGGGGTCGATTACGCCTTGACAGTGTCTTGCTATCAGGCGGATGAGAAGGGAAGAGCCTGTGGACGATGTGATAGCTGCACTTTCCGGCAAAAAGGGTTTGTTGAGGCTGGTATTGCTGATCCCACCCTGTATCAAAATAATTAGCCAGGCCTGACAGTTTTGAGTAGTAGATGGCTCTATCCTGTGCCAATTAATAGCCGTTTGTTTTAAAATCACCATGAATTGGTTGTATTTTAGTTCACTTGTGCAAATAAGATTGCTATCATGATTCCGCGTTATTAAGTCAGGTTCAATTTAAGGGGCTAACAATGGGTAAATGGTTGCGCAGACATTGGAAATTGCTGACTGCTGTTTTATTGGCTCTGATCGCAGGGGCGGCAGTGGGATGTCTGGTGGCTTTTTTCCCGCCTGCCCTGCCTGCAATTGCGAGTTTTGCGCTGTTTAGCGGCTGGCAGCCTTTTGCGTTCCTCTTCTCTTTAAATATGGTGCCTGCCGTATTTGCCTGTGCTGCTATCGCCTCCGCCGCCGTACTGCTTTTTTCAGCTGCCGCCAATTTTTTACATTGGGTGATTCAGAGTCTGGATCAATTAATTAATCCCCCTGATCTGGATGAAGTGCCCGATCTGACTGAGAGCGATTACGAGGATTTTTACGGGAAGACCAAGCCTGATGCCTATCTTCAGATATTGAAAGACCTTGATTTTGAGCCGGGTTCCAATCCGGAAACTGCTCCTGGTAAAAGTTGCTTTAGCCGCGGTAAAGATAACCTCTGGCAAAGCCAGCCTGTGACCAGAGAGCAGGAGCTGCTGCGCAAGCCCTTGATTCCCTAGCAAGGCAGAGTGCAAAACTGTTAATTAATTCATGTCATTTCTATAGCACAATAGATTATACTTGATAATTTTTTATGATGAGTGAAACGATGACAAAAGTGCGGAAACTTTTGGTAACCAGCGCGTTGCCATATGCTAATGGACATTTACATCTGGGGCATTTGGTAGAGCATATTCAAACGGATATCTGGGTGCGTACTCAAAAAATGCTGGGACACCAGTGTATCAGCGTCTGCGGCGATGATGCGCATGGTACACCGATCATGCTAAAGGCTGAGCAACTGGGAATTACACCGGTGGAATTAACAAGCATGATTCGTGAAAGCCATGAGCAGGACTTTAAAGCCTTTGCCGTTGACTACGATTGTTATCACACCACACACTCGGATGAGAATCAGGCACTTGCCAACAGCATCTATGAGCGTTTGCAGGCGAATGGCGATATCGTTAAAAAAACAATTCGCCAGTCCTACGATCCTGTGAAAGGAATGTTTCTGCCGGATCGCTACGTCAAGGGAACTTGCCCAAAATGTAAAACGCCTGATCAATACGGGGATAACTGCGAAGCCTGCGGAGCTACCTACTCGCCAACCGAGCTGCTTGACGCGGTGTCAGCCATTTCTGGTGTAAAGCCGATAGAAAAAGATTCAGAGCATTATTTCTTTGATTTGCCGCGTTATGAAATGTTGCTGAAGGAATGGACCCGAAAAGGCCACCTGCAGGCGGAAGTGGCCAATAAGCTTGATGAGTGGTTTGCTGCTGGTCTTAAGCAATGGGATATTTCTCGCGATGCTCCTTATTTCGGGTTCCCAATTCCTGGTGCACCGGACAAGTTTTTCTATGTCTGGCTGGATGCGCCAGTGGGTTATATGGCCAGCTTCAAAAAATACTGTAATGAAAGCGGCTTATCATTTGATGAATTCTGGAATAAAGACTCGACGACCGAGCTCTATCATTTCGTTGGTAAAGATATTGTCTATTTTCATGCCTTATTTTGGCCGGCGATGCTCGCAGGCAGCCAGCACCGCTTGCCGACAGCGGTATATACGCATGGATTCCTGACCGTAAACGGCCAGAAAATGTCGAAATCGCGGGGTACTTTTATAGAGGCCCGTAATTACCTCAAACATTTGCATCCGGAATATCTGCGCTATTATTTTGCTGCCAAGTTAAACGGCCGTGTGGATGATTTGGATTTGAATTTTGATGATTTTATTAATCGCGTCAATGCGGATTTGGTTGGCAAGATAGTGAATATTGCCAGCCGCTGCGCCGGTTTCATCAATAAACGCTTTGATAATCGTCTGGCCGATCACTTAAGCGATCCTGCTTTGTACCAGGAATTAATAAGCGTTAAACCAGCGATTATCGAAGCCTATGTCCAAAGAGATTATGCCAAAGCAATCCGCCAGATTATGGAGTGTGCCGATAAAGTCAATCAGTATATCGATAACAACAAGCCCTGGGTGCTAGCCAAAGATCCCGAGCAAAATGCGCAGGTGCAGGCGATTTGTACAATGGGATTAAATTTATTCCGTGTATTGATAACTTATCTGAAACCGGTGTTGCCGATGATGGCAAAAGAGGCTGAACAGTTTTTGAATAGCTCTGCCGAGCACTGGGATGCGATTGACACTCCCTTGACAGGACATCAAATTCAGCTGTTTAAACCTTTGATTACGCGAGTAGAGAAAGAAAAAATCGATGCCTTGCTGGAAGAAGGCAAGCAGGAAACGCCTGCAGCAGCCAAGCCGGCAAAGGAAAATGACGCAGCCCGGATTTCCATAGAGGACTTCAGTAAAATAGACTTGCGGGTAGCGCGCATTATTGCTGCGGAAGCAGTGGAAGGTGCTGATAAATTACTCAAACTGAAGCTGGATTTGGGCACGGAAGAACGGCAGGTTTTTGCCGGAATTAAGTCAGCTTATCAGCCAGATGATCTCATTGGCCGCCTGACAGTAATGGTTGCCAATCTGGAGCCTCGCACCATGCGCTTTGGTGTTTCCGAAGGAATGGTATTGGCAGCCGGTGATGGAAAAGGGATTTATCTGCTTAACCCTGATGAAGGCGCTTTGCCGGGTATGAAAGTAAAATGAAATCGCTTGTAGACGCTATTGATACTATTTTGCCGCAGACTCAATGCGGCGAATGTGGTTTTGCAGGTTGCATGCCTTATGCAGAAGCGCTTGCGCAAGGCGGGGCTGCGATTAATTTATGCCCACCTGGCGGTGTAGAAACGGTTAAGGCTCTCGGTAGTCTGCTGAACGAGGACGCGTCTCCCTACCTTGAAGACGCGCTTAAGAATACTCGGCAGCCGGCAATCGCTGTCATTCGCGAGCCGGAATGTATTGGCTGCACCAAATGTATTCAGGCTTGTCCTGTGGATGCTATTGTCGGGGCGGCAAAACTGATGCACAGCGTCATTCAAACGGAATGTACTGGCTGTGGATTGTGCGTGGAGCCATGTCCGGTTGACTGTATTGAAATGACCCCCATACCGGCAGCGGACTTTGATCGACAATTGTCAAGGCAGCGTTTTAATGCGCGCAAAGTCCGTTTATTGCGTCAGGAACATGAGCAGCAGCAAGCCTATCGCCAGAAAAAACAATTGGCCATTGCGGCAAAGAATAACCAGGCTGATGTTATCGCCAAACAGGATTATATTTTGCAGGCTTTGGCGAGGGTTAAAGAAAAGAAGAGCGAATAGAGGTCGTGGGGAGGGAGAGAGGATTTTAGGGTACGAACTCCTTTAAAACGTTAGACTAATTGAAAGACTTGTTCGCGGTATCCAAAGATTTACGCAGCACATTGGCCAAATCCTGGGCCACTAAATATAAATCCTTCCCGGCAGTATAATGGCTGATATTAATCGTCAGAATCACATCACTCTCTTTCAGCCAAATCATCATTGCACTAAACCCAAGGGTTCCGCCGCTATGCCACCAGGCGTCTTCCCCAAAGGTTTCTGAATCATGAATAATCCCCAGTCCATACTCAACGTTTTTAGCCAGAGGAAGGGACAAGCTGGTCGGCCGGACTATAACAATATCTACAATATTTGGCCATAGATTATATCCGCAGGAATTGCAGGAGGCTTAAGAAATCACAAAAGAGGTAAAGGTATTCTTGCTGCGGTTCTAGGTTCCAATGTGGTCGCCCTATTAGATGCTTCAGGCTTCTTAATTCAAGTTAAGCTTGCACACCGCATCTAGGTTCTGGCTCCATAAGTAGGCTGTTAGCCGAGCAAGAATACCTTTGTTATATTCAGAATATGCTTTGAAAGGGATTAATGCAAATTTGGTTTTGTTAATTATTTGCAAAGTTCACATTTAAACCAGATCTTTTCCAAAGGGATCGATGCGCATAATTTTTCTGGCCATGCGAATCATGGCAGCATTGTAAACAATATTAATGCCGATATAACAGATAATAGCGCCGTCAAGGCCCAGCCAATTAATTAATATCAGGCAGCAAAACAGCTGGAAAACTAATAAATCAATGGTCAGTTTTGCTCCCACTTCACTGCCCTCATGGGAATATTGAATCATCTTGGACAGGGGCATGGAAATCGCGTAAGTCACTACATTGATTAAACAGAAGTAGGTGTAAGGAAGCGCATCGATAAAATCAGATTTATACCATAAAAGAATTTGCCGGGCAGAAAGGCCTAAGATGGCAACCACGACTAGAGAAATGGCAAAACAAATCCACAGGTATTTCCGCATCACTTTTTTCAGATGCTCACGGCTTTGCGCAAAGGCCGCGGAAATATCTGGGCCAATGAGAATTCCAATCGGTGCAATGGCGATAAATCCTAAAGAGACAATGGAGCTTACCGCAGAAAATAATCCCACTGAGCGTTCATGCTGTCCCAGCCATTCAATGATCATTAAAGGAATTGCGGTAAAAATATATTTATTCAAGTTCTGAACGGTATAACCGTAAATTTTTCCTTTCCATTCCTGGCGAAGCTCTGCTGATTTTTTGTAGCGTTTGAGCGCACTGCGATTTTGAATGGCAATTGACAGCAGCACAATGACTAAGTAACTGGCGATAAAACCAATCAGCATGATATGCGGAAAATATCGGCGTTCATGCTGAAAAAAATAAGGGTAAATATAAAAATAAATAAGCAGACTGAAAATAAAATAACACAGGGTCTGCAGTAAACTCATGATAACTGCTGTGCGCATATAATCGATGGCGCGGAAAAACTGCAGATAAATGTTGTATAAGGACAGTGCGACCGTGCCCCATATAAATAAAAACAGCGGATGACTAATATCAAAAAGCGTCAGGCTACTGATCACCTGACTTAATACGGTCAAGGTTAGAGCCATCAAAAGACCAATCACCAGAACAGTTATATATACCGGTTTCAAAAAACCCTTCATAGAGAAAGTTAAGGTTTGAATTTCGCTATACTTTCGATGAATGAATAGTTTGGGTACGTAATAAGCAATGATGGAATCAATACCCAAAGTAATTAGAGTGGCTAGCAACAGCAAGGCATTGGTGGCGACTGTAAAATCGCCGAACAACTCTTCTCCGGCATGGCGGGCAACCAGCATGTTAACCACAAACAGCATGAACTGATCTGCAATGATGATGAATAAATTTAAGCCAAAACCCATAAGCTGAGAGAATGATGTACCTGAAGGTACTCTACTGATCAAGGCTGCTAAATTCAAGTCATCTGCGTCGTCAAGAGATAAATCAGTTGGGCACAGACGATAAAAGACTAAGTCATATTCATTCAGAATTCATTTTGAAATAAGGGAGTTAAAAGCTCCCTTATCCAGGGAGGGCAAATTATTTAAAAGGGTTCATATTACTGAGTGATGACCACAAGTCTGATACGTTTCCTATAGCACTTTCAATTGTACTGGTTGGTAATTTATATTCTTTTCCATTTATGTGACCTTTAAGAACTTCAAATGAATCGTTGAATTTAGTAGATGCCGATTCAGGTTTCGCCCTCGGTTTACGAAAAGAACTTTTTTCTTCTTCTTCTTTAAAATCGATATTATACAGAGCTTGTGTGCCTTTAAGTTTGACTTCAAAAACGACTTGTCTTAATACGGCCGCTGTAGGATCCTCATGTGATGAATAAGCTGACTGCTCTGCTTCTTCCAGGGTACGAAATAGCTTAACCTGATTGTTTGATTTAGGTGTAGCCTTGATTATTTCATTGAGGGTTACCTCTCGTGGAGTCGAATAATAAATGCTGGTAAGCTGGCGCCTGGTAATTGCCACACATCCGCCAAGGATGAAATAGGTATTATCAGAAGAAATAGCTTTTAAATCACGATTTCCTTTTTCAATATCAACCAGCACCTTGGTTCTCTTATCAAGGGTGGCGGTCTTTAGCAAATCTTTATTGCCAAGAAAAGATAGAATTCGCAATTGCGCATCATTTGGTATATCTGCATAGCTTGTCTTGTTAGCGCCGGCTTCTGCGGAGCCCTCTGATGAAGATTCTACTGTAGCTTCAGTCACTGGATTAAAATTTTTCATGTCATTGTCCTCTGATTAAATTCAAAACCAATGATATCTGGTCAAAATTAACTCAAAGTTATTGTCTTATGAAAAATTGGAATCCTGGCTTTTGTAACATGGACTAGGCTATAGTTTGACAATATAAGGCGTGGTTATTAAATGCGTACTTCATTATTAAGAGACTTGCTGGCTCATTTTTAAGAACTACCTTAGGATAAGGCGCTGGAATAAAGATGAATAGTAATGAATTGAAATCATTCCTGATGGTTTATGAGTACCGCTCCTATTCCTTAGCGGCCAAACGGCTATTTGTCACCCAATCGACTATTAGCAAACGAATTAATAATCTTGAAAATGAATTCAAGACAAAGCTTTTTGAAATAAAATCAAATATGGTAATGCCTACCATAGAAGGGAAATTGTTAATTCCCTATGCGCGTCTCATCTTGCATACCATGTTGGATGCTGCTGCTAATTTAAATGAACCTGACTTTAATTCCGTTCCTATTTATATTGGTGTTTCTATTTATCCTGCACTCCATTTCCTGCCGAATTTTATTGAGTTTTTAAAAACAAAAGGAAAGCATTATCCCCAGTTCCATATTAAGCAGATGGCAAAACAGGAATTAATTCCAGCATTACAAAATGGAATGATTGATTTGGCGCTAACAACCGAAGACTTGTCGATTGATCATTCGATTAAAAGTACCCGCCTTCAGGAGGAACCAATTGTTATTGTTGTCGCGTCTTCCCATCCATTGGCGAGAAAAAAGAAAATTAATCTTCAAACGCTGTCAAGGCATGGTTGCATACTCACAGAGCCTGGTTTTTCCATTCGAGAAAAACTGGAACGTCTTTTTATACAACATGGAATATCCTTGTTAATCGACCACGAACTATTTTCAATTGATTCAATACAAAAATTAGTTAAAACAGGAATTGCCTGGACTGCTCTTCCTGACTCTTATTGTGACCATGATTTAATCAAACTGGAGTTTAAGGATTTTTCTGAAAATATTACAACCTGTTGGTATTGCCCCAGAGGCCGCAGCGATTCAAAGATAATTCAATATATTGCGAGATTATTCAAGGAATCTCTTCTTTTCACAAGATGAATCCAAATACCGCTATCACTAGAGGAGTATTCTTTTTTGGAATAATTGGGAATACCTTTATTCATTTGCGCATAAATAGAGCTTAATGTGTTTGTCTTAAACTAAAACTCGAAATTAGTTTAGGAATAAATCATGAAAACTCAGCGAAATCTACCCTCTTCAAATAATGAACGAGCGCAACTCCTCAAAGACCCGTTTGGACTGCTGCAAGTGAGTCCAGCTTCCCAGCCGCTTGAGGATTTACCTCATCTCTTAAGACAGCATGATATGGCTGAAGTGGAAGTGGAATCAGATGAAGAACCTAAAGACCGGCTGATACCCAAAAGAATGAATTACATTTATATCGTTAATCCCTTGGAAATAAGTTCTGAAAATAATCATCTCGCAACCATAGCGTCTTTTAAACAAATATACCCTGATTACATCACCACCTTGTGGATTACTTCTTCAGCCTACACCTCAGAGCAGTTACAGAATTTAATCCAGTGGGCGAAAGTGAATAAGATCCACTTACTGGATAGTGGATTGTTAGATGGTCACATTGGTCCAAATGAGGGAATGTATAAACTGGAACTATTACGGCGCAATTATGCTGCTGCATCTGATCAGCTGCGCCTTGCGATTCTTTATCATTTCGGGGGGATTTATAGTGATGTGGATGTGGTGCCGGATCCTGAGCCGGATAATAGATTACCAGACGATTTAAACGCTCCTTTAGGATTTTATATTCACGACGGCGAGGTACGATTTACGCAATATAATCAACACCCGCTGGCATTATTTAAAATGGCTAAACAATTTAACGACAGCCCAGCATTCTATTGTCGAATGAGTTATGGAACGTCAAATGACTTTATTATGAGTGTGAAGCATTGCCCGATTATCACAAAAATTCAGGAAAAAATTGCTTCCAAGTATTTAACACCGGTAGCCGATTTATTAAAAGGGATAGATTGCAGAGATCCATGGGGTTCTGCTTCATCTAACCTTGATAAACCTTTGCCAACGCGTGCTTTTTTAAAACACTGGACCATAGAGGTCACAGGACCCACCTCATTGCATGACATCTATGAGCAGGAGCTGCCTAATCAGAATGAGGCTATTAATCAGAATGAGAATTTTCTGAGAAGCTTCTATTTTGCGAACGAATTAACCTGGTTGAAACTCGTAGAGAAACAAGTTGCTTTTCCTGGAAACGCCCTGGAGATTGGAGTAACAGCTCATACTTTATGATTTGATGGTAGAACCGAATGCGTTACGATTAGACCGATATATGGCTTTTTTAAGTCAAAACCAGATAATTGAAGTACTGAAGGTTTTATCGGAGCAATATCCCCGTGAATTAGAAAAAGTGAAATTTGTTTTCCCTTCCTCTGTTCACCCCTTTTTATTAGACAACGCAAGCCAGTTTCCGGCTTTATTGGCATCTGTTTTGACAGAAGTAAACCAATCCAATTCCATATCTGAAAAAACAGGAAGCCTTGTCGATGAGATTAAATCCGAGAAGGAAGTGTTATCTGGTCTAAGTTCAGAAGCTCCAGAGAATAATCATATTGGTTCTCAAAATAGATACGGTTTTTTCCAACCAGTTTTTGATTTCTTTGAGAAAGTAAACCCTTCACGATTAATTGGAGAAAATGTAAGACCTGGATAAAATTTTATTTGAAGCTGCTATGCCAGGACAATATGACTCGCATCGCTATGTGAAAGCGATCGGGTCATTGTCTGTTTCTTGAATCAGAATGTGTTTAAATTCAATCAATGAGCTACAATTTAAGTCAAGAATTAACAAAAATGAGTGTAATCATGAGTTATAAGGATACGAAATATCATCGTCTTGATAGTAAAATTCTAATTCTCGGGTTTGGCAGTGTCGGGCAGGCTATAGTGCCCCTTCTGCTGCATCATTTGGAGATGTCGCCTTCACAAATCATTGTTTTAACTCAAGACTCTATCGGAGAAGCCATTGCCAAAGAGCAAGGACTAAGCTTCGTTAGAGAACTGATTACCCGAAATAATTATCTTAATGTGCTCAATGATTTAATGAACCCAGGTGATTTTCTGATTAATCTGTCTACTGGGATTTCCAGCCATGATTTAATTAAATATTGCCAGCAAAAACACATTCTTTATCTCGATGCCTGCACCGAACCGTGGCTGGACGTCAAACCTAAGCAACATTCTTTTCATACCCGTTATGATTTGCGTCAGGGAGTACTCAAACTAAGAGAGGAGCATGGGCCTACTGCCATCCTTACCCACGGAGCCAATCCGGGCCTGGTATCGCATTTCATAAGACAAGCCTTGTGGAATATGGCTCAGGATAACGAGATTTCCTGTTCTCTACCCGCTACTCAGACTGAATGGGCAAAACTGGCTCATACACTGGGTATCAAGGTGATTCATATTGCGGAACGGGATACGCAAGTAAGTAATCGTTTCAGAGTACCGGGGGAGTTTGTCAACACATGGTCGGCGGAGGGCCTGATTGCGGAGGCCAGCCAACCCGCCGAGTTAAGTTGGGGAACGCACGAGCGTCACTGGCCGGAAGATGCAATTCATCACACCTTTACCAATGATGGGGCGATTTATCTTAAGCGTACGGGGGCAAGTACCCGCGTACGGACATGGACTCCTACTCACGGCCCTTTCTATGGCTTTTTAATCACGCATGCGGAATCCTTAACCATTGCAGATTTCCTAACGATAAAAAATGATAGGGAAGTCAGTTATCGGCCTACTGTTCATTACGCATATTATCCTTGCCCGGATGCTACTTTGTCGCTCCAGGAATACGAGGCAAGCAACTGGACGCTAGAGCATCGCAACCGCTTAATCATTCAGGATGTGGTGGAAGGTACCGATGAACTGGGTGTATTGCTTATGGGGAATAAAAAAGGAGCCTACTGGTATGGTTCCCAATTATCAATCCATGAAGCCAGAAAACTGGTTCCCTATAATAATGCGACCAGTTTGCAAGTCGCCGCCGGGGTATTGGCCGGAGTTATCTGGGCTTTAAAAAATCCAGACAGAAGCATTGTAGAACCCGAAGACATTGATTTTCAGTTTGCCTTGCAGATTGCCTGGCCCTATCTGGGTAAAGTGGCAGGTTACTATACCCGATGGACGCCGCTTGAAAACCGGCAGCGCTTATTTCCTGAGAAACTGGATATGAGTGATCCCTGGCAATTTCTGAATATTCGGGTGGAATGAGATCTTTTTTGCCAGATACTTGCTTTTTTCTGCACTCAGTTTAAAGTTGCTGCATAACCAGTAGGGGAGCAGCAATGATTAAACTGAAACAGGCGCTAAGCCAGCTGATTTTTATGGGACGCTGGCTTCAGGCGCCCTTATACTTGGGCCTGTTATGTATTTTGGGGGCCTATGTTTATCGATATATTATCGAATTATTTCATTTGATTTCACACATCAATGGACTTGATGACACCGAAATTATGCTAGGGGTACTTGATCTAATTGATGTGGTGATGATAGCCAATTTGCTAATCATGGTGATCATGGGGGGCTATGAAACCTTTGTGTCGCATTTACAGCTTCATGCCCATCCCGATCAGCCGGAATGGCTGGGCGAACTGGATGCGGGCGCAATGAAAATTAAATTGGCCTTGTCACTGGTGGGAATTTCATCTATTCATTTATTGCGCACATTTATTGATCCGACCAAACATGGAAATGATACCATCATGTGGCAGGTTGTTATTCATCTGACCCTGCTCGTGTCGGTTCTGGGAATTGCCTTTACCAATCGTCTGCTGTTTAAAAGCAGGTGACCCAAAATCCTCTCTCCCTCAGGGAGAGAGTTAGAGAGAGGGTTTAAAATTATCCCCCATCTCACTGCCATTAAGTTGAGCTCAATTGTATATTGAACTGTCATCCCCGCGAAGTGTTGCATAACTGAAGATAAGTAAACATGAAAACCGTCTTTGCGAGCATTAGCGAAGCAATCCAGATCCTGGCTTTGTTCAGGTTTCGATCTGGATTGCTTCACTTTGTTCGCAAAGACGGCAGCTAAGTTGCTTGGCTCTACTTACGCAACACTGTATATAAGTACCGGGAATTCAAAAGATTAGGCAAGCGCTACATCCTGACGGAAGGGGTCGGCAATCACCGTGTTGGTGTCCACTTGCTCCAGGGCATGGCAGTAATTCTGGCGTTTCACGGGATCCTGTTCTTTGGCACAACGTTCCTGGTAAACAGTAATCATGGCATCATCTTTGGGTGCAGCAAAAGAAACTACAGGAAGTAAACATAAGATTAATGCGATCTTTTTCATAAAGAAATACCCTTTGGCTGGTTGCTAAAACCCGTCTATAATAACAGGTTAAATTCATTCCCGATAGATGTAATTTAATAAATATTGTAAGATATTCTTACAGCTCTATGGCCTGTGCATATTGTTTCGTATGCAATGAAGCACTTCCTGGATGTCACTATCCAAAGGAATGACATGGGCTGAATTTTTTAGCCAGTGAATCTGAATATGGGGTTGTCCGGCAAACCGAGCTGCCACTTTATGAGAGGAAATCACTTTATCATGGCAGCCAAGAAAAACATCCGTCGGGCAGCATGGCAGGCTAAAATTGAAGTTACGGATAAGGCTTAAAATTTCAACAATCGTATTAAGCGGCAACTGGCGATAGGCAATTTCACAGCTCGAAGGCTTCAATATATTGCCAGCGGCACTTCGCAGGCGGATAAATCCCATCTTCCGTAAAACTCTGGCAAGATGAAGGGTTTTCGACAAGGTATAGGGTAAATCAAGTGCTGGCGCCAATAAATAAAGATGGTGGAGTTTGAATTCAAAACCCAGATGACAGGCTAGCAATCCGCCGAGAGAAAGTCCTAAGACATCAACCTGCTCGTATTCATCTATCAGTTTTGCACAAACGTCCTTGACGTACTCCAGCCAATCGGCTGCCTTTATGCCGCCAAACTCGGCAAGATTGCTGGCATGGCCAGGGAGAATGGGGATTACTATGGCATCATAGCCTTCAAAACCGGCTGAAAGTTCCCTGAATACGGCCGGAGAAGAGGAAAAGCCGTGTAGAACCAGCAAGGCTTTCTGTTTGTGTCCATTTCGTCGATCAACGGCCTTTAACAATGCGGCTTGCTCTGGTTTCAATACCGATAACTGCACCCCCTGCCGCATACAACGAAAATCATCGAGATTCATAATGGACCTTGCTCAAAAATTGAAAAGAAAGTGTAAACACTATTCTTTACCGACTTTTTTAATAAATAGTTTGGTATAGTGAATCATACAAGTTTTACCCGCTTTCTCAAAGCGGCGCAAGCTTGGGTAGCTGCCTCTTGCGGCAGTTTATGCTATCTTTAGAAAGAAATGATTTTATTATAGGTGCTGATATGTCTGGTATGATCCCTTCAGGTGGTGCATCTTCTTCTGCGAATCAGCTTGATGGAATGATGGACCAAATGTCTCCCAGTGACGACAAAAATAAAGAGAAAAAAGAGCCCTGGCAGCAAATGATGGATGACATGAATGATATGGTTCAACAGTTTAACGGTATGCTCACTGATACTGTGACAGGCGGTCTAAGCAGCCTGACCGGCGGCAATAGCTTTGACCAGATGGCCTCGTCATTTAATTTAAGTCAGTCTAATAGTTCTTCATTCGGTAACGACGCTACGGCTGATTCCTCACTGGAATCCTCCGCGGGTATGGCTGCTGGTATGCTTTGATTAATTCGTAACTTCTCAGGTACGTCATCCTGAGCGTAGCGAAGGATCTTAAACGACTTGGAACTGAGCCGGCTTCAGGAGATCCTTCACTGTGTTCAGGATGACGTACCTGGGGAGTTACTAATCCGTTTGCGGGTCTAATTCAGGATTGCCATTAACAACCTGATTAATTCGGGTTTCCAGCGAATTAATAAACTGCGTGACCTGATGACGCTGTTGCTCCTGCTGACGCTGGCAGGTGATCAGCTCATGGCTAATATGAATGGCGGCCAGCAACAGATTCTGAAATTCATCCAATTGTCTGAACTTTTTCTTGTTAGCAAGCAACTGCTCATTTAATTTCTGACCGGCACGCTGTAAATTATCCACTTCGTGATCAGGACATTTTATTTCATAAGTCTTATTTAACAATCGAATTGAACAGGCTTTTGATGTAGTCATAGCAGATGCCTTGGCAATATTTCAGCGACATTCGGACAGTTTAACAATTTTGGTTTGTTCCAGCAAATCAGTTATTATAATCAGAATAAGAAGTAGAATAGAATTCAATCGTTTTTAATATTTATCTTCAGAGTTTAATTATGTCCAATGAATTTACCCACTTACGCCTCCCTGCCTATCAGACTTTTGACGAAAAAGTGTCCGTACTGAATTTACCGATTTCCAGCAGTGAGTTACATGGCGTTTTATGCGGTTATTTATGCGCTGGAGCGATTAGTGAAGGAGAAACCTACGTTCGGGCCCTAATGATCGACTACCGGAAAAACGAGGAAACCAAGCTGGCGGCGATGGCAATGTTTGATGTTTACTCAGTCAGTCATCATCAAATCAACAATATGGATTTTGATTTTCAGTTGCTGCTTCCCGATGAACATATTCCGCTAATCGATAGAGCGAAAGCGTTTAGCGAATGGTGTGAGGGATTTACCCAGGGCTTGACTATGGCTGGCATTGGATTAATGGAGCTAAAAGAAGAAGAGTCACAGGAAGCTTTGCAGCATCTTCAGGAATTTGCCGAACTGGATTATCAGTCGCTGGAAGTGGATGAAGATGATGAAAAAGCCTTAATGGAAGTCAGCGAATATGCCAGAATGGCTGTGCTTCGTCTTCATGGCGATTTAAATGAAAATCAATCGAATCGAGGATCCTCGACTAGTACGCATTAAGGATAGAGACGCATGATAAGCCAACAAGAATATCAGCAAAGACGCTGTCGCCTTGCGCAGGCATTACCGGCCAATAGCCTGGCTATTATCCCGGCTGCCGATGAATTATTGCGAAATGGTGATAGTCACTACCGTTTTCGGCAGGACAGCCATTTTTATTATCTGACCGGCTTTCAGGAGCCACAAGCCCTTCTGGTCATTATGGCAGGCAATGAAGGCGATACGCTGTTATTCAACCGCCCGCGCAACGCTGCTATGGAACAATGGACCGGCAAACGTCTGGGGCAGGAAGAGGCTGGCAGGGTTTTAGGGGTGAAACAGGCATTTGCCATTGAGGATTTAGAGCAGCGTCTGCCGGAGTTACTGCTGGGTCAAACGGCGGTCTATTATACTCTAGGGCGAAACCGGCATTATGATGAAATTATTCTAGAGGTGATTGATCGCCTGAAGAAGCAAATCAGACGAGGCATCGCTGCGCCTGAGGCCATTATTGATGTGGACTCGCTGATCAGTGAACTTCGCTTGTTCAAAAGCGAGGCAGAAATCAGCCTGATGCGCCGAGCGGCTGACATTTCGGTAGCAGCTCATAAAAAAGCCATGCAAAAATGCCGGCAGTTTGCTTATGAGTATGAGCTGGAAGCGGAGTTAATGCAGGAATTTATCAGCCAGGGATGTCGCAGTGTCGCCTACGATCCCATCGTGGGCTGCGGAGAAAATACTTGTATCCTTCATTATAACGATAACAATCAACCGCTTAAGCAGGGCGAACTGGTTTTAATTGATGCCGGCGGCGAATACCAGAACTATGCGGCCGATATCACAAGAACATTCCCTGTCAGCGGTCATTTTTCTTTAGAACAGCGAGCGGTTTACGAACTGGTATTAAAAGCACAGAAAGCTGGCGTGGCTTGCATTCGACCAGGATTGCCCTGGGTGGAAGTTCAGCAGATTATGGTTAGAATCTTAACGACCGGTCTGGTTGAACTGGGATTACTGGCGGGCGATGTCGACATATTGATTAAAGCTGAAGCTTATAAGCCTTTCTACATGCATAACTCCGGACATTGGCTAGGTCTTGACGTTCACGACTGCGGTGCATACAAAATCAATAATGACTGGCGTTTGCTGGAACCAGGCATGGTATTAACGGTTGAGCCTGGAATTTACATAAGCGCTGGCATGCCCGGTGTGGATGAGAAATGGTGGAATATCGGCGTCAGAATTGAGGACGATATTTTAGTGACCGCCACAGGCCATGAAAATCTGACGGCCGCATTACCGGTTGAGGTAGATGATATTGAACGCCTCATGCAAAGCTGAACAAGAGACTGACATTCTAATCGTTGGCGGCGGTCTGGCCGGCGCCGCTTTATTGCTGGCTTTGGCCAATTCGGGATATCGTTGTCTTCTGATTGAAGCCCAGTGCTTTTCTGACAGAATTAGTCCCGAGTTTGATGCGCGAACGCTGGCCTTATCGCCAGCCAGCATCCGTATCCTGCAAATGCTTCAGGTCTGGCCGCGCCTGCAGGAGTATGCCACCGCGATAGAGGCTATTTATGTGTCCGAGCAGTCGCATTTTGGTGGTACACGACTTTTAAAAAACAGTGAGGAGTCGCTTGGTTCTGTGATTGAAATGCAGCACATTAATCAGGCATTACACGCCATGCTCGACAAGCAAAGCATTCTTGCACCTGCCAGGCTGATTGACTGGGATAAGGAAGAGCAGATAGCTCGAATTCAGCAGGGCGAGCAAACTCGAGTGATTAAAGCCAGCTTGCTGGTGGCAGCCGATGGAATAAATTCGTCTGTAAGGCGGCTTTTAAATCTGCCAGCAGAGGTCAAAGACTACCACCAGGTTGCTGTGGCCGCGAATATTGGCCTGGCGCGATCGCATGCCCATTGCGCCTATGAGCGTTTTACTGCTACCGGCCCAATGGCCATGCTGCCAATGAGCGGGCAGCGCTCGTCTCTGATTTGGGCTATGCCGCCAGCCGCAGGGCAGGAGCTCATGGCGCTCGATGACAAGGCGTTTCTTTTGCGCCTGCAAAAAACATTTGGTTATAAGCTTGGCCGTTTCATCAAGGCGGGCAAACGTCATTTATTCCCGCTGCAGCAGGCCATTATGCCGTTACAAATCCAGTGGCCGGTAGTTTTTGTTGGTAATGCTGCGCATACCTTGCATCCTGTGGCAGGCCAAGGCTTTAATCTGGGATTGCGGGATGTAGCGACTTTAGCACAGTTAATTATCGAAAAGGGCCTTAATCCCCCCATGCTTGCAGCTTATCAATCGATGCGCCGCTATGATCAGAATGCGATAAGCTGGTTCACTGATGGCCTGGTTGAGTTGTTCACCAGTGGGTTGCCAGGAGTTGGTCTGGCCCGACGCATAGGGTTACTGGCAATGGATAACTCCCCTATCCTGCAAAAATTACTCACTTATCATGCGCGAGGCTTTTCAGGTCAGGTTCCTGATTTGGCCTGTGGGATTGCTTTAAATCACGAGAAAAATAATGACAGAATCGGTTGATGTATTGGTTGCCGGAGGCGGCGTTGTCGGATTGACCGCCGCTTTGGCAATGGCCAGGCGCCAATATCGGGTGGCTTTGCTTGATGCCAGAGAATTAAAGGCCTCTGAGGCGCCTGATCTGAGGGTCTACGCGGTTAATCAGGCATCTGAGCAGTTATTCAGGGTACTCGGTGTCTGGAGCGACATTCAGCAATCCCGGCACTCTCCTTATGAAGCCATGCATGTCTGGGAGGCCAAAGGGGCGGCCATTGACTTTAACTCTCGACTGGTGGGTGCCGATAAGTTAGGAACTATTATCGAAGAGGCGGTAATCAAAAATGCGCTGCTTAAGGCATTGCAACAATTACCCAATGTGCAATGCAACCCAGTCACTGAAATCATCGCCTTTGAACCTTCACCAGAAAAGATTTTAATTCACAGTAAAGCGAAAAGCTGGGAAAGCCAATTGTTAATCGTTGCCGATGGCGCTGAATCACCCTGCCGCAAACTCTTAAACGTAGACATTCACAATTGGTCCTATCATCAGCATGCATTGGTTGCCAGTGTACAAACCGAGCTGTCGCATCAGAAAACAGCCTATCAGATTTTTAATAGCGACGGTCCTCTGGCGTTTTTGCCGCTCAATACGTCTCAGCAGTGTTCTATTGTCTGGTCAACGACTCCTGCAAGAGCCCGGCAACTGAAAGAATTGCCAGAAGCTGAATTTAATCAGCAGTTAACGGCTGCCTTTCAGAACAAGCTAGGAAAAGTGGAAGTTATTAGCCAGCGATTTCAATTTCCCTTGCATATGCGCCACGTCAAACAATACGCAGGCGCGCATTGGATGCTGACTGGTGATGCTGCTCACACGATTCATCCATTAGCAGGACTTGGCTTGAATGTGGGATTACAGGATATCGCTGAATGGATAGCTATTGTTGACCGAAGCGGGAAAAAGGAATTCAGTAAGACAATGCTTGCCGAATATCAGCGGGCGCGCAAAGCCAGCGTCTGGCAGACTATTTTGCTGATGCAGGCGCTAAAAAGTGGTTTTGCCAATCCTTTGCCGCCATTTCGTTTATTACGGGAATTTGGCCTGAAGTTTTGCAATCAGGTTACCCCTTTAAAACGTTTGTTCATAGAACATGCCAACGGCAAGTGAAGCCTTCATGCTTTGACCTTGGATCACTGCCATTAAGTTAAGGAATTTGGTCATTCCCGCGAAGGCGGGAATCCATTCCTCAATTGGCATTATGGCTCGCTCAGAGATGGATCCCCGCCTTCGCGGGGAAGACAGCTTAATATACATTTGAGCTTAACTTAATGGCAGTGAGGCATGCAAGGCGAATAGCCAATGAGGGGTGATTCAGCTCTTTTTTCTGTATTGCTAGTAAATCATTCGGGAATATGGTTTAATTTTAAACATGAATCAGGCTAAGAGGATCAATGTTGAAGGTTTGGCAAGTATTGTCTGTCAGGTTATTACTGGCCCTTTTGCTCTGGAGTTCTTGCCACGCAGAAGCTACCCCGCCTCAAAGCCCGATTGATGACGTTTCTTTATATCGCTGGACAGCCAATCCCAATCAGGAAGCCTTACAGGTGAATGAGGCGAAAGCAAGGCTCGAGCAGGCCATTAATAATCCCGAATACATGCTCGATCACTGGATTGAGTTGCCGCTCTCTCCCGATGCCAAAAACAAAAAAGTACAGCATCTCAGTTTACGAGAGGCTATTTTGCTGGCTCTTCGCTACAATCCCAATATCCAGAGTGCGGAGCTGGATCGCATCATTCAGCGCTATCAATTACGTCTGGCCCATAATGAGTTTGAATTACAATACGCCCTTGCCGGTACCGCATCGATTGAAAAAAGCCGCTATGAAAGCGTGGGTTCTGCGGTAAATAAAAATCTCATGGCATCGCCGGAACTCGATTTAAAAACTAAACTGGGCACGCAATTGTCTCTGGGCATTGACAATAATGTTTCCAATTACAATAGCTATAGCCCGGTTCTGAATTTCTCAGTCACTCAACCCTTATTGCAGGGTTTTGGCAAGGCTGTGAATGAAGCGGGCCTGCTGGACGCTGTTGATGCCGAGCAGCTCAATAAAATAAACCTTCGACAATCCGTTATTGAGCAAATTACTCAGGTGATTACCGCGTACCGCAGTCTGATTGTCAGCGGGAATAATCTTGAAAATCAGCGCTATCAATTGGAGGAAGCGCGAAAAACCTTTGAAATGAATGAAAAGAAAATCAAAGCCGGGCAATTGGAACCGACTGCCAATATTCAGCAGTCTTATCAAATAGAGTCTTTGAATTTAATGGTTGAGCAGGCTATTAATGAGTTTGAAAATGCCAGCCAGGATTTGCTACAGGCGATCGGTCTGGATCCGGCCATGCGTTTAGCGGTTCCCAATGATATTAAAGTGGATAAAATTATAGTTCCTGACTTACAGGAATCCATTCGTCTGGCTTTGGAAAATAACAGCAATTATATTGCCCAGCAAATGCAGGTCAGGGCGGATGAGCGGGCTTACAAGGTGGCGCAAAATCAGCAGTTATGGCAGCTGGATGTGGGCGCTAATGTTCAGTCGGGCATGGTGACCGATGTGGATGGCAATAATGGTTTTCGCGGCATTTATAACGGACGCAACATTAATCAATCAGCGCGGGTGAGTTTAACGGTTCCCCTAAATGACATCAGTCGCCGCAGCCAGCTGGTTAATGCCAAAGTGAAGCTGGAGAAAGATCGTTTGAATCTGGTAGCGAGCAGAAGGGCTTTGATTACCACTATCACCAATACAATAACCACCATCCAAAGTCTGGCAAAACGCTATAAACTGGCTGAAAAGCAAGTGAAACTGGCTGCGCAATCCTATGCTTTGGAAAAAAAGAAATTGCAGGCGGGCATTGCCAGTGCTCTGGACGTCAGCAACACTCAAAATCAACTTATTCTGGCTCAATCCGGTTTAATTAGTGCTAAAATCGCTTACTTGAATCAATTGTCTACTTTGCAGCGTTTATTGGGCACGACATTAACGGAATGGAATATTCAACTCAGGTTTGGCGAATGAGATTTTTTAAATTAATAGTTTGTTGTTTTTTTCTGTCCTTGCTAAGTGGATGCAAAGAGGATTCGTCCACGGTTCAGCACTTGCAAAAGTTTGTAGTAAAATCGGAGCCCTTAAACAAAACACTGGCGTTTACCGGCACCATTCAGCCTTTGAAGGAAAATACCCTGAGCAGTTCTATGGACGCCATTATTGAAACCATGAATTTTCATTATGGCCAATTGGTTCACAAAGGAGACGTCGTTATTGTTTTAAATTCCAGCGAGCTGCAAAAGCAATACAATGACATTCTGACCGACTATCTGAAAGCCAAAGACAGCTATAACGTTGCTAAAGCCAAATTCACCGGCACACAGGAGCTTTGGGATGCGGGATTGCTGTCAAAAAATAACTATCTCAGTGAAAAATCCAGTCTCGATACGGCACGTATCACATTAATGCAGTCAACACGAAAGTTAAGTGAAATGCTGGAAAAAATGGATGACGGAGCCGATTTATCCAGTTTAAGTCTCGCCGAATTTGATAAAGTCAGGCAGGCATTAAGCACGAATCACAATTTAATCCGCATAAAGGCGCCGGCCACCGGTATTCTGCTGTATCCGCCGAAAAGCGGTGATGATAAAAGCGGGCGTTTGTCGGTAGGTTCTGCTGTCAAATCAGGTCAGGCCATTGGTTTGATTGGCGACATGAGCGGCATTAGCGTCGAAATTGATGTTCCGGAAGTCGATATTGATAAAATACATCCCGGCATGAAAGCCAGTGTTTCCGGCGTGGCATTAGGGCAGGAAGTGCTGCATGGCGAATTGGTTGCTGTCAATGCACAGGCAACGGCAAATGGCGGCGCCCTTCCTTCTTTTAGCGCGATTGTGGAAGTCAAAAATTTAAGCAAAGAACAACAGGCTTTGATCAAAGTGGGAATGAGCGCTTCCATTGAACTGGCTGTGGATGAAGAAAAACAATTGCTGATTCCGATTGCCGCGGTATCACGGGAAAATGGCCGAAGCGTGGTTCAATTGCATAATCCGGATGGGGTAATCAGCAAGCAGCCGATAGCGACCGGGGCGACCCAAATGGATAAAGTGAGTGTGGTTGCTGGTTTAAAGGAAGGGGATATTATCGTCTATGACTAGCCCTGTTCTAATGCGAATGGACAATCTGAGTAAGCAATATACCATTGGTGGAGTTAGCAGCCGCGTACTCAAATCGATCTCGCTTACAGTAAGGCGAGGTGAGCTGCTGGCTGTGGTGGGTGCCTCAGGTTCTGGTAAATCGACTCTGATGAACATTATGGGCTTACTGGATAAAGCGGATGAGGGGGATTATTATCTCAATCAGCAATCGGTAGCGGAATTATCAGAAAATGATTTGGCCATTCATCGCAACCGCAATATAGGGTTTGTCTTCCAGCAGTTTAATTTATTGCCTCGTTTCAGCGCCCGACAGAATGTCGCGCTACCGCTAAGTTATCGCGCAGTTGCAGCGGCAGAATCACAGGAGCTGGTGACAGCGGCCCTGGCACGCGTCAGTATGGAGAAATTTGCCCATCATAAGCCCGGCCAGCTGTCCGGCGGGCAACAGCAGCGCATCGCCATTGCCAGGGCTTTGGTTACTGAACCGGAGGTTATTTTAGCGGATGAGCCAACCGGCGCACTGGATTCCAAAACAGGAACGGAAGTGATGAATTTGTTTCTGGCGCTTCATGCTGAAGGCAGAACGATTATCATGGTAACCCATGATGAGCATATCGCAGCCCAGTGCCAGCGGCGTATTGTTCTTTCCGATGGTGAGATTGTTGGATGAACTGGCTTACTCATTTTCAACAGGCTCTGGTGAATCTGACTGCCTCCAAGATGCGTTCCTTTCTGGCTGTATTGGGAGTTCTGGTGGGTACGGCTGCCATTGTCGCACTAATCAGCTGTGGGCAGCTAGCCACTGAAAAAGCATTGGAGCAGTTTAAGGCATTAGGCACCGATTTGCTGGCGGCTACCGTGTTTCAGAAGGAGCGGGGTCAGTCTACTATTCAATCAGAGCTGCCCTTGTCCTTCTGGCGCAGCTTGCCATCCACTGTGCCGTCCATTCTGAAAATTGCACCTTATGCCACGGCCTATCAACCGGTCAGCTTTAATGGACGCCCCTTACAAAGTGCAATTATTGGTGCCGATGACAGCCTGGCTGATATTATTCATATCAAGCTGGAACGCGGCTACTTCGTATCATTTCTCAGTACTTTCGAGCATTTCTGTGTCATTGGCGATGATCTGGCCCGCCAAATCCGTGAAATAACATTTGACGATCCGATTGGTAAAAAAATTCGCATTGGCAATTCGCTGTATACGATTATTGGGGTGGTGCAGCGATGGCAGGAAAATGGATTCTTCAACGAAGATGTCAATCATTCAGTGATTGTGCCGGTGGCTGGTATTTCCTTAATCAGCAAGGATAGCAAGGTAAATAACGCGGTGATGTTATTAAAGCCTGAGAGTGATATTGACCTGGTCATCAGTCAGATAAAACAGCAGGTGGAATCGCAGGCTCCACGCCTGACTTTATTCACTCGCAGCGCCAAACAGATTATTGCCAGCATGGAAAGTCAGGGGCAGATTTTTACCCTGTTATTGGCCGTTATTGGTGGTATATCGCTCCTGGTAGGCGGAATCGGGGTGATGAATGTGATGCTGGTTTCAGTCAGTGAGCGCAAAAAAGAAATCGGGATACGCAAGGCGGTAGGGGCGAAAAACAGTGAAATACAGAATTTGTTTCTGGTTGAATCGGTTTTGCTTTCATTCCTTGGCGGTGGCCTGGGCGTATTGCTGGGGCTTGTATTTACCCGCGTTGTCGCCTATTTTAGCGACTGGACTTTTATCCTGCACAGCCTGCCGCCATTGGCGGGCTTCGCCGTCTCAGTCGCTACAGGTATCTTTTTTGGCTTTTATCCGGCTAGGCGGGCATCTAAGCTTGAACCCATCATGTCTTTACGCAGCGAATAAATCTTAGAGTTCAAGGGCAAGCGCAATACCCTGGCCTCCCCCAATACATAAGGTGACCAAGCCCTTTTTCAAATGATCCCTGGCCATTGAATAAAGCAAGCGCGTAGTCAGGATAGCGCCTGTCGCACCAATTGGATGCCCATGCGCAATGGCGCCGCCATCGACATTGACAATGGATTCGTCAAGGCCCAGTTCGCTCATCACCGTCACGCTGATAGCGGCAAAGGCTTCATTAATTTCTACCCGTTCCACTTCGGCTAATTTCCAGCGTGAACGTTCCAATGCCTGCTTGACCGCAGGTACAGGACCAATGCCAAACTCCCCTGGCTCAACGGCAGCAATGCCATAGGCAACAATTCTTGCCATAGGCTCTAATTGATAGCGTTCCACAGTCTTCGCATTAGCGATAATCATGGCCGCCGCGCCTGAATTTAAACCAGGTGCGTTACCCGCTGTGATCGTGCCTTCAGGACGAAACGCCGGCTTTAATTTGGCAAGAATTTCCAAAGTAGTGTCTGCGCGGTTATGTTCATCCTGTTGAAATAATTCGATTCCCTTGCGGGAGCCAATTTCAACCGGAACGATTTCCTTTTTGAAATCACCTGCCTGCTGGGCTCTGGAGAAGCGTTGCTGGGAGCGTAAAGCCCAGGCATCCTGCTGTTCGCGTGATATTTGATATTTGCTGGCTAAATCTTCAGTATGCCATCCTGAGTGCTGACCTGAGAAAATATCGTGCAGGCCATCCAGCAGCACACTGTCTCGAACTTTACCATCACCGAGCCGGTAACCCCAGCGGGCTGACGGTAATAAGTAGGGGCCGAGATCCATATTTTCCATGCCGCCGGCCACAGCACAGTCAATATTACCGCTAATGATTTCAAGATAGGCGGAAACAATAGCCTGAGCGCCAGATCCACACACCCGATTGACCGTAAAAGCCGGAACCTGAACAGGCAAGCCGCCTTTAATACTCGCCTGTCGTGCCGGATTCATGCCGGCGCCAGCCTGAACCACCTGCCCCATAACCACGGTCTGGATTGTATCGGAATCTAATGCGGCACGCCGCAGGCTTTCCCGAATAACCACCGCTCCCAGATCGGGAGCGGGTGTATTCTTCAGGCTGCCATTAAATGTACCAATTGCTGTGCGCACCGGCGCACAGATAAACACGTCGCTGGACATAATGTTCTCTCTTAGTGTACTTTGGTTTTCACCGGGCTTTTACCCAGCAGCCAATGTGGATTGACTTCCAATTCAGCAGCGACGATATCGACTAGCTTAATATCGAACAGGCTGCCGTTGAGCAGTTCTTGAGCGGTGAATGAGGGCAATTTAAAAATCTTCGCGACAGCTTTGACGCGTTCTTTGTACATACAGGGAACGCCAATAGCATCCAGCTCTCGATTCAATCGTTCCGAAAATTGTTTGTTAGACATGTTTCACCTCCATCATTTCAAGTTAAATCCTGTTAACAGGTAATACTTGGATATAAAGCACCATGACTACAAACTGCATTGCAGAACAGCCTCCAGAGGCTGGTTCTACACGACTAAACTTCTTTTAAATTCTTCCTTGAGTATTAGTGAATCAATTTGTACTTAGTTATTATAGACTATATATTTTTTTAGTTGTCCAGATTAGTTTTTTCTCAATATCCTTCATATTGTCGCTGGATCTCACCTGCGTACTGGGTGATGGAAAGACGCCCTATGTAAGCTGCTAGAAAAACCTTCAGGCAAAAACTGCTGCAAGCTCTCGCGGGTGGTTCAAAAGAAAATGAGGGTGATGGCGTTTTAATGCTTCCTCGTTGTTAACTCCCCAGCAAACGGCACAGCTTCGTATGCCAGCGGCCAAGGCGGCCTCAATATCGCGGATCTCATCGCCGATATAGATGACGTCTGAATGAGACATGTTTTTATTTTTAAGCAAAGCTTTTAAACCAGAGGCTTTATTAAAGACCGTATACAGACTGGAAATGGACTCAAAATAGTGGCTAATTTGATGATGCTTTAAAAAGTGTTGAATATTTTTAGCGGAATTGGAGGAGACAATATGTAAATGATGGCCTTGTTCGCATAAGTCCTTTAATATCTCCCCCATCTGATCAACGAGTCCTATGGAGTGCAAATTTCGCTTGAAATCTCTGCGAATAGAATAGATCAGATACAAAAACTGCAGTTTGCCGACGTTCATGCGAGTGAGTATGTCTCTAAAGGACATACCTCTGAGTGTTTCCAGTTCTATTGGATAAGGAACCGTCTGCCGAAGCTTTTCCAAGAGCATCGGAGCGGAATCGGCAATAGTGCCATCAAAATCTATAAGCAAATGCATAAAGCGATTCATTAATTCGGATAACCAACTATCACACCCTTCAAAATTTATAGCAAGTGCTATCCCACACTGGGTTTATAATCCGATTCAAATTCCTTAACGCGCTCCTCAGCGGATTCAAACATTTGATTCATTTCCTTTTGCGAAGAGGTTTCAAGCTTTCTGATACTGGTCATAAGACCTTGAGAAGTTTCAATAATTTTCTTGTCGTCTGAATTATCATAAGTCTTGCGTAAGTCATCGAGCTCTTCTTTAGAATTACAGGCGGCGATTTTTTCCTTGTAGGCATCCAGAATGCCGCGTTTTAAAGCATCCCCGCGTAAACCATGTAACTCAGCCTTAACCAGGATCATCCCTTCAGCAGCGGCTGCCTTATTATACAAGTGATGTCTGCCTCCATTAGCTCCATGCGCATAACTATGACTGATACTGGCCAGTGCTTTCTGGTCAAAAAATGCGGCCTCTTTTACAATATTCGGGAGTATATGAGAGGCTTCTCGTGCATTGGTTTTGGCTCTGATGCTGTTTTCATTTGCCAGAATATACTGTGCTACATAAGGCCAGTCGGCTTTAGCATAATGTTGGCTGAGAAAAGGCTTTCCCGGGGTGTGATGTCGAATATTCTTTAATAAGTCTTGTTCAAAGCTACTGCTTGCCTCATGACTTTTAACCAGCGCCTTATCATTATAGACAAAAAGGCGATCGGCAATAGATTGCTTGAGATTGTTCTCGGTAAACGCGGCATCCCAGGTTTCAAACCCTTCGGGTTGGAAGGCCTTCTCACGCTTATTCCCGGGAACGGTTTTGTAGCTTCCTTCAATCCCCGACATAATGGCATGAGCATCGGTAGCCGCGATACAACCTTCATCGGTTATGCGATCACCTTTCACCCAGTCATTGCCCTCATAGGAAAATGGATCCCAGGCAAATATTTTGCAGCGGCAATAACCCTTAAATTGTTCATGCTCTGCTGCGGATTCGGCAAATTCTTCTGCTTTTGATAATTGTCCCAGATCTGAAAATGGCTGCCCGCTATACAATTTCTTGTCGCCATTTTCTCCTCCGGAGTTACGAACGCGAAGCAGTGTATTGCCGACATTCACATCGGCAACCACATCACTTTTCCAGCCATCCAGCCAGACACAGCCAATATGTTCCCATTCTGGATGTGCTTTTAAAGTGGCGGTGATTGCTTCCTGAAGATTGGGTATAGTTCTTCCGGCAAACGCGCCTGCAAATACGCCATTGCCGATGCCTGGTATTGTAACCAGGGCTTTGCGCCCTTCCTGTTTCCCCAATTCATTGGCTTGGGCAAACATGATTTCCAAACGTTCCATGTAGACTTCATTGTACTTGTCCTGATTAATGACTTTCGTCCCATCCTCTTTGGTATCAATAATTCTTGGTGCATCGACTGGATTGGATCTTTCATCGAGAATGGCTCCGGGCACGCAAAGTAAATGCACTTTGTGCGGATTATCTGCGTATCGGGCATCTCCCTGGATTTGTTTATTTGAATGGCGGCCATTATCATAAACGGTGGCATTTTCAATGACTGAGCCCACTGTGCTCAAAATTTTAAACTCAGCTGCATTCCAGGCCTGGTTGTCACCAATTTTTACCCGTTCTGCAAAAATCCAGTTTTTTCTGGTATTCATTATCAGTTGGGCAAAGTCTTCAATTTTTAGTGAGCCAATTTTTTTCAAATCTTCAGGAGAAAACGCCTTGCCAGGGTTGTACTCTTCTTGGCCTTCAGCTAAAAAATAGTTAATAGCCGCTCTCATATGAATCCCAGGCTCTGCTTTGCCCTGGGCTAATTGCTGTTGATATTCCTGGATGGCATCAAATGATTTTTTACTAATCAAATAACGCTGCCGTCCGTTATTAGGCATAAATTTTTGGGGTTGTCGGGTTGGCATAGGTTGTTTTAAATGATTAATTAATAATCTTTATTGTAGTGCAAATCTAAGCCTGGGGTTTGCTTTCGTTACGGAATGCTTATAGTATGCTCAAGAACGCCTGGAGAATGCGGGAGGGTCGATTTTTGATGGATTGAATTGACCTCACTGCCCTGATTATTAACGATATGTCGAATACCCGTATTCTCATGACCCCCAAGCCAGAAAGTGAGCATATACTGCAGGTCAAGCGGCCGAGTAGGCGGTGCTTCGATGGCATTTTCGAGATAAATATTGTCCGACTCAGTAAAATGACTGTAAATCCCAATGCCAAAAGCCTGATGAGATAAAACGGAGTTATCAATCTTGTAGGAGGCAAAACCATCGCTTAATCCATTTCGCCATTCTTCCTGATTGGGGGGATCATTGGGAAGTTCGGATTGATAATGGATTACCTTAGCATTATTACCCTTCCAGATGGTTTGGTATTTCTGAAAATGTTCGACCTGTAAATTGTACATGATTACATTATTGCCATCGACAATAATGCCAGTATCGGCCTTGTTAACAAACCAGCCGACATTGGGGCCGTGATCGGCGCGCCAAAGCCAGAGGTTATCGGCTATGACATCATCGCTGTTGACTTCGATACAGGTTTCACTCTGACCGGGAAATGAGAGACCGCCGATGCGGCAAAATATATCATAAAGGAATATGGGATTATCAGCATGCGACAAACCGCTTGTTTCTGCGCCTATCTGTAATAACGTAGTCGAGAATAAAGGGCCTGCCTCCAGTAAGATTCCAGCCAGCTGTACGCCGTCCACATCTGCGACCGCGAGGATAGGTTTACCGGTATCATTAACCAGAGAGGGAAAACCCAGACCAAAAATAATCGTATTGGCCTGAGTAACGTGTACGGTATCTTCAAGATGATAAATACCTGGCGTGAGTATAAGGCATTCATGACTAAGTAATGCCGCATTTAATTGCGCCGCAGTGACGTTTGGAAATGCAATAAAGCATTGACGCACGGGAATTATTTTTCCCTCTGCCTCCCAGTCTGTTCCAGATGAATTTTTTTGCAGACTCCGTAAATTAAGTGCAAACTCATTGCTGTCGGTCTTGTAAAACAAATACGGTTTTTCTTTGATCACCGGTGATCTCTCAATAACCACATAAGCGGGATCAGGCCATTCACCGCTGGGAATAAGACCAGTAACCCCTGAAAAAACCATATTCAGAAGGCCGCCCTCCCAGTTGGTAAAACTGGAGTTTCGTGTTAGCCATTGTTTTTGGGTACCCGCATAGACGGTCTTGTCAATCAGGGAGTCAGCGATAAATCCCCCACTGGAATAACCTAAATCAAAAAGGCGCAGAGAGCCCTGGACTATATGAATTCGCCGTAGAAAAGTCGCCTGTGCTGCCGCCCAGACATTTTGATCATGGGGGACGGTTTCGGGATAACTCAAGGAACCCAGGGTGGGCAGAATCGCCATATTTTCAGCCCCGCGCCAGAAATTAGTAGTGGCGCCAGGGCCTTGCTCTGGATGGTTAGCATCTATTGGCGATTTATCCTGGGTACGCACCGCACCGATAAGAAGCACTTGATCGGGTGATTTGCCGAGTCCCAGTACATGAGTATAATAGCCAACGCGCACATCAATATGTTCATCGCCTCCATAAATACCAGGCATAAACAACAGGGCATAGCGTTCAACACCGAATTCATTGAAGCGTTGTTCCTCATAAATCAATTGAATCAGTCGATTGATCTCGATGGATTTCATAGAGGTATCGAAAATATAAACATTCGGGCCAAAAGGATTGGAGGGGATGTCCGCATGAGCGGCTCCGAAGTGCAAAGCGAAAACAAGCGGAAAAAGTATTCTCCACATTAATTCCGTCTCCTTGTTTTCGAGATCACTTGTTTAGTATAGACTGTCCGCTGCTCTCTCAGTGGTTTACACTGCAAGTTAATAATAATCATTCGTATAATACGATCTGATTCTCTCTGTTGTGCAAATGGCTAAGGAGAAAATGTGTTTAAAGGGTACATGGTAGTTATTGGCTGCTCAGCGGGCGGCTTGAATGCGTTAAAAGGACTTATTTCCAATCTGCCGGCAGATTTTCCTGCCGCGGTCATTGTTGTAAAACATATTCAACCTGGCAGTAACCTGTTGCCTGGATTAATCTCCCGTTTTAGCAAGCTGCCAGTGATTACACCCATGCCGAATCAACCTCTTGAAGCAGGTCATATTTTTGTGGCGCCCTCTGATTACCATATGACAATTGTTGATGGCAAAATTCATCTGGATGCAGGACCAAAAATTAATCACGCACGCCCGGCAATTGACCCTTTATTTTGCTCTGCTGCCCTATATAATGGCCCCGCAACGATAGGCGTGGTGCTGAGTGGGATGCTCGATGACGGAAGCACGGGGCTTGCAATTATCAAAGAAAGGGATGGAGTGGCCATTGCCCAGGATCTTTCTGAGGCGGAGTATCCTGACATGCCTGAAAATGCAATGAAAAATGCCTCTATTGATTATTGCTTGCCAGCTAATGAAATAGCCGTTGTATTGGGTGGCCTGGTTCAAAGGCCTTTGGAAAAGTTACCCAATAATACCAATGCCATATTGATTACGAAAGAGTGTAAGTTAAACAAAGTTAATCCGAGGGAAAAGGCGACGGATTTAAGAAAAATAGCACAGCCTTCCCCATATGGTTGTCCTGACTGCGGAGGGGTACTGTGGAAAATTGATGATTCGCCGGAGAGATACCGTTGCCGGGTTGGCCACGCCTATGGTGTTGATAGCTTATTAAATGGAATGGAGGAAAGTATTGAGGAGGCCTTGTGGGCTGCACTATGCGCCCTGGAAGAAAAAGAGCAGCTTGCCATGACTATCGCTGACAAGGCAGCACGTGAAAACTCGGGGAACACCAGCTATTTTAAAAATAAAGCTGAGCAAGTACAACGGCATGTAAAAGTTATAAAAAAAATTCTGAATGAAAAAATTAACTAATTAGTGATTGTAGTATTTATCAAGAAGTAAAATATGAGTCAGCATAATAACAAAAATGATATTCAGGAAAACAATAGTTCAGTGCCCGCTGTAGAAAATCAGAGTATTTCAATAGAATCACCCCTTTTTATCGTTGCGATTGGTGCATCGGCTGGTGGTCTGGAGGCATTAAAATGCTTTTTTTCGACTGTTCTGCCTCGCGATGATGTGGCCTATGTTGTAATCACGCATCTTAGCCCTGATAGTTCAAGCATGCTTCCCGAGTTGCTGAAAGTCAGTACCATACTCAAAGTGGAGAATATTAAAAAGTCTGAGCCAGTTAAAGCAAATCATGTTTATGTTCTCCCGCCTGGCTATTATGCAACTATCAAGAATAAAACCCTGGATCTGATTGAAGTCAAAGATCATGAAATCAGACTGCCCATTGATTTTTTTCTTCGGGCTTTGGCTAATGATCAGGGTAGATATGCTATTTGCGTGATTTTATCGGGTGCCGGAACGGATGGTACTGTAGGACTTCGAGCGTTAAAAGAGTGTGAGGGATTGGTTATAGTACAGACAGTCAGATCTGCTCTTTACGACGGAATGCCTAAAAGTGCAATTAGTACCGGGCTTGCAAATTATGTGCTTAGCCCGGATCTTATGTTTTCTTCTATTGCCCAGTATATAGCTCATTTTCATGATAATGCCTTGCCTTTGGCGGATAGCGTATCAGATGAGATCAGACAAATTCTGGTGTTATTAAATACGCATACAGGACATGATTTTTCGCTTTACAAGCCTAATACCATTTTCAGACGAATACAAAAGCGCCTCAATTTATTACAAATTGATAATTTGGGTTTTTATATTCATTATCTCCAGCAGCATCCCGGCGAGCTGGAAATTCTCTTAAAAGAATTGCTAATCAATGTAACCCATTTTTTTCGTGATCCGGAAGCCTTTGAAGCCCTGCGCAAGGAAATTACACAATTGCTGACAGAAAAATCGGCTGATTACTGGATTCGGGTGTGGGTGCCGGGCTGTTCAACCGGTGAAGAGGTATATTCCATTGCTATTCTTCTCCAGGAGTGCATGGATCATTTAAAAAAACATTTTAATGTTCAGATTTTTGGAACTGATATTGATGAGGATGCAATTGAAATTGCCAGAGCCGGTATCTTTTCAGAAAACTTGATGGCTGGATTGAGTGAGGAGCAAAAGGATCGTTTTTTTGTGAGAGAAGGGAATCAATATAAAATTAGTATCGATATCCGCAAAATGATTATTTTTGCAACTCAAAATCTGGTGAAGGATCCACCATTTACCAAGCTGGATTTGCTAAGTTGCAGAAACTTGCTGATCTATCTGAATGCTCAACTGCAGAAAAAAATTCTGCCCTTGTTTCATTACAGTTTAAAGCCCCGAGGCTTATTATTTCTAGGTACTTCTGAGACGATAGGTAGTACAACCGATTTATTTACTATTGTGGACCGGCGATGGAAAATTTTTATACGAAAAGGAGGTGCTTCCTCTTTTCACTCGATGTTAAATTTACCCTCAGGTGCATCCAATCATGAAATTCATGATACAAAGACAACGGAAAAAACCATGCAAGACATTGAGCCAAATTTATCCAACCTGGTACAACAAACATTATTAAAAAATTGTACACCGGCCTGTGTTATTATTGATGACAGAGAGAATATTGTGTACATCTATGGCCGTGCCAGCAAATTTCTGGAGTTTGCATCAGGAGAAGCTCGTCTGCAGATTTTAGAGATGGTACGCCCTGAGTTGAAGCAAAAGGTTTCCCTGGCAATTCGCAAGTCAAGCACCCATCACAGGGAAGTTGTCTTCAATGGATTGCAGTATAAAGATGGCGACAATCTTAAATATATTAATTTAAAGGTACGCCCACTGGTCGAAGCAGAACTATTCAAACGAAAGCTGTTCTTAATTATTTTTGAAGAAATGGAAGTATTTATTGATACGGAATTGAATGGTAAAGCACTCAAAAAAGCAGAGATAGATAAAAAGATCACTCAGTTGGAAGAGGAGCTCAAATACACCAAAGAAAGTTTGCAAACAACGATAGAGGAGCTTGAAACTTCCAACGAGGAGCTTAAATCAAGTAATGAGGAACTGCAGTCTACCAATGAAGAGCTTCAAAGCACTAATGAAGAAATTGAAACATCCAAGGAAGAACTTCAGTCTCTGAATGAGGAATTAACCACAGTCAATGCTGAACTGGAAAGCCGCATTGAGCAGTTATCCAGCGCAAATAATGATATTCGCAATTTGCTTGATAATACTGAAATTGCCACAGTCTTTCTGGATAAGGATTTGTGTATAAAGCGTTTCACACCCAAAGCGACTGAAATAATTAATTTAATTACTTCTGATGTAGGAAGACCATTAAGTCATATTGTTTCCAATTTGAATTATGAGAATCTAATCGATGACTCATGGCTGGTATTGAGAACTCTGGAATCCAAAATAATAGAAGTAGTTGATAAAAGTGATAATTGGTATGTGGTCAGAATTATACCTTATCGAACCGTTAATAATATCGTTGATGGTGTTGTGATTACGTTTCTGAATATTCATGCTCAGAAACAGGCTGAGGATAAGTTAAATGAGCTTACGGAAGAATTTAACAATCTTTCCCAGGTGAATCGAGTGTTATTGCAGTCTCTAAATAAACCGGCCATTATAATTAATCAAATGGATAAGTTTGAATTTATCAATACCGCATTCGAGCAGATGTTCCAATTAAGCTCGGATGAGCTGACAGGTAATACTCTGCAAAAGTTAAAGGGATTATGGGATCTGCAAAAACTTAGAGATCTCTGTGAAAAAATCAGAGCCGAATATACATCTCAGCTTGAGCTGCCTCTCGAGAACTTCTGTAAACAAACAGGAACGCTGTCGGCTTTTATTTATAGAGATAATGAGATTTTATTGCTAATAACCATTCACAGCAAACCTGCCTGTTGAATGTATTCATTTGTGCTGTGGAATAACATTAGAAGTTTAACAGGGAGCGTATATGCTGGATGATTCTCCAGTGAGAGATCTTGACAGCCGCCTGAATGAATTGGAACGTGAGTTGCAATTTAAAGAAAAAAGAATTAGAGAGCAGGCGGAACATATTGCCGAACTTCATTTATTGCTAAGCTCGGTGCGAAACGACTATAAGGAGTTGTATAATTTCAATACATCGATTCATTTATTGGTCGATAACAATTTTTCAATTAAAAAATTTAATTTTAAAGCATCACACCTTCTTAATTGTGATCCGCTGATCTTGCAAAATCGATCATTTCTTAGTTTTGTCAGTGAAGATACTAAGTGTTATTTACAAAGAAGTGTTGAGCAATTGGATATCATGAGAACAAAACAAAGCTGTGAAATAGTTTTGTTAAACGCGAATGCTGATCGTAAATATGTGCAGGTAGAGCTTACACTCTCAAAAGATAGTTTGATCAATATTACATTGATTGATGTGACCAGTTTACGCAGGTTGGAAACCGGGTTCTATGAGCTCAATCGCTCGTATAACCTGATCAATAGCCTGTTTCAAACGGCCAATGAGGCAATAGCCGCAGTGGATTGTGATTTCAACTTTATCGCCATTAATAAGTCGTTTATAGAAACCTTTTCTCAGGTTTTTGCGGCCAAAATTGCTATTGGGATGAGTCTGCCTCGTCTGCTGGGGCGTCGCACGTCCTTAAAAAGCAGAATTATGACCGCTTGCAGCAAGGCTATCTCTGGAAATCCCAGCGTTATAGTTATCGAGAACTCCAATCTCGATGAAACAGTGTTTTACTATGAGCTTTATATAGCTTTAATAGAACCTGTCTACTCACAAAGAAAAAAACTCTATCTGCATATTAAAAATCTTACTTCCTTCAAATTGCAGGAAAGAGAGGTACACAAACGGCAAACTGAGCTAGAGCGAGTGGCGCGCAGCAATATCATGGGTGAACTCATATCAGCATTGGCGCATGAAATTAATCAGCCGCTTACTGCTATCAAGGCCTATAGCCGAAGTTGCCTGCTCAAGATAAAACAAGATCAGGCATTTAGTAGTCTGAAATTTCCCCTGACTCAAATAGCAAATCAATCGGAGCACGCGGGCACGATTTTACATCGCATGAAAGATTTCATGCGCGATGGGACAATGTACCTAGAGTTGACTGATATTAATGAGCTAATCAGGCAAACAATTCCCTTTCTTTATTATGAAAGGTCGAACAAATTGCGTGTGGAGCTAGTATTAGCAGAAAGTCTACCCCTGATACCACTTGATCGGATTAAATTAATGCAGGTTATTCTCAATCTGGGGCGAAACAGCATCGAGGCTTTTGAAGGACACGTTGGCAATAAACCGCTAATTACTGTCTCTACTGTAAGAGAGGGTGAGCACTTGCATATTCATTTTCGTGATAATGGCCCTGGTATTCCTGAGAATATACGCAATAAAATCCTTTCTTCCTATTTTACTACCAAATCCCAGGGAACTGGACTTGGCTTATCAATCTGCCGCAGTCTGATTAAAGCGCACGGTGGTTCCCTGATAATAAATGATAATGAAAAGGGAGCCTGGGTTACCATTTCTCTCCCGATAAAGGAAGCAATATAATGACCATCAAGACAATTTATATCATTGATGATAATGAGGCGGTGTGTTCTGCCTTGCATTTTCTCTTGGACTCTTTCTTTAATGTTCCTGTGGAAATATATAGAAGTCCACTGGATTTTCTGGATAAATTTTCCTTAACCTGGCAGGGATGTCTGATTATTGATTTATTTTTACCTTACATGGATGGTAATGAGTTACTGCAGGAGTTGAAAAAGCGTAATAACCGAATGTCTTCAATTGTCATTAGCGGACATGGCGATCGACTAGCGGAAAAGCAGGCTCTGGAAAACGGGGCAACTCATTATCTCACTAAACCGTTTAACATTAATGAATTACTGGATAAAATCGCCCAGATACTTGAACTCCCGGCAGTGGTGGCTGAATAAATCACAAGCTTAATTAACTTTATCCGCGTTCTCGTATCATCATTTTCCTTTTCAGACTCTGTTGTCTAAGATCTTAATACAGAACCAACAATTGCTCTTAGTCTAGGCAGATATGAAAAAACGCTGGGCTGTATTATTGATTATCGCAATGGGTATTGCTGCCAGCTATTTTCTTTTGCCGGCCCGGCGTATTACGGTCACACATCCCTATTTTGGTACTGCAGTCAAGGCAGCTTATGGAACAGGCACGGTAGAAGCATCGGTAATGATGCCCATTGCCTCGAGAGTAACCGCGCGTCTTATTGCGTTAAATGTCGATGAGGGCAGTGTGGTTAAGAAAGGGCAGGTTTTAGCACAGCTTGACAATGAAGAACTTGAACATAATCTTGATGAGCTAAAATCACGCGAAGAGTTTGCACGCAAAAAATTCGAGCGCAGTGCTTCTTTGATAAAAAAAGGTAACGTATCGCTGAATGAGTATGAAAGCGATCGCACGAGCTGGCTTGCTGCTCAGGCCGCTGTGGATGCGGCTGAAGCGAAGCTTGCTTATCTGCAGCTGATTTCTCCGGCCGATGGCACCATCATTCGCCGCGATGGTGAAATTGGCGAACTGATACCTGCCAATCAAACCATTTTCTGGCTGATGTGTTGTGCACCGCTCAGGGTTTCCACTGAAATCGATGAAGAAGATATTGTCGCAGTGCAGCCTGGTCAGGCGGTGCTTATCCGCGCGGATGCTTTCCCCGGTGAAGTCTTTCATGGAGTCGTACAGCAAATCACTCCCAAGGGGGATCCCATCGCCCGCAGCTATCGTGTTCGGGTCAGTTTTACTAAGAAAAATCCACTCAAGATTGGCATGACGGCTGAAACCAATATCATTTATTATGAAAACAAGCATGCTCTTCTTGTTCCGGCAAGTGCGGTAATAGACGATAAAGTCTGGCTGGTTAAAAATGGCCGCCTTAAGCTGCTGCCCGTTAAAACGGGAGCAAAGGGTGAGCATGAGGTTGAAATTATAAGCGGCCTTTCCGCTGATGATTTAATTGCGGTTGCTCCAGATAGCCATTTCAGGGAAAATCTCTCGGTTCGCATTCATTTGGAGCAGGATAAATCATGAGCCTGTCGGTGAAAATTGCGATCAAATATCTAATGGCGAGAAAAAGGCAAAGTCTGGTGTCTTTATCAGGGATTATACTGGGCGTATCTTTCTTTCTGACTATTTCAGCGACCATGCAGGGTTCAGAGCGAGACTTCATTAATCGTCTGATTAACAATACCGCCCACATCGCAATTACTGATGAATTTCGCAATCCGCGTATCCAGCCCGCACAAAGCTATTTTAAAGGGGCTGTTGAAATCAGCAATCTGCGTCCGCTTACTGAAATTCGCGGCATCAGGGGTTATAAGGGTGTTATTTCTTATCTTCGCCGCGATCCGAACATACTGGCGGCAGCCTCCTTGAAAGGCCAGGTACTTATTAATTTTGCCGGCAAGGATTACGGGGTTAATTTAAATGGTATGCTGCCTGAGGAAATTGGGCAGGTCACCACTCTGGGCTCCTATATGAAGCAAGGTTCTCTCGATAATCTGATAGCTAATCAGGATGGCATTATTATCGGCAGTGAACTGGCCAGAAAGTTATCACGCCGCCTGGGCGATAATCTGACTATTATCGCCAGCACTAATCAGGTGAGAGTATTCAAAATCGTGGGCATATTTCGTACTGGACGAGCTGATTTTGACAATACCCAGGTTTATGCCGGACTCAAAAGAGTGCAGGCTTTGCTGAACAGACCAAACCGTGCCAATGCCATCACCATCAAGCTAAAAGACCCTTATCAGGCGTTTAAGCTAGCCTCTCAGGTTGAACATCATATTGGTTATAAATCGGTTTCCTGGCAAGAGGCCTCAGAAGATTTACTCAATACCCTGATGATTAGAAACATCATTATGTATACCGTAGTTTCCGCGGTTCTGATTGTGGCGGCTTTTGGGATTTACAATGTGATCTCAACAGTGGTAATGGAAAAACATCGAGATATTGCTATCTTAAAATCTATGGGCTTTCATGCGAAAGACATTCAGCGCATTTTTCTGGCACAGGGAATTATACTCGCAGTTTTAGGTTGCCTGATGGGTTTGCCTTTAGGCAGTGTTCTCATGTATGGAATGATGCAAATTGAATTTAAAACGCCGGGAAGCACCGAAATAATTCATATGCCGATGGATTGGGGCTGGCAGCAGTTTGCTATTGCCGGTGGCTTCGCCTTAATTGCGGCTTTGTTTGCCAGTTTATTGCCGGCTAGAAAAGCCGCGCTGGTTAGACCCATAGAAATTCTGCGAGGTGAAATATGAGTGCTTCAGTTATAAAAGTGGAACATTTAACAAGGAAACTGGCAGGAGAGGTACCCATTACTTTAGTGAACGATGTTAGCCTGCAGGTTGAGAGCGGAGAATTTCTGGCGATTACCGGCCCTTCTGGCTCGGGCAAGTCATCCTTGCTCTACTTGCTGGGTTTACTGGATAGTCCCAGCATGGGCAGCATCTGGATTGAGAATGAGGACATCAGTCATTACACCGAGGAACAGCTGGCAAGTATTCGTTTACGCAAATTAGGATTCATTTTTCAGTTTCATTTCTTATTACCCGAATTTACTGCTCTTGAAAATGTGATGTTACCCATGCAGCGATTAGGGTATTTAACAGCAGAGGAAATTTTCAAGCGTGCCAGTGGCTTGCTAGAGGAGCTTGGATTGGGTTCACAAATGAATAAGTTGCCTAAACAGCTTTCCGGTGGCCAAAGTCAGCGAGTGGCAATTGCCCGGGCCCTGGCCAATGAACCGGTGGTTATTCTGGCTGATGAACCTACAGGAAATCTAGACAGCGCCGCAAGCCAGAATGTACAGAGCCTGCTGAAAGAAATAGCCCATCATTATCAGCGAACGGTTATTGTTGTCACCCATGATACAAATTTTGCCGCAAGCACTGATCGGCAGCTGGTGCTGGTGGATGGGCATTTGCAATAGAACGATTTTGAGAGTTAAAGCGAAGCAATTCCTTAAGGATTTATCCTCAGGAATTTTTCAACATTAAAATCAAAAAACCAATAAAAGCGATCAGAATGATCGCCAAAACCCCCATTGTTCCAAAACTTTTGCTCATATTTTCACGACTGAAAAGCTCGGGCCGGTTTTTTACTGTTCGATAGAGATACCAGACAATCAGGCCTGCGGCGGCAATCCCAAGGATTTGATAAAAGGTTTCCATTATTTCTTGTTTCCTTCCTTGAAGCTGAACGCGTCTGAATACAACTGGGATTCATCGAGGCCCTGAGCCAATAATTGGTCACGAACAATATAAGCCATATCAAAGGGACCGGCGACAATTATTTCAAATTGTTTAAGATCATCAGGATGCTTTTTTATTGCCAGTGGAGCCAGAAAATCCGATTCGGGAGGTAGTAAAGTAAAATATTTAAAATGGCTGGTGTGTGCTTGCCATTGCTTTACTTTATCATCCATGTACAAATCGCTGTGTGAGCGAGCGCCCCAGTAGAGTTCAAAGGGCCGTTGATCCCCGGTTGCCAATAACTGCTCAATCATTGCCTTCACAGGTGCAAATCCAGTGCCTCCGGCGATAAACAGAATGGGTTTTCCCGGTTGTAGTCTGGAGAGGGTGCAATTCCCGAAGGGCAGGCGGATAGTCACTTGCCCTTCATTTTTAATTTGTGTGAAAAGCGGTTGATTATAGGGGCTGCCTGTATGGCGAATGTGTAATTCGTATCTGTGTGAGCCTAAGGGCGCATTGGCAATGGAATAGCTATTATAGCTACTATTGGTTTTGATCTGCAAATATTGGCCCGCTTCGTAATCCACATAATGTAAAGGAGATAGTATTAACTCGATAATACTGTCTGATAAGGGATTTATATGCTCAACTTGAGCAGTAATTTCGGTATTTTCCATTATTTTAGTCCTAGCTTTTCCCAGTAACTGTTTACCTTGTCCAAAATTTCGGCATCCATGGAGATCGGTTTTCCCCATTCACGTTGCGTTTCTCCCTGCCATTTACTGGTTGCGTCAAATCCAACCTTGGAGCCTAAGCCCGAAACGGGTGAGGCGAAATCAAGATAATCAATGGGGGTATTCTCAATCATCACCGTATCGCGTGCAGGATCCATTCGCGTTGTCATCGCCCAGATAACATCCTGCCAATTGCGTGCGTCCACATCATCATCGCATACGATTACAAATTTAGTATACATAAATTGTCTTAAGAAAGTCCACACCGCCATCATTACCCGCTTGGCGTGGCCGGGATATTGTTTTTTAATTGTAACCACCGCCAGACGGTAGGAACAACCTTCCGGTGGAAGATAAAAATCGACAATTTCCGGAAATTGCTTTTGCAGCAAGGGAATAAATACTTCATTTAAGGCTACACCGAGAATGGCGGGTTCATCCGGCGGGCGTCCCGTATACGTGCTGTGATAAATGGGATTTTTCCGGTGGGTAATGCGCTCCACTGTAAAAACAGGAAACGATTGGACCTCATTATAATAGCCGGTATGATCGCCAAACGGTCCTTCCGGCGCCAGAGAGCCTGGTTCAATATAACCTTCCAGAATGATTTCAGCGCTGGCGGGAACGTGCAAATCATTGCCGATGCATTGTGTCAGCTGAGTGCGTTGACCGCGTAAAAGTCCTGCAAAGGAATACTCGGAAAGCGTGTCCGGAATGGGGGTTACTGCCGCGAGAATGGTAGCGGGATCGGCCCCGAGAGTCACTGCAACTGGAAATGGCTCACCCGGTCGGGCTTTTTGCCAGTCCTGATAATCCAGAGCTCCTCCGCGATGAGAAAGCCAGCGCATAATCAGTTTGTTTCTGCCAATTACCTGCTGGCGGTAGATGCCCATATTTTCGCGTGGCTTATTCGGTCCCCTGGTGGTCACCAGACCCCAGGTTATTAGTGGTGCCGCATCCTCGGGCCAGCAGGTTTGTATTGGAAGCGAAAGCAAGTCCACTTGCTCCTTTTCGATAATAATTTCCTGGCAGGGGGCGTTTTTTATCAGTTTCGGGGCCATCGTTAAAGCCTGCTTCAGTAAGGGAAGCTTGCCCAACGCATCTTTAAAACCCTTGGGGGGTTCCGGTTCTTTTAAACTGGTTAGTAGTTGACCAATCTCTCGCAGCGCACTGATTTGCTCTGTTCCCATACCCAGGGCAACGCGTTCCACAGTACCAAATAAATTGGTAAGAACAGGAATACGCTCATGAGACCGGGTAAACAGTAAGGCTGGACCTCCAGAGCGTAGTACCCGATCGCTTACCACCGTCATCTCGAGGAAGGGTGAAACCGGATAATCTATTCGCTTTAATAATTCCCGCTTTTCCAATTGTTCAATAAAATCACGTAAATCGGAATAAATCATTGTACTTGTCTTGTTTGTATTGGCTTTTAGCCGGTCATATTCCCGGAAATTATGGCATAAGCCTGATAGTAGTTACAGGATAAATACTGGTAAATCAGTTTTTTGCATTAAAAAAACAATCGCTGAGAGATTAATATCATCCGTTGCTTTAAAAAAGAGGCGGGAGTATGCTTAATCTAGGGTTACATTTTATTTATTATTAATCATGGCGATACTGCAACTAGACGCGGCATTGCTTCACTCAGCCGTAATGAGTGCCTGCAAAACGCTAATAGCTCAACGGCAAAATTTAAATGCGATTAATCTGTTCCCGGTTGCTGACGGTGACACCGGCGATAATATGGCGGCCACCGCACGCTCAATTGTGACTTACGCCAGGCAGCAGCCCGGCCTGGAGCTAACCTGCAAGGCGTTGGCCGATGCCGGCATTATGGGGGCGCGCGGCAATTCAGGAATGATTTTCTCGCAGTTTTTTAATGGCTTTATGGAGGCACTTCCTTTACCTGAGCCCCTCGATACCCGCTCGTTTGCGCAGCTGGTAAAAACGGCGGTGCAAAGTGTTCGTGCTGCAATTCTAAAACCGGTCGAGGGAACCATACTGACTGTCATGGAAGTATGGGCGGCTTGTCTCGAACGGGACGCGGCTCATACTGACTGCGTGGTCGAATTGGTAAACCAGACATTGCCCGAGGTGCAGGCGGCAGTTGAGTCGACGAGAAACACGCTTGCAATCCTGAGGGAAGCGCAGGTGGAGGATGCGGGTGCTTTAGGCTTTGGATTTTTTGTCGAGGGATTTGCCAGCTATCTGGCAAATCCTCAACCGCTTGATGACGAGATTGAAGAGGTGCCGGTTAGTGAAAATCATCAGCATGAACAACCTGTCCTTGGGAATCCGCCTCAGAATCGCTATTGCACTGAAGCCATCATCGCCGGCAGGCAGCTCAATAAAAGCGAGATTGTCAGCTCCCTGCAGGAGCATGGCGACAGCATTGTTCTCACCGCTAATCAACAGTTATGCCGTCTGCATCTCCACTGCAACCAGCCGCCTTCGGTATTCAAAATTTTAAGACAGCACGGCAGCATACAGTCCCCCAAGGTTGAGGATATGCTGAGACAGTATCAGGTGATGCATGAAAGCCGCTATCGCATTGCCTTGGTTACCGACTCCAGCGTTAATATTCCGCAGACCATTCTTGATGATTTTCAGATTCATTTGATTAATCTGAATGTGCATTACGATGGCCATGATTTATTGGATCGATACTGTATCGAAAGTAAGGATTTCTATAGCAGCTTATCGTCGCTGCCCGCTTATCCCACAACGTCGTTTCCTGCTCCCGCCTTAATCAGGGAGCGAATTGAATATTTATCTCTGCATTACGATCAGGTACTGGTTTTGAGTGTCGCCAAAGTGCTAAGCGGGATGCATGATGCGCTTTGCAAAGTAGCTGACAATTTTAGCAATGTGCATGTAATGGATTCTCGTCTGGTTTCCGGCTCGCAGGGGCTGTTATTGTATTATGCGGCTGAGCTGATTGCGGAAGGTATGGAAATTGAGGCGATCAAGGCGGCTTTGGCTGAACGAGCTGGCAGGACGCATTTATTTGTCATGGTCGACCAGTTCGATGCGTTAATCCGTTCAGGACGAGTCAGCAGACTAAAGGGAATGTTTGCACGTTATTCAGGTGTTAAGCCCATTATTTCCTTTGATCAGGAAGGCAGAGCGGTGATAAAGGACAAGGCGTTTGGTGAGACCAAGGCTTTAATAAAACTGGTTAATATCGTCACTGAACTTGCCAAAACCAGTTCACTGGATAATTACTGTATCGTACATGCTGGCGTGCCGGAAAAAGCCGCTGAGTTTGCGACAATGACCTATGAGGCTTTTGGCCAGGAACCCGTTTTCGTTGAGCCGGTTTCAACGGCCATCGGTTTACATGCCGGGCAAGGGTGTATCGCTTTGGGAGCCATGTTTCATTAGGCGCTCTTTTTTGCTGGACAAAATCAGTGAGAGCAGGAGGCCATAAAGAGGAACAAAGGACCCAATACTAATGACCAGCTTAAATACCAGGTCAACACTGGCTATCTCTAGCCAGTGGGCTCGAAGAAAGAAATCGCTTGACTGGTAGAATGCGATAAAGAAAAAAGAATAGGTATCGAGAATGTTACCAAAAATGCCTGCAACGGTCGGCGCAACCCACCAGGAAGGTCGCTGTCTTAAACGCTGAAAAAAACTGATATCGGCTAATTGGCCCAAAACATAGGCGCTGAAACTGGCCAGTGCAATTCGCAGGGCAAAGGGGTTATTGACCCAGAAACTGCCGAAGCTAAACCAGTTGCTGATTAAATAAGAACTGCACAAACCAGGCAGCATCGCCAGAAAAATAATACGCCGTGAAGTTGCTGCGCCGGCCAGTCTTGTTGTTAAATCCGTTAGAATAAAGATGACCGGATAGGAGAATGCTCCCCAGGTAGTATGAAAACCGAAGATAATTATTGGATGCTGCACCAGCACATTACTCAGGCAAAGAAAAAAAACATGTAGCCCGGTAAGGGAAAGCAACTGTTTGGACATGATATGGAGTAATGATTGAAAATCGGTCATTATATCATAATTAGCTCGAGACAGAATGGATTTTGAGGGTGCTTTTTGTTACTTAATTTGTCTTTTTGTGCTAAAATGAAGTGGTTTTGTTATTCGATTTTGTTGTTATGAAAGAAAAGCAGTTATCAATTTACGCAGTCCTTGAAAACGATACAATTAATTTCCGGGAGATTGACGACCTCTCCACTATTCCGCTGGCAAACAGATCATTCCATGCCGAACATCAGCTCGCTGAGCTATTTAACAAAAAACCGGTTTTGGGTTCCGGCAATTTTCAGACACGTGGGGTGAAGTGCAATAGAGCGCAAAAAAAGCTGATTAAATTTGATCAGGCTCCTCTCTGTGCTGAAGTGAAAGAAAAAAAAGATCATTATGCCGATCTGCATAAAATTAACCTGAAGTTTAATGGTCTTTGTGAGTTAATTTGTAATTTTGTAATTATGGAGGACAAGCTGGGAAAAGCGTCTTCATCAACTAATCGCTTCAGCGCTGCGTTTGCAAAAACTTCCTTTGAGATAAGAGAGGATGATGGCCTGTTAAGTTTGATAGAAAGAAAGCCGATGGCATCCAGGCACCGGTTCAATGTCTCAGATATTAATAAATCTAATGTGAAAAAAAGTCATATTCTTCATGTCAGCACATTTTTTCAGAAAGTGATTGCCTATTTTTTTAATATTTATCCTCATGATTTATTTAAACCGTTTGAATCGAATCAAAAGGATGGAATGGTTAATGAAACTCGTCTGGCGGAAAAGCTTAATGCCCTTCCCGATGGGCATTATGTAAAATTTTCGGTTTTTCGGAAAGGGCGATTCGAGTTTGAAGGGCACTCAATGGTCATCAAAAAAACCGGTGGAACCTACTCCTTTTTTGATCCTAATGAAGGAGAGTATATTGACTTGTCGTTTGATGAACTTTGCCAGAAAATTAATCATGCCATGCAAAAAAATAACGGTACTCATATGGCTTTTATTGACGGCAAGGCCTATGTGGAAAGTTTACAGGTAAAAGATGACCTGTCGATTGCTCCCGGCCCGGCCTGAGAGAGCCAAAATCAACCCTCACCCTGGTCCTTACTGCCATTAAGGTAAGGACTTCTGTCATTCCCGCGAAATGCGGGAATCTATTTCCTCAGTCGGCATTGTGGCTAGCTCAGAGATGGATCCCCGCCTTTCGCGGGGATGACAGTTTAATATACAATTGAGCTTAACTTAATGGCAGTGACCCTAGCCCTCTCCCAAAGGGAGAGGGGATTTTTTCTAAAGTCCTCTCTCCCTTTGGGAGAGAGCTAGAGAGGGAATTTTTCGCAGTTATCCGCAGTTCAGGACTCCATTGCCTCAGCCATCAATAAATTAGCAGTGATTTCCTGATGCTTTTTATCATCCACCAACACTTTCTGCGAAAAATGGAGAATAACCATGCTTAAGGGAAGTATCAGAAGAATATCTTGTGGAAAATTAAGCCTGCCTATGCCGCCAAAAGTGCCCAGATAAGAAACCAGCAGCATTGAACTCATGTAAAATGCAAACCAGTAAAGGCTTCTGTCTGTAAAAGCTGTTGATTTTTTTCTTTGACAGATTCGATTAATAATAAAACCGATCAGGAGCGCCAAATCAAGCTTCCAGAGAATATCAAATCCACACCAGTACAACATCAGATTGCAGGCATAAAAGGCAGCATGACTGAAAAAGTGGCAGGCAGACAGTCGAAAGGGGCGTTCACGGTTCGGTTGCAGTTTTCGCATGGCCAATAAACAGACTGGGCCTATACCGTAAGACAGGATACTGCAGGACGATAAAAAGGCCACCATCTTTTGCCACCCGGGAAAAGGTAAAAAGGATAAGCATCCCACCAGCAGGTTGGCGTAAAGGGTAATATAAGGAATACGGTGGCGGTTTAAGCGGGTGAAAAATTTTGGCAGGTGATTGTTCAATGCCATGCCGTATACGATTCGCGAAGTAGCTGCGGTATACACCAGTGTGGTGCCAAAAGGGGAAAACGCGGCATCAAACATCAGCAGCATGGCAACAAGCCCGAGACCTAATAATAAGCTTAAACCTACCAGGGGCCCGCTATCGCCTGGAAAGCTTAAGTTATGCCAGCCATTGGCCAGATAGGAAGAGGGTATGGCAACCAGAAAGCTGAGTTGCAGCATGAAATACAATACAAATCCGATAAGGACGGCGCCAAGAATGGCTATAGGAATATTGCGTTGCGGATTCTGCACCTCACCTGCCAGCATCAGACCATTTTGAAAGCCGGTAAAAGCAAAGGCTACACCGCCGGCCGATAAGGCGGTAAATATTTGCACCCAGGCTGTTTTGTCATTGAGATGAATATTGATATTTCCCATCGAGGGAGCACTTGAGATCAGCGCTACGATGGCGATACTTGGGACCAGAAACTTAATAATACTGGCGAATTTGTTGCATTCAGCCAGCATTTTTATTCCATAGGAATTAAGAAATACTACAAAGAGCATAATCACAATCGCTATAAAATAACCCAGCCCGGAAAGGGTGAAGCTGCTGGCATTTTTAACGATCAATGCGGGAAAAAAATGACTTGAATATTGCAATATGGCCTGAATTTCAATAGGGGTCATCACCACGTAGGATAACCAGGAGGTCCAGGCAAATAAAAACCCGACCTCATTGCCGTGGGTGAAACTGGGATAATTCGTCATCCCGCCCGAAATGGGGAACATGGCTCCGAGTTCGCAAAGAGGAAGTGCGATAAACAGCATAAACAAGGCAGCCAGCACCCAGCTAATCAATGCGTTGCTTCCCGCCATTTGCGCGCTGATAAAAGGGCTAAAGAGCCAGCCGGAACCGATCATGCCTCCTGCCGCAGCGATTAAAACATTGGTTCTTGATATGTCGCGCTTTAACAAGATGACTTCCTTCCTTTCTTGGGGGGATTAAAAACTATATACAACAAGTGATTGCTTTGGCAACAAGTCTTGTCTGATAGCAAAAATTATTTTATGGGCTAAAGTTAAAATATAAGTTTAAATCCGGGAGAGGTCATGCGTAATAGAAATGTTAAAGAAATCATTGATGAACAGGATAATGAGGATACTGTTGTTTTAGCGCCAGAGAATAACGCACAGGAAAGCCTGCATTTCTGTGATGAGCTGGGGCAGGACGAAGAGTTTGATGTGATTCGGTCGATGAATTGAAAATCTCTTCCAGTGAAAGGGATTGTAAATGGTAGAAAAGAATAATTCGCATCCAGACAACAAGTCATTGCAACCGGTCGAGCCGCCGGCCAATGGGTATTATGAAGGGCAAATTTTCGACATTCTGTTACACTCCTGGCAAGGTCGTTTTACCGGATGGTTGTCACCTGCATCAGTGTCACTGGCTTTTTTTGACTGGCTCTCTCATTTCAATATGGCACCCGCCAAGCAAATTGATATCGCGCGAAAGAACTGGCAAAATGTAATCAAGCTATTATTTTTCGCCATCCATTGCCAACAGACTAATACAAGCCTGACTGAACATTGCATGCAGCTCAAACTGGAGGACAAGCGGTTTAAAGGGGAGTCCTGGAATAATTTTCCTTTTTCATTATATGTTCAGCAATTTTTAATGATTGAGCAGGCAATTAACGAAATGACCTGGAATATCCGCGGCGCTACACCTCACCATTTGCGGGTGGTAAATTTTGTTCAGCGTCAATTTCTCGATATCTTCTCGCCCAGCAATTTCCCCTGGACAAATCCGGAAATATTGGAAAAGACCTTTGAGACCAAAGGGCAGAATTTTATTGATGGTGCTGCAAACCTTATGGAAGATCTGTTCAGGGAGTGGTTCCATCTGCCATCAAAAGAAATGGAGAAGTTTAAGGTAGGTGTGAATCTCGCGGCCACTCCCGGAAAAGTGGTGTTTAGAAATCGCCTGATGGAGTTAATTCAGTATTCTCCTGCCACCGAAAAAGTGTATCCAGAGCCAATATTTATCATCCCCGCCTGGATTATGAAATACTATATTCTTGATCTTTCAGCGCATAATTCGCTGGTTCGTTATTTAGTGAGGAAAGGTCATACGGTTTTTATGATTTCCTGGAAAAATCCCGGCCATGACGATCGCGACTTTGGTTTTGATACCTATGTAAACCATGGGATTCTGGAAGGTTTACAGGCGATTCTAAATATTGTTCCTGCCCGGCAGGTGCACGCCGTAGGATATTGCCTGGGCGGAACCTTGTTAAGTATGGTGGCTGCTGCTTTGGCAGGCAGATCCGATGATCGTTTTAAAAGTGTCACTCTTTTTGCGGCGCAAGTTGATTTCAGAGAGCCTGGTGAGCTGCAATTATTTATTGATCACAGTCAGGTCACTTATCTTGAGGATATCATGTGGGAGCAGGGTTATTTAAATGGCAAGCAAATGGCTGGTGCATTTAGCATGATTCGATCCTATGATCTGGTGTGGTCAAGAATAATTCACGATTATTTTCTGGGCGCACGCAGGCCCTTAAATGATTTAATGGCCTGGGATCATGATACCACTCGCTTACCTTATCGTTTCCATTCTGAATACCTGCATAATCTGTTTTTGAATAATGATCTGGTCCAGGGACGATTCCGTGTTAACCACCGGCGTATTGCTTTAAGTGATATTCGGGTGCCCATATTTCTTGTCGGTACGCAAACCGACCATATTGCTCCCTGGCGTTCCGTCTATAAGCTTCATTTATTCACTGACACTGAAATTACCTTTGTGCTGACCAGCGGCGGGCATAATGCCGGGATTGTCAGTGAGCCGGGTCATCGAGGCCGCAGTTATCAAATACGTACGCGCAAACCGCATGACAAATACCTCACCTCCGATTGCTGGCTTGAAAAAGCGCCTTCCTATCAGGGTTCCTGGTGGCCGGTGTGGCAGCAGTGGCTGGTTGAACAATCCGGCAATCAAATTTCTCCTCCTCCGATGGGTAATACAGAAAAAGATTATCCTCCGCTTTGCGATGCGCCGGGAACCTATGTATTTCAAAAATAATAACTGTCCTAAAAATAAACTAATTACAAGCTAAATGTCTGCGTGTATAATATCGGACCATTAATAATTAAGTTGTATTCAGAGTTTACATGCCGAAGAAGAAAGCAGCGGCCGGCGCGCCGTGGAAGCGAGTCATTATCCAGCGTTCAGTATTAGCGGGATATTCCAAGGGTCCCAAGCCTGTAAAGAAGCTGGCATCGGCTTTATTGAATCAGCAAACGCAATCGGCTGGCTATGAGAAGTTAAAGGATCGCGATGGCCTGGCGAGCGGGCGCCTGGACGGAGCGGACCGTGCCCTATTGGTTGAATTTGAAGTCAATGGCGAAAAAAGCCTGGTTATAGCGGAGATCGCGGAAAATCATGAATACAAGAAATCGACGCTGTTCTCAGATAAGGCGGGTGTTGAGAAGTATCGTCAGAAGTATGGTCCATCGATAATCAGGCAGATTGAGGAGCTAATGGCGGAGGAAGCGCTGGAAGCGGCGCGTCCTGCGGCAGGCCCGTTGCCAAAGAAACCGCTGGTGACACTGGACTATTATAATCAGCATGTGATTCGCTTGAGTAGTCAGCAGGCAGAGGTTTTAAAGGTAACCCCTCCGGTTGTAATTCGGGGAGCGCCTGGCTCAGGGAAGTCCTGTGTGGCGGTGTCGCGCATCCTTGACTTGATTGCGAGCCTTCCCCCTGGCTCGGAGGGAAAAATCCTGTATGTGACGCAGTCGCCGGAATTAGTGAAGGCGATGCAGGCGATATGGGATAGCTTATCGCTGCCCGATACGTTAAAAAACCGGGTTGAATTTAAAGCCTATGAGACGGTAGCACGTGAGCAGCGTGCGGCTGAATTTGAGGGTAAAACGCTTGCGAGCGAGTCTGATTTTGAGCAGTGGCTGAAAGGCTATGTTGCGAAATGCAGGGATAGACTGAAGCCTGCGGCGGCGGCCGCCGGTAAAAAGGGTAAAGGCAAGAAAAAGAAGGCGGAGGTGCCTGACGAGGCGAGTGCGCAACTGGAGCGATTTTTAAAAGAAGGGCATGAGCTGTATCAGGAGTTTCGCCTTTTATCGGGTTATCTGCCCGAGGGTTATCTTGGTCTTGGAGCCCAGAACAGTTTATATGCCCATCCGGACGACCGGCGGTGGATATTGGCCGCGTATGAGAATTATCTGAATTATCTTAAAGACAACAGGTTGGTGGCGCTTGATTTCTTAACATTTGCGCAGCGGGACAAGTATGATTTGGTGTTGGGTGATGAAGCCCAGGATTTATCGGGTCTTGAGTTAGAGAATCTGCTGCTGTTAGCCAAAGAAGGACAGCTATGTCTTTGCATGGATACCCACCAAAGCCTTTTTGACGAACTGTCTAAGGGTCCGCTTATTGAAAAGATGATGCAGCGCTATGGATTACCGCTTACCTCGGTTGAGCTGCCGCAGTCCTACCGCTGCCCAGAGAATGTGGTGCATTTTGCCAATGAAGTGATTAAGGTAAAGAATCAGGTGGTGGGCGGCCGTGCTGACAAACAGGAGCTGTCTGAAATCAAGATGTCGCCTGAGCAGGCGAAAACGCCGGGCATAGTGCACTGGCTAAAGCAGACGCCGGAAGAGTTAAAGGCCTTAAGGGATATGGCGAAGCAGAGTAATTTTGTCATTATTACCCTGCCGGAATATAAAAAGGAGGCTCAGGAAAAATATCCGGGTGCAGTCCTGGTATTCACTGCCGAGGAAATCAAGGGTCTGGAATATGAGAATGTCATCCTGTACCGCATGCTGGATAACGACTTATGCCGTGAAGCGAGCCGTGAATGGACGGATGGCAAAGTACCGACCAACCTCGTCAAACGCGGTTGCGGCAATAGCCGTTTTGGTCCGCCCTTAAACAAATTTTTTACCAGCAGTACGCGTGCCACCAAACGCCTGTTTATCGATCAAGGCGATGATTATCCTTTAGCCCCTCTGTGTAACGCCTTCAAAAAAGGGATTAAGACACCCGAAACAGCCTTTTTAAGCGATCCGAATTTAGAGCAAACGGAAGAAGAGCGCCTCACGCAATGGGAAGAAGAGATTTGCCGGCTGTATCAGAATGGCAAAAAAGACATAGCCAGGAACGCGTTTGAGCACTGTCTTAAAGAGCATCGCTCTTATACGGATTATGATGATTTCCTGCTGAGCAAGGGTTTAATTAAAAAAGAAGAGCCCCCTGTCGAAAAGAAAGAAGTGGTTGAGGAGCAGAAAAGGCCTGAGATCTTACCGGCTGTGGCTAAAGCCGCAGAATCCTCTCAAAAAAGCGATGTTTTGCAGAAAGAAAAAGCAGTTCCCAGGGCCGCGAATAAAACGCCGGCGGCTAGTAGCCAACCTAAGCAGGAAGAGAAGGGTAAACAAGCCGCTGCCCCCAAAGCAAAGCCGAAAGAAACCACGGCCAGCTTGTCGCGCAAGCCTGTTTCATTTGCAAGTACAAATAAAAAATCGAATAGTACCCTGCCTTTTGGGCCGCTGGTTCGTTCGCCCGCATTTTTCAACCCGTCTCCCAATTCAAGGGTAACAGGAATAATGGACGCCAGGGGGATATTACAGGGTACGTCGTCCACAGTTCCAGCGGGAGTCACTGAGACAGATCCGGTTTATCAAAGGATGAAGGGATTTCTGGACAATGTTTTTGGCAAGTCTGCGGATACTGCTCTTGATCGGTATTTTTCCTGCAAGGATGAGAGTTGTTTTTTGATAATGATGAACAAGGATGATGCCAAATGGAAGGCCTTCCGGAGATATTTGGAAGAGCATGAGTCCAGTTTGAGTCAATGGTTTTCCTTGCAAAAATTGTTTGAAATAGCGCCGGACGGTACAAGAAGCCGTTTTGAAACAATGGCTCGCAATCCGGTGGGGTTGCAGCTGCTGGAATTAATCTTTTCTCTTGTTCCTATCGATCGGGATGTGCGAAGCATATTCACCACCATGTGCCAGGTTTTCTTTACAGATCTAAAGGGTCTGAATTGGAGTGAGGTGACAGCGGAGAACCATTTCCTTATGCATCTGGCAGGAAGTGCAGATGGCATCAGCCTTTTTCAGACAATTGTAGACAGCAGTTTTTTCCCGGGGATGAAACTGCAGGATAAATCAGGCAATACCTTTCTGCATTGGGCCATTGAAAATAACAGAGAAGATCTGGCGTCGATTATTATTAGCTCCAGGCACGCGGCATTGCCTGGAGGAGACCGTATAATACCCGGTGCCAATCCCAAGGTCATCTTTAGAGTGACTAATGAGCTTAACCAGACCCCCCTGGATTTGGCTAAAGGTAAGGATGCCAAGAATTTAATCCCTTTATTGGAGGCCAGGGAGAAAAGGATATTGGAAGCTGAGCAGCGAAAGGCAAGTCGATGGAGCCCCTACCCCAATCTTCAGCTTCAACCCGTCTCAAGAGTCCTTTTTCCAGGAGATGATCTGGATCAAGTGTTGAGGGAACTGGAAAACAAGGGGCCTTAATCGCTGTTGTAGAAAGTCAACCTGCAGTACGCTGGAGAGGCTCAATTCCATACGTTAAAAATTGTCATCAAAAGGGCGCGTTAAGGCCCTTTAAAAAAGAAATCAGCGCTGATTTTAAAACGGGATACAAGCTTGTTGATTTGGGATTTACTTAGCTTACGCTCACCGTTTAGAAATTTGGAAACATTACCTTGATTACCAAAAATATCAGCCATTTTCTGCTGATTAAGATGGTTTTCAGACATCAGATATTGAACCAAATCAATATCCGTCACATTATGGCCAATAGGGGGATGATTGTTATTATCAAAATCTTCAAGATTATCGCCAATAATGTGAGCTACTATAGCGAGGGGATGCTCTTCATCCTCTCGCACTTCATCAAGAATTTGATCAAGCAAATTTTCAAGAATGTCATATTCGCTTTGATTGGCGGGTTTTTTAAAGACAGATAGAGGAAAGTGAAATTTCCTGGAAGTTTTCTCACCAGAATAGTTAATGTAAATAGGATTTGTAACAGCCATTACAGTTCACCCCGCTTCAATTTGTCTTGATTGAATTTTTTGCTGTACTCCGCATGAGTCCAGCAGGCCCTTATATAACAGCGCTCTGAATTATAATGAATGGCAGTAATAAGCCTGTAATTATTGCCACCGATATTAAACACGGTATATCCATGAACAGGATCGACGCTGTTAAAAAGCGCTTTCAATTCGTAGATGTTTTTGGCATTGCAGCTTTTCATTTTATAATACCATTCTATAAGCGGTATTTCCGATTGAGTATTCTGCATATAAAAATCACGCAGCTTTTTTTTAGAAATCACTCTCACGACAAGACCTGAAGTATTATTATGTTTATAGTTTATGTCGAATTGACATAGATGTCAATATGACATGGAACGTTGCCCCTGTGTTCCTACGATCATTTGATTAATCATGGTTCTGTATGTATAATATCGGACCATTAATAATTAAGTTGTATTCAGAGTTTACATGCCGAAGAAGAGAGCAGAGGCGAGCGCGCCGTGGAAGCGGGTCATTATCCAACGAGCAGTATTAGCGGGATATTCCAAGGGTCCTAAGTTTGTAAAGAAGTTAGCGAAGGCCTTATTCAATCAGCAAACACAAGCGGCTGGCTATGAGAAGTTAACAGATCGCGATGGATTGGCGAGTGCTCGCTTAGACAAGGCGGACCGTGCCCTGTTAGTTGAATTCGAGGTAAAGGGCGAAAAAAACCTGGTCATAGCGCAGATCGCGGAAAATCATGAGTATAAGAAATCGACGCTGTTCTCGGACAAGGCGGGAGTTGAAAAGTATCGTCAGAAATATGGTCCTTCGATAATCAGGCAGATTGAGGAGCTAATGGCGGAGGAAGCGCTGGAAGCGGCGCGTCCTGCGGCAGGCCCGTTGCCAAAGAAACCGCTGGTGACACTGGACTATTATAATCAGCATGTGATTCGCTTGAGTAGTCAGCAGGCAGAGGTTTTAAAGGTAACCCCTCCGGTTGTAATTCGGGGAGCGCCTGGCTCAGGGAAGTCCTGTGTGGCGGTGTCGCGCATCCTTGACTTGATTGCGAGCCTTCCCCCTGGCTCGGAGGGAAAAATCCTGTATGTGACGCAGTCGCCGGAATTAGTGAAGGCGATGCAGGCGATATGGGATAGCTTATCGCTGCCCGATACGTTAAAAAACCGGGTTGAATTTAAAGCCTATGAGACGGTAGCACGTGAGCAGCGTGCGGCTGAATTTGAGGGTAAAACGCTTGCGAGCGAGTCTGATTTTGAGCAGTGGCTGAAAGGCTATGTTGCGAAATGCAGGGATAGACTGAAGCCTGCGGCGGCGGCCGCCGGTAAAAAGGGTAAAGGCAAGAAAAAGAAGGCGGAGGTGCCTGACGAGGCGAGTGCGCAACTGGAGCGATTTTTAAAAGAAGGGCATGAGCTGTATCAGGAGTTTCGCCTTTTATCGGGTTATCTGCCCGAGGGTTATCTTGGTCTTGGAGCCCAGAACAGTTTATATGCCCATCCGGACGACCGGCAGTGGATATTGGCCGCGTATGAGAATTATCTGAATTATCTTAAAGACAACAGGTTGGTGGCGCTTGATTTCTTAACATTTGCGCAGCGGGACAAGTATGATTTGGTGTTGGGTGATGAAGCCCAGGATTTATCGGGTCTTGAGTTAGAGAATCTGCTGCTGTTAGCCAAAGAAGGACAGCTATGTCTTTGCATGGATACCCACCAAAGCCTTTTTGACGAACTGTCTAAGGGTCCGCTTATTGAAAAGATGATGCAGCGCTATGGATTACCGCTTACCTCGGTTGAGCTGCCGCAGTCCTACCGCTGCCCAGAGAATGTGGTGCATTTTGCCAATGAAGTGATTAAGGTAAAGAATCAGGTGGTGGGCGTCCGTGCTGACAAACAGGAGCTGTCTGAAATCAAGATGTCGCCCGAGCAGGCGAAAACGCCGGGCATAGTGCACTGGCCAAAGCAGACGCCGTAAGAGCTAAACGCCTTAAGGGATATGGCGAAGCAGAGTAATTTTGTCATTATTACCCTGCCGGAATATAAAAAGGAGGCTCAGGAAAAATATCCGGGTGCAGTCCTGGTATTCACTGCCGAGGAAATCAAGGGTCTGGAATATGAGAATGTCATCCTGTACCGCATGCTGGATAATGACTTATGCCGTGAAGCGAGCCGTGAATGGACGGATGGCAAAGTACCGACCAACCTCGTCAAACGCGGTTGCGGCAATAGCCGTTTTGGTCCGCCCTTAAACAAATTTTTTACCAGCAGTACGCGTGCCACCAAACGCCTGTTTATCGATCAAGGCGATGATTATCCTTTAGCCCCTCTATGTAACGCCTTCAAAAAAGGGATTAAGACACCCGAAACAGCCTTTTTAAGCGATCCGAATTTAGAGCAAACGGAAGAAGAGCGCCTCACGCAATGGGAAGAAGAGATTTGCCGGCTGTATCAGAATGGCAAAAAAGACATAGCCAGGAACGCGTTTGAGCACTGTCTTAAAGAGCATCGCTCTTATACGGATTACGATGATTTCCTGCTGAGCAAGGGGTTGATTAAAAAAGAAGAGCCTCCTGTCGAAAAGCAGGAAGAGGCTGAGACGGTCGCAACAATGACTGAATGTGTCGCGGTTGGAAAAGAACCTTCTGAAAAGACGGATACGGCACAGGAAGAGCAAGCGCCTTTAAGCGTTGCAGATAAAAAACAAACGTCTAATCGCCGCTCGAACAGGAGAAATAAAGGTAAACAAGCTGCTATCCCTAAAGATGAGCCAAAAGAAACTACGGCCAGCTTGTCGGGCAATTCTCGAAGTCTTTCGCAAAGAATAGATTCTCTACCCACGAGAGATGCGCTGGCTCGTTCACCTAAATTTTTCAATTCAGGAACTGGAGGCAAATTTGGCCTGCCGGGTTCTCTCGAAGAAATCAAAATGCAGTTAGATAGCGTCGCAAATGAACAGGCTGCGTATCAGGATGAATTGCAGAAAGCCTTGCAGAAGCGCAGCTCATTGGAGGTAAAGGGAGCTGCTTTAAAACAGAAATGGGCTTCACTGCAACAGGAAAAGCGGGAGTTGATTGCACAAAAACCGAGATTGTCCAGGATAGAAGAGAAGATTCAAACCGATCTAAATAATCTGTTTGATTCTTTTTCCGAAAGTGCTTTGGATAATACGTTTAAAAAGAAGCACCCCCAGGAAACCATTTTCAGATGGCTGATTCTGACTGAAAATGGAGGCAATGATTGTTTTATCTCCCGATTAAAAAAAGAGAATGATAAATGGATGGCGTTGAAGCGTTATTTTATAAATAATCCTCTGGAGCTGGAGCATTATTTTTCTTTAAAGGCGCTGGCTAAAAAAGATTCCATTTCGGGTCAAAGCTATTTTGAAATCTTATGTCTCAGACAACATGGCCTTGATTTTCTTAAAGAAATGTGGGATTCAATGGTCATTCCTGACATGCTGGATACAGAGACCCTATCCCGGTTTAAAGATATTTTGTTTGCTGCTCCTTCTGTCAATACATGGGATGATTTGATTGGAAAGAATAGCTTATTAATGTTTCTGTTAAACCACCCGACAGGACGTCCTCTGTTCAAAATTCTATTCAGCAGCCAGTTGTTCCCCTCTTTATGTTGCAAGGACATAGAAGGAAATACCCTCTTGCATTGGGCAGTAAACAATCAGCGCGTGAATATTATTGTAGCGATTATGGCAGCAAGAGCGAGCGCTTTAAAGGACGGGTTTGTCATGGAAGAGCAGGATGTATTTGAGGTAAAAAATAAAGAAGGATTAACTCCGCTGGAGCTGGCTAAAAAATTAAATCTGCCGCTCGCATTAAACGCATTGGATTGCTCACGTTACGAAAACCCTGCGCCTAAAAAAGGCAATGCCCCGGTATATGATGTGCAGTATTTACAAACTAAAATACAAGAGATCTCTACAACGAGAGGTCCGATTCTTATCCCTGAAGTTAAACAATTGTCAGGTGAGATAAACGAGCTTGAAATCGCGAAAAGAATTCGTACACGCAAATTATTGTTAGATAAAAATTTAACCAGACAAGGGGCGCATAATAAAAATCAATTAGACAGGCAAATACGGGTCATAGAAGGATTAATAAAAGAAAAGCAAAGACAACAAAATGAGGTAACAAGAGAGGCAAGACTTAAGGCAATGATTAATTTATCCAGAGGCCAACTAGGTACTCAGGAAATCTATGAAAATCTGGATATGTTTATCATTAGTATCCCTGTTGATTTGTTATACACATATTTAATGGCCACTGGAACGCCCAACAATCTTCCTCTACTCATGCATCTGTACAAAAATAATTCCGATGGCATAAGCTCCTGGAAGTGCTTTCAGAATTATCTGCAAGAGAACCCGGTTTTGGTTAATTACTATTTTTCTCTGGATGAGTTATTCAAGCAGTACAACGATTTGGGTAAAACCCGTTTTGAATTACTTGCGCGCAAAAGGGAAGGATTGGACTTTTTGTTCCTGATTTTTAATATTCTGTCAATTCCGGAAAAAGTGAATATAGAGTCACACAGGAATATCATGGTCAACTTGTTTGCCGATATTGCCATTCAGCAGTGGGGTAGTCTGGACGAGTCTCAGTCTTTACTGATGTACCTGCTTAATCGACCACAGGGACGTTTTGTACTTTCCAAATTACCTGCGGATCTGTTCTTCAACCTAATCAGACAGCAGGACTCTCAGTGGAACAGCTTCCTGCATTGGGCTGCTGCAAATCGGCGTGTTGATTTGATTTCAATGGTGCTCGAGCTTAAACAGAAAGCTTCAGACAAGATTTCAATACAGCAATTTATAGATTTGAAAAATGAAGCAGGTGAGACAGCGCTTGATATCGCCAAAGCGCATAATTTTGAGCAAGGAATCACGCTATTAACTGGGCAAACGGCATTAAAACCAGGCATTGCGTCTTATACCTCTCTGTATCATCCTCCGGCGGCTGCTGCAGAAGCTACTAACTCATCGTCCGTTGCTTTAAACGAGACTGGTTCGGTTACCTTGAGTTAAAGTTGCCTGTTTTTTCAAATGCCCGCTAGACTTTAAATTCAAGGATACGAAAAGGGGCGGTCATGAAGCTTGAAGATGCGGAAAAAATGGATTTAATGAAGCAGTTACAGGCAATCAGAATTCTGGCTGGTAACACAGCAGATGAACAGTTATCGGCTCAGCAAGCAGGCATTATGAATCAGGGAGGTCATTATAATGCCGCTGTGAATGATCTTGCCAAAGCGCAGGCGCGTGTTCAGGATTCCACAAAAAAAACAGGTCATTCATTTCTGTCTTCCACATCCTCTACCCTTTCTGATGTGTTTAATCTGATAAAGGATGGGATTAATGGTAAAATGAATGACTATCTGCAGGAATTACTTTCCAATGCCGAAGTTATGGCGGCAGTTAAAAATAAGGATGCCAAAGACCCGAATAGCCGTAAGGTGCTGGAGATCAATGTGACCATTGCCTCAACCATGATTGATAAATATGCCGGCCTTTTGGAAATATTGCTGAATAAAAAAAGTTTGTCTTCTCCTCAACAGCAATTAATAAAGGATGCTAATCAATCGATAAGTCATGCCGCAGAACGCTTAAGACGAGTTAATTTCATGCGTGCCTTTAATAGCCTGGATGATTATGCGACGGTATATATGGCCCAGCACCACAAAAGCAGCTGTTTTTCCAATTGGTTCTCCTCCTCTCCTTCCAGGGCATACAATAACCTGATTCACTGGTTTGAAGATTTAACCCGTGAGCCCTTATCCGCAAAAGAACTGATGGGGGCGATATATACCATTCGCAAGCAAATCGGTCAGTTAAAAAATGAGGAAGAGCGGGCTGCTATTCGTGACGGACTGGATCAGATGCTCAAAGATAATGCCTGTCCTGTATTCAGTATTGATGCTCTGCAGGGTGAACTGAAAGAGTATATCGATGCCTTTGGCAGGCGGATTGCAGAATTGGGACTTCAATGGCCGGCCCCCTTTGCCGCAGAAACGCTTCCTGCTATGCAACGGGTAATGATTGCTTAAAGCAATTATTGTAGGTTGGGCCCTTGGCCCAACAAACGCTTGAGCCACTCCCGGACTCAATGTTGACCCAAGGCCCAACCTGCATGTTTGTTCGCGGGATCCCATTAAATCACGCGCTGCCGCGGCTATAACTTCTGTGAATAAAGTAATCCACGCAACTGATCAATTTCAGCGAGCAGATCCAGAACCAGCCCTGCACCCGCCAGATTAACGCCCAAATCCTGGTTGAGCCGAATAACCGTACGGATACGTCTTAAGGCTTCATCGTCAAATAGCCACTCATTGCTTTCGTTCCTGCTAACCGTAACAATACCTTCCTGAACGATTTCGATGATTGTCTCACGGGTAACGCCAAAGGAATGGCTGATTTCCTGCAAAGAGAGTGAAAATAGCTGTTCGCATTCCATTGTGCCAGTCTTTTTATCGCTCATGAGCTGCTCCCATTTTTTCACGCGGATTAAAATGAACGCTTTTAGCCATTTGCTCGAAAAGCCTGTTCATGTCGCTGTTTTCAGTTTCCGGGATCCTGATTTCCAGAGTAATGTATTGGTCGCCCGGTGGATTACCTGGCAGGCCGCGTCCTTTAAGACGCATCTTTTTACCTGTCTGAGAGTAAGCCGGAATTTTCATGTTTACTGTGCCGCCCAGTGTGGGTATCTCAATATTAGCACCAAGAACTGCTTCCCAAGGCGTAATAGGGACCTTCAGATGGATATCCCTCTTCTCCAGATGAAATAGAGGGTGGGGAGCAATATGAATTTCAATATACAGATCACCGCGCTTGCCTGCGACCCGCTCTCCGCCCTGGCCTTTCAGCCGAATTTGCTGTTGATTGCCAATTCCTTTGGGAATTTTTACTCGGATGGAGCGTTGCTGATACTCCAGTTCCCCCTGTTTATTGATCGAAGGCATCTGGAGCTGAAGTATTTTTTCACTACCCTGGTAGCTGTCCTCAAGGCTGATGGTCAGCTGGGCATGGACATCCTGGCCTTGATCGTAAAAGCCTGATTGCTCGCGTCTTGCTTGCCGGCCGAATATGGAACCCAGAAAATCCTCAAAATCGGCAGGATCGAAATCACTATGACCAGTATACTGATAATGGGGTTCATAGTCCTGGCCATATTGTTGCTGGGCTTCGCTCTGCTGTTTCCAGTATTGACCGTATTTATCGTATTTCGCTCTTTTTTCGGGATCTTTTAATACCTCATAAGCTTCCCCCAGTTCCTTGAATTTTTCTTCGGCCCCGGGTTCCTTGCTGACATCTGGATGGTATTTTCTTGCCAGTTTGCGATAGGTTTGTTTGATTTCATCCTGGCTGGCCGCTCTATCCAGGCCCATGATTTGATAATAATCTTTAAAGTCCATTGTTATTTCTTGCCCGTCCCTATGCTGAAATAGTTAAAGTATAGCCTGCCTGGTGCAGGCTATAGGCTCAATCCAAACGGATAGTATAATGGAAGCTGCCGGTTCCTTCATAGGACATATCCACAAAACGCATGCCTGAGCAATTAGCATGAACTTTGGGATGCATCATAAAGGGCCCATCCTGAAGATGGAGCACACACCAGCTTCTGCCATCGTTCGTTGCGACGGTAATGTTGGCGCGCCCTTTGCGGCAGGCGGGAGTGTCACGAATTTCAAAGCTTAAATGACTCAGAACCTGCATATAAAGCTCAGGAGTCGTATTGGCATCAACGATGGCAATATCAGGGCGGCTGTCGTCGCTTATACGGAAAAAGTCGCTATATCCGCAGAGGCTGGGATTCGCCTGAGCTTGAAATGCAGTGAAACCACAGAATAAAAATAAAGCCATTTTTTTCATCAATTGTTTCTCCCTTATTAAATCTGGAAGGATTATATACTGGTCTTAAGGGAATAAACAGCTTTGGCTCATCGACCAGTGTTTCTTTTAAAGTTGACGTTGAGGCTTATCGAGCCTATTTTAAAAGAGGATTTAAGCGGATTTTTCTTAATGAAAAAAAATATCATTCTCCTGATTGTTTCTTTCGCCTTATTCATGGAGGCCGTGGATACCACGGTGTTAAATACGGCTATTCCGGTGATTGCAAAAAGTCTGAATGTCAATCCGATTAATTTAAAAATTGCTCTAATCAGTTATCTGGTTAGTCTGGCTATTTTTATCCCGGTCAGTGGCTGGATAGCTGATCGTTTTGGGGCAAAAAGAGTGTTTATTCTGGCGGCTATGCTCTTCACTGCCAGTTCTGTCTGGTGCGGTTTTACCGATAACCTGCCTGAGCTCATTATTGCAAGAATTACCCAGGGAGTCGGCGGTTCGCTTACTTTGCCGGTGGGCCGGCTCATCATCATGCGTACCTGTGAGCGTCATGAGCTGGTGAGCAAGATGAGTGTGGTGGTTATGGTTGCTGCGATTGGGATGATGCTGGGACCGGTGCTCGGCGGGGTAATCAGTAATCATTTCTCATGGCGCTGGATTTTCTGGGTTAATGCTCCGGTTGGTATTCTGACGGTCTTTCTGGCAATTTTTCTGCTTCCTTCCATGCCTTCGCGGCCGATGCCGCCTCTGGATAAATGGGGATTTATTCTTTTTGGCAGTGGTCTGGCCATGTTAACCATTGGCTTGTCAGTTCTTAGCGAATCGGATGCGCGGCATGTTCTGGTCGTTCTAAGCCTGCCGCTGGCGTTTTGTTTGTTATTTCTATACGCCTGGCATTCTTACAACAGGGCTCATCCCATAGTAAAAATCGAACTTTTTCGCATACGAACCTTTCGGGTATCGATACTGGGAAATCTGTTTGCCAGGCTCGGATTCGGCGGGTTTCCCTTTTTATTACCGCTGTTACTGCAAATCGGCCTTGGGTATAACTCTCAGACTTCCGGATTATTACTGGCCCCTACGGCTTTGGGTGTGCTGATTGTAAAACCCTTGTCGGTGCATATCCTGCGCTGGTTCGGGTATAAAAAGCTGTTAATCGTCAATACAATACTTGTAGGCATCGCACTTGGCATGTTCGCTTTCATTAATGCACAGACCAGCTTCATTGCGATAGCACTGCTCAGTTTTTTTTATGGGTTATTAATATCCTTGCAATATACCGGTATGAATTCTCTGGCTTATGCGAATGTGGATGCAGAAGAAATGAGTGCGGCGACCAGTATTGTCAGTACCACTCAGCAGCTTGCACAAAGTTTCGGAGTTGCCGCGGCGGCATTGCTAATCAGAATTTCAGCGAGTCTGAGCCATGATCCGGCGTTGAGCATCCGAAGTTTTCATTTAACCTTTATTGCCATGTCCTTACTGACTTTTGCCTCGATCGTTATTTTTATTCAGCTTAAAAAAGAGGACGGTCACGAGTTAATCGATATTCCGGTGAGAACAGCAACAGTGTGAAAGCTATTTAAGTTAAAGAATTATTGTAGGTTGGGCCCTTGGCCCAACAAAGGGAGCCACTCCAGAACTCAATGTTGGGCCAAGGGCCCAACCTACAGGTAATTGCAGAATTCCCTTAACTAATAGGGTTAGGGTTGACTTTAAGCCGCGAAGTTACACCAGCTCAATTAACTGAAGCAGTTCCGAACTTCATCAGGAATAGGGATTGATTTATTCAGCTTATAGTCCACCCAGACTACTTTGCTTATGCCCTGGGCCATTAATTCCTCATTTTGAAACAGGTCATGGTCAATGACAAAGCTTGAGCGGCCAATACTGTGAATGCTGCTGTCAAGCACCAGAGTGGCGGGATAAATAACCGGCTTTAAATAGGTACAGGCGGTATGAATAACCACAGGCCCGGTATTTTTTTTCAGATCAATGTTCAGCGTTGCCAGCCATTCAATCCGCGCTTCTTGAAAATAGTCGAAATAGCGTGCGTTATTGACATGTCCCAAGGCGTCCATATCACCCCAGACAATGGAAAAAATGCGCTGATGTACTTTATTTTTTTGAGTCATGATAAATCCAGGGGATCAATATCAATATTCCAGCGAACGCTGGAATGTGTTTTATCTATTGTTAACCATTCCCGCAATTGGGTCAACGCATTTTGCAGGGGCTTTCTCGCCGGTGATTTAAGCAATAACTGCATGCGATGCTGGTGTCCTTTACGCGCCATCGGGGCAGGTGCCGGGCCAAGGACCGTAATCATAGACGCAGACAAACGCTTTTTCATCTCCTTAAGTGCCGCCATCACTTTATCGGGATGACGTGCCTGGGCTCGAATTAAAGCCATGTAGTGAAAGGGCGGCAAAGCAGCTTGCTGACGCGCTGTTAGCAAAGCATCGGCAAACGCGTTATAGCCTTCTCTAATCAGCAAATTAAGATAGGGGTTTTGCGGAACATGCGTCTGAATAATCACTTTTCCAGCAAGGGAGGCTCTGCCGGCGCGCCCCGAAACCTGGGTTAGTAGCTGCCCTAACTGCTCAATAGCTCGGAAATCAGGGTGGAAAAAGCCGGCATCCGCATCAGCAATAACCACCAAAGTCAGTTTAGGGAAATGATGTCCCTTGGCCATCATCTGGGTGCCGACAATGAGTTGGGCTTCTCCCCTGGTGATTAGCTCAAGCCGCTTGCTCAGCTCGTTTTTTCGACTCACTTCATCGCGATCTACCCGCATAATCTGATAATCGGCAAATTCTTCCTGCAAAAACTCTTCCAGGCGTTGGGTACCCGTTCCCAGAGGTAAAAGTCCCGGGCTCTGGCATTTCCTGCAGCCTAAAGGCGCTGATTGATTAAAGCCGCAATGATGACAGATTAGCCGATTAATCTGCCGATGAAAGGTCAGATGGCTGTCGCAGCCAGGACAATCTGCTATCCATCCACAGAGCTGGCAGAATAAAACAGGAGAAAAACCCCGGCGGTTAATAAAGATAAGAACCTGATTGTTTTGCTGAAGCTGTTCTTTAATTGCCTGCAGGGTCGCCGGGGCTAAACCCTGATTAAGCAGAGTATTTCGCAAATCAATTACCTGAAATTGCAAAGCGGATTGGTTCAGCGCCTTGTGGCGTAAAGGCAAATTCGTATATTTTCCCAGCCTGGTATTGTGAAGTGTTTCGAGACTGGGGGTAGCAGAACCCAGAATAACCGGAATATTGGCGGTATGAGCACGCATTAAAGCGGTATCACGGGCTGAATAACGAACACCTTCCATTTGCTTTAATGAACTGTCGTGTTCCTCGTCAATAATGATTAGGCCCAGTCGAGGCATAGGGGTAAAGACAGCGGCTCTGGTTCCAATCACAAGCCCCACCTGGTGTGCCGCAGCTAATTGCCATGCCTTGCTTCGTTCGGTTTCATTAAGCCCCGAGTGAATAACGGCCATCGGATAGTCAAAACGTTCCTGAAATCGACGTAGCAATTGCGGTGTCAAGCCAATTTCAGGTACCAGAATCAGGACCTGCAGCCCCTGGGCAAGCACTTTGCTGATGCTTTGCAGATACACCTCGGTCTTCCCGCTGCCGGTTACTCCATAAAGCAGAAAACAATGGTAATGGTGAAGATGTGCATGAATTTCCTTAACGGCCAGTGCCTGTTCTTCATTGAGCAAAAGAGGGTTTTTAACCTGATTTTCCTCCAGGGGCAGCAATGGCCTGATGGTTAAGGGTTTTAAGTTTTTCCCGTCGCGCAGCTTTTTAGGCAAGGCCAGCGGCAACACCTCGGAAAGTGGGGATTGGTAATACTGACTTATCCAACGACAAAGTTTCAGTATCTCGTCACTGATGATCGGTTCTTCATCCAGCAATTCACTAATGGTTTTCAATTTGTCTGCCGGCAGGCTTGAGTCTGACTTGCCGGTTACGATGCCCAACCTGATTTTATTACGAAATGACACATAGACTCTGCAGCCGGATGCTGCCTGTATCCCATCGGCCAGATAGTCAAAACTATCCCGCATGGTATGGGGGATACAAACATTGAGAACCTCAGTCATTTGCCTGCCTGTGTTGCCGCTGCCACCCATGGCTTGCTGATTGGCCGGGAGCTGAAAACACTTTTACAACAACTTTTTCAATACGGTGTCTGTCCAGCTCTTCTTTTTCCTTGATTAATTCCTCAACAAACCAGCGCGATAATTCTTCTACCGTAATATTGGTTAAAGGCATTAAGGTGACGTCTTCTTTCAGGAAGGGTATTTTCTTCTTGTTAAACACAAAATAATAATATTCCTCATCTTCTGAAAACTGAAGAAACGGCGAATACTGGGGCATCAGAAATGTTTGATTCAAAAAACGACAGAGATTATGGATGCGTTGTTTATAGTAGCGGTAGTCAAAGGTCATTCCGTTTTCTTCTACCCAGGTAGTTAAAGCCAGATACACGCCATACATATGGCCATGCAGGGGCTCTCTTTCGGTGGCCGAAAATATGGTGGTGTGTCCTGCGGAAAATTTCATGGATTCTTTCTGCAATTCGACGGTAGTCAAATATTTACTCATTTTATAAGCTCGCTCGTTTATCTTGTAATTGAAAGCCCGCCAAGTCTCTGTCATAGTGCTTTGACAGGGCAATTACTTTAAATAATTCACCCATTTCACCAGGTTGAATCAGTTGTTTGACCGCTTGAGCGGCTCTTAAGCGCTGCCCTTCGTCCTGAATCGCTTCCAGTAAGCTTAGCAAACCATTCCCCAACAAAAAAGCAGCCTGATTGGTATAGCCGCTCACATCAAGGCCGGCTGCAATCGCCGCTTCGGCAATCTGTGTGAAATCCACATGAGCAGTAATATCCTGCTGGCCGATGTAAACAAGAGGATTGGTATGGGCCTGATGCTGATAGTGGCACATGAGTGTGCCCTGATTTCGATCGGGATGGTAGAATTCAGCGCGAGGAAAACCATAATCAATTAAGAGCATAACCCCCTGTTTGAGACTGGCGGCACACTGCTTAATCCAGCCTTCCACGTATAGATTAGCCTCTGATAAATAAGGAGAATAATCTTTCGGCAAGACTTCACTCAAATAAGTTAGCAGGCGGGTATTGGTGCAGGGTTTGAAGATTTCTTTCAATTGTTCCTGCTCGTCAAGGACGACATAGCTTTCACAAATGCCATCGTCAGTTTGCAGAAAACGATGAATCGGCATGGCGTCCAGAACTTCATTGGCCAGAATAATCCCTGAAAAGGCCTTTGGCCATTCGCTAATCCATTCTACCCTGGAGGCCAGCTCAGGAATTTCCTGCTGAACAAGCTGTTTCTGCCGTTCGCGTAAATGACCGCTGACTTCAAGTATGTAATAAGTTTCTGGCAGCGTCTCTTTTCTGGCCAGCTGTTTCAGCAGCTCGACGCATAGTTTACCAGAGCCTGCTCCAAACTCGAGGATGATACCGGAACCCAAATGCGTTAAAATTTCCCGGCATTGTTCGCCCAGGGTCTGTGAAAAAAGCGGACTTAACTCCGGGGCTGTAATAAAATCACCTGAAGCACCGAACTTGGGATGAGCAGAGGTGTAATAGCCATATTCCGGTGAATACAAGGCAAGATGCATAAATTCTGCAAAGGAAATGGCCTCATTCTTTCTGAGATGCGCGATTAAGGGTGTTGGGACATTCATAATTAACAGGCAAAAGGGGGAACATACCTTGAATCAGGACAGGAAACAAGTCAGAAAAGTGGCATTGATTACTGGCGCGGCCCGACGCATCGGCGCAGTCATTGCCGGGCACTTGCATCAGGCAGGTTATCGGGTGGCTATTCATTACCATCAATCCAAGGCAGAGGCGGATAGTCTGGCATTGCATTTTAACCGGCAGCAAGCCGATTCGGCACAGATTTTTTGTCAGAACTTATTCAGCCTGGAAAAAGGCGAGCAACTTATTGAGCCGGTTATCAACTGGGCAGGCCGGCTGGATCTGCTAGTCAATAACGCGTCTCAGTTTACTAAAAACCATTTTGAGAACTTTGATGAAAGCTTATGGCATACGCTGTTCAAGCTGAATGTACAGGTTCCCTATCAGCTGAGCCAGGCAGCCTTGCCTTATTTAAAAAAGCAGCAGGGTGCGATTGTTAATATTACAGACATTCATGCTGAAATCCCTCTGAAGGAATATGCGATTTATTGTCAAACCAAAGCGGCTCTCCTGATGCAAACCCGTGCTTTGGCGAAGGAGTTCGCGCCAAAGGTCCGAGTCAATGCCGTAGCTCCTGGCTCGATTGCCTGGCCCGAAAAAGAAAATAGTTTATCAGAACAGATACAGCAGAAAATCATCGATGAAACCCTTTTGAAACGTCATGGCCATCCTGACTTTATTGCCGAGGCAGTTCTGGCCATAGTGAAAAATGAGTTTATAACGGGCCAGGTGTTAAATGTGGATGGAGGACGTAGTCTGCGCTAGACGGTGTCAGATGCTTATTCATTCTGGTCATGTACTCTTTGATCGATGGTAATGAGTTCAGGGAATAAAAGGTCTGCAATTGCACTGATCCAAGTTCTCGAAAATAATAACGAATCAGGCTTTTGCTTTGCAGCACGGCCTGAAACTCATTTTCAAGCCAGGATAATTCTTCAAGATGCCTTAGGAATAATTCAATTCGCTCCTCAAGCGCAACATCGAAGCCATTTGGGCTCAATAACTGCTGGTAAAGCCAGGGTTTACCTGTACCCGCGCGTGAAATCATGAATGCATCGCAGCCGGTTGCAGCCAGTGCGGCTGCTAAAGAATTTCTTTCGCAAATATCGCCATTGGCGATGACCGGAATCTTTACTGCTTCTTTAATCAAACGAATAGCCTGCCAGTTGCAGGCTACATCATAATCATCCTGCCAGCGCCGTCCGTGTACAATCAGAGCATCGATGCCGGTTTTTTCCAGCGCCTGGGCTAAGGCGAGATCAGAGTCAGTATTCTGCAGACGGATTTTTACCGTTAATGGACATTGAAGCGCATCGCGTACTTTTTCTACGATACGAACTAAATGATCGGGTGTCTCCAGAAGGGCGCTTCCGGCACCTCGTTTTCTGATTTTAGCTTTTGGACAACCGCAGTTAATATCAATCAGATCAGCCCCCATAAACTCCAGTTTTTTTGCAGCCTTTGCCATTAAATCCCCATCATTTCCCGATAACTGATAACATAATTTGTTTTCATCCGGTGCGCGATGCAGGTAGCGGTTTTTCCCGCTATGTTTGTAAATAACATCATGCGCTGAAATCATTTCCGAGACGGAATAGGCTGGAGGTGTGTAACGGTAAAATAAAGCCCGCATGGGCGAACAGCTAAAGCCCGCCAGTGGCCCCTGAATCAGGCGATGCGGCAAATTTAATGCGCCCAGGAACCAGGGAAGGGAACTATTATCTGTACTCGCAATTTCAGTAAACATCTGGCAGAATCCGCGTTCTGATTAATTGAGCATTGTATCAAATTGAGCATCTAATGGATAAACATTACTACTCGCCACTGGAGTTGTTAAAAATAGCTACTCAGCATGCCTATGCGGCTGATCATTTGATGAGTAATTTACGCGATGATTTTATTGAAGGACAACATATTAAAGACAATTTAAACCCAATCAGTTCTTTAATGTATATTGCGTTTCAATTGACCCTGCAGGCTTATTTGCTGCATGTTCATCGTCCGGTCAAACAAAATAAAACCTTGATTGAGCTTCTGGAGATGAATCAGGATCTCAGTTTTTCCAGTCAGGACTTACAGCTATTCAAAATGTTGTCAAGGCAACTGGCTTTTCGTAAGGGAGTAAATTACGAACTGTGGCAAACCCGCCAGCAGTTTCAGGTTTTCTGTGCGGATTTACTGGATCTGTATGAAAGACTGCAGGCAATGATGCCTTTAGAACTGCAAAACGATTATCAGAAATAGCCTGAGTCCGGCCTTCTCCAAATCTTTGTTTTCTCAGTCCTTCTGCCCTCCTAAGTGCCTCGAGAGCTCCCCCTTATTATTTATATAGTCAGGGGGTTAGCTTAGCAATTGCTCAAAAAGTTCTATTATCTGTCGTTCCCGCGTAGGCGGGAATCTATTCCTCAAGGAAATTCCTAACTTTGTTTGCAAGATGGATTTCCGCCTGCGCGGAAATGACACTATTTAAAGTCATTTTGGCCTGATAAGGTGAATTAAAAAATGAGGAGATTCCTCAGGGGTTGTCCGAGGCATCCATCCAATGCCGGATTGTTTAAACAATCCGATATTGATTAACACGCTATTTTTGTGCAAAAATAGCCCACCAAATACTCTCTAATCCCATCTGCGGAGAAACTTAATGCCTTTATTTAGTGCAACATCGGTTGCAGAATTAAAAAACATGCTGGAAACATTAGAAGATAAGGCAGAGTTAAGCCAAATCAATTCCGAAAACCAAACTCCGATTGTATTTTTTGCAGCAAAAAGCGACTGGGAAAAAGTCGCAGCATTTACTTGCATCTCCGAAGTCAGTAAGGGAGATACTGAGCGGTTTGGACAGGCAGCCCTTTTGGCCGCCAAAGCTGGAAAAATGGATCTGGCTATCCGCTTATTAAAAATAAACAATGTCTCAAGCCAGGAGCGAATCGGGCGATGGAATATTCTTCATTATGCGGCCATCCATGCTCCTTACCCCATTTCTCCAACAGAAAAAAAAGAGGCAGCCCTTCATTGGATTCAAGAGCTTTTGGCCTTGCCGAATATCCAGGAGTGCTGCAGTCAGACCACTGATAATGGGTATACCCCTATTCTTTTGGCAGCTCATTTCAAAAAATGGTATCTGGTGGAAGCCTTAATTAATGACTTCAATAATATCAAAGATACTCAGGCATTCGCTGAAGTAATTTTTCGCGCTGAAGATGAAAAAAATCTGCATGAACTTTCAGATAAAATTTTTGATGCCATGCCGCCAGAAACCTTGTGGTTATATGAAGAAGAGGGAAAGCGGGAGATAAGCCGTCTGCATCTGGGCATTTTAAGAGGCAATAAGGAAGCTATCCTCACTTTTGCGGTAGAGCCCTATTTGTCCCGCTGCACAGCCAGGACCTTGCAAAACCCATACGGTCTTTCTCCCGCTCGATTGGCGGCATTACTTGAGAACTGGGAAGTTGTAGAGCTATTAACAAAAGAAAAGACAGACAAAGCAGACAGGCAGCAATATAGCCCCACCATGTTATGGGCCGCCCAATGCAAACAATTTGAACTGGCTGGTGATTTACTGGCAAAAGGGGCGAATCCCGAATGGAGATATGAGCAAGCTGAGAGCGGGGCTATCAACGCTTTTCATATTGCTGTACAGGAAAATCAGGAAAAGTTTCTAATCGCTTTGACTGCCCGATATAACCCGCTCTCAGGTAATGACGCATTGCTGTTAAAATATGAGAATAAAACGGCGATAGAACTGGCGGTCGAGTTAAAACACTGGGATTTGCTGCCTCATTTCGCAAAGATGGCGCCCTCTAATCCACAGGCGGCGGGTTATACAGCAGCTTATGAAGCTGCCAAGACAGCCAATGTATTAAAAGCAGAGGAGCTGGAATTACTGTGGGAAGCGGCTTACCCTGAACTGGTTCCGGCAGAGAATGAGCGTTTTGTCGCGGCGTTTAAGAAAATTTATCAGGCCTTGTATATGGGACAATCCTCCTGGTTCAAGTCCAGCAACTTCGTAGACCAGCATCCGACGCTGACAAGAGCGGATATTCGACAGCATATTGCTGAGAGACCTTTCTCACGCTCGAAACTTGCCGCGGACCTCACTTTAAAATACAAGGACCGGATGGATGACATCAATCTGGTGAGGGAGATTCATCAGTATGCTTATCAGCATAGCGGCTTTTTTAAACGCAGCCTGAATGGACATGAATTGCTTACCGATAATGCGAAAACCGTGATCGAAAACGCCGATGCCGACTCTCGAACCGGTTTAATTCGTACGGGATTAGGCCAATAAGTCGGGCCTCTCTGATAGACCTTAAATTTTATCCAATGGCAGGCTTTGTTTAATTGTCCAGAATTCTTTCCAGGGATCGTCTTTCAATTGCTCAAGCCGCTTGAAGATAGTTCGTATGGTATAAAATGAATCGTTTTGATTATCGGTTAATTCATCCCAATGCACTGGTGTAGCTACCGGTGCATGTAGTCTTGCGCGGGGCGAATAGGGTGCAATGGCGGTTGCCTGGCGCTGATTTCGGAGGTAATCGACAAAAATCTTTCCCTTGCGTTTGGACTTCGCCATATTGCTGGTGTATTTTTTGGGATATTTTTTTTCAAGATATTCTACAAAAACATGAGTGAATTCTTTGACTGACTCCCAGTCATATTTAATCTGAATCGGAATGACCAGATGCAGGCCTTTACCGCCTGTCGTTTTAATAAATGCAGATAGTTTTAATTGCTCAAGCTCCTCCCGGATTTCATAAGCGGCATCCACCAGCACTTTCCAACTGACTTCAGGATCTGGATCAAGGTCAAACACCAGAACATCAGGCTGCTCAAGATGCTCGACGGTGCTGCCCCAGGGGTGAATTTCCAGCACTCCCATTTGCGCCAGAGCGAGCAATCCCTCTTCCTCTTTCAGGTAGATGCAGTTTTCAATGTTCTCAGTGCGTTTGCTTTCCACTTCAATCGTATAAAGGCCCCCAGGATTTTGCTGATTAAGGTGTTTCTGATAAAAGCAGTCTTTATAATCAGAGGGACAGCGAACGAGGGTCAATGCCCGATTGCGAATATAGGGCAGGATATAGGAACAAATGGCCTGATAATAATCAAACAGTTCCTTTTTACAAATGCTGTCTTCAGCATAAATCATTTTATCGGGATTGCTCAATTTAATTGCGGGCATGTTGTTCCCCTTGCCGGCCGTTATTTTTTTTAACGGTATTTCCTCTTCGTTCCGGATTTCTTTCGCCATTTTATCCAGTCTTAAGCCTTTAAAGCTGGGATGCCTTAAATGGCCGTCCTCTGTCCATTCACTAAATTCCACTTCGGCGATTAGTTCGGGTTTCACCCAGGTGCTGCTTCTGACTCCAGGTGGATTAGTATTAAAAGGATTGTTTGTCATTTGCAGGGGTTCCAATTGTCTGGCAATAGATTTTAAGGAGGCTTCAGTGAAGCCTGTACCCACTTTACCGCAATAATTAAGCTGCCCGTTCTCGTCATAAACACCCAAAAGCAGGGAGCGAAACCCAGTGCGATTCTTCTCTGATTTGGTAAAGCCGCCAATAATAAATTCCTGACGTTTACTGCATTTTATTTTAAGCCACTTCCTGCTTCGCTTACCTTGATAACTACTATGAATGTCCTTGGAGATAATACCTTCCAGATTAAAATCGCAACTCTGTTTGAAAACGTTTTCTCCGTCACCCAGTATATGGTCACTGTAGCGAAGGCTTTCCTCCGCATCCTCGAGCAAAGCAGCGAGCAGCTTTTTTCTTTCGAGAAGCGGGAGAGAACGGGTATCGTATTGATCAAGGTAGAGCAAATCAAAAAGATAATAGGTAAAATGGGTTTGCGCCCCATTGCTCATGGCATTTTGCAGCAACTGAAAACTTGAGCGGGAGTTTTCATCCAGAACCGTAATTTCACCATCCACAATAATATTGTCCACGGGCAGGCTTTTCAGGGCATCGACGACATTCGGAAATTTTCTTGTCCAGTCCAGTTGATTACGTGACAGCAACTGAATCTGCGAATGCCGTTTGTAGGCTATGATGCGATAGCCATCAAATTTCAACTCATGCAACCAGTCGTCACCGATGGGAGCTTTATTGGTCAGCGTAGCTAATTCGACTGGGCAATTCTGCAAAAAGGGGCTGACAGGCAGAGCCAGCTTATACTTTTTTTGTTTTTTTTTAGCGGATTTAACAGGGCTATTATTTTGGGTACTTTCTTTACTATGCCAGATGGATTGATAGTTCTGTGCTATTTCGTCCAGGCTTTGCTGACTGACAACGCTATTCGGCTCTTCCTTTGTAATATCATATTCGTCAAGGGGTCTTGCGTCCTTGTCCCGATGTTTAATGAGGAACCACTGCTTTTCCTTAAAGCGGATCAGATCCCACTGCCCATTGAGTTTTTCAGCCTGCAATTCAAAATGTAAATGCCCTTTTTCATAGGCTTTGGCAGGATCATCATCCAAAGGTTTCCACTTTCCCTTGTCCCATAGCATGACCGTACCGCCGCCATATTCGCCCTTGGGAATAATCCCCTCAAAACTGCCGTATTCAACCGGATGATCTTCTACTTGTACTGCCAGCCGCTTCACAGCAGGATCAAGGCAAGGGCCTTTGGGAACTGCCCAGCTCTTTAGAACGCCATCCAGTTCCAGGCGAAAATCATAATGTAAATGGCTGGCGGCATGTTTCTGAATAATATAAAGAAAGCGGTGTTTTCGGTGAACACGCCCCTTAGGCTCAGGGGTTTTATGAAAATCCCTTTTTTTCTGATAACGATCAAGACTCATTGCTCCCTCCACTGTGGAGCTATTCAAAAAGCCGAATCATTGCTTCATTGAACTGGGGAATATCATCCGGTTTCCGGCTGGTTAAAATGTCCTGATCGCAAACCACGGGTTCATCAACCCATTCAGCACCTGCATTAATTAAATCAGTTTTGATCGATAACCAGGAAGTCATTTTCCTGCCTTTCGCCAGCTCCGCATTGATTAATAACCAGGGGCCATGGCAGATTGCGGCAATAGGTTTGTTTTGTTGATTTATTGATTTAACAAATTCTGCAGCCTCTGGCAGCAGACGCAACTGGTCAGGATTGATCACGCCGCCAGGAAGTAAGAGCGCATCAAAATTTTCAGGCTTTGCTTCTTTAAGCGGAATATCTACCGGGAATTTGTCAGCTTTTTCAAAATGATGCCATCCTTGTACTTCCTCTTTTTCGGGTGAGATCAGGAAGGTTTCTGCGCCCTCATTTTCCAGTGCTTTGCGGGGTGCTTCCATTTCAACCTGCTCAAAGCCATTGGTGGCAAGTATGGCGATTTTTTTTCCTTTTAATTTATTCATTAGAGTCCTCCTCCCTGAGGTTTGATTGATGTGCTGCTGTCAACTGCTCAATGGCAGCTTCGTATTCCTATAATTGTAGCCTATAACTGCGCTAAAGGTCCTTGGCCGCCTTTCGATATCAACGAGATCTTGGCACGAACAGGGATTCACGCTAGGATTATGTTTTTTTTTGCACGAGGTTGAATAAATGGAGCAACTGCAGGAAACGACAATACAATCTGTGCAGCAGGAAATTTTGCGGATTAGTCATTTTCTAAATGATCGCATCCTTGGCCAGCGCGCTTTGGTATCTCGCCTGCTGATTGCCTTACTCGCAGATGGGCATCTCCTGGTAGAAGGAGCACCAGGGCTTGCCAAAACACGGGCGGTTAAAGAGCTGTCCGCTCTGATTGAAGGCAATTTTCATCGCATTCAGTTTACCCCTGATCTCTTGCCCGGAGATTTAACCGGAACCGACGTGTTTCATCCTGAAACCAGTACCTTCGTATTCCAGCCAGGCCCTATTTTCCACCATTTGGTACTGGCAGATGAGATCAATCGCGCACCTGCAAAAGTACAGTCTGCACTCCTGGAAGCCATGGCGGAACGTCAGGTAACCATCGGGGGTAAGACCTATCCTCTGCCCGAGTTATTCCTGGTCATGGCGACTCAGAACCCGATTGAACAAGAGGGCACCTACCCTTTGCCAGAAGCGCAGCTCGACCGTTTTCTGATGTATGTCAAAATCGGTTATCCAGATGCGGCTATCGAACAGGATATTCTGGCTCTGGCCAGACGGGAGGCAATGGATCCTGTACAAGCCGCGCCGGCGAATATTAAACAGTTGCCCCAGCGCGTATTATTCGAGGCGCGCAAGCAGGTTTTGAAGGTGCATACCAGCCCGGCATTGGAACATTATCTGGTTCAATTGGTTGTGGCTACTCGAAATCCGGCAATGTATAGCAGAGAGTTGGCGAAATGGCTGCGTTTTGGTGCCAGTCCGCGGGCGACTATTGCTCTGGATCGCTGCTCCAAGGCGCATGCCTGGCTGGCTGGCCGCGATTATGTAACGCCGGAAGATATTCATGTGATTGCCCATGATGTGCTGCGACACCGTGTATTACTAAGCTTTGAAGCAGAGGCGGAAGGGGTTAGCAGCGATGATTTTATTGATCATCTATTGCGCCTGGTGGCAGTTCCCTGATGCTCGGGATAAAAATAGATGCATAAAAACCGTCTTTGCGAGCATTAGCGAAGCAATCCAGATCCTGGCTTTGTGCAGGTTTTGATCTGGATTGCTTCACTTCGTTCGCAAAGACGACAGGTTAGTTGATTGGTTCTATAAATGAGTTGTCAATTGGAAAAAGAAATATGGTAAACGGCGTGTCAATTGATCTTGCGGAACTGATTGCATTTAAACGTTTCGCTCGCAAAATGGCATACAAACCTGAGAAGGGAGCTCCTGGCAGCGGGAATCATTTATCAAAATTTCGTGGCCGGGGAATGGATTTTTCAGAGGTAAGAAATTACCAGGCTGGCGATGAAATCCGTCATATGGAATGGCGTGTAACCGCACGCACGGGGCGGCCTCACATCAAGCTTTACCAGGAAGAGCGCGAACGGCCAGTGGTTATTGTCGTTGATTTTAATCCCTCCATGTATTTTGGTACTCGCAAGGCATTTAAATCGGTGATTGCTGCGAGACTGGCGGCGATGATTGCCTGGACTACGGTCAAGCAGGGTGACAAAATTGGTGCCCTGCTGTACTCCTCTGAACGGCATAATGAATATCTACCCAGGTCGCGTGAGGGGGGGGTCCTGCCTATCCTGGCAGGGCTAATGGAATACACTAATCAAACAAGCGGCATGATGACTGAGAGTCCACCAAAACCTCTGGGCGAAGCATTAATCAGATTAAGAAGAGTGGTAAAACCTGGCAGTATCATTGTTTTAATTAGTGATTTTTATCATTTGAATGGCGAGGCGGAAAAAAATTTGAGCCGCTTACATGAACATAATGACATTCTCGCCTATCAGATTGTTGATCCTTTGGAGTTACACTCGCCCTTACCTGCACTTTATGCCATGACCGACGGTCATCAGGAGTTACTGCTTGATACCGCAAATTCGCAGGTTAATGCAGATTATCAGCGATGGTGCGATCAGCGTCAGCAGAGTTTACAGCACTTATTTAAAAAGCTGCATATTCAATATACGCAGATTAATGGTGAAAACGATATCCCTCAGGTGATTTACCAGACATTTCCGCGGAGGAAACGTGACTAAGACGAATGCTCTGGAAAATCTGCGTGATATTCATCTGCCGGAGGCTATCGGCTGGTGGCCTTTGGCGCCAGGCTGGTACATTTTGCTAATCCTTGTTCTCTTGCTCTTTGCCGGGGGACTGTACTATTTTATTGAGTATCAGAAAAACAGCAAACCCAAGCGGCATGCACTTAAATTACTTGCTCAATATCAGGAAGAGTATCAGCGCAGCGGAAACAGTCAGTTAGCCAGTTCCCGGGTTTCTGAATTGTTAAAGCGGGTTGCGCTGGTGTATTTTTCACGTGAAACAGTGGCCAGCCTGCAGGGAGAGGAATGGATTAATTTCCTGAATCAAACGGGACACAAACTAAATTTTAATACGGTGCGTCAATTGCTGCTTGAGCTTCCCTATCAACCTTCAACCAGCCAGGTTAGCATGGCGCCTTTATTCGCGCGAGCAAAAACCTGGATAAAACAACGGGGTAAACGATGTTTGAAATAGCTTCCCCCTGGGTTTTTCTTTTGCTCGGTTTGCCGTTAATCCTCTGGTTTTTAATACCACGAGCCAGTTCAAGCCTGCCTGCAGCATTACAAGTTCCGTTTTATCAATCCATGCGTGCCATCGCTGAACAGGACAAACCTATTCTGAGTAAAAAATCCGGTCCTGGTTTCTGGTTTCTGGTGTGGGCGTTACTGGTTCTGGCTGCTGCTGGTCCGCGCTGGGTGGGAGAGCCTTTACCTTTGGAAAGAGAGGGCCGTAATATTATGATGGTTCTCGATTTATCCGGCAGTATGGAATTAAATGATATGTTAATGAATGGCAGGCCGGTGTCACGCCTCGCTGTTGTTAAACATGCTGCTGAGCAATTTGTCAAAGAGAGGGCAGGTGATCGAATCGGTCTTATTTTATTTGGCAGTCAGGCTTATCTGCAAACTCCCTTAACCTATGATCGCCACAGTGTGTTATTGCGCATTGAAGATGCCACTGTGGGCTTGGCCGGCAAAACCACGTCAATTGGGGATGCACTGGGACTTGCGGTCAAGCGTTTGCAAGATGTTCCCAAAAGTAGCCGTGTAGTGATTTTATTAACCGACGGGGCCAATAACTCGGGGGTCTTGCTGCCTCTTAAAGCGGCGGAACTGGCAAAATCTGAACAAATCAAGGTATATACGATTGGCTTAGGCTCTGAAGCGGATCCCCGCATGATGTCGGGTCCATTTATTAACATGGGAGCCGGGGCTGATTTGGATGAAGATACACTAAAAGAAATTGCTTCAATCACAGGCGGTCAATATTTCCGGGCAACCGATTCGAGTTCACTGGAGTCGATTTATCAAAAAATTAATCAGCTTGAAACTGTGCAGCAGGAACACACAACACTCAGACCGCAACACGAATATTATCCCTGGCCATTGGCGTTTGCCTTGGCCCTGATCATGATTTGGCTTTTAAACAGCCTGGGGCTGTTTAATTATTTATTGCAGCGAAACACTGTGTATCAGGAGAAAGGACTGTGATTGACTTTCATTTTCTTCGTCCACTATGGTTATTTGCTTTTCTACCGCTTTGCTGGTTATTTTGGCGCCTTTGGAAGCAGAAAGCTCCCTTGCAAGCCTGGGCTGCCATCTGTGATCCGCATTTATTATCCCAGTTAATCAAAAATCAGCACTCTGGAAAAAGGCAGCATTCCTTACTGCTGTTATTAACCAGTTTTGGGTTAATTATTATTGCTCTCGCTGGACCGGTATGGAAAAAGTTGCCTGTGCCAGCCTTTAAATTATTGCAGCCCAGAATCATAGTGCTGGATTTATCCGAGGCAATGCTTGAGGAAGATTTAAAACCCAATCGCTTATTACGGGCCAGGTTCATTTTGCATGATTTATTCAACCGTAAAGACACGGGACAAACAGGCCTGATAGTTTACACAGGTGAATCCTTTGTAGTATCGCCATTGACGGAGGATGCTAAAACCATTGATAGCTTGCTGGACTCCCTGAATCCACAAATTATGCCAGTGAATGGCCAGGATTTATCGATTGCGTTGCAGCAGGCTGCCCAATTGATTGAACAGGCAGGGTTTTCGGGTGGACAAATCCTGGTGCTGACGGCCACTCCTCCCGATGCGTCTGCTTTGAAAGCGGCGTCCAAACTGGCCAATCAGGGTATCGAAACCTCCATTATGCCTGTTTTGGCAGATTCCGCTGTATATCCAATATTTAAACCCTTAGCCAATGCCGGCAAGGGAATGCTGCTTGATTTAAATAATGAAGGTGCTTCGCTAAATCAATGGTTGAGGCGGGCCATAACCAGCAGACAATATGCCTTGAGTGAACAAAATGAAATTCCGGTATGGCAGGATGAAGGGCGCTGGTTTTTGATTCCAGCTTTACTGTTTCTTATGCCAGTGTTTAGAAGAGGTTGGCTGCAGAGGGTGCAGTTATGAGAGTTTTGTTATTGATAATGTTGATTTTCGCCAGTGCATCGACCTGGTCTTTCAGCTGGAAGGATTTATGGTACACACCTGATCAGCAGGCGGCTGAGATGATGCAAAAGGGGCAATATAATAAAGCTGGTGAATTATTTAAGCAGGAGGATTGGCAGGCAGCTGCTTCATATCGTGCAGGAAATTATCAGCAGGCCGCTCAGGCTTACCAGTCGCTCAATAATGAAACAGGGTTTTATAATGCGGGAAATGCATTGGCTCATCAGGGTAAATATGAAGAGGCATTGAAGGCCTATGATCAGGCTCTGAAAATAAACCCCAAGAACCAGGATGCCCGATTTAACCGGGCGCTCGTTGCTGATTTACTAAAAAAAGACAAAGAGAAACAGCAAAATAAAGAGCAGAATAAAGAGCAGAATGGCGGGCAAAATCAGGATCAGAAAAATAAGCAGGATCAGCAGAAGCAGGGTCAGAAGTCCAGTGCCAATGAAAAAAATAATCAGCAGCAACAACAAAATCAGCCGCAATCAGACAATTCTGGTGCTGAACAACAGATGAATAAAGAGAAAAGCCAGCAAGAGCAGCAGGCTGAAGAAGAGGCCTCTGCGAAGAAAAATAAAGAGAAGCAGGAACAACAAAACAATGCGTCAAAGACCAATGAAGATGAAAAAAAACAAGCTGCAGCACAAGCGCAATCGTCTCTGTCAGATAAAGAGCAGCAACAGGCCAAAGAACAATGGCTTAAATTAATTCCTGACGATCCAGGCGGTTTACTTCGTGAAAAGTTTCTACGTGATCATATACGCCGGCAACGGGGGTGGTACCAATGAAAAAAATAATCAGCATTTTCATTCTCTTTTATTCAGGAATATTGATTGCAGGGCTCAGCATTCAAATAGAGAACAGTAAAGTACAGATAGGTCAATCGTTTCGCCTGGTATTGACTATGGATGGCCAGACGAATGCCGTACCGGACTTAACTCCTTTGCAGGAAAATTTTCAAATTGTTGGAACCGAACGCAGTACAAATTACAGCATCATTAACGGGCAGGCTCGCACCGTCAACCAATGGACGGTTTTTCTGGTTCCTCTCAAAATGGGTACTATTTCCATACCCTCTCTGCAGGTTGGGCAGGAAAGTACGACGCCTTCCACAATAGAGGTCACTGCTTCTGCAGTACAAAGCGGCAAACCTCTTACAAAACAGGACGATCTGCAGCTGCTCGTTGAAGTGGATAACAAGACGCCCTATGTTAATCAGCAAGTGATTTACACGGTCAAACTGTATAACAGTTTACAGTTATTGGACACTGATTTTCAGGCGCCTCAGGTTGATAATGCGCTGTTGGTGCCTCTGGGGGATGGTAAACAATATCAAGCCACGGAAAATGGCCGCCTGTTTTCAGTCGTGGAACAGCAATATGCTATCTTTCCACAGAAAAGCGGTAAACTAACTGTGACCCCTCCGGTATTCAGCGCCCTGGTTTATGATCAAATGCCCCATAAAACCAAAATCAGTGCAGATCCACTCACGCTCAAGGTAAAATCGGTGCCCGCCAGTTTCACAGGTAAAGAATGGCTACCCGCCAATGAAGTCATACTGAATGATCAATACGATCGAGAGCCTGTTAATATCAGGCAGGGAGATACATTAACCCGTACAGTTACTCTGGAAGTGGTCGGTATACCCGCTCAATTATTACCGTCGCTGGATTTTAGCAGCAAGGACAGCTTTTCAGTCTATCCAGAAAAAGCAGGAGAGAAAAACAGTTACCGTCAACCCTATCTGGTAGGAACCAAAACGCAGAAAGTAACTTATCTGTTTAATAAAGCGGGAAAAATTACCATCCCTGAATTACGTTTACCCTGGTTTAATACAGTGACTCAAAAGAATGAAGTAGCTGTTTTAGCTCCTCGGGTTATTCAGGTTCAGGCAACAGCGAATAGCGCTGATAGTTCAGTGAATACGCCGTCTGAAGAACAGGACGTGACGGCAGAAGTTCCTGCAGAAACACCCTCAGCTGAAAAGGTAACGCCAGCCAGCACCTGGTTAGCCTGGGGAGTTGCCGCATTGTTCGCACTGGCCTGGCTGCTCACTCTTAAATTGGGCCGATTTAATCTGCCATATTTTAAGTCGCACAAAGGAGCAGGTAAAAAAGCAGTATTAAAACGTCTGCAGAGCGCCTGCCTGAATAATCAGCCGATCGAAGCGCAACAGGCATTAATTGAATGGGCTTCACGTCATTGGCCAGAAAAGCGAATTTTAAGTTTGGCTGATATCTGTGAGCAAATCTTTGATATGAATCTCAAGAAACAGATTAATGCCTTGTCGGAAGCCCTTTATCATCAGCAACAGAAAACATGGCAGGGAGGTGGATTATGGCAGGCTTTACAGCACCATTTGTCGCAAACAGCAAGCAAGCGAAAGGCTGGCTCTGATTTGCCGCCCATTAACCCGCAATAACTCAAATAACGGTCTAACCGCGAGTATGCATAAAGCTTTCAATTTGAAAGCGTAGGTCGGGCGCTTCGCCCATAGCCGTCAGGCTAAGGAAAATATTTTTGTTTAACAGATTGAATAAATTGAAAAAAGAGCTAGAGTACCCTTTAAATTTTTTCCGGGCAGGAATAAACAAAGGGACTCTATGCTGTTGGATACCA
>NZ_MVJN01000023.1 GCF_003265995.1 Legionella quinlivanii | reverse complement strand
CTTTCCCAATAACGGGGGCAGCTTTAATCATCCGCAAAGGACTCTAACACGTAGTCTATAGTTTTCAAAATTCCTAAATCCATATGCTCTTCGCTGGATAAGTTTCATTTTTCGATGAAAGCCTTCAGTAATGCCATTTGATTTACTAAATCGCCACATTCTGGCAACCTCTTCTTTCCAAGCCCAGAGAGTTTTCCCCAAGGCAGCGAGTGCTTTAAAGGCGCTTTGTTTTAATTGAGTGAGCATATCAAGGAAAGCAGGAATTACCTTTCGGCAGGCTTTTTGTGTGAGGGCTCTTTTCATTAAAAGGGTATGGAGTTGTTGTTGAAATTGATAAATGGCCTCTATAGCAGGATGTTGAGCGAGGAATGCATCGCGTTGTTTTTTCTTTTCTTCACTTAGGTTATCTGGTCTAGTTCTAAGAAGAGCGAGGATTCCGCGGTTATTTTTTATTTCAGAACAGAGCTCCCTGTAAGTCATCATGCATTGGTGCTGCATTAAACGAATAACGTGAAAGCGGTCAGCGACAATCAGGGCATTAGGGAAGTACTTTTTTATTATAGAGCGATAAGAACTGCTTAAGTCCATACAGACCACTTTGACTCGTTCTTTGCCGGGTAATTGCTGGAGGTAGGCTTTAAGGTCAGGTTCGCTTCGGCCGAGCACTACATCATGGATTTTACGGGATTTCAGGTCGCAGAAAGTGGTGGCAAACCCTTCTTTTTTACTAAAGAAATGCTCATCAATACCTAATACGACAGGACAAGGTCGGTTAAGTAGCTCTTTGTTTTGTTCTTTATAATGCCGTTGATACCAGCGCTCAATGGTTGCTTTGCCTTTATTGAAGCGTTCAGCGAGGTCTTTTTGCGAGACGCCGCGTGTATGTTCATGGAATACAGCAGCTTGCGCTCGCCAGGTTGAACGCTGATATTTATTGATTCCAGGAAATTGTTGATTGCCATAGCGTTTGCAATCATGGCAGTACAACTTATAGGCCTTGAACCGTAGAATACTTCGGCGATGGCCAATTAACTCATGATGAACCTCTCGTATATAAGAGGATTTCTTACGAACTTTCTTACTTTGACAATGGCTGCAACGCGCTATGCGATTATAACGAACATCTAACAATAACGGCTGATAACCGCTCACTTTTACTATGGAAAACCCAGGTAAATTTAGGATAAGATTGTATCCGGGCACTTTAATCTCCTTTTGATCGCTAAATCAAGGACTTAGTTTATACTAATTTGATTAAAGTGCCCCCTTCATTGGGGTAGAGCC
>NZ_MVJN01000022.1 GCF_003265995.1 Legionella quinlivanii | reverse complement strand
CATAGCCGTCAGGCTAAGGAAAATATTTTTGTTTAACAGATTGAATAAATTGAAAAAAGAGCTAGAGTACCCTTTAAATTTTTTCCGGGCAGGAATAAACAAAGGGACTCTATGCTGTTGGATACCATATCAAATATACCGCAAAAAATCTTCAATTTTTTATCCCAAACCTCAGAACAGTTAGGTAAGGAAACAAAATACAAGAAAAGACAGTCAAAATTGACGCCCAGTGGCTTTATAAGAGCCCTAATCTCGACAAGTTTTGCTCCTTTTTTTGATCTGGACACTTTTTGTGACTTTCTTAAAAAACAAGGAATTACAATCCGAAAGCAGTCATTACATGAGCGATTTAATAAACATACCGAGGCGTTTGTTAAGGCCATGTCTGCGTATTTTTTAAATTATTTTCAAACTGAAAAGTTACCCATGCTTAATGGTCTTGAGATATTCAGTGGCCTTAAACTAATTGATAGCAGCAGCATTTCATTACACAGTGCTTTAAATAATCTATTCCAAGGGTGTGGAGGGGCAGCCTCCAGTGCCGCTTTAAAAATACAATTGCAGTTTGATTATCTTCAAGGACAAATAAATGAACTGACTCTCACATCAGGGAGTGATAACGATCAAGGGTTCGATAATTATTTCAATGAAATTCAAAAAGGAGCTCTTTATTTAATGGACCTGGGCTATTTTAAACTCAGTTCGTTTAAAAAAATTATCGAGGGAGAGGCTTTTTTTGTAAGCCGCTTACTTACGGGTACTAAATTATTAACCTTGGATAAACAACCTCTGGATTTACTCGCCAGCTTGTCCACGTCCGGTCAATTCTTCTCTCAGGAGCTACTCCTGGGAGCTCAATATAAAATCCCTGTCCGCTTAGTCGCGCAGCGTTTACCTAAAGAAATAGCAGACCGAAGGCGACAAAGACTCAAAGAAGACCACAGGCGTCGTGGCAGCAAACCGAGTCAAGAATCGCTTGCTTTACAAGATTGGTCTATTTATATCACTAACACCAGCGAGTCACAAATCAAACAAGAACATATCCATCAGACCTATGCCTTACGATGGCAAATAGAGTTAGTCTTTAAATTAAGTAAATCGTTAATGCAAATTCATTTAATGAATACCACAAAATCATCTCGTGTGGTCGTGCAAACCTATGGGAAATTTCTTGGTTTGATGCTCTTTTTTCTTTTATGTTCACCAGTAAGAGCAAAAAACCATAACAATATAGAATTTTCCTTTTACAAAGCCTGTAAACTCCTAATCATCAACGTCTCAGAACTAGCTTCTGCTCTAGTCTCTGTCTATCGCCTAAAATCGTTTATCCATTCCTTTTAT
>NZ_MVJN01000020.1 GCF_003265995.1 Legionella quinlivanii | reverse complement strand
GGGTTTTCCCGCATATCCAGCCCAAACTGGCAATGACTATGCACGTGGCGTGACCGAGTAGTAGCTACGAGCGTTAATAGAATTAAATTTGATGTCCTGGATGTACCTTAATGGCAAAGCTTGAAATACTGACCCCGGCAGAACAAATTATTTTTAATGCCCCGCCAAATTTTTCACCGGATGAACAAAATAACTATTATTGTTTACCACCAGAATTAGCAATCTGGCTGAAAAGCGTGGATAGCATCACCAATAAAGTGGGATTTATTTTATTGTTTGGGTATTGCCTGGCAGGAGCGCGATTCTACCAGCCAAAACAGTTTTATGAAACTGATCTCAAGGTGATATGCCACCAATACGGCTTTGACAGCAATGAGGTGCAACTAACAAAATATAATCAGCGGACGTTTAATTACCACAAACAGATAATTCGGAAATATCTAGCGATAAAACCCTTTGATGAAGAGGCAAAAACATTGTTTAGGGAGAGCATCCATGATCGCGTTGCCCGTCGTTATCCACCAAAACAGATTTTACAGGATGTATTCGATCTTCTGAAAGCCAGGCGTATTGAGATCCCTCGCTATAATAGATTTGCCCTGAGCATCACAGAGATAATCAGTGATTATGATAAACATCTGGTTCATTTGATTGAGGATCAATTATCCGATGGTCACAAAATCAGTTTGGATGCTCTTCTAAAAATAGATGATACTGATTCTTCTACCATTGCCAGACTTAAAACCATCAGTCACTCAAGAAAACCAAAGGAAATTAAGAAAAGTATCGAGGATTTTCAACTAATCCAAAGTACTTATACTAGTATTAGTCCCTTGCTTGATGGACTAAATCTACACAATGACACAGTCAAGCATTATGCAACCTGGGTTCGCAAGGCCAGTCTGTTTCAGATTAATCAGCTACAGCGTGATAAACGCTATCTCCATATTATTTGTTTTCTGGTTCATCAATATCATTTAAGACAGGATATTTTTGCAGATATTTTACTGAACTGTGTGAAGGCAACAGAAAACGCCGCTACAAAAAATGAAAAGGAACAGATCTTTAAACAGAAAGAGAGCCAAAAGGAAACCCTGCAATTATTATCAGATGCAAGAATATCCTATAAGGCTCAACTGAAAAAAATTGAAATGCTGGCAACCTCGCCTGTATTAAGTGATTCGGAGAAAGTTCAACAAATCAGGCTATTCCTTGAGGACTATCACCAACACCAGGAAATCTATCCACCGGAACCAAAGCTGGATGAATGTACAAAACAGGCACTCGATGAGATGAACGCACAAAACTATTACCAGATCCTGGAAGATTTATCCCTTAAATTACAGAACAGGGTGGCTGATATTTTGCGCAATATTGCATTTGATATCCCTGAAAATCAGGATATTCCTGCCATTTTGGTAGCCATCAAACACTATCAGACTAAAACAGGTAATGTGGGGAAAGAGGCGCCAGTCAGCTTTTTATATGAAAAGGAGCAGGCGGCACTCTATTCCAGTGAAGGTAAATTTAAGGTATCCCTTTATAAGGTTCTGCTGTATTTTTACACGGCCGATGCTTTAAAAGCGGGTGTTATCAGTTTGAAACCCGCCTATCGCTACCTGTCACTGGAAAATTATTTACACCCAAAAGAACATTGGCAGGCTAACAAAAACCGGCTACTGGAAGAAGCAGGACTAATCGATTTTGCTGACATTGATCAATTAATGGCAATCCTTCAAAAAAAGCTTCATGCGGCATATCATAAAACCAATCGCCGTATCAAGGCAGACAAAAATCCGCACATCAAATTTGATTCAAAAGGACGAATGGTGCTGGCAACACCTAAAGTCGAAAAGATAAATACGCAATCTGTATCTTCTCTATTTGCTGATCAGAAATACACCTCGATCTTAAAAATATTGAGTGATATTCAGCGGTTAACTGGTTACCTTGATTGCTTTCGCCATCACAGCGTTAAAGACAAAAAGATCTTGCCCAAAACATCCATATTTTATGCAGCAATTTTAGGGATGGGATGCAATATTGGCATCAGCAAGATGGCCAATGTCTCCAAAGGGATCACAGAAGATGCCTTGGAAAATTTTGTAAACTGGCACATGAGTCTTGATAATATAAATGCCGCCAATCAATGCATTCTTGACTTGCTTGGCAAGCTATCATTAGCCAGCATTTATCAAAAAAATCCTGGTGAATTACATACATCGAGCGATGGGCGAAAAGTCAGCGTTGTGGTTGAGTCATTGAACGCCAATAAATCATTCAAATACTTTGGAAGCGGCTCAGGAGCTTCACTTTACAGTTTTATTGATGAGCTGAATCGCTTGTTTTATACGACGTCCATCAGTAGCTCTGAGCGGGAAGCCGCCTATGTCGCCGATGGGTTATTACATAATCTTTCGATTAAGAGCACAATCCATTCCACTGATACACACGGTTATTCTGAAGCCATTTTTGGGATATTGAACATGCTGGGGATTTATTTTGCACCCAGAATCAAAGGGCTAAAGAAAGCCACCCTATACAGTTTTAACTCTAGAGGCACCTATGAAACCAGAGGATATAAAATACTCCCGCATCGCTATATTGATACTGATTTAATTAAAACACATTGGGATGATATTTTGCGTTTGATAGTTACGATTAAATTTAAAGCCACAACAGCATCACAACTGTTCAAGCGTCTCAGTTCATATTCTAAACAACATCCATTGTACTGCGCCATCAAGGAATTTGGACGGATTATTAAAAGCCTGTTTATTCTTCGATACATTGATGATGTGGAATTACGACAGGCTATTGAAAAACAGTTAAATCGTATTGAACTATCGAATAAATTCTCAAAAGCCATTCTGTTTGGTAACAACCAGGAAATTCAATACAGCAGCAAGGAGGAACAAGAAATGGTTGTTGGTTGCCAGCGCTTAATCCAGAATGCAATTGTATTATGGAATGAGCTATATCTTTCGCAAAAATTAGCCTTGTTAGAAGATGAAGAAAGCAGGAAGGCAGTATTAACTATTATTCGCAATGGGTCGACTTTAATCTGGCATTACGTCAATTTGCATGGGGAATATGACTTTACTCAGGATATTGAAGAACAGGATATGTTGTTCGATATGGATAAAATATTAGCACTTAAAGTCGCTTAACTATCTCATTGCCAGTTTGGGCTGGATATGCGGTAAAACCC
>NZ_MVJN01000002.1 GCF_003265995.1 Legionella quinlivanii | reverse complement strand
CAGCTTCCTGTTTGGCGAGCTCTTCAGCCTGCCGCTCAGCTTCCTGTTTGGCGAGCTCTTCAGCCTGCCGCTCAGCTTCCTGTTTGGCGAGCTCTTCAGCCTGCCGCTCAGCTTCCTGTTTGGCGAGTTCTTCAGCCTGTCGCTCAGCTTCCTGTTTGGCGAGCTCTTCAGCCTGCCGCTCAGCTTCCTGTTTGGCGAGCTCTTCAGCCTGCCGCTCAGCTTCCTGTTTGGCGAGCTCTTCAGCCTGCCGCGCTGCTTCCTGTTTGGCCAGCTCTTCAGCCTGTCGTTGTACTTCCTGTTTAGCAATCTCTTCAGCCTGTCGTTCTGCTTCTTGTCTGGCACGCTCTTGTGCTTCGCGCTCGGCTTGCTGCCGTGCCTGATCTATTTTCTCTTCCTGAGCCTTCTGCTGATCAGCCTGCGGTGCTTGCGTTGTTTTTTGAATAGGTCCTGCTTCTTCGCTGATTATTTTATAAAGATCAGTTAAAAAGCTTAAGATCTGAGGTTCGTTTATTGTCTTCTGCTTATATTTATCGAGCTGCTCAAACAGGGTTTCAATCCATTTTTCTTCGGCAAAATAGCCAGGAACCAATTGTTCTTTTTCAAATGTCTGGTGAATAGCTTCCAATTGCTGTAAGGCGGTTTTGGCATTAAATCCTGCTTTCTGAAAACTCTCCAGATAATCTACGAATGTCTGTGACATCTGATCAATTTTTTGTTTGATCTGCAAAAGATCCTGAATGTTGTCTTTGTTGTGTTTAGGCAGATTATCCAGTAGATGATCCAGAAGGACTCCATCAGTGAAGTAATAACTCGCAAGTTTTCCGTCCTGAAAATCTTTTTTAATAGCGGTTAATTCTTTGAGAGCTTCACCTGGAGCATAGTCATTGCTGGAAATGGTTTCCAGAAAACGGTTATACCGAATTTGCAAATTATCAATAGTATTCTTAAATTCGTCCAGACCCACCATAAAGCGAGACACCTTGCTTCGCGTGGCTGAGGGGATGCTGCTCTCCGCTTTAACCATTTCACCTTCAACGGTATTTAGTAAAGTGTTGACCTGCTCATGTTCGCTTTTCAGAATCCATGCGAGCGCTGAATCAGTTTTCTTATCCAGAAGTTGAACCAGTTCCATGCGGATATCTCTGCCGGCAGTTTTAAAGCCAGTGAGTAGTTCCTCTCGATGCTTTTCTAATTCGGATATCAGCTCTTTATCAATCGGAGGGGATGAGTGTTCAGGAGATGTATAGGTACAGCTTTGCAGCAGGCCAACCAACGTTCCCCATTCCTCTTTATTCTGTCTGGCTTTCTCCAAAGCTAGCCGAATAACGCTATTGGCTTCATAGAAAGAGAATAAATTCGAAATCACTTTGGTCTGACCCGTTTTGGCATATTTTTTAAAAAGTGCCATCACTTCATCATTTAATGAGCTGGAGCGATCATTTACTAAGGCTTCAGGCTTCTCAGGTTTAATCTGTTGCATTAACGGCAGCAATTTATCTTCATTGTCTTCATCCAGGGCACGAAGAATCAGCTTGTTTTCAAGCAGGCTATTGGCTGAAGCTCTTCTTTCATTACGAGCGGGTGCTACATCAGCAAAGTGACGTAGATTTTTCTGACTGGTTCGCAGATTGATAATGACGTCCTCAATCTTGCGATGAGACTCTTCGAATGGAGCGTAGTTTTCATTTTTAATCAGCGAATACAGACGTCCCAGCTTTTTATCGTACAAAGTGTCGAAAACCTTTCGCCAGTGGTATTTTTTCATCGCCTCATTGATTGGCGTATCATCTTTTGTATCAACGGGAGGATGTCTTGTTACCGGCGGATCAGGTAATTTTCTCTGCTCTGATTTTACAGATTCATCTCCGGTATTGACTGGGACTTGTTTTGCAATTGGGTTTAGTGATTTCCTCTGTTGCAGTGAGGGTGTGGTTTTTCCTTGAAATTGCGCCTGTGCCATCATTTTTTGTTGGTCGGATGACAGTCTGTTCAGTACTGAGGGAGTGCGTTTATTAGCCCCGGAAGTGGCATCTCTTTCTTTGGCTTCAATGCTTTCTCTTTCCTGCCTTCTTTGTCTCACCAATTGTGGATTAAAAGGTCTGATTTTTTCTGTTCTATAAGGCGCGTTGAATAAATCATCCAGTCGCTCAAAAAGAGATTCTTTTTCTCTTGCCTTGGGTTGATAGGTTTCAAGAAGAGAGTTCACGACGGTAAGACATCGATTGCTGCAGGCCTGATCAAATAAGCCATCGATGTTTTTGACATTCTCACCAAAAGCGGAAAATTTAAAAGTATCTGGGCTATCTTTGAGACGTTTGAAATCAATTTCAGGAAACTTTTTATTAAATTCACCTAGCAGCTCAGAATTGCCTTTTTCATAGAGCTTTTCCAGGTGTTTTATTAACTGATTTGAGTCAAAGAAGCGGCTTTGAAAATGCTTGTCCTCGAATACCTTGTGGAGCAGTTGAATATCGTTTGTTTTAACCAAAGTATCTAAAACATCAGAGGCGGTAATGTCTTTTAGCAATGCGCCATTTTCCAGTAGTAATATAAGCCCTTTGCTATTATGAGCGGCCAATGCTTTATAAACAGGCGTGGCATGGGTTGAATATCCACTATTTGCAAACTTGGACAAAGCGACAACCAGCTTTTCATCATGTCGTTCAACAGCCTTATTAAGCAGTTGCAGGCGATAGGAATCATCTTTTAGTTTGTTTTGGCGGATAATTTTGTTTAACAGAGTGAACTGGCCTTGTTCTTCCAGCTGTTTGTAAAGATCAACATTTTCAAGAAGGCTGGAGTGCTCCATAAACAGATGATTTAAACACTCATCATCACCTAATCGATTAACCTCAAGAAATAAATTATAGAAATAGCCGGGACTTGCTGTGAAGCACTGCGAAAGTGAACTTGCGAACTCGAATTCTTTATTCAAAATTGCCCATCGATAAGCATATTTTTCTGCAGGATATTTTTTATGTTTCACAACTTCAGTCAATCGAATCAGCTCATCTCCACTGGCTGACTGCATTGCTTTCATCTCTGGATTCAGAGCCGGGATAAGATGGCTTTGATCGAGAAGTCTGGAGTCTCTGAATAAAACAGCGACTTCTTTTAACACATGGGGAGTCTCATGAAAGCTGGCATGATGAATTACCTGGGCTGCATGGCTTGCCAGGGTCTCCTCGTGACCTACAATTAATGTCTTTAATCGATCAAGGAGAAAGTGATACATTTTGTCTTGTCGATTTGGATAATCCGCAATCAGTTTTTCCAGAGTATCAATCTTGAGTGCGGCACCTGATTGCCGCAATTTTTCGGCAATCTCCACATTCCCTGACTCCACTGCCCAGGATAGCGCTTCATTTTTTGTAAATTGTGGTATCTTTCTGGTCGGCCAATTATCGAGAATTATGTGATTATTGTTGGGGAAGCGGGCTAATACTTTAAATGGGGTATAGGGCTTGCCAGCATCAAAAAGCGAAATGGGCAGTTTCTCACCTTTCTTAAACTTGCCATCCACTGCTTTTTTAAGGAAATGTACCCAGGGATCATTCCCGGATAAAGCGCCCACACAAGTTGCAAAAATAGCGGGTTCTTTTCTATTTAAGGCAGTAGCGAACAGGCTTTGAGGAATGGGAATATTTGCATCGGCCAAGAGTTTTAAATTGTCTGGGGTAATTTTTGATATTATTTTCTCATCAAAAATAGACTCTTTGCTCGCCGAGCCTAGTCTGCTAACTTGCTGTAGTAAAATCTTTAATGACTTGCTGCTATTATTTTCTGCGGCGACTTTTAATAAGTCCGCAATCATTTTTTCATTGATCAGATCAGGGAAATGAAGGAATAAATTTTCCAGTATTCCTGATTTATCTTTTCCAATATTCTTTTTTAAGGCTTCAATAATTGGATCTATATCGAAGGAACTGGCATCAATTGAGTGAGCCTTTAAAAACTGGGCAAGCACCTCTATATTTTTTTTATCTTTACCTTTAACCGCGTATTCGAGAAGGCTTGTTGCTTTAACAGTGGGATTGCTGCTGTGTACAAATTTTTGCTTAAATGCGTTCGGATCATTGGATTTGGTGGTGAAATAATTATCAAGCATTTGCTTGAGCAGATCGGCAGATCCATATAATGGCATGTACCTGATAACTCTTTCTGCTTCAATGACGCTTAAACGTTTAAAGATATTCAATGCCAGCTCATAGCGGGTATGACCTTCTGCGCAGGTAGCGTGTTCGGCTTTTAGCGGCATGTGTTGAACTAAGTGTTGGATAGTGTCCGTGTCATTAGCTCTGATAGCGCAGGTCATGGAATCATAACCGTATCCTTTGGGATGGTTAATACTGCGTGTCAGGGAGGAAGAAGTAGCAAAATGCGCTCTTTGAATATCAGCTTTGGAGGGGTAGACAGCTGCTCTTTTTTCATTGGGGTGAGCAAAGGCTCTGACTGATATTCCCAAGTAATCACGATAAAGGTTCGAAGGATTTACATCACCAAAACATTTCTCAATCTCTTCAATTGCCTTAGCTGCTGTGTCAAAGCTCTTGGTATTATTAATTTTTTTATTGGCATCTTCATCGTAATTAGGATCGTATACGACATAGCGATTATTTGAGAAAGAAATAGCAATCGCATGGTTATTTGACGCGACATAACAGGCGCGTCCTTCGTTTTTAATGGAGCCCAGTATTTCTCCCCATTTGACTCGGGTATCCACTAAACCAATATTGTATTCATTGTTTACTGGCTTACCATCAAATTTGAGGATTGCATTTAAGTCTCCCTGATAGGTTCCTTTATGATAAATCTGGCTGTTAAAAGCGATTTCAACATCTTTAATAAAATTATCAAAGTCGGGATCATCACCCATATTGTAATTTTTAGGAGGATTAGCAAGCTTGCGCTCCATCTCAAAAAATTCAGTTTCTCTGCCTTCAAGAAAATACTTGACATAAATACTTGCCAGTCCTCCGCAAACACCGCCCGTATTTAATTCAAGTTGAAACCCTTTTTTCTTTAATAATTCATTCACTGAATCGATGATTTTAGTTTGCGCAGGCATTTTTAACTTCTCCTGAAATTCGTAACAAATGGGAATATAAAAGGAATTGGAAGAGGGCTGCAGGATTTCGACAAAGCACAGAGAATGAAAAGCGCATTTTTATGCCTGCAAAACAAATAGAAAATGTACTAATAAATATAGCTCTAAATTATTAAACTGCCCATTAGCAATTAGGAACAGAATGAGCGCTCATTATATTAAGGAAATATTAAGACAAGATTAAGAAGAGCAGCTTACGCAAATCTTTTTTGACCATCCAGGAGGGAAATCGGCGTAGGGGGTATTATCCTGTTGTTCTTCATAGGGAAGTTTTAGAAGTTTAAACAAGCGATCGATTTCTGAAAAATTGTGATGAGTGTAGGCTTCATCTATCGCTTGCTGGGCTAGATAATTTCGCAGAATGTATTTGGGATTTTTCAGCATCATTTTTTCTTTTCGCTCATTTTCAGAGGCAGTTTCCCTCGACAATCTTTGTTCGTACTGCTCTAACCATTCATTCACTTTTGTGATGAAGGAAAATAATGGTTTGCTTCCTGATCTGTCGGCAAGCCAGCGAAAAAAAATGGTATAGTCAATTGACTGCTCATGAAGGATTGAGAGCAGTTGATTGACGAGTAATCTGTCATTTTCGTCTTCTCGAAAAAGCCCCAGTTTGGCACGCATTTGAGCCAGATAGTTTCGCTGGAAATGAGTTTCAAAAAGTGAAAGAGAATCCTGCAATAAATGGACTGGAATTAATGGGGTTAGCGCTTGAGCTAATGCCTGCAAATTCCAGTAGGCAATAGCAGGTTGTTTATTATAGGCATAACGTCCCGACTCATCAGAACTATTGCAAATATGATTAAAATCAAAACTATCCAGAAAGCCGAAAGGGCCATAGTCAATGGTTAATCCAATAATCGACATGTTATCTGTATTCATTACACCATGACAAAAACCAACTGCTTGCCACAGGGCCATTAATTCTGCGGTTTTTAATACGGCCTGGCGGAATAACTCCTCATAACCAGATTGATCCTGCGGGCATTCTGGATAATGCCTTGCTAATACATAATCGGCTAACTGTTTAAGCGCATCCAGTTGGTTGGTATAGTAAAAATACTCAAAATGACCAAAGCGAATGAGTGATTCTGATACGCGAGTGAGAATAGCACCAGGTTCTTCAGTATAGCGATATACCGGCTCGTTGGTCGCAATAATACAGAGTGCGCGGCTAGTGGGAATTCCCAGAGCATGCATTGCTTCCGAACAAAGATACTCCCGAATGGTGGATTGCAATACCGCTCGGCCATCGCCCATACGTGAGTAGGGCGTTTTTCCAGATCCTTTTAGTTGCAAATCCCAGCGCCGATGTTGCCTATCCAGTATTTCGCCCAACAGGTGGGCTCGGCCATCGCCGAGCTGAGATACATAATAACCGAACTGGTGGCCAGAATAGACGCTGGCGATTGACTCGCTGCCTGGAAGCATTTTATTCCCGGAAAAATAAAGCGAGATTTCCCCGACTGCAATAGTATCCAGACCCAGCTGATTCGCCAGTGAATTATTAAAATGTACCAGTTCAGGGCGTGCTACCGGTGTTGGTTGCAATCGGCTATAAAATAGGGGAGCCAGTCTGGTAAAGCTGTTGTCAAAGCGAATAGGCATTAATTTACAATCAGATTCTTATCGTGAAAATTATAGATTTAAAGGCTGAGGAAATAAAGGGGATTTTCGGAGAGAGAGGGATTCGAACCCTCGATACGTTGCCGTATACACACTTTCCAGGCGTGCGCCTTCAACCACTCGGCCACCTCTCCAAGCGCGCAAGAATAGCGGTTTCTTAATAAAAGATCAAGCCTCAAAGAAATTGTGATAATTTCTGATTGCCCACCTCTGACCTAACAGAATCAAGGCTTTTTCTTTGTCGCCTTTGACGTTTTGGCTCCCTTTGGTTTCACCGTATTAGTACTTGTCGGGTTTATGGCTTTTCCCTCGACAAAGTCTGGATTTGTATAATCGGGAATATTGTTAATAGATAGCCCGCCTGATATATTTTTCAGGTTTTCATCTGATATTTTTTTGTCTTTTTTATTGGAGATCGTTGATTTGGTTGCCATAGTCTATTGTCTCCTGGTGACATCTTAAGTACTAAAGAAATATTTTAAATGTAGTAACTGTATAAAAATATACCAAACGAATTGAAGACTTATACGCGAGTTAATACATTTTAAGATGATTAAGATTTTTTCTTTGACTTCTTTGTCTTGGGAGTTGTAGTTGTTGCCGTTGATGGCTCAACATAAGTTCCACCTGCTGGACTACCTGCGCCATGATAGGCACCGTTATCGCCAATCCATGCACCGCCTGATATATTTTCCAGATTTTCATCTGAAATTTTTTTATCAATTTTGCTTGCATTAGGTTGTTGCTTAATTGCCATAATCTATAGTCTCCTGAAACAATACTAACTGTTAATATAGTAGTTGTTTAAAAATATATCAAATAATTAGTCCTGATTTGTAATGTATATGATTATTTTATTTCCAATCCATAACTTGTTTTTTAGGTCTAAACTTGTATCATTGGATGATAAAGGGAAATTTCATATGATTCGCTTATTCTCAATTCTGACTGGGCTGATGATTTATAGCTATTCATTTGCATTTACCTGTTTTGCAACCGTGGTTAAAGACAATTGCTGGACGAATTATGATGTTAATGTCGCCATCATGGACGCAACCAGTCATCAGCAGATATTGGCTGTAACCGTTCCCAAAGGACAACAATGGATTAGACAGGAATTTACCTGTCAGCCTGGACAAGCATTTATGTATCAGGCTACATTTACTCCGACTATCTGGGAAGGGGAGGAGGGAAAAGTGTATAAAGCATTACGGTTTTGGTTTCTTCCAGCTGCCCCGACACCTGATCAAACCGCATGGGATGTATCGATTTGCTATTCAAAGGACTTCGCTGAAGTTCCACTTCCACCCCAGGCTACAGGGGCTTGTACCTGTAACATGAAAGCACCACCCCCTATAGCTCCTATGAAACAACAACCGGCGTCTTAAAATAAGAAAAAAAATATGGCAGGAACCAGTTTATTAACCTTGCTTGATGATATCGCCACAGCTCTCGACGATATCGCATTAATGACTAAGACCGCGACTAAAAAAACGGCCGGCGTATTGGGGGACGATCTTGCTTTGAATGCAGAGCAGGTCATTGGTCTTCATGCGCACCGGGAGTTGCCTGTGGTATGGGCTGTCGCGAAAGGGTCGATAATCAATAAATTGATATTAATCCCTTTAGCGCTTCTCATTAGCTTTGTGATGCCACCATTGGTGCTCATTTTATTAATGCTGGGTGGATTGTATTTAAGTTTCGAGGGCTTTGAAAAAATCCTGGAAAAGTTCCATAAACATGAAAAGCCAAAGCCAGTCAATGAAATACTGGAAATCGATAAAGATCAGTTTGAGAAAGATAAAATACGAAGTGCTGTGCGTACTGACTTTGTGCTTTCCGCTGAAATTATCGTAATCACACTGGGTGCAGTGGCTCATTCCTCGCTGATCAATCAGGTGATGGTATTAAGCTTGATTTCAATGATTATGACCATTGGAGTGTATGGTTTAGTCGCCCTTATTGTGAAGCTTGACGATTTGGGATTTCTTTTACGGGAAAAAAAGAAACCAATCAGGCAAATTGGTCTCTTTCTGATTGGTTCAGCGCCGATGTTAATGAAGTTTTTAGCAATTGCCGGTACCATTGCCATGTTTTTAGTAGGGGGAAGTATTATTAGTCATGGAATACCGGCCCTTCATTTTTATACCCGGAATTTATCGTTTCCTGTCAATTTAGGAGCTGATTTTTTAATCGGAGTTATCAGCGGGGGAATAGTTGCTGCTCTATATACTCTGTTCAAAAAAATGAAGTTAGGTAGTTAAATTTTATCCTTATCAGGTTTATCATAGCGTGTTTTAGTGGCACTGCTATTAAGTAAAGTTCAAATTTATACTAAACGGTCCTCCCCGCGAAGGCGGGGATCCATCTCTGAGCTCACTATAATGCCAACTAAGGAATGGATTCCCGCATTCGCGAGAATGACAAAATTCTTTAACTTAATGGCAGTGGTTTTAAGCGGGAGCCTCTATTGAACTCGATTGGTTGGACAGAAAGACAGAGTCTTTTTCGACTCATTCCTTTGATTATCAGCATTTCATTCGCAATGGATGTTTTCGTGCCGGCGATTCCTTCCATGAGCCGTTTTTTTCATACTGATAATACAATCATGCAGGCAAGCCTGTATGTGTTTATGTTTACCGTGGCTTTAGGGCAACTGATTACCGGGCCTCTGGCGGACAGGGTGGGGCGAAGGAATATAGCGCTTGGCAGTGCGGTGCTCTTTTTTATTGGCTCTTTTCTTTCAACCTGGACCAGTTCTGTTCATGCATTAATTTTCACCAGAATCATTCAGGCTGCCGGTGCATGTGGTACTTATCTGGTATGTTTTATAATCGTCAGAGATAATTTTTCAACACAGGCATGTGCCCGATTATTCAGTGTGTTATCAGGAACCAATTCAATTATCGCCAGTAGTGCACCGGTTATTGGCGGTGTATTACTTGATCTGACCCACAATTGGCACAGTGGTTTTTATTTTCTGACCCTGCTCGGATTGCTGATGACTGTCATTGCTTTTCGTGGAGTTCCAGATTATCAATTCCCAAAACCCAAAACATCCTCAGCCAATTGGTGGCAGGCAATGAGGCCGATGATAAAGAATGCTGATTTTCGTCGATACACGCTGGTTGCCTCTTCCTGTTTACTGGGGTTGTACTTGTTTTGCGCTTTATCCCCGGGGATATTAATCACGCAACTTCATTTAAACGGCACAGAATATGGTCTGTGGTTTGGTTTAAACGCAATGACCATGTTTTTTACCAACATGCTTGCAGTGCGATTCACTTATTCGTATCCACTGGAAGCTATTGTTCGTTGCGGCATTATTATCATGATTGCTTCCTGCTTAATGATGACAGCGCTTAATTTTGATCAATGCAGTGTATTACGATTTATGCTGCCTATGATTTGTTTAACGATAGGCATTGGAATGAGTATGGGTTGTGCCACTGCGCTCGCGTTGAAGGATTTTGAAACACAGGCAGGTACAGCAACTGCCCTGGTAGGCGCTTGCCAGTTTGGCCTCTCTGGGTTAATGGGAGTTATCACCGCTCAGGTAACACCGGGACCTTTGAGTTTAACGATTCCTGTTTTTTGCTTCAGTGCATTGGGGCTTATCCAGTTATCGAGATTTGGATGGAGACTAGGGCGTGTTTTTAAAGTTTAAGATTATGCCACTGCAGGGAGATCCCTCGCTGCGCTCGGGATGACGTGAGGGGGCGGGATGACGTGGGAGTTACAAAAAATTTAATATTTCTGGTAAAATATTGCTCATGATGTCTCTATTCGACCGCCAATCGTGTTCCAGTATTTTCAACAGTTAATAAGCAAGGCAAATCGATTTCCTTTATCCGAAGTAAAGTTCAAGCGTCTGACTTCACTGGTTTTGCCTTTAGCTACCCAGTTTAAAAACCAGGCGTTTCCTCAGGCCAATTGGTCATTGACAAGGGTATCCAATCAGAGTGGGGTGCAACAGCGGCATCTGGTATTACCGCGTTTTAATCGGGTAAATGAGCGTTGTTATCTGCAGGATGATGGTTTGATTGGAAGCGGAGTTGAAGTAGAGAAGCTTGAAGTTCTTTATCAATGTAAAAATTTGAATCCTGAGCTGGCTCTGGACAGGCTTTTGATTGGGCTTCATCCTAATCAGGTTGTGTCGGTAATGGCACTGCCAAGACCGGGTAACAGTATGAAGCTTTGCAGGGCGCTTTCAGGGAATGAATCATTTGCTTCTATAAAAGATTTACATAATCCAGCCCTGGTAAATCTGCATTCCTATCAATTCGCGTCTCGCGCAGGCGCTGATCCAAGAGCGCGGGCCTCTTTGCAGGTTCGTTGTGATAATGAAGCGGATGTCAGGCGTTTGCAATGTTTCATGACGGGTATACAAACCCTGGGTGGTTTTAGTCAGTCAGTAACAGCACTTTGGGAACACATCCAAAAACAAATGGAGTCTCAAAGTTCCTGGATGATTCAAGAGGATATTCCGGTGGTTGCTGAGCGGATGTTGTTTAACGGTTATCCCAATGGAATAGCCGATTTACAGCGCCAAACAGCTATTTCAAGCTTCCATCCCGATGATGTGCTGAATTATCCAGACACAATTCCGGCTATTCACCTGGCAATCCTGGCTCAGAATGAAGAGAAAGTAGAGCAGTTATTGGAAAATGATCCGATGCTGGTCTATCAGCGCTGTCCCGAAGGCCGATTGCCGATTGAACTTGCCGAGTTCTGCCTTAACGCGCCTATAGTGGCGCAAATATTCAATAGCTGGCAAGCACTTCCAAAATCAAGACAATGGGCTTCGCAGCGGTTTATTGAAGCAGCGAATCATATGGTTTCTGCTGAGCAAACCAATATTCTGACGTTTGATGAGGAGTTCAAACAAAGTAAAGTTCGTCAATATTTTGAGAAAAGCCTGCCCAGTTTTGCAGATCCTTTGGCTATTTATCAGAGCAATCTATCAGAGGATAAAAATAAACTGCATGAAATGTTCGAGCGGGAAACAGCCGATTGGATAGCGATGGAATCGGCTTGCCTGTCAGGGAATTTAGAATTGGCAAAAGCTATTTTTGCGCAGAGATTGCCTCTTGGCCTGACATTATTTAAGGGGATTCTGATAGGCTATTTTCCGATGATCGAAACTGCCTTACAGGATAGTCTGTCAGTTGCTGACTATGAGATGCAAGCTAAGCTTCCAGAACGACTAAGGCATTTATTGCGGATGCAAAATGAAATGGTAAAAGTCCTTAGCGATAAAGGCAAACGATATGAACAATGCCGGTTTATTTTTGATAGCGAACTGGAGTTATGGACAAATATTCGCGATGCGGTTCGGCAAAGGGATGCCCTGCGCCTTAAAGCTATCAGCAGAAATCATTTCAATGAGAGATCAGGGAGAAGTTTTAAAGCACGCATATTATTTGAAGATAGCGATTGGGATAAAATTGAAGATTATTTGAAGGGTGAGGCGCTGCTTTTTGAACATTTCGATATTTATCTTGCTCTGTATCAAAAGCAAACATCAAAAGCCCTTGCGCTTATCCGTGCCCAATTGCAGGCTATTCGCTCACAGATTGAGCACATTTCAACTACGAAACCTCAGAGGTCGGAACGCGGATTGCTTCATCATCAGGCAATACTGGGTGTCATTCAGAATTTTGACTCATTTGTTGAAGAAAAGCATGCATTTGATCAATATAAGTTGATAATTAAAGAGATTTTGAGCCGGCAGGCGACTCACCATAAAGAATACTTGCTATCCGCGCAGCGGCGAATGACCCCGCTTCCTGACCGACTGATTTTTTATATAAATAGTCTGGTAATTGATACGAGCTCTCTGGAAGACCTTGAAGCCGATGTGGAAAAATACTTAAGTCTTGATTCGACAAAAGACAGGGATCTGTTTCGAGCAGTCTGGGTAACTGTTGCGAAACAAAAGAGGCTGGATCTTGATGCATTGGCTGAGGCGACAGCAGACTATAAAAAGGAATGTAAAACCACGGATGAGAAAATTTTTCAGTTATTCAGTGCCTGTCTCATCTGGCAGACAGGCTCGCAGGTTTATCTGCAAAGTTTGAATGTAGAACGGTCAATGCAGTTTCCTTCATCTATCCTGGCAATGTGTGTAAGGGATAGTAGAGGCTATAATGCCGGCCAGCCACTGCGTCATTGCTCTGCAAGAGATGATTTTCGCCTTGATTCGATTATTAAAAGCAATTTACTTAGTTATGAAGCTCAGGACTTCTGGGGGTATACGCCTTTATTATTGGCTGTTGCCGCCAACCAGCTTGCAACGGTTAAATCATTTTTTGAACGAGGGATTGGAGTCGATATCGTAGTTCCTTTAAGGAGAACTGATTGTTTATATTATAGTTTGCTTGATAATTCCCCCTCGCGTGAAATGACCGCTTTATTACTCCACTATTATTTAAAACCTGAATTTATCTTTTCCTGGAAGGAGGGGATGGAGGATAAATTGCAGATACTACTGATGTATCACCATCATTTGAGCCATGATGCGTTCGGTCAGAGTCTGCTTGATTATATTGCCGCAGGTCATCATTATGATTTGGCTTTGCTTGATGTGATATTGGAACATCGGGATAGTTTTGTGCAGGAAGGCCCCTATGATCCTGAAATGCCTGTGGAAGTACAAAGGCGCTTTGAAAAGCATAATGAGACAATTGCTTTGAAAATAAAAAGGCTTGCTCAGCGGCAGGCGAGCCTGCAACACTACAGTTTTTTTCAGAAGAGTCTTCCTTCACTGGGTTTTAAGGTGAAAGAAGAGGAGGCTCCCGCCAAATCATTTTATTCCTTATTAAAAACAACCGCTGAATTAAACGCAGAAGAACAGGATACACTGGCGGGAGTCTTTGCACGTCAATTTGAGCTACCCGGAGATCTTGAGTCTTTCCAGAAATTGCTGGTGTTTTTTAAAGAAAAAGTATTAAGCCAGCCTGCTTATATATTTGATGTATTTTACGATAGCCATGACCTGCCGGTCGCCTTTTGCTGCTTTAAAATAAAACAGGTTGATAATCCTGCTTATGGTCGTTTTAATGTGATTTATGCGTCTATTGCAGCCTGTGAAACACAGGCTGCCCGCTATAATCTGCTGACTTCATCGTTCAAGATTGTATTAGCCGCAAAAAAAATCAGTGATGCTCAAAATATTCCTTTAAAGTTTTACGGGCGTTTTGGCCGTCCAGGAATTGCTTATCTGCTTATTCCGAAAGAAGCGCAGGTTTCCACCAAATATCATCAGCCCGGGAACTTGGTGCAATTTATAGCAGGTTTATTTGATAATGCCATTGAGAAGGATGGATCCTCTTTACCTCCAGTGCAATCCAAAGCCGTTCCTGCGGGCAGAAACGCCAGACTTGAGGAATACAATTATTTACTTAATGAGTGTCTCAAGGCTCGAGCCAATGCGTCCTTGCCTTTGATTTTCGAGGTGGACGACGTGGTTTATCACAGTTGGCTCAAGAGATTATCTCAAACCTGTGCTGTGACGGAGTATTATATCGAAGAGCTTGCCAGAGATGAAAGACTTGAGCCACATCCTGTAGTGAGCACAGACTGTGAAATCGCTTTTCCAGGCAGAAGTTGTTAAAATGCAGGAGTCACAATCGATGAGGACGGTATGAACCTCAAAAAAATCTATCGTGAACATCCCTGTTTTAGCCATGCTCAAGCGTTTACTGAGCTTTGTGAGCCGCTTAAAACCCTGGGAATCACTCATTTTTCCCATGTTAGTGTAAGCAGAGAAGGGCGTTTTTCTTTCATATCGCAAAATCCTGATTTTGTTTCTCATTATCTTGAAAATACCTACTTTGATTTCGACGTCCATCGAATCGTCCCGTCGCGGGAGGAGCAATACTTTATCAGAGATTTGCAATGCCTGACCGGGCGAACCAAAGCCCTGCAGGAGGCATTTAACCAACACGGTTTTGGCCATTCTTTTACTATACTTCGCTCGGGAAATGGGGTTGTGGATGCCTATAATTTTGCTACCCGTTTGGGGAATAACGTCATTAATGGCCAGTATCTTGAAAAGCTTGATTTTTTGAAGCAGTTTCTGCTTTATTTTCACGATAAAATCGACACGCATTCTGATTTAAAAAAAGCCTATGGATTATCGTTATCCTTACAAAAACAAAATGCAGGATTTCAGGAGGAAAGGCCTGTTTGCAAAGATGCTCTGATTTTGCCTTTTCTTGAACGAGTCCCTGTTCCAGGAACGGGTTCTTACCTCACCTTTCGTGAATATGAATGCATGTGCTGGCTGGCCAGAGGAAAAACGCAACAGGAAATTGCCGACATTTTAATGCTCAGTTTACGTACTGTGAAAGCACATGTCGGACAGGTCAGGAAAAAGATGGGCTGCGAAAATCAGTTTCAGTTGGGGCTGCTGTTATCCAGACTGGAATCGTTAATCACAATAACCCTAGATAACGCCAGTAAGGAATAGAGGCATAGATAACTGCTATTTTGGCGATGGCCAATAAGGCGTTAGTAATCAATACTGGTTTCAGTTCAAAATTTTGCTGCTGATTAAGCAGTTTTTTAAAACAAAGAAAATAGCTGGATTGATAAGGGAATATCCATGATTCAGTCGCCATTAAAATCACAAAGGCAATGATCCATTGATTGACGCTTCCACTTGCCAAAACAGGGGCTAGCAAGGTAAAGGCAATTCCCGGGGCGATCATAGTGCCGAAAATGATACACAAGAGCCAGCTTAGTGCGAAGAGTAAGAATATGAAAATAAATATATTCTGAGAAACAGGGCTTAACCAGTTATGCACTTGGGCAATCCATAAGGGAAGCGTCATTCCATTGATGAATTTCATAATACCAATCATGGTTGCCAGGTAGCATATAAATTTCCAGTTAATATGATTGCTAAAGTCTTTCACTCTTAAAAGGCCAAAGCAAAGAGGGATAGATGCGGTTAACAAGGCAATAAACAATGGGTGTACTGGCAGTATATTTCTTAATGCCAGACTTGCGATTAGTACTGCTATTGAAAGCAGGGAGGCGTACTCTTTTGCAGATATTGGTCCCAGCTTGTAACAGGTTTTCAATAGACTGAAACGTTTAATCTCTGGAACTTCTGGCGCTTTATAGGCGATGGAATGGATTAGAAAAAAAGCAGCGACCAGTAATATCCCCGGAAAGGCTGCAAACGAGAGCCAGACTAGCCAGGCGTTGGAAAGGCTGTCCGAGGAGGACATTGCACTGAATAAAAGATAGTTGCTTGACTTGCCTGTTAAAAATACCGTTGACAATAAAACACAGCCGCTAAAAGCTGCATTGGCCATGGCATTCGCTGCCTTGCCTTGAGGTTTATAGCCGCTAATGGAGACAATATTATCCAGAACCGGTGCCATAATCGCCACTCGAGTACTTTGGACTGAGAGAATTGGAGTCATCAGCAGTCCAATAAAAAATAACAGTTTTTCGAGGCAGGCTGGTCTGTGGGCAAATCTTAGTAATAACAGAACAATCATTCTTTGAAAAATCTGTGACTTCTGAATGACACAGGCGACGATAAAAAAAGACAAAACAATGTATACATTCCCGCTAGTAAATCCCGACATAATAAGGAGCTGGGATTTCTCGGGAATAAGTAAACTCGAAGCGAAGGTGATTGCTGAAAGCGTATACTCTGAAATTAAGCCTATGCCGGTCAGGAAAAGAGCCGCGATAGAAATAGTAAGAAAAAGCTGTTCTTCCATGCCAGAATAAGCAGGCATAATCTGAATCGATTTGAATGAAACCAAGGAACTGAGAAGGCTTGCAGCAAGACCCATCGCGAGAAGTGTTTTTACTAATAACCCGGCTGACAACTGTTGTCGTTTTGAATCAAAAAACTGCATATCAAATTCCCGCTAAAGCTTATTCTTCTTATTCATCTCCCTGATTGTGGTTTCATCCTGCGCCTTTGAGTTTAGTTAATAAAAATAAAGACGGATATTGTACTAAAGTGCAATCTGGCCATTATGGCGAGCAAAGAACGTTTGATTTTATAAGACAAAGCTTAAGTTTTTATTAAATGGCTTAAATTGGTTTTAAGAGAAGGACCGCTGCCTGGCTCCTGGATAGTATATAATTTAAACAGAACGGTCTTGTGAGCAAGCGTTTGAGTGCATTGTCATTTTACATGGAGGTATATGATGAATGTTAATTTAGGAACCGCAGACGCTGCGGTGGGTATCGCTTTTAGCGTCATCACCGATTTTCTTCGTGAGCTGACAAGGCTTGGCCGATTCCCGGATCAGCTGGAATTCGATCGCGAGATTGGCGGGCAAGCCTCTCATATCATTGTGCTGCTCGACCCATTTGAATTTGTAATGATCAAAGAGGGGCCAGATTCTCCACGCAGTATTCTCCGTATTTTAGGTACTATCGAAATACGCCCGGTCGATGACCCTGGCGCTCAGCCGCTTATTGTTCCGCTTGAGGCAGCAGTAAGATTGACCCTTTTCCTGACTGATGCTGAGCCGGTTGCCGAAATTGGATTTCGCTATGATGGCATTGATGGAACGCCTTCTCCTGCTGAAATTACCAGTGAAATTGATAATTTCATGAATAGTGCCGCAATACGGGACATCCTTGGTAATACCAGACTCCCCATTGCTGATAGCCTGGTTCAGGGTTTGAATGAGACAAGGTTTATCGATCCCGCGACCCGCCCAGAGGAGGCGGAGTGGAATGTGGAACTTAGCCTGACTCCTTCTGGAGCAGATACCGTCGATGCCTTCGTTATCTCTGCCAGCCCCCCACAGACTAGCGCCTCACTGGTAATCAATGAAAGCTTTGTCGCAGCGCGCACCGAACTTGCCATCGCATACAATAGGAACTTTCTGGATATGGTTTTGGAGCGGGGTGCCGAAGCCAGGATAGGACAGTCAGTCGATGGTGCAAAGGTGACCTCCTTGTCCATGTCGATGGCAGATAATGGAATTCAGATAACAGGTCATGTAGTGAGAGCAATCGATACGCCTCTTATTGATGTAGCGCCCGATGTCGACATCGATTTTAATGGGGTGGCTATACCACGCCTTATTCGTGGAACCACAGGCATGACAATGGATACCTCCGGAATTGATGTCGATGTGGATGACAGTGATGAAATCTTCTATGGGGCATTAAAATGGATCCTTACCATTGGCGCATCGGCGTTACTCTTTACCGGGGTGGGAAGCCTGACTGCTCTGGGTATTTTGCTCTGGGCGAGTCTGGTGCAAATAGTCTGGAATGGCGCGGCCGAGCTTGATAACGCTCCCCATATTCTTCGAGATAATCTGGGAGCCGGATTGGGTGCCCAACTGAGTCTGCTTGCCGAGTCCCTTGATGACACCACCCCTGCTGGCGAACTAAGCGTTGATGGTACACCTGATTCACTCCAGGTCGTGGATGGGAATATGGTCTTCTTTGCCCAGGTTATTATTGTTTCAATGATGGCCAGAATGCGCTCCGCTGAATATTCTCAGCATTTACGGCGCTTTGTTATTTTTGAACTGGATGACAGGCGGAAATTTCGTGCTCAGGAGTTAGCCCGATTGATGAAGGCCGGCAAAATTTCGGTATCCGGTTTCCATCATGTGAATGGAAAATATGTCAGATCAGATCACGACAATTCAGCAGCAAATAACTTACTCAGACTATTTAAGTCCAATGAAACGCAAGAGGTGGTTGTAAAAAATAAATAAAAACCCAGGACGCAGGACTATAAATGTTCTGCGTATCAAATTGATTGAAACTTAAACCAGCTTGTGACACTATCTTTTTTTGTGATGAAGACCTCCTCACACTAGTTAAAAAATAAACATAATCAGGATGTGGATGATTTGACGAGCTTAGCCGTTGAAACACGCTTGTAAAAGGCATTTTCCCTATGAAGATAAGAAAATTAAGCTACTCAGAGTTTGGAGTTGAAAAACAAAATCTATTGGCGGTGTTGCGTGAGTGGCAAAAAAAGCAAAAAGAGCATACTTCAAAAAATCTTTTCAACTCAACCAACTCGAATTTGCTTTATCATTGGAGAGAATCTGTTAACGATATGGTAGCTTATTTAGAGAAAGATATTTCCGAGGAAGGCGCCAGCAGATTTAAAAAAAATGGATTTTGTTTTCTTATCGCTGAGGATAATGGGGAAATACTGGGCGTGGCTTTAGGAGGGGGGATATGCACTTATAAGTCACAAGCCAATGAATTTTTTGGGGCGAAGGGTCGATATTTTGAAATAAGCGAAATGCTCATTTCCGCATCCTGCATGCTGTCCCGATGTTATCCTCAAGAGGAAAACTTACAAGCGCGTAAACAAGTGGGGAAAGAGTTGTTAATCGCAATGGTTGATCACGTCAGCTCTTTAGGAAAACAATGCCGTGTTTTGGCAAGACCCCATTTCAATAACGAGACCGCAAAGCAGTTTTTTTCAAAACATCTTTTTAAGCAGAGCGGTGGTTGTATAGGCTATAGCTATACACTAGAAATAGATCACTTCAAATGGATTGCTAAAGCAAGACACCGGGAACTGATTGCAAAAGAGTACACCTGGCTTATTGAGGATTATAATGTTTGCGAAGATAAACGCTCTTTTTATATGTAGTCTACAAAACCATCTAAAAATTCAGACTCATCCATTAGAAATTTTTTATCTACCTCTGATTCATTCAAATAGCTTGTTTGCATAATAGCTTGTTCAGGACTGTGCTTTTTTTCATTAATTAAATAAAGAATTGCTTTAGCATGACTCTCTGTAAAAGGCTCTCCAGCCTCGCAAGGTTGCCATTTCCGTAAATGTTCTTTAGAAACCATCCCTTCTGAGTCCTGCATGGTGCTTATCATTGCCTGATTTAACTTAAAAGGGCTGGCAAAAAAAGTAATTAGATCTGCGGATGGTTCCGGATGTAAATAGGGGCTTTGGCTCGTGTCTGATCCAGGTTTCTGGTGATATTGTTTGATATACTCTTGTTTTTTGAGTTCTAAATCATTGATCAGAGAGGCCGTGTGTTCTGAAAATGACATGATTGACCGCAGGTAAAACATACCAGAGGACTGTGTTATACAAGTCTCCTCATCTACCACAGGAGGAACAACCTCCCCATCAAGCCGAAGTTTCACTTGAAGCCTGTAGATTTCTTCGGCAGGCACCTCATCAGAAAACCTGAGAAAATAATCACCAGGATCAGTTTTGTGAAGAGTACATGCGTATTTTTTTTGCATTGCCTGCAGTATGGTATTAATTTGCTCCTGAATTAGATTCTCATCAATAAGCGATGATTTGCTCGCCCTTACTGCGGATAGTCTGGATTCCAGATATTTCTTATGGGCATTTGGATCATCTATATCAATTATTGGGTATCTATAAAATTGCGAAGTGGAGAGGGGTAACGGTATGTTGATTTTCTCTAGCCTATCCGCAATAGCTCTGTAATATTCATAGTAATCCTGAAGGAGAGTACTTCCTTCCATTTTCGTATAGAGATTGTAGAAAAATGCCAGATTAATAAAAATACCCTGTTGATTTACTTCAATAAATGGCAGAGACTCCCAAGGTATCACTGCAGGCACTTCAATAGAGTTAAGCATGTTCTGAATTGCTTGAGCTCTGAGAATCTGCTCTTCGGATGCATTCATTACTGACATATAATAGGCAGGCGATTGTAAAATGTTTTTGGATAAAATTTTCAGGGCCTCAGCAGCACTCACTTCAATTTGATAGAAAAAGTGATCTTTTTCTATTAGAAGTAAATAATTCTGATGCTTAAAAAATCGCTTAATGAAGGTCTGCACAAACTGATCATCATCAGAATAGCTGAAGATCCTCAAACATGTGCTTCCAGGTATCAAACGGTTATGCGTTTGGAGCCAACCGAAGTCCTGCGTTAATTTTGCAAGCTTACTTATCGTTTCAAATTGCTCTCGATGAAAGGCCAGCAAATCTGAAGCTGTTATGTTAAAACTAAGTCGAGTGCCTGCACTATCCAGAATCGGATTGAGGTTGGCAAAATACTCCTGGTAGGATTGCGCAATGTAGCAAGAATAAAAAACATAACTAGTGGTTTTTGCGCCCATCGACTCGATATACCCAGTAGGAAGATCTATTTGTGAAAAATTGTAGTGGTCATTGGCATTCTTAAATTCACTAGTCTCCATAACTTCTTCACGAGATAGGGCTATAAGAGCCGGACGGTGTTTTGGATCATAGGAAAATAGCCCAACATGAATCCCTTGCCGTGCGAGAAAACCCTGCATCTCCAACGCATCCATTATGGATGCGTGTGACCTGGTATTTAATAACACACCGGTAATATCTTCCATTTGGGCAGCCAGAAGTGCTTCATTGTTTATTAAAACGCCAAACTCCGTAACTGATCTTTTTTCCAGATTTTCCTTCACTTTACCGGAGGTTGTTTTATAAGTGGTATGGCTAGATTTTATCCTTTCCCGCTGTTCTAAAATTTTATTTCTTAACTCTGGAACATTTTTCTTCACTTTAGCTGTGTATTGTTTCAACGAATGGTTTAATTCATACAGTTTTGCATAATCAATTTCTCCATCTGGAGTTAACATGTCTTGATTAAGGGTGTAGGTATAACTCCCAATCCTTTTTAGATAGTAGAGATCAGTGCTCATATCTGACTTGCCAGCGAAATGACATTTTATGCGATGTGAAAACACAACGCCCCCTATATATTTCCAGGCTTTATTACAATCAGAAGGGACTTGGCCTATAAGAGCAATTGGCACATCATTGAGAACAAAAGTGGCAGATAGGAGGCGGGTTTTCGGGCCGTCAGTGGTAATGGATAACCAATCTTCTCGCATAAACCGCGATGGCGTGACCTGACGTATAAATACGCCCTTGTTATCATTATTATAATCACCGATCACTTCATCAGGATTCATGAATCGGGGGGACTGTTCTTGGGTGAGAATAATATGAGCGGCATACTTTTTCTTTAATTCTCCTGGCAAGCTATTAAAAAACACTTTATTCATTTGGATGAATAGTATTTTTGAATAATTAAAGAGTATAAAAAATAAAGTTTCTAACCTGTGCTCAACGGCTCGATTCATTTCGGTGAAACCGATTAGACTCATTTTTTGCCAATGCTTATCCAGCTTTAGCTGTACCAAAAATTGGTTCCATTTTTTTTCATCGCTGTCAATTAATTCAGACAGCTTTAATTCGAGTGTGTTCAAACTATAAATCTCTGTTTAATGCTTGCGAAGATAAAAGTTCTTCAGGGATGCTGCTGGTTATTATTTATATTAGCGAGCTTTAATACCAATTCAATTTGACTCGAGCATCTCAATTTGTTTTTCATGTTTTGGATGTAAAATTCAATCGTACGAACCGATAGTCCCAGCATTCTGGCAATTTCCTTCACTCGCATTCCATTCAGCAAAGCGAATGAACATTCAAGTTCCCGTTTTGATAATTGAGGTTGTTGAGCATAGGACGATGACAGGATCTTTGACTTATCGGCTGTCTTGATAATTAACTTTTCCCGGCTGGCTTGTTCAAGCAAGCCTTTTGCCTGCTCTTTAAACTGCAAACCGTATTGATGCAAACGATCTAGATTGTTTAAGTAAAATTTGTTAATAATCGACTTATTATTCGTGTGAGTCGCAAAACAAAAATATTCAATAGAATCGTCCTGTCGTACTGCAATTGAAATCCCATTGGAGGTATCAAAATTAATTGCTGCATCAAGCAGCATTTCCGGGCAATCTTCTGTTAGCCAGATAAAATAATTAACGGGCTCTGTGAGATAGGTATCTGGCACCGTCAATTTGTTAAGATAATCTTTTTTAAAAAAATGCTCTGTCCATGCTCTGTCGCTGGATAAACGAATGACTGTTCCATCAAAATACATACGGTAATAATTAAATGATGTAATTTCATGTTGTATCAGATGAGGAATCGTGAGTGCATGAACTTCTTCACAGGCACTTAATGCGATGGGAGTTTGCAAAATGACGGACAGGTTATTGGACCATTCAGCATTATAAACAATTTAGTCCATTGTGATCAAATTGGGTTCATTTGCCAGTGTTACCGTAGTTCTACGCCGGTTTTATTTAAACCATTGCTGACTCCGAAAAGTTCAGTGATTATCTGACTAAAAAAGGAATGAAGCATCAGCTGCTTAATGAGAATCAGCAGGGGCAGGGTTTGGTCGTGCTTATCGTCAAGGTCGGAGTTATATTATTTCTGTTTCTTTTTCTTACTCTTATTTTTTGTGTTGTTGCTGCTCTTGGTATTGAGGTTTATTTCTGGCGCAGCAGAAGGAGCTTTGTAGCTACTCGCTACTCCTTTGTATAAGGCTTTACCATCGGTCAATCCTGTGAAGCCCCCTGATAAATTTTCTAATTCACTATCTGAAACTTTATCGAGGTGCTTTGAGCCGTGTTTTTTTGACATTATTGTCTTCTAAGATAATTGCTTGTCTTTTTAGAATAGATTTTGCTCATGCATTAATCAAGGCGATCTATCTAAATATTACTTGTTGCGTGATTATTTCAATTTATAGGCTAAAAGCCCGCGAAGAAGTAATCACTTCATTTGGCTCGCAGCCAGCTACTTCTTTAAGATAATTTGCTTTTAACAGAACGAGCGCATTACCAAGCTGTTGGAATTCCAGAAATAACTCAGAACTCAAAAACTGATTTAACCAGGAATATAAAGAACTTAAATCAGAGAAATCTTTTTTTTCGAAAACCTGTCTTAATCGTAGTGCTCTTAATATCACTTCTTTGAAGTCACTGAGGCTGGGCTCATTCTTGTCTCGCATGGACCGGATTGCAAATTGTAATAAAAAAAGACGCTGCCTTGGAGTTGTAAGAACAATTTTGCCAGCCAGCTTAATCTTTTCTTTTTCGCTTAAAGAATCCAGTAACTTTTGATTTAATAGAAAAGTATCTGGACTGCGGCAAAAGTACTCGGCGGGATGAGTTAATTTTTGTAGGTTTTCAAGAGTCAGCACATCATATCCTGTTATAAAATTCACAAAGTCCATTATTCATGTGCCAGGATTATATTCTTTGTGAACCTGAAAGTGTATGGGCGTCAGACCCTTGCTGTTTGGGTGTCGGGCTTTGAATGGCTTTGTGGTCTATAATTGGACGATAACTATTTGTTAATTAGTTCTATGAAATTTTATATATGTGCAATAAGGCCCTATAAAAATTCACTTAATCCAAGTGATTTCGTTTCGTCTTTAATCAACCTCATTCCCTCTATTACGACTCAAGCTAAAGAAGAACTTGGGGAAGATGTTATTACTGTGATCGCAACTTATGAATACGCGATAGGGGGCAAAAAGGGAATTACTAAACAGGAAAAAACGAACTATTTAGCTAAATTACAGGAAGCAGTAAAAGCAGTACCTAATCTACTTGTAATTCCAGGAACAATTGCAACCCTTACTGATATAAGCAGCAATGATTTTGAAAAAATTACAAAGAAAGAGCAGAAACTGGCCATTAAATATGATGAAACCAGAAGAAAGTATGAAGCCTTTGAATTTCCTACAGAAGAGGGTTGTTTCTATAAAGAAAGATATAAGTTTCTGAAAAATCAGAATCAACCAGGTGATAAAAAATATCTGGGAAATATTGCTCATGCTTTTGTCGGGAACCAAGAAATTAAACATAAAAAAAATAGGCCTATCTTCGAAACTCGCTTACATCCAGAAAGAATTTATAACCTTGGTAGAGAGGAATACTTCTATGATATTAACCTGGCTGGCAATAACGTAGAAATGGGTATGCTGATTTGTGCTGAACAAAATGATGATGGTCTTAGGAAATTAATGAAAGAAAGAGCTCCTTTTTTACAAGTAGTCTTGTCAAATGGAACCGGGTTTATTCCTGACAGCATGTTTGGTGCGCTTAATTTGCACGTTGATGTGGATACTTCTTGCAGCGGTTGTTGTATTGGTAAAGCTCATCGTTTAGCAAGAAATATTGAAACTGTGGAAGTTCATAACCTGTTTGTAAGTACTAAGGATGCCGTCATTGATGACCATCAATTTCCCATTTCAATCTGGACAACTGTCGCTTCTATGGAACCAGAAATCATCATTTATGATGACAAAAAGCCTGGAATAATAAATCCTGATTTTCGTGAAGATATTGATAGTGTCCTGGCCAGGATTACTGATAAGCATTCATTTGTACTTAATAATCCAGGATTGATAAAGGATGGAGAAGATATATTAATGGCTTTAAAATACTTAGACCCACAGGAACATCTGCCATTCGTTCTGGAGCATATTAAGAAAATTCACCCTGCTAGGATTGGGAAGATAATTCAATTATTTCATGGAAATGATCTTTTCAAGCTAATAGATAGTTATATTGCAGAAAACAGCAGAAACAACATTGTCAAACCAATCATTATGATAAATATCGCAAAGGCTTTGCCGCCATCAGATTGCTATCATTTTGCCACTAAATATCATCAACATTTACCTAAACAATCTCAATGGCTAGTGACCATACTAAAACGTTTGCATCCGAACGATAGATCTGAACTTTTAAAACAGAGTCGGTATGAAATACAGGATACAGACTCTCTAATACAAATATGCAAAGAGATCCCGCAACATGTTCGCTTATCAATGCTTCTTGATCATAAAGATCTCGTGGAAAAAGACATTAGTTCTTTTAAGATTTTATTGGATGAAACTCAACGCGGCGAATTGATTTCAGAGCTACGTAGTACTGTAAGGTCCGGAATCATTTCTGGATTTAGATAATCAAGCACCCTTCCGGGCGTGGAGGTCATAGCCGTCAGGCTAAGAAGTAATGTTATCCCCTCTCCCCCGCGCGCAGCTTGGGGGAGAGGGTAGGGTGAGGGGGGTGAAAAATTTATCACGTTAGTGATTCCATCTTATTGTGGCAATAAACCATAACCACAGAAATATGATTAATGAATCGCTACGCGACCTTGTTTATAGCCCCCTCACCCTAACCCTCACTGCCATTAAGTTAAGCCCAACTGTATATTAAACTGTCATCCCCGCGAAAGGCGGGGATCCATCTCTGAGCTAGTTACAATGCCGACTGAGGAATGGATTCCCGCCTTTCGCGGGAATGACATAATTCCTTAACTTAATGTCAGTGACCCTAACCCCAGCTGCGCGATGGAGAGGATCAGATATTCTTAGCCTGGCGGCTATGGGCGTGGAGGTTGACCTGTTGCGGCTTGTCCGGGGTATCCATTGGATGGTCGAGTAAAAGAGAGATTTCTTGATAAGGCAGGGTGCTTTTGTTCGCAGCTAGAATCGTGCTGGCTCCGGGAAGGATAGATTCGTCAGTCACTGCGTTCCTTCCTCACCCCTCCGGGGCGCGCTGAAGCGCGTCCAAAATGCTTCGCCGCGCTTTGCGCTCTTCGCTTCGCATTTTGTCGAACCTCATTCGGTTCAAACCCTTCCGGGCCAAAGACAGTTGGGATTTTTTATTGTATTTCGGAGTGATTATTATTGTTTTGATTTTTACTGGGAAATGGCGCGCCCGGAAGGATTCGAACCTCCGACCCCCTGGTTCGTAGCCAGATACTCTATCCAACTGAGCTACGGGCGCGTTGTTCTTGGCGGAGAGAGAGGGATTCGAACCCTCGATGGGATTTTGTCCCATACTCCCTTAGCAGGGGAGCGCCTTCGACCACTCGGCCATCTCTCCGGTCAATGGTTGCGAAGTATAGCAGGAATTTTGTGGAGGTCAACACTTAATGTGAAAGAAATAAAGTTATCTGAAATTCAATAACATAATTTCCAAAAATTTTAATAGCTGGTATCTTTGATATATACTGAACTATTCAAAATGCTGAATACTCACAAGCCTTATATGTGACGGGATAATCTCTATTTATGTCAACAAACATGGTTGGCAGATATCAGGAGGACGAATGAAACACAAGTCTAATTTAAGCGGCCGCGATGTGTATGTCGTGGACGGACTGAGGACGCCTTTCTTGAAAGCAAAAGATGTGGGTCCTTTTACTGGTTCGGATTTAGCGGTAGCTGCAGGCTTACCACTCTTAAACCGGCAGCCTTTTTTACCCTCTGATCTGGATGAAGTCATTATTGGCTCTGCAATGCCTGGGCCAGATGAAGCCAATATTGCCCGCGTAGTGGCCTTACGCCTGGGTTGCGGTGATAAGGTTCCTGCCTTTACCGTGATGAGAAACTGCGCTTCCGGGATGCAGGCTCTCGATAATGCCGCCATGCAAATTGCTTCTGGGCGCAGCAACCTGGTGCTTGCAGGGGGTACGGATGCGATGAGTCATGCTCCGCTGCTTTTTAATCAAAAAATGGCATCCTGGCTTGGGAAATGGTTTGCCGCTAAAAGCGTTGGTCAGCGATTCGCTCTTGCTACGCAATTTCGGCCTGCTTTTCTTGCGCCAGTAATCGCTTTGCTCAGAGGCCTGACTGATCCTATTGTTGGATTAAATATGGGGCAAACTGCTGAGAAAGTGGCCTATCGTTTTAATCTGACCCGTGAGCAAATGGATACATTTGCAGCAAATAGCCATAAACGCCTGGCTCAGGCTTATGCCGAAAATCGCATGGAAGAAGTGGTGCCGATTATCGACAGCAAGGGTAGAATTTATACTCAGGATGATGGAATTCGACCAGATTCTACGGTAGAAAAATTAGGCCAGCTTAAGCCCTTTTTTGATAAGAAATACGGGATGGTAACTGCGGGAAACAGCTCCCAGATTACCGATGGCGCCTGCCTCTTGATTCTGGCTAGTGCCGACGCAGTTAAAAAATATAAATTACCTGTTTTGGGTAAAATCGTGGATTCGCAATGGTCCGCTCTTGATCCTTCTCAAATGGGGCTTGGACCTGTCCATGCAGCAACTCCTATTATGGAAAGACAGCATGTGAAACCGTCAGAGCTTGATTGCTGGGAAATTAATGAGGCATTTGCTGCCCAGGTTCTTGGATGTCTGGCTGCCTGGGACGATAAGGAGTACTGCCAGAATCAGTTAGGTTTGACGGAACCAATGGGGGCGCCTTCACTTGACCGGTTAAATCAGGATGGCGGGGCAATCGCTGCTGGTCATCCTATTGGGGCTAGTGGAGCAAGAATAGTACTGCATGTTTTGCAATCCCTGAAACATACAAATGGCAAAAAAGGAATGGCGGCAATCTGTATTGGAGGTGGACAGGGAGGCGCAATGTATTTGGAACGGGTTACAGAGGTGAAAGGATAATGACTAATTACAATCATTGGGAAATCGATACTGATACAGATCGTATACTGTGGCTTGGAATTAACAGGAACGATGCGGCGGTCAACTCTATTAATCAGGAAGTGTTGGATGAGTTAAATATCATTCTTCAGGACGTTGCTAAACAAGCCGACCTTGCAGGTCTGGTCATTTATTCAGCAAAGAGTAAAGGATTTATTGCAGGGGCTGATATTAATGCGTTTTCTCAATTTAAGACCCCGGAAGAAGCAGTTAACTTCCTAAGAAAAGGACAAACAGTCTTCTCTCGGCTTGAATCCCTTAAAATACCAACGGTGGCCATGATCGATGGATTTTGCATGGGCGGCGGATTAGAGCTGGCACTGGCCTGTGATTATCGTATTGCAAGCGATGACGAGGGCACTCGGCTTGGGTTGCCAGAGGTCATGCTTGGAATTCACCCAGGCTGGGGAGGAACGGTTCGTTTGCCGCGGCTGGTAGGTGGTTTCGATGCCTTATCCAGAGTTATTCTAACCGGTGCGCCTGTTTCTGCAAAAACAGCAAAACAAATTGGTTTTGTCGATGATGTCGTTCCTGAAAGACAATTGAGAAGAGCAGCCATCTATTTCATCAGAAATAAACCAGCCAAACATAAACCCCGGTTTTTACAATCGATTACTAACATGGGATGGATGAGAGCAATTATAGCTCCTGTTCTTCGCTATCAGGTTTCCAAGCGTGTAAGAAAGCAACATTATCCAGCACCCTATGCCATTATTGATCTGTGGGAAAAAGAAGGGGGCGCCGGTGAGAGGGCTTATCTGAAAGAGGCTGATTCTGTGGAAAAACTGATTACTCAGAGTAATACAGCCAGTAATTTGATTCGGGCCTTTCTTTTACGCGAACGCATGAAGGCTTTTGCCAAACACAGCGACTTTAAGGCCAGGCATGTGCATGTAATTGGAGCTGGTGTTATGGGCGGGGACATTGCTGCCTGGTGTGCTCTAAAAGGATTAAAGGTTACTCTGCAGGATCAGAATTATGACAAAATCGCACCTGCAATAGGCCGTGCCCATACACTGTATAAGAAAAAACTGAAAAAACCCCGATTAATTCAGGCGGCGATGGATCGGCTGATTGCTGATCCGGAGGGCTTTGGTGTAGCTCGAGCTGATGTGATTATTGAAGCTGTGTTCGAGAATCTTGAAGTAAAGCAGCAGATCATGAAAAAGCTGGAAGAAGAAGCCAGAGCAGACGCTATCATTGCAACCAACACTTCCAGTATTCCTTTGGATGAAATTAGTCAGGTTATGAAACATCCCGAGCGACTCGTGGGTATTCATTATTTCAATCCTGTTGCGAGAATGGAACTGGTGGAAGTTGTTAGCAGCAATAAGACGCTGAAAGAGGTTCGTGATAAATCCTGTGCCTTTGTAAATCAAATCGGACGTCTTCCATTACCCGTGAAATCAAGTCCAGGTTTTCTGGTTAATCGCGTCCTCATGCCTTATTTGATGGAATGCGTTCAATTACTGGAAGAGGGTTATTCGGGAGAAGCTATCGATGAAGCTGCCGAAGCATTCGGGATGTTTATGGGGCCAGTTGAGCTTGCTGATACAGTAGGAATGGATGTATGTCTGGCCGTGGCTGAGAATCTGACCAGGCATTATGGTGGAACTGTTCCTCAGAAATTGCGTGATATGGTCAAAAATGGGAAGTTAGGCCGCAAGACAGGCGAGGGCTTTTATGTCTATAAAAATGGCAAGCCTGTTAAAAAGAAAGTCCAGGCCAAAACTGAAAAAGATATCGCTAATCGCTTAATTTTGAGAATGGTCAATGAGTCAGCTGCCTGTTTACGTGAAGGAGTTGTTGCTGACAGTGATTTACTTGATGGTGCAATGATCTTTGCTGCTGGATTTGCTCCATTCCGTGGCGGTCCTATGAATTACGCGAAAGATTTTGGCCGCGATAAGCTAAGCCAGCTTTTCAGCACTTTACAAACTCAATACGGCGAGCGATTCAAGGTCGATGGCAGTTTGTAAATTCCAAATTTAATGGCAGGAGTAATCCTGCCATTTCCGAGAATAAATACTATGCGTTTAGCTGTTTTTCTATTATTCATAACCAAGGCATTTTTTGTCCAGGCTGAAACTTTTGTATTACCTGCAGAAGGTGATGTGGTCGGAAAAATCGAGTACGAGAATCCCCAGATTGGAGAAACCCTGAGTGAAGTAGGTATTCGTCATGATGTTGGATATTATGAAATGCTGAATGCCAACCCGGGTGTTGATCCAACTCGGCCCTTACCGCCTCAAACCCGACTGATTATCCCGAGCCAATACATTCTGCCTTCAGGTCCACGCAGTGGATTGGTAATTAATTTGTCAGAGTATCGTTTATATTATTTCCCGCCCAATGATAATGTCGTCATAACCATGCCTGTGGGTATTGGACGTGAAGGCTGGAATACTCCTGTAGGTCAAACCCGGGTTACCAGCAAGGAGCATGATCCAATATGGCGGCCTACAGCGAACGTCAGGGCAGAAGCTGCAAAACATGGTACACCAATACCTAATGAATTCCCTCCTGGAGCTGGCAATCCCCTGGGACGTCACGTTTTTCGTTTAGGGTGGCCAACGTATCTTATCCACGGCACTAATCGACGTGATGGCGTTGGCTCCAGGGTAAGTGCGGGGTGTATCCGAATGCTTCCTGAAGACATTGAAGTACTTTTTGATATGGTTGCAGTAGGAACATCAGTACGGGTAATTAATGAACCCGTCAAAGTAGGCCGGCTTAATAATGCTCTCTATATAGAAGTGCACACTCCGCTTGAGCAAAGTATTAATCTGCCCAAACAATTGGGCGCAGCGCTTAGTAAATATGCCTTGCCCTCATGGAATAAAAGCCAGGTGCAAGAGGAGGGCTTACGGCCAACAGGTATTCCAAGGAAGATCGCTGGTTAGTTCGGCAAGCACTGCCATTAAGTTAAGGAATTATTGTAGCAACTGTCTTGAATTTTTAATTCAAGACAGTTGCTACATGCATAACAGAGCTTGCTTAACTTAATGGCAGTTAGTTTGTCAATTCGCAGAAACAGGCCTGCTATAAATGTTTCATTTACAATTGGGGAAAATGCTGTGCAGTAAAGAGGGTAAATATTTATTACAACGGGTATAAAGATAATCTGACAGCCAGATAATTAAAAAAGCTCCCAGAATATCCAGTGGATAATGCCATCCCAGCAGTACGCAGCTTAAAATCAAAAGTGTATTAATAATTAGCAGTAAGCTAAAAGCGATGGGCCAACCGCACATCAATTCCAGGCAATACCAGGCCCAGAATGTGTGAAAAGAAGGAAATGCAACCATTCCGCCCTGAATGGTATCTGGGGGTATGTGCTGATGCAGCTGATTAAATTTAATACCAGTTGCCAGTTGCTCAATGGCAAATTCATCTGTTTGATACATAGCAGCCGGTGCAACCGTGGGAAAAAAATAATAGATTGCAAATCCAATCAATGAACTAATCAACAGCAAGCTAAAAAAACGTCTGATTTTTTCAAACTGCCCGGCAGCAATAACCAGGAGGGGTAAAAAACCCAGTTGATAGGGTAAGGTATCGTAGCAAAGACCCAGTATATTTTTAAACCAGGGGTGATGATTCGTCCAGGAAACAATTCCAGGGAGAGAGATACCTAATTGATTTTCAAAGGCAATAATATAGCGATCAATGGGCGGAAAAGGGGTAAATTGCACCGCGTTAGTGGTAAAGGCAATGAGCGACATAATGATATAAAAGAGCAGGATTTCCTGAAGTATTTTTACCAGATGATGATTTTTATTTAACAGCAACCTGCAACCAGCAAGCATTAATAATAAGGAAATTCCTATGCCTGCAGATCCTTCAGGGAAATAATTATTACCTGGAAATTGGTAGGAAAAGCAGTTAATAGCAAATGCAATTGAAGCAAAGGAAAATAATAAGAGCAGTTGTAGTAACAAACAGCTGTGATTGAATTTTGAAGTTGGCATTACTTATTCAGTTACGAGTTCGGCTTCTTTCTCTTTTTGCTTAATAGCCTGATGAATTTCTTCACGATGTACTTTAATACTGCGCGGGGCTTCAACTCCAAATTTAATGTTGCCATGCTCCGGGGTTTTGAACGCAACAATCTGAACGATTTCCCCATTGATAGATACGGCCAAAGGCTCTTCAAATGAAAGGGTTATTATTTCCATGTAAAATCTCTTGTTTTTTAGTATGTTATATATCAATACCACCCTAAAAGCAATGCTATGTTCTGCTTCCCGGGACTGCCAGGTATTTGAGCAACTTTACAAGCCATGTTAATGCCACAGTTGCGCATAATACTGCTATAGTGAGCTATGAGTATATAGATTAATCGGCAAACGTTGGTGATTTTCGCGCTTAAATAATTGAGCATTGCCCGGAGTTTGAAAATGAGTTAAACTTACTCGCTTTTTATAACCTTGCCTCATCCAGTAAGAGAGGCTTTTTCCATAAGGATACACTATGCGACATTATGAAATCGTATTCCTTGTTCATCCTGATCAAAGTGAACAAGTTCCTGCAATGGTCGAGCGTTATGAAGGTATCGTTACCAATAATAACGGTATTATTCACCGCAAAGAAGACTGGGGCCGCAGACAATTGGCATACCCTATTGCTGAAGTGCACAAAGCGCATTACATTTTAATGAACATTGAATGTAATCAGGCGGCGCTTAATGAACTTCTGAACGCATTCAAGTTTAATGATGCAATTATTCGTCACATGGTTATCAAACGTGATGAAGCAATCACTACTGAATCAGTTCAGATGAAAAAAGAAAAAGACACTCGTGCAGCCTAAGGAATTAAACTATGTCAACTACATCCTATTTCCGCAGAAAAAAAATGTGCCGTTTCAGCTCTGAAGGCTCAAACGAAATTGATTATAAAGATATTAATCTGTTAAAAAATTATATCACTGAAACTGGAAAGATTGTGCCTAGCCGAATTACAGGTACTCAAACCAGATTCCAAAGACAATTGGCGCAGGCAATCAAGCGAGCACGCTTCTTAGGCTTGTTACCTTATTGCGATAGCCATAAATAAGATTTAATTGGGTATGAGCACATTACTGTACAAACAGGGAAATCTTCTGCTAAAGAATAAACTCTTTGCCTATTCTTTGGCTGCAGCACTTCCGTTTGTGCCGTTTGCTTCATGGCTATCTCTGGTGATTGTTGCACTGATTACATTACGTCAGGGAGCCAGAAGCGGCGTGGGCTTGTTATTAACCAGCCTGGTTGCGTCCATGCTGGCAGCTAATGCCAGTTATTCAGTACCATACATTGCGGTTAGCATTTTGCTAACCAATATAATTTGCTTTTTGGCTGCAATGGTATTGAGGGCATCTGCAAGCTGGCAATGGGTTGCTTCGGCAACGCTGGGTGTAACCTTGTTGGTAATAGCTCTGACTTGCAGCATCATACCTGATTACATTATTAACGAATATAACTACATACTGCTGATTTTCAGTAAATTGAATTCAAGTGATTTACTCGAAAATCTGCCGAAGGAGAATTCAGGCGATATATCATTTTTCGCCAGTTATTTTTTTGGTATTAAAGAAGCTTGTATCGCGATTTCTGCACTTGCTCCTTTATTGTTTGCCCGTTATATCCAGTCGATTCTTTTTTATCCTGGTGGATTCAAAAAAGAATTGATGGCTTTTAGAGCCAGTCGTCCGATTGTCGGGCTTTTTGGAATTGCAATGGTGGGTGCATACCTGAATAACCTGGCGGCGATAAGTTGCTTACCTGTTTTGAGCGTCTATTTAATGATTGCGGGGCTTTGCCTGATGTTCAGTCTGACGCCTAAAAAAGGTCGTGCCATTAGCCTGGCTCTGTTACTTATACCGCTTGTTATGAGACCTGATTTAATGTTACGGGTTTATATATTGTTTGGTTCTCTCGATAGTATGTTTAATTTTAGATTGCGTCTGGCTTCTAAAGCCAGCAATTCAAAAGGGGTTTAGTAATGGAAGTTATTTTATTAGAAAAAGTAAGAAATCTGGGTAATCTCGGTGACAAAGTAAAAGTTAAGCCAGGTTATGGAAGAAATTTTCTGATTCCACAAAGCAAAGCAGTTTTTGCTACAGCAAAAAACGTTGAACTTTTTGAACAAAGAAGAGCGGATCTTGAGAAGAAAGCTCAGCAATCATTAAGCAATGCTGAGCAACGCGCGGCCAAGCTGAATGATATCACTGTTGTTATCAATGCAATGGCAAGCGATGAAGGTAAACTGTATGGTTCTGTAGGCGCCAGTGAGATTAGAGATGCTCTGAAAGCGCAGTCAGTTGAAGTGAGCAAACGAGAAATCGTAATGCCTGAAGGTCCTATTCACTCAATTGGTGACTTTGTGGTAGAAGTTCACGTTCATAGTGATGTGATTGCCAAACTGCAAGTTCAGGTCGCTTCTTCAAAATAAGCCATCAGAGAAGGCACCGCTTTTATTTAGAATCCCGACTGCTTGCAGCCGGGATTTTTTTTTGCTGGCCAAATCAATTAGTGGTTCTAATCAGTTCTTGCAATGCGATTCCAGGTTGGATCCCAGGCGAGAGCGCGTATTATTTTTCTGGCTTTCAATTGTTCAATGAGTATATCCAGAGCAGGCTTGTCTGCAGCAATAATAATCATATTCATTGATTTCCTGACGGGCAATACCAATGTTGACATGTCAAACTGCTGTTTTAGCCACTTGAAAACGGGATATTGTTCCCTGCGATTGGCCAGGTTAACGCTAAGATAGCCATTGGCTGAAAGAGCGCTCTGACAGTCATTAAAAAACTGCGGATTATAGCAATTGGGCGGAAAGCGGTGCGCATCAAACAAGTCGACAAGAATGTGCTTGAATTGCGTCTTGTTATTTGTAATAAACGTACTGGCATCCTGGTTAATGATATTGAGATTTTTGAGTCTTTCCGTCATGAAATAAGTTCTCGCCACCTGAATAATTTCTTCATTGATTTCAATGGCTGTCAAAGTAGAGGGAGTAAGAACAGGGGACAGTGCATGCGCAGCTCCAGCTCCTCCTAATCCTAATAAGCAGCTCGGCCCGGGAAATAGTCTGGCAGGAAGAATTAGCGTACTAACATAATTCAGACCAGGCCTTTCTGGCTTATAAAGATTAATTAAACTTTGAATCGCCGGACTACCCAGCGAGAGCCAGCGAAAGATAAAATTGTCGTAGACAGAAATGCCGCCTTCACTTTGATACAGACAGCGGCCAGCAAAGGTTTTCCACATCGTTTGTCAAGCTTGTTGAAAAGGATAAATTGAACCAAGGTCCAAAATCTGCGTCAGCTCATCGAGAGCGATAAGGACTTCATCCACCAGTAAAGGATCCAGGAAATCCTGAGCATGCAGGCGATCTCGATAATGTCTTTTGACCCACTGTTCAAGACCTGTGAGCAGCGATTCATTTATCAGTACGCCCTGGTGCATCTCTGCAAGCTCTTCTTCCTGGAGCAAAACCCTTAATCGCAGACAGGCGGGGCCGCCGCCATTCCGCATACTCTGCTTTAAGTCCATGAAATAGCAATGATTGATTGGGTTATTGGGTGATGACAGAATGTGATTGATTGTTTCATGAACCTTCTGGTTGTATTGACATTCACTCGGTGCCACAAGAGTCATCGAGCCATCCTCAAGCGTCAGCAGCTGAGAATTAAAAAGGTAACTGGATACGGCGTCATCAATGCTGATTTGCCGGTCATTTATTTCAACAATAGTAAGATCAAAATCAGCTTTGTCTTTCAGCTCCCTGATTACTTCTGCCTGATTGAGAAAGGCCTGCTGATGAATTAACAAAACCGATTCGTTGGCAACTGCAATAACATCATTGTGAAAAACCCCCTTATCAATGGCAAGTGGATTCTGGCAGGCAAAAACTACTTTATTCGGATTAAGGAGATGGGCTCTGGCAATTGCGCTGGAGGCTTCATAGGTTTGTCTTGCCGGGAAACGCTGAGGGGCTGGTGCATAGGTGGACCATAGGGCGCGTTTGCCGTACACGAATAGATGAATACCCGCCTGATTATGATTTGCAGCAAGTCGGCTATGATTTGCAGCTCCTTCATCACTAGTCACCACACTTGCAGGTAAGGATGAATGATGCGAGAAATAACTATCCGTATTAAAGAGTTTTTTGAGTAAACGAGAGGAAAAAGACGCTTCCTGATGCCGGTGTAAATTGGATATCAGATTAGCTGCTGTAAAATGAACCCGCCGATCACTGCTATCAATACTTGGAATCACTGTAGCCGCATTGGCTGTCCACATACTGGATGCAGAATAAGCGGCTGCCAGAATTTCAGGCGCTTCGCGGCTCGCCTGAGACAGCATTTGCTCAGTACTGCCATAAAAACCCATTTGCATGAGCAGATTTAAATTAGGCCGTTGATGAGGGGGTAAGACCGCCTGTTTCAAGCCCAGTCCATGCAGGAAGCGCATCTTGGCCAAACCCTGGAGAGCTGCTGCCTGGGGATTGGCTATTGAGAGTGCATTCGAAGTCGATGCAATATTGCCCAGGGATAAACCCGCATAATTATGCGTTGGTCCCACCAGCCCATCCATATTCAACTCATAGCTTTTCATAAAGTAATTCCGGGTAATAACTGAGCTGGTTTAGTTAGTTCAGCGCTTTCCATGCTGGCAACGGGATAAGAACAATAATCCGCTGCAAAATAGGCACTGGGACGGTGATTGCCGCTGCATCCAATACCACCGAAGGGAAGGCTGCTGGCCGCTCCAGTGGTGGCCCTGTTCCAGTTTATAAGTCCTGAATTAATCTGTCTGTAAAACAATTGATAATGATCAGGATGCTTACTTAAAAGACCAGCTGCCAGCCCATATTTGGTTTGATTTGCCATTTTAATGGCTTCTTCAAAATCCTGATAACGATGGACCTGGACCAGAGGGGCAAAAATCTCTTCATCAATAACAGAGCGGGCGTCTGACATGTCAATAATTCCAGGCGATAAAAATGCGGCATCGTCCTGCAATAATCTCATTTGCAGTAAGGCTTTACCCCCTGAATCAAGCAGTTTTTGCTGTGCTGCAAGGTGTTGGCGGGCATGTTCAAACCGGATAACCGGACCCATGAAAGGCTCAGGGCGTTGTTTATAATCACCAATAAGCAAGGCGTCACAGGCTTCAGTAAACTTATCAAGAAAGGCTTTGCCCTGTGCGTTGTCTTTAATGAAAACTCTTCTTGCACAGGTACAGCGTTGTCCTGCGGTGATCATTGTAGACAAAAGCGTATGATAAACAGCAGCGTCAATGTCATCAATATCATCCACAATCAAGGGGTTATTTCCACCCATTTCGAGAGCAAGAATGACCTCGGGCCGATCCACAAACTGTTGATTAATTCGTTTGCCAGTGGAATAACTTCCTGTAAAAAATACCCCTTTAATTCGCTGGGATAAAAGCGTCTGAGCTGTTTTGGCATCCCCCTGAATACAATTGATCACACCCTGTGGTAATTCGCTCTCATGCCAGCATTGCATAATCAAAATCGCTACTGCGGGACATAATTCACTAGGCTTATAAATGACGGTGTTTCCAGCAAGAAGGGCAGGAACAATATGACCATTACTCAAGTGAGCCGGAAAATTAAAAGCACCGAGGACAGCTACCACACCATGCGGTTTGTATCGTAAAGCTGCAGTTGATTCCGGGCTTATAGTTGATTTTTCAGCATTGCGCTCATGATAAGCCTGAATCGATATGGCTATTTTGGCAATGACCGAATTAACTTCTGTCTGGGATTCCCACAATGGCTTGCCTGTTTCGAGAGAAATCAGCTCAGCTAACTGCTCCCGTTTTTTTTCAACGGTATTGGCAAAACGTTTCAGACAGGCAATACGCTCCTCAACGCTTGAATTCATCCAGGGTCCTAAAGCCTTGTTTGCGGCTTCGGCTGCCTGTCTGATTTCAAACTCTGTTGCGTTATGTCCTTTCCACACTAACTCATTAGTAGCGGGATTGATGGAGATTAAGTCAGGCCCTTCCCCTGACACCCACTGCCCATCAATGTAGTGGCTATACGAGGTATTTGAAATCGTATTCATCGATGTCCTTCATGTTAATGTTTTTCGGGATGTAAAGGAGAAAGTCTGACAGCGTCTCCCTTTTTTAGTTTTAACCGCTCCGCTGTTTCTTTGCTCACTATGCAGCTATCGCTTTTGGTAATAATGGCTTGACTAAGGGTTGCCCGGAAATCAGAAGAGGTATTAGCTACCATATAGGATTTACTACTGACCTCATCACTTATGCTGCCAATTGTTCGTAATTGGCTGGTTTTAATAGTATTGATTTCTTCAACAGGGGCTTCCAGTGTGGGACCGGCATCAAAAATATCCACGTATCCCAAAAAGCGAAACCCTTCATGCATAAGAATATTCATGGCCGGCAGGGTTGACTGATGGGGCTGACCAATGACTGATTGCGCAGCAGCCGCCAGTAATTTGACATAAATGGGATTGCGAGGCATCAAATCAGCAATAAACTGCTTGTCAGTGGAAATGGTCAGGCGATCGGCCTCAGAAAAAGTCATATGAAAAAAATGACTTCCAACATGATCCCAAAAAGGCGAGTGGCCGGCCTCATCTGAAATCCCACGCATTTCGGCAATTATTGTGGATGAAAACCGCAAAGGAAACGCAGCGATAAAAAGAAAGCGAGCTCGGGAAAGCAGTAATCCATTATTATTACGGCGATAGGAGGGGTCGAGAAAGAGGGTACACACCTCACTTTTTCCCTGGTTATCGTTAACCAGGCTTAAGACCTCATAGTCACTGCGAATATTAAGTGAATGACAAAATCGTGTTCGTCGGGAAATTTTATAGGAATAAAAAGGGCTGTCGAAGCCCGTGGCTCCTTCAATGGCTGATGTGCCGACTACTTTCTTCGTTTCCGGATCTTCCAGAACAAAAAAATAATATTCATTAAGCGGCTTTTTGACTTCTTTTTCAAAAGAAGCACAAGACCACTCAATGCGTTTTTTTAATAACTCCCTGTCCTTTACCAGTGTGGTAATACCGATACCGCTATGCATTGCCAAATCATAAATCGAGTCAAGATCAGAAAGAAAAGCGCGACGAAAAATCATCATGAGTGAACTGCCTCCAAACTGCCCTGAGCCAGGTCCTGCAGTATAAACAGACTTAAAGCGGTCCGCTCAATCAAACTGTCGAGCAGGATGAATTCTTCATCGCTATGGATCGCACCACCGCGAACGCCGAGGGTATCGAGCACCGGTAAGCCTTTCTGTGCCAGATTATTGCCATCGCAGCAGCCGCCGCTATCTTTCCATACCATATCGAGATTAAGCCTTTCCCCGGCGCGCTGCACGCATCCAAACAGTTTTTGCGTTTTGCTGTCGACAAATTTTACTGGCCTGCCAAACTGTCCGTCTATTGCTAATTGATAATCCTGTCTTTTTTCCTGGCCCAGTATTTTATTCAATTGTCGTTGAATCCACAGTTCATCCTCTGAATTGCTCACACGTATATCCAGTTTGGCGACCGCTTTATCTGGCACCATATTCAATGCCTCTCCACCGGCAATTTTACCCACATTAACTGTGACACCTTCTCGCTGGCCATTAAGGGCATGAATCGAAAGAAGCACCTGTGCCAGATAGCAGATTGCATTTCGCCCTTCTTCAAAAGCACGCCCGACATGGGCGGATTTTCCAGTTGCCACCACGGTAAATTTTCCACTGCCCCTTCTGTTTTTGGCCAGTGTGCCTTTAGCATCCATTGCTGGCTCATAAATGAGGCCCGCCTGATAGCTGGCCGCCATGCTCTCAAGCCAGGGGCTGGAGGCGGGTGAGCCAATTTCTTCGTCGGCATTAATAAAAACATCCCAGCCCAGAGACTGAGATTCGGGAAGTTGTTCAAACATTTCGAGAGCATTCAGAATGATGAGCAGGCCGCCTTTCATATCAGCAACCCCAGGACCGTTAATCGTATTTTCATCAAGATAGCGAAGCGTCTGAAAAGGATGGTTTACGTGATAAACAGTATCCATATGCCCGCCTAAAAGTATTCGTCTTTTTAATTCCGGCCGCTTTCGGATAAATAAGGCATCCCCACAGACAAGTCTTTGTGAATTACCGTTCATATCGATGCTGTGGAGAGGTGGAAAAGAAACTGACTCAATGGAATCGGCAAGGGGGCTAAACACCCGATGTAATTCACTATGGATGTCGGCGAGTCCATTAAGATTAGTGGTGCCGGAGTTAATCTCACATAGTCGCAGGAGCTGCTGAATCATCTCTGGTTGTCTTTCGCGCAAATCGACCAGGACACGTCTGGTTACAGGATCCATTGCATTGTCCAGAAAAAAAGGTAGTTAACCTTAGCCAAATTTCAGAGGTCATGCAAGACTATATACTCAATTCTGTTGGCATTGAGCTTTCATCATGCTGCTCGGTATCTTCCATATTTTGTCTGACCAGTTCTTTCATACTGAGCTGAATTTGCTTGCGTTCACTGGCATTTTGAGATGTTCTAAATGTGGCCACTCCCGAATTAAACATTTTGGAGGAGCCAAAGGTAAATACATAGTGGAATATTCCGGCGATTATTTTCATAATACCGGCAGCAGCACGCCAGCGGGGATCTTTAACCTCCAGTTGATTAGCCAGGAGTTCATAACGTTGTTTTTTCTCAGGACTAGGATTTTCCAGTAAATCGATGGTATCACTAACCGCCTGCAGCAATAAACGTTTGCCGCTGGTATTCTTCCTGGCCTGCTCTTCAACTAAATCGATAAGTTTACCAGCCTGCTCAGACAGTTCTTTGGTACTGCGTTTGAGCTCCTGCAAGTCAATTCTCGCCTGAGGTATACGTATCAGGAGAAGTTCATTGGCACGTCTGTGAGGACAATTATCGTCTCTCCACTGGACAAGCCAGGGGATATCCTGTTTAACCTGTTGATAGCCTGAATTAATATAAAAATCGATTGCATTCCACAGCAGTTCTTCATGGTGATTCATGCCGCGTCCTTTAACCATGGCCGGGGCAGCATGAAGAGCGCGTTCAAATTCCTCGCGGCTCATTGGAGAGCCTAGCTCGATAGATTTCATTAGGTTGTAATAAGCGGAGGATACCCCTGCGCGATCTATCGCATCTTTACAGGAAAAATTAAAAGTTAAAGGTTTGAGTTCACTAATTACACGATCAGGTAAGGCAAATTTGTTAAAATCAAACCAGATAGCCTGTCTTTGTGCTTTACTTAATGGCTTATCAGGGGTGGCTCCCATCGTGTTAAAACTGCCCAGGAGTAATCTTTTTACAATCTCCTGCTCGTTTGTTCCGTACAGCAGTTCTTTTATCTCAGGGCTGATATAGAAGTCTTTTATAGCTTCGTTTGAGTTACCGATTGCAATATTAAACAATCGCTCGAATTCATTCTCATAATTCAGATTGGCGTTGGTGGCATGGTAATCGCCAAAAGAAAATATTCCTTTGTCAGCGGGCAGTGTGATTACTGCAATGTTGTCATGGTCCTTTTCAAGTCCTTCAAGGGTCTGGGTCATACGGCATTCCAATCTGCCTTCAGGATCAATACGATCCCGGCCCAGATTGTTAAAGTAAACATGAGTAATTCGCTGTGCAGGGTCAGGAGATTGAAAAAGAGAGTCCAGAGGCCTTCTCAACTGATTGTTTAACCATAATTTAAACGAAGGGCTGATTTGAGTCAGGCCTTTTTCTCGTTGTACCTGGGTTCCGAAACGTAATTCTACAGGCAGGGTTAACCCGTTTTTATATTTGTAGTCTCTTTTAGTTGCCAGACTGGTTTTATGTTGTGGTTTATACTCGCGGCCAAAAGTGTCTTGTGCCCGGCTTTTAAAAGAGTCAACATCGGAGGGCGACGGCGCAGTATTAACCCGTGGATGCTCGTTTGCCAATTGGTTGCGAATTGCAGAGGTTATTTTCTTTTTATCGCCCGGCTTGTGATTTGCGGGTATGTGTTTTATGGTCTCGAATGTTACATCGAGAATGTGATTATCATTAGCATATATCTTGTGAATAAAATCATTTAGTTCACTAATTTCCTTTTTAAGTACATTAATTTCGCTCTGTGAATCAGATAAGCTGCCAGTTTGAATACTCTGTTTTGCATCAAAAAATCCACCAGAGTTAGGTCGAAGGTTTTGCCTCGCGGTCAAAATGTCCAGCCTTTTTTGAAGATTACTCTTTATAAGCTCAATCGCTTTGCTGTTCTGGTCTATAAAAATGAAAAAATCACGGTACAAATCGGCATAGGCAAAATTGGGATTGTAGGCTGCCTGTAAAATGTTTGTCAGAGGCTCCTTTAGCGTTTGCGGAAAAATTGCATAAATAGCCCTGGGTAGCTTACCGTTTTCCGCGATGCCTCTTAAATAGAGATAGCAGTTCTGGTTATGGATTTGCTCACTGGACATCGCCATAAATTTGTTCTCTTATTTTAGTCTTACATATTGTAAATAAGTTTTCTTAAGAAAATATGATGAATTATTCATTTTTGATAAACTAAACTTAATCAGTCCTTTTGAATTAACCAAGAAAAACATATGGCTCGTGATTCTACATTATATAATTTAATTGAAACAACCCATTATCAGTGGCATGAAATCATTGAAGAAGGCTTGTCTGCTATGGACCCGGCCTACCTCAGGCAGTTGGAGCTAACTGACGATTGGCTTCCGGGAAAAGAGGCCTTATTCTCTGCTTTTAGCCTGCCGCTTGACGCCACGAATTATATTTTATTGGGTGAATCTCCTTACCCTCGAATACAATCAGCCAATGGCTATGCATTTTGGGATGCTGCGGTAAGTGATATATGGAGCCAAAGCGGTTTAAGTAAAGAAGTGAATCGTGCAACCTCGCTCCGTAATTTCATAAAAATGTTACTCCTGGTTAAAGGAGATCTGAGTGAGGATTTTTCGCAGCAGGCTATTCAAAAAGTTGATAAAACAAATTATGTGCAAACAGCGAATGAGTTCTTTACTGGTTTAATTAATAGAGGATTTCTCTTGCTGAATGCCTCCCTGGTTTACAGTGAGGGGCAAGTAAAATATCATGCCAGAGAGTGGCGGCCTTTTATGAGTTCTCTTTTTAAGCGTCTCGCGGAAGTTAAGCCGTCATTGCAATTGATTTTACTGGGCAATATTGCCAAACAGCTTGAAGAGACAAAACCCTTTTCCGGTCTGGTGGCTGAGCACCCTTATAATCTGAGCTTTATAACGAATAAGAATGTTCAGAATTTTTTTAAACATTTGGATTTGCTAAGTGTAAATGACTAAATCAACAATCGATGTGCGTGAAGTTTCAAAATTTAATGCCCTTTCCAGGCATTGGTGGGATAAGAACGGCCCGCTTAAGACCTTGCATGATATTAATCCTGCGCGGTTGCAATTTATCCAAAAACATGCGCTTTTGAGCCAAGCCAGGGTTCTTGATGTGGGCTGCGGCGGGGGTATTCTGGCTGAAGCAATAGCCGGGCAGGGGGGAGTTGTTACGGGGATTGATGCCGATAATGATGCTATTGTCACCGCAAATACCCATGCACTTGCTCAAAATCTCTCCATTAATTACCATGTCACCCCTATAGAGGATTTTGAGGAGCCAGCATTTGATGTGGTTACCTGCATGGAAATGCTGGAACATGTCAGCAATCCTGAGCTGGTAATACAGCATTGCTTTCGTTTGTTAAAGCCAGGAGGCAAGCTGTTTCTTTCTACAATTAATCGAACTTTGAAGGCTTATGGAGCCGCTATTATTGCTGCGGAATATATTTTGGGATTATTACCCCGGCAAACTCATGATTATGAAAAGTTCATCAAACCAGGAGAGCTGGCAGATATTCTGAGGAGCACGGGATTGCAGCTCATTGCACTGGAAGGAATCAATTATAATCCTTTTAGCCGTCAGGCAGAGCTTGCCAAATCAGTGGATATTAACTATTTAATGTGTGCAGAGAAGCCAGGCTGAGTCTTGCTGGCATTCATGTTAAACGCTATTGTTTATTACACTGTCATCCTCGGGCAGCCTTGTTTGCATAAATAAAGATAGGTCCACTAAATCGTCTTTGCGAGCGTCAGCGAAGCAATCCAGTTCATATTTTGTTCGAGCAACTATCTGGATTGCTTCACTTTGTTCGCAAAGACGACAAGTATATACATTCAGTGCAGGCTCAGGGTTTCCGAGTCGATCGCAGCGCTGCATCCTCGCTTTAAAATTACTCGGCTTTTTCAGAATCAACACTCGATTTGTCAGATTTGGTGTAGCGAGTCTGAAAACGCTGGTGAGCGTATTTGGCTTGTTCTTCTGTCACCACATCTACTTCATTGCCATAGAGATCAACTCGAGCTGTATTCACTTTCTGACAGCTAAGGTAGGCTGGCGATGAGCTATAGTAGTTCAAGGCTTCCCGCAATGATTTTTTACTAAAAGGAGGTGACTCCAGTCGATCGTAAAATTCAATAATATCGTCGAATATTCCTATCTGCAGGGGTTTCACCTGTACGGGTTTTTTAAAAAAAGCATTTGGAAAATGTTCTATCAGCCAATCAATAATTAGTAATCTATCTTTTTTGACCAGGTTATTTTGCTTCATAGTTCTTACTCTGTTTACTGACTTATAAGCAGAGTTCAATAAATATCTATAACTTTCTTCATCTTTGTCTGCCACTCATCTTTCAATTTTGCTCAATCCGAAAAATGCTTACGTAGAATAGCTACGCGCACATTTTTCTTCAATCACAAAATTGAAATCTGAACGCCATACAAGCGAATAAAGTGATAGATATTTATTGAACTCCGCTTAGTCAAATTGCCTCAAGTCGATTAGTGCATGCTATTCTAAACTAGAAAACTGTAATTTTCTATCGTACTTAACTTGTTCATCCTGTTTACTTGACATCCGCTTTTGCTCAAGACACCCCAAGATATTTCTCAATTCCTTTGAAGAAAAGGTAGCTTTTAGTGTTCAAGTGTCTCTTGACTTCACATTAACTAATTGAAATATATGATGTTTATTTTACTGTGTATAATTGTCTGTAGCGTCCTTTGATGAGAAGCAGGCTTGCATAGACTAAACATCACTGCTAAATTTTATACATGACTTCAACGGAAATGAGGTCTTTAAAAGGACTTTCGTCATATGGAAATGAAATAATCAGGGAAGATTTCGGGACAGGATGTCCTGATTGGATGACTGCGAAAAAGCCAGGGTACGATACCCTGGCTTAATTTTTTATGCCATTGCATAACCAGTATGCGATAAATAAAACTTGTCGGGATAGTAAGCAAACACTACAGATCCTCCCTTAATCGTGTTAATTACCGGCTTGGCCAGAGTTTGAGCGATAGAAGGGCATCCCCAGCTTCGTCCTGCACGGCCAGTTTTTTTGATAAAATCAGGCTCTACATACCATGCGCCGTGAATCACTACTCTGCGATTGTAAGCATTGTCATTAATTCCTCTTTCAAGCCCCTGAAGATTTAATGACAGGCCTTTTGACCCATAATAAGTATCGCGCGTTACATACGTTCCCAGACTGCTTTCTTTGCTGGATACTTTGTTCGAAAAATGTTTTGGCACGTCCATTCCGGAGTTTTTCCCGTGCGCTACGTAAGTATTATATAAAAGTCTTTCTTTATTAAGATCAAAAATCCACATTCTCTGCTTGTTAGAAGGTAATGAATAATCAATGACTGTCAGCAAAGGCTTTTTGACAGCGCCTTTTGCAGATGCTTTTTGATAGGCCGCCAGCGCCAGCTTCAATACTTTTTTATTTAACTGAGGGGCTTTCTTGCTAAGATGCTGAACTTGAACGCTCAGATTACTTGCCGGTTTGGCTGCTGCAGCAACCTGTGTTGAAATAGGGTGAGTCGGCGCTGAATGCGATGAAAAAAACAGTGCCGATAGAAGGCTAATTACTGTACTCATGATACTCCTTTTTTCTTGTGAAACATTGATTACAATGCAATCAAAAGCTGATGATTATATTTACAAGTGAGGCAAAAGTAAAATAATAAGAAAAATCATTGCTCATGAGGAAAAAAAATATATCAATTCAGAATCTTAGCTAATTTTTCCAATCTAATGCATGGTTTGTATATGTTCTATATGTTCAATAAGTGCTCTAAAAACGGTTGGGTTTTGCGAATTAACGGTATAAAAATAAATCAATAAGGTTTAAATTAGATCTAAAAATGATGGGTTGTGCTTTTCCTGGAAATCGCTTTTCGGCGTAAATTTTCATGAAATTAAGTCTGGGTGGATTTCATTTGAGTGCATTCTGAATTATCATTGATTGTTAAATTTTATACCAAATTTTGTGGTGGAGACAGCAATGCTAGTTAAGCGTCATTTGCAAGGTCCGGAAGGATTGCGCGCTCAAATCAATCAAGCCTATAGAATCGACGAATTATCAATAATAAGTCAACTCATTGATGAGGCAACACTCTCCGATCCGCAATTGCATGGCGCAAGAGGTCTTGCAACCGATTTAGTCAAACAAGTTCGTTTTGAGCGGACAAAGAGTACCGGAATTGATTCTTTCTTAACAGAATATTCCTTATCCAGCGAGGAGGGGATTGCGCTGATGTGCCTGGCGGAGGCCCTGTTACGAGTTCCTGATAATCCAACTATCAGCAGCCTTATCAAAGACAAATTGACCGCTGCCGACTGGAAATCACATCGGGGGCAAAGTCAGTCGTTTTTTGTTAATGCAACCACCTGGGCGCTTATGCTTACGGGGAAAGTACTGACGCCAGAAAAAGCGGAGTCGGTCTTAAGCAAGGCTGTTTTCACTGTTCTTAATCGCAGCGGCGAAGGGGTTGTGCGTAAAGCGGTGGATAAGGCAATGCGTATCATGAGCAAGCAATTCGTCATGGGGCGCAACATTTCGGAAGCCTTAACCCGGGCGAAGAAAAAAGAAGCAATTGGCTATCGTTATTCTTATGACATGCTGGGCGAAGCAGCGCTGACGCAGATCGATGCGGATCGTTATTTCCAGGCGTATAAAGATGCGATTAAGGCGATTGGGGAAAAGGCGGATCGGCAAGCGACAATCTATCAGCGACCAGGGATTTCCATTAAACTATCGGCTTTGCATCCAAGATATCAGGAAGCACAAAAAGAACGGGTGATGCGGGAATTACCTCCTCGACTCCTTGAGCTATCCCAAATTGCCAAACATTATGATATTGGCATGACCATTGATGCCGAAGAATCAGAACGCCTTGATATCTCATTGGATATTATTGAAGCTGTTTTCAATGATGATAGTCTGAATGGCTGGAAAGGCTTCGGTCTCGCTGTTCAGTCTTACCAGAAAAGAGCATCATTTGTTTTGGACTGGCTTGCTGATTTGGCACGTAAAAAAGGCCGCCGGATCATGGTTCGACTGATTAAAGGTGCTTACTGGGATAGTGAAATCAAAAAAACACAAATGCAGGGACTGGAAGAATATCCTGTATTCACGCGTAAAGTATTCACTGATGTCTCTTTTCAGGCCTGTGCAAAAAAACTGCTTACGATGACGGATGTTATTTATCCTCAGTTTGCTACCCATAATGCCTATTCTGTCGCAATGGTCTTGCAAATAGTAGGTGATTACCGGGATTTTGAATTTCAGTGCCTTCATGGGATGGGTAAAGAGCTCTACGAGCAGATTGTTCCTGCGTCTAAACTGGGGATCCCTTGCCGTATCTATGCGCCAGTCGGCAGCCATGAAGATTTATTACCCTATCTCGTTCGCAGGCTTCTTGAAAATGGAGCAAACTCTTCTTTTGTGAACAGGATAGTGGATGAAAAAGCACCGATCGAATCTTTGGTAGAAGATCCAGTCGCTAAGGCACGTGGGTTTTTATCCAAAATTAATCATAATATTCCATTACCCTCTGCCATATTTTTACCTGAGCGTCAGAACTCATCCGGATTCGATTTCACCAATAGACAGGAATTGAATCAATTACGCGCTTATTATGATACCCAGGATTTGACGCACTGGCAGGCCAAACCTTTATTAAATGGTCGTGAAGCAGGACAAGTGCATCGGAGTGTCACATCACCGCAACGCACTGATAAGCCGATTGGTCAGGTCAGCGATACTGCAATTGAAGATATCGACTGGGCTTTAAAACAGGCGGAGAAGGCCTTTTCGCACTGGAATACTCGTCCTGTGAAGGAAAGAGCCGCTCTTATTGAACGCTATGCCGATCTGCTTGAAGAAAATCAGGCCAGACTAATGGCTTTGCTTTGCCTTGAAGCCGGAAAAACCTGGAGCGACAGTATTGCTGAAGTCAGGGAAGCGGTTGATTTTTGCCGTTATTATGCGACTCATGCTGTAAAACTGATGGGCTCACCACAGTCATTACATGGCTATACAGGCGAGGTTAATGAGTTATCGCTTCATGGAAGAGGAACAGTGCTCTGCATTAGTCCCTGGAATTTCCCGCTGGCTATTTTTACAGGTCAGGTGGTTGCCGCATTGGTGACGGGAAATTGTGTTATTGCCAAACCGGCGGAACAGACGCCTTTAATTGCTTGCATGGCAGTTAATCTTCTGCATGAAGCAGGGATTCCTGCAGGGGTTATTCAACTCCTGCCTGGCCCTGGTGAAACCATTGGAGCGGCACTGGTGGCTGACTTGCGTGTGAAAGCAGTTGTATTCACTGGTTCAACGCAAACCGCTAATCTGATTAATAAGACACTGGCAACACGGGGTGGAGAAATTATCCCCCTGATTGCTGAAACAGGCGGTCAGAATGCTATGATCGTTGACTCTTCCGCATTGCTTGAGCAGGTTATTGTGGATGTGATTACTTCCTCATTTGGAAGTGCGGGCCAGCGCTGTTCAGCCCTGCGTGTCATCTATATCCAGGAAGAGGTTTATCCTCGCTTCATTGAGCTCTTAAAAGGAGCTATGGAAGAATTAACGATTGGGGATCCTCAATGGCTGAGCACGGATATTGGGCCTGTTATTGACAGTGAAGCTCTGGAAGTGCTTAAAACCCATGTGGAGCAAATGAGAAAAAGCCATGAGATCATTTACCAATGCCGCTTAAGTGAAGACTGCCGAAACGGATATTTCATGCCGCCCACAGCAATAGCACTCGACTCCATCAACTCGCTCAAGAAAGAAGTGTTTGGGCCGGTTCTCCATGTGATTCGCTATCCACGAAAAGGGCTGGATAAAGTCATTAGCGAAATTAATGGAACGGGTTATGGCTTGACTCTGGGAATTCACAGCCGGATAAATCATACTGTTGATTATATTCGTCAGCGGGTACATGCCGGTAACTGCTATGTTAACCGTAATATGATTGGTGCGGTGGTAGGACTCCAGCCTTTCGGCGGAGAAGGATTATCCGGTACAGGACCCAAGGCCGGCGGCCCATACTATTTGCTGCGTTTATGTCATGAGCGAACCTATACAGTGGATACGACAGCAGCAGGAGGCAATGCGAGTCTTATGTCTATTCCTGAGGGAATTTAATCCTGAATCGTCTCAACGTCATCCTGGACAGGATGACGTACCTGGGGAGTTACATTCAGTGTTTATCTTTGTTCTTTTTCTTACCCAGCAACCAATCCACACTGACCTCAAGTTCACTGGCAATGGTTTGCATCGTGCCTGAGTCAACCATCATTCCATTCAGAACCGCTTCGGCCTTAAATTTTGGCAATTTTAGCATCTTCGCAAAGGCTTGAACCCTTTCGGTCATTAAATCGGGAACTCCTATCGCATCCAGTTCGTTATTCAAACGTTCAGACAATTCTCTGTTAGACATGACAGTCTCCTCTTTCATTTTGTTTTAGTGTAAAACAGTAATGCTTAAGGCTTGATTAACAGAATAATTTTTAAAATAAAAATAGGGCGTGGTTACAATTCATACCCAACGTCTACGTACCGCGGCTTGTCCGCGGTATCCAGGAGATGGTCAAGTTAAGACAGAGGCAATTTACTTGCTCGTTCAATTGATAAATAAGAGCAAACTCGTACTATCACGATTCTAACGTCAAATATAAAACGAGTTTGCAATGGCTAGAGTGATGCTCAGTGACGAGCATCTATGCTTGTGATGGCATGCTCATATATTTGGCTCCCCATGTAGCGAGCAAAATTTAAGTGATATCATCACGTTGAGTCCAATGTTCTAGAGGAAGAAAGATGAAATCATTTTATGCTTATATCATGGCAAGTGGCCGTAATGGCACTCTGTATGTTGGTTCAACGTCCGATTTAATTAAACGAACCTGGGAACACAAAAATAACGTGATTCGAGGATTTACGGCCAAGTACAATGTACATCTATTGGTCTACTATGAAATCCATGTAACATACATCGAAGCAGCTCGACGTGAAAAACGATTCAAAAATTGGTGCCGCCAATGGAAATTAAATTTAATTGAGACCCTAAACCCAGATTGGCGTGATCTGTACGAAGATATTTGTTGTTGACTTAGATCCTCTGGATACCGCGGACAAGCCGCGGTACGTAGACGTTGAGGATGAATTGTAAACACGCCCTAATTAGGAGCTCAGGGAAGGCGGTTAAAATCAACCCTCACCCTAGCCCTCTACTTGGGAGAGGGGTTCTTCTTTTTTAAATTGATGCCTACTTCCTTAAATTCTCTCTCCCCTTGTGAGAGAGTTAGAGAGAGGGGGATTTCTTTGTATCCTCAAAATACTTTAACCAACAAATAATTTCTGGCCAGGTTTCAGGAGATTCATATTGATATTTGGGTTTAGCTTTGCCAGATTGGCAACACTGGTATTATTGCGTTTGGCAATTGCGCTTAAACTATCGCCGTTTTTAACGGTATAGATACCCGGATTCACTTTGTTCCTCCAGATGACTAACTGTTGTCCCTTTGATAGTGCTTTTTTCGGATTCAGTTTGTTCCATTGTCGTATATCGGCGGCTGCAACCTGATATTTGGCTTCAATGCTGCGGATATCCTCTCCATTTTGCACAATATGAATTACTTTATAAATTTGTGTCGAAGCAGGCTTATCCACTATCGGTTTGGGCCGATTGCTGGCTATCGCTCGCGGCGCGTTCTTAGTGCTGGGAATTAAAATAAACTGACCATTTTTGAGTCGGTCGTTAGGGAGCTGGTTGACTTCACGCAATAATTTTGCAGTTGTAAAATAGCGCTGTGCAATAGAGTTCAGATTGTCTCCTTTTCGCACCTGATGCCGGGTCCAGCTGACGCGTTGCTCACGTGGAACATGAGCCAGGTTGCGATTAAAAGCGGCTACTTTGGCTGCAGGAATTAATAGCTTGAACGGCTTATAGGGTGCTGTGGCCCAGCGATTGTAGCCAGGATTCAATTTTATTAAATCTGTGTAGGAAATGCCTGCCAATTTAGCGGCATGGTTTAAGTCAATCTGGCTGCCAATATTAACTTCCTCAAAATAGGGAACATGCGGTATTTCAGGAAGGCTTACTCGGTAACGCTGCGGGTATTTAATAATTTCGGCAAGCGCCAGTAATCGGGGTACATAAAAGCGCGTTTCATTCGGAACCGGTAATACCCAGAAATTAACTGCTCGTCCTGTCTGACCGCTGTTTTTAATGGCTCTTGAAATCGTTCCTTCGCCGGAATCATAGGCTGCAATAGCGAGAACCCAGTTTCCATTAAAATATCGGCCAAGGTAATTCAGATAATTAAGTGCTGCATCGGTAGAAGGAGTAATACTTCGCCTTGCGTCAAACCACCAGTCCTGTTTTAAACCAAGATTAGTCCCTGTTCCGGGCATCAGCTGCCATAAACCGGCAGCGCCGGCTCCTGAATAAGCAAAAGGATCGTAGGCACTTTCCAGCATAGGTATAAGGGCAAGTTCTCCTGGCAGATTCCGTTTTTTAACTTCAGTGACAATGTGATACATATAGGGTTCGGCTCGTGCCAGTTTTTGCAGATAGCCTGGATGATTGATGAGCCATTGCAGTTGGGTTTGAACTTCAGGCTGTGTGACTTCATGATTCATTTTAAGCTGGCTTCTCAATACCTCCCATACCGTGGGAACAGAATGACCAAAACCCCAGCCAAAACAAAGATTCATTGATAAATAAAGAAATATTCCACAAATATAATTGAATTTAAACTTCAATGTGCGAACCTATTTCTGATAAGGGGAAGTCAGTTTACTAAAGATCAAATTCGGGATAAACCCTTTAATGCCTCATTTACTGTTTCTGTCGATTTATTAATCAACCTTCAAGAGAAATTATTTTTATCTTCCCGAAGTTGTCTGAATACCCTTAATGGCTCAACTAAAGAACATCCTCTATTGACTGCATACTGTATAACTGAGGGTTCTGTAGTCCGCAGAAAGGGATTGATACGCTTCTCTTTTTCAATGGTCGAAGGCAGAGAGCAGTGATAATCTGGCTGGTTAAACTTGCTCATTTCCAATTGAATATCTGTATTTTGAGGTTCAACCTGATTAGCAAAGCGAAGATTTTGTAAGGTATATTCATGGCCGCAGTAAACCTTTGTGCTTCCCGGCAAATGACCAAGGCGGGTCAGTGACGCAAACAGCGCCTCCAGACTGCCGTCAAATACTCGGCCGCAACCTGCTGAAAAAAGTGTGTCGCCACAAAATAAGGCTTCATATTGGGGCTCAAAATAGCAGATATGGCTGCTGGTGTGGCCTGGAATCTCGAGCACCTTGAAATGACAACCCAGCCATTCAATTGAATCAGATTCGGTGATCGAATGAAAGGGCTGTGGTATCCGCTGATCTTTCGGACCATAAACCCAGGCAAGAGGAAAATGATTAAGCAATTCAGGTACACCGCCTATATGATCAGCGTGATGGTGAGTGAGTAAAATGCCATCCAGGCGAAGCTTGTGTGTTTTGAAATAGCTTAAAACCGGTTGGGCCTGCCCCGGATCAACACAAATGGCTGTCTGCTGCTCTTCATTAACTAGTGTCCAGATATAGTTATCCGAGAATGCCGGTACAGGAATAATGTTCATTGCGCTTCCTATCTTGAATTAAGACCCCGTCTTTTCAATACGATAAAATGATTTTTTGGGGTTAATTATAGAACATAAATAATCAAGTCCGCTTTTTGCCTGCTCCTCGAGCAGGTAGGGCGGGTTTATTATCCATAAGCCGCAGCTATTCATTCCATCGCCTGGAACGCCTGAATGAAACTCAATGTTTAGTGTTTGTTTCGCTGGGATAGCACTTAAATGCCGAAGAAGTTTTTCATGTAAACGATTATCAATAATTGGATACCAGAGGCAGAACACGCCGGTTTCAAATTTTTTATAAGCCAGGCCCATTTTCTCAGGGATCTGTTTGTACTCTGTTTTTATCTCAAAGGATGGATCAATAAAAATCAAACCACGGCGTTCGGGCGGAGGAAGCAAGGCTGTGAGATTATGCATCCCGTCACTATGAGTAAAATGGACGCGCTTGCCCTGGTGAGACAAGGAGTCGAGATGGTCAAATTCTCGTGGGTGCAGCTCGCATGCTGTTAATCTGTCCTGAGAACGCAGATTATCAATAATTAATGAGGGTGAACCCGGGTAATATCTGAGCTCCTCATTATTTAATTTCTGGATGCTTTTTAAGTACGATTCAAAAGCCGTCGGCGCTTTTTTCTTAAATTTCCATACCTCTGCGATTCCCGCCAGATATTCTCCTGTTTTATTCGACTGCCGATCGCGAAGATCATAAAGCCCTCGTCCGGCATGGGTCTCCAGAATAAACAGGGGCTTTTCTTTTTGTTGCAGACTGGAAAGCAGGTTGGTCAGAACGAAATGTTTAACGATATCCGCAAAATTGCCGGCATGATAACCGTGTTGATAACTGAGCATAAAGACTTTTAAAAAATAAGATTAAAGCAATTATACGTTTTAAACCCGTTCCAGCATACACCTGGGCAGCTCTTTTATTTTTTGCACTATACTCAAATTAAGATCAGTCTGCACTGATTTGGGCTGATAAAAAACTAAAGTTGCGTTTAGGAGGCGGGTATGGGTTTGCGAAATGAACATGATGACAGTTACTCGTTTTCTGATTATGAGTATACTCATGAAGACGAAGAACAACTCTCTCACAAAAAACGCGTTCGAAAAATGCTGGAGGAGCGGCTCGAAAAAAAACGGCTGCGTGAAGAAATAGATGAGCTGGATGGTGATTTTGACTGGGATGAACTTGATAGATGATTGACCGGTCACAAACCAGTCAGGTGTTTTGAAGCAATCAATGTATTCTGTAGCAGCATTGCGATAGTCATTGGACCAACTCCGCCTGGAACCGGTGTAATCCAGGCGACTTTTTCCACCGCCTCTTTATAATCCACATCTCCGCAAAGACTGCCATCTTGCAGTCGGTGTATTCCCACATCAACTATTATCTGATTCTCTGACAGCCAGCTTGTATCCAGCACATTTGTCTTGCCCGTGGCGACTACAATGATTTCTGCATTACGAACATGTTTTTCAAGATTGTTACTGAAACGATGGGTGATGGTCACTGTAGACGCTGCCAGCAAAAACTCGAGCATCATTGGTCTGCCTACAATATTGGAGGCGCCTATCACTAACGCGTCAGTGCCCCGAAGAGGGATGTCATAACTTCTCAGAAGCTCAATAATTCCAGCGGGAGTACAGGGCCTTAGCAGGGGGGAGCGCTGAGCGAGCCGGCCTATATTATAGGGATGAAAGCCGTCGACGTCTTTTAAAGGCGAAAGAGCCTCGATAATGGTTGCTTCGTTGATATGCTGAGGCAGTGGCAGTTGAACCAGAATACCATGTGTGTTTTCATCCTGATTGAGCTGCTCAATCAATTGCAGCAAAGTCTTTTCATCGGTATCAACTGGTAAATCATAGGCATAGGAATTTATTCCGATTTCAGCACAGGCTTTGCGCTTGTTAGCGACATAGACTTCTGATGCGCTGTCATTCCCAACCAGGATAACCGCAAGACCAGGAGTTACTTCACCAGAGGATTTTCTTTGATTAATTTCTTCTTTAAGAGATAATTTAAGCTGGGAGGCGACAGTTTTCCCATCCAGTATTTGAGCAGTCATTGATTACCTCCTTCAATTTCACATTACCCCGAATGATTATGCCTCTATCAATAGCTTAGCTGCAGAACAGGGATTTTGATGGCCGGCATTATGAAATAGAGCAAATTGATATGCAAATGTTAAATCGTTAAAGAGTATAACTTCGCTTGAATCCATTGAATGAAGATGATAATTTTGTTCTTTTATCTTAGGTTCCGTGAACATATTTTAATTATCCGCATTTTCGCTCACAATAAAATTTGTTCACAGAACCTGGTATTGAGAGTTTTTCCTACAGGGAGTGTTGTGAAACTAAATCGTCTGCAGGCTGCAATATTAACGATTACTATGCCATTTGCCGTTTACTCCCTGGGCATGGGCGAACTCACTGTAAGCTCCTGTCTTAACCAGCCCTTTCAGGGTGAAATTCCCTTAATTGATATTGATGGTATTCCACTTAACGGGATTAAAGCCAGTCTGGCTTCGGTCGAAGATTTTGAACGGATTGGTCTGGAGAGAAAAGAAATTCTCTCGTTCATCCAGTTTGACGTCCGATTAAATAAAAAAGGCAAACCCGTTATTGCATTAACATCACAGGAGCGAATTACAGAGCCTTTTTTGCAATTGGTTGTGGATTTGGCATGGGCAGAAGGACAGTTGTACCGATCCTATACTATTTTACTTGACCCTCCCGGCTATAAACTGGTTACTGTCGTCCATAGTGATAAAGTAATCAGAAGCAAGACGATTAAAGGTCCCGGCATTGTAGACAAGCCAGTGTTTACGCATATTGTTGAATTACCGGATGCTGCTCATCAAGTTCGGAAAGAGGCGAGTTATGGCCCAACCCTGGTTAATGAAAATATCTGGCAAATTGCGCAGCGTTATGTGACAACTGACTCCAGCTTACAGCAAGTAATCCTTGCCATAGTGGGCACCAACTCTCAGGCATTCACACAGGGCAATCTGAATGGTCTCAAAATCGGAGAACGGCTTAGAATTCCATCGAATGAGGAAGTATTAAAAATACCTGCTGACCTGGCAAAAAAAGAGGTAGAGGCACACGATACCGCCTGGAAGTCAGGTAGTGAAATAAAGCATGTCCTGTTACCCCCATATATAGACGCAGTGGCTGGCAGTTCACAGTTTGACCAAAAAACCAGGCAACAGCCAGGCGTTTCAACAGTATTGCCTGTTCCTGCATTTGAGCAGGACAAGTCCACCCAACCAGTTTTATTTACATCATTATTACCCAAGCCGGATACTGTGGCGCAAGCAGGGGCCAAACAGACTGATCTCAGCATGAAAGCTGAGATGGACGTAAATTCAGCAGCAATTGATGCGGTTCGTTCTGAAAACATGCAATTAAAAGCACAACTTTCTGCTCTCCAGGGCAACAATAAGCAATTGTTGCAAAAGATGGAGCAGCAAAATCAGGAATTCTCCGAACTCAAGACGCAGATTAGTCAATTTATTAAAGAAAGAAAAGGTTTGAAAGCTCAGGTTAATGAGCTAAATGATGACAGCAATGTCCTGCCCTGGTGGGTGTATCTGTTGCTGCTAACAGGTGGTATCAGTTTAGGTATCATGTCAGGCATGTTAATTAGCAGACGGCGCACGGAAAAGCCCCAGTGTGCGCCGGTTGCTGCAAGTTTGCCAGCAAAACCGTGGTCAAATAATTTGCAGGAACTAAAGCCTCAGCTCGAACCGGTTGTGCCGGAAGTAAAGGAAGATTTAAGCCAACAGGTTCCTGAAAGACCGGCTTTTGTTCCTGGCACCACAGAGCAGGCCAAAGAAAGAGAATCGGAGATTCAGGATGATAAGGCGCGCGATGATATTTTACAGGCAGAACTCAGCGCACAGCGACTGGATATGCCAAAGGATATTTCTGCTGAGAGTCCTCAGGAGTCGATAGACAGCCAATCCGAGCGAGAAGATGAACCTTCTGCTGATGAAGTCATTGATGATGAGGAAAAATTGTCCGAGGCGGACTATACCCTGGAATTTGAACCCGGTCTGCATAAAAAGTTAACTCAGGAAAACCAGCCTGAGACTTCATCGTCGTCTGAATCAGATGATCGCAGTCTTGACTTTGTCCTCGATAAAAGCGACTTGCCTCCACTGCAGGAGACTGCTGCAAGTGAAGAGAAAAAGGCAGACGAGCCAGAAGCAGCAATAGAATTATCCAGCGACGAAAAGGATTTTTTTGCATCAATGAATCTGGACGAAGAGAAAACAACCACTAGCCAGCCATCGATTGCGCCTGCTGCTCCGAAAACTGCCAATAATGCGCCTGCGGAGCCCGAAGAAAAGGTTTCAGAGCTGGTAACAAGTAAATCCGCATTAGACACCTTGCTGGCTCTGGCCAAAACATATATCAGCATGGATGACCTTCAGGCCGCCAGACAATCTTTGCAGGAAGTGATGGAGCATGGGAGTGAAGAACAAAGGGAGCAAGCGAAAAAGCTTCTCGCTGAGATCAGAGATTAATTTCTGACGTTCTCAATGCCATCATATGGGTTCTTAATAAACTTCTATAGACAAAATAATAACGGTGTATTACATTGGGCCTTTTGAGCAGGAAATGCCATGCGTATTGCCTTAGGGGTTGAATACGACGGAAGCCAGTATCATGGCTGGCAGGCGCAAACAGGCCTGCATACGATTCAACAAGTTTTGGAAAATGCCTTATCCCGTGTTGCGGATATGGACATTTCAGTAGTATGCGCCGGACGAACTGACACTGGGGTTCATGCCACCAATCAGGTAATCCATTTTGATTGTGAAAAGCAAAGAACGATTCGTGCCTGGATTCATGGAGTCAATTCATTTCTTCCCAAAGATGTCTGTATCAAATGGGGAAAGGAAATGCCGGAGGAATTTCATGCGCGCTATTCAGCGCTTTCACGAAGATATCGATATATCATCTATAATTCGTCTATAAGGCCAGCCTTATTAAGAGGCAATGTGACCTGGCAGTATCGGCAGCTTGAGCATCACTCCATGCAGGAGGCTGCTCGTTTTCTGCTTGGAGAAAACGATTATACGTCCTTTCGCTCGGTAGAATGTCAGTCCAACACGCCCATGCGTAATATCCACACTCTGGAAGTGACACGTAATGGGGATTTGGTCATGATAGATATTACAGCCAATGCATTTTTGCATCATATGGTGCGCAACATTGCGGGTGTCCTGATTGCGGTCGGTACTGGAAAAAAACCGGTGGAATGGGTTGGGGAAGTGCTGCAGGCAAAGGATCGTCGCCTGGGTGCAGAAACTGCTCCACCTTATGGGCTATATTTGGTCAATGTAAGTTATCCAAAAGATTATGGCGTTATTCAGGGCCCGCTTGGCCCCTTATTTCTCTGGAACAAATAATGAATAAACGCGTCCGGATCAAGATGTGCGGGATGACCCGCCGGGAAGATATAATGGCGGCTGCTCATTTGGGCGTTGATGCCGTTGGTTTAATTTTTCACCCGGCCAGCCCCCGTCATGTTTCTCTGGAGCAAGCCAGGGAGTTGGTTCGTGACTGGCCTGTTTTTGTTGATCTGGTGGCCGTGCTGGTCAATCCTGCTGTACAGGTCGTGCAGAAGATTTTAGATGAACTGCCAGTTAGCTGCCTGCAGTTTCATGGGGATGAGCCGCCGGAGTTTTGCAGGCAGTTTAATCGTCCTTTTATCAAGGCCGTTCCAGTAATGTCTTCTGCTAGTGTTAATGACGCAATAGCAAAGTATGAGACTGCTTCTGCTCTGCTGCTGGAAACTCCTTCAATTGGTGTGAGAGGAGGCAGCGGGCAAGTATTTGACTGGAATCTAATCCCTTTACAGAGAAGACTTCCGCTCATCCTGGCGGGGGGATTGAACACTGCAAACATCGTACAGGCGCTTGAGACCTGTCATCCCGATGCGGTGGATGTCTGCAGTGGAGTGGAGAGTTCTCCAGGTATTAAAGATCATGACAAAATGATTCGTTTTGTCGAATTGGCAGGAGGAATACATGAGCATTAATGAGCTGCCGGACCAATTAGGTCATTTTGGCCCCTACGGTGGGATGTTCGTTGCAGATACGCTGATGTTTGCGCTTGAAAACCTTAAGAAAGCTTATGAGTTTTATAAAAATGATCCCGAGTTTCTTGCCGAACTGGATTCTGAATTAAAAGATTATGTAGGCAGGCCTAGCCCCTTGTACTATGCCGAGCGCCTGAGCAGGCAATTGGGTGGAGCCAGAATTTACCTGAAAAGGGAAGATCTGAACCACACCGGCGCACATAAAGTAAATAATACCATTGGTCAGGGATTATTGGCCAAGCGGATGGGTAAAGCCCGTATTATTGCTGAAACCGGCGCAGGCCAGCATGGAGTTGCCTCAGCAACTGTTGCTGCCAAACTGGGAATGGAATGCGTTGTCTATATGGGCTCTGAAGATATTAAGCGCCAATCGAGTAATGTGTATCGTATGAAGCTATTGGGTGCGACAGTTGTTCCAGTAACTTCAGGCTCGAGAACACTAAAGGACGCGCTCAATGAAGCAATGCGTGACTGGGTTAGTAATGTAGATAATACGTTTTATATCATTGGCACAGTAGCAGGACCTCATCCTTATCCGCAGATGGTCAGAGATTTTCAGGCTGTCATTGGAAGAGAGTCGCGTCAGCAAATGCTCGATAAGACTGGTCGCCTGCCCGATGCGGTTGTGGCTTGTGTGGGAGGCGGCTCGAATGCAATTGGCCTGTTTTATCCCTTTCTGAACGATCCCGCAGTGAAGATATTCGGTGTGGAAGCTGCTGGCAAGGGCATCGAAACTGGAGAACACGCGGCTTCCCTGATTGCTGGAAAACCAGGTGTGCTGCATGGCAATCGAACCTACCTGCTCTGTGATGAAGATGGTCAGATAAAGGATACTCATTCCATTTCTGCGGGTCTTGATTATCCCGGTGTAGGACCGGAGCATGCCTGGCTTCGAGACAGCGGTCGTGCTGAATACGTAGGTATTACAGACGACGAAGCGCTGAACGCCTTTCGCAGTTTAACCCGGGTTGAAGGAATCATTCCGGCCCTTGAGTCAAGCCATGCAGTTGCCTATGCGATGAAACTGGCGCCAGAGATGAAAAATTCCCAGCAAATTATTGTTAACCTGTCAGGCCGCGGCGATAAAGACATGCATACCGTGGCGGAAATTGACGGGATGACGATTTAACCAAGCAAGTAAGAGTGACTGAATGAATCGAATTGATAAAACGCTCTCGGCATTAAAAGCGGCTAATAAGAAAATGCTTAGCCCCTATATAACGGCAGGTGATCCGGGACCTGAGCATACTGTGGAGTTAATGCATGCTCTGGTTGAAGGAGGCGCGGATGTGCTTGAATTGGGGATCCCTTTCTCGGATCCTATGGCTGAGGGGCCGGTGATTCAGGCGGCTATGGAGCGCGCTTTGAGCCATCAGGTGAATTGCGATCAGGTCCTGGAGATGGTCAGGCAATTCCGACAGAAGGATAGCAATACGCCTGTTGTGATAATGGGCTATGTCAATCCCATTGAAATTTATGGCTATGAGCGTTTCGCAAAAAAAGCCAGAGAGGTCGGTGTTGATGGAACGATTTTAGTGGATTTACCTCCCGAAGAAAGCAAACTGGTGAATGAAATTTGGCGCTCGCAGGGTTTGTACAGCATTTATTTATGTTCCCCCACGACTTCAGATGAGCGAATGAAATTAATTAATGAATATGGCCAGGGCTATCTGTATTACGTATCCTTAAAGGGCGTTACCGGCTCAGACGCCCTGGATATGCAGGCTGTCAGGGAAAATTATCAGTATCGAAAAACGCAGACAAGCATCCCTTTAATGGTAGGCTTTGGAATTAAAACTCCGCAAATGGCTGCGGATGTCGCTGAATTTGCTGATGGCGTCATTGTGGGCGCTGCGCTAATTAACGCGATGATTGATGCGTTTAACCAGAAAAAGAATATTAAACAGGCTGTGAATACTTTAATTAATTCGATCCGAAATGCGATAGATGGATAATACGATGACAGAAATTAACGAAAAAAGAGCTCATTTTATCAGACAGTTAATCACTGATGATCTGGAGACTGGAAAGCATAAAGAAATTATTACCCGATTCCCTCCGGAGCCTAATGGCTATTTACATGTAGGTCATGCCAAGTCAATTTGTCTGAACTTTGGTCTGGCAGAAGAGTTTTCCGGAAAATGCTACTTCCGTTTTGATGACACCAATCCAATCAAAGAGGAAGAAGAATATGTTCATGCAATGATCGAAGATGTCAAATGGCTGGGATTTCAATGGCACGACATGACTCATTCTTCTGATTATTATCAGCAATTGTATGATTATGCGGTGTTGCTGATTAAAGAAGGCAAGGCCTATGTTGACAGCTTAAGCATGGAAGAAATCAGAGCCTATCGTGGAACTTTGCAGGAACCAGGTAGAGAAAGTCCCTATCGCGCGCGAAGCATAGAGGAGAATCTGGATTTATTTGAGCGAATGAAAGCAGGGGAGTTTCCTGACGGAACTCATGTGCTGAGAGCCAAAATTGATATGCAATCCGGCAATATTAATATGAGAGATCCGGTACTATACCGCATTCGACATGCCAGTCACCAACGCACAGGTGATCAATGGTGTATCTATCCGATGTATGATTATGCGCATCCCATTTCGGATGCACTCGAAAAGATAACTCACTCGCTATGTACGCTTGAATTTCAGGATCATCGTCCCTTATATGATTGGTTTATCGATAACCTGCCTGTACCGGCTAAACCCATTCAAACCGAGTTTGCACGCCTGAATCTGTCACACACAGTCACCAGTAAACGCAAGCTGAGACAGTTGGTTGAGCAAAATGTTGTAAACGGTTGGGATGATCCCCGTCTTCCTACCATTCGCGGCATGCGTAAAAGAGGTTATCCGCCAGCGGCTCTCCGTGAATTTTGCGAGCAAATTGGTATTTCCCGCAGTGATTCCGTCATTGACATGTCTGTTCTGGAAGCCTGTGTCCGCGATGAGCTTAACCGCCATGCTAAACGGGCTTTGTGTGTTCTTGAGCCAATTAAACTGGTCATTGAAAATTATCCTGAGGATAAGGTGGAAGAGCTTATCGCCTCCTATCACCCTCAGGATCCGGATGCTGGTAATCGAGTCCTTCCTTTTGCTCGTGAGATATATATCGAGCGAAGTGATTTTATGGAAAACCCTCCGAAAGATTATTTTAGATTGACAGTCGGTGCCGAAGTGCGTTTAAGACACGCCTATGTGATTCGCTGCAATGAGGTGTTGCGCAATGAACAAGGTGAGGTTGTAGAGTTGCGCTGTACTTATGATCCCGAAACACTTGGAAAAAACCCGGTCGGCAGAAAGGTAAAAGGGGTTATCCACTGGGTCTCCGCACATCACGCTTATCCGGTGACTATTTATCAGTACGATCGTTTATTCAACGATGCGAATCCAGGGCGTGAAGACGATTTCATGCAGTTTTTGAATCATGATTCATTACTGGTACAGCAGGCTTATTGTGAACCATCACTGGCCAAGTCGAAAGAAAGTGAAGTCTATCAATTCGAGCGCCTGGGATATTATTGCGTCAATGAAACCGAAGCGGGGCAGGTTAAAGCGTTTCACCGTGTGGTTGGACTAAGAGACACTTGGACAAAAATTAGTTAAGAGAGCAGGCATGTTAAGTTTATATAATTCGCTGACAAGAAAAAAGGAAGCATTTAAAGCACTAACCCCGGGTAAAATCGGCCTGTATGCCTGCGGTATCACCGTATATGATCGTTGTCATCTAGGTCATGCACGTTCTATGGTTTGCTTTGACGCGATGGTACGCTTTCTGCGCAGCCAAAATTATGAAGTGACCTATGTGCGCAATATTACTGATATTGACGATAAAATTATCGTGCGGGCGCAGGAGCGTGGCATTTCTATTAATGAGCTGACCAGTCATTTTATTGATGCAATGCACAATGATGAGCGTTCATTAAATATCTTGCCTCCAGATGTTGAGCCGCGTGCCACAGCTCACATCCATTCAATCATTCAGTTAATTGAAAAATTACTGGAGCGCAAAAACGCTTATATCAGTGATAATGGCGATGTATGCTTTGAGGTGAGCAGCTTCAAAGAGTATGGCAAATTATCTCACAAAGATTTGGAAGGGCTGGTAGCAGGTGCCAGAATCGAAGTCGTCAGAGAGAAGCGTTCTCCTCTTGATTTTGTATTATGGAAATCAGCGAAACCCGGCGAACCCAGTTGGCCTTCTCCCTGGGGGGACGGACGGCCAGGCTGGCATATTGAATGCTCAGCAATGGCGATGCATGAGTTAGGTCAGCAATTTGATATTCATGGTGGAGGCCTGGATTTACAGTTCCCTCATCATGAGAATGAAATTGCACAGAGTGAAGCGGCAACCGGAAAACCCTTTGCCAATTATTGGATCCATGTGGGAATGCTGCAGGTTAACAATGAGAAAATGGCGAAATCTTTGGGTAACTTTTACACTATTGAAGACGTGCTCAAGAACCATCATCCCGAAGTGATCCGTTATTTTCTGTTAAGCAGCCATTACCGCAGCCCGCTGAATTATTCGGATGAAAATTTAAGCAACTCGGCCAAAGCGCTGACCCGGTTATACCAGTCACTGAAGGATATTGAATTCTCGGGCAATGAAGAGATGGATACTGACTGGTCGAATCAGTTTAATGAGGCGATGAATGATGATTTTAATACTCCCATCGCTCTTTCAGTGTTATTTCAACTGAGCCATGAGCTAAATAAAACCCGTGATCCACGCCAGGCTGCAACCTTAAAGAAACTGGCTGAAGTTCTAGGCTTGCTGCAAATAGAACCTGAGCAGTTTTTACAAGCTGAGCCCACAGGCATTGATAAGGCGACTATTGAGCAGCTTATTGCTGAGCGTACACAAGCCAAGGCCGAAAAAAACTGGAAGCGTGCTGATGAAATCAGAGATCAGCTTGCCGAAAGTGGTGTGGAGTTGGCGGATAGCGCCTCAGGAACCAGCTGGCGACGAAAAAACTGAGCTTAAGTTTCAATACACTGTCATGCCACGTCATCTCTCACTGCGTTCGAGATGACGGCTTGCCTGTGAGTAAGGACACAGTAGCACAATCAAGCTGATTGATTGGATGGACGTTCAAACTGCAGTGACTTAAGCTCCTCCTCAATATCCACTGCATAAGATTCCTGAGATTTACTGGAATGAAATAGCGTATTACGCCAGTCAACCTTCTTAATCATCGTTTTCAATTCATCCTGTGTATTGGATCTCAGCATTTCTGGAATTACGGATTTAGTATATTTACTTGCAAAATACCAGATGGAGTTATTCTTTAGCAGCTCTCGCGGATTATTCTCTCCGGCTTCAACATCCGGATTAAACTCTCGGTTAGGTAGTGCTTCCGGGCTTTGAATACCATATTTATCTCTTTTATGGTAGGCCCAGGCTCGCAAATCCTGGGCTTCGCCCTGTTTGCTGGTCCTTAGAATCTGTCTTGCGTCCTCATTGTTAGCAATATATTGCTTAATCTGCTTGGGGGAGCTTGTCAAATGCATGAACTCAGGCGGCAAACGATAGAAAATAACACTGGTTCCTTTTACGTTCTCTTCTTTGATGAAGTACTTGTCTTTTAATACTTCTTTAGTGAACGATGGGTATCGGCAGACCAGGGATAAATTTTTCAGAGCATAATAACGGCATCCTGTGGCAGCCGACTGCTGAGCGGTTTGAGATTTCAGAAGTACAACGTCTTCACCCGATATGGAATATTTTCCACTATTCAGTAAATCCAGAATAAACTGTTGTAAATTCCAGGTGGCCAGAGAGTCGACCACATTAATATATAGAACCCCATCGATTTTTTCTAAAGCAATCAGGCAACGATGTCCGCCATCATCATGATAAATGTGGCAGCGGTCTTTATCAGACGCAAAAAATTTCTCAGCAAATTGTACCAGTTCAATCGCATCGCAATCACCGCTGATGAAATAGATAGATAAATCCTTATGGTCCTGGTAGCGTGATCTGATTTTATTTCCCTTAGCATTCAGCATCAATGCTAAACCTTTTATGGAAAGATCATCATTTTCATCAAAGACTGAATCGTTTGAAATGTTCCAATTGAAAATATCGAGCAACTGAGAATCATAGGTTGAATACAAAAAGGAGCAAAGCTCGGTTAATTGAAGTTTTTCAGCCGTGTCGAAGGCTGTTTGGTTCTCCTCATTCTTGTAGATATGGGGAAGATACCATCCGCTGTTAACCAGCATTTTGGCAATGTCTATTTGAGAATGCAGAATGGCAATTAATATGAAATTATTCTTTTTACTATCCCTAAGGTATCGTGTTTCAGGAAAGTGAGTGAGAAAATAATGGACATCATCCTGATTGCCAGATGTTATGGCATCCGTAATTGCCTGAAGAAAATATTCATTTTGCAAAAAGCCTTTCTGATCTTTCCATTTCTCCAGCCGATGAAGAAATTGTATCAAAGACTCAAGCTTTTCAGGGGCCCTGGCTTCATACTTTCCTAATTCACAAAAAGCAATGAGCTGGTCTAAATTGATTTCGGAGCGTTCCGCCAAATATCGAGCGATATTGCTGCTTTCAAACTGAATACAGAATGTGATTAGTTCCTGACTGAACACGGAAAGCCAGGCTTTTTCAATCTGAGGGTATAATCTGAAAAATGAGAGTAACTCTTCCAGGTTATCCTCTTCAAATAATTGACGAAAATCTTGAGGACTCATAATGGCTAGGCAAAGTCTTAAGTTAGTCTATTTTAAACGACCATGCTTAAGCCAATATTAGCAAGTTAAATTTCAGCAATTATCTGAAATGTCTTGGCAATCGATCTATTTAAACCTATTATTAATTTTTACCCTAAATGTGAGTTTTTTTCTCTATCTTCACTTTTTTCTATTAATCAGTATGTTATTGTAAAAAAAGGATTTTATTTTGAACAAGAAAAAAATACTGGAACTTATTCACAGCAAAAAAAATTATAAGAAAATCTCAATCGCCCTAATCAATGGATTGTCGAAAAATCCTGAGCTGATGGCATTAACTTATAATAGCAGTACGTCACGCGCAACCAACTTATCTCTCTTTCAATGCCTGCTTGAAAATAATAAAGAAGATATATTTTTTGAGCTACTTAAAAATCAAAGCTTTTGGCCATTACTATTTCGAGAGGATAGTGAAGGGCAAAGTGTTCTCCATTATCTTGTGAAAACTGAAAAAGACAATTCAACTTTATTGGCAAATATTCTTGAAATTCGTCCTGGTCTAATCAATCGCTTAACCAAAAACGGCGATACTGCGCTGCATATTGCAGTAAAAAGCGGCCGAATTTGGGCGATTAATGCCTTGGTTAAGCAGGAAAAAAATGATGTATTGGTAAGAAATGAGCAGGGTGAGTCTGCTTTCAGCCTGGCCGACAATAATCGAGCCGTATTGAATGCACTGGTGAGCAAGGATTTGGAGCGGTTAAGATCATTAAGTCTCGTTTCCTGTGATACGTCTTCAACAAAAAAATCGGAAATCAGAAAGACCTTCCCTCGTTTTTGTCATTTACCCTCTGGAAACACAACTTCTATCATGGATGAGCTTGAAAATGACAGAAGATATACCTGGGAAGAGGCGCTCCAATTGATGAGAGGAGATTCTTTTCAATCTAAGGAATATGAGTCTCTGGATGATTTTTCCCGCACATTTCTTGAATTGCTTAAGAATTTTAATGAAAACAGCACATCAACAGCCTATTTAAAGCAACTATCTGATTTTATTAAAAAAACAAGGCTATTATCCTATGAAGATAGCCAACTGGAAGCGACTATTTTTAAAAATAGCAAAAGCAAGGAAGTACTGGCTGAACTATTGCAGGTTCTTCAACCAGTTGTTCAGGAGGAATCAAAAAAACTCTATGAAAAGCACTTCAGGTTAGTGGAAAATTATCTTCAGTTAATCTTAATTGAAGGCTTTAATCAGAACTATGTAAAGAATACTCCGCCTTCATTTGAAGCCCTGGACTCTAATAAGGCTAAGTTACTTGAAGCGCTCTGGAGTATGACGGAGATGTCGAGTATCAATTTTGAAAATGGTCACTTTCCTATTGAATTGCTGAATCGGCAGATTTTAGGCTTACAGCAGGAGTACAGTTTTGAAGAAATTCTAAATGGTTTGTATCTTCTTTTTCCAAAATTAGACAGAAGACAAAAACTGCTTTCACACTATTTCAATTGGCAGCTTCTTTATTATAACGGAGCTATTGGCAACATTTCCAATGAGGCTTCTTTTCAGAATCAGTTGAGTTTATTCGGCAAGCGCAGTCTATATTATACGCAAGGCCTGGATGAGTTAGGGCTTCCTTTAAGTAAATTATTTGACGAGCTCGTTAACCTTCACAGTTCACCCTTCTTCAGGAACTATCGGCAACTGATCGATTGGATCAATCATCCAAAAATTTCGCAGCGATGCAGTTTTGATGCCCTGGTAGATAGCGCATTACAAAAGAAACCTGGAGAGCGTAGTGCTGAAGTGGAATTAATTGCCGATGAGCTGCGCATGCTTACCCGCGGTTTCTACAGGAACGTTTCACTGGAAGAGTTCAGGCATAATAATTGGTCTAAGGCTGATCAATCAGATAAAGCCAGGACAATTCTTCAATGTACCGATAATTTTAATAAATTAAATAATTATTTTGTACATAAAATTCTCAGTCAGACTTCTAAAAACGTAGCTAATGTCTTGCAACTGCTTTTACAATTAGCCCAGGCGCTTTGTAATTTCAGGGGAGAAAGTGAAGCTGATTTGAACCATCTCATGTTAATAGCGAGTGTCTTGAATTCTCATCGCATCCTTCGGCTTAATAAATATTTTAAAAAACTGACGCCAGCTGATCGTGAAGTCTATAATCAGCTTGATGAGCTGGTCAGCAATCAGGAAAATTTTAAATGGTTGCGCCGTGCGGCAAATTCATTTGATAGCTCACTGCCCTTTATTCCTGGGATTCTGGGGGATATTACTAAAGCCTCTGAAGGGAATTCCAGGTTGATTTCCAAATCAGAACAGGTGGGCGGCACTATTCTCAATCTCTATGAAAGAAAATGTAAAAACCAGTTTCAAGCCGATTGTTTTCGTACGGATATACGTGAATTTTTAGCTGAGTATACTTTTTATAATGAGGATGAGCAGTCCTTAGCTTCTTATGTGTTATATCCCAGGAATGTATTTCTGGATTTAAGCCAGATTAATTTTTCCAACGTAACCTCAATATTGCAGCGATTCAACCAGGATTTTCTGGATCAGAATCTGCTGCCAAAAATCAAGGTAGGGGATAAACTGGATTTGCCTAAACTCTGTTTACCAAAGTTATTATCGGTTTTTCATAACTGGCTGAAATCCATGACTCAGTTGTCGGAACCCCAGTACCTTTTCTTACAGAGTACGCTGACCTCTTTGAGTGAAAGTGTAGCCCGTGCAATAAAAATTAATAATGAGATTTATGTAAAAAAGATGGGTTTTCCCTATATTGAAGAGCATTGCTACAAACAAAGACTTCAATCATTTTTTTTATATATTGAACGAATAAAGACGCAGCCAGCGAATAGAGAAAATGCGGATAGTCCAAGAACAGCAATAGGGAAACTTAAAGCACAGCTGCTTTTCTTTGGCTCTTCACGAGCGATGCCAGGTGAAGGAGAATCCAAACCAGCTAAACGAGTTCAATCTCTAAATTCATCAGAGAGCAGTTCCTCTTTATGGAAAGAGCCCCGGCGAAAAAGCACGCCCCCGTCACTGGAATGCGGTTCTGTCGGCATCAGCCTCGATGGGGGTTTGGCGAGTCTTACGCCTATTGAGGAAAATATTATTCAGATGGCTAGCGATACATTTTCTCTCTGAATAAAGATTTTGTTGCTGTAGGAGTCAGCCCTCTCCCTAGCCCTCTCCCGGAGGGAGAGGGGATTTTCTTTAAAAAAATTTCACTTAAAATCCTCTCTCCCTCTGGAGAGAGTTAGAGAGAGGGTTTAAATGCTTCGCTCGAGAAAACAAAAAGCTTAATGCTGACTGGTTACCCTTAATATCTCGGCGAGTGAGGTGTCGCCAGCCAGCACTCGTTTGAAACCATCTCCGCGAATTGTGGGAACAGCGGGCCTTAAATATTTTTCAATGGTCTGCAGGCTGTCGTTACGGTGAATCATTCCTTGTAAAGTCTCATCAATAGGGATGAGTTCATAAATACCGCTTCGTCCACGATAGCCCAGAAAATTGCATTCCTCACAACCTTTGGGTTCACATACTTTTGATGTATCTATATCAGGAGTAAGTCCCATGAGTTCTCTTTCATCAGGTCGTAAATGATGAGGGGTTTTGCAATGAGGACATAGTCTTCTGACCAAGCGCTGCGCAATTAATCCGACGAGGCTGGAGGAAAGCAGGAAAGATTCCACACCCATATCATTCAAACGGGTTAAAGCCCCAAGCGCACTGTTGGTGTGTAAGGTTGAAAGTACCAGGTGTCCGGTAAGGCTTGCCTGTACCGCAATTTCAGCAGTTTCCAGGTCGCGAATCTCTCCAATCATCACCACATCCGGATCCTGTCTTAAAATGGCGCGTAAGCCCTTTGCGAAAGTCATCTGCACTTTGGTATTAACCTGCGTCTGGCCAATTCCTGGTAAATCATACTCAATGGGATCTTCAATGGTGAGAATATTACGGCTTACTTCATTTAATTCGGTGAGCATTGCATAAAGGCTGGTTGTTTTACCTGAGCCAGTTGGACCGGTCACCAGAATAATACCATGCGGTTGTGCAATCATTCCTCGCATGATTTTAAGAATATAATCGGGCATTCCTAATAAGCTAAGGTCGAGCTGTGCGGCCTGCTTGTCGAGAATACGAAGTACAATGCGTTCACCGTGGTTAGAGGGAAGGGTAGATACGCGTACATCAATGTTATGCCCGCCGATTCGTAAGGCGATGCGGCCATCCTGGGGAATTCGTTTTTCGGCAATATCAAGCTTGGCCATAACTTTGACCCTTGATATAACCAGCGGGGCGATTGCACGCTGAATTTCCAAAACCTCATGCAAGACACCATCAATTCGATTACGGACTAACACTCGGCTTTCATAGGTCTCAATATGAATATCAGAGGCTTTTTGTTTGATAGCCTGAGTGAACAAGGCATTAATTAATCGAATAACCGGTGCATCATCCTGATTTTCAAGCAAGTCTTCACTCATCGGCAATTGATCCGCCAGCAGGGATAAATCCATATCCTCTTCCATCCCTTCTGCGGCATCGAGAACTGAGGAGCGTGATTCATAATAATGTGCCAGATGCTGTTGGAACTCGGTATCCGAGACTTCCTTTAATTCGAGACGGCATTGTAATGAGCGCTGTAATTCAGCCAGAGCTGAAAAAGAGGGTTGTGGCAAATGATAAACCAGGGCGACCCCTTGCTCATTAGGGGGTGTAGCTACGATACCATTATTTTTGGCAAACCCGTAAGGAATTTGCCTGGGTTTATCCTGTGTTTCCATCATTATTTAGTCGGCATGGGAGTGATAACTACTTGCTTAATGGCACGGTTAAATGGTTTTGGCAATTCAGCTCCACTCAAAGCAGGTAAAACAATCTCATCGTCACTTTGGTGGAAACTTTCCTGCTGACGTAATGAATCAAGCTGATATTCTCTCAGATCATTGTATTTGCCACCAGTTACCGAAAATGAGTCTCTTGGGTTTCTTAAAATTATAGGACGAATAAATACCATTAACACCCGTTTTTCACGATTACGGATATTATGTTGAAAAAGCCTTCCCACACCGGGAATGTCCCCAATAATAGGTAGTTTATTATCATCATTTGCCAGACTATCCTGGGTTAGTCCTCCCAATACCACGATATCGCCGCTTTCAACATGGACTGCGGTCACAATACTGCTGATTTTGAACGTTGGATTATCAGTATTTAAGGTGGTTGATGGATCCAGCGTATCATTGCCCTGATCAATCTGTAACTGAATGCCCTGGCCGCGAGTGATCTGGGGACGAACGTATAAATGCAAGGCGACATTGACCCTGTCAAAGGTAACATAGGGGCTTGCTGTGGTGGTACCGCCGGCATTGTTCGGATAAGTGGTTGACGCGACAGAAACCTGTTTACCCACCAGAATTTTTGCCTGGCGATTGTCGAGAACCACAACGGAAGGCGTGGATAAAATATTGGCCTTCCTTGCCCGGGCCAGCGCATAAATCTGTGCCTGAAAATCATCGATACTGGTCTTACTATTGATAATGGCGAATCCAGGAGAAAAACTGGCTGGATTACCTGTCTGGCGATCAGTACCCCATTCAATGCCAAGGCTATTGATGTCGCTTTCATCCACTTCTGCGACCAATGCCTCAATCAGCAACTGAGCGGGTTTGATATCCAGTTGATTGATTACTGCCTTTAAAGTCCGAATCAGACTGACAGGAGCGTTCAGAATAATCGAGTTGGTGTTTGGTTCTGCAATAATCTGAACGGTTGGCTTTGTGCTGCCTTCATTTTGCGTGGTACTTCCAGTGGTGTTTGGCGTCGCTGCCGGATTGCCAGATTGGCCCCCCTGGCCGAAGGGATTATTACCGCTGCTGCTATTACTGGAGGAACTGGATGAGCTGTTATTGGATACAAGGCTGGAAGCGGGGTTAGTGCTGTCAAGCTCAGGGCGTGTGATCGTACCAATTGTTGTGCCGACATTCCCGCTGAAATTGGCCTGGGCAATACCTGCCAATATAGGAACCAGATCTTCAGCTCGTAAATAATTCAGATAAATTACCTGGGTGTTACTGTTAGTACCATTAGGATGTTGTCTGTCTAACCGGGAAATTAAAAGACGGAGCCGAATCCGCTCTGTTTTATTGCCGCTGATCAAAATCGCATTGCTTCGATCATCTGCTGCAAGCATCGTTTGCGAATGTACTGTTGAACCGGGCTGAGTTTTCATCAGATCTTTTAAGGTGGCCACCACGTCCATAGCCAGCGCAAAATGCAAGGGAACGATATCTATTCCATTACTAGTCGAACTATCAACTTGCTTAATAATCGAGGCCAGTTTACGGATATTGCTTGCGCGGCCTGAAAGAATCAGCATGTTGGAAGGCGCATAGGCGGAAACACTGCTCCATTGCGGCATCAGCGGGCGCAATACCGGCACCAGTTGTTCGGAGGGAACATACTTCACCGGGATCACTTCAACCAGCATATCGTCGCCGCGAGGGGGAGATTTTAAATCATATTCGTAATCAGGAGAGATCGTTTTGGCGTCAATATTGGGAACAATTTTAATAACATCGCCCGAAGGGATAGCGGCATAACCGGAAACCTGCAACATGGAAAGAAAGACCTGATAGAGCTCCTTATCAGACATGGGTGTGCTGGCGACAATCGATATTTTACCCTGGACCCGCGGATCGATGATAAAGTTTTTGCCGGTTACGCGTGAGACTTCAGCAATCACCGCTCGAATATCGGCACCTCGCAGGTTCCACAATTTTTTTGTGGAATCAGCAGAAGGGGCAGTGCCTGAATTAGTTGTTTTAGAATTTGAGGCAATTGGAGTGCTGGCTGATTTGGGGGTGTCGTTGCCCAATAATTTCTGAAGTTCTTTAGCCTGTTCGAGATTTTTAATCGGCCCCATTTTGACCACAAACAGTTTTCTGTTTGTCTGATAATCAATGGTTAATGGCTGCTTAAAAAGGGCAGACAATTTAAGCTTAAGCTGTAAGGCACTGCTTTCTTTGGGAAAAGCGCCAGCTTCCAGCACATAAGCTTTCTCACCATCGATAGTTATTGTTTTAAGACCAACCTCTGCACAAAAAGCAGTGAATGTTAGAAACAATAAAGAAATTACTAACGCACCTGTTCGCATTCAACAACCATTAAATCCATGTTGCCCACATCATAGCGAAAAAAGAACGGCGACAATAGACTTTTTGTGAATTAAATACCTTTAAAACAGGTGCTTTCAGGAGCTTAAGTTATAATAAGCTGCATGTGGAAGATCCTTCCAGATGCTCGCGGGCCTCTTCGTTGGGGAGTAATTGATTTAACTCATCTTCAATCCGATGCCAGAGCTGATTTGACTGCTCTTTAAGATCCAAAGAAATGATGCTGTCAATTTGTTTATTCTCAGGAACGTTGTCTTTGTCTCGCTGGGTAACCAGAATTATTTTCTTTCCGTTGCAGATCCTTCACTGCGTTCAGGATGACGTTGAGACGATTTGATTGAATTAAATCAAATTTATCCACAATCTTGGGAGTTACGCTTTAATTTGAATTTAACAGAATGGTTCGTCAATGTTAAGGATGATGTGTCGTAACAAGTGATATGGTGGCTATGGGTGGACTCGAACCACCGACCTCAGCATTATGAGTGCCGCGCTCTAACCGGCTGAGCTACATAGCCACGAAGGTCGCCATTTTGTCTTGGATTGGCTATTCTGTCAAGTGGTAAAAATACTTTTTTTGCGGCATCAAGAAATTCTGTGTATGTCAGTTTGTTTGAGAGTGTTTATAAACTGTGTCATTACTCACCGTCAACTCGAACGCAGTGAGAGATCTCCCAAATCTAGGTTTGTGCCAGCATTTCGGAGATCTCTCACTGCGTTCGAGATGACATGGCATGACACAGTTTGATGAAGACTCTCGTTTGTTTGGAGAACAATTATATCAGCTCAGCTTTGTTTTTTTTATGCAGCAATGCCGCGCGGAAACGGCTAGTTGCAAGAGCTTGATAACTCGGTGACTGCCTCAAGGGACTCTGCAATTACACGCAGGTTGGGCTTTGGCCAACCTGCAGTGATTCTTTAACTTAGTATTTAAATAATCAGAATGTACAATGCCCCTGGGCCACGTAAAACTTGTACCAGAAGTTGTTGCTTTTTCTGCATGGCAATGTTTTGCAGGGTTTTAACATTAGGCGTCGGTTGCTTATTTGCACTAATGATAATATCGCCAGGGCGTAATCCTGCTCTCCATCCGGCACTGTTCTCCGAGGCGCCAGTAACCTGAATACCCACCACATTACCATGAAGGGGAGAGTCCTGCTCATAATTGCGAAGAGCAAGTCCATAAAGGAATGGGTTATTGGCCTGTAATTTTTGCTCATGTTTTTTGATGTCTGTGACTACAGCGGTAAGCGTAATATCCTTTCCGTCGCGGCGTACAGTCATTTTGGCTTCACTACCTACCCTCAGCAGGCTAATGGTGGTTTTAACCTGAGTGGCCTGGGTAATTTTAGTATTATTGATTTGGGTAATCACATCACCAGGCTTAAGACCAGCTTTTTCAGCTGGAGAGTCTTCATTGACCTGTGCAACCAATGCACCCTGAAAATCTTCAGAGTATCCCATTGCCTGTGCCAGTTCAGGAGTCAGATGCTGTACAAATATTCCCATCAGACCGCGATGAATAGAACCGAACTGCATGATTTGCTGAACGACGTCTTTAGCCATATTGACCGGAATGGCAAAGCCTATTCCCACGTTACCGCCATATGGAGACAGAATGGCTGTGTTAATACCAATGAGCTCACCCTTCGCATTGACCAGTGCACCGCCTGAGTTGCCTGGATTGATGGCAGCATCTGTCTGAATGAAGTTTTCGATGCCTTCAATATTCAGATCACTGCGTTTCATGGCGCTAACGATACCAAAGGTTGCGGTCTGGCTGTTTCCAAAACTGTTTAATCCGAATGGATTTCCAATTGCAACGACAAAATCACCAACTTCAACTTTATCGGAATCACCAATAGGCAAGGTTTTCAGATTTTTAGCATCAATCTTCAACACGGCAAGATCAGTATCCGCATCGCCGCCAATTAGTTTGGCCTTAAGACGTCTGCCGTCGTTCAAGGTGACCGTAATAAGATTGGCATTACGAATTACATGGTCGTTGGTAATAATAATTCCGTGTTCAGGATCAACGATGACGCCGGAACCAATGCTTTGAAATTTTTTAGGCTTGGGAGGAGTGCCTTGCTGGGTTTCCTGATTGTTATCTTCATCTTCTTCATCTTCAGTTGGGCCTGCCGGTGGAAGAATGCCCTGAACTGCGACATTCACAATGGCTGGCATCGCATTTTTAAGAACGGGAGCCAGACTCGGCATCGGAGCTTCCTGTTCTGCTGCCAGGGCGGAGGAGGAGAGAAGAGCCAGTAAGATACCGCTCCCCAATAAACGCAAATGACGAAACATAATTTTTTTCCTGTTATTAAAACCTGTTACTAAATAAACCACACAAGAGTGGCCATTCTACCTGTTTGTGCTGCACGGCGGTAGGAATAAAATTCATTTTTTTGCTCAAATGTACAGACATTGGACTGAGCGATCTGAGCCACATGATGATGAGCAAGAATTTTTTCAGCGATTGCAGACAGATTCGCCCGCCATTTGGAATCATCAGCCAAAAAGCAATCATGAACAAATGGGTATTGTGTGCGAAAGCAATCATATACTTCTGGGCCGGTCTGATAGCAGGATTGACAAATCGCAGGTCCGACCCAGGCAATGAGATCCTGAGGCTTGCTGGTCATTTTGGCCAGGGTGTTTTCAATAATACCATTGGCCAATCCGCGCCACCCTGCATGAATAGCCGCCACTTCATCTCCCTGGGTATTTGAGAGTATGATGGGTAAACAATCGGCAGTCATAATCGCCAACACGCGCTGATTAGAGCGAGTGATGGCGGCATCAGCCTGTCGATTATTATCTTGCTCTACAATAACGCAATCCGTACTGTGTGTCTGTTCAAGCCATTCAGGTTCTGCAGGCAATTTGAGTGAGTCCATCAGAGAAGCTCGATTGGCCTGCACATGTTCCGGATTATCTCCGACATGTTGTCCCAGATTGTTTTTATCAAAGGGATGCTGACTGAAACCTTGTAAACGAGTAGTTGTCACTGCTCTGACATTCGCTGCTGCGTTCCAATTGGCCTGCAAATAAGTCATTTATTTTCCTTGTATTGATCCAGTGCACTCAGCAAAGTAGCGAAATCTTCAGGTAGTGGGGCGCTGAAACTCACCATCTCATCAGAATGCGGATGTTCAAAACTTAAAGTGTAAGCATGGAGTGCCTGCCGTTTGAATTGCTGCAACAATTTAATCAGGCTTTCATCGGCCTCGGCGGGTACGCGGGTTCGCCCTCCATACAACTGATCACCAAACACCGGATGCTTGATATGAGCCATATGCACGCGGATCTGATGCGTTCTTCCAGTTAATAACTGTACTTCAAGCAGGGTAAAGTATTGGTATTGTTTTTTGATTGAATAATGGGTAACTGCCTCTCTGCCTTGTGCACAAACTGCCATTTTCAGCCTGTTTGATGGATGCCTGCCAAAACAGGTGGCTATTTCGCCTCCGGAGATTAAATGCCCCTGAACCAGAGTCAGATAATGGCGGTGAATTTCTCGTTCCTGCATTTGTCTTGTCAATTGAGTATGGACAGTCAGTGTTTTGGCGATAACCAGTAAACCGGTGGTGTCCTTGTCAAGGCGGTGTATTAAACCCGCACGTGGTAATGCGGATAATTGCGGGAGATGATGCAAAAGGGCATTCACCAGGGTGTGCTCCCAATTCCCTGCCCCGGGGTGAACAACAAGACCTGCGGGCTTATTAATCACCAGCAGATAGTCATCTTCATAAACAATATCGAGTGGAATGTCTTCGGCCTCGGCAACTCCGGTTTTATTTTCTGTTAACTGGTCAAGATTCAGTTGTATGAGACTTCCATGATTTACTTTGTCTTTAGGTTTAAGAGTTCGACTATCAACAGTAATTTTTCCCTGTTTTAACCATTGGCTGAGCTGGGAGCGAGAATAGTCAGGGAGCATTCTGGCGAGAACCACATCAATGCGTTCCCCGTGGAGTTCACGGGGAATCATTAATTCTTTTGTATCAACGTCAATCATTAAGTGCCAGTTCCTCATCTTTAATTAAACGGCCACGCAGGGAGTTTGGTAAGGATTCAGTGATGCTGACTGATCTAAACTGACCAATTAATGATGCAGGGCCATCAAAGTTGACCACGCGATTGCATTCGGTTCGTCCAGCGAGTTGCTCTTTATTTTTCTTGGAAGTTCCTGTGATCAATATTCTCTGAGTGCTTCCCACCATCGCTTTACTATAATTTGAGGCATTAGTCAGCAGGCGATTCTGCAATATCTGCAAACGCTGCTTTTTAACCTCCATCGGTGTTTCATCAGGTAAATTGGCAGCGGGAGTACCTGGCCTGGCGCTGTATATAAAGCTAAACGAAGTATCGAAGCCGATTTCATGAACCAAATCCATTGTATCCTGGAAGTCTTTATCGGTTTCTCCGGGAAATCCAACGATTATGTCGGTGGATAAACGAATATCAGGTCTGACTTTACGTAATTTGCGGATTCTTGATTTAAACTCAAGTGCAGTATATCCGCGCTTCATCATACTTAAAATGCGATCAGAGCCGCTCTGTACGGGTAGATGCAGATGGTTGGCAAGTTCCGGAACTTCGGCATAGGCATTAATTAAATTATCTGAAAATGCCAGTGGATGCGAGGTGGTAAAGCGGATACGTCCGATTCCATCAATTGCAGCCAGATAATGAATCAAAAGAGCCAGATCAGCTATCTCTCCGGAATTCATCTTACCACGGTAATCATTAACATTCTGACCCAGAAGATTGATTTCCCTCACTCCCTGAGCCGCTAATTGATAGCATTCAACTAATACATCATCAAAGGGCCGGCTGATTTCTTCACCACGGGTGTAGGGAACTACGCAGTAGCTGCAATATTTACTGCATCCTTCCATAATTGATACAAATGCGACTGGTCCCTCTGCTCGTGGAGCTGGTAAATGATCAAATTTTTCAATTTCAGGAAAACTGATGTCAACCACTGGTTTTTTTGATTTAAGACGTTCTTCAATCAGATCGGGCAGGCGATGAAGTGTTTGCGGACCAAATACAAGATCCACGAAAGGTGCCCGTTTGATAATATCGGCTCCTTCCTGACTGGCCACACAACCGCCTACACCAATAATCACATCGGGATTTTGTGCTTTAAATTCCCGCCACTGGCCTAACTGGGAGAACACTTTTTCCTGCGCTTTTTCACGGATTGAGCAAGTATTTAATAAAATAACATCTGCTTCTTCCACCTGCTCGGTTTTGTGTAAACCATGCGATTGCAACAAGACTTCTGCCATTTTTGAGGAATCATACTCGTTCATCTGGCAGCCATTGGTTTTAATATATAATTTTTTAGACATAGCTTCTTCAACTTCTCATTCAATAGATTTCAAAAGTGCATTATTGAACATTATTACAATAAGTCTCTTTTATCCTGGGCAATATAAGCAGGGAAACCAGTATGCCAATTGGCAAAATGGCCAAAGCAATGTGGTAGGCTTCCAAGGGATAGACGCGAACTTTATCAATGATTTCGCCTTGCCACAACCAATCCAGTATAAAACCGATTAAAGGTTGGGCAATGGCGATCCCTACCATATTCATCATATTCATAAAACTCAGACTGGTAGCGACATAGCGGCGGCTGCAGATTTCTTTGGCAACCGCAAAAGCGGGTAGAAAACCTGAGGAGAATACTCCGAATAAAAACAAAAGGAATTGAGTAGCCAGTTTGGACTCAATTGGGGCATATAAAAATAACAAGGAAGTAATCAACGCCCCGATGCTGCCGATGTAGAGTGAAGGTTTTCTTCTGCCGATTCGGTTGGAAAAAATTCCCCATAAAGGACTTGCGATAGCCCAGCCTACGAAAACCAGTGAGATAAGATTGGCGGCAACTGCTTTGCTGATACCCATTTTGAACATAAGATAGGGAACGCCCCATAATCCGCAAAATACCGGGGTTGCCATATACATAAGGCCGCCATAAAGGGCGACAAGCCAGAGTTGTTTGTTTTTGATAATAGCGAGCAGACTGGAAACTAAAGGTTCTTCGTCAGAATGATGTTCGTGGTGGATAGCACCATCCGATGGAGCATCTTTTGCGATTAGCAGTATTAGAATTGCCAGTACAATACCAATACAGCCCAGTATAGTCATGCTATGGCGCCAGCCCGCATAATCAATGAATATCGCAAGAGGTGTTTCACCCCCAATGGCACCTAACATCCCAATGGTCACCATCATTCCAGTCAGAAGAGCGAAACGATTTGCTGGAAACCAGTTGGCGGCAAGCTTCATCGCGCCCACCGCAGCAAATGCTGAGCCAAAGCCAATCATCAGGCGCGCGAAACAGGCAGCAAAGAAATTTTCAGTCATCCCGAAACCAATTGTACTTAATGCGCAAATCAGTGTGGCTATTGTTAGCAGTCGCTGCGGACCGAAGTAATCCATCAGAACGCCGCCGGGTAATTGCATGATGGCATAGGAATAAAAATAAATACCGGACATAATACCGAGTGTCTGACTGGTAACCGCGAAGTCACGCATGAGTTCATTACTCATTACGCCAGGTGAGACCTGTAATACCCATTCATAAAAATAGAAGAGACAACCCAGTCCCCACACTATCCAGGGTTTTAAAAAAGATAAGCGGCTCTTTTGAGTAGCAGGTAAATGCTCGTTGCCGTAGACCATTAAGTGTTATGCTCCCTGAAATAGTTAGACAAACGATATTTCCCAAAGAATATTACAACAGGCTATTTTAACCCAAATTGTTGCTGGCTGTTAAGAGAAAATTAAAATCTTATCAGCTTGCACAGGAATTGTCTATTGAGGCGCTTGTCCATGGTGGGGGGATTCATGCGATCTACCAGATAATTATGAATTTTCAATTGAGCCTGGACGGATTTGAGCGTTATAATAAGCTGTTTATTGCCTTATTTTCATAACAAGCCTGTTCCCACATCCCCTGGAGAAGTGAATGGTTGAGCTCTTATCGAGGATACAATTCGGATTTAGCATTGGTTTTCATATATTATTTCCTACCTTAAATCTGGGATTAGCCGTATTCCTGGTTATAATGGAGTCTGCATGGCTTAAAACTGGAAACCCGCTTTATCTTAGAATTTGTAAGTTCTGGACCAAAATTTTTGCTTTAACCTTTGGGATGGGGGTTGTTTCCGGGATTGTACTTGCCTATCAGATAGGAACTAATTTCGGACCCTTCATTGCTCAATTTGGCAATGTTCTGGGAGCTTTATTTGCTTATGAAACCCTGACTGCTTTCTTTCTTGAAGCAGGATTTCTTGGCGTTATGCTCTTTGGCTGGAATAGGGTTTCGCCAGTCTTTCATTTTATCGCTACCTTGCTGGTTACTGTGGGTACAACAATTTCTGCGTTCTGGATTATGTCCGCAAACTCATGGATGCAGACGCCGACAGGTTATGAGCTTATCGCTGGGAAATATGTGGTTTCCAGTTGGCTGGAAGTGGTATTCAATCCTTCTTTTTTACCGCGTATGATCCACATGCTTCTTGCTTCCTATGCGACTACCTGCTTCGTAGTGGCTGCGGTAGCTAGTTATCATTTGATCAAGGGGATTCATTACCAGGCCGCGACTACCTGTCTATCTTTTGCTATGTGGGCAGCCTTAATCGTTGTTCCAGTACAGATTTTTGTCGGGGATGTCGTGGGTCTGGTCGTTCGAGAGCATCAGCCATTAAAGACCGCTGCAATGGAGGGCGTGTGGGAGACACAAAAAGCGGCCCCGCTTGTATTATTCGCCTGGCCGTCGCAACAAGAGCAGAAAAATTATTATTCAGTGGAAATTCCAGGATTGGCCAGTTTAATCAACACTCACCATTGGGATGGTGAACTGCTTGGGCTTAAGTCGGTTCCACCTGCCGATCAACCGCGTGTCGCGCCTGTTTTCTTTTCATTCCGTGCGATGGTGGGAATAGGGCTGCTAATGTTACTGACTGCCCTTGCCGCTCTGTATTTGCGTTTCAGAGGTAAACTGTATCATGCTTCCTGGTTCCATCGATGGTGTTTGCTGATCTCGCCATTGGGCTTCATCGCCAGTATTAGTGGATGGTTAACGGCAGAGATCGGCCGTCAGCCCTGGGTCGTGTATAACCTCCTGAGGACTCAAAACGCTGTATCCGCGATTGGTAAAGAGGAAGTTGCCATTTCATTTAGTTTACTCGTGCTCGTTTATGGCATCGTCTTTGGTTTTTATCTGACTTACCTATTCAAAACCATACGACTCGGTCCCCATGCGCTTAATGCCGACAAACCCGAACATCATTCCTTCCAGTATATGACCGACAAACCAGGAGAGAACGAATAATGCTGCCTTTTCTATTTGCGGTGATTTTAGGTTTCATCATTATAATGTACGTCATTTTAGATGGCTTTGATCTGGGCATAGGCATTTTATTCCCATTTACCCAGAGTGAAGCAGAGCGCGATAAAATGATGAATTCTGTAGCACCGGTTTGGGATGGAAACGAAACCTGGCTGGTTTTCGGCGGCGCTGTGCTTTATGGCGCTTTTCCCATTGCATATGGTCTCTTGTTGCCCATTTTATATATGCCTTTAATGCTGATGTTACTGGCATTAATATTCCGGGGAGTAAGTTTTGAATTCAGGTTTAAAGCCGATCGTTCTAAACCGCTATGGAACTGGTTGTTTACAATCAGCTCAATTTCTGCAGCATTTTTTCAGGGAGTCATTTTAGGTTCATTTGTGCGCGGTTTTCCAATCAATGAAGCAGCGATGACCATTAGCGAAACGGACTGGCTTACTCCCTTTAGTTTACTAACAGGTATTGCCTTAATTTGTGGTTATGGGCTTCTGGGAGCTACCTGGCTAATCATTAAAAGCGAAGGGCATCTGCAGCGAAAAATGATTCATTTTGCCAGAGGTTTTCTGATAATGGTTAGCTTCTTTCTTGTTATTGTCAGTATATGGACACCTTTACATAGCAGTGAAATATTTGAGCGCTGGTATAGTTTTCCCAATTTTATTCTGCTGTTGCCTTTGCCCGGGATCACAGCACTTATGATCTGGATGACATGGCGCAGTCTTAATCTTAAGCAGGAATGGAGGCCGTTTATCTGTAGTGTGATAATTTTTTTATGTGCCTACACGGGAATCGGCATTAGCGTATTTCCTTACCTGATCCCGCATCAGGTTACTATATGGGAAGCAGCGGCACCGACTTCAACCCTGCTCTTTATTTTGGTAGGTGTAGTGATTATGTTACCCATTCTGATAGCATACACTGCATACGCCTATCATGTATTTCGAGGGAAATCGACACAGGAAGGCTATCACTGACTGTCTCGTATGAAGGCTTGCGTTCATTAGCGATTAATTGTCTAATTATTCATAACATTAACGCTAAACTGTGATATTCTTAGTTCGCGCAGTATTTATACACGGTTAAGCAGTGGTGCCTTATTCGGAAATCGCTTAATAATCGATATTCATTTCTATATGGTTAGCATGTTCGAGGCTTGTGTTTATGCATGATGGTTCGGTTTTTTATACTATTTTCCTAATCTTTGCAGGAGCTGCTGTCTTCTCGACTTTGGTGCTTTACACCAGGCAATCGCTTTTAGTAGCCTACATATTATTAGGCGCAGTTCTGGGGCCCTGGGGGTTAAAGCTTGTAAGTGATGTCAGCACTGTTCAGCAGGTTGGCGATATGGGCATAGTGTTTCTGCTTTTTTTGCTTGGCCTTCACCTGCAGCCGCAAAATCTGGTTCACATGCTTAAAAAGATTACCTGGATTGCACTGGTGAGTTCCATCTTTTTTGCTCTGGTTTCCTATCTGATTGGCCGCTGGTTTGGATTAAGCAGTATGGAGTCTGCGGTTCTGGGCGCAGCAATGATGTTTTCGAGTACGATTATCGGTCTGAAACTTTTACCCACAACCATTCTGCATCACCAACATACCGGTGAGGTAATGATTAGTATCCTGCTTATGCAGGACGTCATTGCGATTATCGTTCTGATCCTGATTAATGGTGCACAGCAGGGCGGCGGGTACTCCGTTGATGATTTGGTTCTGGTGGGTGTCGCATTGCCAGCGCTAACCCTCTTTGCTTTTGCGGTAGAGCGCTATATTCTCGTTAAGTTACTGGCCCGATTTGATAGAACCCAGGAATATGTGTTCCTGTTATCCATTGGCTGGTGTCTGGGGATGTCAGTACTTGCTCAGGAAGTTGGACTTTCTGAAGATATTGGCGCTTTTGTGGCTGGAGTTGCTCTGGCATCAAGTCCTATTTCACTTTACATTGCGGAAAGTCTGAAACCCCTTCGTGACTTCTTCCTGGTTATGTTCTTCTTCTCGATTGGTGCGACCTTTAATTTCGGGTTTGCAGCACAAGTGATTATTCCCGCTTTGCTGCTCTCTATTCTGATGTTAATTTTAAAACCTGTATTATTTAACTTTCTTTTGTTTAAGGCAGGTGAAAAGAAAAGCGTTGCCAAAGAGGTGGGGTTGCGTTTAGGACAGGCAAGCGAATTTTCTCTGTTAGTAGGCAGTATTGCATTTAGTACCAAACTAATTTCGGAAGTGGCGACCAATTTAATCCAGGCAACCACAATTTTGACCTTTATCGTTTCTTCCTATTTAGTAGTATTAAAATATCCAACGCCGATAGCGTTGTCTGACAAGATGCGTAAGGACTAATATGAAACTGTTGATTATTGTACTTTCATTACTCAGTGAGCGTTATTTGATTCATTCGTTGTCACAGCATCGCTTTAATTGGTTTAGCGCTTATTTTCAGCGTATAGCAGGCATGCTACCCAAGAGTGAAATTTTACAAAATTCTTATTTTCTTTTGGCTCTCGTTGTTTTGCCTCCGGTTTTACTGCTTTGGTTGCTCTTGTGCTTAATTGGCCCCTGGTTCTTTGGTTTTATCGGATTATTACTGAATCTTTTTATTTTTTATTATTGCATTGGTCCTGAAAATCCTTTTTATCCTGTTAACTCCGACCCTGCACACTCTGATGGAGACAAAACAGCGGGTCATTATTTCTACCTGGTGAATAGTCAATTATTCGCGGTTATCTTCTGGTATATTGTGGCTGGTCCATTGGGACTTTTATTCTACAGATTATTAACACTATCAGTGAAATATCAGCCCATTGCTCATCCGGCAGCGTTAATAGTTAGCCTATTGGACTGGGTAACGGCAAGGGTTACTGTCATGTTATATCTACTGGTTGGAAATTTTCAGCGTGGATTTATCTTTTACAGAGAACGATTCCTGAGTGCTCCAGATACAAATGAACAATTTCTCAGTGAGGGTGGAATTTTTGCTGCAAAACTTCATGATGGAGACACCGTGAGCCTAACTAATGCTCAGACTCTGGTAGAGCATGCGCTGGTTGTATTTTTAGTGCTGATTGCTTTCTTTACTCTGGTTGCCTGGCTATAAAGAGATCGCTTTTTCGTCAGGTAATTAAAGTTACTGAATATCAACCCAATTATGGAAAGTGAGTAATTTTATGAAACAGGTAGTTTTTGTATTAATGACATGTTTGTTATTCTTTGTTAGCGCATGCTCTGAGCATCGAGTAATCAGAGAAACCAATATTGAATTTGAGAATTGCTCTCAGGGTTGTGAAATTAAACAAGAAAAATGCCAGGGAAGCTGCAGAAATAATTGTGTGCAATGTTCTGCTCATGCGAACCAGACGAGCAAACTCAGTTATCGTCAGTATCAGCGAGAACAGGTTATCCGGGGGGGAACTATTGCACGTCAGTTGAAATCTTACCGGGATCCACTACAATGCCGCAAAACAACTTGTAACTGCAAAGCAGATTACCAGGTTTGCATCCAGGCCTGTGGCGGAAAAATTCATAAGGAACTGAGAGCTGCCCCAGTTTGTTAACACATTAGATTTACGAGGAAACATTCATGGCGAATGAAATAAATACTGATATTGACCCAATAGAAACCCGTGAATGGCTGGATGCTTTACAGGCCGTGGTCAATAATGACGGCAATGAGCGGGCTGCTTTTTTGCTGCAACAATTACTGAACAAAGCGAATGCAGAAGGTGTTGCCCTGGAAAATAAAATCCATACTCCATACCGCAATACGATAAAACCGCATGAAGAGCAATTGATGCCCCCCGATGAAGGCCTTGGAAAACGAATTGGCGCACTCATTCGCTGGAATGCTGTCGCTATGGTACTTCGTGCTGGCAAGTATGCTCCTGAGCTGGGAGGTCATATTGCTTCTTATGCATCTTCCTCCACATTATATGAAACCGGTTTTAACTATTTTTTCAAAGGCCCGAATGGCGAAAATGGCGGCGATTTGATTTATATACAAGGCCATTCTTCTCCTGGTATTTATGCTCGTGCCTTCCTTGAAGGACGTTTGTCAGAGCAGCAGTTAGCCAACTTTCGCCAGGAAGTAGAGGTTGATGGATTATCATCCTATCCTCATCCCTGGTTAATGCCTGATTTCTGGCAATTCCCTACTGTATCAATGGGTTTAGGGCCACTGCAGGCTATTTATCAGGCGCGTTTTCTTAAATATCTTGAAAACAGAAGCTTAATCAAGTCGGAAGGCCGCAAGGTCTGGGCATTTCTGGGTGATGGTGAAATGGATGAGCCCGAATCACTGGGTGCTTTGTCTATTGCCGCAAGAGAGAAACTTGATAATCTGATTTTTGTTGTAAACTGCAACTTGCAGCGCCTGGACGGCCCTGTGCGAGGTAACGGCAAAATTATTCAGGAGCTGGAAGGCATATTCCGGGGGGCGGGCTGGAATGTAATCAAAGTGATCTGGGGCGGCCGCTGGGATAACCTGTTCGCCCGTGATAAAACTGGAATCATGCAAAAACGCATGGAAGAATGCGTTGACGGCGATTACCAGGCTTATAAAGCCAATAACGGCGCGTATGTCAGAGAACATTTTTTTGGACAGTATCCTGAATTGAAAAAAATGGTTGAATCCATGTCAGATGAAGAAATCTGGCGGCTCAACCGCGGTGGTCATGATGCGCAGAAAGTATATGCCGCTTATGCAGAGGCAGTAGAGCATAAAGGACGTCCCACCGTAATTCTTGCAAAAACAATTAAAGGCTATGGAATGGGGGCGGCAGGCGAGGGGCAAAATATAACCCATCAGCAAAAGAAAATGTCGATTGAGCAACTCAGGGCTTTCCGTGATCGTTTCAGTATTCCTGTCAGCGATGCAGAAATTACTGAGATTCCTTTTTATCGTCCTTCTGAAGATAGTCCTGAAATACAATATATTCGCAAACAGCGCGAAGCATTGGGCGGCTATCTACCGGCACGTAATACCAGTGTTGAACCTTTGCCTGTTCCTGACTTGTCTGCTTTTTCTGCGGTGACTAAGGGAACGGGGGATCGTGAAATATCCACGACAATGGCCTTTGTCAGAATTTTGTCAGTTCTATTGAAAGACAAGGTGCTAGGTCCCCGGATTGTGCCAATAGTGCCTGATGAATGCCGGACCTTTGGAATGGAAGGCTTATTCAGACAAATCGGAATTTACTCTCCCGTGGGGCAGCTTTACACGCCAGTGGATCATGAGCAGGTGATGTATTACCGTGAAGCACGTGACGGTCAGATTCTGGAGGAAGGTATTAATGAAGCTGGCGCGTTCTGTTCCTGGATAGCAGCTGGAACTTCTTATAGTTCTAACAAGTTAGCCATGATTCCTTTTTATATTTATTATTCCATGTTTGGTTTTCAACGGGTTGGTGATCTGGCCTGGGCTGCTGGCGATATGCAGGCACGCGGCTTTTTATTAGGCGGAACAGCGGGCCGCACGACGCTTGCAGGGGAAGGTCTCCAGCATCAGGATGGTCACAGCCATATCATGGCCTCAACAATTCCCAACTGTGTCAGTTACGATCCCACCTACGCCTATGAACTGGCAGTCATCATGCAAAATGGCCTTGAGCGGATGTATACCAGACAGGAAAATGTATTTTATTACATCACAGTAATGAATGAGAATTATACTCAACCTGATATGCCAGAGGGTGTGGAAGAAGGCATCATCAAGGGAATGTATTTACTGCATGCAAGTAATAAGAAGAAAGCGAAAGCCCATGTTCAGCTAATGGGTTGCGGTACTATCCTGCGTGAAGTTGAAAAAGCCGCCTCATGGTTACTCTCTGACTTTGATGTAAGTTCTGAAGTCTGGAGTGTGACAAGCTTTAACGAACTACGGCGGGATGGACTGTCGGTTGAACATTATAATCGAATGAATCCGGAGCAATCTCCCAAGCAAGCCTACGTCACGCAATTACTCGCTGATCGAAAAGGTCCTGTTATTGCAGCTAGTGACTATATGCGCTTATATGCGGAACAGGTTCGCCCATATATCAATGCGAATTATGTAACCTTGGGAACTGATGGCTATGGACGGAGTGATACCAGGGAACGTTTGCGCCATTTCTTTGAAGTGGATGCCAAATATATTGTCATTGCCGCCTTGGAAGCTTTAGTTAAGGACGGCAGTCTGCCAAAATCGGTTATGGCTGATGCGTTTAAGAAATATGGGATCAAACAGGATAAGCCGAATCCTGTAACGCAGTAGGTTTTAAGTTAAGTTGTCCTTTCCTGGCGTATAGGTGGCAACTTAAGAGAAAATCCCCTCGCCCAAGTTGGGAGAGGGCTAGGGTGAGGGTTGGTTTAAACCCCCTCTCTCTAACTCTCTCCCCTGAGGGGCGAGAGGATTTAAGGTGGAGATTAAAAACAAATCCCCTCGCCCAAGCTGGGAGAGGGCTAGGGTGAGGGTTGATTTAAACCCCTCTCTCTAATTCTCTCCCCTGAGGGGCGAGAGGATTTAAGGTGAGATTAAAAAAGAAATCCCCTCGCCCAAGTTGGGAGAGGGCTAGGGTGAGGGTTGGTTTAAACCCCTCTCTCTAACTCTCTCCCCTGAGGGGCGAGAGGATTTAAGGTGAGATTAAAAAAGAAATCCCCTCGCCCAAGTTGGGAGAGGGCTAGGGTGAGGGTTGGTTTAAACCCCTCTCTCTAACTCTCTCCCCTGAGGGGCGAGAGGATTTAAGGTGAGATTAAAAAAGAAATCCCCTCGCCCAAGTTGGGAGAGGGCTAGGGTGAGGGTTGGTTTAAACCCCTCTCTCTAACTCTCTCCCCTGAGGGGCGAGAGGATTTAAGGTGAGATTAAAAAAGAAATCCCCTCGCCCAAGTTGGGAGAGGGCTAGGGTGAGGGTTGATTTAAACCCCTCTCTCTACCTCTCTCCCCTGAGGGGCGAGAGGATTTAAGGTGAGATTAAAAAAGAAATCCCCTCGCCCAAGTTGGGCGAGGGCTAGGGTGAGGGTTGATTTAAACCCCTCTCTCTAACTCTCTCCCCTGAGGGGCGAGAGGATTTAAGGTGGAGATTAAAAAGAAATCCCCTCGCCCAAGCTGGGAGAGGGCTAGGGTGAGGGTTGGTTTAAACCCCCTCTCTCTAACTCTCTTCCCTGAGGGGCGAGAGGGTTTAAGGTGAGATTAAAAAGAAATCCCCTCTCCCAAGTTGGGAGAGGGCTAGGGTGAGGGTTGGTTTAAACCCCTCTCTCTAATTCTCTCCCCTGAGGGAAGAGAGGATTTAGGGAGAGTTCCTTAAGAATTAAGCGTCTTAGTGCAGCATATGGGTGCTTCGTTAAGACAGTTTGACCAGTTTGCTGAGGAAAAATATGTCAGATGAGATGAAAGTTAAGGTTCCAGACATCGGGGGTGCGGCTGGTGTGGATGTCATTGAACTATTAGTGAAGCCTGGTGATGAGGTCCAAATCGATACACCTTTAATCACGCTTGAATCCGATAAAGCGAGCATGGAAATCCCCTCGCCTAAAGCCGGTAAGGTACACTCAGTGCTGGTTAATATTGGCGATAAAGTCTCGGAAGGGGATGATATTCTTGTTTTAACAATTGAGGAAGGCTTACCTGCTGGAAAGCAAAGCGAAGAAAAGAAAGAAGAGCCTGTCGCTAAAGCAGCAGCTGAGCCTAAAGCCGAAGAAAAGCCAACTATTCCACAAGGCACTTCATTGCTTGCAGTCAATATTCCCGATATTGGCGGTGCAACTGATGTTGATGTCATTGAAGTGATGGTTAAAGCAGGCGATTCAATTGAAAAAGATCAGGCTTTGATTACTCTCGAAGGGGATAAAGCCACAATGGATATTCCTTCTCCAGCAGAGGGCGTCGTTGAAAAGGTTGCTGTAAAAGTTGGGGATAAGGTATCGCAGGGCTCTCTCGTCCTTACAATGAAATCCACAGAGCAGACAGAAGCGCCTGCACCTAAAGCTCAAGAAGAGAAACCATCGCTTGAGGCAAAACCAGCTGAACCAGAAGTGAAGCAAGCGCCAGTTCGTGAAGAGAAAGTTGAAGAATCTGGCAGCAGTTCAGGTGTTTTTGCGGGTCCTGCGGTTCGTCGTTTAGCCAGAGAATTTGGCGTTGATTTAAAGCTGGTAAAAGGCAGCGGCAGAAAGGGACGTATCAGCAAAGAAGATGTTCAGAGTTATGTTAAAAGCCGTCTTGCAGAAAAGCCATCCAGCTCTGGATTTTCATTGCCGCAGGCACCGTCTATTGATTTTAGTAAATTCGGGGCAATCGAAACAAAGCCTTTGAACAAGATCAAGCGCCTGACTGGTGTTAACGTACACCGTTCCTGGATTACTATCCCTCACGTCACCCAGTTTGACGAAGCAGATATCACCGATCTGGAGTCATTTCGTAAATCAGAATCAGAGGCTGCCAGTAAATCCGGATATAAATTAACAGTGCTGGCTTTTGTCACTAAAGTAATTTGCAAAGCATTGCAGGTGTTTCCCCAATTTAATGCTTCATTAGATAGCAGCGGTGAGAACCTGATTTTTAAACAGTATTTTAATATCGGTATTGCTGTTGAGACGCCTAATGGTCTGGTTGTGCCTGTTATTCAGGGAGTAGACAAGCTTAATGTTGCCGGAATTGCATTGGAAATGGCTCGTTTGAGCACTAAAGCTCGCGAGAAAGGACTGATGCCTGCTGATATGAGTGGCGGCTGCTTTACCATATCAAGCCTGGGAGGTATCGGTGGAACGGCTTTTACTCCAATAGTAAATAGTCCTGAGGTCGCTATACTTGGATTATCTCGCTCCAGCATTAAACCGGTGTTTGATGGAAAAGAATTTAAGCCGCGCTTAATGCTTCCGCTATCTCTATCTTATGATCACAGGGTGATCGATGGTGCTGAGGCGGCCAGATTTACTCGCTATATTGCAGACACATTGGCAGATATTCGGAGAGTTCTGCTTTAGACAATGTTATTAATAAATATTATGTGCTAAACGTTAAAAGAGGCGTCTAATGAGTGTAAATATGAAAGCGGAAGTGGTTGTTTTAGGCAGTGGACCTGGTGGTTACACGGCAGCGTTCAGAGCGGCGGATTTAGGTAAGAAAGTGATTCTGGTAGAGCGTTACAATAGCCTTGGAGGCGTTTGCTTAAACGTGGGTTGTATCCCTTCAAAAGCCCTGCTGCATATCGCCAAAGTGGTCGATGAAGCGCATGAAATGAATGATTTGGGAGTAAGTTTCAACCAACCTTCCTTCGATAACACTAAACTGGTTGGCTGGAAAAATAAAGTGATCGGCAAGTTAACTGGCGGCTTGAAGATTCTGGCTAAACAGCGAAAGGTTGAGGTCGTAACCGGAGTAGGCCGTTTTTCAGGTACTCATCAGATTACAGTGGAGAATGAAGGACAAACTACCACGATTGATTTTGATAATGCGATTATTGCGGTTGGCAGTGAATCTGTTAAATTGCCGTTTATTCCTGAAGATCCAAGAATATTCAGCTCAACAGGCGCTTTGGAATTGGCAGATATCAAAGGCGATTTGCTCGTTCTTGGTGGTGGAATCATTGGGCTTGAAATGGCGACGGTGTATTCTGCCCTCGGGGTGAATGTGACAGTCGTGGAGTTCATGGATCAATTGATTCCGGGCGCAGACTCTGACTTGGTCAATGTATTACAAAAACGAATGAGCAAGAAAGGCGTCAAATTCCTTCTTAAAACAAAAGTAACCGCAGTTGAGGCAAAAAAAGATGCCTTATATGTGTCTATGGAAGGTCAGCATGCCACTGAACAACCCATGAAATTTGCTCAGGTTCTGGTTGCAGTGGGAAGAAAACCTAATGGCGGCGCGATTAATGCTGGAGCTGCTGGTATCAATGTGGACGATAGAGGCTTTATTAAAGTTGATAACCAGATGCGTACCAATGTTCCGCATATTTATGCGATTGGCGACGTAGTAGGCCAGCCAATGCTTGCCCATAAAGCGATGCCCGAAGGAAGGGTAGCTGCTGAAGTAATTTCAGGTTTAAAACACTATTTTGACCCAAAATGTATTCCCAGCGTAGCCTACACTGATCCTGAGATTGCCTGGACTGGTTTAACTGAGAAAGAAGCTAAGGAAAAAGGCATTTCCTATGAAAAGGCTGTATTTCCCTGGATGGCAAGCGGCCGTGCTCTAAGTATGGGCCGTGAGGAAGGGATGACCAAATTACTGTTCTGTCCTGATAGCAAACGAATTCTCGGAGCTGGAATTGTCGGGATTAATGCAGGCGACTTGATTTCAGAAGCTTCATTGGCAATTGAAATGCAATGTGATGTGGAAGATATTGCTTTAACAATTCATCCGCATCCAACGTTGTCTGAATCGGTTGCTTTGGCCTCTGAAATCTTCGAAGGGACAGTGACGGATCTGTATATGCCAAAGAAGAAAACTGAGAAGTAAATGACTCCTGTCATTACCCGAAGGCGCATTGGCGCCAACTTGTGAAAAATCTCCTCTCCCAAGTTGGGAGAGGGCTAGGGACACTGCCATTAAGTAAGCTTAGTGGTATATAAACTGTCCTCCCCGCGAAGGCGGGGATCCATCTCTGAGCGAGCTGTAATGCCAATTGAGGAATGGATTCCCACCTTCGTGGGAATGACAAATTCCCTTAACCTAATAGCAGTGAGGACTAGAGAGAGGGGTGATTTTTAAACCCCTCTCTCTAACTCTCTCCCCTGCGGGGAGAGAGAACTTTCAGGCAAGCGGGAATGACACAGCTAAAGGATACCCGTGAAGTATTCAATACGGCCGATGAGGCTTGAAGATATTGATGATGTATATACCATTGAAACTCAGGGGCATAAAGCGCCCTGGAGTCGCGGTATTCTTGTAGATTGCGTGCTGGTTGGTTATGATTGCCGGGTCATAGAGTCTATTAAAGAAAACCGGCAACAGATTCTGGGTTACAGTATTTGCCGTCAGGCATTCAATGTCTGTCATATTTTAAATTTGTGTGTTGCTCCTTCGTATCAACAGCAAGGCGTCGGGCGTCAGCTTTTAACGCAGTTACTTGATTTACCAGTTAGTCCGCTTATCAATACCTATATTCTGGAAGTCAGACCCAGCAACGCGGGGGCTATCCAGCTTTATGAAAAAATGGGTTTTTTACGCGACGGAATCAAAGAACATTATTATGATGATCAGGCTGGAGTTGAAGATGCCTGGCTTTATAAGAAAGTCATCGGCTAGTTAGTTCTTTAACTTATCCAGCTCTGGGTTTCTTATATTCATCAAGGATCTCATTAAACATTTTGGTGCTGGCAGTTGTCGTTTGAAACCAGTGAGCGTTTCGATGAGTGCCAATTAATTCCCGCTTGTCCGTTAACCAGTCTTCAATATGATGGATCAGTTTTGGATAATCACAGGCATAGTCCTGTGTGGTTTCATTATAAAGTTGCCTGATAGCCTCAAATTTATTACAGGTAATTGGATTTTTATCTCCAATCTGAATCATTTCATCCAGACGATTATAGAGTCTCTTTGCAATAGCCAGAGTTTTTGGACTCATGTTTGTAAATGCATTTGGAGGAGAGGGCAGCAGGAAGAAATGATCGGTTTCAATAAGTCCTTCGTTTAATTTCATGGACAAAGGCAGTCTGCGAAAGAAAAACCGTGAAACTCCTTTGCCAAGATTATCCAATAGAGTGGCCCGACGGGTCATATCGATAGCAGTATGTCGGCAGGTATTTCGCTGGCTGATTTCACAATAATCAGATTTGAAGCCCTCCTCTGTATCGGGAGAGGATAAGTCTCTCAGAAATCGATGCTGAAAAATGATTTCATCCTCATTTTCCTCAACTGGCTGAAACGCTGATAAGTATCTGCTGGTCACTTTTCTCTTTACTTGTTCGGTAGAAAATGTAGCCATTTCAGCCATACGCCGCTTATAATTCTCATAATCGATTTCAAAGGCTTTATAGGTGACATCCTGCAGATAGGCGCCTGAAGTATTTAGCAGGATGGATTCATCATACATAACCCCCTCGGCTTGCCAAAAAGCCATTTCACAACGGGTAGCATTTTTTTTCTTGTATTTACCGAATCCAGCAAGGATTAATGGAATGTTGTTATGAATAACACCCAGACAACTAAATGAATGTGGATTGTCCTTCCTTTTACAGATAGCCACAAAAAACTTATCGTCAGGTTTAATCTTTAAGGAAAATTTACCATCGGAATCTGTAAATAAAGAGTGTTTCATGGAAAGTCCTGGTTTTTACAAACATTACTATAACTTAAACTTCTTAAGAAACCCTTAAGCGAGATAAAGTTTTGTTAGTGCTTATGCCATCTGTCTTAAAAATTCCTGACAATGCAGCCGTTCATTTTCTCCTGCCAGATAAGTTTTGAGAGTCACGATGGCATTCTCATACTCTTGCTGCGTTAAGCTTCCCCGAATTAACTCAAAGCGGAGATAGACACAATAGGTATTGAGAACGTCCGTTTCACAATAGTCACGAATACTTTTTAATTGACCTGCCTGATACTGATCCCAGACTTTTGAGCCGCTCATTCCCATTTTACCGGGAAAACCCAGCATATGGGCAATGTCATCTAATGGTGCAGAGGCGCGGCTCTGATAAGCTGCGAGCACGTCCATCAAATCAAGGTGGCGGTAATGAAAACGGTTAAGATAATTATTCCAGCGAAAATTCTGCTGATTTTCTCCATACTCCCAATAGGTAGGGGCAGGAATTCCATGCAGCAAGGCGCGATAATGCAGGACCGGCAAATCAAAACCACAGCCGTTCCAGCTGACCAGAATAGGAGTATATTTATCAATACCGGAAAAAAAACGGCTAATCAGTTCTTTTTCATCGGCCTGTTCATCGCCCAAAGACCAGACCTTGACCTGATTGTTATTCTGAATCACCGCTGAGATAGCGACTACTCTTTGCAGATAATGAGGCAGGAAATCATTCCCGGTCTTGGCACGGCGTAAGGCAAACATCGCTTTTGCTGTTTCTTCATCGCTGAGATTGTCCAGATGAAATAGCTTTCTGCCAGAATGGACATCGGGAACCGTTTCAATATCAAAGACTAAAACACTCATAAAGTACTTGATAAATAATAAATCTCAAATTCTAGCACAGTTATTGCTACCAGGATATTTGTTCCTGTTGCCAAAGGAAAAACTGGATGATATTGCGAGACAGTGGGATTTTTGTTACTAATACGCTCATTTATACCAACATGACGTGGTCTTTTAATATGAAACGCCTTTTATTGCTTGTTCCTTTTTTATTGCTCAGCGCCTGTGTCAGTACACCGCCTCCGAGAGATGTTAATAACGTTTGCAGTATTTTCAAGCAATACCCTAAATGGTATCTGGATGCAAAAGATGCCGAGCGTCGCTGGCGGGTGCCTGTGGCTGTTCAAATGGCCATTATTCATCAGGAATCCAAGTTTGATGCCAATGCTACGCCCAAGCGAACCAAACTATTATGGATTATTCCCTGGAAACGTCCTTCAACTGCCTATGGCTATACACAGGCTTTACGCGCCACCTGGGCTCAGTATAAGAAATCAGATGGCGGGGTATGGGCGGCTCGTGATGATTTTACCGACGCAGTAGACTTCGTTGGCTGGTATGCTAACCAGGCTTATCGTCGTGCTGGAATTCAAAGAGATGACACCTATAATCTCTATCTGGCCTATCATGAGGGAATAGGAGGTTTTATGAGAAAAACCTATCTGCAAAAACCCTGGCTAATTGGCGTTGCCCGCAAGGTTAAAACCCGCGCAATGATCTATCAGGCTCAAATGGCGCGTTGTGGCCGTGGCTCATCTTATTATAGCGGGTATAAATAAGCGTCTATTATTAAAGGATAGAATAGGCTCATGCGGAGATTTCCGGATACCGCGACTTGTTCGCGGAATCCATAAAAAATGCCTGTTAGTGACATTTTCATTCAGGCAAGTTAAAATAATAAGGCCGTTTGACGGATATTGCCTTGAGTCGATAGCACAGTACTCTTCTTTAAAAGTTGAGAGCTGCTTTTCAAGTCTGGTCAAGCTTGAACTTTCCATGTAGGAGTCACGAATGCGTTTAATGTTATTAGGGGGGCCAGGTGCTGGCAAGGGTACTCAGGCAGTACGGTTAATTGAATATTTTGATATCCCGCAAATATCCACAGGCGATATGTTAAGAGCCTCTATTGCAGCCGGTACTGAATTGGGTCGAAGTGCCAAAGCGGTCATGGATGCAGGCAAACTGGTTTCTGATGACATTATTATTCGCCTGGTAAAAGAAAGATTACAGCAGCCAGATTGTACAAATGGCTTTTTATTTGATGGATTCCCGCGAACTATTCCCCAGGCTGAAGCATTAAGAACCGCTCGTATACGTCTGGATCATGTGATTGAAATTGCGGTTCCAGATTCTGAAATTATCAGCAGACTTAGCGGGCGGCGTGTTCATCCAGGCTCAGGCCGTGTGTATCACATTCGATTTAATCCTCCCCAGACTGAAGGCCGTGATGACCTGACTGGTGAAACACTCATCCAGCGGGATGACGACAAAGAAGAAACGGTTAAGAGACGGCTTGAAATTTATCATCAGCAGACGGAGCCTTTGGTTCAATATTATCAGCAATGGGCGGATAGCGACAGTTCAGGTGCTCCGGCATTCCATAGAGTTTCTGGATTAGGAAGCGTTGATACCATTTTCTCCCGCATTCTGGAAGCTATCACGACTAAGGAAGAATCATGCTCAAAAGCGTGAACGAAGAGCAGCTGGACGTATTGATTAATCAGAAAGGATTGTTCCTGATTGATTTCTGGGCTCCCTGGTGTGCACCTTGCAAGCAATTTGGCAGGATTTATGAACAAGTAGCAGAGCAAAATCCAGATATCGATTTTGTAAAGATCAATATTGAAGAGCAGCCACAAATCGCAGACGCATTTCAAATTCGCTCTATTCCCCATTTAATGATTATTAAAGAAGGTATCGCTATTTATTCAGAATCAGGCAGTATGCCCGAATCAACTCTTAAAGAATTACTGCAGCAGGCTCAAGACATCGATGTCAGCGAGATCCTCAATAAAATGAATCAGGATGAAGGCTAGAGATTAAAAATCAGGTGTAACCTAATCATGGTCGCAAGACGGTAAAATTCAACAGTATAGGAAGTTTTAATGTCAACAACACAGACAGTAGTGCTTGAGATTCAAAACACTGATAAAAAAAGAAATGGCTTTTTTAAGCATCAAAATAAGCTGCGTTCTGGTGCCCCTGCGCCAACTCCACCTGATGGAAGTAAAACAGTTTGTGATGATGATCAGGATGATCCCAATAAAAACTCTGGTAGTTGCTGTGTGATCAGCTAACTCTGAACGAAAATTGAATTAAAAACTGAATAATAATAATTATATGATTGTATTGACTATTAAAAGACTCACTAAATATTTGCTCCCAATGCTGCTGGCTGCTTGTACCCATCAGCAATCGAATACTCCGGATCACTATGTGATCAAAGGAAAAACATATCAGGTCATGAAGTCAGCCAAGCATTACAAAGCGAAGGGAGTTGCTTCCTGGTATGGGGGACGCGGCCGGAATCAAAAAACATCTACCGGAGAGCGCTACAACATGTATGCAATGACAGCAGCTCATCCAACACTCCCATTTGCTACCCGAGTGCGTGTCAAAAATCTGAATAATGGCCGCTCAATTGTGGTTCGCATCAATGATCGAGGTCCTTTTTTATCGAACCGATTAATAGATTTATCCTTTGCTGCCGCTAAAAAACTCGGCATAAAAGGTATCGCCCCTGTTGAAATCGAGGTAGTCTGATTTTGCTAGGAAGTATAACCTGCACCGTAAGTTTGCTGTGTAATTTCCTCCTTCCCAAGCTCCTCGCTTTCAGTATTAACAGGATAAGGCGTGGGAATAAAAAACCGTGAGTTTTGAGATCCCGCCGCTTTGTTATGGTAATATCCTAACAAATCCAGCATGTGCTTATCCTGTTTACTGTAAGCAATATTGAAAGGGCTGCGGTTTAAAGAATCGACAGTAGTCAGCTGCAGCAGGCTTTGTTCTAAAAGAGCCTCAACAGCTTCATACGCTGACTCATAAACGGCTCGGTGTATTGCGAAATAGTGATAATCTCCTACTATGAATGAAGTATGAGCGGCTTCACTTTGCAGCAGTTCGTTTATAATTTCTTTGCGCTGATTACAGCAGATAGCCCAATGAAGAACCGATTGAACAAATGTAGACTCTCCCTGACTCGTCTGCTGTTGAAAAAATTTCATCCCCAAAGAGAAAATACAATCAATAACCTGCTGAGTATGCGTTTCACGAATACAACTCAGCAGGGAGCGCCCTGAGCGCTCTGTATAGAACAATAAAGGAAGCAGGCCTTCATACATTGAACTAACAAGCATCTTTTCTTTTGCATAAATAAACATATCTATGACATTGTCAGGGAGATTTTGATACTCCTGAGCGGCAATAGCTGTAAATTGAGTAACAAATGATAGAGATTGATCAAAACCTGCTGCCTGGATCACTGATGGACGGAAATGCTGGTTTAATTTTAAACGCCAGAACTCGTTGTTTCTAAGTACAGAATGATGTTCCGCACTTAAGAAAGAGCACTGATAACGCGCTCTTAACCCATACCTGTATACACGAAGGACATCTTCAGGAGCAAACTGTATCTCTAAAGGATTGAACCTCTCGGTATTCACTACTTTTTCAACTACTGGTTCTCGTGCCGGCTCTTGGACACTCTTCGCTGTTAGCTCTTGTTGCTCTGGCAATGTCTCAGCAGATGCAGGTGCAGAGGATTCAGCTTCAGAGAATGTTTCTTGTTCTGGAGTGGCAACAGGTTTCCGTAAGGCGTTATGATAATCGGCAGAGCTTGTTTTAAGCGCATTAATAATTTTTTTGGCCATGTTATTTATTTGCTCAAGCTTAACCACTTTGTTCCATGCAATTTTGCACATTAAGAACTGATCAGTGACCTCGACTTCTTTGTTACCCAAAACTTTGCTTAAACTGCTCAGAAGCGCTGTGTCGAACCAGTTTTTTGTTGCATAAAAGCGGCTGACTCGTTCATTCGCTTTGCTCGTTTTAACCTGCCAGTAACTATTAATTTCCGGGGGTTGAATCCTGAGTTTGAAATAATCAGTTTCCTGAAGCACCACGTCGATAATCAGGTTTTGTGCTTCTCCAAAAATAAATTCAATTGCTTTTTTCCAGGCTGTAATTTGCTGATCCTGGCTTGGAAGAGTCGAAGACTTGCCTTTTTCTATCTTCGGTGCTGTTGATTCAGTCAGCTTAGCCTCGGCCAGTTTCTGGCTGATTTGTTCAACTTTATCAGGAATGGGCGCTTTGGCGGCCGGCTTATTTTCTGGAGTAATTATACTTGGTTTTGGAACGGGGGGACTGGCTTTGGTCGTCTCGGCTGGTGCTGGGACAGCTGTTTTTTCAATACTTATGCTCGAGCTGAGTTGCTGTTCAACTTTATCAGAAATGGGCGCTTTGGCTGTCTGCTCATTTTCTGTAATAACTAAATTAGCTTTTTGAACAGGGAGATTGGCTTTGGCCGTCGGGGCTCGAGCGGCTGTTTTTTCAATAATTATTCGCGGGCTAAAATGCTGCTCGATTGTTTTCTTTAGCTGACTCGGCAGCCAGTCGATCAGTTTAGGATTTAAAGTAAAAAAACTTCGCCTCTCAGGCCTGCTCATTAAATATTCAGCAGGGGATAAATTATCAAGCTTGGAAAACTTTTGCAAAAAAAGTCTTTGCGTAATTAAAGATACCAGTCGAGGTTGATTCTTGAAGTAATTGAAATGTTGTTCAAAAATAAGAAACAAAATAAATACCGGGAATTCGCCCCTAACGGTGTTTTCCTTAATTAAATTGTTCATTGCCTTGGACGAAATAGCATTTGTAATTTCCGGTCTGATCTCAAATAGTAAAATAGCCAGAGGATTTTTTAAGAGACAAGTCAAAACACTAACATTTGTTTTTTTGCCTTCAGCGTATATATAGCTTTCCAGTAGGGCTTTCAGGGAAATTGTCGTATGGTGTTGGATGTAACCAATAAAATTGGTCAGAGTGTCTATGTTTGACTGGCAAAGTTTAATGGTACTAGCCAGATAGTCGTATAAGGCGAAATCTATGGTAAGCTTCGAGCGCATGTATTCCAGTTGTGAAATTAATGAGGTAACAGAGTTAACCGCTTCACAATTGTTAAGGCGCTCTAATGCGTCTTCGCGGCTTTTAACTGCCCGATTCGTTCTGGTTAGTTCAGGCATATAAAGAGCTGGATCGGCATCTAAAAGTTCCAGAAGTTCAGCATAAGAGGAAGTCGCCTTATCTATAGAGTTATCTATTTTTGGAGCGGAATTACTGGCACAATCGGCTGTGGGTTGTGGCTGTATAATTTCTTGTTTTCGTGTTCCTGATGCTTCCGCTAAAACTTTGTAGGCTGTCAGGAGTAAAATACACTGTAGAATCGCCTGAACTTCCTGACTATCTGTTATTGAGTTTTTCAAAGCATACAGCGCTTCAATAATTTTAAGCAAAGCTTCATATTTGCGGTCAGGAGCCTGATGGACGATTTCAAATATTTTTGATGCAGTTTTAGCGCTTAAATTTTTACGCAGGCAACTATCTGATGCGATTTGTCGATTGATGCTGAGTTGCCAGTTATGAAAGTGCATTTTAGCCAGCATTGTTAGTTTTTGCCGCTCAATTTGCTGGCTTAACTGCTCACATTCAGAAGCGTTGGTCAGGCGTTTAAAATCCGTTTCAATAGAACTCAATTGCTCAGGTGCTGGTCTTTCATAGCTTGTAATTAATTGTTTTAATTCATCAAAAAGCATTATTAACTCGTTATTATGACTGCTGAAAATAATGGTAACCAGGTATTACAAATTATTAGCAATCGAATAAAAATAAGGCAAAAAAACAAGTGCAAAAAGCCAGTCATTATATTAATGAAATATTAACTAAACCTTAAGCTGTTTTCGTTTTGAAAAAGTATACCACATTATTGATTTAAACGCGCTCTATATGTATCAAATAAGTTCATCTTGTGATAAGATTCGCTACTATGTGTGATATTGGATCGAAACCGGGTCTGACTTATAACGCTTGAAAACGCATTATTAAAGCCTGCCAGTAGTATAAAGTTAAAGGTTAAGTATGAACTATTTTGATGAAATTTATAAACTTGCCATTGAAAACAAACCTGAAGATTTGAAAGCATTTCTTTTTAAACACAATATCAGTATTGATATTCGAAAAAAAATAGTTAATACAGAGGCACCCCCCCTAAACCCTGAAGATCCTGAAAATCCCGTTTGGCCAGCAATTATTGTAACAGCGGCAGAGTTACTCATTTACGAAGGAAAAATAGACGCTGCCAATGTACTCATGCATCTCGGAGCCAACCGTGATTCGATTGTACGGGGAGCAGCAAGAGCTAACAACACAAGGTTAGTAGAATGGATGCTTACACATAGAAATGCCAACATCACTATGGCTGCTCAAGGGTATGCACTGCGTGGTAACCGAGATGAAGCAATAAAACTGATAGAAAAAGGTGCAAGGATCGATGCAGTCGCCATAAGTGCAATTCAAGGAAAAAACGATCATTTTGTAGATGAATTATTTGCTATGGAGGCCGACATCAATGTAATAGCAGAAGCTGCCGCAACCTGTGGCGATTGGAAATCAGTAGAGCTTATGCGTTCATTCGGTGCAAATGAAGATTCTATTACACTGGGTATCGCCAGTGGCGGCTGGATTGATAAATTACCCTCAATTGATAAAAACGCCAATATCAATCTGATTGCCAAAGGGGTGGCGCGAGCAGGGCTTATCGATTTGGCTAGATCCTTGCTTGATCAGGGTGCAAGCCTCGAAGCAGTCGCAGAAGGCGCCAAACAGGGAGGCTATGATTTCCTGGCAATGGAATGTCGAGCGCGTATTAATTACCATGAAATTATTTGCCGTCTTGCTGAAGAAGGAAAGGAGGCAGCGTTAATAGATTTGCTGAAAGACCCCTTGGTTAGCATTGACGTGCGAAAGCAGGGAACTGATTGGACTCCTGCAGAAGTGTTGGCCTCTCAAAAAAAGGTAGATGCAGTCAAATTACTGGTCAAGCTAGGAGCGAATATTCATTTAGCGGGCAGAGGCGCTGCGCGCTCTGGCGATGTTGAAGCCACAGAAGTGCTCAGGCGCGAATCAAACACTTGTATTCATCAGATTGCCAGGGGCGCTGGTGAAAATGGTGATCCGGTTTTTACCAATTGGTTATTAAATCAGGGAGCATGTACTTCAGCGATTGCTGAAGGCGCGGCAATAAAGGGAGATGGGGATAAAGTCTCAGAGATGCTATTGAAAAAGGCTAGTTTTAAAGCAGTTTTACGAGGGTATTTACAGGGAAAACATATAGAACCGATATTATCCTACTATAATAACCCCCATAACTACGGCAATCGGACTTTTTTGGCTACCTATGCCGCTGCAAGTGGTTTACACGAATTAGCTTCTCAGCAACAGGACGCGGGAGTTGAGTTTAAGTATATTGCCATTGGACTGGCCAAAGGTGGATATATCAATGAACTTTTGCCTTTAATAGATCAGATAAGCGATATCAGTGAAGTTGCTGCCGCAGCAGCTCTCAGCGGTCATTTGTATTTAGCAGAGATGTTGCGAAGAAAAGGTGCGGACATAACTACGCTTGCCGTTGGCGCTATAAAAGGCGGACACGTTAAATACGCTGAATATCTGCGTTTATCGGGAGCTGATATCCACCGGATTGCAGCAGGGGCTGCTGAGGTAGGAAACATTGCTTATGCTGAATCCCTGCGTCTACGGGGAGCTGATATAGATCACATAGCTCATGGGGCTGCCAGAGGACGCCAGCGTGCTTATGCAGGAGCATTGCGGGAACTGGGTGCTGACAAGCTTACAATTGCCTCGGGCGCTATACTCGGTGAGGACTGGGAATATGCAGAATATCTAGGGACCCTTGGTGTTGAGTTGAGTCATTTAGCTCGTATGGCTGCTTATTATGATTATCAGGAATATGCCGAATTCCTAAGAGCAAAAGCAAAAGAGATGGGTTTTGATCTGACTGATCAAATGGCTGAATCGGCAGCCCAGGGTGGAAATATGTACTATACGTTGTTTTTAAAGAACAATGGTGCCAATTGGGCTGCAATTATGAGAGGGGCTGAAAAAGCGGGTATCGATTTTCTCAATTATATCAGGCCATTCCTTAATCACTCTGAGGCAGAGACCAATCAAGGATCGCTGTTCCCTGCTGTGGATGTAAATCCTGTATCAGATATTTTGTCCGCTGATATTGCAAATATTGATAGAAACTCAGAGCTAATGACTCTGGAAATTTTTGATGTTAGCACGCTTCGATTTTCTGAGTCTAACTCAACCAGCTCAATTATTATAGAAGATGGAACCGAAGAAGAGTCGCTAGCCTTTCGATTTTCTGAGTCTGACTCATCCGGTATAATTACTGTACAAGACTCCGAAGAAGAGTCGCTATCCCTTCGATTTTATGAGTCTAATCCATCCAGTCCCATTATTATACAAGATGACTCTGAAGAAGAGTCACTATCCCTTTCTGAAAATAGAAAACGATTGAGCGAATCTTCATCCGTGACTGCAGTCATCGATATTTCTGATGATATCGAGCAGGAACTTCCTGAATCCAGGGAGCAGAGTCCCATTCCTTTCTCACAGGAGCCTCAGGAAAATCGAGCTGGGCTGCAAAAGAATAAGCGATTGAGTGAATCTTCATCTGAAGAAGAGGTACAATCAAAAAAACGAAGTAAGAAAACTAAAGATCCATCGCGTATAAAAAAAGCAAATGAAAAAAATGCCCTGTTTAGTGCGAAATATTCACAGACATTTGAGCGCATACCCGAAGTCCCTTTTTTATTAAAGAAATCCAGCCGCAATATTACCTATTCCGGGGCATTCCAGTTTAAATCCCTTGATTCCTTCAAACAGACAATGGATGAACCTGAGTTTACTCATAAAATTAGCAGTGGTGACTCAAGATTTCGACTAGTGAGCCGCAGAAATGATTTGCCTTCATCCGATGAGACAGTGACCTTCGTGTTTGCAGGACGTAAGCACGAAGCGATGATTCCTGACCCCAGTCTGCTGGGCGATAAGCAGCGTCTGTTAGTGGTGGTCAGCGCTTATGAATATGAGAATTTGAGCGATCGAAATAAGCCTGAAAATGTCGAGTTTTTAATTACAGACGCTCTAAGTTATAAAACACACGGCAATTACCATCCCGAAGATATACAAACGCGCCGTCTGACGGCATTTATGCTCTCGTATTTATGGAAACTCAAGCATTGTGTTTACCTTGATGACAATCTTAGTCAGATACAAGCCACAGAGGAGTTTTGCGATGTTTCGACATGGTCTGGAATAACGAAATCGCTTGCCGCCGCACGAGAAAAAGATAAGGCGATTATCTGTGGCATGCAAACTTTATCGTTTAAGCGGTTTTACTTTTTAGAACCAGACTATGGATATAAGCTGTTCGATTTTGATTTTGAGCAGACAGCCAGGGTTTTGAAGTTACAAACTGCTGAGGATGTGTCAATTCTGGCATACCCTGGAGTGCATTCTCGCTTGTGTATGCAAGACTTTTATTTTCAAATGATTATTGATCATGCGCTGGAGGAAGCAAGAAAGGAGAATGGTGATCAAGATAGTGAATTAGCCAGAAACCTTTTGCATTTACCTGGACTGAAGTCAATCAGCTTAACGCGTTCAAAAAAAGTTAAAAACCAGGCAAAAGCAAATGCAGGTGGATATATTGAGCAAATCCTGGCTATTCAGACTGAAGAATTTCCTCCTGAGGGATTAAGCCCATTTTATACTCGACTGATGACAAATAGTCTTTCACATATGAAAAGTGAAATTGAAAGAAGTTTTAAATCGGTGGAGAAACAAAAACGTCAAGTTGAAACTCGCGATTTTCGCTCAATAGTGGAAGCGAATAATCAACCTAAATCTGACTCTAATCCTAATCTTAGAGAGTCCTTTGATGGTGGAGAACCGGAAGAATACGAGAAGCCGAATCTCCTGGCCAAACAAAAAAGATATGCGAAATCAGCTGCTCCATGTAATGAGACATTTCTCCAGAAACAATGGACTGGATCCAAGCTTAATTCACTTTTTGACCCCCATAAACTGGAAGAGTTCTTAAAGGAAGAAAAAGTATATCTTTATCCCTACCAGGCTGATGCGCTAAGAGCTGTAAGTCAATGCGACTCATCAAACGGAGTGGTCCAAATCACAACCGGCGGCGGGAAGACTCTGACTGCTATTCTGATGCTCATTTACCTCTTTAAAAATAACCCTGATGCTGTGTTTCATATTGTGGTGCCCACACTTCAACTGGTAGATCAATATCATGAAGAGTTTATGGCAGTTCTGGAAAGGCTAGGGAAGTTTGCACAAATTAAGCCAAAGAATGTGATTCCAGTCGATAGCAAGGAAAATGCAGTAACGATTAAATTGCTTCACAAGAATAAACCCCTAAGGGAAAAGGCAAGCGTTCTGATATTCTGTAAAGCCAGCTATGCAAAATTTGTCAGTGCACCAGATGATATCCTGAAAAAGCACCGTAAACCTTTAGTCACTGTCCTGGATGAGCATCATCTGTATCAGAAAGATGCTCAACGCGTAATGGAAAGCGGGGTGACCTCGCTGGGCTTTTCAGCAACGCCGGGGAATTCGGTTAAACCACTATACGTGTTTACGCGAACGGATTCTCGTAAAGCGGGTAAAACCGCCCCCCTGATAGTGGGTCGTTTGCCTTATTCACTAGCTATTGATTCTGCTGAAAAATGTAAAAAAATTGCGACATTAATTAAAGAGCATCGCCATCCGATGGGTAAGACACTCGCTTCCTACAAAGGCATCATTTATACCACGAGTATTCCAGAGGCCAAATTATTAACAGCTGCAATTAATGAAGGAGCTGGAACTAAACTCGCCAAGTCGATTCACTCAAATATCAAAAAGTATAAGGGATGGATTGAGCGTTTCAATAAGCAGCCAATGGACCAGCCCGGGATTCTGGTCGTCGTTAATATGTTAGGTACGGGTTACAATGACAAGAATGTAGCCTGGGGCCTGTATGCGAAAGAAAAAAGCCCGGAAGAGAGTCAAAATAAAGGTTGCTCTGTTGATATTCGTACAAAGATTGATAAGCGCTCACAGGAGGTGGGTCGCAGTTTACGAATCCCCCCGGAATTCCCGGATAAAATTGCCTATTATCTGACAGGGTTAGGTGTGCCTCTAAATGACGATGAAGTGTTTAATGATGAGGATGCTTTAAGGAATGCACATCCTGATTATTATAAACATAACCTGCAAGTGATTTACCTGGAGGTTTTAAATGCAATCGAAGTTCAACGGCCCTTTAAGCATTATTCGCCCATGTTTCAATACGATAAGTTGAGCCCGCTTTGCAGTTTATCCAAAAATCTGATGCTGTTACTAAAAGCACTGGTCAGCGGTAACGAGGAATGGAGCAGAGGTCTGCTTGAATTGAACCAGGGGCTTAAAAAAAGCTGGAGGGACCAATGGGGTAAGGAATTCAACCTTTTGGAGATATTTATTAATGAGGTCATTGGAGCGTCCCTGCGCCTTCAGAATGCCTCGCATAAAGATCCTTTAAAAGACGCTTTGTTTAATACGGACTCCTTTGATAAGCTGTTGAACTTGCTGAGCAGACATACTCCGGAGTTTTTAATGGAGTTGACGGCAAAAACCAGTCTGAAGGAGTTATTAAGAAGGGTTGACCCTCAGTATGCTCTTCTGCTGCAAAAATATAGTAGTCTTATTGTTGGATCGTCTGCTGACATGACTTTATCCTTGCCAGATAACATACGAGTAAGGCCCACTACGACGGCATCCTTGTCATCGAATCGCTACAGTTTTGCGAATTCGCAGGGAACTTCAAGATCAGGAGCGGGGCTGAGCAGGCGGGATGAGAAAAGAGAAGATACTGGGTTAGGCCCAGCTTACCAGTAAAGGGTAATCAATAGAAACTGTGTCATACCATGACGGGCGTGCCTGCGAGTAATGACACAGTTTAATGAAGACTCTCCGGTATTCAGTTCTACACTCTCTGATACTATGCTAAAATCTCAATTTGTATAACTAATCTCAATATCAATGCAAATATGGATCGATGGCGATGCCTGTCCAAAACCGATTAAGGAAATCGTATTTCGGGCAGCAATCAGAACTCAGCGCTTACTCATGATTGTCTCAAATCATAATCTGACTATTCCTGCTTCCCCCTTTATCAGGAAACATCAGGTGGGGGCGGGATTTGATATGGCCGATAAATACATTGCAGAAAATATAGAGCCTGGTGATTTAGTGATTACCGCTGATATCCCGTTAGCGGATCTCATAATCACTAATGGTGGATTTGCTTTAAATCCGAGAGGAGAGATGTATACAGCAAACAATGTAAAAAGCCATTTGTCGATGCGTAACTTTAATGAGGTCTTGCGCGGCGCACAAATGCTCTCTGGCGGTCCGCCGAAAATAAGTGCCAGAGAAATTCAAAGCTTTGCCAATGGCCTGGATCGATTTTTAGCCGGGAATGTGAAATAAACTGAGACTATTCTTGTTGAAGATTACAGTACTTCTCCAGTTTGATTTTTTCCTCAACCGAGAGCTCAAGCCCCAGTTTGGTTCTTCGCCATAAAATATCATCAGCGCAGCTTGCCCATTCCTGATTCATTAAATAATCCACTTCTTTAGTATAAAGTCCATGACCAATTTCCGATCCCAGATCATTCATTTTTTTACAACCCGCCAGAAGCAGTTCGGTTCTGGTTCCATAGGTTCGCAGGTAGCGGGTGAGTATACCAGGGGCAAGCCAATGATACATTTCCCTTGCATGAAATTGATATTCATTAAAGGACATCGATTCAAGTTTCGCACCAGGAAGAGCTGCTTTTGAACTGCCTGATGCAGGTAAACCGGGAAAAACCGGCTTTAGCTGATCAATCGTTTCAGTAGCTAACTGGCGATAGGTGGTAATTTTACCACCGTAAATAGAGACTACTGGCGCAGGTGAGTAATTCATATGAAAAAGATAGTCCCTGCTTAATGCCTGAGGGCTTTCTCCCAGCTTGAATAATAGAGGACGAACCCCGCTCCAGGTATTGATAATATCGCCGTGGGTCAGATGATGCTTAAAATAACCGCGAACGAGCTTGAACAGATAGTTTATTTCAATGGGAGAAATCGCGACGTGATCCAAATCGCCAGAAAATGGCACATCGGTGGTGCCAATCATGGTATGCCCATAATAGGGAATTACAAAAACGATGCGGTTATCCGTATTTTGTAATAGATAGGCGTGATCTCCCTCATAGAGTTTGGGAACGACGAAATGACTGCCCTGAACCATCGATATTTTATATTCAGATTTAATTCCAAGAAGGGTATTCAGAGATTCCACCCAGGGGCCTGCTGCATTGATTACCGCTTTTGCCGTAATGGTTTCAATCGATTGATTTTTACTACGTATGCGCAATGTCCATTGATTATCATGGGCTTCGGCGGCACATAATTCCGTTTGAGGTAAAATGTGTGCACCATGTTCTCTGGCCAGCAATGCATTGACCAGGGTTAGACGGGAATCATCCGTCGTACAGTCCGAAAATAAAAAGCCCTTGTTAAATTCCGGATTGAGCGCGCTGAAATAATTCGGGCTTTTGTTGCGCTTGATTAAACGGCTTTTGGGTAATTTATTTTTACGACTGAGATTGTCATATAAAAAAAGACCAGTACGTAAAAGCCAGGTCGGGCGCATGGATTGCAGATAAGGCAGAACAAAGGTGGTAGGGTATACAAGATGCGGAGCCAGACTGATTAGCAATTGTCTTTCATCCAGTGCCTTTTTTACCAGAGAGAAATCGTAATATTCGAGATAGCGCAAGCCCCCGTGAATTAACTTACTGCTGTTAGATGAGGTTTTTGAGGCAATATCATCCTTTTCGAGCAATACTACCGAAAGCCCACGCAATGCCGCATCCGCTGCGATACCACAGCCATTAATCCCTCCGCCAATCACCGCCACATCATATCCTTCAACCATGTATTTTGCTCTCCGTAAAAAGCGTATAGAATTATTTCAAGGGATAATACTAAAGAGAACAGGGCATGAAATACTTACTTGCAATTGATCAGGGAACAAGCAGTATAAGAGCCATGCTCTATGAAAGTAATGGCAGGCTTATCACCTCCAGTCAATACCCTCTCACTCAATATTATCCTGAACCCGGGTGGGTTGAACATTGTCCTGAAGAAATTTGGTCTAAAACCTTGGCCGCTGTAAAAGATGTTGTTAGCGGTGTTGAGTTAAAATCGATTGCTGCCTGCGGGATCACGAATCAGCGAGAAACCGTTTTACTCTGGAATAAAAAAACTGGCGAATGTCTGCACCGGGCTATCGTCTGGCAGGACAGAAGAACCCAGGATTTTTGCGATAGCTTGCATACTGAGAAAGAACTGATTCAGAAAAAAACCGGACTGCTGCCCGATCCCTATTTTTCCGCCAGTAAAATACACTGGTTAATTAAAAATATTCCTGAAGCCGCGAGGCTGGCGCATTCAGGTGAACTGGCAATCGGTACAATTGACAGTTTTTTAATCTGGCGTTTAACAAGAGGCAAGGCGCATGTCACCGATATTACCAATGCCTCAAGAACTTTATTATTCAATATTCATGAAAGACAATGGGATCAGGAATTACTCGATCTCTTCCATGTCAACTCCACGCTCTTGCCGGAAGTGCTTGCCTCTGATGCTCATTTTGGAACAATACACAGCTCATGGCTGGGTGCTGAGATTCCCATTACAGGAGCGGCCGGCGATCAGCAGGCAGCATTAATCGGACAACGTTGCTTTAATAAAGGAATGATTAAAGCCACCTATGGTACAGGCGGCTTTCTGATGATGAATACAGATAGAGAACCGGTGTTCTTTGCCAGTCATTTGCTAACTACGATTGCCTACCAGGTTAAGGGCCAGACTGCTTATGCGCTCGAAGGCAGTCTCTATCATGCCGGAACCACAATTAAGTGGCTGAGAGATGAAATGAAACTTATCCAAACAGCTGCTGAAACTGAGCAGCTGGCTGAATCACTGAATGATAATGCGGGTGTATATCTTGTACCATCGTTTACAGGACTCGGAGCTCCGTACTGGCTGTCGACTCCTGGTGCCATTATTGTTGGATTGTCTCGCAAGAGTAACCGTGCTCATATTGCCCGAGCGGCACTGGAAAGCGTAGCTTATCTCACGCGCGAGGTGATACGCTGCATGCAAGATGCTGTTGAGACCGACTTGAATGTTTTACGCGTGGATGGAGGAATGGCTGCCAATCACTGGTTTCTTCAGTTTCTTGCCAATCAGTGTCAGATGATCGTACAAAAGCCGCTTGATATTGAGTCTACCGCGCAAGGTGCTGCCATGCTGGCCGCTTTGGGCTGCGGTCTGTATTCAGACCCCGGGGATCTGGAGAGAAGCTGGCAATGTTCAAAAGAATTCACCCCTGATGAAGGTTATCAACAGAGAGACTGTGATTTTACCGGCTGGCAAAAAGCGGTTGCCTTGCTGTTATAAAATGCTCCCGTAAGGGCTGTTTATCTACGTACTCAGAATCTGCAAAAATCACAATTAGACCATCAAATTAGACCATCAATAGAACAAGATAAAAAATATTAATGGTCACCCATAATTTGATCAAAAATTGAACTATAATTAATCATCAAATGTTTCCTGGAAGGATGTTGTTCTATGGCTGTTGCTGTAAACTCCGGGATCTTTAGTCAACTGGCTTTAAATACACAGTTTGAGCTTCCACAGGTTGCTAGGATTCTTCCTCTCTTTCTTTCAAATACCTTAGTTGTTTCCATTAATGATAGTTTTTTTGCAGTGCAACGTCCTGCCTATCCGCCTGCTGATGTTGCTGAACGAGACTTTGACGCTGAGCAGGCAGATTTTGATCTGTTTAATTACCTGCTTAATTTTCTGCCTCCTTCCTATCTGATCGTCGAACCTGATAATCTCGATGGGAGCACTTTCGTTTCATTCAATCCTTATTACTCTCTGGGATATGTGGATGCAGGATATGATACATTAGGTATTAGTCAGTCCATTATTAATACATTATTGGATAACTGGTTCTTTCTTACCAGGCGTTTAACCTTACTCGATTCTGACGCTGATCAAACTGATAATACTGAATCAATGGAATCAAGAGAGTCGAATGCTTCGGTTAGTGTCTCTCTTTTTGAATCAGGACTTCAGAATGGACATGCCCCCGGTGCAGCTACGACTTATTCCGGGAACCTGTCTCTGTTAAATCCAGAAAACAGCCCTGTTGCTTTAGCAGCAGGCTCGGGAGTTCTACCCTTCACTTCAAATGATCTTCCGATTAATTACATTATCGAAAACTCACAACTGATTGCCCAGGCTGGTGGGGAAACGATATTTATTCTGCAGATTTTACCGAATAATCAGTTTAGTTTTCAGTTAAACAACAATCTTGATCATCCCTTACCCGGTGCGGATCAGATTGTTATTGATTTAAGCGAATTTATACAAATAGGCAATATAAACTTACCCCCCGGTACTTTTATTATCCGGATCAATGATGATATTCCTCTGGCTGTGTCTGGAAGCAATCAACAGTCGCTTTTGCATGAAGATGCTTTGCCTGGAGCCAATATCGATACTCCCAATCCCATATCCGAAATTAGTGGAGCATTATCCGCACTCGTTTCGTTTGGTGCGGATGGTCAGGCTGGTTTTCATTTTATATCAGAACCTGCCTTAAGCACTGTTCTTGAGAGTTTTGGGCTGAGTTCAGGCGGCCAACTATTAGATTACCAGATTTCAGACAATCGATTACAGGCTCTGGATCCTGACGGGAACGAAGTTTTTAACTTAATAGTAAACACAGATGGCAGTTACCAGTTTATTCTGCAGCAATCATTGGATCATTTGGGTTCTAATTCATCAATTATTCCTATTCCCTTAGGTTTTCTAATCGAAGCAACTGATGGGGACGGAGACGGCATCACCTTAAATAATCAGTTTATAATTGTTATTGCTGACGATACGCCCTTCGTAGTCCTGTCCACTGACATTCCCGAGTCAATCCAGTTTAGTGATAGCGTTTTGAACCTCACATTAAGCACTTCTTTGGCCGATAGTTTTATTGGTCAGGGTGGAGCCGATGGCCTGTCATCCCTTGAGTATCAACTTCAACTTAATAATACTGTAAGCGGCCTGACTGATAGTTTAACCGGACTGCCGATAATTCTTAGCGTAAACGCTGCTGGTGAAATAGTGGGTTATGCCGGAAGCAATCTGGTATTGGTATTTACTATTGATGCCAATGCTGAGCTTTCATTTACACAATTTAGGCCTATTGTTCATCCTGATAACTCTCTTCCCAATGAAGTGATAAATTTTCCCTCAGGAATAGTAGCTGTCGTGGCTATAGCCACCGATGGTGATGGGGATCAAGGCAGCAGCTTTTTAGATATCGCTTCGCTGATCTCCATTCAGGATGCAGGCCCGAGTTTATCAGTGACTGATCCGGGGGCTGGTGCCTTGAGTGTGAATGAAGCGACGCTGGGAGTAAACAGCTCCATTGCCTTAAACACTGTATTTAGCAGCAATACAGGTCCGGATGGCGGCAGTGTTGATTATCATTTTGAACTGGTCAGTAATGACTCCGGTTTAATCGATAGCTTGAGCGGTTTGCCGGTGCTGCTGAGCATCAATGCCGAGGGCAATGTCGAAGGACGAGCCGGCGGGCTTTTGGTGTTTACTTTGAGTGTGGACGCCAATGCGATTGTATTGGATTTAGACCGCGGTGTGATTCACCCCGCCGGCAATGGTACGAACTCGCTGTTATTTGCAGAAGATCTGATTAGCCTGGTGGCTACAGTCACCGATGGCGATGGGGATACGGTCAGTGAAAGTCTCGATGTGGGCGCCTTGATTCAGGTGATAGACGGGGTGCCTTCGTTAACAGTCGATGGGGATTTGGCCGGCACACTGAATGCCAATGAAAACAGTTTAAATACCACGGTGAGCACGTCTCTGGCGCTGGCTTTTGAAGCCGCGATTGGTGCGGACGGCAGCCTGCCGATTGATTATGCCTTGCAGATTAACAATGCCGACAGCGGATTAATTGATACTCTGAGCCAGGAAGCGGTGATATTAAGCTTTAATGGCACTGTAGTGGAAGGGCGCACGCAATTAGGTGATGAACTGGTCTTTAGTGTCAGCATAGACAGCAGCGGCGAGCTTTCCTTCATCCAGCTTCGTTCCGTGGTGCATGGGGATGGCAACGGCACTAACTCGATTAATCTCGATAATAATATTTTAAGCGTGATAGCCAATTTAACGGATCGCGATGGCGACAACAGCAGCGCGCAGCTGGATTTAAGTTCAGTGCTGTCCATCATCGACGATGTCCCTCAGTTAAGTGTGGATGCCGGACAAATTGGCAGTATTTTAGTGCTGGAAACCCAGTTGGGCGTTTCGGACAGCGTCTCGCTGGCAGCTGCATTTATTGCTGATTTGGGCGCAGATGCGGGCACGCTCGGTTATGAGTTATCGATTAGCAATGTTAACTCCGGCTTGATTGATAGCTTAAGCGGTGTCGCCATTCTTTTAACGGATAACAATGGTGTCATTGAAGGCCGAGCCAATGGTGAGCTGGTTTTCACCCTCAGTATTGACGCCAACGGTCTCCTGAGCTTTACCCAACTGCGCTCTATTATTCATCCGGACAGCAATGATCCAGCAGATACACTGGTCTTCCCAGCCAATGTTGTAGAAGTGGTTGCCACCGCACTCGATGGCGATAATGATCAGCAAAGCGCCGCAATTGATATATCCGCGATAGTCTCCATTCAGGATGCGGGTCCGAGTTTGTTATTGACTGATCCGGGGGCTGGTGCCTTGAGTGTGAATGAAGCGACGCTTGGAGTAAACAGCTCCATTGTCTTAAGCGCGGTATTTAACAGCAATGTGGGTCCTGATGGCGGCAGTGTTGATTATCAGTTTGAACTGTCCAGCAATGACTCCGGTTTAATCGATAGCCTAAGCGGTTTGCCGGTGCTGCTGAGCATTAATGCCCAGGGCAATGTCGAAGGGCGAGCCGGCGGGCTTTTGGTATTTACCTTGAGTGTGGACGCCAATGCGATTGTACTGGATTTAGACCGCGGTGTGATTCACCCCGCCGGCAATGGCACGAACTCGCTGTTATTTGCAGAAGATCTGATTAGCCTGGTGACTACAGTCACCGATGGCGATGGGGATACGGTCAGTGAAAGTCTCGATGTGGGCGCCTTGATTCAGGTGATAGACGGGGTACCTTCGTTAACGGCGGATGGGGATTTCGTCGGCACATTGAATGCCAATGAAAACAGTCTGAACACCACGGTCAGCACCTCCTTAGCTCTGGCCTTTGAAGCCGCGATTGGTGCGGACGGCAGCCTGCCGATTGATTATGCCTTGCAGATTAATAATGCCGACAGCGGCCTGATTGATACCCTTAGTCAGCAAGCAGTGATATTAAGCTTCAATGGCAATGTAGTGGAAGGACGCACGCAATTAGGTGATGAACTGGTCTTTAGTGTCAGCATCGACAGCAGCGGGGAGCTTTCCTTCACCCAGCTTCGCGCCGTGGTGCATGGGGATGGCAACGGCACTAACTCGATTAATCTCGATAGCAATATTTTAAGCGTGATAGCCAATTTAACGGATCGCGATGGCGACAGCAGCAGCGCGCAGCTGGATTTAACTTCAGTGCTTTTCATTATTGACGATGTCCCTCAGTTAAGCGTGGATGCCGGACAAATTGGCAGTATTTTAGTGCTGGAAACCCAGTTGGGCGTTTCAGACAGCGTCTCGCTGGCAGTGGCGTTTATTGCTGATTTTGGAGCGGATGCCGGCGCACTGGCCTATGATTTATCGATTATCAATACAAATACTGGCTTAATCGACAGCTTAAGCGGTGCCGCGGTTCTCTTAACGGATAACAATGGTGTCATTGAAGGCCGAGCCAATGGCGAGCTGGTTTTTACCCTCAGTATAGATGCCAGCGGAGTGCTCAGTTTCACCCAGCTGCGCGCCATTAATCATCCCGACAATTCTAATCCAGCGGACACTCTGGTTTTTCCGGCTAACATTGTACAAGTGATTGCCACCGCCATTGACGGCGATAATGATCAGCAGAGTGCTGCGATTGATATATCCACGGTGGTCTCCATTCAGGATGCAGGTCCGAGTTTATCAGTGACTGATCCGGGGGCTGGTGCCTTGAGTGTGAATGAAGCGACGCTTGGAGTAAACAGCTCCATTGCCTTAAACACGGTATTTAGCAGCAATACAGGTCCGGATGGTGGCAGTGTCGATTATCAGTTTGAACTGTCCAGCAATGACTCCGGTTTAATGGATAGCTTGAGCGGTTTGCCGGTGCTGCTGAGCATCAATGCCCAGGGCAATGTCGAAGGACGAGCCGGCGGGCTTTTGGTGTTTACTTTGAGTGTGGACGCCAATGCCATTGTACTGGATTTAGACCGCGGTGTGATTCACCCTGCCGGCAATGGTACGAATTCCCTATTGTTTGCTGAAGATCTGATTAGCCTGGTGGCCACGGTCACCGATGGAGATGGGGATACAGTCAGTGAAGGTCTTGATGTGGGAGCTTTGATTCAGGTGATAGACGGAGTGCCTTCATTAACGGTGGATGGGGATTTAGCAGGCACTGCATCGGTTAATGAAAACAGTCTCAATACCACGGCCAGCGTTTCTTTGGCGCTGGCCTTTGAAGCCGCGATTGGCGCGGACGGCAGCCTGCCGATAGATTATGCCTTGCAGATTAACAATGTTAACAGCGGCCTGTTTGATACCCTCAGTCAGGAAGCGGTGATATTAAGCTTTAATGGCACTGTAGTGGAAGGACGCACGCAATTGGGTGATGAACTGGTCTTTAGTGTCAGCATTGACAGCAGCGGGGAGCTTTCCTTCACCCAGCTTCGTTCCGTGGTGCATGGCGATGGCAATGGCACTAACTCGATTAATCTCGATAGCAATATTTTAAGCGTGATAGCCAATTTAACGGATCGCGATGGCGACAACAGCAGCGCGCAGCTGGATTTAAGTTCAGTGCTGTCCATCATCGACGATCTCCCTCAGTTAAGTGTGGATGCCGGACAAATTGGCAGTATCTTAGTGCTGGAAACCCAGTTGGGCGTTTCGGACAGCGTCTCGCTGGCAGCTGCATTTATTGCTGATTTGGGCGCAGATGCGGGCACGCTCGGTTATGAGTTATCGATTAGCAATGTTAACTCCGGCTTGATTGATAGCTTAAGCGGTGCCGCCATTCTTTTAACGGATAACAATGGTGTCATTGAAGGCCGTGCCAATGGTGAGCTGGTTTTCACCCTCAGTATTGACGCCAACGGTCTCCTGAGCTTTACCCAACTGCGCTCTATTATTCATCCGGACAGCAATGATCCAGCAGATACACTGGTCTTCCCAGCCAATGTTGTAGAAGTGGTTGCCACCGCACTCGATGGCGATAATGATCAGCAAAGCGCCGCAATTGATATATCCGCGATAGTCTCCATTCAGGATGCGGGTCCGAGTTTGTTATTGACTGATCCGGGGGCTGGTGCCTTGAGTGTGAATGAAGCGACGCTTGGAGTAAACAGCTCCATTGTCTTAAGCGCGGTATTTAACAGCAATGTGGGTCCTGATGGCGGCAGTGTTGATTATCAGTTTGAACTGTCCAGCAATGACTCCGGTTTAATCGATAGCCTAAGCGGTTTGCCGGTGCTGCTGAGCATTACTGCCCAGGGCAATGTCGAAGGACGAGCCGGCGGGCTTTTGGTGTTTACTTTGAGTGTGGACGCCAATGCCATTGTACTGGATTTGGACCGCGGGGTAATTCACCCGGCCGGCAATGGCACGAACTCGCTGTTATTTGCAGAAGATCTGATTAGCCTGGTGACTACAGTCACCGATGGCGATGGGGATACGGTCAGTGAAAGTCTCGATGTGGGCGCCTTGATTCAGGTGATAGACGGGGTACCTTCGTTAACGGCGGATGGGGATTTCGTCGGCACATTGAATGCCAATGAAAACAGTCTGAACACCACGGTCAGCACCTCCTTAGCTCTGGCCTTTGAAGCCGCGATCGGTGCGGACGGCAGCCTGCCGATTGATTATGCCTTGCAGATTAATAATGCCGACAGCGGCCTGATTGATACCCTTAGTCAGCAAGCAGTGATATTAAGCTTCAATGGCAATGTAGTGGAAGGACGCACGCAATTAGGTGATGAACTGGTCTTTAGTGTCAGCATTGACAGCAGCGGGGAGCTTTCCTTCACCCAGCTTCGCGCCGTGGTGCATGGGGATGGCGGCGGCACTAACTCAATTAATCTGGATAACAATATTCTAAGTGTCATCGCCAATTTAACCGATCGCGATGGTGATAGCAGCAGCGCACTACTGGATTTAACCTCAGTGCTCTTCATCATTGACGATGTGCCGCAGCTAACCGTGGATGCCGGACTAATTTCCCCATTGACAATTAATGAAGCTCAGTTAGGTCTAACAGGTACTACTTCTGTCGCCGCAGCTTTCGGTGCGGATTTGGGTGCAGATGAAGGCAATCTTGATTATGCGTTGCAGATTAGTGGCGGTGATAATACCGACTCAGGACTAATCGACAGCTTAACAGGAGCCTCCATTCTGTTAACTAATAACAATGGCAGCATTGAAGGCCGTGCGAATGGCCAGTTAGTATTTACTGTAAGTGTTGACGCTGCAGGCCTGGTCAGTTTTACCCAATATCGCTCGGTAATCCATGCTGATGCAGCGGGAGCTAATGCTCTAAATCTGGCTGTGAATAGTATTTTTGTCATTGCAACGGCACTGGATGGGGATAATGATCAGCTTAGCGCTCAGATTTCATTGGGTGAACATCTCCAGATAATTGATGCCATTCCCTCTCTAAGTGGAGCTTCATTAAGTGAAACTGTACATGAAGATGTGCTGCCAGCGGGTAACAGCGAAGGAGGGCAGACCTTATCGGTCAGCGGTTCGCTGGCCGCTCTGGCGAGTGTTGGTAACGATAGTGGGCAATGGATTTTTGATGCCAACTATGAATCGATTTTAAGCGCTAATAATCTGACAGCGAACGGTGCCAGTCTAAGTTATTCTCTGAATGGGAATATTCTTACAGCCAGCGCTGCGGGTGTAGACATCTTTACTTTTGAATTGAATAGCGGCGGTATAGCAGGCAATTTTATATTCAATCTTTTAGCAGCGATAGACCACCCACTTACAAACGGCAATGATCTTGAACAAGTATTGGTTAACCTGGGCTCAGTGATTAATCTTATCGACAATGATAATGATCTGGTTAATCTTGGTAGTCAGTTTGTCATTGCTATTCAGGATGATGTGCCTATTGTGACCGCCAGCGCTGAGAATGCCAATGTGTATGAAAGCAATCTAAGCTTAGGGCCTGTTGCTGTTTTGGGTAGTCTTGATGCCTTGGTTGCTTTTGGCGGAGATGAGCAGGGCTTCTTTTTATTCCGTCCCCAGGCCGAATTGACTAACTTGCCGGCGGTAACTGTCAATGGTGAAGCGGTTACTTATGAAGTGAATGGCAATACACTGTCGGCCCTGGTGAATGGCTCGCCGGTCTTCACTCTTGAACTGGAAGCCAACGGGGATTATACCTTTACCCTCATCACAGCAATTGACCATGCCGCCAATGAAGAGTGGCTTGCTCTTGATTTCAGTACGGCTATTCGCGCCGTGGACCGGGATGGCGATCCGGTCAACCTCGGTGCTGCACAGTTTGTAGTCAATGTGGCTGATAATGCTGTTTTTAATCCCAATGCCGGGGATATGATGTATCTGACAACCTCTTTAGGCGGTGTAGTGCCTATGGAGGGTTTTTACGGCTTGTCGGCATTGGATCCGATTGAAGGTGACTTGCCGGCATTGATAGCAGCTTTGATCGGCCCCGGGGGGATTCTCGCGGGAGGAACTACCGAAGATGCTCTGGCTCTGATTCTCGAGCAGGAAGGTGTGTTCTTTAATGAAGACATCTTAAAATTAACTGCCGATGGCTATGAGATGGCCTTTAATGGCAGCGAAAATTTCAATTTTGAAACCAGTCTTTTAAATCAGCTCTCGCTTTTAGGATTCAGTATTGACGGCTTGCATGTTGTGGGAAATCAGATTTTATTTTCTACGGCAACTGGGGGTAATTTACCGGGAATTGGCAATTTTGAAAATCAGGACATTGTTCTGGCGACCCAGGGCAGCGATGGACGCTATACCTTTGAGCTGTTTCTGGATGGCAGCGCTCAGGGGCTTCAGGATGGTCTTTTAAATGACGGGATTTTCCAGAATTTGCTCGTTGATTTTAATATGGATGATTTCTCCTTTACCTCAAGTGATAACAGTTTTAATAACGGCACTTTATATTTTACATTAAGTAATCTGGTTGACGTTGATTTGGCCTATGCTTTGCAGACATTGGATGTCTGGGGCGGAATTACCGCGAATGGCACCGAAGTTTTATCGATTAATCGCGTCAATGGCTCCTGGGATATTGGCTCTCTGGATATTTATTTCCGCGGAGAGGATATTGGACTGACCGATGAATTGCTTGGCAATGCACTACAGGCATTGAACAATGTTGATTTAGCCGGTTTAGTCGCTGCCTTACTGGATCCGGATACCCGTTTAATTGAGATTGATGGCCTTGAGGTGAAAGGGGATACCTTGTATTTCTCTCTGGCTCCCATTTTAAATGTTGACCTGCTTTTTGGCTCCCTGGGTGAACTCTTATCCAATCCATTTGATCCACTCTCGGCATTAACCTTTCGGGGTGAGGATATTTATTCGGTGACCAAAAATCCAGTTACGAATCAGTGGGATGTTAATACACTTAAATTATTCTTTGACGGCAGCGAACACGGACTGGCCTCCAATGATGGTTTGCTTGGCGGTTTGCTGGATAATTTGCCGGAAAATCTGAATGCCTTTTCCTTAACCGAAGGTACGGAAGTTCATGATACGATTCTGTTTTCTACTGAAGGAGGGGGAAATGAGCGTCAGGTCGGCGGCTACGACAATCAGACATTGATTGAATATAACAATGGACAATTTCATGAATCATTCGATTTAGCGGCAATTACAAATGGCAGTTTAAACAATCGAAATATCACTTCCGTACATATTCTTGATAATGGTTCAGTATTATTTACCCTCTCAACTGCTTCAACCCTGCCGGGTAATGTGCTTGCTGGCACCAATGATGTAATTCAGTGGAATGGCAGCAATTTCAGTTTGTATTTTGACGGTTCCAGTCATGGTCTGGACGATAGCCAGATTATCAATTCCCTGTATGTTTTTCCTGATAATCATGCCAACGCCGGACAGATGGTTTTCTCACTGGCTGCGGATAGTAGTCTTCCGGGTGTAGGGGATTTTGCCAATGAAGACCTGATTTTATTCAATCCTGTAAATAACAGTTACTCCCTGCTATTTGATGGCTCCACTGCAGGAATTAATGATCTGAGCCTCGATGTAACCGTTACCACCGATTTATCAGCCAGTGTCGGAGTGCAGGTAGATTTATTGTTTAACCCCTTGCTGACCGAACTGGATGGGTTGGTGGATGATGCACTGGGAGCAATTGAAACTAATCTGAATACTCTGGATGGTTTATTGCTACAATTACAAACGGTTCTAAACTCCAATCCTATTGCCATTTTACTGAATTTAGTCGGCGATTTATTGACTGGACTGGACAATTTACTGGGGACCGGCCTGAATAGTTTGCTCGATGGTTTGTCGACAGCGACTGGTATAGATAATCTAATCGGTGAGCTGACCGATTTGATCGACGAATTAACACCGACTCCTCTAAGTTTACTTCTTAATCAAACACTGGTTAACTCAATAAAATCATTATCAACAACCATTATTGGACAACTGGACGCTTTGGATGCCAATTATTTGTCCACGCTAAATAATGCGATAGATACTGTGGATCAAGGTATTCTTGCTTTGACATCAACGCTTGAAGATGCGGTCTCAGCAGGTGCTCAGCTGGAAGTTAAAATACTGGATGTCTCAGTCAACGGCCTGCATATCAAAGAAAACGGCGATTATCTCTTAAGTTTTTCCCAGGATTTACGAGCAGATATTATCTTGAATCTCGACACCAGTTTTCTGGCAGGTTTAGCCAGCTTAAATCTTGCGGTGAATACGGATACATTAATCACTGAACTCAATGATATCCTTGATCCAATTGTCGCTCCTTTGCTAGGTGCTTTGAATTTAACGGATGTATTAAGTCCTGATCTAAGTTTGACCGGAATGAATATCTATCAGTTGCATCAGGATCAGACCAGCGGCACCTGGCAGTTCAGTCTTTATTTTGATGGTGTCGATCACGGGCTTGATAATGGCGGATTAGGCGATACTGTGCTGGATTATGTCACGGCAATTGATTCAAATCTGACCGTCCTGGATTTACAGGATTTAGGCGTATTGCATTTAAGTTCGAATGAAAACCTAGATGCCATTTATGTCAATGAGCAGCATGGAGGCGCTGTTATTAATGGCAGCGATATCGGTGATTTACTGGTTGGTGATGCTGGAAATAATACTTTTAATGGCGGGATGGGAAATGATTTAATGATCGGAGGCAAGGGCGCTGATAATTTTAATTTTGATGCGGCATCTTTGACCGCACAATCTCCACAACAGGATGTAATTGCTGATTTTAAACCTGCAGAAGGCGATGTGCTCACGCTGGATCAGATATTTAATAATTATAATTCCTCCAATCCATCCAGTCTGAGTAACTATATCAATATCTCTGTTATTAACAGCGACAACATAGGAGGAGTGAATGACAGCTTGTTGAGTTTATCGGCTGATCCCAATGGAGCAGTGGTTCAGACGATTACGCTGTTAAACTATGTCCCCGCTGGTGCAACTTCCGTTGAAATGTTGCAGAATTTATTAAATCAGGGCAGTTTAGTGGTTAATGCCTGACCTCGGCCAGCTCGGGTGTATTCATCAATTTGAGTACCATATCTTTTCCAATGGCTTCGAGCATGAAAATGAATAATCCAGGTTGACGTTCCTGTAATCGCTTGAGCGTTTCGTATTCCCAGTAGATAAATTTCACCGGTTCCTTTACGATGACATCCGCAGTGGCAAGTTGATTATTAAAAAAACTCATTTCTCCCAGAAAATGATAAGGCTTCAGTTCAATGATCTGTTTATCGCGGTAAATTAAGGCTTTTCCTTCAGTCAATAAGAGGACACGTGATACCGGTTGATCCCTGCTCATCAGTGATGCCGTGCAAGCTTCCCCTTCCTTGCTGAGTTTAATTAACTTCACAAACTCGGAGGTTAGCATGTGAGTAAACAACTGGTCTTTAATCGCTTGCAGGGGAGGATCGAGCTGGGCAGGTAATTTTTGTCTGAAAATTAATAAGATCTGGAAAATATTGACCACAAGATAAATAACCGACCACCAATAGATCTCGGGCAGATTGTGGTTCATGCCATAGAAAATATAAAGCAGGCTAACGAAACAGGCTACTATTCTTAGATGAAGCATGTCACGTAATAAATAGGAAACGAGTAGTAACAGTTCTGCAATATGGTAAGTCAAATCCATTGCCGGTCTCCAATGAAAGTATCTCTGATATTAAGCATTCTTTCAGTCAGCATTCATCTTAAACTGAATTGGGTTTAGGCGCGAATTTTATCTGAAGCAGTGGTCAAAATAAGGTTTTCTTAATTATTTTCTGATAGAGTTTTGATCTGAATGAATATATCGAGTGCCAAAATGCTTCAGCTGATTACCAAGGGAAATTCAGATAATAACGATTATAAATTGTATTTGAGCGATACAGGCTTTTCCAGTCTTGAAGAAAATTTGGAACAAGATGTAATCAAGGTGCTTTCTTTTTTATGCAATGAAGAGATGATGCTTGCCGGTTTTAAGAAATTCGCTAAAAGCTACTATGAATTTAAACAATCGGAAGGCAGAGAGGGTCGCACCGAGAAGCATACTATAAGAAAGTTTTTTGATGAGTGGGGGAGTGTAAATCATTTTAATCAGGGATCAGAAGAGCCTGTTCCTGCAGAATATCGAACCAATACTGAATTTGATTTCCCCAAATCGACAGCCGTTTTAATCGATGAATTAACCACCGGTTTATTTCTCGATGTGTTACTGAAAAATGCTTATCTATCCTCTGATCCGGGAGCTGGAGTCGTCCATGGTAAATGGTCGCACTCAATTCAGTTATTCATATTGGAAGAAGCACGCAAGTCCGGCTTTTTACAGTTAAACGCAGTTAATATGGCTGAGTTCATCAAACAGATTTCACAGATTAAACCGGAATTTGGTTCCTTAAACCTGTGGTACCTTATTTTCGACAGCACATTGGAAGGAACATTCACTTGCCCCGATACGATAGTCAGAACCCTGGAGTCCGCACTTGATGAAGCCGAGGAAAGCATTTATTTAAGTAAAAAAATGAATGTGTATAAGGAAAAATCTGAAAAGTCTGATGCGTCCACAGTTATAGATGAGAAACGCTATAATCCTTATGTTGCTAAAAAATATGCTCGAAGAACTCCTGAGCTGGGATTTATTGAAGCGGACCAGTCAAGAGGTTTGCTATGGTTTACTCATAAAAAAATCACAGACAACGGGCAGGAAGTATCGCCTTCGATAAATATTGAGATTAAATAAGTGAATTTATAATCACAGGGATGCGAGGGGAGATAAATTCGATAAGCGGGTAATCAAACCAGCTTAAACGGATCCTCATTCTGTGTTTCATAACTCATCTCTTCCTCATTTGCTGTCATAGCTGCCTTGATCACATTTCCAAGAGCCACTTCTTCTTTGGGGCTAAAGAAATTGAACTTTGAAAGGAATTGATCAAAGGGAAGTCGGGTCGCCAGATAGATTCCTGCCAGGGCGCCCATTAAAGCGCCAAATGCTGCAATGAAAAGAGCGCCAGGGCCTGTCATTTTAGCGCCAAGTGCCAAACCTACTACAAAGCCTGCCATAGTCGCTGCCATAATAAAAACGCTAATTAACAAAATTTTAAACAAAATACGCGAGTACCATTTTCGCCAGCGAAAGCTGGAGTCTGCATTATCATAAAGTATTTTTGTACAGGTTTGCTGGTAATAGTTAATGGCAGCGAGTTTGGAAATATTTTCATCCCGGGTAAAGCGCTCGATCAGATTGACTGTTTCATTCTCTATTCTGTTTCTCTCTGAAACTGGTAAATGGTTCAGGGCAGTATGCAGATCTCTCAATGCTTTTTTAAGCTCTGGATACTGATCATTCAGGAGCGAAATTGCGTAGTCGATTGGCTGTCTTTCCAAATGGTTTTCAACGGCTTGCCTTAGCAACCTGATTCCAGCAACTCCTCTGGAAGGAGAATGAGTCTGGGTATTATCCGGTTTTGCAGAGGTAATAAATGTATTAAATCCGGCTGCAATTAATTGTCTTTCAAGTGTGTCCACTGAGTGAGTAAATTTCTCGTCCAGCTTGTCATAATGTGTCAAGGCCACAAAAGTCAGAATACCTGATTTTTCGGTGGATAATTTTATCGCTTCTACGGTGGATATTTCGTAAGAATGGCCCTGATCTGGTTTTAAAAACTCTGGCAGGTCGATACAATAAATAAGGATATCAATATCCTTAATAAAGGCATTCCATTTTAAACTATCATTGGTCAGGATTAGCTCCGAGCTTAATTCATAGAAATTAAACTTGGCATGAGATCCCGGGATCTGTCTGGTGCGAAAGAATAGAGAGGGTAATTCGCCAGTTGAAAAGGGAGCATCACATAAATATTTAATAAGCGCCGTTTTTCCTGATTTTTTTCGTCCAATTACTGCAATATTGGTTTTGTTTTGGAAAAACATAGGCCTTGATACTCTCCGCAATGTGTAATAATAATTGCATCATTGTACACAAATTAATCTAAAAAGTCATTACTCAATTAAATGTCTTATATTTAATACAGTTAATTGTATTGCTTAAGTCATTCTGAAACGGGTAAATTATTATTTTAACAGGAGCCTTTATGAAAACTAATGATTGGCCAGCAGAGGATTATGCCATTGGTTCTTATGTTCAGGCGACAGCCGCAAGGGAATATCTCCCCCGACTTCAGTTCAAGCCGCAGGATAAGATATTGGACATTGGTTGTGGAAACGGGTCATTCACCGAGCACCTGATTAAAATGTTGCCAAATGGCTCAGTTCTTGGGGTTGATGCATCAGAAAATATGATTAGTCTGGCGGCAGAGCTTAGCCGGGTTTATCCCAATTTTTCAGTAAAACAAATGGATATGGAGTCACTGCAATTTGAGGAACAATTTGACTACATTGTATCATTTTGGTGCCTGCAGTGGTCTAAACATCTGATAGGGGTTTATAACAATATATTTCGCGCCTTGAAAAAAGGGGGCAGAATCTTCCTGCTTTTTCCATGCGGTGATGATCCATTTATTAATACAGCGGTCGCGGTAACCCAATCGGGGCAGTTCCCAGAGTTACGTGATTTCGTTTCGCCAGTGGACCGAAGCCAATACAGTGACTTTAATAAGTTAAAAGAGGATCTTAACAAAAATGGGTTATTCAGCAGATTCCATATAGAAAAAAATCAGCATTCTTTGCTGTTGCCTTCACTGGATTTTTTCCGCAAATTTGTCAGAGGAGTGGGATATTTCCAAGGCCAGGTTTCCCCTTCTTTAATCGATGAAATCAATGAGGCAATGGTGGCTATGTATGCAAAAGAGTGTGAGGAAAAATACCAGGGCCAGTATTATTTTAATTTCAGCCTTTATGTGATTGAGGCGGAAAAATAGCCGTTTGATACTGAGCACAAATCTGTCATTTCCGCGTGGCATTATTGTGTAAATAGAACAAAACAACTAACTTGTCGTCTTTGCGAACACAGTGAAGCAATCCAGATCGAAGCTTGAACAAAGTAAGGAGATGGATTGCTTCACTTGCGCTCGCAAAGACAGTTTTTGTGCTCCCATCTTCATTTACGCAACAACGCCTCGGGCGTAGCCGTTTAGAAGGATTTGGAACTACAATTCAATCGAACGAATCTGATTTTTCCCTGATTTTTTTGCCTGATACAAGGCTTTATCCGCTGCAGAGATTATGTCTTCGGCCTCTATGTTCTCAGGTGGTACGGTTACTATACCAATACTAAGCGTTGTGTTATTCCCAGCCGATTCTTCTTTGAAGCATTCCTGTATTTTCTTACAAATAATAATTGCCTCCGCAGCGGTACTGTTGGCGAGCATCGCGGCAAACTCATCTCCTCCAATTCTGAAAGCAGCGTCGTTTGCCCGAGTAGCAGTTTTTTTAATCGCTCTTGCCAATCGTTTCAGCATTAAATCTCCTGCAGGATGGCCGAAATTATCATTAACGAATTTGAAATCATCCACATCGATTAATATCAAATTAAAATAATGCTGATTACGCTTAGCCCTTCGCAACTCTTCATCGAGACGAGCGTCAAAATATCTTCTATTATAAAGTCCAGTAAGAGAATCAGTTATTGATATGCGATGAATTTCTTCAAGCACTGCATCTTTCTCATGATTTGTGTGATTCAGATTCTGAATCAGACTGTCTTTTTCTCTTCCCAACCTGATAGTTTCTGAAAGAAGCTGGGATGGGAATTTGGCTGTTACCATGAGCATTATTATAAAAAGAAGAAACATAGTGGCTAGTATGCTTTTATCGACTTGCAGAAAGGAATAATTGTAAACAATTAAAGGGATAAACATAGGAAGTAAATAGGCGTAATAAGCTGGTAAATAAATAGAAAGTGATGCAATACCGCCAGCAGCCATTCCTCCAAGCACCAGAGTAATTATATTTTGATGTGCAGCAGATAAATAATCATAAAAAAAAATATAACAGCTACCCCATAATCCTCCCATAATGAAAGTGAAACTGACGAATAAAGTCAGTTTTGATTTTTTGGAATGGATATAAGACTTGCTGACAATACATCGGCGGCTGTAAATCCAGCGTAAAAGGCTTAAACTGAAGATTGCCAGAAACCAGATTGTGGATGCAGTAACAGGGGCGCCCCTATAGATGAGATACCCCCAGATTATTATTGATAGAAAGATATTAAAAGGTATCGCTTTAAGTGAGCTTTGCAGCAATAATAAAAAAGATTCATCCTGGATTTGACGAATGTCTCTCATATGGTCTCCTGTCCTTTACCGCCTATATCCTTCAATAAACTTGTCGTCTTTGCGAACGAAGTGAAGCAATCCAAGATCGAATCCTATAAAGTAATGAGATGGATTGCTTCGCTGAAGCTCGCAAAGACGGCTTTTATGTATCATCTTCCATAAATGCAATAGCACTGACGCAATTAGTATCCAAATACTTGACCTATTTGAATTATAGTCGAATCAGTTATGCACAGCTGAAATCAGATGAGTACCCGCCTGAATCAGAAGAGAGTTCGTCACGAATCGGTTCAGGTTGAGCATCACCCATTATTTCCGAATACTCGGCCAATGTCCTTGCTTCCGCTGTGAAAGCAGTTTGCTGACGCTGGAATGCGTGAATAAAACGATTAATGGACATAATCATGAGCATAAAAGGCGAGAGAATCGTTCCGGCAGTGGTCCCGCCAGAGAGAATTGTACCGGTTATGGTCACTGCGAAAAGTACAATGCTGGCCAAAGCTAAAAGGGATGCAATTAAAATATCTTTTTTATTTACACGGGTAGTCTCGTATCCGCCTTGATTAAGCAGTTTCACTAAATGCGCAATAGCCTGGGGATTTTCCGGTTGGCTAGTCACTTTTTGTGCTGCGTTCACGCATTCAGTTAGTTTCTGTATACGGTGCATCGAAGGTTCTTCTGCTCTTAATAAATCAAGCGCCAGATCCTGAGCGCAGCTTAGAACAGTCTGGGCCTGTTTTTTCAGCAGTTCTTGCCTGGATGAATTGCTGGATTGCTGAAGTGCTCGCAAGGCAGTCATCAAATGGGTGGCTTCTTTTGATAAATCGGAAGTATCCTTGTATTTTTGCGCGATTATTTCATCCAGCAATTCAGTTCTGCGATTTACCAGATCATTTTGGTCTACCCAGTCCTGATGTGAGCTTGATAGGTTGGTGGCGCTACACATTTTTTCCATAGAATCAAAGAAAAGGGTCTTTCTCTGATCACTGTTAGAGAAATAGTGTAATTGACCAAGACCTACGCCAAGACTTACTCCCTCAGCGGAGATAATCCAGGCATGTACAGCCATGGATAAGCCATGACTGGCGACTGCTTCAAATATAGCTAAGCCTAAAAGGGCTGCAGACACCAGGATATGAATTACTGCATAACTGGTTTTTTCACGATCTGCTCGATAGCGGCTATAGTCACTTTGTTCCACCATCTCCGAAAGTTTAAGCACTTGTTCTTTGTTGCCAGGATTTTCAATGACCAATGCGGTTTGTTTGAAACATACAGACAATTGTCTGATTTTAGTGAGCGAAACTTTCTTGTTATTGAGTATTTCAAGAGCCAAATCCTGACAGGCCAGAAACGCTTTCTTTGCGGCAGCATGAATCACTTGATTATGTTCTGCACCAGCCAGCTGTTTTGCTATTTCATTTAATGAGGCAATTAATGTTCTGACTTCGTCCGTAAGTTTAGAATTAGCTTTGTTTACAGCAATAAAACGAGCAAAAGGCTCTGTGACTTCTTCATTCAAGTGACTTATTAGTTCGTCTTCAGAATTAGTCAGATTAGGGCATGAGGCAAGACGAGATAAAACCATTCGCGAACTAGCGCTTCGATTAACGAGAGTGAAATGTTCCAGTGTCTCTGACACATAATCTTTTCGGGCAAAGTGAGAGCGTGGATAATCGGTACGGAAAATGCCGCTGCGCCCGTAGTTAACTGCATTCACCACCGAATCAATCATAACCAGAGGGTAATGTATTAAGGGAGAGGAATATTTACGAAACTCGAAAGCATTGCTATTAAGCAATCGACGCAATTTTTGATGATACTTTATGTTGTCCTGATTAGCATGGCTTTTAGTGATAAGCCTGGTGCAGGTGATAACGTTTTTGGCAATACGATTTTTTTCAGCATCAGAGAGATAATCAGCATTTTTTAAGACGTGAATGCTAATAAGATGCAGGCGAATCAGGAGCAATTTTAATGAATCGTTATAGGCACAGTCTTTAAGATTAAGCAGCTTCGCTGTATTTTCTAATTCTGTCGTTAAATGGTCAGGAAATCCATTAATATTTTTTTGCTTGATGAGTTTATTAAGCTTTCTTGTTAATCCTGTAATTTCTGATGATTCTGCCATTATTATTTATCATCTTCCTTTGGGTGATAATTATGAAGGCCAGTTTATCAGGAAAAGCTTAAGGAATACTTATCAGATTTTTTGTAACTCCCCAGGTACGTCATCCTGAGCGTAGCGAAGGATCTCAAACTGCTTAGAGCTAAGCCAGATTCATGAGATCCTTCACTGCGTTCAGGATGACGTTGAGACCTGGGGAGTTACGATTTTTTAACTTAAAATGGTTTAAATACCATCAGGTAAAAAATTGCTAATACCGAGAAAAATGCAGGCCAGCCTAAAATGAACCATAATTTTGCATAGCGGTGGTATTTTGCAGGCAGACCTTTTTCGGATAGGGTTTGATTTAGCAATTCATCCATTTTGATTTGCAGCCATACCACCGGAAGCCAGCAGGCGCCGGTAATTACATATAGAATCAAACTGAGAATAATCCATTTGCTGGTGATTGGATAATGCATAATAGCCATTAACCAAAATCCGGTTATTGGCTGAATAACGACGGCAGGTGCTGTAAAGATCCAATCGGCAATCACCACATTCCTGGCCGCAAAACGCATTGCTTCAACATTAGCGCTTTGATTGGCGCGCCACATATAAAAAGCACTGCCTAAACCTGTGCCAAACAATAAGGTGGAGCTGATGATATGAATATATTTCAGCAGGAAATAGGCCATGGTATCCGCTTATCAATGATAGTCATTTCATGCAGCATAAAATGCTTTTGCTATAAATAAAAGGAAATAGGAGAAAATTATGGGATCAATTAAAAAAGACAAAGCCAAGGACCATCCGGAAATTAAGGAAATCAAGAATGTTTGCGACATTACGCCCGATTCCAGCAAGCCGGTGTGTAATGAAATTAAAAAGGAAAAGAAGCAATCGCCAAAAAACTCCCCAAAGGGAATTTAAAGCGGCTTTTCCGGGATATTAATGGGTTCGGGCTCAGGAATATGAACAGGTTCTGGCTCGGGAGTATTTTCCGGGCTGGGTTCCGGAGTGTCATTTGGTAAGGGTTCAAACTGGTCAGGAGAGGATGGAATCTCATCAGGTTTTTCAGGAATCTCACCAACTACATATTGCAAGTCATTATTGCTCATGATAAATATTTCCTTATGTTGAGTTTAATCAATTCATAACAATTAAAAAAATATCAGTATGATTTCCGCTGGGCAGAAACATAATTACTCTTTATTTATTATGGCAGCTGAGAGCATAAGTTAAAGCAGGAAATTGATAGTCGGGGAGGACGCTATGTTTGAATTTGAGAAACTTGAAAAGCATCATCTGGAAATAATCTTTTCCTGGCTTGCCGAACCTCATATGCTGGAATTTTGGGATAATAGCCAGGAACATAAGGATGATATTATTAACTTTGTGGATGGGAGGAAAAAACCTTCTGCTTATTTTTCTGGAAATGTCAGCTATTGGATTGGCACCATCAACAAGGAAAAATCCTGTTTCATTTTAACTTCCCCGCTTGGATCCAATGAGGACTGCCCTAAGATTCTGGCTGAAAATCGCTCTGTAACCGGCGCTACCTATTGCATCGATTTTGGTATAGGTAACAGGGAGTTTCTTGGTAAGGGATTTGCCAGTGAAGCGCTTTGCGCTTTTATCGACTTTTTCCGTAAAAAGGTCGATCCTGCTGCGGATACGTTTTTTATAGATCCTGATGCAAATAATCCCCGCGCACAACATGTGTATACGAAGGCAGGATTCAGAATAGTGGGAAATTATATTATGGACAAAGGCGTGTTTGAGGGGCAAAGAGCCTGTTTGATGGTGCAAAAATTTGAAAAAAAATGATATTTGAAGTTAATTTAAAGAGGACCTTGGAAAATTAGTTGAGATCAAAAAAAATTGTTTTTAAAATCAAATATATTTTCTGTTTGTTTCATGCTGATTCTTACTAAAAAATTGACAATTTTATTTAATTTGAGACAATGAGCTCGCACATAACTAGAGTGCCGATTGATTGCCTCTGAATAACAATTAGGAAGAATTTTCATGCGAGCAAAAACTGATCTTGGCGATACGGTTCAAATTCCCGCGGGTATTCATCCTCAAATACGACTGTTGGCCTGTGATTTCGATAACACACTAGTCAATTTAAAGGGAAAATATGCCTCTGTTCTTAATCATGATTTGTTAATCCCCATATTACGCTGGGCATCCTTAACCATCCATCTGGGGATTGATACTGCCCGCGATAGAAAACTCGATAGCGATATTGGATCCAGTGGAGGGGCATCAATCACTGATTTACTCAAACTGTTTGAACGATTTGGCATTCATTTTTCGGTAAATAATCCGAATCTTGTAATTGCCAGCGAAGATGTCACCGAGTTTAGAAATATATTGATGAAAAGGTATGAGCATGATCTCGAAACAAAGAACCTGTTCACTAAACAAAAGAACGCGGATCTTCACTTCATCATGCAGGAGTTCAACAAGTCATCCAGCGGCATTCCTCTCAGACCTGAAGACATTTTAATTCTTGATGACACTGAAGGAGTAGTGGAATGGGCAAGAAAGGCTGGATTTAAGGCGATACATGTAAAGCATGAGTTCAACAAAAACACTGTAGATGAGAGCTATGCCTATGAACTTGCTAAAGTTTTAGGTCTTGAAGACTATGCAAACGATGTGCAGGAGCATCCTGAAAATCATCGAGAGGATCCTGAAGTGTTCTTGACTGTCGCAAAAGAGTATTGGGTTGCGAAACAGGCTCGAAAAGAGAATAAACTGCCTGCTACTTTACTGGTTCATCCTTTACTTAATGATTTATTAGGACATTTCCGAAAAGATCCAAGACAGGTTTTTCCTTTATTAAAGCAATTGCATGGTCGAACAGGGTACTCTGAGATAATTGATGAGGAATATGAAATTTCTGATACGCTTATAAGCTCGTCCAGACAGCAAATACTGACTTCAAGGCCAGTCAAACAAACCCTGTTAGGCCATTCGATACAGGCCGATGATTTTTACAGAGTCAGCGATTTATTACAGTTAGGAGCAAGCTCTAACCACTGCTTCGATTTAGGACCAAACAAGAGACAAATCAAGCCCTTGGTCGCGGCCGTTATTCTGGATTGCTCTTCCGATATTTTAGCCGCACTGATAAAGGCAAATGCACAAATTGATTTGACTCATGGTGATATATCCATTTTAAAAATAGCGCTTGAAAATTTACACGGAAAGTTATTGCATCTTGTGCCAGGAAAAAGACAACCTCTCTATGAGCAATTACAATTGACAGTTGAGGTCATTCAGAAACAGCATGGTCTGGACAATTATTTTAATCATTTAGCTGCTATTTTCCCAATGATCCTGAAAATTGAAGACGCTAATATCCTGGCAATTTTTATGAATAATCTTAGCCTAAATCATAGACAGTCTCTTTATCATTTCGTGGATATTTCAGCGCAGAAAAATTCTGATTTTTCTCAGCAACTAACGGTAGAGTTCTTTTTTCAGCAGTCATTGAAATCGCTGAAAGAAAAGTTCGATCCCTTAGCCCCTGCGCCAAACGAACTTGCCCCCCCGGAAAAGCCGGGGAAATGTCCTCATTATAACTTAGCCAAGGCACTCTTTGAGCTTTTAAGACATGAATCCCTCAGTTCACCAAGGCAGACTAAAAAAACCGGGAGTGCTATTAAATTATTCCGCTCTTCCGCCGAAGCACTGGCTGATGTTAAGTCGCTTCAACGGCAATTCTTTTTTAATGCTTTGGGCCATATGCTGCGAATGAATTTGAGTGAGTTCAGAGTTCAAAGTCTTTTAAACGTGTTCCTGACGATGTTCTGTAAAAAAGACACTGTGGAAAGTCCAAAAGGAGAAAAAAGAAAAGCGGAAGATCTGGATATTAATAAGGTTTATTCCTCTCGTGCGCCACAATTTGAATTAAGTTTACTTGGAGTAGCTGTCACACATAATAATTCCTGGTTTGCCGAGCGATTACTTGATCTTGGAGCAAATTCAAGCCAATTATTTCTTCTGGATCAAACAAAAATCAAGATCTTAAACGCGGCAATAATTTTTGAGTGTGAACCTGGTCTTATCAATGGGCTCATAAAAGCTGGTGCTACAATTGGACAAATTGAAGGAATCTATATAAATGGCGTAAAAGAATCCATACTCAGCATAATGATTAAACGAATTTGTAGTACAGCAAATATTAGTCTTAGAAAGGAGTTAATTGAACAATTACAGCCTGTTATTCAACTGTTTTTATCGCAACACGGCGTCGATAATTATTTTTCAGCCTTATATCCTGCTATCCAGTCCATTATAGAGAGTAAGGACAGTAAATTAATGACAAGCTGCTTTGGCATGCTCCCAAGCCCTTTCAAACAAAGTTTGTGGGATATCTTTGCAATGGAGGGTTTATATCCCCTGAAGCCTGCTACAGATGTCAAACAGGAAGATTTTAAATTAAGATTCGAGATGGAGTTCTTTTTTCAGTTGAAAGAGGAGGAACTGCCTCTGCAGGGAAAGGCATTTCGTCGCATTCTTCCATTAATTCAATCAGAATATTGTCTGCTTGTTGAGCTGCGCGCCCGTTTGAGAATTGCTTTCGCAAATTTCGAGAAACCTGAATCATCAACACAGGGCAAAAGAAGTTTTTTTAGCGTATCCGATGTGAATCCAATTGAAGAATGCAAACTGAATGCTCGAGTCAGGCGTTTGAAACTGTTCTTTAATACCGTGAATTGCTTAATCGAAACAGTTCCAATAGACTCGCTTCAAGCAAAAAGCCTTCTGCATTCCTGCTATTTCGCAATTAAAGAATTAAAAAATTTCTCAGATTATACCACCTATTTCAAAGTGCAAACCAAGGCAATTGATGAGCTGCTTTTATTTTTGAAAAACTCATTAAAGGAAAGCCAGACAGCGGAATACCAAATCCAGGCTCCACTCGCCTCACCTGAGAGGATACAGGTAGCGAGCTACAGAGAGCCCTTGCTGCCGGTATCTCCAATTGCTGGAGTCAATCCGGACGAATCTAATGTTTCATTGACTGGTAGTCGATAAACTAAACACTGTTTAGGAAAAATCCCCTCTCTCTAACTCTCACTGCCACTAAGTTAAGGAAATTTTGTCTTTCCCGCGAAGGCGGGAATCCATTCCTCAATTGGCATTATAGCGAGCTTAGAGATGGATCCCCGCCTTCGCGGGGAGGACAGTTTATATACAACTGAGCTTAACTTAATGGCAGTTTAAGCATATAGCAGGTTGGGCCTTGGCGCTACATTGAGTTCTCAATCTATCATTCTTTGCAGATACTCCCGAGCTTTTTGAGCGTAGGCGAGAGGCGGTGCTTTGGCAGGATCCTGCTCGGCCTCCACAATCAGCCATCCCTGATAACCAGTTTTCTTAAGTTCTGTCATTATTGGTGCAAAATCAATCATCCCATCTCCGGGTACTGTAAAAACACCGGCACGCACCGCATCCATAAAGCAAAGTTTCTCTTGTGAAACTCTTTCAAAAACAGCTGCACGGATATCTTTTAAATGAATATAGCGTATGCGGCTTCGATACTTTAGCAACAGATCCATTGGGTTTATCCGGGCAAAGGCGGCGTGACCGGTGTCCAGTAATAATGAGACTAACTCCGGACTGGTATGTTGCATCAGATAATCAATTTCTGAAGCATTGAAAACCCCGGTTCCGGCATGATAGTGATAGACAATCTGCATGCCATAATCATGAGCGATTCGACCTATTGCATGCAAACCCTGAATCAATCGAGTCCATTGTTCATCATTAAATACTGGTTTATTCTCACCTAGTACCGGCTGCTCGGTACCCTGAATTGCATATCCGCATTCACAAATATTAATAAACTTTGCATTCATCGCACGCATAAAACTTAAGTGATCCAGAAAACGCGACAAGGTTTTCTGATAATTTTCAGGTTCAGTAAAATACGTACTGAACCAGGCACTGCTTAATACGAGGCCCACTTCATCGAGTGTTTTCTTCAAAAAAACAGGATCTTTGGGAAATTTATTTCCCAATTCCGTACTTTGATAGCCAGCTTGGACCATTTCATTGATACATTGTTCAAAACTAATATCTGATCCGAGGCTCGGATCATCATCATTAGACCAGTTAATCGGAGCAATACCCAATTTCATTGTTATTCCTTAAAACAATTTTGCGCTTTCAATTTGCTGCTGCATATTGGCGTGAGCAGCTCTTACTTTTTCAGAATTGGAGACAGCCGCCACTCCCACACGCCACCATGTTTCGTACCCCTTACTCATTGTTTTGGGTAAAACGGGGAGAACAATTACGGTGCTGCCTGTATTCTGTTTTGCATTTACGAGTGCCGTTTTGAAGTCGTCATAACTATCCGCATAAATGGCTTTTGCTCCCAGCGCTTCGGCATAGCGGCAAAAGTCAATTTTAATGTAATCGCCGTCTAACCGCCTGCTTTGCAAAGAGCGATAGCGGAATTCATTTCCGAAACCCATGCTGCCATTGGCTTCTTGCAGATTGCGTATGCATTGATAGCCATGATTATCAAAAAGAATAATCGTTATTTTCAACTGTTCCTGAATACAGGTGAGTAACTCCGAGTGCAGCATAATATAACTGCCGTCTCCAACCAGTACATAGACTTCGCCTTCCTCTTTTTCCTTAGCCATACGAACGCCAAGGCCCGCTGAAATCTCATAGCCCATGCAGGAATACGCATATTCAAGATGATAGTCCTTGGCTGCCTTGGATTGCCATAAGCGATGCAAATCCCCTGGCAGACTGCCCGCTGCACCTATAATCACATCATTTTTAGTGGTCAACTGATTTAACAAGCCAAGAATAGCTGTTTGAGATAATCCATTCGCTCTTTTCTCAGGAATGGCGATAACTCGGGTTAATTCGTCCTGCCAGGCTTTTCGGTATTGCTGAATATGCTGGCGATAGCTCGGAGAGGTTTCAAAATTCTTTATTGACTGACTTAATTGAAGAAGACCGCTTTTGGCATCGCCTTTTAAAATCATGCTATCCATTTTGACGGCATCAAAGCGGCTGATATTTAAGTTAATCAATTGGCAGGTTTCGTTTTTAAATCCCCATTTAGAAGCGGTAGTGAAATCCTGCAGGCGCGAACCGACCACCAGAATCAAGTCGGCCTGTGCCGCTAACAGATTGGCAGCCTCCGAGCCAGTAACCCCAATACCTCCTAGATTCATTGGATGTGAGGCGGGAAGGGCGCTTTTGCCCGCTTGGGTTTCTGCCACGGGAATATGATGCCGCGAGGCAAACTCAGCCAAGGTATCTGCTGCCAGGGAATAGTGAACACCTCCACCAGCAATAATTAAAGGTTTTTCTGCTTTCAATAGGAGCATGGCTGCTTCATCAATAGCTTCCTGACTGACAGATTCTCTTTCAATTCGCCATACACGTCTGGCAAAAAAGGTTTCCGGGTAATCGTAACTTTCGGATTGCACATCCTGAGGAAGACAAAGGGTCACGGCCCCTGTTTCTGCAGGGTCTGTAAGAACCCGCAGTGCGTTCATGCAGGCGCTTATCAATTGTTCAGGTCTTTGAATCCTGTCCCAGTATTTACTCACCGGTTTGAAGCAATCATTTACAGAAATTGTGTAATCATGAGGCACTTCCAACTGCTGTAAAACCGGATCGGGCTGGCGGCAGCTGAATATATCGCCTGGAAGCAGCAATAGAGGAATTCGATTGGTAGTGGCTGTTGCCGCTGCGGTAATCATGTTGGTCGCGCCAGGTCCAATAGAGGAGGTGCAGGCCAAAATTCCCAGCCGGTTTTTTTGTTTGGCATAGGCTGTGGCTGCATGCGCCATGCCTTGCTCATTATGACCCTGATAGTATGTCAGACCACTGTCATCGTATTCCAGTGCTTCGCCAATCCCGGTCACATTCCCATGGCCGAAAATACCAAAAATGCCCTGTACAAAACGGTATTCTCTGCCATCAAGTTTAATATACTGATTAGCAAGAAAACGAAGTAGAGCCTGGGCGGTCGTTAATTTTATAGTTTGCATTAAACATCTCTCGTTAAATTAATCGCCATACTCTTTGGTTTGCCGAGTCTCTGCGAGTCCAGTCGTGTTCATCAACAAAAGTTGGATGCTCATAAGGTTCACCCGGCAAATGACGTATAAACCACAGGGTGTAAAGCGAATAGCCTGGAGCAGTGCAGTGGGCATGGGTTTTATTGGGGGCTATCTGATAGGTATCGCCATGTGCTATGCGAATTGTCTGCGTTCCATTTTCTGCCAATGCGAATCCCTGCGGTTCTGAAAATCGATAATGGTAAATTTCAGGCTGAGCATGGTAGTGGGAAGGATAACTCGACCAGCGTCCCTGGAAACTGATAATCTCACCCACGACAAGATTTGATTCTGGCCGATTACGCTTGTCAAAAACCGTACGAACTATGCGATAAGCGGTATTCTCCAATTGCTTTTGTCCGCGGTGATCGGTTTCCAGCATATTGCTTTCTGTAAAAACCATCGGTTCAAAAGGAATAGGATTTTCAGTTTCCATAATTAAGAGCTCGCAATCGCTGTGAGCTAGTACGGAAGCTGTGGTGCCGCTTGAACAGTGTAAGACAATCGGGTTTTCAGCAAAATAATCGCAGCGTTGTGCCCTAAGTTGTTTATCTTCAAAGTGAAAATCAACTCGTCCAGTCATTAGCAGTGCGGCAAATTCAAATAAGGGATTGAACTGAAAACTTTCTCCTTTATTTAAACGCAGTGATTTGAAATTCATTTGCATTTCAAAAGGATTATTTTCCATTTCGACAATTGAATTTATGCCATCATTGAATGGATAAGCAGATGTAAGTAGATTAGTTTTTTCGTGTAACTGATTTAAAGCATGACTTTTCCAAACCAGTGGATTATTAGTGAACTCGCGTATAAAGTACTGATGCTCTTCCCAATAAGGCATTGCGGGCGCACAGCCATGTCGCGTCACCAGCAAGGCGCCGCTGGCATTCCCCCACTGCATAGCAGTTTCCCAACTCTCTTCGCGCAGCAAGCCTCTTAACAAGCCGGCCATAAAACCATCACCAGCCCCTAGAACGTTTAGCACTTCAACCGGAAAAGGTTTTGATTCTAGCGTTGAAGCGTTTTTAAAATAAACCTGGCAGCCCAGCTGTCCGCGTTTGACTACAATCGGAGCCTGGCTAAGGGATTGAATACGATGAATTGCCACAGGCAGATTGTCCGCACTTCCCGCCAATAACACTTCTTCCTCGGTGCCAATAATGAGTGAGCAGTCAGCAAGAACCTGTTGGTAAATAGCGGTGACTTCTGTCGCTGGCAGATAGCGGGTTTCGCCATCACCTGCTGTGGTCAGATTCCATAGAACTGGCCGGTAGTCCAGATCCATAATAATAAGTGTACCGGCATTTTTAGCGAGAGCAATTGTATGCTGTGTCGTTGCAAGCATGGTTTTAGTGGATAAACCTGTGCCGGTGAAAAGAAGGGCCTTGGCCCTTTCCAAATCCTCTATTGAAATATGCTCCGCTTTAAGCTGCATGTCGGCGCAGTTATTTCGATAGAACATCAGAGGGAAATGATTCGGTGGACTAATCCCCAAAAGCACCAGCCCTGTCAGGTGGGCATCTGACTCCTGAAGTAAATCAATATTAACGTTTTCGTTAATGAGGGTGTGCTTTAAAAAAGTGCCCATTTCATCCTGGCCCACACAGGAAAACATCTGACAGTTTAATCCCAGTCTCGCTGCCCCAACAGCAATATTCCCTGCACATCCCCCCAGATATTTTTTAAAAGTGCTGGCTTCAGAGAGGGCAAGGCCTATGTCTTCTGCATAGAAATCTACTGCTACTCGGCCCATGCAAATCAAATCGATAGGCCTTGTTTTTACATAATTTAGTTCTGACATTTATCGCTCTCATTTAGAATTACAATTTGACCGGCGCATTCATTTCCAGTGATTGTTTTGCAGCCTGAGCAATTCTTAATGCCTGAAGTCCGTCAAAGGCTGAGACCAGCGCAGGCTTTTCAGAAATCCAGCTTTGATAGAATGCGGTTAATTCAGCTATAAAAGCCTGCTGGTAGCGTTCCAGAAAGAAATACAGGGGATTAGCGGAGTGAATGCCATTCATTGCATAACTAACAACCTGATTAGAAGGTTGATTTCCAGCGAGCAGCATTCCATCTGCACCCAGGACTTCAATCCGCTGATCATAGCCATAGACTGCTTGTCGGCTATTATTGATAATACCCAGTGCGCCATTCGCAAAGCGGAGTTGTATGGTTGCCGTATCAACATCATTCAAGGCTTCAAATTCAGGGTTTATCAGGATAGCGCCAGCTGCATAAACTTCAACCACCTCTGAATTGGCGAGGAAGCGCGCCATATCAAAATCATGAATACTCATGTCCATAAAAATGCCGCCTGAGGTTGCACAATACTCCTTTGAAGGGCAGGCTGGGTCACGTGAGGTAATGCAGATAAGTTGGGTCTGGCCGATTTCACCTGTTTTTATACGGTTTTGCAAGTTTGAAAAACTGGGATCAAAGCGACGATTAAAGCCGACTTGCAGCAGAGTATTATTTTTATTTACTGCTTCAATTGTCTGAAGGATTTCCTGTTCGGATAAGCCTAATGGTTTTTCACAAAAAACAGCTTTTCCAGACTCGCAGGCCGTAAGAATCTGTTGGCTATGCAAATGAGAGGGGGAAGCAATTAATACAGCGTCGATGTCCTGATTATCAAGTATATCTTCAACCGATTTGCTGCAGAGGGGGATATCCAGTGTTTTTGCCCAGTGAGTATCCAGCTGTGGGTCCGCAATGGCGTTCAACTCAAATTGAGGGAGTTGTGATTTTAAATTGGCGGCATGTAATTTTCCAATCCGTCCTGCACCGATGATTCCTATTCGACATTTTTTATTCATTTGAGACTTCCCAGTTTAATGCTAATTTATTTTTTTGCTTGTTAAGATTTTGCCCAAGATCCCTGATTTTGTGACCTTTAAGCAGATTGTCTTCAATTTTTTCGAGAGAAACACCGCTTGTTTCCGGTATAAAATAATAAATAAAGAAAAAAGCGAGTAAACAGAAGCCCCCGTAGAGGGAAAACGTTAATGAGGGTCCGGTATTGGTAAAGAATGCAAGGAAAGAAACCGATACAAGAAAATTCGCCAGCCATTGAATAACAGTGGCGATACTCATGGCAAATCCGCGAGTGGCTTGTGGAAATATTTCAGAAATTAATACCCAGAATAGCGAGCCCACACTGACGCAATAGCCCATTACATAGGTACAGAAAAGCAGGAGAATGATTGCAGGTGATATGCGGTTAAAGCAGAGTGATATGGCGAACAGGCTGAGACTGGCGAGCATCATCCCGTTTAATAACAGAAAACGGCGGCCAAAGCGGTCCACAAAGCAAAGCGTGAATGCTGTGAAAATAAAATTGACTACTCCAATGACAAAGGTGGCGAGAATAGCCGTTTGGATAGATAGAAATCCTGCGCTTTGAAAAATCATCGGACCGTAATACATCAGCGCATTAATTCCTGAGAACTGTTGAAACACGCCAAGAAGCGTTCCAACTGCCAGCACTGAAAGAAAGGGCTTGCTTAATAACAGCGTTTTAGACTGTTTTAGTGGGGAACTATTATTTTTTATTTCGGCGATCTCACTGCTGAGATCGGCACCTTCTGGTCTTATTTTTTTCAATGCGATAACCGCTTTTTCAAGCCCCTGTTTTTTTACCAGCCAGCGTGGGGAATGGGGCACAAACAGCATACCGATAAACAATAAGAGTGCGGGTATTATCCCGGTCCATAAAATCAAACGCCAACTCGAGGCGGCACTATCATGCAATAAATAGCCGATTAAATAGGCAACAGCCTGGCCAAAGGTGAGGGCTAGTCCATTAATCAAAACCAGTGCGCCACGGTTCTTTGGAGGAGATATCTCCGCGATAAATAAAGGGGCGATATAAGAGGCAATTCCTATGCAGACACCTATTATGAATCGACCAAGCAGTAAATAATTAAGTGTATTGGCAAGCGCACAACAGGCGGTTCCCAGGATAAAGCCAATTGCAACTGTTTTTAGCAGCGTTTTACGGCTAATCTGATCTGAAAGATACCCACTTAGTGGAATGCCGGCGACTGAACCGAGCAGACTAAAACTGACAACGAGAGACCATTCCCAGGAATTAAGGGATAGCTGACGGATAATTTGATCCTGAACATCGGCAATCACGCTTGAATCAAAACCAAAAAGGAAACCACCCAAACCTGCGATTATCGCAACCAGTAACATATACGAATTAATATTGCCATCCATTGCCATATCCTGTTTCACTGTTGAGCAGCCTGTGCTTTCTGAAAAGAAAGGCTTAATCCATCGAGGCAAATAGTATCACTGTCTTTTGCAAATGGAAAATCCTATTGCATTTTTTGTGTAATTCAATGACCATACAAAAATCCCGTTTTAAATTAGTTGCCTATGCTTCGTAAATCCAAACGACACTGGTATTGGCTCTTGCTGATTCCCATTCTGGCGGTTCTTCCTTTACCCTGGTACAACAAGCTTGAACCAATACTATTCGGTTTCCCCTTTTTTTACTGGTACCAGTTAGCATGGATTTTTTTCGGCGCGATAATAATTGCAATCGTTTATTGGATGACAGAGGTTGCAAAGAAGTAAATGATAAAGCCACTTAACTCGTAAACTGGTTTAAAGAATTTGGTGCCTCGGGAGCGTCTTCATTGGATGCTTTTTCAATCGACAGGCGAGATTTGATGCTCTGACTAGTCGCTGCTGGATCCTCTGATATTCGAGTCACAGACTTCACTTCATCAATCTGTGTCTTATATTTTTGAGTAGATGAATCAGTCTCGGCTTTTGACGATCTAAAAAAACTGGCTATTTTATCTACTATCATGGAGATAACTGCTCTGAATGACGGTAATCTCCAAATAAAATGCTTAACCTCCTCCTCGTTAGAAGGGTAGGCGGGCATTTCATCCTCTGCTGAATTGAGGTCATTTGCACTGTCCTGTGCCATGCCTGGTTTTTCGGCAACAAGATTTTTTAATATCTGCAGACATTGAGGATTCCCAGCTTCCCGGGCTATTTCCAGCACATTACCGGAATTAATTAATTGAGCGAGATCCAGATCAGGTACATTATCTTTTAGAAAATTTGTAAACATTCGGATGCAATTAGGATTACGTGATTTTGCCGCATGACTAAGAAGTTCAAGCTGGAATTGCATTCCCTGCTTTTCATTTTGTAGTAATTCACTGATAGATGAAGCAATATCCTGATCATTCAGTAACTTACCTAGTGACTCTGCACGTCCCTTCTTCAATGCTACTTTAACCGCGTCATAATAGGCAGAAAGAGGACTGTTTTCAGGATCGTTTAAGCAATGGCGATATTGATTTTGAAGTAGTACATCCAGAGAATCCAGCCGGTTATCCTGAACTGCAACCAATAAAGCGACGTGTGAAGAGGAGCTGCCTTTTTCAAGCCATAATCTTATCATTTCTGTATCATTCACCCTTGCTGCCATAGCCAATTGATTATAGGGTGCTCCATTGCTATTCATTAAAGCGTTATTTGCGGCGTCAGGATATCTGCTGATAAGATTATCGATGATAAAGCTTTCTTTATCAGGGAATTTAAAATCGATTGTCGCCTGTGGATGTGCTACTACGTCAATACTCAATGCCATTTTGTTGGTTTCCATTGCAAATCGCCTGAATAAAAAATTTTCCAGTTGACCTGCTGCTGTGGATTCAGGTTTTGGATGACCATCTTTGAACACCGCTATTTTACGATAGTTAGGATCATAAACCTCGAAGTTACCCTCTTTGTTGACATGAACCGCCACTGCGTGATCAAGAGAGCCTACGTGCCAGGCAGTATCAGGCGCTCTCATCTTATTGAAAATCTGTTTCCATGCTCCCTTTTCTGCAACCAGTCCCAGCTTGTAAACTGATTGCAATTTCTGGGGTTCAGTGATTCTGGTTACATTTCCATCAGGACTTTCTACAGGCTTTTCTACAGGAACCGTTACCAGATGCACGGCATCAACCTGGCTCAGTTGTTTGTCAAATTCATCAGGCAGAAAGCAATAGACGACCTCCTGAATGAAGCGATTGATATCACTATCTGAAATTTCATTATCTGAACTAGTGGACGGAGGAGGGGATTCATCAATCCCCTCCATAATTGCCTGCTGACCTCTCTGATTGATGGCATTCAGCATGGCTGCAAACTCACTGCTTTTTCCCTGCAAAGCATATTTAATGTACACAGCTGCCAGCCCGTTACATATTCCATCATCATTAGCTGTCAGGTTGATGCCTCCTTTTTCAAGAATACGATTGATCATTGGGATCAGGAAATCCTGGGACATTTCCTTATTACTGGTGTAGCCCAGTGGGGCTTGGGGTTCTGAGCCTGGCATAAACTTCTCATTGCAACAACATATATTACAAATGTAGACCATTTATTGACCAATTAGATATAGGCTATCTTAAATAAGCATAAGACTCAGAACTTACTGGTGTTCGCTTGCATTTAATATTTATAATGAGCAGGTTTCAGGGAGTGATTCACAATAATGGAGTAATTCGTGTCTTTTAGCATGTTGCTGATTTTTCTTTTCTTTTTCCTGTTGGTGAGCCTCATTGGTTTTATGGCTGTTCACTGGCGAAAGGCAGACATGGATTCTCTTCATGAATGGGCTCTGGCCGGGCGCAGTTTCGGAACCATTATCTCCTGGTTTTTAGTAGGTGGCGATTTATTCACGGCGTATACCTTTATTGCTGTTCCTGCGTTTATGTATGGGGCTGGCGCTCTTGGATTCTTTGCTATTCCCTACACCTTTATTGTATACCCGCTCGGCTTTCTTATCCTTCCAAAATTATGGGCAGTGTCAAAACAACATGGGTTTATTACGGCAGCCGACTTTGTCAGGGCTCGCTATGACAGTTCACTGCTCTCTTTACTGGTGGCGATAACCGGGGTTATCGCCACGATGCCCTATATCGCTTTGCAATTAGCCGGCATTCAGATCATTATCGCAGCCTTGGGATTTCCCACATCAGGCCTGGCTGGCGAGGCCCCTCTAATCATCGCATTTATTATATTGTCTGTTTATACGTATCGAAGCGGGGTCAGAGCGCCTGCTCTGATTGCAGTGGTGAAAGATATATTAATTTATATCGCTTTAATTGCAGCCATTCTGATTATTCCGGCAAAGTTGGGGGGATTCTCAGCTATTTTTGCAAAAATCCCCACCGATAAACTGCTTTTAAAAGCCCCGGTCGAAGGCAATATGAATCAATACAGTGCTTATCTTACACTGGCATTTGGTTCAGCATTGGCATTACTGTTATATCCGCACAGCATTAATGTGATGCTGAGTGCTAAAAGTGAAAACGCTATCCGAAAAAATATGATACTTCTTGCGCTTTTCTCAGTGTTATTGGGGATATGCGCTTTGCTAGGCTATATGGCCTTGGCGGCTGGTGTTGAAGCAAACCCTCGGTTTACCGCCTATTTCCAACAATATAAAGCGAATTTTGCAGTGCCCGCTTTGTATCTTGTCAGCTTTCCAGACTGGTTTCTTGGCATTGCTTTCGCGGCCTTTGCCATTGGCGGTTTAGTGCCGGCTGCAATTATGTCGATTTCTGCAGCTAATTTATGTACGCGAAACATTTATAAAGAATATACCAGGGCTTCAGTTTCGCTTAAGGATGAGGCGAAAATTGCCAAGATTATCTCCTTGCTGATTAAAGCAGGCGCATTGGCATTTATCCTTTTTTTGCCGCTGGATTATATCATTCAATTGCAGTTATTGGGTGGAATCTGGATTAGCCAGACATTTCCTTCTGTTATCGTGGGCTTGTATACGCGCTGGTTTGATTATCGTGCCTTGATTTTGGGCTGGATTGTGGGAATTATCAGCGGCACCTGGGGGATCCTGTGGTTAAACTTTAAATCCTCCATCTATCCCTTGAAAATAGGGGATTATATTATACCGGGATATTTATCCTGTTACGCATTAATTCTCAATTTTCTAATTGCTGCTTTGGGTACTTTTTTAATCAAAAAAATGCAGTTAAAACCATCTGATGATTTAACGACATTGATGTTAGAATAAATGTAATTCCCCACGTCATCCCGAGCGCAGCGAGGGATCTCCTCGGAGTGGCACGGTCTTTACCATTTCGAGCTCTAATTCATCCTGCCGGAATTTAACTCACTATTCGAGTGTATGAACTGTAAGGAAATCCCTCGCGGTGCTCCGGATGACGTGATTCAAAAATATGCAAAAAAACAACTGTTTAGGCTATACTAATAATATAGAAACTGTATTTTGGAGCACGCTATGGACATTACAATTTTCCTGGCGAAAGTGATCGGCTGGTATTTGGTGATTACCAGTTTATATGTCTTTTTCCGCCGTAAAAATTTACATCCCTTAATCAATGCGATGGTTGCCGATTCACCGTTGATGCTTTTTATGGCCATCATAACGTTAATCTTAGGATTATTGCTGGTCATTAGTCATAACGTTTGGGTAGTGGCCTGGCCTTTGATAATCACAATTACTGGCTGGCTTATACTCTTGAGTGCTTTATTGCGTTTATTCTTCCCTGATCAGGCAATAAGAATGGCTCACTGGTGGTCAGCACATGCCAATGGATTGATGATAATGGCTTTGATCTATTTGTTGATTGGTTTGTTCCTGTTGTACAAGGGTTATTATTATCTGTTTACAAGTTTTTAATCAGAAATTATCAGGACTGCAATTGTTGTAGTCCTGATATAGAATTGTTGTGTTTTACATACAACGTTTATTGGTATATTTAGTGCAGGTGTGAGCGAAATAATATTTTAAATTAGACACGAAAAGATCCCCTTCATGGTCCATTACGAATATCCTTTCAGGCTGCAGCTCCACATAATTTGAAGAGCGAAGAATTCCAGGATAAATAGAGCTGGCATAGGGGCTAATCCATTTGTCGAGAAAAGGTAAAACGACTTCCGGATCGTTGGAATAAAAACGGCTGTAAATATCGGCTATAAGTTCTTTTTTCAAATCATAATTGCTTTTAAAAAAATAATTTCCACGATCCTGGTGATATAAAGTATAAGTGGTTTTGCGCATGTTATTTTTATAACCGGCATTCAGGTTCATGGAGATAACAACGCCCTTCGCACTTTCAATATTAAAAGAGGTTCCTAGCAGATCAGAACCATTATATTCGGCCAGATAGTTATTTAAATAATCGATAGCATTATCTGAAAGCGGATCAAAATAAGTATTGATTAAAAAGCTGGTGGCCAGACGAGTCTGAGGATCATAGCTGCAGGAAATATAAATATTGTAAGTAAACTTATCAGGAGTTATTTTTGATACCATTGCCTTATCAATTGCTTTATTGACCTCATCACAACTTAAATTTTTATCCGCAAGGCTTCCTTTGATTCGAACAATTTGAGTAGGATAATCTATACTGCGCTGGAAACTGGCCAGATCAGCTGTTTTGTCTTCTGTTGTATATTGGCGCAGCACGGTATTTTCAGGAGCGGCGTTTGCAGCAGGTATTACAGGTTTATTTTCAGGAACCTCATCCGCAAATGCTGACAGGGGAGACAGGAGCAGAGCCGCACAAAATAATCTGAACTTCATTACAACCTCCTTGTTGAGAGTTAAATCCTTTTAACATCTATGAAGCATGTGAGGTTTCAGTATACTCCAGCTGACTCATGAATCAATACATTGTAATTTGTGCATAATAATTCAAAAAGTATTAATATTTTAATATTTTGTTAATTTTTGACCTGTAAACTACTCGAAAATGTTCAGTTTTCACTGAAAGTTAAGATTCAATTTCCGAGGTTTAAAATGCGCCAATCTCAGATTCAAGAGTTAATCCTTAATAGTGCTGCCACACAGCAACCAAAAATTAATATCTCCAATAGTAAAGCAAAAGGGATTGCTCATTATTTAACAGAGACTGGTGTAGAGGATAACGACATCGTCAATAAAATCGTTCCTGCGATAATTAATCAGTTAGCCTTGACACCTGCTGCGACGAATAAATTTCCGCATACTAATTTTATTGATCAATTTATCCGTGAAAATAATATAGCTGTTCCGCCTGAGCCACAAAGAACAAGAAAAAACGCAGTAAAAGCACAACGACGAGTCGATAGCTTGAGTCGTCTTATGGCTGTGCATGATACGATTAGCCCCTGTGTTGCAGTCGTATTGCATGAAGGGAAATTTGTAATAGCCTCTAACTTCCCACGTATTACAGCTACTGACGAAGCGGATACCATCAGCAAGTTTACTAAACTGATGGAGCGACGCTTAAATATCGTACAGGATTTCATCAAAAAAATGGAAGCAGATTTTCTGGCTGATTCTAAATTTGAAGTCTCAGATGATATTGATATGTTTCTTACCGATGGTGAATCGCTTGCGGATGAAAAGTTAAATATTGCTTTTAATGCCAAAGGCCTGGCTCTGGCGGCACTGGCAGTCAGGGCTTTAGGTCAGGAAGATGCGGGCGGTTATGCCACGGTAGTGCCGGAGCGCAATAAAAAGTGTGAAAGCCAAAGAGAGCACCTGCAAAAGGCATTATTAAAGCTGGCATCCTCTTATTTTCTGGCAAAATACTATGGTATAACTGATGCAGGGTTATCTGTCGAGCAAGCTAAAGCATTAACATCTGGCAACTACGAATTATTAGTCCGTTCAGACAGCATTGGCAAAGGGAACTGGCATGCAGAACAATTAATAGTTGACTATCTGCGTCAGAACAACTCGATAAAACCAGAGGAACCTGTTCATATCGGTATATCCAAGCTGTGCTGTCAGGCATGTGATAGTGTGTTATCCGAATTTAAAGGTATAGAGTATCGTGGATCGCACGGTGTTAGTTTTCCGGGTGTGCACAATATGTTAACCGGAGAAGTTCATCAGGGACTCAGAACAGGAAAATCAACGCATCTTTGTGCGAGCGATAGTGAGAGTGAAGTCGATTTAAGCAGTTCGAATTCTTCTTTGACCAGCTCAATGGATTTATCCAGTTCCAGTTCACAGATTACAGGGAGCAGTGAATCAGGGAGGGGAAGTCTGAAACGATCCGTTGATTCATTTTACGGCTGTGGTTCAACATTCTTTATGGTGAAGAAAGCACGAGAGGAACATCGTTTAACGGCATCATGCGATGAAATTTCAGTGCCAATAAAAGTCTAAATATAAAACTTAGTGGATAAAAATTGTTATTTGCTGTAAAATTATCAAAGTAACTTGCCGATTAAGGAGCGACTGTGCCGCGCAAAAGTCAGGGTCATTACATTTTTAAGGGAGATAGAGGTGTGTACAATTCAGATCCCCAGCAGCCTGTGTCTCCCGGCTTTAATAAAAAGCAAAGCTCTTATGAAGAGGAGCTCAATGAAGCCTCAAAAAACATTGAGTATAAACTCGATGGAGATTCAAAAAACAATGAATATAAAATTGGCAAAAAAAATACTAAATGTCTTGAGGCTTTTAATTCTGATATGAATGACATGAATACCTTGATTCAAAACTGGGATAATTTTTTTAAGACTAAACTCCCTGAAGACCTTCCCGGGATTGAGAAAGTTCAGGAGTTTCTTGTCAGTCAGATTGAGTTATTCCTGTTACTATTTGCCGATTCATACAAAGTCTTGGCAAATGATAGTCAGAACCCAGCTTATAGCACCTCCGAAAGGCTTGATGCTCAGAAACCGCTGAAAACACTTCATAATCTTGTGAGACCCTGGCTGAATGAATTGCAAGCTACTTTGAATAAAGAAATCAATTTTTTAAAGACGAATGTTGGAAATTTGAAACTTCATGCACTGCTCATCTTTTGCTTGTGTTTTATGGATAAATGCGCAAAGCTCATCCAGGATGACCTTAGTGAAAACAAACTTCCTCATACCTATTTAGTAGATTTGGAGCTGCACCTGATTGAGGTAGCTAAAGAAACTTACAAGCTGGGTAAGGACAAGCGTATCAGATATAATACTGCCATTCTTGAATCATCTAACTCGCATGGGATAGCTAATCCCGATATTGCTGATAATCTTATTGGTAAACTATTGGACAATATTGCTAAAGTACCTGGTACTGGCTTTAATTTAAAAAATGATTTGTAGCCTGTCTCTTGCTATTGTAAACTTCAGGGATTGAAGTAGGAATGAAAGGATTCAATTCAAGATGCTGGTCAAACACAAACCCTGCAATCTCTTTTTATTCGGCACCCAAGGTGACCTGGCTCGCCGAAAACTCTTACCTGCTCTTTATCAATTGGAAAGTTCAGGAATGCTGCATGCGGATACGCTTATCCACGGTGTAGCCCGCGAAGACTTTAATCTCGAATCCTATAGTAATTTCGTTTCCTCCAATCTTAAAAAGTTTCTCAATACTCCTTTTAATAATGCAGTATGGGATCGCCTGGCTTCGCGTCTTCGTTATTCTCAACTGGATTTGTTACAGACTGATGAGTATCGCAAATTAATACAACAAACAGCAGATCATCTGATTCCAATTGGCTATTTTGCAACACCACCTTCATTATTCGGCCATATTGCAGAGGGTATGGCTAAAAATGGTCTGGCTGATTTTCCTGCCCGCATTGTACTTGAGAAACCCATTGGAAAGGATTTGGCTTCAGCGATTGTCATCAATAATCAGGTCTCCTGTTATTTTGCAGAAAACCAGATTTACCGAATTGATCATTATCTCGGAAAAGAAACCGTTTTGAATTTGCTGGCTTTGCGTTTTGCTAACTCATTATTTGTAAATAACTGGGATCATCAGTCAATTGACCATGTGCAGATTACTATTGCCGAAGAGGTGGGGGTTGAAGGGCGGTGGAGTTATTATGATGATGCAGGCCAGATGCGCGATATGCTGCAAAATCATTTGTTACAGGTTTTATCCCTCATCGCTATGGAGCCTCCAACCAGTCTCGATGCGGACAGTATTCGGGATGAAAAACTAAGAGTGCTAAAAGCACTGCGTCCAATCAATCATGCCAATGTTCAAGCCTCGACTGTTCGCGGGCAGTATACTAGTGGATTTGTGAATGGAAAAGCCGTTCCTGCGTATCTCGAAGAAGAGGGAGCCCGTTCTGAAAGCAGGACTGAAACTTTTGTCGCGATGAAGGTCAATATAGACAACTGGCGCTGGGCAGGTGTTCCATTTTATCTGCGAACTGGCAAACGAATGCCGAAAAAGCACAGTGAAGTGGCTGTTTATTTCAAAGCTCCCCAGCACAACATTTTTCAGAAAACCTACAAACAGCTTGCTCCCAACAAGTTAATTATTCGCCTGCAGCCTGATGAAGGGGTCGAAATTCAAATCATGAACAAGATTCCTGGACTTGGGGAAACAATGCAGCTTCAGGAAAGCAAACTGGATTTAAGTTTTGACAAAACCTTTAACAAACAGCGCATCGCTGATGCCTATGAGCGTCTCTTATTAGAGGTAATGCTGGGTAACCAGTATTTGTTCGTACGCCGAGATGAAGTTGAGCAAGCCTGGGATTGGATTGACGGAATTCTAAAGGCCTGGCAAGAGAGCTCGGAAGCACCTCGTCCGTATCAGGCAGGAACCTGGGGGCCGGCGATGGCAACCAGTTTATTAGCACGGGATGCGCATAGCTGGGATGAGTAAATGGATATACATCGTTTTGATAACTGTGAAATGCTTCACGAGGAATTTGCCAATCGATTGATACAAATTCTTGACGAGGCTATTACTGCAAGAGGTGAAGCCTACCTGGCTGTTTCTGGTGGTAAAACTCCGGCTGCATTATTTGAAGTGATGGCTGGCAAAGATTTAAACTGGGATGCGGTTTCGGTAATTCTGGTGGATGAGCGCTGGAATACCGCACAGGACAGCGATAGTAATGAATGGATGGTGAGGAACTGTCTTTTAAAAAACAAAGCCGCTGCTGCCGCCTTCATCAATTTTTCTACTCAAAATTCAACTATTGAAGAGGCTGTTGGCGAAGCTGAAGCCAAACTTGCCAGGATTCCTCTGTTTGACGCGGTGATATTGGGAATGGGAGAGGATGGCCATACCGCCTCTTTATTTCCTGGCAGCAGAGAGCTGGAATATGGCTTATCGAATTTCGCAAAGGACGTGATTGCACTAACAACAACTCAAGCCCCGTTTCAACGAATCACACTAACCAAACCCCGTCTGCTTAGAACCCGAAAGTTGTTTTTGCAGCTAGTCGGTGAGAACAAGATGCGTGTCTTTCAGGAGGCATTAGCAGACAATGACGCACTGACCATGCCTATTCGTGCTTTTATTAATCAGCCTGCGACCCGATTGCAGGTTATGTTTGCTCCCTCTTGAGGTTGTTATGCATTTTCGTATCAGAGACATCACCGATAAAATTAATGAGCGCAGTTTTCAGCTGCGTGAAAAATACCTTTCACAACTGACAGAGGCCAGAGTGCAAGGCCCCCATCGTAAAGGCCTGCACTGCGGCAATCTGGCACATGGATTTGCTGCCTGCCTTTTGCATGAGAAACAGATTCTCCGTGAAATGAGACAGCCTAATATCGGTATTATTTCCGCTTATAATGATATGCTATCCGCGCATCAGCCTTATGAGCATTATCCTTCACTAATCAAGAAGGCGGTTGCAGAAGCCGGAGGCATTGCTCAGTTCGCCGGCGGTGTGCCGGCCATGTGTGATGGTATCACGCAGGGACAGCCTGGCATGGAGTTAAGCCTCTTGAGTCGTGATGTAATAGCCATGTCCGCGTCTATCGGCTTATCTCATAATATGTTTGACGGCGGCCTGATGCTTGGCATCTGCGACAAAATAGTACCTGGTCTGTTGATTTCAGCCTTATCTTTTGGTCATTTGCCCTTTATGCTAATTCCCGCAGGGCCTATGCCATCCGGGATCTCGAACAAAGAGAAGGCGCGAATACGTCAGTTGTATGCCGAAAAGAAAGTGGACAAAGACAAGCTTCTGGACGCTGAAGCGGCTTCCTATCATTCTCCTGGTACCTGTACTTTTTACGGAACAGCCAACTCCAATCAACTCCTCGTGGAAATAATGGGTTTGCAATTACCTGGCTCTTCATTTGTACATCCAAACACAGCTTTACGTGATGAATTAACCAAAGCCGCTGCACAGAAAATTATTGAACTGACCGATTTAAGGGGGGAGTATTTACCAGTTGGCAAAATTGTTGACGCAAAATCGCTGGTGAATGCAATTATTGGTTTACTGGCAACCGGTGGTTCAACTAACCATACCATGCACCTGATTGCGATTGCGCGTGCAGCCGGCCTGATTATCAATTGGGATGATTTTGCAGAGCTATCGAAGATTACCCCGTTACTTGCCCGAGTCTATCCGAATGGTGATGCCGACATTAATCAATTCCAGCAGGCAGGAGGTATGGGCTATCTGATAAAAACCCTGCTTGAAAATGAGTTACTGCATGCGGATGTGCACACTGTGGCTGGATTTGGTCTTCAGCGTTATACACAAAAGCCGACTCTCGATAACGGGCAACTTGCATGGATTGAAAGTGAACCTCAGTCAGCTGATATGAATGTTTTGCGTCCGGTGAGCGACGCCTTCCAACCCCAGGGAGGATTACAGGTGTTATCAGGTAATCTCGGGCGAGCTGTTTTCAAGACTTCTGCAGTGGCTTCGGAAAATCAGGTGATTGAAGCGCCTGCTTTGGTTTTTTCAAGCCAGGAAGAGTTTGAAACGGCCTTTCATGCCGGCGAATTGGAGAGAGATTGTGTAATTGTAGTGCGTTTCCAAGGGCCTAAAGCCTGTGGCATGCCTGAATTGCATAAACTGACTCCGCCACTTGGTGTATTGCAGGATAGAGGCTTTCGCGTTGCTCTTTTAACGGATGGCCGCATGTCCGGCGCTTCCGGCAAGGTGCCAGCCGCTATTCATGTCACGCCTGAGGCTGCAGACCAGGGGCTTATTTCAAAAGCAGAAAATGGCGATATGATCCTTATCGATGGGCAAAGAGGTATTGTCGAACTGCTGGTATCCGCTCAGGAATTAAAAAATAGACAACATGCTGTCAGAACGCTCGAACCAGTTAATGGTATGGGGAGAGAGTTATTTATTCATTTAAGAAATAATTTTTCAAGTGCTGAGGAAGGGGCCTGTAGCCTTTTTCCTGCGGGAGTTGCAGTAAATGGTGAGTGAGCAGTATGCGGTTGCCGCTGACATAGGGGGTACAAATGCCCGATTTTGCCGTGTTGAGCTGAACAGTCTGGCTATAGATCAGATTAAAATCCTTCCCTGTGCCAATTATCAGCGCATAGAGGATGCCTGGATTCACTATCTGAACAGTTGCGAAGTGGAAGATATTAAGCATGCAGCGATTGCCATTGCCTGTCCCGTCAATGGCGATACAATTTCCATGACCAATTCTCACTGGCAATTCTCAGTTAACTCTGTAAAGCAGAAACTAGGTTTAAACCGCTTATATATGTTGAATGATTTTACTGCCACGGCCATGAGCCTTACTGTATTACAATCTTTGCATAAATTGCAGATAGGCGGCGGTTATCCAGAACCAGATCAAAACATGCTGGTTCTTGGTGCTGGTACGGGTCTTGGAGTGGCTCAGTTAATTCCCGGCAGTCATGGGTATATCCCTGTTGCGGGTGAGGGAGGGCATGCTGACTGGCCAGCCCAGACTGAACAGGAGTGGTTCATTTACCAATATTTGTCCCGAAAATACGGACATGTCTCCTGTGAGCGTGTTTTATCAGGAGGAGGGCTTGAAGATCTTTATCAGGCCTTGGCAATGTTTCAAGACCAACCCATTGAGTTTCGATCTGCTGCTAAAATCGCGGAATTGGCGCTCACTACAGCTTGTCCTCTTGCCGTAACGGCGGTCAATCAGTTTTTTGCAAGTCTGGGAAGTTTTGCCGGGAATCTGGCTTTAACAGGTAATTCTCTGGGAGGTGTTTATCTCGCAGGAGGAATTGTTCCCAGGTTATTGCCATTATTGAGCGGTAGTGAGTTTCGTGAACGGTTTGAAAATAAAGGACGTTTTACAGGCTTTAATCAGAAAATTGCAACATTTGTAATCACTGCGGAACAGCCTGGCTTATTGGGAGCTGCTGCATATTTAAAACAAAGGATGAATGAGAATGGAGCCTTTTAACTGGAAACTATCGGCTGAGAAGGTTTTTTCTGCCAGTGCGCTGATTCCTGTCATTGTTATCAGAGATCTTAATCAAGCCTTGCCCTTGGCTGAAGCCTTGTTAAAGGGAGGCATTTGCATCATGGAGGTGACATTACGCACTGAAATCGCTCTTGAAGCGATTCACCTGTTGAGCCAGGAAATGAAAACGATGATTATTGGCGCGGGAACAGTGCTTAATGACTTACAGCTACAGCAGGTGCTCGACGCGGGTGCGGCCTTTGCATTAAGCCCAGGAGCTACCCCCAGTCTGTTATCAGCAGGGCGAGAAACTTCGATTCCTCTTATCCCGGGAATATCCAGTGTTTCTGAGGTCATGCTGGGTATGGAGATGGGATACAGGCATTTTAAATTTTTTCCCGCAGGCGCAATGGGCGGTGTTGCAGCATTGAAATCATTTTATGGCCCATTACCCGATGCTGTATTTTGCCCTACTGGCGGAATTAATAGCAGCAACTGTATGGACTATCTGGCATTGCCTAATGTACAGTGTGTTGGAGGTTCCTGGATGGTTCCTGAAACAGCAGTGCAGAACAGGGATTGGCAATTAATCACGGATCTTTGCAAAAAAGCCAATGCTCTGATTTCCGACAAAGTGTAGATGGATCAGACTGGTAAACTTGAGCTTAATTAAGGATAAGAAATGGCATTATTAGTTGCAATCATTGGATCATTAGCAGGTTTTCTATTTGGCTATGATGAAGGAATCATTGCAGGCTCCCTTGCTCTGGTGAAGGAGCATTTCGCTTTGAATCATACTGAAGTTGGGGTCATGACTTCCGCTTTGCCTTTCGGTGCACTTCTTGGCTCTATGTTGATTGGTGCTTTGCTGGTCTCTAAACTGGTAAAATATTTTGGCAGACGAAGTGCCTTATCGGCAGCCGGCCTGCTCTTTTTTCTCGGCGCTCTGGGAGCAGCTCTTGCTGCCGAGGAGTGGATTCTGATTGTGTCACGCTTTATTCTCGGTATCGCCATTGGAACTGCGGCAGTTATAACACCGCTCTATCTGGCTGAAACTGCTCCTGAAAAATGGCGCGGAGCAATGGTCGCTATTTATCAGCTTGCGATTACGATCGGGATCGTATGTGCTTATTCTGTTAACTATTTATTGATTGAACAAAATGCCTGGCGCGCAATGTTTGCTTCAAGTGCCATTCCAGCCGGCTTGTTAACTATTTTTATTCTGTTTCTACCTGAATCTCCGCGCTGGTTATATAGCGTTGGAAGAAAAAAAGAGGCTGCCAATGCCTTGCAGCGTCTGAGAAAGGAAAACTGCAGTCACGAATTACATCATATTGAATTAACTTTAAGCCGTGAACCGCACACACAGGGCTGGAAGCAATTATTCAGCCGTTCCATGCTGCCGGTGTTATCGCTCGGTATGATGCTATTCTGCTTACAGCAATTAAGCGGCATTAATGTCATTATCTACTATGCACCGGAGATTTTTAAGAATCTGGGTTTCAACAATGCAACCGGGCAAATTCTGGCAACCATGGGGATTGGTTTGGTTAATATGCTGGTCACCATTGGCGCTATATTCTGGGTAGACCAGCTTGGTCGGCGAAAGCTTCTTTTAATTGGTTTCTCTGGTGCATTTATCAGTCTTTTTGCGCTGAGTCTCTTTTCATTTTACCAGACCTCTTTAATCGCTTCTCTTTCTGTCATTTGCCTGACAGTTTACATATTTTCCTTTGCTATCAGCATTGGCCCCATCCCACATATTGCAATGTCGGAAATCTTTCCTTTGCACGTAAGAGGGGCAGGTATGGGCTTATCCTCAATCAGCAACTGGGGTTTCAATACACTGGTCGTTTTTAGCTTTCCTCTTTTGCATGCCGGAATTGGAATCGAATCTACTTTCGCATTGTATGGAGCAATCTGTTTCTTTGGATTGGTCTACAGCTATTATTTCATGCCAGAAACCAAGGGCCTCAGTTTAGAAACTATTGAAGATTATTTAATGAGCGGAAAAGCGCTGAAAGACCTGGGCCGAAGCGATTCAAGCGCTAAAGCCTATGACAACTGGGTTAAAAATTAATTATTGGCTCCCCCCGCAGGGGCTGTCACAAGTCTTGGAGCAATTTACTAGATTATCGTTAGACAACGTGAGCAGGTGTTGCATTAGATCACCAGGATAACGAGATTAGGAGTCATAATGAAGAAACGCAGTGTTTGCCTAATGACATTATCTTGTCTGCTATCAAATCCTTTAATTGCTCAAAGCACTGGGGGCTGGGTAGTCTCTGTGAGTGGGGGGACTGTTTGGACAAAGGCTGGGAAAACACAGACTTTTTTTTTGGCTCCCGAAATTGAGAACACCTATGCAGCGAAAAAAAATCTCGGCTCAACGGGAGCTGGCGAATTATTTATTGGAATGGAGAAAGTATTAGGCAGTGTCTTGCGTGGTCAATTAGGGTTATCGGGAGCAGTGACGGGCGCTGCGCGATTGGATGGCGAAATTTGGGATGACGCAGACCCGCAGTTTAGTAACCATAGTTATCATTACCGTATTAACCACCAGCGCGTGGCTGTACAGGGTAAACTACTGCTTAATAATGAAGCCGGGATTATACCCTGGATAAGCGGCGGTATTGGGGTGAGTTTTAATCAGGCTCATGAGTTTAGCAATAAATCCTTAAGCTGTGGTGTGTTTCCTGTTCCCGATTTCACCGATCATAAGCAAACGGCACTGGCGCTGACTTTTGGGGCTGGCCTACAGAAAATACTGAACAGGCATTGGCAAATCGGGGGAGGTTATACGCTGGCTGATTGGGGCAAAAGCAGTTTGGGCCGCGCTGAGGGGCAGAGCATGAATTCAGGGCTGAAGCTCAACCACCTTATCGCTCAGGGTATTTTATTCAATCTGACATACATTGGCTGAAGGAACGTTTATGGCAAACTTGTTTATTTCCAAAACTATTGCAATGATGATTGGCACTTCGATACTGACGGCTGCCTATGCAGGAATGCCCGTGTGGACATTTACACCATTAACTCAGACAGCCCTGACTGTGGCTGTGAATGACACAGCCACAGTCCAATATCAGATTACCAATCAATCCCTCAGGCCGCATACCCTCATCATGAGACCGATTCCAGGTGTTTCCCAGGTTGTTAGCAGTCCCTGGGATTGTCCAGGCACTATGTGGCTAGGATATCAGCAATCCTGCATTCTGAACTTAAGGATTCATGGCGGTGCTTTGCAAGGGAGCATTAATGGTGGACCGATACTTTGCGACATGGGTAACCCATTGCGTTGTAGTGAGCCATGTGCAGGGGAACAATTAAATATTTTACAGGGGCCTCCCTTGCCCACAACAAATTACTATACAGTGGGCGGAGTGACAAGCTGTCTGAAACAGGGAACCAGTGCAGTGCTTCAAAATAATAAGAGAAATTACCTTGCGATACCTTCGAATGGTCCTTTCGTTTTTTCAGAGGCCCTGGTGGTCGGCTCCCTGTATAATGTTACTGTATTAACTCAACCTGCAGGCCAACTATGTGAAGTTACAAATGGTTCGGGCATAATTACATCCAATGTGACAAATATTGGACTTACTTGTGAAGCAATATTGGCTCAGGATTCTTTCGCTAATGCATCGGCTGTGTTGCCATGGCAATCCTATGGCAGTGCCTGTTTAACAGCAACAGGTGTGAATAATGGAACTATACCGACTTGTCAGGCAGGTACGCCTGGTGGATTAAATGGGAATGTTCCAGATATAAATGGTCAAGGTACATTACGGCTGACGCTAGCCAATTTATTGGATGGAGGCGGGATTATAACAACCCAGCCTGTTCTGACATCACAGGGAATAGATGTAAGATTTACAACCTATTCCTTCGGTGGCGATGGTGCCGACGGGTTTAGTTTTTTTCTATTGGATGCCTCGCAAGGAGTTCCTGCCAATATCGGTGTTTTTGGCGGCGGGCTTGGATATGCAACAATTCCTGGAGGTTACGTTGGTATTGGGTTGGATGAATTTGGAAACTTTTCTAACCCAACCTGTGATCTCCTTATGCCTATCTGTGCTGGCGGACCTGGAAAGCAGCCAAACTCTATTGCAATCAGAGGGCCATCTCCTAATAATCCCTTTATCACAAGCGTTATTCCCGGGTTCAGTTTATGGCAGAACGTAGCATTACGGAATCAGTCAACCCCGCTGAATTATCACATTACTATTACAGGTTCAGGGATATTGAATTTGTATATTAATGGAGCTCAGTATATATCAAACTATAATTTATTTGCGCAAGCAGGAGCGATTCCAGCAACATTGTATTTTGGATTTTCAGCCAGTACTGGAGCTTTCACAAATATACACGAAATCAGCAATTTCTCTGTTACCACTTTCACTGGAGGTTTTTGCTAGGTTCTCTATTCTTGCATGAGGCAGCGGAGCTGCCTCATGTTTACGGTTGTTCAATGCGCCGTTCACATCGTCAGATTAAGAAGTTATTTCTGGTGCTGGCCGTTTAACGGAGACAGGCTGACCAGATTTGATTTGCGGTTGAGACCTGTCCACTGACTCTCTGGCTTCGATTGCTCTCAATACAGCGACATAACTCCAGGTTAAGGAATAGGCGCCTTGCTGTACTCCGGTTTCAAGATTGATTTGCTCGCTCATCAATAAATCAGGGGCATAGTCTTTGATCAGACGTAAATAAGCATCGCCAAGCTGAATGTATTGTTCGACAGTGCTCTTGTGATGCGTATGTTTCAGTTCGTTTGCTGCAAGGGTATAGTAATATTCAGCGGCAGCGGCCGTTAATATAAACCAGGGGTTTCCTTTACCGTCATTGCGATAGCCGTCATAAGTATCTCCCGGGTAACGTCCAAACAACAGGGCATTACCATATTGCTCATTGATTGGATACAGGGATTTAAATTGATCTTTGAGTGCCTCCACCGTGTGCTTAACATAGCTTGTATCGGCTGAAAAGAAACTGTCATGAGTATTGCCTAACAAGACGCCCAGAATTACTGCGCTATCCAGCTCCAGGTTCTTTTGCGGGCCTGAGTGCGGGGGCAGGGTAGCCTGAATCAGGTTGTTTTTACAATCGATATGTTTATAAAGGCGCTTTTCAATCAATCGAGCCTGTTCCAGATAGAATTGAGCAGCAAGCCTGTCATTGAATCGTTTGGCGAAGGCAGAGCCCTCCAGCAGTGCTTTGCGCTGTACCATAGCAGTAAAGAAATGATCGCCTAAAACCTCTTCCCAGAGATCAAAGTTTTTATCCTGCCAATGATGAGCGGTATACTCGAGATCCATTTTGATAGCGCCCATCGTATCCGGGTTTAAGCCTTCAAAGTATAAGTGCTCACGTACATAATTACTTTCACCATCTGCCATAAGGCTATTTGCAAATCGCATCAGGGTAATCGCCCTTATCGCCGGACCATCATTTTGGGGACGACCCCAGGGGCCTGTGTAGGGCTGGCTGGCTAATGGACTGTCAGGCATATAAAATTTGGGTTCTCCTAATATATCCTGCCCTGGTAACGGATCTTGCTGGTGTTGGAGACGTTCAACCCAACTGACATAGTTAAATAACTTTTGTTTGCTATCCTGATCCCGGTATTGCTCATACCAGGAGGCAATAAGATTCATCGATATTGCTGAGTCACGTGCCCAGTCGAAATAGTAGTCAGGATTACTGCGTGAGGGGGAGGCCATAATCGCACCTTCCGCGCTGATATTCGCTTTGAAATGTTCTTTAAGCGTATTCACATCTTCTGCAGTGAAGATTGATGCTATTGCATTGCTGCCAATAACACTCAGCCATAAGACAAATAAAATCCTTTTCATAATTTCCTCTATCAGAGCATTAATATAAAACGCTCACATACTACAGGAAACCTGTGCCGGTGGCTATAACATGCTCCGGGCTTCGGCACACATTCTAGGGGCAGATAGCGATAATCTCGGCGAGCTCAACTGTTTCGCTTACTACTACCGGTAGTTGTGATTCAGTAACAATATTACTCACTGCAGTATTGATTGTCGTGTTTTCAATTAGTGAAGTGGTCAGGCCGATTGTCTCTGTAGCAATCTGGCTATTTTGCTCTATTGTACTGCTATTACTATTTCCTCCCGTTGTCCCCGCGGAGCTATCCGTACTGGAGGTTTGTGTGCTGTCTGAATATTTCCAGGGAATAGGACCGGGTGTAAAATTTCCACTTCTATCGAATGAGCCGCTGGAAAACTGCTGACCCGGCCCTACAAGCTGATTTCCTCCTTTCACCAGTCCCTGTTTTACATCCAGGTAAGTATTGCTGGGAGTTGCAATGGCCTGAAGCTTTGTACCTAGAATGGCCAGTGCAACTACCGGCGTCTGGATGCTTCCTTTTTTCTTTTTACTGGAGGTATACTCGATCGCACCTTTATTTAATTTGGTTTTAAACTCTACATTCTGCTGACTGGAATAGGAGACAATCTGATAGCTGGTGTTTTCCTGTATACTGACCAGGGAACCATCCGTATATTTTATTTCTGCTTTGGCACCGGCGCCGGTGATGATGGTGTCGCCAGTAAACAGTTGCGATCCCCTACCTAATGTACGCTCCTTTCCTCCCTGCTGTGCGCTGACTTTACTGGTGACCGAAAGCACTAAAGCGGCAGGAGCAGTAAAAGCCGTTCCTGTAAATAATATAAAAATCAGCAGTATTATTTTCTTCACTGTCATTCCCTCATCATTTGCTTACATGTCTGAATGTGCCATCCCAATCCGAAGATGGGGGGTGGCTGATAAATGCATTAATTCGCGCCAGATAGAGGCTATAGAGATAGCGTCCTGGATAAGAAGAATGTAAGGTTTCAAATTGAGTTTTTGCAGCCTGCCAGTTTTGTTTATAGTAAGCCTGCAAACCCGCTTCATAATCCCTGATCTCATCTTTTTTTTCCTGGGGAACCTCCGCATAATACCCTTGAGGCTCATAAATTGTAACTGCTTTATGGGAGCCTTTAACAATTACTTTATCAACCGGCATCCAAAGAATGTCGTCCTGATGATGACGGCTTGCTTCTGAAACTAAAATATCCACTCGATAATATTTGGTTAAATCCTGCAGACGAGAAGCCAGATTAACTGTCTCGCCAATCACTGTGTAGGAAAGGCGAAATTTGGAGCCCATATCGCCAACATTCATGATGCCGGTGCTTAGCCCCATCCCAATTTTTACAGAGGGGAGGTTAAGCTGGTTTAATTGCTGATTAATCTCGGGAAGTTTGCCTCTAATCGCCAAAGCAGCGGCTAATGCATTATGACAGTGCTTTTCATCTACTAAAGGCGCCCCCCAGAATGCCATGACCATATCGCCGACATATTTATCGATAGTGCCCTGATGATCAAAGATAATATTGGTTAAAGGAGTAAAAAAGCTATTGAGCAAACGTTTGAGCTCTGTTGCTTCAAGTGATTCGCTTAAAGTGGTGAAACCACGTATATCAGCAAAAAAAACGGTCATCTCACGTGATTCGCCTCCAAGATTTACCTGTTCCGGATGATCGGTAATTTCTTTCATATAGGAAGGAGGAATATATTGGCTGAACAATTGTTTGATACGATTTTTTTGCCGCCTTTCCTGAATAAAGGAATAGGTAAAGTTAGCGAGAGCCTGTAGGCTAATTAAAGCCAGTAAAAGTCCTGGAGCTACGAAGATATTTTTAAAATGAAAGAAGAGGTAGCTGGCTATTAAAATTATTGTGATGAAGAAAAGAAAAAGAATGGGAAGAAGAACAGGTCCCAGGTAGGGAAATAACAAGGTGAACACAATCCCTGATAACAATATTAAGATAATCCCTGTATTGGTATGCCAGTCAAATTGGCTGGTGATCTGTTTTTCCAGAATTCCGGTAATAATATTGGCATTCATTTCCACGCCGGGAAAGCTTTGAGATAAGGGTGCCTGGTGAAGATCCCCCAGTAATACCATAGTAGAACCTAAAAGGGCTATACTGCCTGATAATTCCTGAGAGGATACTTTATTGTGAAGGATATCCGTAGCGGAGTAGGTTGGAATCGTTGCAGGTCCGCCCCAGAAAGGAATCAGCAGCTGCCCTTTGGAATTAGTAGGTATGAAAAGACCGCCCACGTTGATACCATACAACTCTTCTTTTCCCTGAATCCTACGAGTCATCAACTCGACATTGTCTGCTAATAAATAGCGCATGACACTTGAGAGAGCAAGACTTGAATATAGTTGGTTGTTATAAACTGCTAATAAAAGTCCATGACGAACCGAGCCATCGAGATCAGGAACATTGCTGACAAAGCCAGCATGACCTGCCGCCTTTAAAAATAGATTGAGTATACCGTTATAGCCAGTGAAGTGCAGAAAATTGAGTGTTAGTGTATTGACTGATTGTGAATTGTTAAACAGGAGCGGTGAGGGTAAAGCACCCTTTTTAATATCGGGATTGTCATGGAAAAGAAATCCCAGTACCACTTCGTTCTCTGATAGAGTTTTCGCAAAGGCCTGATCGTTATCTATCAGTGGGGCAGCTTTCAGCAGTAAAGGCATTAGCTCTTGAGAAAGTGTCTGGTTATTTATGCTCTGTAATTTTTTTTCCAGTCCTTGGGCATAATTAATTTCCGCCTCGGATAACACAATATCAAAGGCAATTACCACAACCCCCGCTTTTTTTAGATTGCTTAGCAGGGTTACAAATTTGTCTCTCGGCCAGGGCCATCTTCCTTCAGCCTGGGTGGAATAATCATCGATATCGATAATCACCACACGAGGCGGCAGGCTTTTATTGCCAACAGTCAGATGAAGGATCTGGTCATAGATAAAGCTGTTACTTCGGGTTATGAATTGATCAAGATAGGGAAAGGCATTTTTCTGCAGGGCAAAAATAAAAGCCAGCAGCAAAAAACCAATTCCGAATTGAAGTAATTTTTTTTTAAATTGACCTATCAAACAGAACTCCATTTCAACAAGCGGTAACGAACACTTTTTAAGCCATATTCATATGGAGTGAAAGCATTGTCAGATTACTATGATACACACTGCCTCGCTGGCTATACTGATGTTCAATACGCAGGCTTAATTGCTTATATTTGAATGATAAACCGCCTCCTGCGCGATAACCATTCTGATCCAGATTAAATTCAGGCAAAGCACCCACAAACTCTCCCGAAATGCCGGGGCGATTATTGGAAAATTGCAAGACTTGTATTAATCCCGCATTCACAAATGGCTGTACCCATTCTTTTAACTGGTACCCGATTTCTGCGTTTTCAAGCGAAAAGGCCGATTTGTTACGTAAAAATGGCACTCTGTTTACTATCTGATTAGGAATAAATGAATAGTTAAAACTGTCCTGCTCTATCTGACTGTACAATAATCCAATGCTGCCGAGAAATTTCCAGTTAGAAAATGAACGGCTATAAATTCCGTTTACACTTGTAAACCAGTTATTACTGTTACTGTGTGCACGTCCTAATTGCTGGTTCTCAGTCTGGGCCGCAATAGTAGTGGAATAGGAAAGTGAGTTATAGCCCAGCCCCGCCATTAAATCGATAAGTAAATTGGGCGTAATGGTTTTCAGCAGGTGGCCATAAATAGAATCATTTTTAACCTTTTGGTCCGTTTCACTGGGTAAACCGGGATCGATTCGCATCGATGAATGAACATTGCTTTTGACTTCGTAAATATAAAGGCCGGCAGTTAATCCTTCGCGTAAGCGAAAATTATTACCCCCTGCCATATACAAATTTAAATGACCGCTAAAACGATTAAAACTGGTCGGTTTTGTGGAATCAAATTTAAAGCTTTGATAGCCATAGAGAGCACTGAGATTATACCCTTGTTTGGGGGAGGGAGTGTTTGCCTGATCTTTCTCTATAGTAGAGGCCTCGGCCTGCGTATATAGTAATGTCAGTAAACAAACCAATGATCTTCTAATTATTTTTTTATTCATATTTCTATAATACTAGTTCCTGAATGTCATCAAGCATGGTTTGAGATATCTCAGAATCCAATGCATAACCTTTAATGCTTGTATTTGTAATTCATTAATCTGTCATTGAACTATCCTAATTAATTGCAAGGTAGAGGGGACCCGTTATCAGTGTGGCCCCCGCATTAACACAAGCTCCCAGATTCCCGGTTAGCGAATCAATGGTGCATTTGGTAATGGTTGAGTTACCAGGATTGCTGATGTAAGCAAAGGTGTTGGCATCGTCTAAAACAATTCCAAATGACAAAGCAAGTGCCGTGGCTCCGGAGTCGGCACATGCCAGAAACTGTCCAGTTACTCCATTCACAGTACACTGGCTAACACTAGGCGTATCCTGATTCGTGATATAAGCAATGGTCTCAGTAGAATTAAAGGTCAGTGCTCTCACCCCATTAAGCCCGGTCGCTCCTGAATTAACACAACCACTTAAAAGACCTGTACCCGCGTTGATATTACAGACACTAATCGTATCGGTGCCTAAGCTGGTAATATAGGCACGGGTACCCGCTGAATTGATAGCGATTCCACCGGGAGCGAACCCCACTACCGCTCCGGAGGGTACACATCCACTTAAGTTGCCAGCAGGGGCATTCACAGTGCACTTAGTGGCTCCACCGGTGAAGTTAACAATATAAGCGAATGTGCCTGCAGGATTTAGCGTAATTTGCTGAGGCAGAGAAATTCCCGTGGCCCCCGAAGCCTGGCAATTTGTTAATGCGCCCGTTCCGGGGGTCACATCACATTGAGTTACCGAATTACTACTTTGACCGGTGATATATGCGATAGTACGAGCTGGATTGAATGTCATGCCGACAAGTTGCGCTGGTAACCCCCCAGTATTACTACAGCTTCCTAACTGACCTGTGATGGCATTGATAGTACATTGAGTTATATCCACTTGATCTGGTATATACATATAAGATGACTGAATGCTGATATTCGCAGTGATAATAATGGTGTTATTTCCAAAAACAGGAAAATTGGTAGGGATTACAGTAGTGGTTCCAGCAGTATAACTGATTGTGCAACTTGCACCCGGATTAACTACTGCGCAGTTATTTGCTGTCTCGCTGACATTTCCCGCCAATGCAGTTCCTGTAAAATCAGAATGGATAGAAAACGCCGGAAAAACAGGGGAATTATTGGTAATCGTTAGCGATTGTGTCTCACCGGTACGCATTACGATAGGAGAACCTGTAACTGAAATGCTCAGCTGTGTGGGTGCGACGACAGACATAGTAACCGCCGTTGTCGCAGCATTCACTCCAACGATTGAAACTGAGGCTGGCGGATGTACAGTGTTGCCTGGGAGAAAAGAGAGAGTGCAGCTTGATTGTGGTGGTAAAACATTGCATCCCGAGGCATTCTGCACTACATCAGTCCAGCCTGAAGGCAGAATGGCATGAATTTGGGAAGCGGTTACTCGAGTTGAATTATTAAATAATGTCAGTGTGGCAGGAATTCCTGAAGCAGCGGTCATTTGAATAGAGCAGGCGGTAAGATTTTTTTTGCCATAGCAATACTCCCCTTTGGGTTTTACTAGTAATAAGGCTTTATCTTCTGAAACCACTTTCAGATTAAGCATCGTGTTTCTACTTAAGGGCTGGGCACAGTAGCGTGGTTTTGTATTGTCATTAGAGTCAAATTCGCATAATACGGGACCTGAACTAATCTTATCCGGTAAATGGGCTGCATCTATTTCCAGGCTTAAAACACAGGATTTTCCTTCAGCGAGGACAATTTGTGGATCACAGCTATTTTCCCCGTCAATCAGTTGGGTTATGCCACTGATTGGAATCATCTTTAAAAGCCGCGAAGTATCAGAATGATTCACAAGGCGATATTTTATGATAATTTGACTGTCTTTGGGTAGCTCGCTGGAGGTAGAGTTAAGAGGAATGAACTCAATTTGGTTTTTCGCATGGCCTGAAGCCATTCCCAGGGTAAGTAGTAAAAAACACAAAAGTCTCGTGAATTTTTTTTTTGAAAGGTTATTAATCATTAATTGTAATGTTTTTCCTGAATTATCTTCATGATCTGAATAACACATTCAATAAACCCTATCCATTTTAAGCAATCTACCTATCTACCGCAATTCTAAAAGAGAGTCAATAAACGCTCTCTATGATTTGCTGAAAGAGATCAGTATTCATGCAGGCTGCGTAAAAAGTTGATTGAAATCAATAGATATTATTTTTCAAGGTACTAGAAAAAATGATAGTCTTCGACTATATACTAATAAACCAGACTAATTTAGTTAAGGTCACATCATGGACATAAAGCGATACGTATTATCCCTCTCATTATTGGCTGCTCTGAGTCATCCCGCTTTCGCTACTACCCAGGAAGGGGAAGAGGCCTACAATCAGCAACATTACGATAAAGCCTACATTCTTCTGTCAGAGGAGGCAGCAAAAGGCGATCCCAAGGCACAATACCTGCTGGGTAAGATGTATTACAATGCACAAGGTGTGACCTACAATCCGCAAAAAACTGAAGAGCTCTTACTTGCTTCAGCAAATCAGGGCAATGTGGATGCACAAGTACTTCTGGCAGGATTTTACTGGTATCAGAAAACGCCGGAAGGTTATGCCAAAGCATTAACCTGGTATGAAAAAGCGGCATCACAGAATAACGCAGATGCTCAATACGCTTTAGGTTATATGTACAACTATGGCAATGGTGTACCTCAAAATTATGAAACAGCGATGTCCTGGTATAAAAAAGCCGCTGATCAGAATCATTCGGATGCTTTGTTATCGATTGGCTATATGTATGACACGGGCACAGGGGTCACAAAAGATTTGCCAGAGGCTATCAAGTGGTATGGCAAGGCCGCTGATCTGGGTAATGCCAGTGCACAATACAATTTAGGTTCGATTTATGAATATGGTGATGGCGTGCCTAAAGATGAGAAAAAGGCTTTTGAGTATTTTCAGAAAGCAGCAGATCAGGGACATGCCAAATCGCAGCTTGAACTGGGCAGTTTTTATGATACGGGTAAAACCGGCTCGGTGGATCTGCAAAAGGCAGCCTACTGGTATCAGAAAAGTGCTGATCAGGGGAATCCAACTGCCCAGTATAATATAGGGGATATGTATTTTTACGGAGACGGAGTCAGCAAAAACCTCGATACAGCCATGAACTGGATCAGGAAGTCCGCAGAGCAGGGATTTGGCAAAGCTCAAAATCGTCTGGGTGTTTTTTATCGTGACGGAATCGGTATTACTGCAAACCCTGTGGAAGCCTATGCCTGGTTTAGCACAGCAGTAGCCAATAATTATGCGGATGCAAGCAAAAATCGTGATGAGCTTGAGAAGAAATTAACTCCGGATCAATTGAAACAAGCCAAGGAATTGTCTGATAAGTATTCTGCACAATATCAGGCTCCTAAATAGCAGGTTTCACAGAGAGACGGTTGATTTTAAACCCTCTCTAACTCTCACTGCCATTTTTGTCCTTCCCGCGAAGGCGGGAAACCATTCCTCAGTTGGCATTTAGCGAGCTCAGAGATGGCTCCCCGCCTTCGCGGGGAGGACAGTTTATTGGCGGGGAGAGAGGATTTAAAGAGCGAACTCCCTTGTATATTTTTATCCTTCCGCAGTGAAGCGTTTCTCAACATGGATGGTGCTGGCGGCTGGGGCGATGGCATCTTCTGCTTCTATAAATCTTACAACATCACCAATTTCAAGTTTTTCAAAATCATAGGAAACAACGCTGGCACTGGTAAAGCGAATTCGGCGACCGTCAATGGTTTCGATGAATCCATAATCAGCAGGTGGATAAATTTCGGCAATTTTTCCCTGAGGGGCAGTCTGGTGATGCTTGACATGCCCTCGAACCTTTTTTATGTGGCTTTGAAGTTGCCGTTTCATCGCGTTAAAAGCATCGCGGATAGCAACATAGACGTCTTCATGCGCATGTTCATCACCGTGGCTTTTGCTTACCACCAATTCAGAGCCGGGTAGAGTCAGATCAATTCGTACATGATAGAGGTTGCCCTTATAATGATGCCGATGCTCAGATTCAATCACTACATCACAGCGAGTGATATTCTGATAAAATCGATTCAGCTTTTCTGCCAGGTGAATAGCTTTTTCTTCGGCGGTTAATGAACGATCCATATTTCTAAAAACAACATTGATAGGAAGTTTCATGGGGTCCTACCTCCATTGTAAAGTTTATTATTAAGCGAAATGAAAAATAGATTTTTTCTCATCATTCATTATTAATTGTAGAGGAGTTTTTGAGATAGTAGTAATGTTTCTCTGTTATGGGGTTATTTTAAGGGAGTATAGCAATGTCAGTATCCTGCTTGCACTGTTTTATATCAGGCAAAGTTCAAGGTGTATGGTTTCGGGCTTCTGCCAGAGAAGAGGCCGAACAATTAGGCATTAAGGGCTGGGCCCGTAACCTGGCCGATGGCCGGGTTGAAGTGATGGCCTGTGGTGAAAATGAGAAACTGGAGGCGTTTTTTCATTGGTTGAAGCAGGGGCCAAGTCTTGCTCATGTCACAGACTGTGTCAGGGAGGATCTCCCCTGGAGAGAGTATTCAGAATTTCGGTCTTTTTAGTGAGGGTCTATACTTAGAATAAGAGAAACAGTTTAAGGAGAACCTCATGGCTAATAAAAATAATAGAGAAAAAAAGAAAGTCATTCCAGAGTCTGATGAGAACAAATCCAGAAGGGCAGAAGATCCTATACCCAAAACAGAAGAAGAACTGGATGAAACAATTGAAGATACATTTCCTGCCAGCGATGCGACCGCGCAATACTAGACGTAACAGAAATAAAAATAATAGCGGTTATAAACCGCTATTATTTAGTTAGCTCTACTTACTTTGTAGTGAAATAAGTTTCATCATAGGCATAGCAGGTCCATTGGACTTGTTTTCCACCGACTTCAACGTTAATCACTTCATTGTTAAGAGAAGCAAGAGTGGGTTGTTGTTGCAGGTAACAAACGCGATTCGTTCCACCAATAGTCACATAGTTATAGTCAGTAGTTGCGCTGTAACTTTCGGGCACATAATATACATCACCTTTTTGCTCTAACACTACGGGGGAACCAGTAATAACTACTTTATCAGCAAAGGAAGCTGCACTAAATAACATAGCTAAAGCTGCAAAAGCTATAGTAATAATCTTCATTTTGTAAATCTCCTTATTTACATGACTAAAAGTTTAACTGTAGAGAGATGAATGAGTATATGAAAGAGTTACCTACGAAATTTCCAAACACCTTACTCTACAGAAGATACATTTCGCAAACCTCTCCGGTTTACTTTTTAAGTATAGATTACAATTTAAAAATTTAAACCTCATAATTTTAATTTGCTGCTGGATGTTTAACTTTTCTTTGTGGCTGCACAAATTGGATGCAGATAGATCAATACAAAATCTAAATTATACTTAAAGAAGGAGAAAAATTGGTAGGGAGCTGATTATGAAAATCATGGAAGTGTATGTAAGAAAAGACTGGATTAATACCAACACATCCCGAAGGCGTTACCGTCACTCAGATTTTCAGGACTCCCTCTCCGTGCTGACTAAAAGCGCAAAGGCAGTACCCGCATTTTTACTGGCGGGTGCAGGAATGAGCAGGAATCTCCCCAATCAATCGATGTCTTTATCCAACTATGCTATGCATACACTAAAAGAAGTCCATAATGGCATTGGGAATGTCGGGAAAAATAAAGATTGTCGTTTCAATACTCTTGTCGAGGTATCCGGGCAAAATGAATTGAGAAAAGCAGTTGATTTGCATGGGGCTTTGCCTTATTCCAGGGTTTATATCGTAACAGATGACGATGTCACAGAGGATGATCTTGATAGAGGGGTTGTTTTTCATAGCAAAACAGAGGCAATTAAATTTAGTGAAATGTATAAGGATTTAGAGGATTACAGGCAGTCCAGCTTCTATAAAGAGCCGGTTGGAATCTCGGTTACAATCGATAAAAAAGATATGGGTATTTTTTTAAAGGAAATGACTAACTTTATAGATAAAAGAAACAGAAGCTGGCGAGCTGATATGACGGTTATCCCGGAGATCAATGTGGACAGCTTCGATTTATCTTCGGACGATGATAATTATATAATTGATTTTCCTGTTGATATTACTAAAAAAGAATTTAAAAAATATTTTAAAGGTACTTTTCAGGCCAGTACTCAATCAGAACCAGGGCTTTCATCACTGAATATGGCAGGGGGTAGAAGAGGAAAATGGAACCGATTTTCTGAAGAGGAAAAAGAAAAAGAATCCTATGATTCAAAAGAAAGCTCTTCTGAGGAAGAGTTAGTATTAAAAAGAAAACATCCGAGAAGCTACCCATCAGCCACTACAACAACCACGACTACTTCAGTTCAAGTTCCTGCCAGTGGATTGTTAGCAAAATCAATGAGTAAAGGAGTATTCCAATCCGCAGGCGAAAAAATAGCGGGTCCTCAAAGTAGCGATGAGGTTTCAGCGGAACTGCATAATAAAGGGGCAACGCCTTCTCAATGAGCGGATGAGACAGGCTCGGTGAAATACAGGATAAGAATGGCAACCATAATGGGGATATTCTTTACAACGGAGCCAAAGGGTTCCAGCCAGTAATGAGGCAATTGAACACTGATGATTAAGGTATAAATAACAATAATTATGAGCTGAACAATACAATTGCTACGCGTCCTGAAATTAAATAACAGGCCTAGTCCAAGCAGAAAATTAATAAAGGAAGCACCAAACAGCAGCAGGGATTGCAACGTGTCCGGAACTCCGGCCTGCTTTAAAATTAGATAGGATGTTTCCTGGGCAAAGAATGCGCTGGTCAAGGCACTGGCGAACCACATAAAAACTAAACTTAGACGGAGCAATGGTCTTAGCCATCCTAATTGTGCCTGCCAGCGATCTCCATTGGTACCTGGTTTTTTTTCAAGCCCCTCTTTAAAGGATTCAGGGTTGACGCCTGTAATCTGGTAAAACGCTGAAGTCTCTTCGGCTGTGGCTATATTATTACTACTCAACATGCTGATAGCCGGGGAATTAATTTTTGATGAGGAACTGAAATTACCGAACCAGGCCATTGTCTTAATTAATATCATTGGAACTTGAATAAAAATACTTTCTGGTAACTGAAGCCAGTGGCGTAAACTACCCAGAATTGTTTTTAGTGATATTGCTGCAGGAGAAACTGCCGTTAAAACGTAAGATGGGCCGTGAGGCAAAAAAGCCATGTTTGAAATTGCGGTGCATAATGTATCGATATGAATAGGTTGTAGCAGCTGCTCGCCCTTTCCTGGCAGTGGGATAACCGGAAAAGAGGCCATTGTCATTAACAAGGCCATACCTCCCTCTGAACCAGGCCCGTAAATAAATGAGGGTCTGAAAATCAGCGATTGAACAGGTAGTGTTAGTAAATAATTATCAAGCTCCAGTTTGCTTTTGGCATATTCTGACTCATAGTGTTCGACTGCCAGAGCTGAGAGCTGAATTATTTTTTTTACCCCGGCTTTTAAAGCTGCCTCGAAAATAACACGGGGAGAATTAAAATGAATTTGCCAGACTACGGATGGGTTTCGATGATAAAATATGCCGATACAGTTAATGACTACATCCACATTTTTCATGCGTAACATCCACTCTTCGAGGTTTTGCTGTTCTGCAAAGTCGCATTCTATCAGAGTGGCTGAGGGGAACAGTGCCTGACCTGTCTCAATCGTTCTGACGACTGCATGGATCTCATGCTCTTCATCTAAGAGTTTTCTCGTTAAATGAGTTCCAACAAAACCGGTTGCGCCAAGCACCATGATAATCATTACTTAACCTGCTTTTTCTGTTTTTTCTGAAAACCCAGGTAGCCTCCAAGGCTGCTGCACAAGGCGCCGTAAAAAAAGGTCAGAAAGCTTGCTTTGGGTTCAAGCGTAACCATACTGATATAGCCATGCGAGACTGAGAAACCATCATGTAATTCTAAAGAGGTACGGACTATTCGTATGCTGATTGTCCTGAAATGAGCATTTGAATATTGAATGCCATTATTGAGGATTATGATAAGCACTATTAATACTATAGACCAGGCCAGGAAACCAATGAGAAACCCAAAATACTGCTTTTGTATTCCTGAGGTGTAAAGTCGGCCGCTGATAAAGCCGGTGAAATACATGGCAACAGCATAGGAAAACGCCAAAAGAAAAAAAAGAGAGCTGGTATTGGAACTCTCCGGAGCTATCAGATAAACATTAATTAATATGGCAGCAAAGCCGAAAAGCGGAACCAAAAAGAGACCGCTGCTTGCGCCGATAATCAAAGGGATCCAGGAAAAATTGAGTTTGCTCATACTAGTGATTCAGCATTACTTATAGGCAAGTATATGCTGAATCAGGATTTTTGCGAATGATATTCAGGAAGCTCCAGTAACGTCATTCAAAAGTGTGAAAGAAATCATATTCGGAATCTGAGCCTGCTTCATACTGACTATTATCAACAGTAACAGGAGAGGTACATTCTCTATCAAAAAATCGCATACGGTAAAATTCCGAGCCTGATCGTGTCAGATTGACGGCAGGTTGTTCTTCCTCTTCTTTTTCCAGTTCTTCGTTCAGGTTCATAAGTACCAGATCGTCCTCTGCCTGAAAAAAATCATCCATTCCCTCAGGAGAAGGAGACTTTCTGACTTCTTCCTGTGCAAAAACAAAACCGGAAAGACGTAGTGCATTCTCTTGCTTAACCCGTAAACCAGTTGGACTTATAAGCGATGGCAGGCTGCTGGTGCTGCCAGAATAGCTGGAACTCGCAGAGGTTAATCCCTCGAAATCCATATCTGGAAATTGAATTTTTAATCTCGTTTGAAAGTCCTTTATGTCCGGATTAAAATAGAAAACAATTTCTCCGACGGTGCAGGCCATTAGCTGTGTAAGAGGACTGAACATATTATAAAAAGAAGTGACGGAACTCTCCACAAATGGGTCGGAATGTTCAAGCGCATTACGTAAAGAAATGAGATCTCCCAGTTTATCATGTAAGGTCTGATTGATCAGACTTAAATCACAAAGGCTGGATAATTTATTGATGCAAGAGATAATCTGACCAAGCAAATAGGCAATACTTTGTGAAAAACGGATATCATCCTTAATTCTGGTATGTAACAATTCCTGAAATTCACGAAGTGAATCATCATCGAGCTTTTCTTCTTCCAGCAAGGCAGTGAGCAGATCAAGACGATCGATCAATTTTTCCAGTATTTCGGAAAGATCATTGGAGTCATTTTTCTCAGCTTTCCAGAATGTATGTGCAACTTGAAGAATACCTGGATAAAGATTGGTCATCGCATCAGACTGATTTTGTTTAATACGTTGATTATTAAGCGTATCTTCCTTTCTTTTTTTAGTTTCAAAATCGCTTTTATACACTCTGTATATTTTATCGGCTTTCGTCAATAATTTCTTTACTTGCCTTTTATCTGCATTCTGTTTCTTATCTGTAGAGGATAGATTAGCTGTAATCTCGTCGAAAAGATTAAGGGGTGATTTTTTATTGGCGATGAAAAAACTGACGTCATTGGCAAGACAGTCCTTGAGCATTTTATGATGAGCAGGGAGTACCAGTCCCAATAGGGTATCGCGCTCTTTTTCTTCCAAAAGCGGCTTGGTAAGAATGTGAGAAGATGTTTTTTTATCCAGAGAATAATGCTTTTTAATGGATTGCCAATACAGGTCCATGGCATCTTTCCAATCATCATATCCTGAGCTGGTATCCTCTACTTGCCAGTCCAACTCACTTTCGCGTGACACAACGAGCTCATAAACCGAGCCACTGAAAATCATTAATTCATTATGAAGCTGCTCAAGGAGTACTGGATCTTTTTCCAAATCTTTTATAACCGACAAATACTCTCGTTCTTCAGGATGCGAAAGGGCGCTTCTGATTTTCCCAACCATATCAATGTCGATGATATCCAGTGTTTTTTGCTTATTTCCCCAATTTCTGGGCATAAAAAATTCACCGGTCATCTCCAGTACTCGCAAAAGCGATAATCGATTTTTAATACTTAAAAAATCTTCAAAACCAAGTATCTGGAAGCGGGTATGGGGAGCTAACTGATTGCTATCTTTGATAGCACATAATGTGAGCTGTTGTCCCTTGGTAGCTTTTTGAGTCGATTCCAAAAGGGACTGGGACCAAATAGGATGTACCTTTTCAGGTTCAGGCTCAGGTGTTTTATTATCGGCAGGTAAAAATTTATCAATGGGAGTAATCGGTTCTGATTTATTAGCTAGCCATTCACATAATTTTTGCTTGTCAACTGACTCAATCGTATCAAGAGAGACGCCGGTTTCCTGGATAACTTCCAGGCTGTAAGTGGATTTAGCATAATTTCTCGGCAGCAAAGCGATAAGTTTAAGTAAAAGAAAACTATGCTTGCTAAATCGGAGCAGTGTTTCAAGATTCTCAGGCTTTTCCATTGGGGTGAGGGGAGTGCCAGATGAAAGATGATTTTTTACTTGCTCAAAAAAGACAGACAAGAATTCCAAATCTTTAGTAAGAATGTCAGTAATGCTATGCTTAACCAGAGCACGGAATGTAAGCATTACAGAATGAAATTGAATCAACTGTTTTTGCTTTACAACGTCACCATCGAAATTAAAAGGTGCGATAGATAATCCATTTTCAAAACCATCATTAATAAAGCAAAGATCAGTTGTAGCAAAAATGGCACTAAAAAAATCCAAGAGATACCAGGAGTGTTCTCCCCAGGGTAAATATTTTGTCAGAAGTCCGCGCTCACTACGTGGAAAGCGATAAATCGTCTCAAAGAGCATACGTAATATATCGACTGAATCCTCAAGGTAATAATCGTTCGCTGCATTTCTAAATGCACGATCGCACATGCGTTGCATTAGAATTGAAATCCCATTTCTATAACCCGAAAAATAAGGAAGTGTTATGTTACCCATAAATGAGAAGCGCTTTTGAGCCCCCGCTGCATTCTGCTGCAAGAATTCTTCCTTAATAAAGGGAAAAGTATCGTTGGCTTTCAGCATGTGTTGTTTAAGAAACTGAATCAGACGCAGGACCCAGTCAACACGTGCTGAAAAGCTCTCTTTCATTTTGAGAGGATGCTGTGCAAATATTTCATTCTTTTCCGCAAGATAGCTCTCCTTGCATAGCACAGTTGGAGGTATTGTCTGATCAATTGTTTCTTTGGATGTAAAAACGCCCTTGATTTTTGAATGCGCCTCAGCAATAGTCTCTTGCTGTAATTGCAGGATTTTTTGATAGTTATCAGGGCTTAAAACAGTGGTTTGGCTCAATTGTTCCAGGGCTTGGATGGCATCAGCAAATCGTCCGATGTTGCGCATTACGATGGCTTTTCTAATCCCAAAGTCCACTGACTCTTTTGTCAATTCTATTAACTCTTTTTTGAGCATCATTGCCGAAGTTGCTATTTTCGGAGATGTACCAGACAATTTGGGATTGCCCAGTATTTTGTCGCATAGTTGAGCTGCTTGAGTATATTTCTTTTCATTTTTGAATGTTTTTGCTTGTTTTATTAGTGCCTTATATTCTCGGCGAAGCTCTTGTTTGTTTTTCACAATAAGTACCTGTTACAACAAAAGTGTAAAGTATACATTCTGTGAATTAATTAATCAATATGGCTTTTATGCTGTCCATGCAGGCTTTAAATGTTCAGCGTCATTGGACATTGCCTAATTAATTTGCCTATTTTTCTTCAATACTGTATAAAGTGCGCCTTTGACTATGATTAGAGGTACGCCATGTTTAAATTTAATTCTAAAACAACACAATGCGAAGAACTAAACTCTAAGTTCAACAGAACAAATTGCAGAGATGATGCCAAGGCTTATGTTGAATACAATGCCGGAAGCAGATTATTTCGTGTAGTAGTTGAGGATGTTGATTTCTTTTCTTACGAAAAAAAGCAGGATCATGGATTTACAGCTAAATTGGAAAATAAAACAGTTCAAATTGAAATGAGTGTTTCAGAAGATTCAGCAAAAGCAGAAAGTCAGTTTAAGGGGCTTAAGAATTTTATCGCCCGATTAGGCACTGACTCGCACAATAATAAATTTTATTTATCCCGCGCAGATTTTTTTCAGAGACAATGTGACGCTTTTGAAAAATTACTTTTTAATCGCTCGCAGCTAAAGGCTAACCGGGATGCTCAAAGCAGCCATGCTCAGGATCCAGGAAGTTACTCTTGCTGAGCCTGTGACACCTCAAGGTCAAAAGAAGCAGCTACGTATTAGCTAATGATTCCATGCCAGGGAGCTTGCTCATTAGCTAATTCATAGATAATATGGACTTATATTTTGAGCTTGGATAACAGGCTTACTTAGCTATAGGGATATTGTTGCTTCCATGTTCAAATATTGCTGTATATTTTTCTGCCTTACACTTTGTTCATGCATGGTGGGTCCAGACTATAAAGAGCCGCCAAAGCCTGTAGCTGGCTATTGGATACAGAACAGCCCCGTAGTGAAAGCTAGTCCTGCCCAAACTGCAAACTGGTGGAATATCTTCAAGGATCCTGTTTTAACGGAGTTAATTCAGCGAGGCTATCAAAATAATCTCTCCGTGCAAATCGCTGGCGTAAGGGTTCTGCAGGCAAGAGCACAATTGGCGCAATCAGTTGGCGAATTGTATCCCCAACAGCAGGCCATGATTGGTGATTATACCTATTACCGTATTGGCGGCAGCCAACTGCAGACCGTGCTTCCCTCGAGTTTTGAAACCGCTTCGCTCGGTTTTACTGCCAGCTGGGAACTTGATTTCTGGGGAAAATACCGAAGAGCAATTCAATCCAATGATGCAATTTTTCTGGCCTCACTGGCGGCCTACGACAATGCGTTAGTCACCTTAACTGCCGATATTGCGGACACCTATGTCAATATTCGTACTCTTGAAAGACAGGTTGCTGTTACAAAAGCAAACATTCAATTGCAAGTGACCAGTTTGAAAATTGCAAAAGCACGATATCGGGGCGGTCAAACCAGTTTGCTTGATGTGGAACAGGCAGAAACCCAGCTGACTGAAACACAGGCCAGTTTGCCCAAACTGCTGAGTGAATTACAGCATCAGAAAGACATCCTCGGATTACTTTTAGGCACTGTGCCTACCCAGGTGAATCCGCTGATCAGTAATAGCCGCGGTATTCCCCGGGCACCATCTCAGGTATCTGTCGGGATCCCCCGAGAGGTGATTGTAAGACGGCCCGATATTTATCAGTCCCGCATGGAGGCTATTGCCCAGTCCGAAGCAATTGGCGCAATCAAAGCGAATTTGTTTCCTGCACTTACATTAACCGGAAATTTTGTATTTTCATCAAATAGTATCGGCAGTAATTCCATAAGTGATCTGTTCAACTGGTCTAATCGCAGTATTACAGCAGGTCCTTCGCTGACCTGGCCTTTATTAAATTATGGTCAGATTACCAACGCGGTGCGTGTGCAGGACGCGGCTTTTCAACAAGCGCTTCTTAAATATATTAATCTGGTCTTACAGGCACAGCAGGAAGTACAGGATAATATCAGCCGTTATATCGAAAGCAGAAAATCAGTTTATTTTTTACAACAATCAGATCAGTCAGCAAGAGCCTCTACCAGGTTAGCCCTGGTTCGCTACAAAGAAGGCGAAGCGATTTATACAACCGTTTTAGATGCTGAGCGTCAACAGTTAAGAGTTGAAACCTCGCTTACTAATGCGCAGGGCGAAGTTGCGAAATCATTAATTGCACTCTACCGCTCTTTAGGCGGGGGCTGGCAAATCAGAGGCTGTAATGACATCCTGCCCAATTACATCAAGCAACAAATGGCCGAAAGAACCGATTGGGGTAATTTGCTGAAACAGCCAAATCACCAAAGGCCAAATACGCAAATGGATGTTTTAAAACAACTTTATCTTCCAAATTGGTGATAACGATGAATTCCGAGAAGAGACAAAAGCTAAAAATAGCAGCCCTTATAATCGCTGTTCTGCTAATTGTTTATTTATATAGCCATTTTAAGTCCAAAACAAACACTCCGGTACTGCCGACTCCGGTCGTTTATGTTGAGCATCCAAAGCCCATGAAAATGGGAGATTATGTGTCCCAGACAGGTAATACGGTTGCCTTTAACTCTGTCAATCTGGTGGCGCGGGTCGAAGGCTATCTCGATGCGATTAAATTCGTGGATGGCTCATTTGTAAAAAAGGGAACTGATTTATTTATTATTGAGCCCCAGCCTTATCTGGACAAGGTGGACGAAGCCAAAGCCAGCCTGGCTGCACAGAAAGCCGCCTATGCGTTTGCGGTAGCTGAGTATGAGCGTCAGCAGCAGATGTATAAAGAAAATGCTACTTCATTAAAAAATGTGGAAAAATGGGGTGCCAGGCGTGATGAAACCAAGGCGGAAGTTGCCAAAGCTGAAGCTAATCTCAATTCAGCAGAAATTAATTATAGTTACACTCATGTAACCGCGCCTTTTGATGGGCGAATTGGACGCCATCTGGTTGACGTAGGGAATCTGGTGGGGCATGGCGAGGCCACTCAACTCGCCACAATCGAGCAAATTGATCCAATTTATGTCTATATCAATTTGAACGAACTTGATTTAATCAAATTAAGAGAGGCCGGAAAAAGCAAAGGAGTCAATGCGAATAATCTTAATACGGTTCCGGTTTTTGTGCGTATGCAAAATGAAACAGGATTTCCACATGAGGGGAAACTGGATTTCGTCAACACGGGTTTAAATGCCTCGACCGGAACAATGCAGTTCAGAGCACTGCTTCCGAATAAAAACTATCCTCTGGTTCCCGGCTTATTTGTACAAGTCAGAATTCCTGTTAAGAAACCATCCATGCAACTGACTGTACCCGATACAGCCATACAGTATGACCAAATCGGCGCATACCTTCTTATTGTTGATAAAGAAAATCTGGTGCAAATGGCAAGAATTCAAATAGGGAGTATTGAAGAAGGGCAGCGCGCCATCCTTAAGGGAATAAGCCCTCAGGATAATATAATTGTTACCGGTACACAATTCGCAACTCCCGGAACTAAAGTGGATCCCAGAACACAAAGTTCCGCTGATAGTTCATTTGTGGAAAGCGTTCATTAAACGCATGTAATCTCAAATCAAGAAGTGAGAAAAAAACAGAAATGATTTCTAAATTTTTCATTGAGCGTCCAGTACTGGCAAATGTTATTGCGCTTTTAATTGTATTTATTGGTCTGGTTGCTATTGTTGTTTTACCAGTCGCTCAATATCCGGCGATTGTTCCGCCGACAATTCAGGTCACTACAACTTATCCTGGAGCCGATGCCAAGACACTGATTAACACCGTTGCTTTGCCGATTGAACAGCAGGTGAACGGCGTTGAAAATATGCTTTATATGCAATCAACAAGCACCAATAGCGGAAACTATAATCTGATTGTTACCTTCGCTATTGGAACAGATTTAAATTTTGCCCAGGTCCTGGTGCAAAACCGCGTACAGGCAGCAATGGCTCAATTGCCTATGGATGTTCAAAAGCAGGGAGTGCTTGTTCAGCAGAAATCAACCGCTATTCTACAGTTTATTACGCTCACCTCTGAAAATAATGAATATGACGGCCTGTTTCTTGATAGTTATGCCACCATCAATATGCAAAATGAACTGGCTCGCCTGCCAGGCGTGGGTAATGTTATTATTTTCGGATCGGGAAGCTACGCGATGCGCGTCTGGCTGGATCCCCAGAAAATGATGGCCTATTCTTTAAACCCCAGTGACGTTTTAAACGCGATCAGCTATCAGAACAAGGATGTCTCGGCAGGCCAGGTCGCAGCGCCCCCCATTGTTGGGAAAGAATCCTATCAGTTCACGGTGAATGTGCCTGGGCAACTCACTGATCCTGAAGAGTTTGCCAATATTATTATCAAAACTGTGGATACTAGTCCCGATGAAGATGCCAACGCCAGTAGTTCGGCCCAGGTGGTAAGGATTCGTGATGTTGGCAGGGTAGAGTTGGGTTCATCAACATACAGCCAGTTAGCTAAACTCAATGGAAAACCGGCTGCTGCCATTGGGATATTCCAATTACCAGGTGCCAATGCCCTTGATGTGGCCAAAGAAGTGCGATCCACTGTAGCTAAAATGGCGAAAAAATTCCCGCCGGGCTTACAATACTCTATTCCTTTCGATACGACAGTATTTGTCGAAGCCTCTATTGAAGAAGTGTACAAAACGCTTTTTGAAGCGGGTATTTTAGTATTGATAGTGATTGTCGTTTTCCTGCAGAACTTTCGCGCCTCTCTGGTTCCAGCGACGACTGTTCCGGTAACGATAATAGGCACTTTCTTCGGCATGATGTTACTCGGTTATACTATCAATCTCCTGACCTTGTTTGCGATTGTCCTGGCTATCGGTATCGTAGTGGACGATGCGATTGTTATTGTGGAGGGCGTGTCGCAGCATATTGAAAGAGGCCTAAGTCCCAAAGAGGCTTCCATCATCGCCATGAAGGAGTTATTTGGCCCAATCATTGGTATTACCTTAGTGCTGATGGCTGTTTTCGTTCCTGCGGGATTTATGCCCGGATTAACAGGGGCCATGTATGCCCAGTTTGCTTTGGTTATTGCAGTAACAGCATTAATCAGTGCCATTAATGCTATGACTTTAAAGCCCACCCAGTGTGCTTTATGGCTAAGACCGATAGATCCTGACAAAAAGAAAAATGTCTTTTTCAGAGCTTTTGACCGTGTTTACAACCCCATCGAGGAGCGTTATTGCCGTTTTATTGACCGGCTGGTCCATCATAGTAAAACCGTTTGCATGGTGGGCGCATTATTAGTGGCGGTTGCCATTTTTGGTTTAACACGCATACCTACCGGTTTTATTCCTATTGAAGATCAGGGCTATCTGGTGCTGAGTGTTTTGCTGCCGGATGGTGCGAGCCTGGGGCGAACGGATGAGGTATTAAATCGCTTAAGCAGTGAAATTTCCAAAATTGGGGGCATCGACAATGTGATTGGTATTGACGGTATTTCTCTCCTCGATAACAACGCCAATCTGGCCAACGCCGGCGTTTTGTACGTGATGTTTAAGGATTGGAGCCTCAGAGGAAAAGATGAGGATTTACTGGCTTTATATACCAAATTAAATGACATTGCCAAAAAAACCAAAGACGCAAAACTCCTGGTAGTCGTTCCGCCGCCTATTCAGGGTCTTGGCTTGTCTGGCGGCTTTCAAATGCAGGTGGAGTTACAGGACGGCAGCTTTGATTACCAGAAACTTCAAAGTGTGACCGATCATCTCATTGATAATGGCAATCATGATCCGGTATTGCAAAACCTGATGACCTCCTTCAGAGCAAATGTTCCACAGGTAGCCGCCCCCATTAATCGAACCAAAGCGGAATCTTTAGGGGTTACAGTAGGGGATGCGTTTGGAACCCTGCAAACTTATCTGGGATCAAGTTACGTCAATTTATTTACCAAATTTGGACAAGTTTTTCCCGTTTATGTGCAGGCTGATGCGAGCTCAAGAGGGCAGATTGATGATTTACGCAATTATTATGTCAGAAATAAACAAGGGGATATGGTTCCTTTAGGTACCCTGACAGATATTGACCGGGCTGTTGGGCCAGGCTTAATCTCGCTTTACAACTTATATCCTTCAAGCAGCATTAATGGCATGGCCTCCCGGGGATTCAGCTCGGGGCAGGGTATTCAGGCAATGGAGGAAATGGCTAAAAACTTATTGCCAGCCGGGCTTTCCTACGAATGGACGAGCACTGCTTATCAGGAAAAAATTGCTGGTAATTTAAGTTATCTTATCTTTGCCATGTCGCTGGTGCTGGTTTATTTAATTCTTGCCGGACAGTATGAAAACTGGCTGACGCCATCCGCCATTATTTTCAGCGTTCCATTGACGCTGATTGGAACAGTCATCGCATTAACCACTCTCGGGCTGGCCAATAATATGTATACTCAAATTGGCCTGTTATTATTGATTGCGCTTGCTGCCAAAAATGCCATTCTGATTGTTGAAGTAGCGCATGAGCAGCGGCATATACACGGAAAGTCTATTCTTGAATCGGCAGTTATTGGTGCAAGAACCCGATTCAGGCCTATTCTTATGACCTCATTCGCCTTCATCATGGGCGTTATGCCCTTGGTATTCGCCAGTGGTGCAGGGGCCAATGCCAGACGTTCTATCGGGATTGCGGTCAGCAGCGGTATGCTGGCCTCTACTTGCCTTGCAGTGGTCTTTGTTCCCGTTTTTTATGTGCTGCTACAGACCTGGCAGGAGAAGCGATGGGCGAAGAAGCAGGAGAAGGCCAGGATGAAGGCGGAGTTGCCTTCACATTGATCGAATCAGATAGAAATGCAGTGTAGGTAGACGCGCTTCGCCTGGGCTGCATTGGCTGAGGAGAAAGCCAAACAAAAAGACTTCAGTGTTAAACAAGATCTCTGTATTATGGATGAGTTGACTGTATATCGGTTCAGCAACCTCATAAATTAAGATGGAGTTTTACATGAAAAAAGCACACGGGCATCAACCACCAGCACAGGGGCATGGACATGTTACGCCGCATGGGCAGGTACCTTCTTCAGGTCATGTCCACTCACAACACCATGTTCCACCGCATCATAACTTTCCCCAGCCTCCTCATAGTCACAATCACCACCATGGACATGGTCATCCTTTACCGCAAGTCTATACTGTCGGTGGATATGGTGCCAGATCTACATTTTTAGGACATGGATGCGCGCATCAGATGCCTCCTGTCGATGAGCATTATGGGCACACACATACACACGGTCATCCCTGATAGCGAAAATCCCCTCTTCCAAGTTGAGAGAGGGCTGCCATTAAGTTAAGCCCAACTGTATATTAAATTGTCATCCCCGCGAAAGGCGGGGATCTATTTTCTGAGCTCGCTATAATGCCAATTGATGAATGGGTTCCCGCCTTCGCGGCAATGACAAAAATTTCGTGATGACTGTTGAGCCATTTAACGAGTCGCAGCAATAACCAGCGATAAAATATAAGAGCAGTAAATCAGAATTAACAACCCGCCATGCCAGCGGGTAATTTTTTTCTTATGACGCATGTTGAACCAGAATAATAGTAAAGTGGTCAATAACATGACGGGCATATCTCGCCAGATGATGGCATGGCTAATTGCTGATGGATGGATGATGCCGGGAAAGATCATTACTGCCAGCAGATTGAAAAGATTTGAACCCAGGATATTGCCAATAGCGATATCATCGGCTCCTTTGCTGGCAGCGACAATCGATGTTGCAAGCTCGGGAAGACTGCTGCCAATAGCGACTATGCTTAGACCAACAAGCAACTCGCTCATCCCTAAGTCCTTGGCAAACTGGGCACAGTTGGTAATAAGGAGATCGGCACTGAAAGGAAGGATGATTAAACCCACTACCAACATAGCGATATGGTGTTTCAGGCTTTGTTGGCGCAACCTGGCTCGCCAGAATTCATCGGTCAGATGGCGCTGATGAGAAGATTCGCGTGCAGATATTATCAGATAGGCGGTAAAAATCAGACAGACGATTAGGGCCAGACAACTATCGAGGATCCCGAGATAGCCATCCAGCATTAATGAATATGCGAACAGCATTACAATGAATAATAAGGGAAATTCTCTTTTGAGGAAGCTCGACTGGGCGTTTAAAGGCCGCAGTAAAGCAATTAAACCCAACACTAATCCAATATTTGCAATATTGGAACCAACGGCATTTCCAACCGCCAGGTCTGTATAGCCATCAAGAGATGCGGATACCGCAATCACTATTTCGGGTGCAGACGTTCCCAGAGCAACCAGGGAAAAACCAATCCAAAGCGGGGATAACTTATAATAGTGAGCGATACCTGAAGCGCCCACAACCAGATGATTAGCAGACCAAAGCAAGGCAATAAAACTAATGAGCAGCAGAAAAAAATGATACATATTCCAGACTCAAAAAGATTAATGTAATGATGATACGTTAATTAACAGGCAAGACAATAGCTGCCAGCACATTTGTGGAATCTCCCAGGAATGGATCTGATGCTGGCAAGGGTTATTTATGGTCTAATTGTACACATAGTTTTCAAATAGTAGGCTTTTATGTTAGAATAGCCTGCTTAATAATTTTAATAACGAACCAGGGTAGGTGTTTGGCTCTGGGATTTCATCCAGGTGTTACTATGTTTTCCAATCAATATCGCGTGTTGAGCGATGCGAAGTTCAGACGGTTTACATTAAGCTGTATGCTGGCAATGTTCGGTAACGGCTTAACGTATATCATTATGGTCTGGGCTCTGATGCGTTTTGATACCTCTGTTGTCTCGACTTCAATATTAATGGCTTGTTTCTGGTTGCCCAATGTATTGCTCGGCCCATTCTTTGGTGTCCTGGCGGATCGCTGGAACCGAAAAACCTTGCTGCTTATGGCCAATGGCTCTCGTGCAATGGTTCTTTTTGGTTTTGCCTATCTGGCTAATGATCATATGACATCGCTTTCAATCTATATACTTGCCGCACTGATTGGAACGTTGTTGGCAGTTTATATTCCTGTAGCAATGAGTTTCGTAAGAGAACTGGTCAACGAAGAGGAGTTACTGGCCGGGAATGCGATGGTTGATATTGCCTATGAACTGGGAGCTGTGGCGGGCATGGGAGGCGCCGGATTTATATTGGCCAGCGCGTCCTTTGCGGGATGTTTTGCAATAAATGCGGTTTGCTATGTAATGGCAACTTTGTTGCTTTTGGGGATTCCTTTTGTAAAAAAATCCAATGACGAGAAAAAGAGAACCTCTTTCTTCAGACAATTTATAGATGGTGGACGCTATATTTTAGCGCGCCGAACCTTACTATTACTGTATTTAACGCAAGGATTATTTTTTGTCTCCTACATGACGGCACCGGTGTTACTGGCACCTTATGCAAAGACTGTTCTAAACAGTAATGTAACCCAATTTGGCTGGCTTGAAGCAATGCTCTCACTGGGTATCATACTGGGAGGATTTTTCAATCCCTGGCTGGCTTCGATGTTTTCAATGTTTAAAGTCATTGTCGCTGAAATTCTGGCAGGAGTAGTTGGGTTTTATTTATTCAGCCATACTTCAAATATCCATTTAGCCATCTTCTATCATTTCCTGATCGGATTGTCCTTTTCCTCCTGGGCATTGCTCACCACGTTGGCTCAGGAAATGACGGCTTTGGATTTCCAGGGGCGCGTTCAGTCTTTGTTTAACAGCGTCTCCGGTGTGGTGATCGTATTGTTTTATTATCTGCTGGCAAAATGGAAAGATATTCCAGTTCAAAAACTGTACTCTGGTGAAATCGTGTTACTGCTAACAGCCTTGATACTCCTGGGGATAGCGATACTGAAAAAAACCAGTAATGATAATGAGCTTGATTTGAATGAGGATGAGCTTTCTTTTGAGTAAACAATTCAGGTGCTTTGGATAAAATACTTTAGGATATCGCTCACAGGCTTGGCCAGTCCAAGCTGGCTCAATTCATGTTTATTATACCAGAGACCTTGTTTTTCACTGACAGAAAGCACAGAGCCCCGTACTTCTAATGCCATGGCCTGAATGTTTAAGTGATAATGACTGAAACTATGCCTTAAATGAAGAAGGGGAGTGAGTTTCAGACAATCCAGCGAATAGTTATCTTTGATGTAAGCATGAGGGCTGGCATCTGCTTCGATTGCCGGCAGGCACCAGAGCCCGCCCCAGATCCCGTGAGAAGGTCTTTTCTCAAGATAAATTTCGCCCTTTTCATTATGCAGCAATAGAAACTGCTCCAGTTTTTCAGGCAGGCGCTTTCTGGGTTTCTTCTCCGGAAAGTTACTCACTGCACCAGCCTGATACGCTTTGCAGGTTTTCACCAAAGGACAGTTGCCACACTGGGGATTTCTGGTGGTACAGCAGGTTGCCCCCAGATCCATAATGGCCTGCGTGTAATCAGCGCAGCGCTCATCTGGCATACACAAATCAGCATGATACCAGAACTGTTTTTTGGCAGCGCCTTGTTCCGGCCAGCCGGAAAGCATGAAATATCGAGCCAAAACGCGTTTGACGTTACCATCCAGTATAGCCTGAGGCAAATTAAACGCCTGAGACAAAATGGCTGCGGCTGTTGATTGACCCAAACCCGGTAATTCCATCATTTTAACTAAATCAGGTGGAAATTCACCGGCAAATTCCCGAACAATGATTTGTGCACATCGGTGCAAATTCCTTGCTCGGCTGTAATATCCAAGCCCTGCCCATAGCGCCAATATATCGTCTTCTGGCGCATTAGCTAAACCCTGGATAGTTGGAAAGCGCTCCATGAAACGTAGAAAATAGGGAATAACCGTTTTCACCTGCGTTTGCTGCAACATGATTTCAGAAATCCACACACGATATGCAGAGCGCGGATGCTGCCATGGCAAGTTTTTTCTTCCGTATTGGTCAAACCAACTTAAAAGGGGCTTTGCAAAATGATTTGCCAGTGTTTTTTTATCCATAATTATCGGGTAAATATCGATTCAAATTGGTTTTTCAATTTTTTTACAGGCTGAGCGACTGTGTTAATTAACCAGTATTTTCCCAGTTGTGCGTTTACTTTTTTAATGTCAAGCGAAATCAGTGGCTTCACCAGAGTTCCTTTAACCTGTAAAGGAAAGTTGCCACCCAGCATTTGCTGGATTTCTTCAAGCTTGCCAGTTGCGTTTAAGACGCTTGTCAAAAGTTCAGCCGATAAGCTGTAGTCAGTGAGGCTAAGATTTCCATTGCCTTTAAGATGAAGCTTATCCGTTTGTAAAATAATCGAATCAGTCCGCAGCCGGCTTTCAGCTAACTTGTAATTCATCGAAAGCAGCTTAAAGGGGGTAAATCCTTTATTGTTCATCAGTCCGTTGAATTGCTCAAAGTCCAGCATATTTTTAAGACTATCCGTCTTCATTGACGATAACTGATCGATCTTCTGACTCACTTGCTCAATTACCTGATGCAGGTTAACCGTGTCGATTCTTCCATCCTTTATCATTATCGTTCCGTCAGCCATACTAAGATTTAAAGCAGATGGTACATTAGTAATAGCCTCTGCATGCAAAGAAAAGTCGAGCTTTCCTCTGACAATTTTTTCACCAAGAAGATCATTGAATAATTTTTGGGAGTCAAGACCGGCAGCAGTCTGGTTAAATTTTAACTGATGATTTTCAAAATTAAAATTCAAATCGCCGACCGACTCTCCTTTATAAAGGCTAAGAGTCAGAGGAGTTATCTTTAGCATTTTTCTTTTTAAAGAAGCACTGCCCTGAATGCGATTTATCGAAATTTTATTAAGCAAAACATCCTGTAATAGCAATTGCCCGTTAAGAGAAAGAGATTGCCAGTTGGCGAGTGGGTTACTTAAAAAGGTGGGCGAAAAGCGTGTGCTTCCCTTAAACTGGATTTGGGCACGGCCCTTGAGATTTCCTGCATTGGAAAGATTTAGGGCTGCTTTAAACTGCAAAGGGAAGGATGAATCATTTAAGTTTAAGCTCTCTGTACCCATTTGGATATTGGAGAAGATCAATTCATTATCTGAACTATGGAATTTAACAAGTCCCTTGCTCAGCATAAAGCGATCGATAGCGAAATGTTCTGTCAGAATTGTACCCGGCTTGCTATCCTTTGTTTTGGAGTGTTCAGCAGGAGCAGGCAGGTGATCTGTAGATACGTCAGCAGTAAATCCATCCACCTTGAATTCGCTAAAAACCAGAGTACCTCTTAACAGTGGGGTTATTCTCAGATTAAGAATAAGATTATCCAGAATTGCATGAAAATCAGTCTGCCTGTCACTGCCGATTTCTACCTTGCTTATCCTGATTCCTGGTTGTGGAAATAATTGCCAGCTTATGTTCCCTTTAATTGTGGTTGGTTCATGACTTAAAATTGATAATTGACTACTCACGTAATCCCGGATGCTCTCAGCACTGATGGCTTTTGTAAGAAGCCAGAGAGACAAAAGAACGACTATCACTGTACTGAGAAGACCTATTGCCAGCTTCTTGAAAAGATTCATAAGAGGATCATACTGTAAAAATGTGAAGCATAACGATTCATTGATTGCTGTCAAGGATTATTAAAGAAAAAAAACTGAAACTAAGCTTTGAAATATGCTTGATATTAAATTTTTACGAAGGTAATCTGATAGTCTTCTCCATTAAAAATGGAAGAAAATAGCTAACTCCCCAGGTTGTGGATCGTCTCAGCATCAGTTTGAGATCCTTCGCTACGCTCAGGATGACGTACCTGGGGAGTTACGAAAATAGACGTTGATTTTGCTTTAAAGAAGTACTCAGGATGAGTTCGGAATAAATCAAGGAGAGCGTCATGCGCCCAAGCCAATGGGAAATAGTCATATTAAAACCCACAAAACTATTTTTGTCTTTTTTAGCGTCACAATTACCAGAAGTAGACTTACCTTCTTTAAAAATGTTGCAAACTGATAATACAGCCTATGTTATCAGGAAGCAAAAAGATGACGAAGCGACTCTGGATGAGATCGAACGCCATTTCACTTTCATGTTTCGCCATGAAATCAGCCGCTGGTTAGGGGAAGATGCGCGTAATGAAATTGAGGGCAGTTTTCTCGATTTTTTATGCTGCTTTAAATTTGAATTGCATTCGCAAATTGTTCTGATGGAGCCAGCTATGGAAAATGGTCAGTCATTGCTCCGTGTTAAACCTCGCTCTGTCTTGCTGAAATGGATGCGATCCACTGTTGATGAACAAAGTGATCTGATTGAAGTTCTCGATCATATTAACCTTGCTCAATTAGCGGAAAATGCGACTGTGATCGTTAAAAATTTCGAAAATCTCACGGATATTAAACCCTTCTTAAAACAATATTATCGCCCTGTTTTCGAGGCCGAGATGTTGAGAATGTGTGAAAGCTCTGAGCAATGGCCAGAAGTTGACAGTTTTGAAGATTTCAGCCGCTATTTTATGGTAAATGTTCACACGCAATTGATCCATTTGCATTAAGGAGAGCCTGTTATGGAACCAATAACTATCGCCATAATATGCGCAACCGTATTTGGGGTTATTTCCGGTTTGGCAGCTTTTATCAGACAGCTTATTCTTAGCCGCGATAAGGAAATGAATGATAAAGCGCAAAAGAGGGCTCTGAATCAGGAAGCCAGGGAACTCGAGAAGCTCAGAAACCAGATGGTTGATTTCAAGCGTTTTGACTCGCACTATCAAATGTTAGGAAACAATAAAGATGCCATTCAATACCTTGATCAGAAAATTGAAGAAATATTAAAAAGAAAATACGAGTTAATTGAGCGTTATGCCCAGGCTACTATGAAAGAAACTTCGGCGATTATGGCAGGAAACGGATCAGAGGAAAGAAAGGAACTATGCAATAAATTAAAAGCTGAAATGGATAGCGAATTGTCATTCTATGACAGTGAATTACAACAACTGCAGAAAAGACGCGCTACGCTATGGGATTCGCACGCAGAATTACAACATTATCTGGTTGATCAGGAGAAGCTTAAAAATGAGCATCTCGACAATTTATACCAGCAACACACCAATGTATTGGAAAAAGTGTATATAAGACATATTGAAGACAGTGAAGCGATTGCGAAAGACAGTATCGATGCCAGTACTCAAACATTTAAATCCTTGTTCGCCTCACCTATTCAGTACATTCTGGGATTATTCAAGCCTTCTTCCGGATTAGCCGCAGCGCAGGCGCCGAAAGAAGCTGCTGAACGAGGGAATGTCTCTGATATTGAGGGTAGTCTCAATGGCCCAGAGCCAGACATTAACACCCCGTTTAAACCTCAATTTAAATCTGCTGCAAGAAAGCTGGAATCCTTAATTTAGCATCCCTCTATCATCGGCCTGGTTATGTTTAACCAGGCTACCCTCATATTGTTCATAATACTAATAGTCTCCATAATGGATTTTTATTTGTCAATTGCGAGAAAATTATGCATAATTCGGTACATTACATAAAAAGGAATCAGTAAATGATATATGTCAAAAGGAATGAAAAGGGAGAGATCTGTGCTCTATTTGATAAGTCAATGCCTGGGTTAGAGGCTGTTGATTTGGAAAACCCGGAAATAGTCGAGTTTCTTAACCGCTGCGACGGAGAGCATAAATTCAAATTGATTCAGTCAGACCTGCAGCTAATTCGTGTATTGGAAGATTTAATCGAACTGTTAATCAGTAAAAATATTATTTCGATTACCGATTTTCCAGAGCCAGTAATCAGGAAGTTATTAGCAAGACAAGGTATTCGTAAAAAAATTTCAGGTGCAATTGGTATGGAGTTTGATGATGAAAGTTAAAGTTTTACTCGCAGCAGCTTTACTCAGCTTAAGTTTCACGCAGGCAAATGCGGCTAACGTTGAGGAATTATTACCCAATGAACGAAACACCGTGGAAATTTTCCAGAAATTTTCACCGAAGGTAGTGTATGTTCATCGTTTGACGACTGTTGTGAATCATTCCTTTGAGCGTAGCAGCGTTCCCGCAGGTGCTGGCTCAGGGATTATCTGGGATAACCAGGGGCATATCGTGACCAATTTTCATGTGGTCAATGGTGCAGATGGCCTAAGAGTCAGCCTGGGTAAAATGACCGTTCCTGCCAAAGTGGTAGGTGTTGAACCCCGTAAGGATATTGCCGTTTTAAAAATAAGTTCTCCTCAGGCCCTTGAGTATCTCAAAACCTTTGAAGCGTTTCAGTTAGCTCATAGCAATGATTTATTGGTAGGTCAGAAAGTCATAGCCATTGGTAATCCATTTGGCCTGGATCACAGTCTTACTGTGGGGGTAATTTCTGCACTGGGCAGACAAGTTCCAGGTGCCGGCGGAGTCAATATCCGCAACATGATTCAGACTGATGCCTCGATTAATCCGGGAAATTCAGGAGGCCCTCTTTTAGACAGTAAAGGACGATTATTGGGAATGAATACTGCTATTTATTCCAATTCAGGTTCTTCAGCGGGTATTGGTTTTGCAGTACCTGCTGATGATATTGAGCGCATAGTTCCTCAATTGATTAAAAACGGACGCGTAATGCTGTCTGGAATAGGAATTCAGCGTGTTGAACCCAATGTGGCTTCACGTTTGGGAATTACCAATGGGATATTAATTGGCGACATTTTGCCACATACTCCTGCTGACACTGCAGGATTAAAAGCAACCTATCGTGATCACCTCGGTCGGGTAGTACTTGGCGACGTCATTGTTGCCCTGAATGGACATCCTGTAAAAGATTATGACGCTTTATATCAATTATTAATTGACATTAAAGTAGGGGAGCCCATTACTTTAACCGTGAATCGTCATGGAAAAAATCTGAACTTCAAGATGAAAACGATTGATATCGCCGCTTATTAATCCTTATATGCTGTCATCCCCGCGAAAGCGGGGAACCATCTCTGAGCTAGCTATAATGCCAATTGATGAATGGATTCCCGCCTTCGCGGGAATGACAAGATTTTCCGTAACTTAATTTGAGAGAGAGGTTTAAAACCAGGCTCTTAATTTCCAAATTGTCTTAAGCTCCATACTCTTTACGATAATCTTCAAGGCTCTTCAACTCGACACCCATCTGTTTTTTCTTAAGGTAATCTACCAGGTCATGAAAGTTGATCACTGAGACTACTCTAATCCCCTGCCTTTCAATTTCCTGAAGAGTGGATATTTCTCCCTTTCCCCTCTCACAGCGATCAAGTGCAATAATTACAGTCTCCAGGCTGCCGCCATGTGCGTTAATGAGTGCCTGTGATTCTCGAAACGCGGTACCGGCAGTGATGACATCATCAACCATTATTACCGGACCATTTAATGGGGCGCCAATTAATTGACCGCCTTCACCGTGATCTTTAACCTCCTTTCGGTTAAAGGTCACGGTGGCGTTCACATTTTTTTCAGAGAGGGCGATAGCAGTGGATGTCGCAAGAGGGAGGCCTTTATAGGCGGGGCCAAATAGCTGACGGCAGTCAATGTCTTCTTCAATCAGTCTATTAGCATAGAACTGGCCTAAAGTACGAAGAGTTGCACCATGATAAAATAGCCCGGCGTTAAAAAAATAGGGGCTAAGCCGGCCGGATTTTAATGTAAAACTGCCAAACTTCAATACTCCGCAGCTTAAGGCAAACTCAATAAAGTGGTCTTTGGAAAAATTATCTATTGTGTTCAAAAAAAAGTCTCCGCCAATGTTTTTAAAAAAAATCCTTAACAATCAATAAAAAACTGTTATGCTAAGACAAGCCAAATTGCTTTTATATCAAGTAGTATTCTAGCTTAAATGGCTCACACAAGATATTTATTCTAAGCTATAAATGTGGTATGTCTATTATAGAAGTAGACAGATATGACAGAAAGGGGATTGTGATGTCGCAAAGAGAAAGTGGAACTGTAAAATGGTTCAATGAGAAAAAAGGATTTGGCTTTATTGTTAATCAAAATGGTGACGACATATTTGTTCATTATAAAGATATACAAGGCGCAGGATTCAAAACACTTCATGAAAATGATGCAGTAACCTTCGTTCTTGATAAAGGGCCAAAAGGATTGAAAGCTCAGGACGTTATGGTTACTTCTGAATAATATCCCTGGCAACAAGGATTGTTCAGCAAACTAATCAAAGTTCATTACCTGGCGAGGGATGACTGTTCCCTCGCAAGAGGCTTAGCATTTCCTTAATATTGTAACCCAAATATAATTCTCTGCGTCCAGGTTTTTATTTATTTCTTGACCAATATCTTTGGTAGTCGTTATCATCTTATCCTAATAATTTCGAGACTTTCATCTATCCCCATTTGCGGATTGTGACGCTTGCATTATCAACAGTCTCCTGAATACCCCTATTAACCAGAGGAGAAATTGAATGGACTCCGAAAAGCGAGTAGCAGTGATCACTGGTGCTGCCAGCGGAATTGGATTGGCATTAACTGAAAAATGTCTGGCCGAAGGAATGAATGTGGTAATGGCTGACATATCCGTGGCGACTTTATGTGATAAAGTTGAACAATTAACTGCAAAGTTTGATTCAGATATCCTTGGGGTTGTTTGTGATGTCAGCCGCCCGGAAAGTCTTCGACATCTTGCCAAACAGACGATCGAGAAATTTAATCGGGTTGACTGGTTATTTAATAATGCCGGGATTAGCGGCCATTTGGCTCCATTATGGGAGTTGACCAATGAGCATATTCGCAAAGTGATGGATATCAATCTCTTTGGAATTATTCATGGTGTTCAGGCTTTTCTGCCTTTTATGTTCAAGCAGCCGCATCGAGCGCATATAATCAATATGGCCAGTCTTTATGGGTTATGCAGCGGTTCCCAGATGACAGCTTATGCCATGTCGAAACATGCTATCGTGGCTTTATCCGAATCTCTCCACTTTGATTTGCAAAGACTATCCAAACCAGTAGATGTTTCTGTAGTATGTCCTTCATTTGCAAACACTCAATTACTAAGCAACTCGTCTCCTTTGCATAATGATGTATTTCATGACATGTTAAGCGAGTTAATAGCACGGAGCCGGCCTGCAGAGGATGTTGCTGAGCATATTGTGAAAGAAATAAAAAATAATGTCTTCTACGTATTGCCAGATCGAGAAGTGAAAGACTACTGCGAGCAGCGTACTCAGGCAATATTAGAACAAACACCTCCACACCAGCATAGTCTGGAAAAAATTCTGGCCTCTCTCAGTCGAAGAGCAATGACAATTGAATAAGGAAGCGATTATGAAACGTATCTTAGTACTTACTTTTGCCTTGTTGTCAGGCATTACACATGCCCAGGAGTTTAAAATTTTCTGGCGCTGTGCGGATACACATCTGGAGGCCATTGAGTCGCAAGCCAATCTGAACGGTAAACTTAGCGATCTCTATATTAATTATGCTTCGCCGGGAAATAACAGTTTTAATTTTTCACCGGTGAGCAAAAAAAGCCTTGTTGAGCTTCCCAAAGAAGTGGTTCATGGTAACTATCTGATGCTGGGTATAAAAGGCGAATGGTTGATGAATTGCGTCGGCCAGGTTGTTGTAAGTCCCAATTATCATTATCCAAAGGTAGTTTTTGATGCGGGTAAAAATGCCTATGGTTGTCCGCTTATTCCAAAAAATTGTTCCGGAGAGGGCAGCGTGGTGCTTCTCGATTATTAATTTTACTCGCACCTGAAGAGGGGTTTAGTCTCTGCAGGTGCAATTCATCTATGAGCTTTTAGGTGTGCCACCACGGTGCTGCGATAATATGCTGGTCTGTGCCTGTTGTTCAGCGGGCCTTGCACTGGGTTTGAAAAACTGTTGTCTGGCTCCCGGGTTTGCTTCTGGCTGCTCTGAATGTGGGGAAGTAGCGGTCTGCTGCGAGGGCATTAAAGGATCGGATTGTGTCACATCATAGTCGGGATCACTAATTACCGTTGGTAAGCTATTTGTTTTTCCCAACAGGTTACTAGCTGATTCGGAAGGCGGAGTGGGGAATGACTTGGCTTTATACTTTGATCCTTTTTCAGGTTCTTTCTCTTTATTTTTACTACGTACAATATTTGGCAGATTAAGCAGACTGCTGCCCATTCGATCCAGAAAACTTTTTTTGCTCTGCGCTGAGGACTCTGCAGCCGCTGGTGCAACTGATGCAGCGGGTTCTATAAAAGGGGTCTCATCGACAACCGCCTTATCACCTGGCAGATAGTGTTTTACACACTCAAGATGCCCCATCTGAAACCCTGCCTGGTAGGCAGACAGATAGTCCCGAATGGGCCTGCCCTGCGTTGGCTCTGACAGCTCTCCTGGTGTGCGCCCCAGTTTAGTAATAGTAACTGCCACGATATTTTTCACAAAGGCGATATGATCAATATCTAAACTGCCCTCTCCTGCTATGGGGGCATATCGTTTAAATAATTCAGGATTTGGGGTACCATCCGGCTTTAGCGGGCCCTCATAACCGATTATATGAAGATTAATGTTTTGGGGTATCATTTGCGGAAATTTCGACAAATAATTATGTAAGTCATTCAGTATTTCCGGATTATCATCCAGGATATAAAAATCGTGTGTTTCAGAATCGTTGCGGTACTTTAATGCAAACTCATACATCTCCCAAATGGCAATTATTAATTTGCTTTTATCATGGGCCCATTCAAGATGTTTATATTGTTGCTTGCGCGCTTCACCAATTTTTTTAGGATCGTATTCATTCGCAGGATTAACAAACTGCTTTATTGCCTCCATTGCAGTTCCATAAGGCTGTTTATTAAAAACATCTGCCATGAGCATGTAATTTGGAGTGGCATCAATTGCTTTACAGATCAAATTAAAATAATAAAAGCCGGACCCGCTTTTATTAGTGTAAGAGTTCAACAGATCATCAGAATAACATTGCCTGTTGCTAAACACATAAGCATCGGAGGATGCGTACTCCGAAGCATTTTCATTAAAAAGCTGAATCAGCTCTCTATTCACTTTATAAAAGATGGCCGTTAATTTTCCAAGATGCTCCTGATAAATAGCGTCTAACTCTTCTGTGTTATTCGAGTTAATTGCTTCTTCTTCAAGCGAGCTTAGCTGTTTCTGCAGGTTTTTATAACCTTCTTCTGCTCCCTGGACATAACGATAAAAAGCAGCGTTTAGCAGGCAATTATCGATATCAAATGCAAAGCCGCGTCTTTTGGGCATAATTTGTTTCTCAAGAAAACGGATGTTGTGCTTAGATTAAAGCACAGATTGAGCAAAATGTCATCATATTGCGTGGTTTGTGTATACGCTGATAAATGCCGAATGTTGCCTGAGTTTGACATCACAGCGCTTTGTGATTAACTTAGCGGCTTTATATCATAAAATCGAATAAATAGAATGAGATGGTACGAATTATTAGCTAAAAGAAACTTTCTTCCCCTGTTTATTACTCAGTTCTGTGGCGCATTGAATGATAATGTGTTTAAGCTGTCAATGCTTACGCTAATCAGTTACCATCTTAGTACCTCTCAAAGTCAGTCCGAGCATTTTCAGGCCTTGGCCGGTGCCTTATTCACACTTCCTTTTTTTCTCTTTTCAGCGACTGCAGGACAACTGGCTGACCGCTACGACAAAGCAACAATTTCAAGGGTTGTTAAATTACTGGAAATTATTTTAATGATTATTGGGAGTATTGCGCTTTATCGAGGGAGTATAGTTCTGCTCATGTTAACTCTTACCGGAATGGGAATTCACTCGACTTTTTTTGGTCCTATCAAATATGCCATACTTCCCGATCACTTACCCAAAAGCCAATTACTGAATGCCACCGCATTAATTGAAGCCAGCACCTTTCTTGCCATTCTACTGGGCACAACCCTGGGCGCTTTATCGATTGGCAATACAGGCTCCAAGGTTCATCTGGCCGTGTTTATCATTAATTTTACTGCAGTTACTGGTTTGATTTTTAGCCTTTTTATTCCTAAAGCACCTGCTTCTGCAAGCCAGTTCACTGTAGACTGGAACGTGTGGAGGGCCACAAAAACCATGCTCCGGGAAGTTGTGCATAACCCAAAAGTATTACCCGCAATACTTGCAATTTCCTGGTTTTGGCTTATTGGGGCAGTTGTGTTAACCAAGCTACCGGATTATACGCATTATATTTTACGTGCGGATACAACCGTTTTCGCATTGTTTCTTACACTATTTTCAATCGGAATAGCACTTGGTTCAATGGCTATAAGCCGATTTCTTGCTGGACGAATTACCATACAGTTCGTGCCTTCAACTATGCTGCTTATGACCTTGTTCGCCGCTGATCTGTATTGGGCTACTCCAGCGCTCAATAGTCAATTGCCTTTGCAAAGCTTAATCCAGTTTATGTTAAAGATACAAAACTGGCGTATTATTTGTGATTTCTTCTTTTTCTCTGTATGTGGCGGGTTGTTTGTTGTTCCTCTGTATACCTATTTGCAAATTTGTAGTGAGGAAGGCCAAAGGGCGCGCACCATCGCTGCCAATAATATTTTCGGTGCGCTGTCCATGGTTCTTGGTAGCCTGCTTATCATGGTATTGCTGCAATTCAATATCAATATTGCTTCGATATTTATCATTCTTGCCGTGCTTAATGCCTTGGTTGCCGCCGCGTTCTGGGGCACATTAATTTATAGTAATCGAAAAATTACGATGGGGGCGTGAAAAACCAGGCCATGTCCATTCGCCTGGTTTGAATTAGCCAACGCTGTTGTTTCATTTTTTCAGCCAATCTTTCGCCGGCAGAAAATCACTATACAAAGCAGCTTCCGGAGTACCGGGTTGTGGTTGCCAGTCATAGCGCCAGGAAACCTCCGGAGGCATGGACATTAGAATAGATTCCGTACGCCCGCCTGATTGGAGTCCAAACAGGGTGCCTCGATCATATACCAGATTAAATTCCACATATCGCCCTCGGCGATAAAGTTGGAATTCTTTTTCCTGCTGGGTGAATGTACAGTTTTTTCTGGCTTCCACTATCGGAAGATAAGCTTTTAAAAAATGATCGCCAATGCTTTTCATCAGTCCAAAACTCTCTGTAAAACCCAGCTCATTGAAATCATCAAAAAACAGGCCGCCGATTCCGCGTGCTTCCTGACGATGCTTGAGAAAAAAGTAGTCATCACACCATTTCTTAAAACGTGGATAAATATCAGTTCCAAAAGGGTCGCAGGCCGCTTTGGCCGTTTGATGCCAATGGATACAGTCTTCTTCAAAAGGATAAAAAGGCGTTAAATCAAAACCGCCGCCAAACCACCAGAAAGCTTCATTCTTTTGATTTCTGGCTATGAAAAATCGAACATTGGCATGGGTAGTGGGAATATAGGGATTATCGGGATGAATCACTAATGAAACACCAAGGGCATCAAAGTGGCACCCAGCTAACTCAGGACGCTGGGCGGTAGCGGAAGGAGGCAGCTGATCCCCATTGACATGGGAAAAATTAACGCCAACTTTCTCGAAAATCCCGCCATTAGCCAGTACTCGCGTTAAACCACCGCCGCCCTGGGCCCTTTGCCACTCATCTGTGATAAAAAGGGCCTTTTCATCAATTTGCTCCAATGCGCCACAAATTTCATTTTGCAAATTAAGAAGATAATTTTTTACCAGTTCAATGCCATTGGATGGAAGCTCATGCTGGTTCATTATTCTGACCCCCTGATGGACAACTCAAATTGGCACATTAATTGCTTGGGCATTAGCAGTTAATGAAGGAGTTGCTATGGTTGATTTGGATACTTATTTTGGCACGCATTCCAAAGCCTTGTTACTAAGAGAGCAGCGCGCTGCTCAGCTGGCTACCAATATCACAAATGCTGATACCCCTAACTACAAGGCAAAAGACCTTGATTTTAAGAGCGCCCTGGAGAATGCAATGGGTTCTTCGCCCCGTCAAATGGTAACTGACCAGCCCGCCCATATCAATGCTTCCACTGATTTTTCAGCTCAATTAAAATTTCGCCAGCCCAATCAGATTTCATTGGATGGAAATACTGTGGATAAGGATTTGGAAACGACCGAATTCGCAAAAAATGCTTTATCCTATCAGGCATCTCTGTCGTTCCTCAGCGGTAAAATTAAAAGCATGCTCATGGCATTAAGAGGGGAATAATGTCTTTAGGTAAAATATTTGACATAGCTGGCACAGGACTCGCAGCCGAGACAACACGTATGACCGCCAGCGCCAGCAATATGAATAATGCCAATGTGGCAACTGGCAATCCTGACGAAACGTATCGCGCTCAGTATCCTGTCTTTAGTACAGTTCAGGAGCAGATGAACGGTCTGGCTGGATTAGAATCCAGGCCAGGGGTTAAAGTGACAGGAATCTATGAAAGCGAAACCCCGCCGATACAGCGTTATGAGCCGAATAATCCCCTCGCTGATGCGGATGGATTTGTTTATGCACCCAATATCAGTTATGTTGAGGAGATGGCCAATCTGATTTCTGCCTCACGTTCCTATCAGATGAATCTGGAAATGATTAACACCACCAAGCAGCTAATGCAGCGGACACTGCAATTAGGTGAATAGTGTAAGGACAAAATTATGTCAATGGATCAAATTAATGGCATCAATTCAGTAGGCAGTAACATGACCACACCGGGTAATAATCTGGGGCAAAAGGATTTCTTAAGGCTCATGATTGCTCAGTTCAAAAATCAGGATCCCACCAGCCCTAAAACAAATGGTGACTTCCTGGCTCAACTTGCTCAATTCAGCACCAATGACGGGATCGGAAAAATGCAAGAATCAATACAACAGCTGGCCAATTCCTTACAATCGAATCAGGCACTCCAGGCTTCATCCCTGGTAGGAAGAAAAGTATTGGTGAATAGCAATACTGTCAAATTAGCGACAGAAGGGGAGTCAAAAATATCTGTCGATCTTCCCGCGCCGGTCAATAAAATAACGGCTTCAATTTATTCGGAAACAGGTGAGCTCATCAGACAAATCCCCCTGGGTCAACATGGAATGGGCTTATTTGATTTTAGCTGGGATGGTATGAATCAGCAGGGTGAGCGTGTTCCTGCGGGTAACTATGCGATTAAGGTAAATGGAATTTTTGACGGAAAGGAAGTCGCGTTAAGAACAATGACTGCCGCTAATGTGGATAGTGTAAGCCTTGGACAAAATGGAGAAGGTGTTAAACTGAATGTCGCCGGTATAGGTTCATTAACGCTGGATCAGGTTAGGCAAATTACTGCTTAAATCAGCAATATGACTTTAGAAATGGTCAGTGATGACCTGTTAAATAATGCAGGAGGCAAATATGGTTTTCGGAACAGCGATCAGTGGAATTCAAGCCGCTTCAAAAGACCTGGAGGTTACCGGTAATAATATAGCCAACGCCTCTACATACGGATTTAAAAGTTCGCGCGCAGAATTTGCAGATGTCTATTCTACCGGAAGTTTTGGCGGCGGACGTTATGCAATCGGTAATGGAGCCCGCCTGGCGCGTGTCCAGCAAATGTTTGGGCAGGGCCAGTTCGTGTTCAGTAATAACAGTCTGGATCTGGCAATCAGCGGCTCTGGTTTTTTTGTTTTAAATGATCAGGGCTCAAGAGTATATTCGAGAGCAGGGGCATTCGGTGTTAATAAAGACGGATATATTGTGAACAGCTCTAATCAGCGTCTTGTTGGATACACCGCTGATGATAATGGACAAATTACCACACTAAGCGGCGATTTAAAGGTTCAGACTGCCAATATTAATCCTCAGGCCACTTCCAGAGTGACTGCTGGCTTTAATCTGTATGCCAATGCGACACCGCCCTCTGTGGACTGGGCTGGCGGCAGCAATCCTGCCACCGACACTTACAATAATGTCGCCTCGTCAACGATTTACGACAGTTTGGGTAACTCACATGTTCTGTCAATGTATTTCATCCGGGCCAATGCGGATGCTGCTGTCGGTGATCCCAATGCGGCTTCACCTGCAGGAACTGCTAATCAATGGTATATCGCCTTCCAGATTGATAATCAGAATGTTCCAGCCAATGTGGGGAGTCAGAATATTGACAATTTATATCGTGTCAATTTTAATTCTGACGGATCATTTGCCGGGGTTAGCGATACTTCCAATACTCCCTTAGCCAATAACGTGATTCCATTGAGCATGGCCTTAAATAATGGCGCAAATGCATTAAGTTTTGATGTCGATTTGTCTGACACAACACAATTTGGCAGTCCTTTCGCTGTACAGGAGAATGTTCAGGATGGCTACACAACTGGCAGGCTGGATGGTCTTGATATTAATGAGGAAGGGATTGTTTTTGGGACGTATACCAATGGACAGTCGCGTGCAATGGGACAGGTTCAACTCGCCAATTTTGCCAATCCGGATGGTTTGCAGAATCTTGGCGATACCAACTGGGCTGAGACATCGGGCTCAGGACAGGCACTAATCGGAGCGCCGGGAACCGCGAGCCTTGGACTTATTCAGTCCGGTGCTCTTGAAAATTCCAATGTGGACTTAACGAGTGAGCTTGTCAATCTCATTACGGCGCAGCGTAATTTTCAGGCCAATGCGCAAACCATACGCACAGCGGATGCTCTTGCGCAAACCATTATTAATATTCGATAAACGGAGTTGAGATGGACCCTCTTTTGTACAATGCAATGAACGGCGCTCTGCATAATATGGATCGCCAGTCATTAATTGGGAATAATCTTGCTAATTCCAACACGCCGGGATTTAAGGCTGATATGGCTCAGGCCTCGAGTATGTATTTTAATAAAGAGAATCTGAATGGCGGAGCTCTGGTTGTTGCAGACGTGAACGCCAGCGATTTCACCCCCGGCCCCTTACTGACAACGGGAAGAGATTTGGATGTCGCTGTGCAGGGAGAAGGTTGGTTTGCTGTGCAGGATAGTTCAGGAAAAGAGGCTTATACGCGTGCGGGAAGTTTTCAGATTAATGAAAATGGCATGCTGATAACGTCTAATGGCAGGCCTGTTTTAGGCGATGGCGGCCCAATATCGATTCCACCCGCGCAAAAGATAGAGATCGGCAGTGACGGCACTATTTCAATCGTTCCGCTGGACGGGAAGCCTGATGAACTCGCTGTTCTCGACCGCCTAAAACTGGTAAGAGTCAAAAACACCGAGCTGGTTAAGGGAGGCGATGGCTTAATGCGGCTTCAAAAAGGTGGCGTGGCCCCGGCAGATGCTGATATTATGATTACTCCCGGCGCATTGGAAGGCAGTAATATCAATGCAGTGAACGAAATGGTTCATATGATTGAGGTGGGAAGAGAATTTGATGCGGAAATGCAGATAATTCAGACAGTTAATGAAAATTCACAGAAGCTGGCGCAGATTTTGCAACTCTAGGCGGCTATGTGAACAGGATTTGAGGAAAAGCAATGGAACCTGCACTGTGGGTCAGTAAAACCGGGCTAGAAGCTCAGGATAAAACAATTGCCAATATTGCCAATAATCTGGCGAACGTCAATACAACCGGCTTCAAGAAGGGGCGGGCAGTATTTGAAGATCTGATATATCAAAACCTGCGTCAGGCAGGGGCTCAGGCTACACAAAGTACAGAAATTCCTACGGGTATTAATATGGGAACCGGTGTGCGGATGGCCGCTACACAGAAAGTGTTCACTCAGGGAAGCATTCAAAATACTCAAAACTCTCTCGACATTGCGATACAGGGACGAGGTTTTATGCAGGTTCTACTGCCTGATGGCACACAGGCGTATACACGGGATGGCACCTTGCAGATTGATTCACAGGGCCAGATTGTTACGGCGGATGGCTATGTCATACAACCGCCGATTACCATACCCGAGCAAATGATAAGTCTCACCATTGGAACAGATGGTACTGTTAGTGCCTTGACTGCCGGAAATAATATACCAACACAGATCGGTCAGATTCAGTTGAGCGATTTTATTAATGCCACCGGTTTACAGCCCATTGGACAAAATCTCTTTTTAGAAACCCAGGCCAGTGGTCCGGCGCAGACCGACAATCCCGGAAATAATGGATTGGGAACCCTGCTTCAGGGATCGCTTGAAGCCTCCAATGTGAACGTGGTTGAAGAATTGGTTAACATGATTCAGGCTCAGCGTGCCTATGAAATTACAGCAAAAGGCATTCAGACTGTGGATAATATGTTGCAATATCTGACGCAAACGGTCTAATGGAACAGTAATGGGTTTATTACGCATTGTATCAACTGGTGTTTTAATCAGCCTCCTGGCAGGCTGTGAATTATTTCATCCACCAATTGCCGGTACTGATCCTGAGTATGCGCCCACTTATCCGGTGACCCCCGATGTCAAAAAAAGCAAATACATGAGCGGGGCAATTTACAGCGCTGAAAGTGCTTTGCCCTTATTTGAAACCCCCAGGGCCAGACACGCAGGGGATATTGTCACTGTACTGCTTATTGAAAAAACGGATGCGAAAAAACAAGCGACCACCCGACAACGAAAGAATGACAAAATGCAGATTCTGACCGCCAAATTTATGGGGCGGCCTATTGATTTTGGTTCTGGCTATAGCGCTGATTTTGACATTAATGCCAAGCGTCAATTTGACGGCGATGGGCAATCAGTACAAAACAATAAACTGGCAGGCAGCATCTCCGTGACGGTAGCCAAGGTACTTGCCAATGGCAACATGGTTGTCCAGGGTGAAAAATGGATCCAGATTAATCAGGGTAAAGAGTTTGTACGCCTTTCTGGAATTATCAGACCGCAGGATATCTCTCCGAATAATGTGATCACATCAGACCGTATTGCCAATGCGCGTATCTATTATGGTGGAACAGGACAAGTGAATAATACCAATGCTCAGGGCTGGTTTTCCCGTTTTCTATGGGGCCCCTGGTTTCCTGTATAGCGTCCTTCCGGTATGGGTTGATGGATTGAATATGGATAGTACATGCTAAGAATTTATGCCTTACTTTTTTTATCATGCTTTGGCTCTCTTCATGCTGAACGCATTAAGGATGTCGCAACACTGGCGGGGGTACGCACCAACCAGTTGGTTGGCTATGGTTTAATGGTAGGTCTTGATGGCACCGGTGATCGAGCCGGCACCAAGTTTACAGAGCAAAGTTTCGGTAACATGCTGACGCAACTGGGAATTAATATTCCACCAGGCACAAAACTCAATTCAAAAAACATAGCCGCTGTAATGGTGACTGCCAATCTGACCTCGTTTATGAAAAAAGGGCAGACCATTGATGTCAATGTGTCGTCTATCGGTGATTCAAAAAGTTTACGGGGCGGCACCTTGCTGCTTACTCCCTTGAAAGGGGCTGACGGCCGGGTTTATGCGATGGCACAGGGTAACGTGGTGGTTGTGGGGCTTAGTGTTACCGGAGAGGATGGTTCCAGTGTCACAGTGAATGTTCCAAGTGGCGGACGAATTCCCAATGGAGCAACCGTTGAAGTGGATATTCCAAACCCCTTCTATTTTTCGAGAACGCTTACCTATAATCTGCGGGTTCCTGATTTTACAACAGCAAAACGTATGAGTGACGCAATCAATGAGATGATGGGTCCCGAAACGGCCCATCCTCTTGATGCCGCCTCTATTGAAATCACCGCACCTCGCTTGATGTCACAGCGTGTTGATTATGTGTCGGTACTGGAGAATATTGAATTTCTTCCGGGTGAAGCTGAAGCCAAGGTTATTATTAATGCGCGAACGGGTACCGTGGTGATTAATCAATTGGTAAAGGTCAAGCCGGCAGCCGTTTCTCATGGAAATCTGATTGTCACTATCAGCGAGAACCCCCTGGTAAGCCAACCCAATCCATTTGCAAACGGGCGGACAGTCGTTACACCGGAAACACAAATTAATGTGCAGCAAAAGAATAACCGCGCCTTTGTATTCGCGCCTGGTGCCAATTTGCAGGATATTGTGAAAACATTAAATTCAGTAGGAGCAGCCCCCGGCGACATCATCGCCATACTGGAGGCTTTAAAACAGGCAGGCGCACTGAATGCCACATTGATTGTGATATAAATTAGTTGTCAGCTTCCGTAATTTAGGAGTGCTACGTCCCGCTATAAAGGAAGATAGGTGCTGCACAAAAAACCGTCTTTGCGAGCGTTAGCGAAGCAATCTAGCTCCATACTTTATTCAAGGTTAGATCTGGATTGCTTCACTTCGTTCGCAAAGACGACAGGGCTATTAGCTTGGTTACATTTATGCAACAACGCCGGATAAACCGCAGAACGTAGAGATTAAGAATTCAAGCGTAAATTAAAGCAGGAAAAATAATGACGATAGAAGGGATTGCAGTTAGCGATTTTAAACAATTGAATGACTTGAGATATAAAGCTCAAACGGATTCGAGGCAAGCTCTGCCCGAAGTAGCCAGACAGTTCGAAGCAATATTTTTGCAGTCAATGCTAAAAAGCATGCGAATGAGCCAGCATTTCCTTGATGACAGTAACCCGCTAAGGGGAAAGCACCAGGAAACTTTCCAGGAGATGCTGGATGGTCAATATGTCAATAATATTACAAGCAGACAAAGTATCGGTCTTGCGAGCATGCTGGCTCAGCAACTGGAAAAAACCTTAGGCGGTGCTCAGGTGACGAATGCTGCGGACTCCACGCCAGGGATTTCAGCAGATCGCTATCTGAAAAACCTCCATCCAGCGACTTCTTCCCTCAAGCCTGAAAACGCTGGCAGTATCGATGATTTTGTAAAATCCGTCTGGCCTTATGCACGTCAGGCTGCCAGTGCGATAGGTCTTGATCCTAAAATTTTGATGGCGCAGGCTGCCCTTGAAACAGGATGGGGAAAACACATTATTAAAGATGAAAATGGCTTAAGCAGTAATAATTTGTTTAATATAAAGGGAGTACTGGGGGATAAGGAAAACTCGGTAGAGATCAGAACGACGGAATACATCGCTGATACGCCGATTAGGATGAATGCCTCTTTTAAACGTTATGCGACTCCCGGTCATAGTTTCAGTGACTACATTGATTTAATCAAAGGCGACAGCCGCTATGAGGCAGCTCTTGCGAATACTGCAGATCCCCAACGCTACATTAATGAATTGCATCAGGCGGGTTATGCCACCGATCCTTCCTATGCTTCTAAAATTTTGTCAATATATAATGGAGGAGAGTTGCAACAGGCTTTAGAACGTAATGGTTTATTGTAAAGTTGACTAGAGCATGGTTTGCATTCACCTTGTAAACTGTCGGATAGGAGAAAGACAGCATGGCAAATATTCTGAATATAGCAACTTCCGGACTCCTGGCTTTTCAGCGGGGCCTGGATCTCACCGCCAATAATATTTCAAATTCAAAAACACCTGGCTATACCAGACAAATGCTGCTGTTAAAAAGCCTGCCCTCACAGCGGTTTGCCGGATCGTTTATCGGCGCGGGCGTAAATCCGGCTGAAGTGAAGCGCAATAGCGATCGTTTTGCAACGCAGCAAGTCAGGGAAACCTTAACTACCAAGTCACAATACGATATTTTTTTCGAGCAGGCCTCTCAGATTGACAAATTGCTTTCCCAGGATGGCACCAGTATTTCGACCACGCTACAAAACTTTTTTAATGCATTGGGGCAGCTTAATGAGTCGCCTGATAATACGGCCTCCCGAGGTGTAGCATTAAATCAAAGTCGTTTATTAGTTGAACAATTCAGAGCAATGCAGCTTCGTCTGGATGAGTATCAGCATAACAATAGCCAGCAACTTGATGAAGCAGCCAATCAGATTAACCGTTTAACTGCAGATATAGCGAAGTTAAATGAAAAAATAAGCGTTGTCGGAAACTCCCCTGAATTACTGGACACCCGCGATGAGTTATTACGTCAGCTTTCCCAATATACAGACGTTATTGTAGTTGATGATGGAAACGCAGGCATTAGTGTGGCTATTGGGAGCGGTGAGGTTTTGGTCAACGGAACCAACCAGCGAAATCTTGCAGTGCTACCAGGATTTAATGGACAAAGCGGGTCTCGTCTGGCAATTCAAAACGGAACTGCTTTCATTGATGTGACTGATAATCTTCATTCAGGGATGATTGGAGGATTGCTGGATTTTGAAGATACAGTGTTAAAGCAAGCCAGCGAGCTTTTGGGACAAATGGCAATAGGTTTGGCAAGCCAGTTCAACCAGCAGCAAAGACTGGGTATGGATATGAATAATGCAATTGGCAAAAATGTATTTACCGATTTCAATGATGCCATGAGCCAAATAGCCCGCGCCATACCCTCATCGCTTAACACCGGCACCGGTGGCATGTCAGTAAACCTCTCAGACCTTACTCAGCTTAAATTAAGTGATTATGAGCTATTTGTAACCGATACAGGAAGCAATGAGGTACGCATTTTAAGAAAATCAGATAATCAATCCTTTGTAATGAATTTAACAAGCTCACCCCCTGCACCTCCAGCAGGTCAATTGCAGATAGATGGGATGACCATTTCGATTGACAATCTCGCCAATATGGCGAATGGCGATCGTTATTATTTTAATCCAACCAAAGGAGCGGCTGGCAAGCTGGAGTTGGCCATCAGTGATTCCAAGGAGTTCGCCCTGGCTTCTCCAGTCCGTGTGCAGGCGGCACTTGGCAATTCAGGACAGGGAAGGATAGAGTTGGGTGATATACTGAATTCCAGCAATGTGAACAAGGATTTTCGCATTGAATTTATTTCAGATACGCAGTATAACCTGGTCAATCTAACTGATGCAGTGACGAGTGGTCCCTTTAGTTTTACCCCAGATTCCGATAATCTGGTGCAAATACCTGATGCGTTAAATCCATCCTATTCCATCGTTCTTTCAGGCAGACCTTCTGCAGGAGATCAATTTAATGCCTCCTATAATACCAATGGTTTTGGAGACAATCGCAATGGTCTTAAGCTTGCGGCCATACAGAAAGCAAACTTGTTTGAAGGCGGAACTGAAAATCTCTCGGATCGCTACGCTAATTTATTGGCGCAAGTCGGTAGTAAAACCAATCAGGCTAAACTGCGCAGTGAGGCTGCCGATATATTGCATAAGCAGGCCCTGGATTTCAGAGACAGCAAGAGTGCGGTGAATCTGGATGAGGAAGCAGCCAATCTCATTCAATTTGAACAGGCTTACCAGGCGGCCAGTAAATTACTTACTGTAGCCAGTGAAATGATGGATGTCCTATTTGCGGCAATGAGGTAGATCATGCGTATATCAACTAATCAGATTTACAGACGCGGCCTGGATAATATCCTTGAGCAGCAGCTACAGGTCTCCAAATATCAGGGCCAGCTGTCTTCTGGTAAAAAAGTTCAGTCGCCTTCGGATGATCCAATTGCCGCGGCCAAAATCAGTTTAATGAAACGACGAATTGCTGCTACCGAACAACTTCAGAAAAATAAAGAGGGCGCCCAGGCGGCTGTCAGTCTTGAGGAGCAGGTTCTGGGAAATACAGTAAATGTGGTGCAGCGCATCAGAGAACTGCAGGTACAAGCCGGCAATTCTGCACTCTCAGAAGCTGATCGCCTTTCCATAGCCGGTGAAGCCCAAACATTGCTTAATCAACTGCTTGATTTGTCTAACAGTCAGGATAGTAATGGCTATTATATGTTCAGCGGCGGCTTAACTGGAACGCAGTCTTTTAGTAAAGACAGTAGTGGCCAGTATGTTTACAATGGCGATGACACCCAACGTTTTCAGAATGTGACTGACAGTATGGGTGTGGCACTGAATGACGCGGGTTCGGATGTGTTTATGCGTATTCGTAATGGGAATGGCTATTTTGCAATCAATGCAACTGGTGCGCCTAATACGGGAACCGGGGTCGTGAGTTCAGGAGGGATTGTTAACTCGACGCCTTATGTACCTGATAATTATACACTGCAATTCAGTTTGAACAGTTCTAATCAATTGGTGTATATGGTAAGCGGTGCGAATGTGGGTAATGTCATCCCGCCTAGCGGAAATCCCGATGATGCGCCTTTATATTCAGACGGGGAATCAATAAGCTTTAATGGAATCCAGTTTAAGGTAAGTGGAATGCCCAACCCTGGAGATGATTTCTTAATTACCCCCGCCAGAAACGAATCTGTTTTTTCTACCGTGGAGCGGATGATTAATAATTTAAAACAGCCAGTGACCACTCCTGCTAATAAGGCGGCTATTGAAACTGAAAATAACCAGATTTTAGAACAGTTAGACAGTAGTCTGGATAACTTGCTTGCTTTCCAGGCTCAAACGGGAACCAGGCTCAATCAGTTAAGTATCGTCGAAAAATTAAATGACGATTTATTGCTAGTTAGCCATAGCACATTGGACGGGTTGGAGAATGCAGATTTAAATGAAACTGCTGTTAATTTAAATCTTCAGCTGATATTTCTGCAAGCTGCCCAGCAAAGCTTTGCCCGCATTCAGGGGTTAACCGTATTTAATTACCTCTAATCAATATCACTTCAATATTGGGGTAACCTCTGGTCGTCTCAACGTCCTCCTGAACGCAGTGAAGGATCTCCTGAATCTGGATCAGCTCTAAGCAGCAGCGTAGCCTGGTTGGCGCCTTGCGACAACCGGGGTTTCTTGAAACTTATACTGAAAAAACCCGGTTGTCGCAAGGCGCCAACCAGGCTACATAGGATCTAAATTATAATAAGAACTCGCGGTCTTGCTTATACCCAAAATGGAGTCAAGCAACGGGGTGCTCATTTTGATTTTAAATTCATTACTTATCATCCCAAAGAAAGATTTTTAAATCAACTTTACCCTTTTCGACAATAACACCTTCTGCTTCGAGCTTGCTTTTCTGAGTCTCGAAAAGGGGAGAGGATTGTGGAAATGATAACTGTCCGTTTGATTTAATAATTCGATGCCAAGGAAGCTCATGTTTATCGGTACAGGAATGAAGCAGCCAGCCCACTCCGCGAGCTCCCTGCGGACTACCGGCGAGTCTGGCGATAAGTCCATAAGTGGCAACACTGCCTTCAGGTACCGAACGAATGAGTCTGATTACATTTTTAGAAAATTCGGTGCGATTGTCTTTCATGAATACTATTGTAGAAATCGTAGCAGATTATTGAATTCTACATTGATTTTAAATCATTTACAGAAGTTTGTATGCTACCAGTTTAGCAGGGACTTTAAGCCTCAAAATATAACCTATACTTGATGTACATATTTCTATCAGAGATTACAATGGGAAACAAGAAATCAGGTCATAGATTTAAAGATAAACTGATATCGGATAAAGAATTAGAAAATGTTTCTGGTGGTAGATCAGGCCCAGTAGCGCCAGGATTTTCACCCAGTCGCGCTTCTTCAAACTCCTCATCATCTACCAAAAGAAAGCGTCCTAAATAAAGTGCTTGAGAGGCGCGCTAGTTCTGCTGCGCCATTTATTATGTACTGGAGCGCTCAAGATACAGGTGGAGGAACCTAATCCTCTTTTTTTGTGGCAATACTCGCTTTTCTTAGCAGTTGTTCCATTGAATCTGCGTTTAAAGGTCTGCTAAGCAGATAGCCTTGAATTTCATCGCATTCCTGATCTTTGAGAAAGTTCATCTGGTTTTCGCTTTCCACTCCCTCGGCCAATACTCGAAAATTCAGGCTTCTGGCCATTGCGATGATCGCTTCGATAATGACTTCGTCGCTTCTGGATTTTGAAATATTCTGTACGAATGACTGATCGATTTTCAGGCGATCTATGTGAATTTGTTTCAGATAATTGAGACTGGAGTTACCGGTACCAAAATCATCCAGTACGATTTTTACTCCAATTTTATTTAGTTCATGTATCATGCGCTGGACCTCCACATGAGTAATAATCACATTTTCTGTAATTTCAATTTCCAGATATTCTGGCGGGATTTGATATTCATTAAGAATCGATTGAACTGTTTCAGCAAAATTCCACTGTTTTAGCTGATGTGTGGCGACATTCACAGCCACTCGAACCAGTGGGAGCCCACGGTCGCGCCACTCAATTATTTGTCGGCAGACTTCACGAATTACCCATTCACCAATCGGGATAATGAGCCCGGAATCTTCTGCTACTGGAATGAAATCCAGGGGTAAAATAACGCCTTTTTCTGGATGCTGCCATCGTATCAGAGCTTCTAATGCTAACAAGCGTGTCTCATTCATATCAAACTGGGGCTGATAAAGCAGGAAGAATTCCTGATTGCTTATTGCCCGGCGCAATTCATTTTCCTGTTTCAGGCGCTTCAAACTCTGGTGATTAAGCTGATTAATATAAAATTTGAGCTGATTACCGCCTTGCTCTTTGGCCATGTACATTGCCAAATCTGCGTGTTTTAGCAGGGTATTTGCTGTTTTGCCATCTGTAGGATAAATACTGATGCCGATACTTGCACTGGTATTAACTTCCTTACCCATAATCATGAAGGGCTGGGTAAAGAGCATTAAAATCTTATGCGCTACATTCAGGCTTGCTTCTGATTTATTCAACTCAGGAATCAGCATGACAAATTCATCACCGCCCAAACGTGCCAAAGTGTCTTCTTCTCTGACTAATGAAGAGAGTCGTTTGGCTACAGCGCATAATAATTCGTCGCCAAACTGATGGCTGTAACTATCATTCACCAGTTTAAAACGGTCAAGATCGAAAAAAATAATTGCGAAATAGCGATCATGCCTGGCAGAGGAAGCAATAGCCTGCTGAATGCGATCATAGAGTAATACCCGATTGGGCAGCCCTGTCAGAGGATCGTGTGTGGCCTGATATTCAAGTTTCTGTTCCAGCAGTGCCTGATCGGTTATATCGCGAAAACTCCAGACCCGGCCCACGGTATCGTAATTTATTTTGTGGGGTTGAGAACGGCATTCGAGAATCTTACCTGTTTTGAATTTGACAACAACTTGACTAATTTCATTGATATTGTTAGACAGATGGTCAATCTGGCTTAAAAACTCATCCGCATCCTGCAGCTGCTCAACCATGTATTCCAACATTAATGTTTCATTACCTAAATCCATAACTGATTCTGGCAATTCCCACATAGCAACAAATTTAGTATTGTAATCTATAATTTTTTTATCCAGATTAACTACCAGAATGCCATCGGCGGAAGACTCAATGGTTGCCCGCAATAGCGAAAGCGATTGTTGCAAGGACTCCGTTCTTTCTTTAACAATGCGATTTAAGGATTCTGTATGGCTTTTGGATTCTTTGGACAAGATCCATTTCTTGGTCAATGCACAGGCCAGTTGGCGCACAGCTACTTTGTCGAATGGTTTTTTAAGAACAAGCAGATTATCTGTCATCCCCAAATTAGTGACAGTTTCTTCCCATGAGTAATCCGAATAGGCGGAACAAATAACGACCTGAATTTCCCGGTCAATTTCCCACATGCGCTTAATTGTTTCAATTCCATCCCAGCCTGGAGGCATGCGGATATCTACAAAAGCGAGTGCATAGGGTTTTCCTGAGTAATAGGCGGTCTTAATTTTTTCAACACCTTCCATTCCCTGTGATGCTGTATCAATTTGAAACTCTGGTAGAAAGTTAAGATTTTCTTTGGGTTGGGAATCGCCAAATAACTCCATATCCAGTTTATCAAACAGTGGAGACCTTTTTTCCGTAGTCAATACTTTGATGAAATCCTGATGAATGGCGGGATTATCATCAATAATAATAATGCGTAATTCGATGTCATTCATTGAAAATCCGTTTCGGTTGAAGATTACTTTTCTGAGAGGGTAGTGTTAACTTAAATACTGCGCCTCTACCCAATCCTTCACTGTGGGCCGTCAATGAGCCGCCCATTTCCTGAGTGGACAATCCCGAGCTATGCAAGCCAAAACCATGGCCCTCTGTTTTGGTGGTAAAACCAAAGGAAAATATTTTATTCAAATTCTCAGGGTCAATTCCTGAACCATTATCTTTTACGGTAATATGGATGCTGTCATTATGCTTTTGAGCGATTACTTCAATTTCCTTATTCTTGTTAATATTGCTTAAAACGGCATCTTTTGCATTGCGAATTAAATTAACTAATATTTGTAGCAACTTGGATTTATCTGAAACAATAAATACGGGCTCAAGATTTTTTTTAACTTCAATGAACGTATCTCGTGCCAAATTAATTGACAACTGTAAGGCAGTGTCGATGATATCCGGAATGAAAATTTTTTCCTGGACTCCGGGTACGCCGCTGAAACATTGCTGCATCGAAACGATATCTTTAATATGATGTAAATCTCTGCTGATATTAGCAATTTCTGCTTCGCATTTTTGATTGTTTTCTATAATAATCTCGTTTAATTTTAACAAGTATTGTGGGATCAATCTGCCCTTGGGATCCTTATCAAAGTAGTGGGCTAAACCTTTTTCGTTATTGCTAATCATTTCAATTACTTGTCCCAATTTCTTATAATAAGGTTGTTTAAACTCATCTCTTAAGATATTTATAGAAAGATTGGAGCTGTTTAAAATATTGCCGATATTATGTAAAATTGATGTCGCTACTTCGGACATACCTGCTCGTCTGGCGGATTGCATAAACTGATCATGCAATTCTCGAATTTTTTCTTCTGCTTCTTTTTCTTTGTGAATATCTCTGATAATTCCGGTTAGTTGGCCAGGCTCTTCAAGACAGTGAGCAATAATGTGAAACCATCGGTATTCACCTGTAGAGTCTTTAATTTTAATTTCGCAGTCATAATTAATTTGCATGTTTATAGCATTGCTCACCAGCTTTTGAAGCAAGTCGTGATGATCAGGGTGTACCAGCTTGAAAAACTCGTTGTAGTCTGGAGCTCCATGCAAAGGGTCCAGATCAATAATTCTATAAAGTTCCTTAGACCAGATGGCATTACCGCTATTATTGTCATAAAACCAGTAGCCCATTTTTGCGATATGCTGAGCCTGCTCGAGTTTCTCATTGAGCATCTGCATTTCCCGAGAAGAAATATCCATCGACCGTTCTATCAGATATCTGTCCTGATCTGCTTCCTGATAGGTTTTATTAATACGAGAAATCAACTCTTGCCATTTATCCAAATCAGGCGGCAACTCGTCAATTTTCAATTGCAGTCGGTTTAACTGTCTCGCTAAGAGCTTATGAACTTCCATCGCATTTCTCTCTCATGTAACAGCGATTTACAATTAATTGCTTTCATAATACGTTGTCAGGGTCATGGTTTGATTATGTAATTCACAGCTTCCCAGATTAAAAGGGCTAAGCTCGCCATAGGAATAAAATCCAATCTGTGTGGTCATGGGAGGCAGGGCTTCCAAAGTAGATTCAGTTTCTTCTTCGATTCGCTCTCCTAACAATAAACGTCTTCCTACGCAACTTACGGCAATTGCCAAAACCGGCCTATTTAATGGTTCCTCTTTGTCATAGAGTCTGTTTTTTGCCAATTCACCTGCTTCATATGCACTGGTTATCAAGCGATCGAAATTAGCCCGCATTAATTGAGCCTGATAGCCCATCGGCATGTCACCAGCAAATATCAGAGACTGTGTTTTTTCATCGACTCCCAGAATTGTTCTGACCAGCTGTACTGGATTTTTGGTATTTCCATCTTTTATCGCCAGAGGATACAGTAACCCGGAGGCAGGTAATTCTGCTGCCCGTTCTCCCAGATATTCTTTATATAACTGCAGGGCGGGTTGATTATCCAGCTCGTATAAAATATTTCCTTCAGACCGCGTGATGCGCCTCGCCGGGCCAAAAATATCCCAGCCTCCCTGTGAGGCGTGGCCTACATGGATATGATTACCATAAAATCCTACCGCTACTACGTAATTGTCAACAATTTCACCATTACATAATGTCCAGGTATTGCTGAAATGGCTGCCGTCTGCCGCCAGTCCTCCAGTAATAATCAAACCCTTCTGGGTGTTGGCATTTAAACCCTTTACCAGAGCAGTACCATTTACGGTTAAGCCATCAGATAAAACAAAAATACTCCGCAGATCCGGGCTTTTTAATTCATTTGCAATCAGTTCGCCTGCTTTATGGGATTCTGAGGGTTGGGCTACTTTGGCCGTGCATAAGCGAAGTGTTGTTTTTTCAAACTTTATAACCGCTACTGCCAGGCTTTCATCGACAATGTGAGAACCAAATATTTCCCCCGCAGTGGAGCATCCAATTATCTTCGATTTCTTGTAGGTATCAGCCAACTGTCTTAAAGGAACCTGATAATTAAGAAAAAAAGGGGAGGAAAACACTAATACCAAGGTATTTACTGAATCAATTTGTGGGAAGCTTTCGACACTCCATCCTTTATTTTTAATATACTGAAATGATTGAATTTGCATGCTTTATACTTTTCCTGGTTACTATTCAGCGATCACTAGGAAAAGTATAGTTTATAAAATCAACAATTTCTCAGGCTAGACAGCCGCTTCCTCGTTGGGCACTTCTATATCATGGGCAAGAAGCCGGCGATAAGCTCGAAAATAAGTGATAGGGGATTGAGCAAACAAATCAGTCAGTTTTTCCATATATATGCAGGCGAAACGATCCACTTGATAGGCAAAATAACTCTCCTCCGCGCCAGCTCGAAATGTTCTGCCCCAGCGTTTGTTATAAAAGGTTTGCTGTTTTTGTAACAAGGACGAGATCTCGGTGTCAATGGCCACAATTTTTTGTTGCAGTTCGCTTAAAAGTTCTTTTCCTTCCTCGAAATGCTCTTCGATAATTCTGGAGTGAAGTTCGACATATTGTTTCTCCAGTTTTTTCTTTGCATTCATTGAGGCAATAATTTCCTCCTCAATCGGAAGAGAATTGACCTGTGCCTGAATTTCTTCGCCAAGCTCCTCGACAACCAGAGCAGTACGCCAGTTGCAATCTTTTTTCAGACGAAGTATGTCGCCGTAAATGTGATCTCCAATATAGAGAATTTCATCACCATTTAACTGCAGATCGTCGGTAAATTTTCTGGCATTACCTCCCTGATAAATACCATGACTAATCAAACCATTCGTGTTTGTCATCGTGCCATCCTGCGGGTTAACCGTCAGAAAGCGAAGATTGTCATAAAAAAAGCGGGGTTTATTGGCAAGCGTTATGACTATCTCAAAAAAATCCTGCCAGGTTTCATTTTGGCCGAGGAAAGGATTGATGGCAAAATCGAGTAAAAGCTTGGAATAAAAATAATCAGAATTCGTCAGTATAAAAATCTTCTTACCATAATGAACATAGCGCTTCAATCCATCCACAAGCTCAGGGTCTTTTTGTACGAAACTTTCCAGATGTTGTGCGATGTAGTTTTTTATACTGCCGTCTGAGTGAGCTGTATCCACACAATATAGAACGTCACGGGCAATTTCTGAATAGCTGGGCAATTCATCCGGAGACTCATCTTTGTAATCCACTAATTGGCCATACAAAACGCAGAACGCAATCGAGAATGAGGTATCAATTGCCATGTAATTGCTATCTTTTAAATCTACATAGGTGCTGCGATAGATTTCTTTCTGCTCGGCAAAGCTGATTAGACGGGTGCCGTGATAGCTTTGTCGTATAGCACCATAACGGCTTAACTTAAGAATATTTCCATTTTTACTGTCTATAATCAGTCCGCGAATTGCATCTGAAAAGTTAAAGCTAAAGTTTAAGACAGCTGATGGATATTTTTTTTGCTCAACCAGTTTCCTGACGACGATTTGATAAACGAGAGCCTCAAAGTTCTCTGTATTATATCGAATAAGTGTATGATCCATATCCAGACCAATATACTTAATCTTTTTCATGTTCAATATTCGGTTCACAAACACAGGCTGAGACATCTGACTTTCCTTACCAGTTATTCAAAGTGGGCAATCTGGTGCAATTATTCACAAAAATGCTCCTGCCAATTAACCAATTAATGTTTCTGCCACAAGAGGCGATGACAATGGCCTTTATAGCACTACAGAACAAATTATTCTACTTTTCCATCAGTTAGAAGAGAGGGGCTTATTCTTTTGCAGATTATTGTTTATCATTCTCGCAGGCGTTAAAGCTAGCTAAGGAGTACAGAATGACAATATCGTATGATGAATTTGAAAAAGTTGATTTACGATCAGGCACCATTGTAAAAGTTGAGCCATTTACAAGGGCCAGGAAACCGGCCTATAAAGTCTGGGTTGATTTTGGACCGGAGATCGGCGTACTGCAAACCTCCGCTCAAATCACAGTACACTACACGCCAGAGTCTCTAACCGGGAAAACAGTGATAGGCTGTGTAAACCTGGGAGAGAAAAATATCGCGGGGTTTACCTCACAATTTCTGCTGGTCGGCTTCTCAGATTCGGAAGGGGCCATATGCCTGGCTACGATTAATCCCCTTGTACCTAATGGAAAAAAAATGCATTAGGGTCGTGAAATCGACCCTGCATTAATCGATTCAATTTGTTCTTTAAAAACGGCATTCTTCTCTAAATCGTGTCGAATTTCTTTGAAGCTTAAATGATTGGAATGTCTAAAGGAATCAAGTACCTCATTAACATGCTCAGTGCTCTCGAATTGACCTGCGTCGCGAATTTTTATCTTAATTGCAAGAAGTGTGTGAGAGATATTTTCTTCATCTGAATAATCAATAGCATTCGCTAAATCTCGTATCTCCTGAATAAGAATTGGTACAGTTCCATCCAGGCCTTTCATCAGATCATCATTATTTAATATATTACATACAGCAGTAATATTTTCTTTCCGATCATCTTCAGGTACTCGTATAACATTATTTCTGATTTTAAAATTATTGGGAACGCTAACGCTATTCGATGGGTTCCCTGGAGTGGGGGCATCTGTAGGTTTACTGGCTTTTATCAATTCATCTTGTTTTATACCCTCTACAATCTTCTGTAGTCGGCTTTCTATTTCATTTAAAAACGAAGGATCGATCTCTTTTTGCAGATCGTTTTGTTCCTTGATCTTTTCTTTTAAATTTCTTAGGTTCTGTAGAGATTGTTCTAAAATTCTCAGATATTCTGTAGAGTCTGATAATATAGAAGGTACGTTCTCCAGAGCGGCTACATGTTTGCTAATCTCTGACAACAATTTCCTTACAGTCACTTGTTCACTTTGTATAATCCTCCAATTGGGTGTTATAACAGGAGCGAGTGTGGAGTAGCGCTCTGCAGCATGTTTGCTTAGTTTAAGGATGTTCTCTCGTAAATTGGTATCCATTATTCCTTTAACAAATCTATCTTTCGACAATAGCAAAAACTCTTCGGACGCAGTGGATAGATCATACTGCTTCGCCATCCTGATACTATAGTCTATAGCGCCTAACGCTGATTCAATCCCGGATCTGTTTCCTATCATTAATTTAATGATGTTCAGACTCTCTTTCGCGCGTTTCGCTTCTGGAAAGTCAAAACGAGCCCATTCTTCATCATCAGGAAATTTATGTAGCATATAGGATGCCTGATATCCGCTTCCTTGTAGAATCGCAACATATTCTTCTAACAGAGGATTAATTTTTGTCTTTAGAAATTCTTTGTATTCCTTAACGCTGTCACTCTGAGTCTCCAATGGCAAGAGTTCTTGTGTTTTGAGTTGAATATATAGCTTATAAACGGAATCCAATTGATTTTTCTGATTATTCTCTAGCTCTTTTAGTTCCTGGTCCAGGGTATTTTTTATCTTTATTGCATCAGCAATTATGGTGTTCACTTCATCCGCCAATGGAGCCAGGTCTATTACGGGTTGTATCGTTCCACTGTTTATCAGTTCCAGTTGTTCATTTAACGCATTCAATATTGGTAAAGTTGCCGCTGCCTGTAAATCCTTCAGGCTGGTATTGTCCTTTAATTCTGTTTGAGAACTATATTCTGGTACAACAGATTCTCCACCAATGTTAAATGATTTGATATGGTGCAAAAATTCATTGAAATCTTTTTGCGCTGCAGGAGTAAAAATATACTGTCTAAAGGAACTATTTTCCAGCGCAGCTATTTTTAGATTGTCTCTGCGGGTTTTGATTAACTCGGCATATGACTTTCTGCTTATTTCATTGTCTTCAGGTATGTAAAATTCAACAAATTTATCGATATAATCATCAGATAAAGTTAAAACTCTTAGCATTGCCTGATTTATTTCAGAGCGGTATTGTTCATTAATCGAAAGCGTTTTTGGAAGAAAATTCAGCCAATTGCTTGCGGAAAATGTGCTTTTAGCGGGTAATTTAGCAATGGTTTCAGATGTAAGATTAAATTCAAGATTATAATTCAAAAGAGATGCGAGGCTCTGATCACCATCAATTTTTACAACTCTGTTCTGGCCATCAATACCTATGTTACCATTTTTTAAATCCATTTCCTCAAGAAAAACTGCAACCAACATGGCTTGTCCCAAGCCTGTAATATCTCCTCTTTCAAAACGGCTGCCTTCATAAGGGAGGTCTCTGTATGATTCTATTTTTTCTGAGCAGACAAAGTAGGTTGTTTCATCCTGTGCAATGCGTGTTTGCTGCTGATGAGGAATGAATAATCGAAAAAGCTCCTGTGCCAGCACCTCGTGTCTGGCAATCATGTGATCATCGGCAATCTTGACAATCCACTTCCCAGGCAGTTCTGAAAATGTTCCTTCAGAAAATAAATGGGTAGCTGCATGACCTTTTTCAGGTTTAGGACCTATAAAATTATTATAATTTAATAAGGAAAGAACCATGGGCTGCCCTTGCAATGACCTTTTGGTAATTATGGTGAACAGAAATAAGAAAATCCAATTACAAGAAGTGTCGAAAGGCGGATTAAAGAATGACTGTCTATCAGAATTGAGCGTATTGCTAAATAACTAGCTAAACAAATACATTATTGGCGTCCCGGAGAGGATTAGATCCCCCATTTACAAACAGAATCAGTTATCCGGCATTTCCGGATAACTGCCATTGAAAATAGAATTATAACACTTTGTTTTATAATTTAGATGCCATGAAGGGTTAAAAACAATTGTGCAACGCAACGTTGCACAATTGTTTTGTAGGAAAAATAATTATGGCTAAATTAACAGCAAAATATATTGAGCATCAAAACAATCCAAAAGATAAAGAATCGCAAACCAGATGGCGAAGGGTTATTTCTTCGGATTCGTCCTAATGGTGCCAAAAGCTGGTTATTTTGCTTTCGAATAGGGAAAGACCCAAAAACAAATTAATCGCTACTTATCAAAGAGCAGTTTATGCACAAGAGCAGAAAAATATCCGGGCGCGTTGGGGTAGCTTTGTAGATCTGCATATTGCTAATGAGTATCAAAATGTTACAGCGCTTAAAGAAATTAGCTGATTATGCTATGGCTGGTGAAAAGGCTACAGAGTATGGATTAACTGGTTGGTCACAAGGAGAAGCTTTGAAAAGTATTCTTGACCTTATGAAATATTGGCAAGATTTTAGAGGGGAAGGACAAACAGAAACAAGGCAAATCCTGGAATGTATACAGTCTTTTATTGAACGCCATGGTGACGGTCGTTTTTCTGGTCTTCATGATTTGAGCAAATCAGGAGATAACGACAATATAGATCAAAAACCAATTGTTCGTGATCGTGCTGGGTACTGGAAAGATATAAAAAAGGGAAGAGCTTCTCTATTTAATTCTTCTGCTCTGAAAGAGGCTGCTGCTGGTTATGATTTCAAATTTATCTTACGGACGTTAAATGATGCTGGATGGATTATGGCTTCATGATGCGAAAAAGCAGTCCAAAAAGGTAAAAGTTGATAATCGACCTCTCAATCTTTATTGGATTCTTCCCAAAGAACATTAAGAATAGATTACTGGATTGTCTTAGTTATCATCAATAAGGCAATCGTTCTCCGTGTTCACTCTGCCCTCTGAAAAGGGACAAAAGTCTAAAAAGAACATCAATCACACTCAGTAAAAGCGATATTTTTGCTGTAAAATACGGTAAAATAGTCAATTATAATGCTATTGGTTAATAAGATTTATCGGAGGTCATTATGAAGAAAAATAAAGCTGGCCGTCCAGGTGACTATACGCAAGCACTAGGCGATCTTATATGCGAACGAATAGCTACTCATAGTATCGGATTACAAAGGCTGTGTGATTTGTATCATGACATGCCTGAAAAATCGACAATACGGCGATGGTATTTAAAATATACACAATTTAGAACCCAATACGCGCAAGCAAAAGCACTTCAAGTGGAAACGTTGATTGATGAAATTATTGACATTGCTGATGATGCTAGTCAGGACATAGATAGTAGTGAAAAGGGAAGGAAATTTGTAATAGTGAATTTATTGCTCGATCTAGATTAAGGATTAATACACGTAAATGGTTAGCGTCAAAACTAGCACCCAAAATATATGGACAAACCCCTGTCACTCTTGAAATTTCACCCCGATCAGTAAAAGCCTCGCTGAAAGAGGTAACTGACCCAAATGAAGCTGCTCGAATTTATGCACAAATCATGCGTTCTCCTATAAGCTAGTCTCTTCTCATTTTTACATGAGTCATGTGTATTCTTATCTTATTAAGATTCTCCCATTCTTATAAAAATTAATAAATTGATTAATAATTTACTTTGAATAACTTTATGAAAAATATATGAATAATAATTATCATTGTGAATCGTACCATAAAAAGCATTGACAATTTATTTAGTCGTCCCCATACTTCGCTTCGAAATGTTTTTTAAAGTACGATTATAGAGAAATGCCATGATTAGAAAATTAGAACAAGTAACAACAATTATTTCAGGGGCTGGCAGTAACGCATACACTAACTTAGAAAATCCCGATATTCAGCCATTTCATCTTATGAGAGGCAATGATCTCGATCAAAATGGTCATATTTCATTACATTCTATGGAGCAGGTGTATTTATCGAGTTCTCAAAAGACTGGGCGGTATATACTAGAAAGCGAAGACGTTGTTGTTTTAGCCCGGGGTTCAGCAATTAGAGTGGGATTTATAACAAAAGAAATAGCCGATGCGGGGGTAATTGCGAGTGCGAACTTTATAATTTTGCGCCCTAAGAAAGCACAAGTTCAAGGTGAAGTTATTACTGCGTATTTAAACTCGGAAATTGGGCGAGAGCATTTATTAAAGTTAAGCAAAGGTGCGGTAATTCAACACATACCTACTTCCAATCTAAAAAGCATGGAGATTCCAGTTCCTAATCTGCAAATTCAGAATAAAATTCGTGAAATTTTTTATGCAACTCAGTTGGCTTATCAAGCAACTTTAGATCTTGCTGAACAGCAAAAAAGGACTGCCAACGCATTAATATTGGATTTAATGCAGGAGGCAGCATGAGCCTAAATAAACACCATCAAGTATTTGATGCTCATCACAAAGAATTCCAGTTATTTTTGTATGAGACACGTAAAAGCACGTTGCCTATTGATGATATTCTTGTCTGGTTGGTTTTTCTTTCATTGATATTCAAAGAAAGCCCACAAGTTTTTGATAGGCTACGAGATATTGATTTGGGCGATCAAAAAGAATTTCTCATTACTCTATTTCAAAAAAATGAATTTATCGATAAGTCTGATAAATCGCATCTTTTGTTATCGTTAAATCAATATATTTCAACGGATGATTTAGTCAAGCTAATTAGATATGTCAATAATATTAGTGACTGCAATAAATTTGCCGATGAATTAATCTATGCATTTCAAGAAGTAGCCTCAAAAGGAGAGGGAGAGTCAATTACGGATCAAGTGATAGTTGATATTATTAAAGAGATCCTTGGGGATGTAAGTCAATTAAAAATATATGACGGAGCTGCTGGTCTTTGCGCTCTAACTAGCCAGATAAATGCTAAAAACCTTGTTTTAGAGGATATTAATCCCAGAGCAGTGGTTATTGGTAAATGTATTTTATTATTAAAAAATATTAATAATGAATATTCATTGGGAAATAGCTTAATTTCACATAAAAAATCAGTTAAGGCTGATGTTGTTTTGACTCAAGCTCCTTGGGGAGTTCGATTGACTCCAGAGCTTATTGAAAAGATAAAAGCGTCTAAATATATTCAAATGAATGAACAGATCGAAATTCCGACTTCAGCAAGTGATTCCTTGTGGATACAGCATTCTTTATATCATCTGAATGAAAATGGGCGAGCTATTCTGTTAATGCCTCAAGGTTGGCTATTTCGTGGTGGTTATGATGCTCAGTTAAGAGATTTTTTGCTTGAATCTGATTTAATTGAAGCTGTTATTGGTTTGCCGTCAGGTTTATTAAAAATCACAAACATACCTACTGTTCTATTGATATTTAATAAAAATAAAGTAAATAAAAAAGTAGTTCACTTTATAGATGCTAGCCAGATGGGCGCAAATATCAAGCGAAACAAGGAGTTAGATAGAGATGAAATAAGATTAATAGCTGATTTGATCAAGGGCAAGCATCAGGCTCATTCTTATTATCGGTCTGTTTCCCTTGATGAAATAAATGAGAAGCACAATGAATTAAAAATAAGCAATTATTTTAACTTTCCAATAAATTTAAAAGTAAATGATTTAAAAAATGAACGGCATAAGCTTGAGTTGGCTCAGAGAAAATTTAATGAGGCTCAAGAAAAACTAATGAACTTAATTGTAGAAAATTTATAGGTGATGCGAAATAAAATAATTTTATGTTTTTGACTTGGTGTGGACTTTGTGAAATAACTGCATGCTTTTGGGCTCGAAAAGTCTGAAACATTATATTTATCGAATCCTGATTTAATTCAGGCGAATTTTAATAGAAGGGAACAAATGGGTAATTATTCTGAACTTGTAGGTTTTATTTGGTCAATAGCTGAAATTTTACGTGGTAATTATAAACAATCGGAGTATGGCAAAGTAATTTTGCCATTTACCATTCTTCGCAGATTAGATTGTGTTTTGGAGCCAACGAAACAAGCAGTGCTTGAGAAGGTTTCTAGTCTACCAAGAGATATTGATGCCACTATGTCTGAAGTAATGCTTGGATTGGCAAGTGGTCATAAGTTCTACACTACAAGTAAATATACATTTCCAATGTTGCTCAATGAACCTGAGAATATTGCAGCCAACTTAAATGATATTATTAATAAATTAAGTGAAGATGTCAGAGAAATCTTTGTTGAGAAATTTGAATTGCCAGTACAAATAGCTCGGCTTGAGAAAGATAATCTTTTGTATTTGGTGGTTCAACGATTTGCTCAAGTTGATCTTCATCCTGATAATTTAGATAACACCAGCATGGGATATTTATTTGAGGAGTTAATTAGGCGTTTTTCTGAGCAGTCGAATGAAACTGCGGGGGAGCATTTTACTCCACGTGAAGTTATTAAATTAATGGTGAATTTGCTATTTCAAGAAGATCATAAGGCATTGAGCCAAAAGGGAGTGATTCGACGTTTATATGACCCAGCTTGCGGTACGGGTGGTATGCTCAGCGTTGCAGAACAGTATCTTAAAGAACTTAATCCTCATGCTCATCTTGAACTATATGGCCAAGAGCTTAATGGCGAGAGTTTTGCTGTTTGTAAATCCGATATGATGATTAAAGGTCAAAATCCTAAAAATATTAAATATGGGAATAGCTTTACTGAGGATGGTTTGCCTCATGAATCCTTTGATTACATGCTTTCAAATCCTCCCTTTGGTGTCGAGTGGAAAAAAGTAGAAAGTAAAATCAAAGAGGAAGCGAGCGATTTAGGTTATGACGGTCGTTTTGGCGCAGGTCTGCCCAGAGTTAGCGATGGTTCATTGTTATTCGTTCAGCATATGATTTCAAAAATGAATAAGCTTAGTAATGATGGAGCGCAGATATCACGAATTGCAGTTGTGTTGAACGGTTCTCCTTTGTTTACGGGGAGTGCAGGCTCTGGCGAATCAGAGATCCGAAGATGGATTATTGAAAATGATTGGTTAGAGGCCATTGTCGCATTGCCTACAGATATGTTTTATAACACAGGGATTGCAACTTATATCTGGATTATCACCAATAAGAAAAAAGCAGAGCGACGGGGCAAAATACAACTTATTAATGCCGTGGATATGAGTGTCCCCATGCGTAAAAGCTTAGGCTCTAAACGTAAGCAGATTAGTGAGGAGCAGATAAAAACTATTACTCAGTGGTTTGGTGATTTTGAAGAGAATGATCAGGTTAAAATTTTTAATAACGAGGATTTTGGCTATTCACGAATTACTGTTGAGAGACCTTTACGGTTAAACTTTGCAGTAACAACTGAGCGGCTTGAAAAGTTGCAGGATGAAGCTGCTTTTTTAAAACTTAAGGAAGCTCAACAGACAGCAATTATGCAAGCTCTTAAAACATTGGATGATGAGCACATTTGGGAAAACCGAGAGATATTCTTAAACGCCTTAAAAACAGCATTCAAAGAGCATACTGTTGATATTAAAGGCCCATTACTTAAAACTATTTGGCAAGCTTTGAGCGAACGAGATGAGCATGCAGAAATTTGTAAAGATAGTAAGGGTAATCCAGAAGCGGATACTGATTTACGTGATTATGAAAATGTACCTTTGACAGAGGATATTGAGGCTTATTTTCAATGCGAAGTCATTCCTCATGTTCCTGATGCTTGGATTGATTATAGTAAAACAAAGGTGGGATATGAGATCCCATTTAACCGTCATTTTTATAAATATGTACCGCCTCGGTGTTTAGAGGAGATTGATGCAGATTTGGATAAAATTAGTTCTGAAATTATGCAGCTTCTTCAAGAGGTGCATGTATGAACTATTCACCATATTTAGAATATCAGAATTTAAATAATGATTGGAATAAATCTGCTCCGAAACATTGGCTTAAATCAAAACTTAAATATGATTCGTATATCAAGGCAAGGGTAGGTTGGCATGGACTTAAATCGGATGATTTTACTGATGAAGGTCCTTATCTTGTAACAGGTTCAGATTTTTTAGGAAAAATTGTAAATTGGGATAAATGTTACCATTGTGATGTTGAAAGATATGATCAAGATCCATACATCAAATTAAAAGATGATGATTTATTAATAACTAAAGATGGAACAATAGGGAAAGTTATTTTAGTTGGAAAACTACCAGGTCCTGCTACGTTAAACAGCGGGTTATTCCTATTAAGACCATTAAAATCACAGTACCTCACAAAATTTTACTATTGGTTAATGCAATCATCTGTATTTCATGGATTTGTAGAATATTATAGGACTGGCAGTACTATATTGCATTTATATCAAGAAACATTTTGTAATTTACCATATGCATTACCACCTATTGAGGAGCAACAAAAAATAGCAGATTTTCTCGATGAAGAAACTGCTAAAATTGATGCGTTGATTGGAAAGCAAAAAAAATTGATTCGATTGCTTGAGGAGAAACGCCAAGCGGTGATTTTTAATACTGTTACTAAAGGTTTGAACCCTGATGTTAAAATGAAAAAAACAGGGATAGCTTGGATGCCGTTGTTGCCTATGGGATGGGATTACGGTTCTTTGAGATGGTTCTCTAATATTTACGCAGGCGGCACACCATCGAAAAATATTGAAGCATATTGGAATAATGGAACTATTCCTTGGTTAAATTCTGGCTCTGTAAATCAAGCCCTTATTAAAGAGGCTTCAGCATATATTACACAAGAAGCATATAATAACAGTAGCACTAAATGGATAAAAAAGAATTCTCTTGTGATAGCTTTAGCTGGTCAAGGAAAAACAAAAGGGATGGTTGCACAAATGGGAATTGATGCAACTTGTAATCAATCAATGGCAGCTATTGTGCCAACCAAACATTTCCCAAGGTTTCTTTATTGGTGGTTAAATATAAATTATCAAAATATTAGGAATATGGCTGGAGGAGATTTAAGAGATGGTCTGAATTTAGAGATGTTAGCTGACATTAGATGTCCTTTGCCTCCAAAGAATGAACAGATTGATATAGCAAACTATCTAGATAACGTAACAGCTAAAATTTCTGTTTTAGTTTTAAAATCAAAAAATTTAATACAAATATCAAATGAGCGTCGAGTAGCATTAATATCAGCTGCTGTTACTGGAAAAATTGACGTGAGAAACATCACATTAGAGGATTTTAATGAGCACACGCCCAACACAAGAAAAAAACTTTGAAGACGCGATTGAAGATTGGTTAATTACTCATTCTGGCTATGAGTCTCGTTCTAACAAAGCATTTAATACAGAACTTGCATTTGATACAGAAGCGTTAATTGATTTTATTAAATCAACTCAAAAATCTGTTTATGCTGCATTAGCATCCAGTTATGGTAGTCAAGTAGATGATTTGATAGTCAGACGTATAGCAAAAGAATGTGATCAACGCGGTTTATTAGATGTGATTCGACAAGGCGTGCGTGATCGTGGGCAATTGGTGCGTCTTGCTTATTTCAAGCCAGCGACTTCATTAAACCCAGAAACAGAATGGCTCTATCAGCAAAATCGCTTAACTGTTATGCGTCAGGTTTATTTCAGTTTGGAGGGTAATGATAGCATTGATATGGTACTCTTTATTAACGGACTGCCAATTGCTACCGTTGAATTGAAAAATCAATTCACTAATCAAAGTTGGGTTCAGTCAGTTAAACAATACAAAGAAGATCGAATCCCAACGCTCAAGACACCATTAATCCAATTTAAAAAGCGAGCCTTGGTTCATTTCGCTGTGGATACTGATGAAGCTTACATGACCACAAGACTAATGGGAGACAAAACCTATTTCCTGCCTTTTAACACTGGTGAGCATGGTGGTAAAGGAAATCCCACTGATCATAACTATGCTACAGGCTACAAAACTGGCTACTTATGGGAAAAAATCTGGCAGCGTGATAGTTGGTTAGACATAGTCCATCGATTTATTCACTTACAAAAGAAGGAAGAAAAGGATCCTGAAACAGGAATGGTTAATATTCGTGAAGCAATTATTTTTCCTCGTTATCATCAATTGGATGCTGTTAGGCAATTAACGCAGGTGACTTGTTCTGACGGAGTAGGATTAAGCCGATTAATTCAGCATTCCGCTGGCTCTGGTAAATCAAATACTATCAGCTGGGCAGCTCATCAATTAGCTAGTTTACATGGTGGGGATAATAAACCATTTTTTAACTCAGTGATTGTGATCTCTGATAGGCGTAATCTTGATAAACAATTACAAGACAATGTGTATGCGATTGAACATAAGCAAGGTGTCGTTGAAAAAATTGATGAAAGTAAGCATGCTTCAGATTTAGCAGAGGCTTTGAATAAGGGGGTGAAAATCATAATCACCACTTTACAGAAATTTAGTTTCCTTTTGGATAAAGTAAACGATTTTTCTAATAAGACCTTTGCTGTTATTGTTGATGAAGCGCATTCTTCTACAGGAAGTAAGCACACTGGTAATTTAAAAAAGGCGCTTGGTTCGGTGCCACGCAAACCTGGCGAGAGTGATGAGGAGCATGATTCTGCTATTTTTGATGCAGCTACTTTAGAAGATTCAAAGGTTGAGGAAGAGCCGAGTATTGAGGATTTAATAATTGATGATGCCAGGAGTCGAGGTAAGCAGCCTAATATTAGTTTTTTTGCTTTTACAGCGACCCCTAAGCATAAAACTTTAACATTGTTTGGAACTCTTGATGCAAACGGTAAACCAAAGCCATTTCATTTATACTCAATGCGCCAAGCTATTGAAGAAGGTTTTATTCTTGATGTTCTGAAATATTACACGACATATAAGACTTACTTTAAATTAACAAAAGCAGTTGCTGAAGATCCCGAGGTGGATGAAAAAAAAGCCAAGAGAGCTATTAATACCTATCTCAACTTACATCCTTCTAACCTGGCTCAAAAAACGGAAATTATGATTGAGCATTTTCGAAAATTTACCCGACCTAAAATAGGTGGTAAAGCAAAAGCAATGGTTGTTACTCGTTCACGGTTGCATGCTGTCCGCTATAAGCAAGCTTTTGATGCTTATATTGCTAGACATGGATATAAAGATATTAAAACAATAGTTGCTTTCTCAGGTACAGTAGATGATCCTGATTTAACCGAAATTAATTATACAGAAGTTGGGATGAATGGTTTTAGTGAAAAAGAATTACCTAAAAAATTTGAAAGCCCAGGATATCACGTTTTAATCGTTGCAGATAAATACCAAACAGGCTTTGATCAGCCCTTATTGCACACTATGTTTGTGGATAAGAAACTTGCAGATGTTAAAGCAGTTCAAACTTTATCACGATTAAACCGGACAACAAGCGGTAAAAAAGACACTTTTATTTTAGATTTTGAAAATACTGTGGAAGATATTAGAGAAGCGTTCATGCCTTTTTATGAGGTCACAGAGGTTGATGAACCCACAGATCCTAATATTCTTTATAATTTCGATTTGACACTTAGAGAGGCGCCCGTTCTCAGGCAAAGCGATATCGATCAGTTTGCAAAAGTATTTTTTAAAGATCGCTCAAAACAAAATAAAGGGGATCATGGCAAATATAACCAATGGGTGGATCCAGCCGTTAAGCGTTATAAAGAAGCCTATCGCGATCATACCCAAGAGGGGGGGATATATACAGAAGAGGGCGAGCTATTCAAAAATAACTTAAGAAGCTTTGTTCGATTATATAGTTTTTTAAGCCAAGTTGTTGATTTTGTCGATCCGGATTTACATAGGCTATATGCTTATGGGGGATTATTACTAACTAAACTTCCTTATCGCTCCAATGCTGGTTCAATAAACCTTAATGAAGAAATTGCTCTAGAATCGTATCGATTAGAAAAAACTTTTGAAGGTAGTGCTGTCTTAAGCATCAATGAAAATGCTCCTGTTTATGGTCCGTCTGAAGTTGGAACTGCTGGAATAAAAGAGCAGAAAAACTCAACTTTATCCGTAGTTATTAAAGTAATTAATGATAAATATGGAACTGATTGGACAGATGACGATCGATTGTTATTTGATCAGATTGCTGGTGACATGGTAAACAATGAATCTCTAGTTGAAAAAATGCGCGCAAATACCAAGGAGCAAGTGAAGCCTGTATTTGAATCTGAGGCTATGACTGCTTTTGTTACTCGTCATGGCCGAAATGAAAAAATAATTGGTGACTTCTTGCAAAATGAGCATTTGAGGAAATTGATTATTGCTGCATTATTAGATGATGTTTATCAAAGGGCCAATGAGTAAATAACTCAATCTAACTAGCTTTTTTGTCTTCTTTTAAGTTTAAATTTGCCAATGACTCAGGAATATAGTTACTTATCGCAGACAAAAATTTATCTATATATTCATCGCGATTTGATAGTCGTATAATTAAAGCAGGTAATTCATTTTTACTTAACCCAAAGTTAGCTCCAACTCTTGATGCAAGAGCTTTTCGATTGTAAAAAGAGAGCAAGCCTTCGTAATTGCCAGTTTGAATAATTTGAGTAAGTTGACTATGCAATTCATCATAAACAGTATTCACATTGATTGCATTTATTAGTTGCGAATATTTGGAATCTAATTCGGTTTTTGTTTTGCAACTTAGGTCCAATCTACTAAGTCTATATTTTAATTCTTGAACAGCCATTTCTGAGACTTGAATATTAACTTCTTTTGCTAGCTCATTTGTTAGGAATTCTCGAATTTCTTGAAGTTTGTTTTCATAATCAAGCTCCAAATGATCCGCTACAATTTTTAATATTTCAGGAGTAATAAATAAATTTTCTACTTCAGCTACGCTCAAAGTAAATATACCATGTTTTTCTAATTCGGTGATTTCAGTGGGGGTGCGTCGGTCTTTATCTATTAGCCCGTAGACATCGAGTTGATGAAAACCTTGATTAGATCGTAGAGTCTTTGTATATGTAATTACATTTTCGCAGCTACCACAAGGCCTGACTAAAAAATCGCTAAAGATATTTTTATAAAATTGCACGTCATGACTACTATTTGACCCTTCAACAAGCAAAACTTTTTTTCTACTTCCATAAACCTCAAATAGCAATTCTTCTGGAAGATCCATTCCCTCTTCTAGTTCACTCCAAGTCCATTTTGCACCATTATAATCTTTAAGCCAGATCTTTTTATATCCTGCACGTGAAGCAGCAAATTCAACATCATGAGTCAAATATATAAAAAGACAATCATGTCGTATTTTTTCAATTTTATTCCAAAGAGCATATTGTATGGATTTATGTAAATGAAGCTCTGGTTCATCAATAATTAAAATGCTATTTTCAGGCACTGATAAACACCGACCAATAAGATAAAAAACAACTCGTTCTCCATCGCTCATTTGAGATGCATTGTAAGCGCTAGCGCCATCAGTGATAGGGCAAGTTTGAATGTTTCCACTTTTAATAATGAGGCTACGATGTGGCATAGTTTCTTGCCATATTTTTCTTACTAGATCCATTTTAGTAATGGGAGGTTTAACTTTGAGATCAGTTTTCTTTGAATCATCTACGTATTCTACACTGCGCTCATTATGTTCAGAAAGCAAATATACTAAAAGATGCTCATAATCATTAATTAGAATAGTCTCTGCTTGATTACCCCATTTATGAGAAGATTTATAACGTTGATACTGCTCTGATATTGCCCCTTCATGTCCGCATAATAAAATTGACATTGCTTTGTCAATAGCCATTGGACGTACATTGTCAGGTATATTCAGAGATTTTTGTGCAGAGATACGATGAGATTTAGCATTCTGAGCAGATTTAAGATCAATCCAACTACCAAAACGGGTTTTTCCTGAACCATTCGAACCTATAATGACGAGACCACGATCAACTTCTATTTGTTTGTCTTCAGGTAAAATTATTATTTGTTTACTTTTTTGAGAAATATTCAAGATGCAATACCGAAAATAAGATTAACAAGTTACACTTTTTCTATTGAAGTGTGCCATATAAAATAGTTTTGGTATTTATACCAAATTAGTTTTTGTAATTATTTTTAGGTACCCATCTAGGCACCCATAGAATAAAGCACCTCAATATTTTAGCATTTAAATCTGTAACCGATTGATTTTACTGGCGTCCCGGAGAGGATTCGAACCTCCGACCTGCCCCTTAGGAGGGGGCCGCGCTATCCACTGTGCCACCGGGACTGAGTTACAGAGAGCAAGTCTACTCTCTGATTTGATAAATGACAATGAGATTTACATTTCACTGTAATTTGGGCCGCCACCGCCTTCTGGAGCTACCCAGACAATGTTTTGTTTGGGGTCTTTTATGTCGCAGGTTTTGCAATGAATGCAGTTTTGCGCGTTAATTTGTAAGCGTGGTCCTTTTTCTTCCTCAACAATTTCATAGACGCCGGCTGGGCAATAGCGCGTTTCAGGAGAGGCGTATATTTTATAATTGACGGATATGGCGAGCTCGGGATCTCTAAGCTTAAGATGGACTGGCTGGTTTTCTTCGTGATAGGTATTGGTGAGATAAACTGACGACAGTCTATCGAAGGTTAGCAGTCCGTCTGGTTTGGGATACACAATTTTTTTGCATTGATCTGCCGGCAGAAGGGCGCTGTGATCTGCATGGTGCTTGAATGTCCAGGGAGATTTTCCGGCTGTAATATAGGTTTCCACAAATGCATTTGCAAGGCCAATCCATAGTCCATGACGAAAAGCGGGCCGTATGTTTCTCACTGAATATAACTCATCGCTTAGCCAGGATTGCTTCACTTTTTCGGGGTAAATGGTCATTTCCTGGGGAGATGAAGTTTCATTCGCAAGAAGGCTAAAACAGGATTCGGCTGCCAGCATACCGGATTTCATTGCGGTATGAATTCCTTTGATTTTGGGAACATTGAGAAAACCGGCTGCATCGCCAATCAGTGCACCTCCTGGGAATGTTAATTTAGGCAATGCCTGCCATCCGCCTTCATTTATGGCACGAGAGCCATAGGCGATACGCTCTCCATCTTCAAGAAGCGGGCGAATCAATGGATGTGTTTTAAAACGCTGCATTTCATTAAAAGGGCTTAGCCAGGTATTTTTATAATCGAGTCCGATCACAAAGCCCAGGGCTACCTGATTATTTGCCAGGTGATAAACAAAGGAGCCTCCGTAGGTTTTCGTGTCCAGAGGCCAGCCAAATGTATGGATGACCTTTCCAGGCTGATAATGAGAGGATTTTACCTGCCAGATTTCTTTAATCCCTATCCCATAGGTCTGCGGCTGCACCCCTTCACGAAGTTGGAAGCGGTTCATTAAATTCTGGCTTAACTGACCACGGCAGCCCTCTGCGAAAAGGGTTTGTTTAGCCAGTAAATGCATGCCTGGCTGATAGTTAGGTGTTTGCCTGGATTCTTTATCTATACCAACATCACCGGTGGCCACACCAATAACTTCACCCTGATCGTTATAAAGGATTTCAGAGGCTGGAAAGCCGGGGTAAATTTCGCAGCCCAGATTTTCGGCCTGAGTGGCCAGAAAGCGGCATAATTCCCCAAGGCTGATGATATAATTTCCTTCATTTTTCATAGGAGGAGGAGTGGGCAGGCGAAAGCTCTTTTTAGCGGTCAGAAAATAGAATAAATCCTCTGTGACTGGCGTATTGAATGGTGCCGTTTGCCATAGATCAGGCAATAACTCTATGAGGCTTCGTGGTTCAAGTACTGCGCCTGATAGAATATGAGCCCCCACTTGCGCGCCTTTTTCCAGGATACAGACACTGATTTCTTTGCCCGCCTGTGCGGCAAGCTGCTTAATTTTAATGGCTGCTGATAAACCAGCAGGTCCTGCTCCTACAATGACTACATCATATTCCATCATTTCGTGATCCACACCGAATTCCTTTACACAAACAAAAAAAGAATAATCGCCTGTCTGATTCTCAAGATCAAGCTTTTCCAGACAATGAGAGAATGATTTTTATGGCTAAAGTGTTCAAATTTACTCCATATTGTAGTATGATCGTTAATCTGCAGATAAGAGGATGGTTAGATGTCTCTTGATAATTGTTACGCTGGTGGTTTAACGCTTGATTTTTTCCCTTCTCGCGAATTAGAAAACGCAGATCCTTCTAACGAAGAACAATATGTTCTGGCGCAAGCTCGAAATGTGCTTCGTATTCTTATGATGGGCTGGCAAAAGGATTGGAAGAAACTGTTATCATGGCGCGCTTTTAATGCCGTTTTTGTAGAACGGGATCATCAGCTGACCAGGGCCATGCGACGAGGCTTTCAGGAGGGTTTTGATTATGTGTATGAGCAGCTTAAGAGCCAAAAAGAATTATCAAAAGAGCAAATAAGACAGGCTCAGTTATATATCAGTAATTGTTTATGCCTGCTTCCCTATGGTGATATCACTCCTTACGAAAGCTTCCATATTCCTCAGTTTGTGAATGGCCAGTGGGTTAAGGTGGAATATAAAGTCACCCAAATTGAATTAACACCAACCTCCGGCCTGAAGAAATTATTTCTAAGCGACAATGACCGTGTTTTTGCTTATGGGCTTACCCCGGTCAATAATAAAGATGCAGAACCCCATTTAGTCTTTATGGGTACTACCTATCCTGCAGGACAAGGATTCTGGCAGCAAGTCAAAACCGATCTGGAAGATGTCGAAACAGCAGGGAAGGAGTTATATCGCTCGGGAAATAAAAATGTAATTCGCTGGGCGGAAAAGCAAGATAAAAAAGTGCATGTATGTGGAACCAGTCTGGGAGGAGCGCTTTCACTGATATTCGCATGCCACCGCGGCGATTTGATTTCAAGTGTGGATGCTTTAAATCCGCCTGGCCTTTATAAAGGCCTTAGAAAAAGCCGTTATGATAATTGGGATGCTCTGGTCGCCGAAGGGAAAGCCCCTGAGGTACGTGTTCAAAAGCAGAAAAACGATCCGGTATCCAAATTTGGGGAATGGAAAAATGAATGGATTATTCTGGAGGTTGACCCGCCAAAGGAACTGGAAGGCCCGAATTCGGTCGCGGCTCATGCCTTGAATTATGCTGGTTTACCAGGAACTGAATTTCATCAGATCAATACTGAAGAAGATAATCGTGAGCGCAAGCGTAGAAACTTCTGGTTATATATTTTGGCTCGCAGTTTGTTTTCTTATTTTGTCATGCAGCCATTCAGATATCTGATACTCCCAACGGTCCGTTTTCTATGGGAGCATAAATTACAGCTGTTATTTTTTATTCCTCTGGTGGCTGTATTTTATATGTTTCCTCCACTGGGTGTAAGCCTCACAATTACTTTGCTCGGAGCGTCCACTCTATTGCTGATTAATGCAGTGATTTCAGCGGCAATAACCAGCTATTTTATCGATTCGGTTTTACGTTTTATAGGTGATCAGGTTTCAGGTAAAAGTACGACACTCTTATCGCGAGCACTGGATTGGTTTGGACAGCATCCTTTTCTAAAAACCGCAGCGTATTTTGCAATCGGAGCTTCGGTGGTTGGTCTGCTTGCAGCGGCTATTTTCTTTCCCCCATTTTTACCAGCAGTCATTCCTTTAATAAAACCGGTTATTATTCTAAGTGTTTTAAGTATCCCATTAGTTATCAGTATCGCTTATAAAGCCGTCACTAACTTTATGCTGCTATTTGGTTTGAAAAAGCCGGAGCCAGCCGCCTGCCATGATCCTGCGCTTCCCAGAAATAAAGAAATGGATATTTACGCTAATAAACAGGAAGGAACCTTCACTATGAAGGAAATACATGATTATTATCATGTAACGCGCTGCTTGTTAAAAAATAAGCCCTTAATTAAAGCTGAAGATGGTTCGTCAACCGAAGTGGATCTTGAGTCTGGGAAACCACAGAAACTGAGTAAAAGGCAAATCCTTACGAAGGGAATTAGCAAGGAAAATGCTAGTACGGAAGTGAAATGGACAGTTAGTAAAGCCAAGCTCTTTCACATAAAAGAAACTGTGAATATCTACAATAAATTAAGTGATCAGCCGCAACGATTAATGGATGAACTACATGAAGAAAAAGAAAATTATCGACTAGGAAAGAATAGGTAATTGCTGTGATGACTGGATCCCTCGGACAGCCCTGAGGAATCCCCCTCATTATTCCATTCAAAAAATACGTAGCTTATCAGGTCAAAATGACTGTAAACAGTGTCGTTTCCGCGTAGGCGGAAATCCATCTTGCAACCAACGTCAGGAATTATCTTGAGAAATAGATTCCCGCCTTTGCGGGAACGACACGATAATAGATCTGTTTGAGTAATTGGTAAGTGATCCGCTGACTATATAAATAATGAGGGGATCCGTCGGACAAGCCGTGGGATGCAGAAGCCAGAAGAAGGCTTTGTTATCGAGATATTTAGATAAGTATGCAACAAGTCGGGGGGCGAAGATAGCGAGTTAATTTTTTCTTAATCTTCATTTCTTATAATCATTATATATTTATAGTTCCATGGCTAATTTATAATGACGCATAATGAATTTCTTGATTGGCTGGATGAGCTTGACAGGCTTAATCCAGAGCAGCCTAAACTGGCGGTTTTAATTGAAAGACTGAAAGGAGAAGCGTACAACCTCAACCAAGATCAAGTTATCGCGAACATTCAGGCTTTACTCAACCAGATAAGTACCTTTGACGAGAGTATTGTCTATCCTCGTGCTCATCCGGTAGGTCGGGTACTAAACACCTTTATCAGAGGAAGTGAAACAGAGCTTTTTTTTAGCACGAGAACAGCGGTTGCAGCCATTCAAAGAGTGCTAGATGCCTTGCCATCAGACAGCTCACCGGAGTCAATACAAAGGTTTTATACCCGTGTAATGGATTGGACACAGTTTGCTCCAAAAGATGGGCAAAATGTTTTAAGCGAAGAAGAGAAAGCCTATATTAAGGCATATTTTAAAAAACAGGCAACTGAGGCAGTTAAACAAACGCTTGCCACTATTTATTCTGTAAATGATAAGGTTTCCAAAAGAGCCGCGCATGAGCGTTATATCTCGGCAACAGCTTCAAACGTCAATACAGCCATTTCCACTTTGTATGATCACGTTCTGGAGCCTAATGAGCGGATCTCACCTGAGAGAGCTCTTTCTTCCCGGGAGCTGGCGCGAGCAATTACCCAAATTTCCACGACGTCATTAATCTTCTATGCCCATAAGCTGAGCCTGATTGATGAACACCAGCGCGAAGTAAATCAACTCAGGAAAAGAGCGGAAATTGTCAGAGATCTGACTGGGGACGGATACAGAAACCCGAAAGATGTGAATCGCTTTTTGGATCTTTTAGTATCGATTCCAGATGAACATATCAGTTTCCTAAGCTATATAAAATCATATAAAAAAGGGATACAAACGGCTTCTAATACCAATGTGTTTGCACAGGAATTGGCAGGTAAGGAAATCAATCATCTGATAGATCGATGCCTTAAATATTTTGAGCAGCCACAGACTAAGGAAAATGTAAAACAATTCATTGAACAGGCTAATTTAGAGATCATTGGCATCTACAGCGCTTTTCAAGTGCACAGCAAGCAGATTTTTAGTACTTCGGCTAGCGATAAAATTACTGCTTTGCTGCAACTTGAGAGTGATACAACTTATTTTGTCCGAGTGTTATTTGCATTACAACAAACAATTGACCATAGCAAAGATCGTGCTATGCGACAAAGAATTTTCGATATGATTTTAAATGCTGGAGTTGCTTATCACAGTGATATAGAAAATCGCTGGTCAATTGATACCTTGGCAATTTGCCTTGCAGTTGTTAGTGTAGCCTTGAAGACGCCAGAAGAAGCCCAGCAAGTTATTGATTTCGCAGCCAGGATTAAACCTTTAATGAAGCTGCAGGAAGATAGAACCGAACTGGTTAGTCAGTTATTTAAACTTCAGCTCAAAATTGATAGCAGTAACTCTCCTCAGGAAAAACAAACGCAGCAAGAGATCTTTGATATTATTTTGGAAGAAAGTATTGCCTATTTTTCCAATCCTAAAACGCAATGCTCAAGGGACTTTTTTGAATATTACATCGAAATATGTGGAGTTGATCATTTCAAAACAGCCGACCAGGCTCGTCAATTTATGGCATTCGCTTCTGCCGTCAACAAGGATGGCACTGTATTGTTCCAGGAGCTGGCCGATTTTCATTCGAAAATAATCAGTATGGAAAAGAAAAATCCGGTTGTTTATCAACCAGCCGTTGACACAGCTACGAAGCTACTGTTTGATCTTATGAAACGAAGCACGGAATTTCTCTCAAAACCAAAAACCAAACAACTTTGCAAAGATTATGAGAATGATTGTCAGGAAATCATCCACGCGGCTCTTCCGGTACTGAAGGAGCACCGCGGTGCAAAGAACGTTTTGGCCTGGGCTGCTTTAGTAATGAGTGTGGGCATTATACCGCTGGCCGTAGCCACGTTTAACAAACTTTTTTATGGGGAATTTAAGTTTTTCCCTCAGACAGCAACAGAAAAAAAGGTGGATGGTTTAAAAGCGGTGGTTCATACTGTATCTGAGCCTCCTGAGGAAAAACCTGAGGGAACGGATAGTTCTGAACCGTTTCAGAGTCCATGAGCTCAGATTGATTGACATTTAATTTTCATGATCAAATATTAAACAATAGTCAGCGGCTTAAAACAGGGAAGGTATTATGACTAAGCGCAATCATTTCGACAGGGATCCCAAGCTCTACCGGCAGCATCGTCCCCAGTATCCCGATAGCCTGTATCAGTTTCTTTGGGAGCAAACGCTCCATCACGATACAGTATGGGATTGCGCTACGGGCAATGGCCAGGCAGCGCTGCCCTGGCTCAATCGTTTCAAGCAAATCATTGCGAGTGATATCAGCCAGTCGCAGTTGGATGAGGCTTTCAAACATCCGTCTGTTGATTATCGCTGCTGCTCAGCAGAGGACTCTGGTATCAAAGCGCAAAGCGTAGATTTAATCACCATTGCCCAAGCCTTACACTGGTTTAATTTTGACTTGTTTTATCAGGAGGTCAGACGAGTAGCCAAACCTTCGGCCCTGATTGCCGCCTGGTGCTATTCGTTGGGACGCTTCGATTGCAACCTGGATACCATTGTATGGAATTTGTATGAAAATATTCTGGGCGACAACTATTGGCCCCGTGAACGTCGTTATATTGATAACCGTTATACAGATATTCCTTTTCCTTTTGAAAAAATTGAAAGCCCTTTATTTTTTATCGAAAAAGAATTTAATCTTGACGATTTTAAAGGTTATTTGAATACCTGGTCTGCTGTGAAAGAATACCAGCTTCAAAATCAAACCAATCCAGTTGAATTAATTTCCGATGAATTAACACTGGCGTGGGGCGCACCTGATCAAATCCGCAAAATGCAATGGCCTATTCATCTGCTGGCGGGACGGGTTCGATAAATAAGCCAACTTCGCTGAGATTAACGGAAACCTTCCAGGACAATTTTTCCAACGGATTTTCCACTTTCAAGTAAGCGGTGAGCTTGTTGCAGATTGGCTGCAGTGATTTTACCCAGATTTTCATTCAATGTGGTTTTGATAGTACCTGCATCAACCATTATAGCCACATCGCTAAGAATCTGGTGCTGTTTTATCATATCAGGAGTTTTGAACATGGAGCGTGTGTACATCATTTCCCAGTGAATGGAAATACTTTTTAGTTTGAACAATTTGATATCAAGAGACTCCGGATTATCGATGAGCGCGAATTTACCCTGAGGTTTAAGGCATTTTATAAGCTCGGCTGCATGCTCATCGGTGTGGGTGAGACTAATCACATAATCGACTTCGCTTATCCCCAGTTGCTGCAATTGCTCTGATAGTGATTGCTGGTGCGAAATGACATGATGGGCGCCGTTTGCTTTAATCCATTGCGAGGACTCAGGGCGTGAGGCAGTGCCAATAATAGTGAGAGAAGTTAACTGTCTTGCTAACTGCACAAGAATGGACCCGACACCGCCTGCCGCTCCAGTAATAAGCAGTGTGCCTGTATCTGCCTTATCAATTTGCAGACGATCAAAAAGCAGTTCCCAGGCTGTTAGGGTTGTTAGCGGCATTGCAGCGGCTTCGGCATTGGAGAGGCTATGTGGTTTTAATGCGGCAATACGTTCATCAATCAAATGAAACTCTGAGTTACATCCCGGGCGGGTTAAATCACCGGCATACCAGACTGTATCTCCTTTTTTAAATAAGCTGACTTTACTGCCGATATCTTTCACTATACCGACTGCATCCCAGCCTAGAATTTTATAGGGGCTGTTTTCGGGTTGAGTCCTTGAGCGTACTTTGGTGTCAATAGGATTCACGGCTATCGCCTTAACTTCAACCAATAAGTCATGCTCCATCATTTCTGGCATTGGCAGCTCAATTTCCTCGAGAACATCTGCCACACCTGCTTGTTTATAACCAATGGCTTTCATAAATTGTCCTTAATAGTAAAAGTTTGATTATACTTCAAATAGGAAGAACTGAGAGGATGTAATATGAAAAAATGGATACTGCTGATTGGTTTGTACTTATCAGGCCAATCGTATGCTGCAGTTTATGATTCCCCTGAAATATTCATGAATGTAGATATAAACCACCCTCATTTTTCGATTAGTTTGCCCTCTAATCCAACCACAGGCTATAGCTGGACCCTCAAAAAATATAATGACAAATTGTATGAACTGATGACGCATCAATTTCATCCCACCAAACCTAAATTAATCGGAGCAGGGGGAAAAACTGTATTTGTTTTTGAGGTGCTAAAAGGAGTGACTCTTCCTAAGAGAAGCACCTTTGAATTTTTTTACGCTCGCCCGTGGGAACCTCAGAATGGAAGAACGCAAAAAGTGATTATTACATTTCAAAAAGGATTGAATACGGCTCCGCCTGTACTGGAGCAGTAAAACCTGTTGGTTTAAATCAACCCTCTCCCAGCTTGAGAGGGGATTTCCTTTTTAAATGAATCTTTCCTACAGTCCTCTCTCCCTTTGGGAGAGAGTTAGAGAGAGGGAATTTCTCTTAAGATGACGTGGCAGGACACAGCTTGATGAAGACTCTCGGTCATTACGCCTTGCGTCGAAAGGGCAAATACCGTGCTTCCCAGAACCGGTCATTAATCAGCTTGACCAGATTTTCATTCTGATTGGTCTGTGCCAGTCCTTCCTCAATCGCTGCCTTCGCAACGCTTACAGCAATTTGTCTGGCAACCAGTTGTGCGTCATTCAATGAGGGCAGCAGCGGCAGAAAACTGTCTTTACGGCTAGGTGAAAACTCACTTAAGGTTTTTGCAGCAGCCCAAATCATTTTTTTGGAAAGACGAGTTGCCTGTACAGTTAATATGCCCAACCCAATGCCTGGAAATACCAGTGCATTGTTGCATTGCGCGATATCAATCAGGCGATTTTGATATTCTACCGCTGGAAAAGAAGTGCCGGTAGCGACTAGTGCCCGTCCTTGGCTCCACTGCAAAATATCGGCGGGTTGCGCTTCGCATTTTTCATCGGGATTGGATAAGGGGAAAATAATTGGGCGATCACAGGCTTGCGACATCGTCTCAATGATATCCTGTGAAAAAGCGCCTGGTTGTGCAGAGCAGCCGATTAAAATGGTTGGTTGTACATGGCGTACAGTATCCGTTAATGATGGATTTGAACCATTTAACGACCAGGATTGGATTTCGCTGCGCAAGCGTGCATAAGGCTGTTGGGCTTCAGTGAGATCCGCATCATCATTTATCAGTAAGCCCTGGCGGTCTATCAGCCAGAAGCGCTGATAAGCTTCTTCCTCAGTTAAACCTTGCTGAATCAGCGCATCAACGATCTGATCGCTTATACCAGTTCCTGCCGAGCCTGCTCCGAATACTACAATCCGGTGTTCAGATAGTTTCTGCCCGCTGACATCGGAGGCTGCCAGTAAAGCTGCCAGAGTAACAGCACCCGTTCCCTGTATGTCATCATTAAAAGTACAAAGTTCATCCTGAAACCGTTCCAGAATCCGTCTGGCATTGCCGCGTCCAAAATCTTCCCAATGTAAAAATGCGTTTGGAAAATGCTTATGGACCGTTTTAACAAAGGCATTAATGAAGTGATCATAATCCGCTGCGGGAATGCGTGGATGACGGCAGCCTAAATAAAACGGATCATTTAGCAGTTCCTGATTATTGGTTCCCACATCAAGGAACACCGGCAGTGTACGGCTGGGATCAATTCCTCCGCACAGGGTATAAACCATCAGTTTGGCGACCGGAATATCCATACCGCCAATTCCCTGATCACCAATGCCAAGTACACCTTCGCCATCGGTTACGACAATTAAGTCAATTTCAGGATTGGAGCGATTATTAAAAATCTCATCCAGTTGGTTTTTATCCGAATGTGCAATGTACAAACCTCTCGGCTGTCGATACTCGTGGCTAAAACGCTTGACGGCAGTGCCTACGATGGGGGTGTAGATCGTAGGAAGCATTTCCCCAAGATGCCTGCTTAATAATTTATAAAAAAGGGTTTGATTTTTGTCATGCAGATTATTCAGATAGATATTTTGCTGGAGTCGGGTTTGATAACTTGAATACTGCAAATAGGCGCGCTTGACCTGTTCGTCCAGGGTTTCTACTCGATGCGGCAGTTTCCCCAATAAACCAAAGGCACGACGTTCCTCCTGAGTAAAGGCGGTTCCCTTGTTTAATTGCGGCAGAGTCAGTAAAGCCTTACCTGTGATAGACGTTTCAATATATATTTCATCGGTTTGTTTATCGCGAACAACACTAAAATCCAGCATAAATAGAATCTGTTGATTAGAAAGCTGACAACGATACCCAATTGCTGGCATTTATTCAATGAACAAAATAGCAATTAATGGATATTCTGAGCAAGATTTGGATGGTGAAGCTATTCCTGGCAATATAAACATCGTGGCATAAGTATTTGACTAATGATAACATGCAGGTTTTCAGTATTTTGTGAAGAGGTTGGGATGATAAAACATTTTGTCTGGGGGATGGCCGTTCTTCTCTCAACAAGCTGCTCTGCCCGAGACGAAAATTATTATCGACTAAATCCAGAGAAGGTTGAGCAGGCTTTAAAAAACTGTCCGGCGGCAAGCCCCGGCAAAATCAGCTGTAATGAGCTGAAAGCTTTGTCTGCCCGCCAAAATCAACTGGCTTATGAGCTACAATTAAGTCCACAGGGTTTTGGACAGCGAATTTTGTCCTTGCAAATGAAGCTGGCCGGACAAAAACTGGAGCTGAAAGAAAGCGCCAATCAGACTGAGTTACGGGAAATCATTGATCAGAATGAGCGGCAGCTGGCTGAATATCTGGCAATCGTAAAATGGTTAGAGTCTCCTGAGAGTTGATGAATGAGAATATTAGTGAGTAATGATGATGGTGTTTCTGCGCCTGGTATAAGAGCTTTGGCAAATGAAATGTCTACATTAGGCGACGTCAGTGTGGTCGCTCCTGATCGCAATCGCAGCGGAGCCAGCAATTCCTTAACCCTGACTCGTCCGTTACGGATAAGACAGATGGATAATGGCTATTACAGCGTCGATGGGACACCGACTGACTGTGTGCATCTGGCTCTTACAGGATTTCTCGAACCAACGGTCGATTTGGTTGTTTCCGGTATTAATGATGGCGCAAATCTGGGTGATGATATTCTGTATTCAGGAACAGTGGCCGCAGCTATGGAAGGCCGATACCTTGGTTTGCCGGCGATCGCATTTTCTATGACGGGGGAAAACATTCAGCATTATGATTCTGGGGCGCATATTGCAAAGCAGCTTGTTTTGAAAATGCACTCTAATATGCTGCCTTCCCAAACCATTTTGAATGTAAATATCCCCGATTTACCCTTAAATCAAATTAAAGGATTTGAGGTGACGCGTTTAGGTACACGCCATTGTGCTGAACCTACGATTACCGAGCTTGATCCCCGAGGCCGGCCGATTTATTGGGTAGGACCCTCAGGCTCTCAGGCCGATGCTGGGCCGGGAACAGATTTTTATGCAATCGCAAGGCAATACGTTTCAATTACTCCCTTGCATCTTGACATGACCCACTATAAGGTTTTTGATCAATTATCAACATGGGTGGATAAGTTAAATTGGGAATAATGAAAATCTTCAGTTTTCTGTATGATAAAACGGTGCAGTGGTCCGGTCATGCGCATGCGCCTTATTATCTGGCAGGTGTATCGTTTGCGGAATCTTCTTTTTTTCCTATCCCGCCTGATGTCATGCTTATTAGTATGGGCCTGGCAAATCCCAGACGTTCCTGGCAATATGCTTTTATCACCACGCTTTTTTCGGTGCTTGGTGGAATTTTTGGCTATTTGATTGGTTATTTTTTTATCGAAGCGATACTACCCTGGATTGAAAGCTCTTCCTGGAGTGATAATTACCATTTGATTCAGCAATGGTTTACCCAGCATGGTATTCTGGTTATTTTTATAGCAGGTTTTTCACCCATTCCCTATAAATTGTTTACGATTGCGGCAGGTGCTATGAGCATGGCTTTTTTGCCCTTTGTTTTTGCTTCGATTCTGGGAAGAGGGCTGCGATTTTTTCTGGTTTCAGGCATTATGTATTTTTATGGTCATAAGCTTCATAATAATTTGCGGCAATATGTCGATATAATTGGCTGGAGTGTGCTGGCCCTGTTAGTATTGGTCCTTCTAATAATGAAATTTGTTGCATGAGACAGACTATGCCTGCTTTATTTCTCCTGCTGTTAATTTCTTTTTTATCCGGCTGTGCGGTAAACCCGCGGCCGGTACCTGTTGAGGATATTCGTTCCCGGTGGGAGCTTAGCCATAAAACTATCCATGTAGTTCAGCCTGGCGACACCTTGTACGCAATAGCTTTTCGGTACGACCGGGATGTGCGTCAGCTGGCAGCCTATAATCATTTACGTATTCCATATTCTGTTCGCGTAGGTCAAACCATCCGTTTAAGCCCTAACGCACAAATCAGGACAGGCAGCAGCGTCAAACCTGCTCCACAACACTATGAAAAACCCTTTAAAACGGCAAAAACGCCACAATATATTCAAAAGAAGCCAAATTCTGCCGTTGTTCCTCAACCTGTTCCCGCTCAGTACGCCGGTGGTCAATGGAGATGGCCTGCTCCAGGTCGTGTGGTTACAACATTTAATCCTGGGCAAGGAAAAAAAGGCATAGATATTGCTGGTAGTAAAGGGGCGGCAGTGTATGCTTCGGCAGATGGAGTGGTTGCTTATTCCGGGAATGGCCTCTCTGGTTATGGTAATTTAATTATCATAAAGCACAATGGCCAGTTTTTAACTGCCTATGCCAATAATTTAAAAAATAAGGTACAAGAGGGGCAAAAGGTTAAAGCCGGACAGATTATTGCCGAAATGGGAATTATAGACAGGCAGTTTTGGGGCGTTCATTTTGAAATTAGAAAATCAGGTCAACCTGTAAATCCAATGCTGTATTTGCAAAAAAGATAATACTGACCTAATTTATATAATTCAGTGGCTAATTTCAAATGAGACTGTGTTTTTTTCAGGCTGATATAAACACAAAAGGTGACAATCATGCAAGCCGAAGATGAATCAATAAAAGAACCAGAGATCGCAGAGACTGAATGGGAAGATCCTGTCGAGGAAGATTCATTGCTGTTGGAAGAGGAAACCTTGGCTACTGAGGATAACGAGCCTGATTTTACTGATGAAGAGATTTTCCCTACCTACCAGCGAGGCAGACAGACCTCTAAGGCAATGGATGCTACTCAACTCTATTTAAGTGAAATAGGTTTCTCGCCATTACTTTCCGCTGAGGAAGAGGTTTATTATGCTCGCCTGGCATTGAAAGGGGATGTTGCAGCGCGTAAAAAAATGATCGAATCCAATCTTCGTCTGGTGGTTAAAATTTCCAGACGCTATCTTAATCGTGGACTGCCTTTACTGGATTTAATTGAAGAGGGAAATCTGGGATTAATGAAGTCCGTTGAAAAATTTGATCCGGACAGAGGGTTTCGATTTTCAACCTACGCTACCTGGTGGATTAGACAAACGATTGAACGAGCTATAATGAACCAGACTCGAACGATTCGTTTACCAATTCATGTAGTTAAAGAACTAAACGTTTACTTGCGCGCAGCCAGACAACTGACGCAAAAGCTCGATCATGAGCCCTCTGCGGAAGAAATTGCCGAGATGGTGGACAAGCCTCTCGAGGACGTTGAAAAATTACTGGGATTAAATGATAAGGTTGCATCAGTAGATACACCTATCGGCTATGACGATAATAAATCCTTGCTTGATACAATAGCTGATGAGAATAGTGTGAATCCGGCTGAATTGCTTACTGATGAAAATCTGCGAGCTCACATTGAATCCTTGCTGGATAAGCTGACAGATAATCAGCAGCAGGTCATTGCCCGACGCTTTGGTCTTCGTGGGTTTGAAAAAGCAACGCTCGAAGATGTAGGTAAGGAGATCGACCTTACTCGTGAACGAGTTCGCCAAATTCAGGTGGAGGCTCTGAAAACCTTGAGAGGATTATTGGAAAAAGTGGGATTAACTCAAGAGGATCTTTTTTAACTATACCCAGGCAACTTCAAAAATAGCATTTTAAAGTTGCTTGGGTATATACTGTATTTAGGAAGATCCGCATGCAGGTAAAGTATTATGATAAGGGATTTAAATTGGTTCCAGGAAGGCCCTTTGCCTGCAGATACTATTTATGGCAGCTATGATCCTAAACTGGTTGTTCTTTCATATATTATTGCTGTTCTGGCTTCCTATGTCGCCCTTGATTTTGCAGGGCGGCTAAGAGCAGAAAAAAATTCACGCGACAAAATATACTGGCTTCTGGGCGGGGCTTTTGCAATGGGAGCTGGTATATGGTCCATGCATTTCATCGGTATGCTTTCGTTTATTATGCCGATGGCAATGGGATACGATGTCTTCTGGACTGTTTTCTCCCTTCTCCTGGCCATCGCTGTATCCTTCTTCGCCTTATTTATATTAAGGGCGGATAATCATTCTGTTCCAAATCTTATCGCGGGTGGGATTGTAATAGGTCTGGGAATTGCAGGCATGCATTATGCAGGCATGGAAGGAATGCGGGTGCATGTTCAAATCCACTATATAATGCCCACATTTTTCCTCTCCATTCTGATTGCTATTCTGGCTTCAGAAGCGGCACTTTGGCTTGCTCTGGAAAGTAATCGAGGATCATCGCGAAAGCAGTTTTATACTAAAATGCTAAGTGCTTTAGTGATGGGAATCGCGATTTGCGGTATGCATTATACAGGCATGGCGGCAGCCGTATTTACGCCACTGGCAGCTCATGGTCCGCATATTGAAACGGTTAATCAGGATTTGCTTGCTTTTTTTGTAGCAGGTATTACCGGTCTTATCATAAGTCTTGCCCTGATGGTTTCTACTTATTATAAACAGATGCTTAAAGTCGTGCAGAATGAGCGTGAGTTTGTAGACGCTATTCTGAATAACCTTGATGACGGGATCATTGCCTGTAATACTAGCGGGATCATTACTGTTTACAATAAAGCACTGAAAAAAAACTATCAGCACAGCTCACACGTTGCCGGCTTAAAACTGTCTGATTACTTACATTTTGAATCATTAGACAATCAAAGAATCAATGACAATCAGTCGCCCTTGATTCGTGCTCTGCGCGGCGAAAAGATTCATGGTATGGAGTTGTTAATACAATTTAACAGTGGTGAGCGTCGAAATGTGGTGGTAGACGGCCAGGCGATAAAGAGCGCCGATGATTCCACAATGGGTGCGGTAATTGCTATTCATGATATTACTGATTTAAAAGAAACAGAAAAAATGAAAAGAGAATTTGTTTCAGTGGTCAGCCATGAGTTACGAACACCCCTCACATCTATCCGGGGGGCGCTCGGTCTGCTTTTAGGGGGAGCTGTAGGCAGTTTTACGGAAAAAGCACAACGCCTGCTTGATATCGCCAATAAAAATTGTGAGCGTTTGTTATTATTAATCAATGATATTCTGGATATGGAAAAAATCCAGGCGGGTAAAATGGATTTCAAAATAACAAAAATAAATCTATCCAGTCTAATACAGGATTCGATTCAAGCGATAAAAATGTATGGTGAAAAATACAATGTGTCGGTTCGCTTTGAAAAAGCACTTCCAGATATTATCGTGCAGGTTGACCCGGATCGTTTGATGCAGGTTATCGCCAATTTATTATCCAATGCCATTAAGTTTTCACCATCTGGAAGTGAAGTCACCATTTCCATGAAACAGCAGGGAAATCACGTTCGTGTGATTATTACCGATTGCGGCTCAGGGATCCCATCGGAGTTTCAACCGCGTATTTTCCAGCAATTCAGTCAGGCCGACTCCTCCTCAACGCGCGGAAAAGGTGGAACCGGGTTAGGTCTGAGTATAAGTAAAGCAATTATTGATAAAATGGGTGGTCACATTAATTTCACAAGTCAGCCGGGAGTAGGCAGCCAATTTTATTTTGATTTGACTACATGTGCTGAAGCACAGGAACAAACGGCGCCTCCAATTATTAATCAAAATCGCGATAGATTTTTAATCTGTGAAGACGATCCGGATCAGTCTAAATTTCTCGCGCTATTAATGGAAGGTGCCGGGTTTGCTGTGGATATTGTAGAATCAGTGGCTGAGGCAAAAAAATATCTGAACACAACAAAATACAAGGCCATTTTGCTGGATCTCATTTTACCTGATCAGGATGGAATCAGCTTTATCAGAGAATTACGAAACTCTGAAAAAACAAGAGAGTTGCCTGTAATTGTACTTTCCGTTATTGCTGAAACGGGGCATTCAATTATTAATGGTGATGCAATTTCAGTAATTGACTGGTTAGACAAACCTATCAATTTTGACAAATTACTATTATCTATTGGAAAAATTAAAGAAAAAAATAAAGACAGGATCCCGCTTATTTTACATGTTGAAGATGATATCGACATGCAGAAAGTCGTTCGTACTGTGTTAGAAACAGAAGCAAGCTTAACCTCTGTCTCCACATTGCATGAAGCAAAAGAAGTCTTGGAAAAGCAGCAGTTTGATCTGATTATTCTTGATTTGCTTTTACCGGATGGCAGCGGTACTCAGCTTCTGCCTGTATTGGCTGAGAAGAAATTTCCGGTAATTGTTTATTCAAATACGGAACTGGATCAGGAGTATTCCAAGTATGTTGTCGATGCTTTGGTTAAAGCAAAAACGACTAATGATGATCTTTTAAACAAGATTAAGCATTTGTTTAATGAACAGCAGGGAGGCCATTATGCCTGATAAAGAATTGTCGAGCATTCTGTATGCGGAGGATGAGGCCGATATTCGTGAGATTGCTCAGGTTGCACTCGAGGATTTGGGAAATTTTAAAGTCATTTTCTGCCATGATGGCTATGAGGTCATTGAGGCGGCAAAAGGTATTATTCCCGATCTTATTTTATTAGATGTGATGATGCCAGGAATGGATGGTCCGTCTACGCTAATTGAATTGAGGAAATTACCGAGGTACACCGATATTCCCGCTATATTTATGACTGCAAAAATACAGCCGGATGAGGTTGAACAGTATAAATCGCTTGGCGCTGTAGACGTCATTGCCAAGCCCTTTGATCCGATGACCTTAGCCAGCGATATAAGAGCGATCTGGGATCAATTATGAAAGCTGAGGTGAAGGAAAAACTCCAGGCATTATATACGGAATATGCCAGGAGCTTGCCAGATAAACTACAGTCTATAAAGGCTGAGTGGTTAAACCTTAAAGCGCATTGGGATAAGAACAGATTTCAGGATTTTCATAGAACACTGCACAGCCTTTGTGGTTCTGCAGGCACTTATGGTTATGACTCGCTTTCAAAAGCTGCAAGAAAGATTGAAATTTTCTTAAAATCAAAAACTGATCAGGAATTTCTTTCCAGGGAAGAGATAGATGAAATCTCTTCTCTTCTTGACAACCTGGAGGCTTCATTCAAACCAGCTCAATCACAAACTACCATTTCTGAAGATTTTTTCACTGGCAATGGAAAAATTTTACTGGTAGATAATGATAAGCGATTCATTCAGGAGTTAAATAGTAATTTGCAAGAGTCAGGTTATCAGGTTCATGTTATTTCCTGCGAGGAAAATATTAGACAAGCTTTTTTTGAGATCTCTCCAGCAGCATTAATTGTAGATGTCGAAAACATCAGCCAATCGACGGCAGATTTCTTATTTGAAATTTATAATAAGGAGAAGCTATCAACTCCCTTGTTCTGTATGGCATATAGTGCCGATATTCTCACCAGGCTGAAAGCGATTCGTCTGGGTAGCAGTGCCTTTTTCCAAAAACCAATGGAATCCATTTATCTGACTCGGAAACTTGACCAGTTCTGTGCCAGCATGCCGGGTGAGCCTTATCGGGTATTGATAATCGACGATTCTCTGTCGCTGGCTGAATATTACGCGCTTATTCTTAAAGAAGCCGGCCTTATTGCGAGATACATTACGAATCCTTTGCTTCTGATTGAAACGCTTGAAGATTTTCAACCTGATTTACTGCTAATGGATCTGTATATGCCAGAATGTTCTGGCCTGGAGCTGGCAATCGTACTTCGACAAGAACCCCAGTACACAAGGCTGCCGATTATATTTCTGTCAACTGAAGACGACAGATTAAAACAATTATCAGCCTTGAATCTTGGTGGAGATGATTTTCTTGTGAAACCAATTGTTCCCCAGCATTTAATCAAAACCGTATTTTCCAGAGCAAAGCGAGCCGAGATTTTAAACTCATTCATGACCAAGGACAGCTTAAGCGGATTGTATAATCATACTAATATATTACAGCGCCTTGACCTGGAAATAGCTCGTGCCGGTAGACAAAATGAGCAGCTGTCTTTTATCATGGTTGACATTGACCACTTCAAATTGATTAATGATAACTATGGTCATCCTACTGGCGATAATGTAATTAGAAAAATTTCTTCCATGCTTTTATTGTGTTTTCGTAAGACAGATATTATTGGCCGATACGGGGGAGAGGAATTTGCTGTAGTAATGCCCAACACCAGCCCTGAGGACGCTTTTCGGGTGATAGAAAATTTTCGGATTAAATTTTCAAGGTTCAGTTTCCAATGCAATGGACAGACCTTTTCTGTCACCATCAGTGCCGGTTTATCCAGCTTTCCTGCTATTCAGGACGTAAGCAGCCTCGTCTCCGCTGCAGATCAGGCTTTGTACGAGGCTAAAAATCATGGCCGAAATCAGGTTATAATTGCTGACTGTGGTATTTAATCAGCGTCGATGCTGCGAACAGGAAAGTTCTTCCAGCAATCCGTGTAATTCTTTTGTCTTGATGAATGCCGCATTGCCGCTTCGCTGACCCGCCATATCTCACGCGTCTCAAACATAAATGCCAGGGTATTTTCATAACGTACCGGCTTAAGATCCGCAGAAACCGCCTGCGCATAGCTTTCAATATCTGGACCGTGACCACTCATACAATTATGAATGCTGATGCCTCCCGGTAAAAAGCCAGATTTTTTCGCATCATATTCTCCCCGAATCAGGCCCATTAATTCATTCATAATATTACGATGAAAATAGGGGGGGCGAAAACTGTGCTCTGCCACCATCCATCTCGGTGGAAAAATAACGAAGTCGAGATTAGCTACACCTGCTGTTTCACTTTCAGAAGTCAGAACAGTAAATATTGAGGGATCAGGATGATCAAAGCTCACCGTGTTAATAGTGTTAAACAGGGATAAATCGTAGCAATAGGGTGCCAGGTTGCCATGCCAGGCAACCACATTCAAAGGAGAAGTGTCACTTTGAGCTGCCCATAAGCGCTGTTGTGATTTACAAACCAGCGTAACTTCTCGGTTCAGCGATTCAAAAGCTGCCACTGGATAGAGAAAATGCCTGGGGTTGGCCAGGGAGTTAGCGCCAATGACTCCTAAAGGCGGGAGTGTAAGAGGAGAGCCTGCATTTTCGCACAAATAGCCGCTTGCTGAAGCGCCATTTAATTCCACGCGAAATTTTACTCCTCTGGGAATTACAGCAATTTGTCCTGGTTTGATTTTCAGATGACCAAACTCGGTGAGCAAAGACAATTCGCCTTCATAAGGGACGAACAATAATTCACCGTCAAAATCGCTAAAATAACGATGTACCATCGATTGGTTGCACTGATAAATATAAGCCCGGATTAGATTGCTTCCTGCAATAGGAAATAATCCATCGATAAAATCCACTGAATTCTGAGGTGAGGGCAATGGCGACCAGCGGTAGGGATTAGGGGCCTGATATTCGAGCAAATCATTAAACTGAGCGCCTTCATAGGGAACATAATCCTGCTGTTTAACCGACGGAGCTGTTTTATAAAGCCAGCTGTGCAAATTTGCTGCACGCGCTTTGGTAAATGCAGAGCCGCTCAATTGCTCAGCATAAAGCCCATAAGCGCAATCCTGGGGAGAGTTCTGATTTTTGGGTAGTGCCCCTGCTATCGCTTCTGTCTGATGATGATTGCCAAATCCGGACAAATACACCGCAATTCTCCCTGAAGTTAGTTATTTTCTAGAATATCTCGATCGATTCAGCCTGTCGAGAACATAATTCTATCGGCAGAACCTCTATTCCGGAATCGGCTTGAATGCTATAATTTTTTCAATTTTTTTAGCATTGAGGTGTGTCGTGGCCGGTCATAGCAAATGGGCGAATATTAAATTCAGAAAAGGCGTTCAGGATGCCAAACGAGGTAAAATTTTTACCAAATTAATCCGTGAAATTACGGTTTCTGCTCGGATGGGCGGGGGGGACGAGTCATCCAACCCGCGTTTGAGAGATGCGGTGATTAAGGCACTGAAAGCCAACATGAAGCGGGATACAATTGATAATGCGATTAAGCGCGGCGCCGGTGGTCTTGACGGTGACAATATGATGCAAATGCGTTATGAAGGCTATGGTCCGGGTGGTGTGGCAATTTTGGTTGACTGTCTGTCCGACAATAAAAATCGTACCGTATCAGAGGTCCGCCATGCGTTTACCAAGAATGGTGGAAATCTTGGAACTGATGGTTCTGTTGCTTATTTATTTAATAATCAGGGTGAGATTTTATTAGCTGCGGGTCAATCAGAAGATGCTGCTATGGAAGCTGCCATTGAAGCAGGGGCTGAGGATGTTTCCACAGAGGAGGGGCAGGTTGAAGTGATTACCGCTTCAGAAAACTATCATGCAGTACTGAATGCGCTGCAGAATGCTGGTTTTGAAGTTGAGCAATCAAGTCTGACTATGCGTGCGCAGACAATGATTCCCGTCGATAAAGAGACTGCAGAAACCTTAATTAAGCTTATTGACATGCTTGAAGATCTTGATGATGTGCAGGATGTCTATAGCAATGCTCAATTGCCGGACTCATTGTTTGAATGACCGTTATTCTAGGGATTGATCCCGGTTCAAGGGTTACCGGATATGGAATTGTCAGAGAAGAAAAGCGCAAGCTGGTTTATGTGGACAGTGGCTGCATTAGAACATCCGATGCTGAATTAAGCCAGAGATTGCTGGAAATCTTTAATGGTATATGCCTTTTAATGGATAATTATACACCTGACGAAGTGGCTATTGAGCAGGTGTTCATGCATCAAAATCCTAATTCTGCTCTAAAACTGGGGCATGCCCGAGGCGTGGCTATGGTGGCCGCGGCTTCGCATCGCGTTAAGATCAGTGAGTATTCTCCCAGAGAAGTCAAGCAGGCGATTGCGGGTTATGGCGCTGCCGAAAAAGAGCAGGTTAAGCGAATGGTGGTCAGTTTATTAATGTTAAATAAAGCACCGCAAAGTGATGCGGCTGATGCGCTTGCTATCGCAATTTGTCATTGCCATAATCGGCGAACTGTCAAGGCATTGGCTTTAAGTTAATTCCTGAGTTTTGGACTATGCAGAGCGAGATGCTAACCGTTAATATGAAAAGTCAGGAGTTATGCTTATGATTGGTTGGTTACAGGGAACGATTATCGACAAGACGCATCCTGGACGTTTTGTAGTAAACGTCAATGGCGTTGGCTATGATGTAGAAACGTCACTTAATACATTTTTCCAACTGGAGGCTTCTGGCGGTCAAATTGCTTTGCATATTCATACCATTGTCCGCGAGGACGCTTTCCTGCTGTTTGGTTTTGCCGATAAACTGGAGCGTTCACTATTCCGTGCCCTGATTAAAGTAAACGGAGTAGGGCCGAAGTTGGCAATTAATATACTTTCCAGCATAGCCCCCACTGAGTTCATTCAGACGATAATACAGCAGAATGCGGTCTTTTTAACCAAACTCCCTGGAATAGGTAAAAAGACAGCGGAGCGTTTAATCATTGAAATGAAAGACAGCATTGAGCAATTGATGGTTTCGGAATCTCTTGAAGTGCCTAAACGGGAGCAAATTGTTAGTCATCGCGAACAAGACGAAGCGATTCGCGCCCTGGAGGCTTTGGGCTACAAGTTGCAGGAAGCGACAAAAGTAGTTTCTCGGCTGGATGACGGAACTAAAAACTGCGAACAATTAATCCGACAGGCACTGAAAGAATTGGCAGGTCGAGCCGTATTCGGCTGATAGAGATTGTTCATTAAACTGTGTCATTATTCACAGGTACGCCGTCATCTCGAACGCAGTGAGGGATCTCCCAAATCTGACATGGCATGACACAGTTTGATGAACACTCTCGGCTGATACAAATAAATGGATTAACTTAAAGGAAAAAGGACTCTGACGATTAAACCGGTACCTTCTTTAGGTGATTCCAGCTCGACTCTGGCGCCATGAAGGTCGCAGATTTGTCTGACTATAGCCAGGCCAAGGCCGCTGCCTGGGCTTTTATTTCCAAGGACTCGGAAAAAGCGCTCAAAAACACGGCTCTGTAATTCTTCCGGGATACCGGGACCATTATCGGATACTTCAAAAATAAGCTGACCTTCTTTTTGAAACACCCGAACGATAACCTTTCCATTTTCCTTGCAATAGCGAATTGCATTATCAACCAGATTACGAATTAAAATTCCTATGGCTGTAGAATTGCCTTCCAAAACCGGCAAATTGTCATCATGGTCAAACTCAAGCTCAATTTGCTTTTCTAATGCGCTGGGAGCGAGCATGGCCATGATTTCGCGAGCGACTTTAATCAGGTTAACTTCATCCACATCATTAATGCCTGTGGAACCTGGAACCAGTTTGCTCATGGTTAAGAGCTGCTGGACAATATGAGTACTGCGATTGACGCTGGCTATGAGTTTATGCAATGCCTGATTTTTTTCATCAATATTGCTAGTATTTAATGCGACTTGCGCCTGAGCTTTTAAAGCAGCCAGAGGAGTACGCAACTCATGAGCTGCATCAGCGGCAAATCGTTTTTCGCGCTCAAAACCTTCCTGCAGACGATAAAATAGTTTATTTAATTCATCAATTACCGGCTTAATTTCTTCCGGTACTTCCTGAAGATCTACGGGCTCCAGATGGGTTGGGGCTCTATTCGCGACCTCTTGGGCAACTCTATCCAGGCTATCCAGCCCGCGTCCGATAATAATCCATATTAACAGGCCTGACAGCGGAAAGGTCAGCAGCATGATATACAGATCGTCCTGAGCGATGCGGTGTCCCAGTTCGTTGCGTGTGTCGTAACGTTCTGCAAGTACGGTGCGGATTCCGGCTTTATCATTATAAGTAGTGAAAACCCGCCATTTCTGATTCGATAAAAATCGATCGCTAAATCCATCTATTTCTGAGGTCAGGGGAATTTTGGGAGCCGTTGGTGAGTGCAGTAATAATTTACCGCCATTAGTCCAGACCTGAAAATTAAACTTGTCCATGTAATTTTTAGGCGGTAAATCATTTAAAAAACGGCGCTGATAATAATTCTCGATTTTCTCTGGAATAACCTCCAAAGCATCCTGAATCTTTGCTAAAGGACGCTGGTGCAGATCGTCTCCTAAAAGCGCCTGATAAGAAAGCGCGGATACTGCCATGAGTGTATCAAGATGCTCCTGGATGTCTTTCTGGTCGAGATAATAGTTACCAATAGCAGTCAGGGTTGTTGTTATGGTAATTGCCAACAACAAATTGATTAATAGAAACTTGCGTATTGATGATTTCACAATAGCTAACTACTCTCGCTTTTATCAGTCTTTTCGGCCATGTAGCCTACGCCGCGTATAGTTCGGATAAAGTTTGCATTGAGTTTTTTGCGAAGATTGTGGATATGTACTTCGAGTGCATTGCTATCCACATCCTCGTCCCAGCCATATATACTTTGCATTAATTGCTCTCGGGAAAGAACCTGGCCGCTGTTTTCCAGCAGTTTTTGTAAAAGAGCAAATTCACGTCGTGGTACATTGACAATGACATCATCCACATAAACAGAGTGAGCTGCAGGATCAAGTGTAATATTACGATATTGAAGCACTGCGTCAGCTCGTCCCTGCGAACGCCTGACCAGGGCTCTTACTCTGGCGCTCAGCTCATTTAAGTCAAAGGGTTTGATTAAATAATCATCGGCCCCGGTATCCAGGCCTTTCACCTTGTCTTCTACCGAGTCTCTGGCTGTTAATATAATTACTGGTGTGGCATTGCCGTCGTTGCGTAGGGATTGCAGGAAGCCCAGTCCCGAGAGTTTGGGTAATCCCAGGTCAAGGATGATTAACTCAAAGGACTCTGATTTCAAAGCAGCGCGAGCCGCTTCACCGTCTTTTAGCCAGTCAACCACATAACCAAACTGGGTAAGCCCTGCCTTAACCGCATCTCCAAGCAGTTCATCATCTTCTACCAATAGTAATCGCATTACAACTCCTTTATTCAAGGCAGACTCTTTCCTGAGTCACCGGAGGGTTGATCACTTACTTCTTTATCTAACAAATGCCTGGTCAGATAAAGTGCCTGAAGAAATACAAAAACCAGAGTTAAGCCTGCACCGCCAAATAATTTGAAGTTTACCCATACATCCGTACTGTAAAAATAAGCAACATACAGGTTGATTGCGCCCATTATCGTGAAAAAAAAGAACCAGGCGTAATTTAGACGATACCAAATTTTAATTGGGAGTTGAACATTATTTTCCATCATACGCTGAATAAGCGGCTTGCTGGTTACGTAAGGGGAAAACAGAAAGGCCAGGGCAGTCAACCAATAAATTCCGGTAGGCTTCCATTTTATAAACCAGGGATTATGAAAAATCAAAGTGGCACCGCCAAGAACCGTTATTATAGCAAAGCTTATAACGTGCATTTTTTCAAAGCGTTGATGCCTGAGACGGTAAATAAAAACCTGCAATAAGGAGGCCACCATAGCTATTGCGGTCGCTGTGTAAATACCAAATAGCTTATAGCCAATAAAAAACAGAACAATAGGAAAAAAATCAAACAATAATTTCATAGTATTTATATGAGTTTACATAGTCTTAAGTATAACACACGATTTAAAATCAACTTGCAAGTTTTAAACATAGTATTTCGTTGGTATTTCACGGTACAAACAGAGCTCGACAGTATTAAATGCTTTAATTCAATCAAATCGTCCCAACGTCATCCTGAACGCAGTGAAGGATCTCCTGAAACTGGCTCCGCTCCAAGCAGTTCGAGATCCTTCGCTACGCTCTGGATGACGTACCTGGGGAGTTGGGGAGTACCTTCCAGAATTAATGTTTTTTTGCAAACTGCCAGGGCAGCAATACAAATAATACTAAACCGCCCACTAAAAAACTTTCATAGGCGGCTACATTGCCTATAGGAATCTGACTGGGAGGAATAAAACCGATGAGCATGGCGAATAAACAACATAATGTGCCAATTCCTGCGATTATCCACATCATGATATTTCCGCCTGGAACTGTATAGGCGCGCGGTCTTTGCGGATCGCTGTAACGTAATTTAATCGCGGCGGCAAACATGAAGATGTAAACCAGCAATGCCATTTGCGCGCACAAATCGCTGAGAACCCAATAGGCTGCGTTTATAGAGTCAAAGAGAATGAAAACACTACTAAGCAGAGTAAAAATTATACCCTGGGCAATAAGTATTCTGACAGGTGCATTGTATCGATTAACTTTTGCAAAATAAGCGGGTAGGGAGCCATCTTCCGCGGAAACCAGCAATCCTTTTGTCGGACCAATAATCCATGCTGAAACACCGCTTAATCCACCAAGAATAACCAGAATCGCAATCACCTTTGTCATCCAGGACAGGTGATAGGCATTAAAGAAAACGGCATAGGCATCAATTAACCCCGATACGACGCTTAAGCTGCCGCTGGGAACTACGATTACAATGGCGAGCGAGCCAAAAACAAGGGTAGCGAAGATCAGAATAGTGGAATACAAAATTGCTCTCGGATAATCGCGCTGGGGATTTTTGACTTCCTCGGCATGAACTGCAGACATTTCCATACCAATTAATCCAAAGAGAACGACTGCAAATAGTGATAAATTACTCAGCGAGCTTAAGTCAGGCAGCCAGGAGTTATGAATTCCATCTGCCAGCGGACGGCCTTGGACGAGCCATACAATACCCAGGCCTATAATGCCGAGCATAGGAATAATTGTGCCAAAAATAGCGCCCAATATGCTCACAATACTGGAGAGCCGCATGCCAAAACAATTTAAAAAAGTGAATAGCCAGAAAAGGCCGATAACCGTGCTTAACAGGTAAATCTTATTATTGGCCAGCTCCGGGGAAAACAGATAGGAAAATGTAGCCGCAATAAATGCAAGAATTGTGGGATACCAGACCACATTATAAATCCATTGCAGCCAGATGGTGATAAATCCGGCACGTTTACCGAATGCCTCGCGCACCCAAACATAAAGACCGCCAGTATTAGGATATGCAGTAGCCAGTTCAGCAGCGACCAGGGCAATGGGGATAAAGAAAGCAAAGGCGGCAAGCAGGTAGTAGGAGACGAGAGAAAAACCCAGCGTAGCGCTGATGGGAAGCGTTCGTAAGCTGTCAACAGCAATCACATTAATCATAACCAGAGAAAAAATGGATAAAACTTTTTTGGGTGATTGCATTTAAAGCCCTTTTCGCAAGTAACAGCGAAATTTAGCAGTTAATATGAACAAAATCAATGAAGGCCTGTTAAATCTTAGACAGAAAAGCATTTGTGTTAGATTATCAGGTAGCCTGGATGGTGCTTGCACCAACCGGGTTTTCTTGAAAGTTATACTTTTCTAAATTATCTTCCAGGAAATTGGGGATTAGGCTAGCAAGATTGAAAAACCCGGTTGTCGCAATGCGCCAACCAGGCTACATAGTAATGATGCAGAACTCCCGTACTCTTATTGAGCGAGATTTCTCAAAACATATTGCAGAATACCGCCATGACGGTAGTACTCCAGCTCATTGACAGTGTCGATTCTGCAAAGCACTTTTACCTCTTCTTTTTTGCCATTGCTTCGCTCAATCTGCAGAGCCAGGCGGGCGCCAGGTTTCAAGGAATCATCCACCGCAATGCTAATGCGCTCATCGCCTGTTAAATGGAGTGATTTTCTGTTTGTTCCTTCCTCGAACTGCAGAGGGAGAATACCCATACCAATCAGATTGGAGCGATGAATACGTTCAAAACTTTCTGTAATGACCGCTTTTACACCCAAGAGATTGGTTCCTTTAGCCGCCCAGTCTCTTGAAGATCCTGTGCCATATTCTTTTCCGGCAATCACTACCAGCGGGTTACCATTTGCCTGATATTTCATTGAAGCATCGTAGATTGACATCGTTTCACCCGATGGAATGTAGCGGGTAACGCCGCCTTCTACTTCCGGAGTCATTTCGTTACGGATTCTGATGTTGGCAAAAGTACCTCGCATCATGACTTCATGATTACCCCTTCTTGAACCATAGGAATTAAAATCAGCTTCACTGACGCCTTTGGATTTCAGATACAAACCTGCCGGCGAATTTGCCTTGATAGAACCTGCTGGCGAGATATGATCCGTGGTAATTGAATCGCCCAGCAAAGCCAGAACATAGGCGCTTTCGATGGACTTAATCGGTGCAGGCTGTTTGGGCAGGTTATCAAAGAATGGCGGATGCTGAATATAAGTGGAGTTTGAATCCCATTCATAAGTGGTTCCACTACTGGTTTTAATAGCTTGCCAGTGAGCATCACCCTGGAAGACTTCGGCATATTCTTTTCTAAACATGGCGCCAGTCACCTTATTAACTTCTGCAGCCACTTCCTCGTTACTTGGCCAGATATCTTTGAGATAGATTTCCTGACCGGAGGCGTCTTTACCGACAGGCTCAGTATTCAGGTCAATGCTGGTTGTGCCGGTTAAAGCATAAACCACTACCAGTGGAGGAGAGGCCAGCCAGTTTGCTCGAACCTGAGGATGTACACGGCCTTCAAAGTTACGATTTCCAGACAGTACAGAGCAGACAACCAGGTCGTTCTCACTGACGCTTTCAGCGATTGCATCTGGCAGAGGGCCTGAGTTACCGATACAGGTTGTACAGCCGTAACCCACCAGATTGAAGCCTAACTGATCAAGATAGGGCTGTAATCCGGCATGTTTCAGATAGTCAGTTACCACCTTGGAGCCTGGAGCCAGAGAAGATTTAACCCAGGGTTTACGAGCCAGGCCTTTTTCAACTGCTTTTTTGGCAACTAATCCCGCCGCCATTAAGACACTTGGATTGGAGGTATTGGTGCAACTGGTGATTGCTGCAATCACCACATCACCGTGGCGTAATTTGAATGAATTGCCTTTGACCGGAAATTCTTTCTGTTTTTCGTCTGCTTTTCCTGACTGAGTAAGGAAACTGTCAAATTCACCGGGAAGAGTAGCCAGATTGACCTTATCCTGCGGTCTTTTGGGGCCGGCCAGGGACGGCTCAACAGTTGACAGGTCAAGACTTAGCGTATCTGTAAATTCAGGATCAGCAGAGTTTTGGTCATACCACATGCCCTGTGCCTTGCAATAGGCTTCAACCAGTTTAATACGATGTTCGTCTCGGCCAGTTAATTCAAGATAGCGCAAGGTTTCCTTGTCAACGGGAAAAAAGCCGCAGGTGGCGCCGTACTCAGGAGCCATATTGGAAATAGTCGCCCGATCAGCTAAGGGTAAAGCAGCAAGCCCTGTTCCATAGAACTCAACAAATTTGCCAACCACGCCTTTTTTACGCAGCATTTGAGTGACTGTAAGCACCAGGTCGGTTGCAGTGATACCTTCGCGCAGCTTACCTGTTAATTTAAAGCCGATCACTTCTGGAATAAGCATGGAAACCGGCTGGCCTAACATGGCTGCTTCCGCTTCAATACCGCCCACACCCCAGCCAAGGACCCCCAATCCGTTAATCATGGTGGTATGAGAATCGGTACCTACCAGAGTGTCCGGATAAGCATAGAGATGGCCATTGTATTCGCTGGTCCAAACTGTTTTTCCCAAATACTCAAGATTGACCTGATGGCAGATCCCGGTACCAGGAGGCACCACCTGGAAATTGGCGAATGCTTTCTGCCCCCAACGTAGAAATTCATAACGCTCTTTATTTCGCTGAATTTCTATCTCGGTGTTGATAGTCAATGCATCGGCCGTTCCAAACTTGTCAACCATCACTGAATGGTCAATCACCAAATCGACTGGAGAAAGCGGAGAGATTTTACTGGCACTTCCGCCCATTTTTTCGAGAGCAGCCCGCATGGCTGCCAAATCGACTACTGCGGGAACACCGGTAAAGTCCTGCATCAGAACACGCGCTGGTCTGTAAGCAATTTCATGCTGTGAGGTTTTAGTATTTAACCAATCGGCCAATGCTTTAATATCCTCGACAGAAACAGTAGTCCCATCCTCAAAACGGAGCAGATTTTCAAATAATACTTTTAGAGAGTAGGGAAGGCGGTTAATGCCCTTAAAGTGCTTGTTTTCAGCTTCTTTCAAGCTGTAATAATGGTAGGTTTTACCATCGACCTCTAATTGACTGCGAGTTGAAAGACTATCTTGTCCAACTATCATAAATCCACTCCAGAGTTCAAAAACGCTAATCATAGCCTAAAAATTCAAGCTTTTCATCGAAAACAATAAGGCTTGTACCAGGCAAATGAAAAAACTTATTTTCAAAAATAAAAGATATTTGCTATTAATAAGTAAATACCCGATGTTTATGACAACTAGGATGTCATTCATGATTAATCAGATTCCCCCAGACTCCTTTTTTATGGTATCCGATGAGATCCCTCCTCTTGAGACCAGTGGGGAAATTGAAGCTGGGCCTTCTGGTATCAGCAATTACTTTTTAGAATTAATTACGGACTATTTATCTGAAGGCCCTCTTCCTGAGACGAAACCTGTTGAAAATGAGGTAATCCTCTCGGACGAGCAAACGCTTTCTCTCGATCCAAGCCCCAGAACTCAGTCTGAATTGCCTCTTGAGAATGAATCATCTGCTGAGTCTGATAATGAGGAAGATGATGATAGTAAATTCCTTGTTAATCCCGCACTGACCTGGCTAAATGCTATTCATAATGAAACCCTGGCTATTCAGGAAGTAGATTCCGGGGAGCAAGTTTCTGATGGAAACCTGTCGTCTCCATCGTCTGCTTCAGAAATACCATCATTGAATCAAATGCAAAATCGCCTCTTAAGTCCGGTTAAGAATAATCAAAAACAACAGAAAGAGGCGGCAGATATTGAATTCACGTCGATTGTTTCAGAGGAAAAAACGGCACAGGTAGTAGAGAGTGAGGTATTAACTAATCAAATCATCCAGGCAGATCCTGACAATGAAGAGTCAGCTGTGGAACCCGAAAAATCCCTGAATATTGATATAAAAGAAATCCCTCTGAGGGTAATAAAGACAGATTTCACCCCATCTCATCCAGAGAGTAAAACATCTGTAGGCATGACGAACACTTTCGAGCTTTCGTCTGAGGTTAATGAAAGCAGCTGGCAAGACGATTTCAATGCACGTGTCACGTGGCTGGGCCAGCATAAAATTAATCAGGCAATACTCAAGCTAAATCCTGTAGAGCTTGGGCCCGTAGAAGTTAAAATTCATTTATCAGAGGAAACGGCGAAAATAGACATAAGCACTCATAGTCTGCAGGTTCAGGATTTGATTGAGCAGTCGATTCCGCGATTGAGGGAGATGCTAATGAGCCAGGGTATACAGCTGTCAGAAGTTAATATTGAAACAGGGGATCGACGCTCGCATTCACAGCACACTCACCAACCCGATGAGGCTCTTTTTCAAAATCAGGAAGAAGAGAGCAGTGTTGAAACGAGACAGACAAAAGGGATTGTTGATTATTTTGCCTGATTATGTAGCGCAGGCAAAAGGTAAGAGGCAGCGTATGGCCACCTCTTAGTCGTTATACAAATTAACAACGTCTGACGCATTTAATAACTTGCCCATTCCACTGATTAATTAAACAAGTCTGCCGGCAATGCCCATATGGCCGCCATCCTGACCAATAATTTCGATAATAGTGTTTAGGATAATAGGTTCGGTTATAATAACGGGGGCCATAGTAGATGTAGCCAGGGCCATAATAATTTCCGGGGTATCGATACCAGTGTCCTCCATAATAGTAAGCGAGTTGTTGTCCTGCCAGAGAAGTTTGTGGCTTATTGGGAGTTGTTTGGGCTTGTACAGATTGAATTGATCCAAAAGTCATTAATAAAACTAACAGTGCAGGCAGCATTTTCCTTATCCTTGCAATATAATGATTCATTTTTCACTCCCTAAATCACATGGTGCCATTGAAATTATAGCCCCGTTGGTAATTTCTTGCCTGATGTATTCAGCTAAACACTAGATCGAGCTTTATATGAAAATTTTTGACGCGATAGAGAAAAATGAATTCCTGGAAAACTATTGGCAAAAAAAACCATTCATTTTTCGTCAGGCCTTTGGCCAATTTGACAGTCCTCTAAGCGGGGACGAGTTAGCCGGACTAGCGATGGAGGAGGGGATTGAAAGCCGTCTGGTCTGGCAGACACCAGGGAAGACACCGAACTGGCATTTAAAAAGTGGACCATTTTCCGCTGGTGAGTTTAAAAAACTGCCGGCTTCTCATTGGACCTTATTGGTCCAGGCCGTCGATCGATTTGTTCCAGAGGTCACAAAATTATTGGACGCATTTAATTTTTTACCCCAATGGCGGGTCGATGATGTCATGATTAGTTATGCGACAGAGCATGGCGGGGTGGGTCCGCATTATGATAATTATGATGTGTTTCTGCTTCAGGCCAAGGGGCGCAGACGATGGCTGTTAACGACTCAAAACTGTCAACCCGATAATTATCTGCCCAACCTTGAACTGCGTATAATGAGCCAGTTTGAAGTGGAAGAGGAATATATTCTGGAAGAGGGAGATATGCTATATCTTCCGCCACATGTCGCTCATAATGGTATATCGCTTTCAGAAGAATGTATGACCTATTCATTTGGCTATCGAAGTTATCCGGCGAGAGAGTTATGGGATAGTTTCAGTCAACATTGCTGGGATGCTCCGATTTTTTCGCAATTATATAAAGATCCCATCTGGTCAACATTGAAAAACAGCGCTGAAATCCCACAGCAAGCTGTAGATCAAGCCAGAAATCTGCTAAAGAAACTGATTGATGACAATGAAGCTTTCAACTCCTGGTTTGGTGAGTTTGTTACGGGCCTGGATGAGCAGGCAGAGGCTTTTTTGCCCTGTGAAAAGCAAAAGAAAAAAGCGAAACTGTCCAATTATTTAAAAAAATCAGGAGAGCTGGCTCGAAATCCCTTCAGCCGCTTTGCTTATTACGAAAACCCTGATCTTGAATTATTTATTAATGGCGAGCGCTGGAATATTCAGGATGTTTCAGCAGAGTTGGTTAAACTGATTGCCAGCCAGCGGATTATTTCTACTAGTCAATTATCAGATTATTCCGGGAATAGCCTGGATATCTCTTTTCTAAATAGTCTATGGGATATGGGTTTACTGGAGCCGGTTTAAAGGCACAGGTTTTGCATCTTGAGGATTACTGGCTTGTTTTATCAAGGATATCCATGAACATTAAGTCCATTGTTGCGGCTATGTTTCTATTGTTCAGCTCTAATCTTTTAGCTGCCGGGAAAGAAATTGCAATAACGATTGATGACTTGCCTTTCGTAGGCTCCGCTAATAATGATCCAAAGAAATTGCAGCGGGAGCATGATCGGTTTATGGCCATTTTACAGGCCCTGGTTGATCATAAGGTGCCGGCAACCGGTTTTATTATTGCCGGTAGTATTGAAAAGGGTCAATGGGAACTTCTGGAGGAGTTTCGTAATCAGGGATTTCAATTAGGAAATCACACTTACTCCCATCGAAGCCTGAACAGTGTGACACCTGAAAAATACATTGAAGATGTTAATAAGGCAGATGAGATTCTGTCACGGATTATGACCAGCCCTAAGTATTTTCGATACCCTTATCTTGCCGAAAGCAAGGGAGAAAAACGGGAAAAGGTGTATCAATTTCTGGCCGAGAAGAACTATACCATTGCTCCGGTGACTATCGACAGCAAGGATTTCATATTTAATAATCAGCTTTTCGCAATCCCCTATCGTCTGCGCCCGCAAAGTTTGCCTGCGCTGAAAAAAAGATATTTGAATTACATCTGGGGGCAGACTCTGAAAGCGGAAGCACGCTCTAATAAGCTTCACCCGGGAACCAGCAAGCAAATATTACTTATCCATGCCAACCTGATTAATAGCCATTTTTTAGGAGATATTATTGATATGTATCAGAAAAACGGCTATCGAATTGTGAGTCTCAACGAAATTATTAATCAGGAAAATATGCCCGTTGCAGGGGAGGTGAGTGGGGTAGTGAGGAGTTTGTTCAAGCAGTAATGATTTATGACTGTTATTTTATTCCAGCGCTACTTAGCTTAAATGTATATTAAACTGTCTTCCCCGCGAAGGCGGGGATCCATCTCTGAGCGAGCTATAATGCCAATTGAGGAATAGATTCCCGCCTTCGCGGGAATGACCAAATTCCCTAACTTAATGGCAGTGATGGTTGATTTTAACCCCGAGATCAATCAAATTGCTTTGGCAATTTCCCCGCAGCCTGTCGAGGTAAAAATAACCAATAATGCCCCGGGTTTTTCATTAGGCCCGCGGTGTAAGTTGCTTCCTCTCCCTCTCCCCAGAATACATCACCACGCACCTGGCCGCGAATGGCACCGCCTGTATCCTGAGCAATCATAAGACGCTGGAATGATTGCGGTGTTGAATCATTGGGAGTGGGACGTGATGTATCTAGCCACAGCGGAGTTCCCAGAGGGATCCATTTCCGATCGACAGCAAGAGAGTAACCTGGCGTGAGTTGCACTCCCTGGGCACCCATAGCGGCGCTGTCCTTCAGCTTCTTGAAAAAAACAAAGGATTTATTTTGATTGGTAATCGCTAGTATTTCATCTGGATGAGATTCCAAATAAGCACGAATGCTTTGCATCGAAGCATTTTCCTTAGTCAGAACTCCTTTTTCTATCAACACACGGCCCACCGGGGTGTAAGAGGCGCCGTTCTCTCCTGCATATCCCAGAAAGACAGTTTCGCCGTTTGGCAGTTTGACTATTCCAGAACCTTGAATTTCCAGGTAGAGGCGATCAATATGGCTATCCACCCAGAGCAACACTGGCGCGTTCTCTTTCAGTACACCCTCATTAATTTCCTTACGTACATGAAAAGGGAGAAGTTTGCCCTTCACTACACGGCCAACGAGTCGACGATTAATTCCGTTATAACCAAAGTCGGCCGGATTAACTGTCACAATATTGTCAGGAAGCCCATAGATAGGCACATTAAACTCATCTGTTTTAGCCAGGCTGCCGTGCAACAAGGGTAAATAATAACCGGTAAATAGCCCTTCAACGGATTTTTCCTGATAAAATTCATAGGGCTTAAACCATTTTTTGAAAAATGATCGCGCTTGTTTTTCTGAAATTCCGGATTTATTCGCTGCTGCTTTACAGGCTGGCAGCCAATCCTTGACTTTCAATGGAATTTGACTGCTCCCGGCATCAGCAAGCGGATCCTGTTTCAAAAAAGTTTTGCAGGATTTCTGAAAAGCTATGAATGATTTTTTTATTTTTGTTTCTTTCCAGCCTGGCAACTGGCTAAAAAGAGCAGGTTTAAGCTGAAGTGGGGGGGGTAATGGAAGAACGGGTTCAGTCTGAGTCACTGTTGGCGGTATAATTTGAGGTTCAGGATCTTTCGACCAGAACTTGAAAATCAGGATTGCTGATAAACAGACGCACAACAAAATAAGAGAATAAATTAGTCTTTTCATGCTTTGAGCAAACAATATTCTAACTGGAATTAATTTCAGCAATCTATCATTATTCGTTCAAAAATGCTACTAAAAACCCTCAAAAGTTTGGTATGATTATTAAAATATTTAAATTATTCATATGCTTGCTGAAGCTACCCGCAAATTTTTATTTTGCTGACAAGATAATGAAAGAAAGCTCGCCAATCCCGACTGGGCTATTTTTTCCCCTAATTGATACATGGTATAGCATTCAAACTTATCCTTAATGGAAGCCACATGCCGCTCAACCGTTTTTCGAGAAACGCCCTTGATTTCCGCAATTAACTCAGCTGATTTACCTAAACGAATCCATTGTAATAATTCCCGCTCTTTGGATGTCAGCAAATAATGATTACTATTGGTCCACTCAAAGCTGTTTTGCGCTACTTGCTCAAGCTCCATTGTTCTAAGATCGGCTTTTATATTGACAACTTTTTTCCCCATAGAAGCATGATCGATATCAATGTTAACAGGCAATTGATAGACTGAAGTTAATTCCGGAATCATTTGCAGACAATCTTTGAAGTAAGCAATAAAGGCATGCAATGAATCCATTTTTTCGAGATAAATCTGATTAATGCCCGTTTGACTAAGAGATGCGCTGAAATGATAGCAGTGGGTCATCTGTGGATCATGTGAGGTTATTGTCAATGTGTGGCTTTGATCAAATAATGCCGCCATTTGATAGAGTGATTGGGTGTGACTGTCTTTTTCAAGATAATCCCAGAAAGAGTATTCAAATAGATTTTTTTCTTTAGCATGATGGTAGTGGACATCATTCTGAGCATGATTTAATCGCAGATATTCTGATGCATATTCTGGTTTGGAGCCCAGACAAAATGCTTCCCCCTGCGCATTGACGGCGGTATAACCAAAAAAATTGACACCCAATTGTTCAAGAGGATTACAAATATCTCGAAGAATATTATGATGAGCAAGGCTAGGATTTTGTAAGATATGATCAATATTCATTTGTACTCCTTTATGATGGGAGAATAATAACATACAAAATGTATAAAATAAATACAATATAAGTAGAAATTAATCTTATTTGTCTCCTTCTGTCCGTTTTTCGACATTCCTATGTGCAAAATTTAGTCATATCATTGTGTCATAAATGAGCAACAGGAGAATTTAATGAAATCCAAGCATGAGAACAAAGCGTTCTTTGAGAAGAACTCATGGCCTAACAAAAGAGGCCTGGAAAAAATCCGTAAACTTCATGCGTATAACACAGAAACAACCTTAAAAAACACGCCCAACTTATTAGATATCGTTAACAATATTAAGGATGATGATATCGTAATGGATATGGGAATGGGTAACGGACAATTTTTAATTGATTTACGAATTGAACTCAATAAGGTAAAGAAAAGAGCAGAACTAATTGGTGTTACTGCTTCTGAGAAAGAAGTCCGGCATCACACTTGTGAATTGGCTAAAATTAAGATTGCTAAAATGAAGCTGCCCTGCGATTCAGCAAGATTCCAATTATTGCAGGACACGCCGCAATTGGAAGCAGTAAAGCGTCCGGAAGATGATCGCGCTCGGGAATACTTGCAAGCGCTCGAAGGGGAGGTAGGATTTATTTTTGATACTTATGGTCCGGGTACTTACAGCTACAATGTCTTACACAATCTAATTTATGCCGCGATACTTTTAAAGCCGAGCGGAAAGTACTCAGCTATCTCGTCAACAGGAGGAGATAATGAGGCCGACTTGTCTGTGTTGGGTGATACTAATTGCCGCGAGAAGATTCAGAAATTTTTTGAAGAAAAACTGGGAATCAGCATTACTTTTGAAAAAACTGCGATTGTTTCTGAGGTAAATCCTGGAGCTATCAATAGTGACTGGTTGATAAAGTTTGAGAAAGCTGCTGAGCCATTAAAGGCTTTGACTGCGATGGATTACAATGTTTTATGCAGGGCTGCTGATGAGATGATCGGACTTCCCTGGAAAAAACAGAAAAGCTGGTTTAAATACCGTGAGTTTGAGATCAATATGCGTGATTATGCACCTTTGAAAAGTAAGGAACCTGAAGCGGCGAGCGCGCTTGTGATGAAATAGCAGGTTGGGCTTTGAAGCCCAACCAAAAAACTAGGGTACATTCCTTTGTTTTTCACCAGTATATAATTGCCGTGGTCTGCCAATACGTGATTTGCTGGCCACCATTTCCATCCAGTGAGACATCCAGCCAACTGTTCTGGCCAGTGCAAAGATTACCGTATACATGTTGGTTGGAATACCTATTGCACTCAAAGTGATCCCTGAGTAAAAATCAACATTGGGATAAAGTTTTTTCTCAATGAAATAATCATCTTCCAGCGCAATACGCTCAAGTTCCATAGCGAGTTTAAATATTGGCAAGTCATGAGCGCCAACGGCATTCAGCACATCATAACAGGTTTTTCTCATTACTTTAGCGCGCGGATCATAACTCTTGTAAACCCGATGACCAAAGCCCATCAGACGGAATGGATCGTCCTTATCCTTAGCGCGTTTGATAAAATGATTAATGTTTTTTACGTCGCCAATTTCTTTCAGCATGTTCAGACAGGCTTCATTGGCTCCGCCATGAGCAGGCCCCCATAGGGCACCGATTCCGGCAGAGATACAGGCAAAGGGATTGGCTCCGGTTGAGCCGGCCAGACGCACTGTAGAAGTTGATGCGTTTTGTTCATGGTCTGCGTGCAGAATAAAGATTTTATCCATCGCGTCAACAATAACCGGATCAGGCGTTGTATCTTCTGATGGCACGCCAAACATCATGTGCAGAAAGTTTTCTGCATAGGACATTTTATTCTGGGGATACATGTAGGGCTGACCCACAGAATATTTATAGCTCATTGCTGCCAGCGTAGGCATTTTGGCTATAAGCCGTATAGCAGAGATATAGCGATCATGCTGATTATTAAGATCCATTGAATCATGATAAAAAGCAGAAAGGGCACCTACAATACCGACCATAATCGCCATAGGATGCGCGTCACGACGAAATCCATTCAGGAAATTATACATTTGCTGATGGACCATTGTGTGGTTATTAACCAGGCTGACAAAGCTGGTTTTTTCATTCGGATTAGGCAGCTCGCCGTTCATTAACAAATAGCAGACATCAAGAAAATCTTTCTTTTCAGCCAGTTGCTCAATGGGATAGCCGCGATATAACAGGATGCCCTGATCGCCATCGATGTAAGTAATCTTGGATTCACAGGACGCTGTAGAGACAAAACCGGGATCGTAAGTGAAATATCCTGCTTCACCTAATTTATTGATATCAATAACATCATTGCCAATGGTAGGCGTTAATATCGGTAATTCAATAGGCTCCAGGCCGTCAATACTAAGTTGTGCGGTTTTGTCGGTCATCGTGTCTCCTCATAAACAGTTGACAGCCAGCGCTGCGTTAAGCGCTGAACTATATAAAAATGCCAGGGTTGAGTCAATTTATCATTTAGGCATGTGTTATGATTTAGTATGAAGCAGTTTGATTATTATTCACAGCGTTTTAGCCAAAATTTAATTGTCTCCTGATAATACAAGCATAATCCAAAAACAGTCTCGGAGGCGAACTTTGCGAGCAAAGGCATTTTTATTCAATTGAAAGGCTGCTTGTGGTATAATTCGTGGTTTATTTTGAGTGATGCAGAAGGACGCCAGTTAGCTATGATCAATTCAGCAAAAGAAATCATCCCGGTCAATATTGAAGACGAGCTCAAACAGTCTTATCTCGACTACGCTATGAGTGTTATCGTCGGCCGCGCGTTGCCGGATGTTCGCGATGGCTTAAAACCGGTTCATCGCCGAGTCCTGTTTGCTATGAGCGAGTTAGGGAATGATTGGAACAAGCCCTATAAAAAATCAGCTCGTGTGGTCGGTGACGTAATCGGTAAATACCATCCACATGGTGATACTGCGGTGTATGACACGATTGTTCGTATGGCACAGCCTTTTTCAATGCGTTATATGCTGATTGATGGTCAGGGGAACTTTGGATCAGTCGATGGGGATATGGCCGCCGCCATGCGGTACACGGAAGTGCGTATGTCAAAGGTCGCGCATGCCTTATTGGCGGATTTGGAAAAAGAAACAGTTGATTTCAGTCCAAACTATGATGAGACAGAGTTCGCTCCCGTCGTTTTACCTTCGCGCATTCCCAATCTGCTAATCAACGGCTCATCAGGGATCGCAGTAGGTATGGCGACCAATATCCCGCCACATAATTTAACCGAGGTTGTCAACGCCTGTATTGCACTGGTAGAGGAGCCTGATTTAACGCTTGAAGATATCATGGGATACGTTCCAGGTCCTGATTTCCCGACTGCGGCTATTATCAATGGTAAAGCGGGCATTCTGGAGGCATACCGTACAGGTCGGGGGCGAATCTCTATTCGAGCAAGAACTGAAATTGAAACCGACAGTCATTCCGGACGCCAGGCCATTATCATTAATGAACTTCCTTATCAGGTAAACAAGGCTCGTCTGGTTGAGAAAATCGCTGAATTGGTCCGGGATAAAAAGATTGAGGGCATTTCCGGACTGAGGGACGAATCGGACAAGCAGGGTATGCGCGTTGTGATCGAGCTAAAGCGCGGTGAGGTGGCTGAGGTCGTTTTAAACAATCTCTATGCCCATACTCAAATGCAAAATGTGTTTGGTATCAACATGGTTGCCCTGGTTGATGGTCAACCGCGAACACTGAATTTAAAACAAATTCTTGAATACTTTATCAAACATCGCCGCGAAGTCGTTACCCGCCGTACCATTTACGAACTGAAAAAAGCACGAAACCGAGCTCACTTATTAGAAGGACTGGGGATTGCCTTAGCCAATATTGACGAAATGATTGAGTTAATCAAAAAGTCTCCCACTCCACAGGATGCGAAGGAAGCCCTACTGGCCAGAGAGTGGCAGCCAGGCTTAGTCAAAGCCATGCTTGAAAATGCCGGCAGCGATGCTTGCCGTCCTGATGACCTCCCATCAGAGTATGGCCTTGGAAGTAATGGATATAAATTGTCTCCAGCACAGGCGCAGGCAATTCTTGAATTAAGATTGCATCGGTTGACTGCGCTGGAGCAGGAAAAAATCATTAATGAGTTTGAAGATTTACTCAAACAGATTAAAGATTTAATGGATATTCTTGCCTCACCCGAGCGATTGATGCAGGTGATTAAAGATGAATTAATTGAAATTAAATCACAGTTTGGCGATGAGCGCCGCACAGAAATCACGGCATCACAGGAAGATCTGACTATTGAAGACCTGATCACTGAAGAAGATGTTGTTGTAACTTTATCCCATCAGGGCTATGTCAAATACCAGCCTATTTCATCCTATCAGGCCCAAAGAAGAGGTGGAAAAGGCAAGTCTGCAACGAATGTTAAAGACGAAGATTTTATAGAACGTCTTGTGATTGCCAGTACTCATGACACGCTTCTTTGTTTTTCAAATCATGGCAAATTGTATTGGCTTAAAGCCTATCAACTGCCTTTGGCCAGCCGAATTTCTCGAGGCAAGCCCATTGTGAATATTTTACCTCTGGCAGAAGATGAAGCCATTAATGCCATGTTGCCGGTGAGAGAGTTCAACGAAGGATATTTTGTGTTTATGGCCACCCGTTTTGGAACCGTCAAAAAGGTTTCTCTGGAAGCCTTCAGCCGTCCACGAGCCAATGGGATTATTGCGGTTGATCTGGATGAAAATGATCGCCTGGTCGGTGTGGATATTACTGACGGCAGTAAAGACATTATGCTCTTTACAGATGCGGGCAAGGTGATTCGATTTGATGAGAAATTAATCCGGCCAATGGGGCGCACCGCGCGTGGTGTGCGGGGAATTCGATTAGGTGAAGATCAATCGGTTATTTCTCTGGTTGTCGCCAAACCAGAAGGCACCATCCTGACCGCTACTGAAAATGGCTATGGCAAGCGAACCGATGTTGAAGAATACCGTGTGTCCGGTCGCGGCGGTCAAGGAGTTATTTCTATTCAGGTCAATGAACGAAATGGTAAAGTGGTAAGAGCGCTGCAGGTCAGTGAAGGAGACGAGGCGATGCTCATCACCGATAAAGGAACGCTGGTCCGCTTCAGAGTGGATGAGTTATCCATTATTGGAAGAAACACCCAGGGAGTACGTCTGATTAATGTCAGCTCCGGCGAACACGTGGTAGGGATGCAGCGCATTGAGGATCTGGGTGAGGCTGATAGCGATTCAGAAGATTTTGAAATGGATGATGATTCCGATGAGTAGAGGATACAATTTTGGGGCGGGACCTGCGATGCTGCCCGATGCAATCCTGTCAGAGGTTCAGGCTGAGTTATTAGACTGGAACAATACCGGGATGTCGGTGATGGAAATAGGCCATCGCACTAAAGAATTTACTCAGATAATGGAAGAATCAGAATCGCTTCTACGAGAGCTGCTGGTTATTCCCAGTGACTATCATGTGCTCTTCATCAGTGGAGCGGCGCGTAGCCAATTTGGTATGATTCCCTTAAATTTTTTGTCGGAAAATCAAAAGGCAGGCTATTTTCAAACAGGGATCTGGTCAGAAATGGCTTATGAAGAAGCTTGCCGCTTAAGCAAGGCCTATAGCGTATGTTCTGCTGATAAAAACTATAGCCGGATACCAGAACGCTCCACCTGGGAGATTTTGCCGGATACTCGTTTTTTGTATTATACCCCTAATGAAACAGTCAATGGACTTCGATTTCCTCAACCGCCTGTTATTAATGATATCCCTTTAATCGCTGACATGACTTCTTGCTTGCTTAGTGAGCCGATAAATATTAATGACTATGCACTGATATTTGCAGGTGCACAGAAAAATATAGCCAATGCCGGTTTGACGCTGGTTATTGTGCGAGACGATTTAATTAAAGAAATAAGCAATGACGCAATTCCGCGAATGCTTGACTATCGAACATACACCACAACTCGCTCAATGTATGCCACTCCGCCCACATTTAACTGCTATCTGGCGCTTAAAATGTTCCAGTGGATTAAAAGCCAGGGAGGAGTTGAGGCTTTGTATCGATTAAATTGTACTAAATCCAGATTGTTGTACGAATTTATTGATTCTTCCGATTTTTATGGCTGTAAGATAAGGAAAGAAGATCGAGCACTGGTTAATGTTTGTTTTAATCTGAAAAAGCCTCAGCTGGAAGATGAATTTCTCGCAAAGGCCCGTGACCAGGGCTTGCTTGCTCTGGCGGGACATCGTACAGTGGGTGGCTTAAGAGCCAGCATGTATAACTCCATGCCGCTCGCTGCAGTGGAGAAGCTGATTGACTTTATGGCAGTATTTGCCAAGGAACATGAAAATGAATGCTAGTTATGATTTTGTAAGTTCACCGGTTAAAACAATTTCCGGCGAAATTTCTGTTCCAGGTGACAAGTCAATTTCTCACCGCGCAATTATTCTTGGTTCAATTGCAAAAGGCACAACCAGTATTCAAAACTTTCTGCAGGGGGAGGACTGCCTGGCTACTTTGCAGGCCTTTCGCAGCATGGGAATCGAAATTGAAGGTCCTTTTAACCAGCAGGTAGTTATTCATGGCAAGGGTAAATTTGGTCTGAACGCTCCCAAGCAGGTTATTGACTGTGGAAATTCAGGAACCAGCATGCGTTTATTAGCAGGTTTGCTGGCTGCCCAGTCATTTAGCAGCATCCTGACAGGGGATGAAAGTTTGCTTCGACGCCCTATGGAGAGAGTAAGCCGCCCTTTAACGCAAATGGGCGCTGATATCAGCACCGAGCATGGAAAACCTCCAATTACAATCAACGGTAAACAGGAGTTAAAGGGAATTCATTATGTGATGCCTGAAGCTAGCGCCCAGGTTAAATCCTGCCTGCTTTTAGCTGGAATGTATGCAAAAGACGAAACAACGGTTACCGAGCCAGGGTTTACCCGGGATCATACAGAGCGCATGCTGACTACATTTTCATATCCCATCCAAAAATGTGGTCACCATATTACAATTAATTCCGAGAGCGAATGTATTGCAACCGATATAATCGTGCCCGGCGACATTTCCTCAGCCGCTTTTTTCATTGTGGCCGCTACCTTAATTCCTGGTTCTGAAGTGCTCATCCGAAATGTAGGCATTAATCCAACGCGTACAGGAATTATTCAGATCCTTAGTCAAATGGGAGCTTCTATTGAGCAAAGCAATAAACGTCTTTTTGGCGAGGAATTAGTGGCTGATTTGTATATCCGCCATGCTCCTCTGGAGGGTATCGATATTCCGGTGGAGTTAGTTCCCTTGGCAATCGATGAATTCCCGGTAATTTTTATTGCTGCTGCCTGTGCTTCTGGCCAAACCCGATTGCACGGAGCAAAAGAGTTACGCAGTAAAGAAAGTGATCGCATTGGAGCGATGGTTGAAGGACTGATCCAACTTGGAGTTACGGCTCAGGCATTCGAAGACGGCGTATTTATAAAGGGTGGTAAACTGCAGGGAGGCGAGATAAAAAGTTATGGGGATCATCGAATAGCGATGGCTTTTGCTATTGCGGGTGCGGCGGCAAAAGAACAGATTGTAATCAAAGATTGCAAGAACGTAGCCACTTCATTCCCTGATTTTGTCAAGACTGCGCAAGCCTTACAGTTAAATATCCAAGAGGTACATAATGACGCGTGAGAAAAAAGCTCCTGTAATAACCATTGATGGACCTAGCGGAACAGGTAAGGGAACCATATGTCATATGGTGGCAAAACATTTGAACTGGCATGTGCTGGATAGTGGGGCAATATATCGAGTTCTGGCTTACGCAGTTCGATTACGAGGTATTCCATTTTCAGACGCGGCCGCGATTGTCAGTTTAGCCAATCAGCTGAACGTCAAATTTGAAATGGATGCTGAAGAGCAGCAAGTCATTCTCGATGGAGTGAATGTTTACGATAATATTCGCAGCGAGCAATGCGGGCAAGATGCTTCGGTTATTGCTGCAGTGCCGGAAATACGCGCAGCATTGCTTGAACGGCAGCGTGCATTTGCCACGATCCCTGGTCTGGTAACCGATGGTCGTGATATGGGAACAGTAGTCTTTCCAGAGGCTATACTTAAAATATTTCTTTTTGCTTCAGCAGAGGAAAGAGCAAAGCGGCGCTACAATCAGTTGAAAGATGGTGGAATTGATGTTAGCCTCGCGCAGGTGATCGATGAGTTGGCTCAGCGTGATGATCGTGATGCAAAACGAGTTCATGCACCACTAAAACCGGCATCGGATGCGATTTTAGTCGACACCACTGGATTAACGATTGTACAAGTCTTTAATAATGTTTTAAAATTGATAAATAGGCATTCGTTCTTCCGCTAGATTGGGTCATTATTTCAACAACCTGATCGAATAAGAAGGGATTATTTGCATATTGGCAAAAAGCTGCTTATGCTTAGTCCAGTGTTTGTAAGATAGTTACAAACAGTTTGTATGGGGGGAAGGGTAATTCGGAATTACACTTTCATTTTTTTACTAAAGAGTTTATTAACATGTCTGAAAGTTTCAAAGAATTATTTGAACAAAGTATCGCTGGTGCGCAATTTTACCCTGGCGCAATTATCACTGCAAAAGTTATCGGTATCGACGACGATTTTGTCACATTAAATGCTGGCTTAAAATCCGAAGGTATTGTCGCTGTTGAAGAGTTCCACGATAAAAATGGTCAATTGGAAATTAACATCGGTGATACGGTCGAAGTAGCTCTTGATTCAGTGGAAGACGGCTATGGCGAAACTCTGTTATCAAGAGAAAAGGCCAAACGTCAGGAAGCCTGGCGCAAGCTGTCGAAATGTCACGAAAACAATGAAACCGTTACTGGTTTAATTTCGGGCAAAGTCAAGGGTGGTTTCACAGTTGAGATTGGTACAATCCGCGCATTTTTACCAGGATCTTTGGTAGATGTCAGACCTGTTCGCGATCCTTCTTACCTGGAAGGCAAAGAATTAGAATTTAAAGTGATTAAAATGGACCTGAAGCGCAATAATATTGTCGTTTCACGTCGCGCTGTTGTAGAAGAAGAAAGCAGCGCTGATCGTCAGGCCTTGCTTGAGTCACTGCATGATGGTCAAATTCTTAACGGTATCGTTAAAAACCTTACTGACTACGGTGCATTCATTGATCTCGGCGGTATTGATGGTCTTCTGCATATCACTGATATCTCCTGGAAGCGAGTTAAGCACCCAGCCGAATTACTGACTGTAGGTCAGGATGTCAAAGTTAAAGTATTAAGCTTTGACAGCGAACGTAATCGCGTATCTTTAGGTATGAAGCAGTTAGGTAATGATCCTTGGGTTGACCTGGTTGATCGCTATCCTGTCGGTAAAAAACTGCAAGGTAAAGTCACCAACATTACCGATTACGGTTGTTTCGTTGAAATCGAAGAGGGCGTTGAAGGTCTGGTTCACATGTCTGAAATGGATTGGACTAACAAAAACGTTCACCCAAGCAAAGTCGTTTCAATGGGCGATTTAGTTGACGTGATGGTACTTGAGATCGACGAAGAAAGACGTCGTATTTCTCTGGGTATGAAACAATGTGTCGGCAATCCCTGGCACCAGTTCTCCCAAAGCCATAGCAAAGGTCAGAAAGTCAGCGGAAAAATCCGTTCTATTACTGACTTCGGAATCTTCATTGGTCTGGATGGCGATATTGATGGATTGGTTCACCTGTCTGACATTTCCTGGACTATTCCTGGTGAAGAAGCTGTCAAGCAATTCAAGAAAGGACAAGAGCTGGAAGCAGTTATTTTAGCCATTGACGCAGAAAGAGAGCGTATTTCTCTGGGCCTGAAACAACTTGAAAGTGATAACTTCTCAAGCTTTGTTGATGAGTTTACCAAAGGAAGCGTTGTCAAAGGTCGTGTTACTGCCGTTGACGCTAAAAATGTGACTGTTGAATTGGCTCCAGAAATCTATGGTACTATTCGCGCGAATGAGTTATCTGAAGATCGTGTAGATGATGCCAGCCATTTCTGCAAGGAAGGCGATGAAATCGAAGCGAAAATTATCAATGTTGATAAGAAAAATCGCAGCATTGCCCTTTCTGTTAAAGCCAAAGATGCTCAGGAACAAGCTGAAGCCATCAAGAAATACTCCAGAAGTGGAGAAGTTGCTTCGACAACTCTTGGTGATCTGCTTAAAGAAAAAATGGCAACCAAAGATTAATTCTTTGTGCCAGTAAAAAAGCGTAGTTTAACTACGCTTTTTTTTTATTTATACAATTCTTAATCAGGTTTTGATATGTTCCATGCCAAGACTTGATTGTCCTCCTGCGAGGGATGATAATACTTCGTAAATTTATGCATTGTTTGCATAGGAAGGTAAATAAAAATGCGTTTACTTATGTTTTTTGTTTATTTAATTCTTATAATTGTAGGTGTGACATTTGCAGCTCTAAACGCGAGTTCCGTGCCGATCAATTTATACGTAAAGACCTTTAGCATGCCAATAGCCGTGTTAATGGCAATAATGCTAGCTTTGGGGCTTGTCATTGGTTTTTTCCTTGCACTAGGCAAGTATTGGCGCCTGAAAGTTGAATTTTCAAAAATGCGCAATCAACTCAGGCTCACTGAAAAGGAAATCAAAAACCTGCGAGATATCCCTCTAAAAGATCAACACTAGAGTCTGCTAAGTGATGCAAGCGTCCGCAAATTACCATAAGCTAAGCCCTCCAAATCAGAGTAAATCAGGTCTTGTGGAGGGCAATCATATGGATATAGCGATGGGGCTATTTGGGAGCTGGTGCTGTTTTTTCTGAAGTGGATTCAGCTGTATTCGTTTGTTTTACAACGGGTCTATCGATCTTCCAAAAAGCGAACAGCATACACCGCTCCAATTTACTTCGAGGAGATTTGCCAGACTCCTTTAGTTCTTTAATACTCTCATATGAAATTTGTTTCTCATTAAGGTCCGCTTTGAATTGCTCGAGTTGATTACGGTCGTTGGCATTTGCTCTTTCTGGAAGTTTTAGCCAAAATCGCGTCACAAAGTCAGGTGCTGGAATCGTATCGTTACCTCTGGTTATAGTGACCTCACTCCCGGTAACGCCAATTATAACGGAATTATCATCTGAAGATCGCGGAGCCTCATTCGTACTCAAGTTTGTCTCAGCCTCATTTAACATTCGACGAATAGCATCAAAGTTTGAAGTACTGCTTCGACGAGAACGGTGTTTCTTAATTTGCTTAATTATTGTCATTTAAACCTCTAAATTCTGACATCCACGCGAAAGGCGGGAATCTATTCCTCAGTCCGCATTGTGGCTAGCTCAGAGATGGATCCCCGCCTATCGCGGGGATGACAGTATATACAATTGAGCTTAACTTAATGGCAGTGGCTATTTGGGAGCTGATGCCATTTTTTGATGTGGATTCGGCTGTGGGTTCAATAATTGGCCATAGGGGCATCTAAGCTCCGATTACTGGATTTTTTAATACGCCTGGGTCGACGGGGCATTTAGCTCCTAACTAAAAATAGGTATTATATCCCTATGGGTGATAAATGTTAAGGCATTGTGAGCGTTTTTAGGTTTGATTGAGCAGCGCCAATTCGAGCGATAAATTTGCCTTTTAAGAAGGTTTTTTAATTGGGCTGAATTTGATAGTCTATTGCCATTGTTCTGAACAACGTATTTTGAATGCAGCACTTGTCTTTAAATCCAGGACCTAGTGAATTAATGGAGTGTGTTAATGATTAACTTATGGCCATTGTTATTACCTGCTGCTGCCTGGTCTGGTTGGTGGGTTGCAAGCCGTAATTATTCAGGTAAGAAATCTGAACAAAACAATAAACTATCAAGGGAATATGTCGTTGGATTAAATTATCTGCTTAACGAACAGCCTGATAAAGCAGTTGATGTATTCATTAAGCTATTAGAGATTGATAGTGAAACGGTTGAAACCCATCTGGCTTTGGGCAGTCTTTTCCGCCGTCGCGGCGAAGTTGACCGGGCCATCAGAATTCACCAGAACCTGATTGCGAGACCGCAATTAAGTCTTGCTGATCGAAAACAGGCCTTACTCGCACTTGGTCAGGACTATATGAGCGCTGGCGTGTTTGACCGTGCGGAACGCATTTTTCTGGAAGTCGTGGAGCTGGGAGGCAGCAAGGAAATCTGTAGTTTACAAGGTTTACTTGCTATTTATCAGCAAGAGAAAGCCTGGGAAAATGCCCTGGATACCATCAAGAAACTTGAAGTATCCACTGGACAGAGTTTGCATAGTCAGGCAGCCCATTATTATTGTGAAATTGCAACACAAGCGCTTAAAGATAATGCCATTGAAAAAGCTCAGAATGCCGCCAGGCAGGCACTGGCCATTGATAAAATGTCTGTGCGCGCCAGCTTATTACAAGCTTCTCTCGATATGAAGCATGGGCGGTACAAGCAGGCGATTCGCTCATTGAAGCGGGTTCCTCAGCAGGATCCTGAGTTTATTACTGAAATTATTGAGCCGCTGGTAATCTGCCACAAAGAATTGGGAATTATGGACGAATGCGTGGAGTTCCTTCAGCAAACACTGGAGAATCATCCGCGGGCTTCGACTATTTTCGTCATTGCCGAGTACCTGCGTAACACAAAGGAGATGGATTCTGCTGTGGATTTTGTAGCCGACAAACTGGGCAGTTACCCTTCAATCAGGGGTATAAATCGATTAATTTTTTGGCATCTTGAAACAGCGCATGGTAAAGTACGCGACAAATTACAAATGTTATACGATATTACAAGCAAGTTTCTGGACAATAAGCCAGTTTATCGTTGCGGTCATTGTGGTTTTGGAGGCAAGCATCTTCACTGGCATTGCCCAAGTTGCAAACAGTGGGGTAGAATGAAGCCTGTGCATGGTTTAGAGGGTGATTAAGACGAGTTTTGGAATTCCGTCAGACCCTGATACGAACAAAAATTACTGAGAACATTATGCAATTTATTGATTTAAAAAAGCAATATCAACTCATTGAAGCGGATATTTTAAAAGGTATACACGCAGTGTTAAATCATGGACAGTACATAATGGGGCCAGAGATAGCCCAGCTTGAAAAAAAATTAGCAGAGTTCGCCGGCGTCAAGCATGTCATTGTCAATGCCAGTGGTACTGACGCCTTGCTTATGGCATTAATGGCTATTGAAATTGAGCCGGGTGATGAAGTGATCACCAGCCCTTTCAGTTTTTTTGCCACTGCGGAAGTGATCACCCTGTGTCAGGCCAAACCAGTATTTGTTGATATTGATCCGCAGACCTACAATATCGACCCGCAAAAAATTGAAGCAGCGATTACCTCACGTACCAAGGCGATTATGCCTGTCAGTCTGTATGGCCAATGTGCGGATTTAACAGCGGTTAATGCAATCGCCAAGCGTTATGGTTTGGCGGTAATCGAAGACGCCGCCCAAAGTTTTGGTGCGACTCATCACGGGCGCTATTCATGTGCCTTGTCGACAATAGGATGCACCAGCTTTTTCCCATCCAAGCCCTTGGGCGGCTATGGTGATTCCGGGGCCTGCTTCACTGATGATGATATTCTGGCTGAGCGCCTGATTGAAATTCGCAATCATGGGCAAAATACTCGTTATAACCACCGCCGTATTGGAATTAATGGCAGAATGGATACGATCCAGGCAGCGATTTTAATAGAAAAAATGAAGCTTTTTCCTAATGAAATTCGACTTAGACAGCAGGTGGCCAGCCGATATATTTCCCTGCTGTCCGATCATGTCAAAACCCCTCAGTTATCTTCAGAAAACACCAGTGTTTATGCGCAATTCACTATTGAAGTAGATAATCGTGACGAGTTTCAACAGGCGATGCAAAAACAAGGCATCCCCACGGCAGTTCATTATCCTATCGCAATGCATCAGCAGCCGGCATTGTCCTTCTTAAACTATAAAACAGGGGATTTCCCTATTTCTGAACGGGCAAGTGGACGTGTGGTAAGCTTACCCATGCATCCCTATCTGACATCGAAAGAGCAGGAAACAGTCGCTGAGGCAGTGAAGCTAGCACTGGAGCAGGTTTCAGAGGTGATGGCCTAAAATGTCAGCTCAATTAATTGTCGCGCTGGATTTTGATACCAGGCAGGATGCCTTGAATCTGGTAGAGCAGCTCGACCCAGGTCGATGTGCTGTTAAGGTGGGCAGTGAAATGTTTACCTTATTTGGCACGGAATTCGTGCATACTCTGGTTAATAAGGGATATAAGGTTTTTCTTGATTTAAAGTTTCATGATATTCCCAATACGGTGGCTCAGGCCTGCCGCGCGGCTGCCCAGCTTGGGGTATGGATGATCAATGCTCATGCCAGTGGCGGAAGCCAGATGATGCAAGCGGCGAGAGAGGCTTTGGAAGAGGGCAGGAACAGACCTTTATTAATTGCCGTGACTGTATTAACCAGTATGAATGATAATAGCTTTTCTGCTTTGGGCATTCCAGAGTCGATAAATAGCCATGTTCAGCGTCTGGCCAGCATGGCCAGTGAGTCCGGTGTCGATGGTGTTGTCTGTTCGGCTTTCGAGGTTCCTGAGATAAAGGGACTTTGTGGAAAATCTTTTCTTACGGTAACGCCCGGTGTTCGGCTGGATTTGAACTCTCGGGATGATCAAAGCCGGGTAGTCACTCCACTCGAAGCAAGCAGGCTAGGGAGCGATTTTTTAGTGGTGGGGCGCCCTATAACCAGAGCAGCGAATCCCGCGAGAGTCGTTGAAGCCATTCTGCAGGAAATCGGCTAGTCTGTCATAAAATTAACCTTGATACACCTGCTGTATCAAGGTATATCTTTCCGTTTTTGTGCGAATGTTCAGTAATCCTGGTCATTTAGCTATTCATTTCTGACAAAAAGTATGCTAGTTATAAATTAGATAAGCAGCTTAGCAACTGGGCAGGATCAATAGAACCTGGAATTTACAGATATCAAAGCTCATCTTAAGTAAAGGATTACTCTATGGACAGAGACCAGGTATTGAAGGAATTGATTTCTCAAAACAGTGTCTTTCACCCCAATAGCCAATTATTAAAAAAGTTTGTTTTGATTGCATACTATGGATGGCTACGTATTAACGGGCAACCACCCGATGATCAGTTTTCTTTAGCGGATTACTTATTCGATGAAGAAAAAATAATAATTGATTACAATGGCCTAAGCGACAAATCACGCAAAAAATTCAACCATTGGTTTTGGAAATCCCATGCTAACAATGCCCACCGAGCTTTTTTAAGCGACGCCGCCACTACCGATTACCGAGGCTATACTGCGGAGGTAGGTTTAAGTTGGTGGGGTAGAATTGTCAATTGGATATTTTATCGAAAAAAATCATATCAATGGCCTTTATCCCCTGTAGAACTTACTTTTGATTATCAGCTTAATGGTTTGGAAATTTGCAAGGGGCAATACGGTTTGCTAGTTGGATTAAATCAATTTTGCACCACAAAACAAATCAACAAATATCATCAGCCAGGCGATCCGCAGGAAGAACCCCTATTAAATACCAAGCGTCTCCGATTAACGGATGATATGGTGGAAAGTCTCTCCTCTCTGGATATTGAAAATCAGGAATACGATTCTATCCTAAATTCACCGCATCCTTTTTCAATCCATGTCAGAGACCCTAAAAAGCGTATGAAAGCCATGTATGAATACCGAAAGGTGGAGCGCTTTATTACTGCTCCTGCCTGGTATCTGCGCTTATGGCAACGGCTGGTAAACATTTACACGGACAAAAAAGAGTCTGTAAAGCCTGAAAAAAAGCGGTCCAAACCCAATACGTTCCGCCCTGTCTTAAAAAAAGATAAAGCAGAAGTATTCCAGCATCCGGATACAGGAGAAATATTAATAATTGAAAAACGCCCTGAAATTGACACGATGGTCTTTTGCGGGGGAGGAGCGAAAATTTTTGCGCATGTCGGCGCTTATAAAGCGTTCCAGGACAGTGGAATACAGCCCAGTAAATTCGCGGGTAGTTCTGCTGGTGCCATTATGGCGATTCTGTGTTATCTCGGATATTCATGGTCAGAGATTCTTACTTTCTTTCAGCAGTTTAAGGAGGAAAACATTGTCCATTATAATATTGACAGCTCAGGGATTTCGGATACAGATGCCTTAAAAGCAGCACTGGATTTCATGATTATCAAAAAAGTAGATCAGATTTTATACGATTATGAGCTGATTGCAGGCAAAGCAGAAGCCAAAGCCTTACGCAATCAGGTTTTTGAACGAGGGGTGATAAGTTTTGAATCCTTAAAGCGCTTAAAAGAAGGGTATCCTGATTGTTGTTTGGGCGAAGAGCTTATCGTAACGGCAACGAATAAAGAAAAAAGAAAGACAGTTTATTTTTCCTATGAGCATTCGCCGCACAAAGAGGTTAGTAAAGCGGGGGCTATGTCGTCCAGTTTCCCTATTGTTTTTAAGCCGACCTTGCTGCCGGATGGAAATACCTATAACGATGGCGGAATTTTGAGTAATCTGCCTACAGAAGCCTTTAGCGATGATAAAACTACTTTTTTAAAATCTGAACATGAGAATTGCCTGAAACTGGTAGCTTTCCAATTTGATAATGGACCGGAGCGCAGGATTTTGAATCGGTTTGTCCATCGTATTTATAGAGAAAATTTTTTATGGAACTGGATTTATGGCCTGCTCACCGGGGTACGGGACCCTGTCAGCGGATGGGAACAGGACCGTTTGAAATTGTTGCATTATAGTGGACAAACTGTGCTTATTCCTATTGGGAATGTGAGCGCGACCCAATTTGATATCTCTGCAGAGGATCAGGATAAATTATTCAAAAAAGGCTATAAGGCTGCTAAACGCTATATCGATACCCGGTATCAATTTTCTGAAAACGGAGCTGAAAATGCAGAATACTTGCATGTAAAATTTTCTGGTATCGAGGAAGCTATTTATTACAGCTGTTTCAGAGGTAATCATGACTGGTTTGAAGAGTTGGCAAAACTTGGCTTGAGCCAGGGTATATGTGCTAAAAAAATTGAACAATTAAGGGATATGTATTTCACAGATGTTGAAATCGAGAAAAAAGACCCTGTAAAGACATCAAAAAATTCAGGCGGGCTATTTGATAGCCAACTCCCTAAAGTCATCGAGAAGAAAGCAGTTAAAACCAACATGCGAATTTTTCAATCGATTTATCCTATATTCCTGGACATTCCCTATGGATGGATAAAAAAAAGCAGTGATTTAAGCTTATATAAAGACGGACGGCATGCGAACTCTGCTCATTCCCCATTACGCGCCTTGCATAGTTTGAGTTTGATTAAGGGAGAAACTCATATTTTATTTCGTATCTTTGTCGAATTACTAAAAAATAAAACTGAAAAAAATATAAATGAATTATGCCGCCAGTTCAAAATACTTGAGCAGTCTTTATTACATAAAAATGAATTGAATCAGGTTGCCTTATTTGGACAATGGGATTTGCTGCCTCATCAGGTGAATCGTATTCTTAAAATTTGTGAAAATAAAGCCTGGGCGGCTTTGACCAGACTTTGTGAATCCCTGAAAAATGGAGAAGAGCCCTTGCAGCATATCGTTCGAGAGGGTGAGTTACAGGAAATAGATTCCACCACGGATTATTGGAAGATTAATTCTCAAAAGGAGCCCACACCAACGGATCATTGGTACGAGCATGCTTGCAGTTATACTATCAGTGCCTAGATCTGCATAATCTATAAGCCTCTAATTATTTCATTCAAGAAATAGGTAGCTTATCAGGTCAAAATGACTTTAAATTGTGTCATTCCGCGTAGGCGGAAATCCATCTTGCAAACAACGTTAGGAGTTATCTTGAGAAATAGATTCCCGACTACGCGGGAAAAGCATTGTTGCGTAAATGAAGATAGGTGCATAAAAAACCGTCTTTGCGAGCGTTAGCGAAGCAATCAAGCTCCTTACTTTATTCAAGCTTCAATCTGGATTGCTTCACTTTGTTCGCAAAGACAACAGGTTGCTGCTTGGTTCTATTTACGCAACAATGCCACGCGGGAACGACACGATAATAGATCTATTTGAGTAATTGTTAAGTTATACGCTGACTATATAAATATTGAGGGGTTCCTCAGGCCTTGTCCGACGGATCCAGAAGACTCATAGAGAAACACTGGACCCTGCGCACAAGCTGCAGGGCGTAGAGGTGATGGGTAGATACTTATGTCCCGAAGGCGGGGTCAATTCTGTAAGAATAGTATAAACGTGTCAAAAGTAATTTATTATTAATTATTAGGTTGTTAACGAAGTGTTTGCCCTCTAAAAAAGCACTGAAAAAAAGTCAAGACTGGTTCTTCTAAAAAAAAGAAGATACAATGCATTTCCCAAAATTCTATCTCATTCGTGCCCTTTGTGGATAAGTTTTTTGGTCCTTCCCCTGGCTTCACCACTTTAAAACACATTCTCCCTTCAAACTCCACGACTACAAAGGTTCCTTAACTTATATACGCAGGAAATGGCAGGCTTACTTATCCACAAAATCTGTGGATAACGATGTGCATAGAATGTTATAGCGCTGATAAGTAAAGAAAAAAAGAGACTGCCCAGACATTTCTCAATCTGTGTCGATGCGAAGGACGCTATGCCGCCTTTATTGTTTAGAACTTCAATTTAAAGGGGTTGTAATAAACGAAGTTCTAATTCGGAATCATTCAATTGAGTATTGTAGTCAGATTGTATTAAAATAGCGCATTGCAATTTGTGGTGTATTTTATGATTACAGTAAAACAGCTTAAAGATTTTCTGACAACCTTCAAAGATGCACCAATCGAATTACCTCCAGGGCTTGACGTAGAAACAATTAAAGCGATACAGGATGAATCTCAGTACAGCTTTTCTTTCTTTAGTCGGTTTATTGCTCGCGATGAAAGTTCCGTTTTGTCCGCAAGCGTTGTTCAAGAAATAAGACATTATCTAGCCCTTCGCTGGAAAATGCTTAAAACAGAACAGATTGCTTATACTCGTTTCCCTTTTTTACCCATCAATCAATTTTGCCTCAAGGTAGCAGAAGGAATTGCTGGCCAAGGAGAGGCCGTGTGTCAAATATTAATGCCGGGACTTACTGGTTTAAACAGGGCCTGTTTTTCTCTCAAATCTGAAACTGAACACAATGGTCATTTTGAGGTTGAAAACTTTATAGTCAATCAAAACTATACCAAGTTAATCCCCATTCAGGAAGTATTTGAAACGGCCGCACTGGACAGTAATCATGTATTACTGGACTTTCAGCCGGAAGGCACGAAGCTGTCCTACGAGCTTGGCGGGCAGGATTTTCTTAATCTGGCGAATGTGGCAGGGGATGCGAGCAGGGCCTTTATCCAGGCTTTAAAGCAAAATCATATTCAGCGCTATGATAATAATTCATTAGGTTTTGCGATAAAAAAGTTGGCGACTGAACTTAAAAAAGCCTCGGTATCGGATGCCGGTTCAGAAGAACTGGCCAACAATAAGGTCCTTGGGGATGCGGTGAAATCTTTTTACACCCTTTGGAAACAGCTCCCAGCTGAGCTAAGTATGCCGCAGGAACAATGTACTGCATCAGGTGAAATATGTTTTGTGAAAGATATCAAAGTTGAGACCTATGGATACGATTTACCTTTGGAAAGTTACTTTCTAACGCTTTTTTTTCATATGCAGCTCGCTATCACTGAGGAAGAGGGTAGGCGTGTTCTGGCAGAGGACGTCTTCCCTTGCGCCGATCAGCTTTCTAATATTTTGTCCGAGTTTCTAAACCAATATCCTGCGCTATATCATATTTTAATCCAAAATAACCGAGATGAGCCTGTAGAAAAGTTGCCGGCAATGGCAGATTTACTGCCTGCTGTCCTTGAGGTATTGCCCCAACGCCCCCCTGTATTCGATGGTGAGGGCAATCTTGATTCACAGTTCATGCAGCTGCTCATAGAAAGCAATTGCGGTGTTCCCGCTCGTCCTGAAGGATTAGTATTCATAGCAGAGCGAATAAAAAGTTATAGTTGTTTGATGCGCCTGAAAAATACCCCTGCGCTACTGTCATCAGTCACTCCCCTCATTCATGATCGTCTTGCGGCCTTCCCGTATGAATCCAGTTTACATCGTCTTTTCTCTTTCGTTCCAGAAGCGCAACAACAAGTAATTATCAAAGCGCATGTTAAGAAGCTGATTCAGGAATACAATACCCTGGAAAAATACAATCTATTAAAGTTCTATTTAAAGAGCGCGCCATTCAATTTTTTGAAGCAACAATATGCCGAAACTCTAGCGCCTGATATCCATACAGTAGATGATTTTTGTGCCTTAACAAAGAAGGTCGATAGCTCGATACTGGACCTGGTCTTTGAAAAACTACAAAATAAATATACCGCATTGCTTGGTTCTTATGAAAATACGCTTAAAGTTTTACCACTTCTTACAGAGACAGGTGGGCAGCGAAAGACGATTATTAATTTTGTCAGCCCCCATTTGTATGAATGGATAACGCCCGATAACTTCTATTTTTTTGAAGCTTGGGTTAAATGTTCAGTTATAGTCGCAAACCATATAAAAACCCGCATCGATTCATTCAAAACATGGTTAAAAGAATATATTCGCTGGCAAACTTGCTTTCCAGTACAGGATATTTTACGGGAGCAGCTGTTCACTCAGTTCCTTACGGGAGTAAACGATAGCGCCATGTTGCTAAGTGTTGTGAAGACGACTTCCGGGCTTGAGCGCTTGACAGTAATCGCGAAGTATACATCCTTAATTAGCTCAAAAGAGCTATTTACACAATTTGCTAAATTAATCTCTGAACAAGACAAAGAACGCTATCTGGATTTAATTCCCTGGGAACGCTTTATAGGATCTGTAAGTGAGCTTACAGAGCTTAAGACTCTTTTTAGCTGGGAAACAATTCAAAAACTGATTCCTTTCCGGCTTACAGCGGCCCAACTAAATTGTACTGAAGAAGAGTTTTCCGCCTTGTTGCCCCGTTACTCTCCGCAAGAGAAGGCATTACTTGATAAATTCGATTGTAACTATGCTATTGAGGAACTCAAACGCTACCTTGATGAGGGCTATCCTCCTCTTTTCGGGCCGAGGCTTTTAGCAGATAAACAGAAAACCGCAACACAGTTGATTGAAGCGATGAAATCCAAACATCTGACTTCACTTGAAAAAATTAAAGCATTGCAAACAGCCCTGCTCGATCTTGATTATCGATACCATTCCCCCCGTGGTCGATTAGAGCAGATTATCTCAGGAATTTTAAAAGGAAAGACGCCTTCTGCTTATTCAAGCAATTCCGCTGCGATGTTCGCGCGTTATGAACAAATCCCTGAGCATGAAGAGCGACTCAATCCATTGCGTCATGGTAACTAGATACCTTTAAGCGGTATCATCTGAAAATTCATTACCCGGTTACCTTCTTTCAACACGCAACACCTAAAGAAGAACTATGCAAACGGATAGTCCGAGTACTCGATACGATGAAAAAAGCAATTAAAAGCGCAGGGTCGCTGAAGAACTACAGGACTCTCTTACAAAAACAGTGTCTGGGGCCTGAAAAAATGTCGACGAATAAGGCGATGCATCAGAAGTTAATTGACTGGATGAATATAAGGAAGTTTGCTGATTGATCACTTTGTTGAGATCCTCTGGCTGCCTATTAATACAGCTTTCCATATTACTGATTTTCTTTTGTATTGTATTAAATGCGAAATTACCCATTAACGAGCTAAAATTTTGTTTTAATCTTTTACAGAAACGGCTTAGCCGTTGAATATGGCTGCTTTCGCCAGCCAGTAGCGAATCAAGATCCAATAGGTCTAGTTCTAAACGAATGGACTGGATGACCTTTTGTATTCGCTCATTATTTTGATAATACTCTTCCGTTTCGTTAGCAGGCAAAAGGCTTTGAACTCTAATTAATGATTTCAAACATTTATTCAATATCTCAAGACTTGTCAGTGGATCTTCTGTTTCTCTGCTTTCAAAGGCTGTAAATCGTGCACTAGCCGCCTGGACTGCAAGCCGGGCAGCTATATGAGTATAGTGTTTCTTTTTTATGCTGTCTGATGAGGATAATTTTGTCGCAGCGGATTCATAAAGATGGCTGAAATAATTGTGACCGTTGTAAATAGATTGCTGTCGGGATTGTTGCAAAACAGTCAGATCACTTCTGTACAGTCCATCAATAAACATAAACACTTCATCTTCGATTGACTTAAAATCAATAGTTTCAATAGTTCCCTTATTTATTTTAGTATGTTTGAGCATGATTTCAAAACAATCGATCCCGCTATCAACACCGGACGCACTGCGGTAATCAGTGCCTTTTAATGCATCAAAACCAACTAGGACTGCAGGAAGGGCGTTCGATTTAAAGGTAGCACGATTCAACACATGAATCTCATTTGTGAAACCCTCAATTCGTGGTTTTGTTTCATATTTAACAGGAGATTTTAAAGGAGTGTAGCTTGAAATTCTCCCATTGCTGTAAATGCCTAGTAATAGATTAACCCACTCTGATTGTTTCGCGTCGGATAAGTCATGCGGCGCCTCCATATAGGCACAGACTTTTCCCTTCGCTTCTCTCGAGTGTACATAAAATGTAGGAAAAGCGTCATAATGCCAGCCAAGGTCTTGCAGCGCTTCTCTTGTTGCTATGCTTTGTTCAGCAGACTTATGTCTTTTATAATAAGAAGGAACAGGATTTGCACTTGATAAATTATAGAAATTTTTTATTGAATTGGGATCAGCTATAATAATTTGAGCAATCAAATGATCAGGAATGGGATTTATATCAACAAGAGGGCGAGACACGAAGACTTTATCCAGATTTTGTTTCTGCTGATACTCATTGACTGCCCGTGCTACAATTCCTGTTTTGCCTGAACAGTCATAGACATAACTTGCAGGGTAAATATGCTGGATGCCGTCACTCGCAACAGTAATGACGCCACATTCCTGGCTTGCCTCTCCGGGTTTCATACCAATAAATGTTTCGTTCAGAAAAAGGCAGCCCTTTGACTGAAGGGATGTGTACATAAAGCGTTCCAGCTCTTTTATATGACAGGCAGGTGAGTGATCGCTGGTATCAATTCCTGTTTTTTCCTGGACTTTTGAAAATGTCGACTTCTTGATGTGCCCGGGTCTTGTATAAATTCCGCTACGGCGGTCGATAAGAACTATATTATCTGGATGAATCCCTTCATTAATTAATCGATTAGCGGTATACAGGCCGCCTAGACCGGCACCTATGATAATAATTTTTGACATATTCTCATCGTCTCACCCAAGGCAACTCAATTGTATAAAAAGAATATTAAGAGAGCATTAAGCAGTCAATGCGGAATGTTATCTGAGCAGTTACGAATAGATGTCGAAATTAACTCATTAATCTGGCACAATTCACATGAATCACCGCATTAATTGATCGATGAATAAAGAATTACAGCAATATTACTTACAGCAAATGGGAATAGAGCTTTGGCAGGAGCGTTCAGAGCCAGCAAAAGCGCCGGACTCTGATGATTTGAATGTTCTCTGTCAGGAAGTGGCATCCTGCCAGCAATGCGCTTTGCATAAAACCAGAAAGCAAACCGTTTTTGCGCGGGGTAATTCAAAAGCCCGATTAATGATAATTGGAGAGGCGCCTGGCTATCATGAGGATCAACAGGGAAAGCCTTTTGTGGGCAGAGCGGGGGGATTGCTCGACCAAATGCTTAAGAGCATAGGCTTTTCAGAGGACGAAGTGTACATTGCCAATGTATTGAAATGCCGCCCGCCGGATAATCGTGATCCGAATGGCGATGAGATTGTCCGCTGCAGCCAATATCTGACCAGGCAGATTGCGATAATTAAACCCGTAGCTTTATTAGCCGTGGGGCGCTTTGCCGGGCAGTTTCTATTAAAAGAGGCTCTCTCTATGGCGCAAATGCGCTCAAGCGTGCATCATTATGAAGGCACTCCTTGTATCGTCAGCTATCATCCTGCCTACTTGTTAAGAAAACCCATGGATAAAAAGAAGGCTTATAAGGATCTTTTGCAATTGAAAACGCTTTTAAACTGACAGAGAGACTGATAGTGTGAAAACCCATTTACTACTGAAAAGGAAATCCGATTGCGTCTGAAATTTTATGCCGGGTTTACGCTCATTGAAAGCCTGATTTGCCTGGCACTCATCCTTATTTCATTCTCTATAATCTCTCCCTTATTAAAAAATAATGATCAGCAGATTCGCTTAAATGTCTGTCAGAATCAGCTGATTCAAGCGCTTCATTTTGCCAGAAATCAGGCGATTCTTTCAGGAAAACCGATGGTACTACAGGCTGATCCGGCCAGTGATGACTGGGCAAAAGGGATGGTTTTGCTGGCTGATACCCCTGATCATCGATATGAAGCCGGCTTATTACAACACCAATGGCGCTGGAATTGCCGGAATGTTCTGATTAAATGGCAAGGGTTTCTTTCAGATAAATTCCTGGTTTTTGCAGCCAACCCTACCCAGGCCGCATCGAGCGGACGATTCAAGCTCTTGGCCGGAAACAGGTATTCCGATGTGATTATCAATCGATTAGGGCGTATTAGAAGCATCAGCTGATTAGCTCCTAAATCATAACGCTATGATATAATTATCAAGAGGCAATTCACTGAATCACCAGTATGAAAAGGATAGTTGAAAAAGGATTTACTCTGACCGAATTGATAGTCACACTTTGCATTGCTGCCATTTTTATCACCGTGGCGGTGCCGGGTTATTATGCTTTAATCCAAAATAATAAAGTAGTTGCCATGGTGAATCGATTGTCAGCCAGTTTGAATTTCGCTCGAATGGAAGCTATTAAGCGCGGAGTGCGAGTATCGGTGTGCTCTGCAGGAAATGCCGCTTTAACCACCTGCGGTTCCGCAAGCCAGTGGGCACAGGGCTGGATTGTATTTGTGGATGCCAATAACAACAATCTCATCGATAGCAATAATGATTTAGTGAAGGTCAATGAAGCCTTGCCCTCAGGAACACGAGTCAATGCCGATGCCAGTATAGTCAGTTATAATAGCATGGGTTTTGCATCCAGCGGGGCCATGAATTTAAGTGTTACCGCAACGGGTTGTAAGGGCAACAATGCCCGCTCTTTGAATATATCCGCCAGCGGGCGTCTCAGCATCAGCCGAATTGCCTGTCAGTAACTCGTGTTTCTTATGATATACTAGTCGAAATTTTGAATGAGACGATTCTCCTATGCAAACGCTATTACCGCCAGCCGAGTGGGCTACATGGCTGACTCATAAAGCGGCATTGACTGAAAAATTAAGGCAGGAGACGGGCGATGCGCGTCTGGAATTAATTCAGCAGGTCATGACAAAACGCAATTGGTGGGATCGATTTTTCCTAGGTATCTCGGAAGAAAGTGTAATTCATCGGGATGTAATGATATTTTCAGGGAATCAATGCTGCTGGTTTGCACGTTCTGTGATACCAGAATCCACTTTTGAGCAGAATAACTCTTTTTTTAATCGATTACAAAAGGAATCCCTGGGGCAGATCGTTTTTAACAGCCCAAATGTGGAGCGAGTGTCTTTAAGTCATTATTCTATCGATAACAATTTTCAGGAATATTATTGGATTAAAGAAGAATTAATACGAAACGCTTCTAAACTCTGGGTACGTTATTCACGATTTATTATCAACGGTCATTTTCCATTTTATCTGATAGAAATTTTATTGCCTGATTTGTCGAGGATTAAAAAATGAATTGGCATGCCTATTATCGATTAGGGCGTTTTGATAAACCTATTGGAATTATCTTACTGTGGAGTCCTTCCGCCTGGGGTTTATGGTTTGCCAATAAGGGCCATCCTTCCCTGATGTTATTTCTGCAGTTTTTAGCCGGCACTATTTTAATGCGGGCTGCGGGTTGTGTCATCAATGATATTGCTGATCGAAAAATTGATTGCCATGTTCGACGCACACAACATCGGCCTTTGACCGCAGGGGAGATCCCGCTTAAAAATGCCTTGGTCTACCTGTTCTTTCTGCTGTTTGCTGCCCTGATGATCCTGGTTCAACTACCGCTGACCTGCACATATTATGCCCTATTCGCATTGCTCATCACCATTATGTATCCTTTTTGCAAACGCTTTATTCAGGCCCCGCAGGTGGTGTTGGGATTGGCTTTTTCAATGGGTATCCCAATGGCTTATGCTGCTTCCCATGTTCCCCTGGATTCTATCGCAATCTGTTTGCTTCTCATCAATTTTCTGTGGACAGTCGCCTATGATACAGAATATGCAATGGCTGATCGTGAAGATGATTTGAAAATTGGAGTTAAATCGAGTGCTATCCTGTTTGCAGATAATGATCGTTTGATAATTGGTTTATTGCAGGCAGTCGTTCACGCCCTTTGGTTCTATTTACTGCTCAGTGCCCAGTTGTTTAATGGCGTGCTGGCACTGTGCTGGATAGCCGCAGGAGCCAATTTGTTCTATCAGCAATATCTAATCAGCAACCGTGAGCCTGCTGCCTGTTTCAGAGCGTTCATTAGTAATGCCTGGTATGGTCTTTTCTTATGGCTGGGGATGGTTGTCGGTTTTTGAAACTCAGGCAGTTATCAGCTCATCCAGCAGACTGCTTGCTCCAATTCTGAACCAGGAAGGGGCGATTTCTTTTTTGAGTAATAGCGTTGCCATTTCAGCGTAGAGAAATGCGTCCTCAGTTTTACGAACACCGCCCGAGGCTTTAAACCCGACTGAGGCGCCAGAATCCTGAATAGCTTTGAGAAGAGTGTAGGCAGATAAGGGTGTTGCGCCAATGGCAATTTTGCCAGTCGAGGTCTTTAGGAAATCACAGCCCAAATCTATAAGCTCGCGAGCCAGGATATACAAAGAGTCTGACTCTGTAAACTGACCGGTTTCCACAATTACTTTGAATAAAACATTTCGATGCTGACATAAGGATAGAGCTTGCCGACAGCGCTCAAGTGCTTGCTGTTTGTATCCTTTCAGGTACAGCGAGTAGGGAAAAACATAATCTATTTCATCAACTGGATAAGCCGATAGAGTGTCTTCCAGTTGTGACATTACCAATGCCGCTGGCAAATCGCCACTGGGAAAGTTAAGCACGGTCGCTCTTTTGCAGATATCCTGGGGTGCCAGAAAGGCTAAATGTTGCGGGTAGATGCAAAGAGCGGCCACTTTATACTGATTCGCTTTGAATTGCAGCTCGCTAATCTGTTGTTCAGTGGCTTTCTCATCCAACAATGTTAAATCAATGCAGGATACAATAGCCTGCCGGGACTGTGCTGTCTTGATATCCTGCTTTTCCAGACAAAAGTCTGCAAATCCGGTTTCTATATTCATGCCAGACTAGCAATAAATTCTTTAACCAGAATATTTAAACGCCTGGCTGCCTGATTGGCCATTTCCACTACCGAATCATGACTATGACTGCAGCTTGCAAGCCCTGTGGCGTGGTTGGTAATGGTGGCAATAACTGCTACTTTCATTCCACAATGATTAGCGACCAGTACTTCAGGCACAGTTGACATGCCTACGGCATCCGCACCTAAAATACGAAATGCGCGAATTTCAGCTGCTGTTTCATAATTAGGGCCAATCACTGAAATGTAGACGCCTTCATGCAGCCTGATTTGAGTCTGTTCTGCAATTTGCAGAAACTTCTGACGCATTGCCAGATCATAGGCGTTATCCAGCGGGAAGAAACGTGGTCCGAATTCTTCTTCATTATGACCTACCAATGGGTTGCCTGGCTGAAGGTTGATGTGGTCGGTGATCAGCATTAATTCACCGGGGCCTACTTCCTCACGTAAAGAGCCTGAGGCATTAGTGGCAAGAAAATATTCGCATCCCAATAATTTCAGTGTACGTATATAATTTTTGACAATCTCATGGTTCTGACCTTCATAGCTGTGCGCTCTGCCTTGCAGACATGCGATATTAACACCTGCCAGTTTTCCCAATACCAGATTACCGCTATGCCCTTTGACTGTTGTGCAGGGAAATCCGGGCAGGCTGTCGTAGCTGATAGTCACCGCGTCTTCAATCTGTTCTGCAAAACTTCCCAGCCCTGATCCCAATACAATACCAATCAGAGGTTTAAAATCAGGCAATATTTTGCGAATTTCTGAAACAGCCAGAGAAGGGGTGCTTTTAGTGATTTCGTTCATTTTACAATCGATTTAAAACTAAAAAGAGGAAGGAATATACTGGGTAATTGCAGTAATGACAAGTGGCGTTGCTGCATAAAATAGGATCATGCAACTAACCTGTAGTCTTTGCGAGTGTAGCGAAGCAACCCAGATAGAAACTTGAAGGTCTGGAGGTGGATTGCTTCGCTAATGCTCGCAAAGACGGTTTTTGTGATCTATCTCTCGTTGCTATACACAAACAGGCTGATTGCTTAAGATGGGTAGAATGATTCTGACCTGCAAACCACCCTGAGGACGATTATACGCCTTAATCTGGCCTTGATGCAGCTTCACTGCTTTTTGGGCAATCGACAGACCTAGACCATATCCACCTGTTTTCTTTTCTCTGGATGTGTCAACCCGATAAAAGGGATTGAAGATATTCTCGAGCTGGTCTTCCGGAACTCCCGGGCCGCAATCACAGATATCTATCAGCAAATTGTCCTCTACTATATCTATATGGACGGTAACGAGTTTATTGGGAGGCGAATAACGTAAGCCATTGCGAATAATGTTTTCTATGGCTCTGTGAATCAGGCGCTCGTCAATAAAGAGAACACAATCGACACTGTTTTGTAAGCTTACCAGTGGTTTTGAATTGGCAAACTCATAATTTGCATCAGCAATAATCCGGGTAAGTAATTCTTTAATATTGCAGGGTGTACGCTGCAGTTCATCTGCGGATTTATCAAGACGTGCGAACTGCAGGATTTCACTAATTAAGGTATTTAAACGCAGGCACTCCACTTCCATACGGCAAAATTCTGTATCTGCTGCACTTTGAGCTTTCTTGCGTCCCAGTTCTATCGCTATCTGCAATCTGGCGAGAGGTGAGCGCAATTCGTGGGAGATGTCTTGCAGCAATCGTTCTTTAGAGCTGATGATCGCTTCAAGCTTCTCCGCCATGCGGTCAAATTCTCCACTAAGCTCGGCAATTTCATCGCGACTGTGTCCTTTGAAGCTGCCTACCCGAGTATTTAATTTACCAGTGGCAATGGATCTGGCGGCCATTCTTAATGAACGAAGAGGTTGCGTCAGGTAAATTGAGAGCAAGTAGCATATAAGGCCGCTGATAAAAATGGCGATGGTCAGACGAATGGTGAGTCCTGCCCAGGGAATTTGTACAAAATGAGCCAGGGGTTTTTCACTGACAGCCACCAGACGATAGGCTTTACCTGATGTTGACAGGATCTCATGGCTGACAATAATTAAATTTCCGTATTTTATCAGGCCGTCATCAAGTTCTTCTTTAACCAGATGTTCAGTAATATCCTTAACTACATGAGGCGGCGACTGATTACCAATAATTTCACCGGTGCTGCAAATTAAGAACAATTCCATATGCCTGGCAATTCCAATCTGCGCCAGCCAGGTTTTTAAAGCGGTGTGTTTACCTGATTCAAAGGTCGCTACGGCTGCATTGGCATAACTATCCATAAAAACGTGTTCGCGTGCCGGTATTGACGATTTTTGAGCAATTTCACTGGTTACCCAGGCGGTAGTTATGATAATCAGAATGGTAGCCAGCCAAAAGGAAAGAAAGATTTTCCAGTACAGACTACGCATTAAACATATACCCAAAGCCGCGGACGGTCTTAATGAAAGGTTCGCCTTCCTGATTATCTCCAAGCTTTGTACGCAGATTGCTGATATGCACATCGATACTGCGGTCATAGGCGGTATATTTTCGTCCCAGAGCATACTCGGTTAATTCTTCCTTTGAAAACGCCTGGCCGGGGGATTTAATCAGCATTTCTAGTATATTGAATTCTGCATTGGTCAATTCCATCACCTCGCCATGATGGGTAGCGATCCGTTTGGAACAGTCTACCAGGATGTCATGATGCTCAATAACAGGACGATGAACTGGAATTTTCTGAGTCCGTCTTAATATAGCTCGTAATCTCGCGACTAATTCACGGGGATTGCAAGGCTTTGGCAGGTAATCATCGGCCCCAATTTCAAGGCCAACAATACGATCAATATCATCGCCACGAGCGGTAAGCATCAGAACAGGGGTTTCCAAATGCTCTCGAATGGCTTTCAATACTTCAAAGCCATTGAGTTTGGGTAACATCACATCAAGAATAATGGCATCAAAGGATTGGTTTAGCGCCTTTTTGACCGCGCTGTCTCCATCATGAACACAGACTACATTAAACCCCTCTGGTTCGAGATATTGCTCTAAAAGATCGGTTAATTCTGTGTCATCATCAACAATTAAAATATTACTGTTCATGCTATTTTATCCCGGAAGTCATTGATCTGAGTCCAATCATAAAGCAAACGATTGATCCAGATGTTTATCGCGTGGTCGTTTGTCCAGACAGGATAAAAGCTTAATCCGTCGGGCATCTGCATTAATTACTTTAAACTCAAACTGATCAAGGGTAATTATCTCGCCGCGCTTGGGCAAATATCCAAAACCCGCCATCACGATACCGCCGATCGTATCATAAACTTCATCACTGAAATGGCAGTTCAACTGTTCATTGAATTCCTCAATTGGCATATGTGCTTTAATAATGTATTGTGAATCGCCGTGTGCTTTTAAATAGGCTTCTTCATCGATATCAAATTCGTCTTCAATATCGCCAATAATCTGTTCGATTACATCTTCAATAGTCACGAAGCCGCTGACAGCACCATACTCGTCTACCACCAGGGCCATATGATTACGGTTATTTCGAAATTCGCTCAGCAACACATCAAGACGTTTGCTTTCGGGTACAAACGTGGCGAGACGGATAATATCACTTAAATCAAATTCGTCCTCAGTCTGCCCATTAAATCTCAATAAATCCTTGGCATGTAAAATACCGATAATATCATCCTCATCATCATCCATTACCGGAAAACGTGAATGACCGGAGCTTGTGACTGTCTCAACTATTTTATTAAAATCATCATGAAGTGATATGAAGGTAATTTGCTTTTTGGGGAGCATAATGTCTCTTACACGCATCTGACTGAATTGTATAACGCCTTCAATCATCCCCAGGGTTTCAGAGTCAATAAGAGAGCGAATTTGTGCATCTCTTAAAAGGCTGATTAATTCGTCTTTGTTTTGCGGTTCAACCTGAAGAAACTGCTTCAGTCGCACAAACCACGAACCGCCTTCGTCCTCTTTATTCAAGATGATCATCCTCTTCGTTATAGGGATTAGGAAAGCCGAATTGTTCAAGCAATTGGATTTCCTGTTGCTGCATTTGTTGCTCATCTTTGGCTTCGATGTGATCATAACCCAGCAGGTGAAGTACGCCGTGAATGATGATGTGAGCCCAATGGGATTCAAGCGATTTTTCCTGTTCACGGCTTTCTTCGTCCAACACCTGAGGACAAACGATGACATCGCCAAGAAAGGGGAAATCGAGTTCTATATGCTCAGGAATAGCGCTTGGAAAGGCAAGCACATTAGTTGGTTTGTTTTTTTTGCGATAACTGTTATTTAATTCCTGAATTTCCCCGACATCTACAAATCGTAAAGTGATTTCTGCGGAGGGCTTATGAGTGAGTAATGCGGATTGTGCCCAACTGATTACTGTTTCTTCTGCAAAGGGCAGGGGTTTCTCGCAGGCTACCTGTACATCAACGTGATAAGTCATTGTTTGTCATCCTCGGATTGCTGCTGCTCGTAGCAATCCACAATTTTTGATACCAGAGGATGTCTGACAACTTCCCGGCTTGAAAAAGTATGAATGGCAATATCGTCCAGCTTTTCAAATAATTTTACGGCATGAATTAAACCGGAGTCTATATTTTTAGGCAAGTCAATCTGCGTCATATCGCCAGTGATTACTGTTTTAGAACCAAATCCCATCCTGGTCAGGAACATTTTCATCTGCATAATCGTTGTGTTTTGCGCCTCATCAAGAATAATAAATGCCTCGTTGAGTGTTCTGCCTCGCATAAACGCCAAGGGGAGAATTTCAATAACGTCACTTTGAATGAGTTTCTGCGCTTCTTTAAAGCCGATCATCTCGTATAAGGCATCGTAAACAGGACGAAGATAAGGTAATACTTTTTCGACCAAATCACCGGGTAAAAAACCCAGTTTTTCTCCTGCTTCAACGGCAGGTCTTACAAAAACAAGCCGTTGAACTTCGCCTTTTTCAAAACATTCAATGGCTTTGGAAACTGCCAGATAAGTTTTACCTGTACCGGCAGGGCCCACAGCAAAAATTATATCATGTGAATCAATACTTGAAAGATATTCTGCCTGCCTGGGATTTCGAGCCAGGATCGTTTTTCTGCTTAGTCTGACTGGATGATGCATGGGTTTTTTAGATTCCTTTATTAGCAACAGAGATTGAACATCGTCCCGACTTATTGGCGCATCAGCCATTTCATATAAATCGACAATAATGCTGCCAGCCTGGCTGATGGAGTCTCGGGAATGGCCTGACAATGAAAAACCGCTCTGGCTCGATTTAATCGACACAGAAAATTTTTCTTCAATGAGGGAGACGTTTTCGTGGAAAATACCACATAGATTCGCCAGCCTTTCAACTGTTAGTTCAGGCAAACGAATATGTTTGTTATGTAGTGTACTGCTCAATGCAATATGGGGGATTAAATAACGTACTTTAAGGATAGTCCAAGTGATGGGTATTTCGCAAGCTGTCTCGGTCGCCCTATGTCATTCCTTCGAAGCGCTTAAGCGTCAATTAAGAGCTGAAATCCTGTGCCTTAAGTTAAGAGAATTCATAACTCCCCGGTTACGTCATCCTGAGCATCTGGTACGTCATCCTGAGCATAGCGAAGGATCTCAGACTGCTGGGGACGGAGCCAGCTTCAGGAGATCCTTCACTGCGTTCAGGATGACGTTGAGACGGCCCACAAGCTTGGAGAGGGGCTTTTCCTGGCTAGTGCCAACTCCAGATTTGCGGCAAATCCTCTTCATCCATAAAGCTTAAATCATCCTGTGTTACAGTGGTATCAGGATCTTCATTAATTTTAAATAAAGCGTCCATCAGGTCAAAACGATCACTGCTTGCAGAACTTCCCTGTGTTGCAGCTTCTGTACACGCCCGCTTACTACCAGTCGGCGCCCCATCTGTTGCTTTTCGTTTATGGGATCCAAAAAATGATTGTGAACTACGGCCAGGAGAAGCAGTCAGTGTTTTTTCTTCCCGGGGTGATTTTGCCTGCGTTGGGAGTGAAATAAATCCACCAGTCAATGCAGCATATTCTTGTTGTGTAAGATAGTTTTCTAAAACGAATAAATCGGCTGTTGACAGGTTAAGCGTTGGCATTAAGGGCTTGATTTCCTCAAGGAGCAAAATGATATTAATCGTAGATCGTTTCCCCAGAAAAAATAATAAGTCATTAAACGATTTGATCCAGTGCGATAAGGGGTAACTTTTGTTATTACAGATTGCTTTGAATTCATCGGCTGAGCCATTGGTTTCAAGCAGGCTGCAAAAAACATACTGTGCAGCTGGAAAGTTCTGCTCTCTTTCCATGATTTCATTAAAGATTGGAAAAAACTGAGTCCAGCTCAATGAGTTCAAAAGCCGAACACTTTCGGGCGGAATTAACTCAGAAGCTATCGTGGAAAAAATATCCACAAATAACTTATGGCATTGCCTGGGGGTGAGAAAGCTGCTGATTGTAATAAAATCATCTACAGAATTAATTTGTTCAGGGAGAAATTCCCTGATTTTCTCAATAGTTCGTTTACGGGTCTCAGTATCCATTTCAGACATTAATTTGACCGTTCTTTGACAAAAATAATTTCCTTCAATTATGCTGATTTTAGATCTGATTGAGTCCATTTCTTTTGTTGTAAGCGACTCGGCTATACAAACCAAATCATAGGTTGATGTGGTGACTTTTGGTACAAATCTCTTAAGGAGTTTAAATGCTTCATCACGTTGTTCAGCGGGCAAGGAGCGAAACAATGCACTAAGTCTATCCGCCGTCTTACTACCCATTTTACTGAAACGTGATTTGAAGATTTCAAATAGCTCTATGCGCTCTTCATCTGTCTGGGCGACTACCTCAAACAGGTCTCTCATATAATAAAAGGAATTAATGCATTTCAACATAGCTGCCTTTGTTTCACGAAAAACTCTAAGCCGCTGCTTTGTATCAAGGTATTTAAAGGGCCCATAAATATAGTCACTAGCCCTTTGAAACAGTGAGGATAATTGAGACTTGCTTAAAATTTGTTCCAAAACATATTGACGCTCTGATTCAGCAAGATAAGGAATAATAATCCCTGCATCCGTAGAAAAAGATTTTAACCAGAAGTGAAGTTTTGGCTTGATCACGTTAGTGAATAGTATTTTTCTTTCTGGTGCAGCGAGAGCTTGCAGCATACCGGACAGCATCTGGGTTGAATTGCAATCGAGTCTGGATAAATCTTTTTCAATAAGGTTGAAAAAGAATTTGACCCATTTTCGAGCATCGGCAAGCGCAAGAGATTCTTCAGGGGAGAGACTGGATTCAATGCGTGAATCCACGTCTGCAATATCTTTTACACTGAGCGGCGGGTTTAAACGATTGCCAGCCTGATTCAGTATATAAAGCTGTTTCCTGGAAAACGGTTCGGCAATCTGCGTGAAATGATAATAAGATTTTATCGCCTTCGTATTCACTAATGAGCTGAGCAGACAAGTATGGTTGCAGTGCAGTGGGAAACTGAGATTATCTTCATGCATCGATATCTCTGGAATTTCTGCAGGAGTTAAATTCTTTTGCAGTTTCTTGTTTCCCAGACTTTCCAGTAATTCTTTGAACAGCACTTCTGACAAAGTATTGAATAACTTCAGCAAATGACGTGAGGATGTGACCCAGGTTTTCAGCTTCTCTTTATTGGATTCAAATATTCCTGTTCGGTTTAATGTATGTCGAGAGGAGTAAATCGAGATAAAATCATCTAAATTTTTAATCTTGACGGTATCATCCACCAGGCCATTTGGAAATACTATTTTCCGATGCTCAGGAGATAGTGCATTATAAACCCTGGTGCGATCTTTAATTTTTGAAGTTAAAGCAGGAAGCTTATCTTTCATTGCATCGAAGAGTTTATCTTTACGCCCAGAATAAGCGAAGCATCGAAAAGAATAAATCTGGCAGAAACTTTCTGCCGAGCTTATCGATTGTATAATCGTCTCAAAAAGAGTATTGATAAGCAGAGACCTTTTATTTTGCTCAAGTACAAAGAGAAGTGCGTTCTCAAACTTCTTCGGCGAACTGATACAAAGTTTAATGAGATAGTCGCGAAGATGATTGCAAAGAGCGACACATCGCTCATTATCCAGCGTATGGAGTAAATGAGTTAGCAATGGAACCAGATGATGCAGCCTTTTTACTGAACCATTCATAAGCATTCTGCTTAACCCGCCTAATGTGGCATTCAGTTTGCCGGGTGAGGTGGTGAGAGCAAAATAAATCAGCGGCGTACTGTTATTGATTGAGAGCAGATTCGCAGCGATGGACGGATCAGAACAAAGCTCTTCCAGCTCCTTTTCATCAAGCGCCTCAAGAATCCCGAAATCATCAGAATGATTAAAAGTCACCTCCAGTTTGAGTCCATCCTTAATTATGCGGTTTATACCCAGGCGATCATATCCATGAAGTGGTTCTTTGTTGGCGAGTTTTTGCCTGAAGGATTCTTTTATGGTGTGGAAGCGTTTAATTGCTTCTTCACTTATGGCGCTTTGTTTTTTATCACCCAGGGCGACCTCGGCGAGTACGGCTCCATGATTTTTCAGAAGCATATCCAGTTCGTTGCCAAGCGAAATGAGACAAGTGGCAGGGTTTTCCTGATTATTTTTTTTGAAAGCAAAGCGCTTTAATTTTTCAAGATGTGGTTTAAGTGTGGTCGGGATAGATGCAGCAGGTGGTTGTTGCTCCTTGATACTAATAATTCCCAGATTTTTCAGGGCCTGATAAATAATCTGACGTGCTTCTTCCAACTGCTCTTCAGTGGGGATTAAGCCTTTCAGAACTGTAATGGACTTAACAAGCGTCTCTCTTTCGGTGAAAGGTAGTTGATTAAAGGCATTAAGAATTTTGTTCAGCACTTGCTTAGAGTAGGGTGGTTGTGAAGGTCCAATCAGTTCGCGAATTTTATCCATGAAGGGACGGATTTCATCAGGACTTTCCAAATGATCTTTCAATTGATCATATTGTGTAAGAGCTTGTTGAACTGCCTCCTGGGCCTGCTTAAATTGCTGGTCGTCGTCTGCCAGTTTTTTTAAAGGAGTGATGAATGCCTCAATGGATTCTTTATCTCCGGCTGGCAGTTGCTCAAATGATTTGAGCCCTTTTTCAAGCAGGCTTTTTGAGTATGGCTGTATGTTTGGGGCTGTAAAGCCACGAATTTTATTAATAAAAACTTGTACTTGTTTAGGCACTTTGGAATGATCTTCAATTTCTTCATACCATGCTAAAAAATCAAAAATATTTTTATCAAAAAAATGGCCCGCTGTACGCTCTTCTCCTACTCCATGTCGACTGTTCTCGAGCATTTTTTGTCGAAGAATGCCTAGCTGACCTAAAAGGTTCGCATGATTTAGAGAAAGCGCATCAAAATGTAGTTTTGCCTCAAAAAGTTCTTTCGTATCCAAAGAATAATGGGTCAATCGGTATATTTCATTGTCGCTGATCCTGATTGATTGCGGATCAGTATCATCATCAAAATATGGGTTATCCAGACGGGGTATTCCAATGCTCTCATTTAATAAAAGTAAAACTTTTACAGGAAGTAAATGAGTTCCCGCATTATTCAGAATATGAGTAGAAAAAATGTGAGTGAGATCATCAGTTTTCAGATCTGTATTGGCTATCAAATCAGGATAATCATTATGATTCGATATAGCGCATTGTAAATCCGGCATTAAATAGAGTAATGGATTTTGGGGCTTATGAATGGCTACCAGTTTAGCGGCTTGACACCAGACTTCAGTAATTTTATGAGTTGGTAACGCGGTGTAACAAAGCATACTGTTTTTTATGAACTTCCAATTCTTTCTCAATGCCTTCTCTATGGCCTCTACAGGCTCTCTGGTTTGGCCTATATCGGTCAATATTTCGAAGCAGCGTTGTGCGTAAGCAAAGAGTACCTTTTCATGGAGACTCAGTGGCTGTAATGCTTCTTTATAAGTGTTGATAATCTTTTGAAGCGTATCTTTGGATTGATTAATAAAATTTTGAGTGATTTCGTTCATTTTGACTTTTCTACAAACTTTCTGAGCGCGTATTCTACTGGATATTTAATTATTTATCCATCTTGTATAAAATTTGAATTAACCGGGAGTGTGGAAAAACAGATAAGCTGATATAATCAGTTACTATTAGACAGCTGGAAGAATTTGCATTCTTCAAACCAAAGCGATACCCAAATGATTGATTTACACTGCCACAGCACATTTTCTGATGGTCTGCACTCTCCGGAAGAATTACTGAATAAAGCGCTCCAGGCAAAGCTTGAAATAATGGCATTGACCGATCATGACACGATAGAAGGCAGTATTCGTCTCATCGAATTGGCGCAACACCAAGCAATTCGTATAATTCCTGGGATAGAAATCAGTACGCGATGGAAGAAATACGATATTCATATTCTGGGTTATCAACTGGATTTGCAGAGCGAACACTTAAGTGCACTCATTAAGAGCCAGGAAGCCAATCGTCATCAACGCGCATTGGAAATAGCGGAAAAACTGACTCAGCTTGGGATTGAAGATGTCCTCAGTAAAGTAACTTTAATTGCGGGCCATCGCCGCATTGGTCGTCCGCATTTTGCGCAGCTGTTGATTGATGAGGGTAGAGTAGTTGAAAAACAGGCCGCATTTAGCCGTTTTCTTGGTCATGGAAAAATTGCCTATGTACCAACCCCCTGGGTTTCGATTGAAGAGGCGGTGCAAACAATTATCCAGGCTGGCGGCCAGGCGGTGTTAGCCCATCCTGCAAAATATAAATTAACCCGTACCAAACTGCATGAGTTGATCACTGTATTTAAGGAGGCAGGCGGAGAGGGTATGGAAGTGGTTTCGGGTGAGGGAATGGCGAATGAAACCCAGGAACTCGCGGGGCTTTGTCTTCGCTATCAGTTACTTGCCTCAAGCGGCTCTGATTTTCATGGTGAGGGAATGTCAAGAATATCCCTGGGTCGACAGGCCAGACTACCAGAGTATTGCAAGCCAATTTGGCAGGAATGGTAGCTGATTCTCAGCGATTTAAATCAACCCTCACCCTACGCCCTCTCCCAGCTTGGGAGAGGGGACTTTTTAAATGAATCTTTCCTAAAGTCCTCTCTCCCCTCAGGGGAGAGAGTTAGAGAGAGGGGATTTTCTCTTGCTATCTTAGAAATCCAGTTTCAAGCTCCATACCTTCACTCTCAAGTTCCTCCTTCAACCAGTCATCAATTTCTCCATTGAATATGGAACTGAATGAGTTTGATAGGGCGTCAGTCTTCTCCAGGGAATAAGTACTCTGTGGTTGTTCATGGCCAGGCTCCGCGCGGTGTTGCCGTTTGCAATCTTTCATGCGAGCATCAGCATTTTTCCGCTTTAACCCAAAAAAAGCCTGTGGATTACGGCCAAGGTAATCGATTTGCATCCTGTCCTCCTGAGCGTGCTCCTTACTCTCGCTGAGCGCTGGAAAACATTGAACTGTTTTCTGGTATTCAGCAGGGAGTAAGCAATGGCTCAACCTGATTTTCTCGCTGGCCGATGGATTGAGCGTTTGTAAAAAAGGTTTGGCAGCCTCAAGAAACAAGTCGGTATTCAGAAATAAACCTCTTTGCATGAAATAAATAAAATCCTCGATGGTATGAAGCCAATTAGACAGAAGAAAATGAGGATTGTTGCAAAAACCTAAAAATTTGTCCGGCGCATCATTAAGGGTTTCCAGCATAAGGCAGAAAATAGTGCGGGATAATTGCTTGGGAAGATTCCTGGTTATTTCTGGATAAATCAGACAAGCCTTTTCAAACTCCAATAATTCAAGGAAATTAAGATAATCACCTATGGCCGTTAAGCGAGGAGCGATTAGGTGAAGCGTTTTTGAGATCAACAGCCGATAGGGCGCAGGGGGCAGATATTTGTTCAGCTCAATCAGTACGCTTAATGAAATACCGCCCTGCGAAGCATCCGCAAATGCTCCAATCAGAGTATCAAAGACGGCCTCGGATATCAATTCCGGGCGTTTTTTGCAAGCTTCATGATAGATTAAAAAGCCCTGTACCCAATCTAGCGATTGAATAAATTGAAGGTACTCATTCATCCCATACAGAAGAGGCGATAATTTATCAAAGCACATTATGAATAGAGCACCGCACTGAGTTGAACTTAGAAATTTACTGAGCTCAGAAAAGTCTTTGAGTGAATTGATTTGAGAAGGAAGAAAATCAAAAGTAATATCCACTGCTGCTGCACGCTCACCGGCAGTCATATGGCGAAGCTCATGCAAAGTTTCTGTAATCGAATACTGGTTTGCTTTAAACTTTATTTTAGAGCGTATCTGTTCAAATTGTCTCTTGTTCAGAGACCGACAAATTAAAATCAGGTCCCTTGCTGAGCTAATATGTTCAGGTATAAATCTTTTCAAAAGATCGAAGGCTTCCTGAATTTGTGTATCCTCTAAACAAGAAAAGAGTTGACTGATAGTGTCCGCATCTTTGCCTTTCCAACGGCTTAAATTGTTTTTGAATAAATCAAACAGCTCCTTATTTTCTTTTTTGGGACGGGCTAAATTGCTTAATAACTGAGTGAAGGCTCCAAACGAATTAATACATTTTTGCAGGGAGTGTCTCTGACTTGAAAATATAATATGGATTTGTTCGGGTTCAAGAAATCTGTAGGGGCCATCTATAAAATCACTTTGTTTAGTAAATAGCTGCGAGAGCTGAAGATTGTCAAAGACGAACTTATTAATAATTCGACGTTGAATAGGATTCAGATAAAATAACAGATTTGTCCAATCCTGAGGCTTGCGAATTAAAATAGCCAATTTGGGCTGAATATATTTGTCAAATACTATATCGCGCTGCGCTTCACTCAGTCCTTTCAGCACTTGTGAGATAACATAAGTGGAATTGTGTAATAACCCTTCGATGCGAAATTCAATACGTTCAAAAAGATAAGTAATATGGGCTCTGGAGATATTTAAAAAATGACGATCTGCTCCACTGAGAAGCAATTCATACTCAGCGTTTGTTTCCGGAAGAGGGCCGCTCATGTCAAAACGCTGGACCTTTCGCATTACCTCCTGCTGCTCTTGGTAGATAGGTTCGATGGCATCCCATAAACACTGAAAGGAATGAACGTTTTCAATGCTAGTCAATGGAACAATCAAAGAAAGATAATTATGAGGAATCTGATTGGAATATTTACTTGAAAGTGCAGAGCGTACTTCTCGTGAGCTCGTTTTTATTTCCAATTTATCAAGCTGTATTTCTGAAAGCAGCTCATCAAATTGATACGATATAAGGATTTTAAATAGTTGCAATAAATGAGTTGATGATTTAATCCACGTTAGAAGCATAGGCTTGTATGATGCGAACAAATGCTCCCGTTCCTGAAAATTTAAGCTATTGAAAAGTGCAATAAACTGATTGAGCGTTTTTACCTTATCTGATTGATTCATCAGACCATCAGGAAAAATGAGATCACGATGCTCAGTTCTCAGTCTGTTATACAACTGAGTACTGCCATTTATTGTTCTCATCATAGCAGGAAGTCTAGGTCGCATTTGATTAAAAAATAGTTCATTTTTCTCTATGCTGTTCGTATGAAGCAGCGAATAAACTTTACAAAAAGAGGCTGCTGTTTTAATCGAGTCTGGAAGTTCATTGATTATGGTATCAAGCAAAAGTTGTTTTTTGGGCTGTCTAAGCGGCACAAGAAGATCACCGGAAAAAATACTCGTTTTATCGGTACATAAACGAAGGATATAGCCCTTAATTCTTTCGTATATCAACTTGCACTGCTCAATCTCAAAGGCATCGGAAAGATGGAGCAACAAGGGAATTAATTTTTCCAGATTTTTTTGTGCCCCATTAAGTAATGACTGGCTTAGGCCGTCCAGAAGCGCATACAGTTTATCGGTTGAGGCAGTCAGGGCAAAGAGAATTAGCTGGTCGGTATTCCTTCTGTGAAGTAAAGACAATACCAGCCTTTCATCAGTACACAGCGAGGTAATCTCATCTGCACTTAGCGTTTCTAAAATTTCCAGGTCCTGAGAATGCTCAAATGACAGTCTGAGATTCAACTCATTGAGAATGTTACGATTTAACATTAATTTGTCATGACCATTCAGTGGTTCACCCTTATCCAGTTTTTCCTTAAATGATTCTTTAACTGATCGGAAATCTTTGAGTGCTTTTTCCATTAACACTTGTTGCCGGTCATCACTCGTTTTGATTCGAGATAATGCTTCAGAATGCCTGATCAACAGATTATCCAGTTTGGTTCCCAAAATAGAGAGGCAGGTGTTGGGATCTTCCTGATTATTTTTTTTAAACGCGTATCGTTTGAGCTTGCCTAGTTTATGAGCGAGCGGTTCGGGAATGGCATGAGGAAGAGGGTTATTGTGTGTGGCGGTTGCGATAATACCTAATTGCACAAGTAATTGATAAATGATTTGCCTTGCTTCTTCCAGTTGCTCCGGACCGGGATTATTCATTGCCACAATTGTTTTCAAAGGAGCAAAAAAATGCTGAAACACATTTTTATCATCCGGAGATAATTGTTCAACGATTTGAAGGGTCTTCACAATGAGCGATCTTTTAAAAGGCCTGACCAGAGGACCGCTGAAATCACGAAGTGTTTGAATGAACAGCCTGACTTCATTGGGTTCTTCACTATGATCTTCAATTTCATTATACCAACTGATGAAATCCAGCATGCTATTATCAAAATATGCACCCGCTTCCAATTCAGTTCCCTGGCCTCCCTGCCTGCTGTTTTCTTTCATCTTCTTGCGCAGGAGTCTTAGCTGACCTAATAAACCCTCATTGTTTTCAGCAAGCACATCAAAACGTTGCTTTGCTTCATAGATAATTTGTGTATCAAAAGAATAATGGTATAAACGGGAAGTTTCCTTTTCCTTTAGTTCAACTAATGCCGGATCAGTATTATCATCGAAATAGGGGTTATAAATTACCGGCAAGCCCACCGTTTCATCCAGTTTAAGCAAGGTGCTTAAGGGAATAAGATGAGTGCCTGCATCATTCAAAATATGTGTGGACAGAATTTTCAGGAGATCCATTTCCCATTGGCCAGTTGTTTGATTATAAACCGGAGTTAGATCAGGATAATCAAAATGCTGAGAGATTACACACTGCAATTCAGGAATTAATAATAAAAGTGGATTTACAGGTTCTTCGGCTCTGGATCTGGAGGAAGCTATCAGCTTCGCCGCTTCACACCAGATAGCGGTCAATGGATGAAATGGTAAGGCTGTATATGAAAGTAAACTGTTTCTTATCAACTTCCAATTATTCCGAAGGGCTTGCTCCAATGCTTCTAATGGATTTTGCGAATCAATTAATTCACGAAGCAGCTTTGCACAACGTATAGTATATGCCTGGATGGATTTTTCATGCATATTCTGCAAAGGACCCATTGAATCAAATTCTGCAATCACATTGGCAAGTGTTTCCAGGCTGTTGTCTAAAAATAATTGAATATCGTTGCTCATTGGGCCTCTTATTTGTCTAAATGGCGGTGTATATTTATCCACTTTACTGACTTTCTACAACGTAGGTGAAAAACCAGAGTGAACTCAAAATTTATCTTATAAATCCAGTCTCGAAATCCATAGATTCACTCTCGGGTTCTTCCCTCAACCAGTCGTCACAAGTTTCATTCCATCCAGTGAATAATGATTCAATCGAACGTGCTAAAGAAGGCTCCTCTTCATCCGAGAGATTGTAGGTATGACCACAATCAATCATTTCCCGGCGTAGTCGTTTGCTGTCTCTGCATTCATTGACGGCTTTACGTTTCGTTGAGCCAAAAAAAGCATGAGAGTTGGTACCTGGAGAGTCGATTCCGGGTTGACCTTCTTGTTCCTGGGCTGGAAAACATTTAATTGTTGCCGCGCATTCGGCTGGTGATAAACGTTGTCTTAGCCTGTCTATTTCACTGGCTGATGGATTAAATGTTTGCAGGATGGGTGTAGCTGCTTTGAAGAGCAATTCGGTATTTAGAAATAAGTTTTTCTCCATGAAGAAAATGAAATCATCCAGGTTGCGAATCCAATAGGACAGAGGAAAATAAGGGTTATTGCAAATTCTCAGAAACTTATCCGGGTCACCACTTAAACTTTCGAGCAGCAAACAGAAAATGGTTCTGGATAAATGTAAATCCTCAGAGAGTTCCCTGGCTATTTCTAAATAAATTACATAGGCCTGTTCAAACTCTAATGATTGGAGCAGGTTCAGGTAATCGCTTGCCGTCGTTAAAGCCGGTGTCATTTTGTGAATAGTTTTAGAGAACAATAGCTGGCATTCGGAAATTGATAAGTACTTGCCCAGATTGATGAACTCTTTTTGTGAGAGGCTGCTCAGCGGAGCCGAATTAAAAGTATCAACCAGAGATTCAAAAATACCTGTCGTTAGAAGTTCCGGACATTTCTTTCCAGCCTCTCGATAAATCATACAGGCTTGTGTCAATCGCAATGATTTAAGAAATTCAATGCTCTGGTTGACATCAGAAAGACTGACTAAATTATCAACGCATAATAAAAATAGATCTCGGCACTGAGTGTTACTTAAGAAGCTGCTGAGCCGGGAAAATTGTCGAGGTGAATGGATTTGCCTGGGAAGGAAATCAAAAATTGTTTCTATGGTTGCTGCCCATTCGCCTGGTTTCATTGTGCCAAGTTCAAGAGCCGTCTCTTCAAGAGAATGTTCATGTGTTTCCAATTTAATCCTTGGGCTTATTTCCTGAAGCTGGGCTTTTGTCAGAAAACGGCCAATTGAAACAAGATCTTTCGCTGATTTAATAAGATCAGGAATAAATCTTTTCAACAGGTCGAAGGCCTCCTGGAGTTCGGAAGGCCCCAGGCATGAAAAAAGAGTGCCGAGAGTGAATGCACTCTTGCCCTGCCAGCGGCAGAACCTGTATTTAAACAAATCAAAGATTTCCTTGTTTTCTTTGTTGGGGCGACCTGTTTTTCTCAAAAATTCAGAAAATGATTTGAATGATTTAATGCCTTCCAGTAAGACCTCTTTTTGAGTTGAGAAAATAATGCGACACTGTCCTTCGTCAAGATACTGGAAGGGAGCCCTGTTAAAAGAGTTCATATCAGAGAATAGTTCGAGATTCTCAAGATTATGAAATACAAAACGATTGATTATTTCCCTTTGCTGGGGAGATAGATAAATCAATAAATTCTTCCAATCAGTCGTTGTTTTCAGCAAATCCCTTAAGTGGGGTATTATATACTTGTCAAAAACACTATCGCGTTGCTGGATACTGAGGCCTTGAAGTACATTGACAACTGCATAAGTACCAATGCGTGATAACTCCCCCAGACGAAATTCGACACTTTCAAAAAGAGTATTAATATGCTGTTCTGAGCTGAGTAGAAACTGGCGATCTTCGGCATCAAGTAATTCCAGAGCGCAGCCAGTTACCGATGAGGAGCTGCCCACTGTATACACACTGGCTTTTTCGAAGACCCGCTGCCGCTCCTGATGAATGAGTTGGATAGCATGACTTAGACTATGAAAAGAACCGATGTTGGAAAAATCAGTTAATGTGACAAGCAAATGAAGATACCGTCTGGGTATATAGCTCCCCACATACTTGCTTTCAAGTGCAGAACGAACCTCAGTGGGGCTTGTTTTTTCCAGTTTATCCAGTTGAATTTCTGAAAGCAGTTCATCAAAGTGTGCCGGTATTAAAATCCTGAGTAACTGTAATAATTGGGCTGATGATTGAACCCATGCCGCTAGCTGGCCTTTGTAAGGTTGAAACAAATCTCTCTGTTCATAGTCATGTAAATTAGAGTAAAGCGATTTAAACTCATTAAACGTTTTTACCGGAACAGACTGATAGGCTAAGCCATTTGGAAATATTATCATCCGATGCTCAGGCGACAATTTCTTGTATACCAGTGTGCGATTATTCACTGTGTTCATCAAGGACGGCAGCTTTCCTCGCATTTGATTGAAAAAAACCGTCCTTTTTTCGGTGTTATGTGTTGAGATTACTCTATAGACTTTGCAAAAAGAGTCTGCTGTTGTAATCCGTTTTGAAAGCTCGTCGATAATTGTACCCAAGAGGAGATTATTTTTTTGCTGATCAAGCTCAGCAATCAGGTCCCAGGAGAACTGGGATGGTCTGTTTATGCATAATCGAACCAGATAATCTTTCGTGGTTTCGTAAACAGCCCGGCATTGTTCTATATCCAGAGCTTCTGAAAGATGGCGCAACAATGGAATCAACCTATCCAGTGCTTTCTGATGGAATGGAAGCAGAGACATGCTTAACCCCTTCAGCAGCGCATGCAATTTGTCAGTTGAGGTGGTCAGGGCGAACAGAATTAACTGATCTCTAACGCGTGGATCAAGTAAAGAGGCAGCGAGCCTTCCATCGTTACAAATGCTGGTAATTTCATCGGGGCTAAGGCTTTCCAGAATGTCTAAATCTTCAGGTTCCTGAAAAGAATAAGAGATTTGTAATTTATCAAGAACCTGGGGATTTAGAGGGAGTTTATCATGACCATTTAAAGGTTCGGAATTATCGAGTTTTCTCTGAAATGCTTCTTTCGCCGCTTTGAGAATTTTTAAGGCTTCTTCTGCCAGCGATTGCTGCCTGTTTGTGCTGGTTTTTATTTTAGCCAAAACCTCATGATATTTAATTAATAGTTCATCCAGTCTTGTCCCTAAAATAGAAAGACAGGTGCTGGGATTTTCGCGATTATCTTTCTTAAAAGCATAGCGTTTCAGGCTGGATACCTTATCAGCAAGGGTTTCCGGAAGCACCCTTTGCAAGGGAGGTATATTGGTTGAAGAGGCAATAATACCTAGTTGTACCAGCAAGTTATAAATAATTTGGCGAGCCTCTTCCAATTGCTGTTCATCAGGCTTATCCATTGCAACAAGGGTTTTGAGAGGGGCAAAATAGTTCTGAAAAAATTCATTGTCCTCTGGCGGCAGCTGTTCGACAATTTCGAGAGTTTCAACAATAAGACCTTTGTTGAATGGATTTACTACAGGCCCGCTGAAACCGCGGAGTCTTTGAATATACTGGTGAATTTCTTCCGGTTCATTGGAATGATCTTCGATGGCATTATACCAGGTGATAAAATCCATAAGACTTTTATCAAAAAACTGACCTGCCGCCAATTCGCTTCCTCTTCCATGAACACTGTTTTCTTTCATTTTTTTGCGAAGCAAAGTCAGCTGGCCTAATAAATCATCATTATTTGCCGCCAGAGCGTCAAACTGCTGCTTTGACTCATAGATAGTCTGGGTATCCAATGAGAAATGGAAGATACGGAAGATTTCTTTTTCATTCAATTGAACCACAGAGGGGTCTGTATCGTCATCAATATAAGGATTATAAATTGTTGGCAGACCCACTGCCTCGTCTTGCCTGAGCAGGCAGCGCAGTGGAATCAAATGGGTGCCCGCGTCATTCAGTATGTGAGTGGATATAATTTTCAGCAGGTCCATTTCCCATTTCCCTGTCGTCTGATTGGAGACGGGCAGCAAATCAGGGTAGTCCTCATGCACCGAGACGACGCATTGTAGACCAGGAATTAAAAATAAAAGGGGATTGGCAGGTTCCTGAGATTTGGGTTTGGATAAGGCAACCCATTTTGCTGCATCACACCAGAACGCCGTCACCGGGTGAAACGGTAGGGCCGTATATGAAAGAAGGCTTTTTTTTATTAATTCCCAATTGTCTTTAAGGGCTTGTTCCAGCGCTTCTGAAATGTTTTCTGATTCGGATAATTCCACAAATACCTGATGGCAATGGAGAGTATAGGCTCGAATTGCTTTTTCATGCATCGTCTGCAAAGGGTCTGTTGATTCAATTTCCTTTGCCATATCTGAAAGTGATGCCAGAGTTTTGCCTATAAATTCGCGAATTTCGTTATCCATTGTGTCTCTAATAAAACCTATGTGGTCTGTCATTGTACTAAGAGTTGGGTTTGTAATCCAGCTTTTCTTTGCTGCCATTGACTAATCAGGAAACAATTGGAATAAAACATTTTATCTCGAATTATGGTATAATCCGTCATTATAAAAAGCACATTGAATGGATAGGATTAAAATTCATTGTAAATAACTATCGCATTCGAGGAATAAATTATGAGTTTTAAAGAGCTGGGATTGATTGAGCCCTTGGTTTTGGCAACCAGCGAACTGGGATACCTTAAGCCATCTCCTATTCAGACGCAGGCCATTCCTGCTGTTTTGGGGGGAAGAGATGTTCTGGCTTCCGCACAGACAGGTACAGGAAAAACAGCAGGTTTTGTTTTGCCTCTTTTACAAAAAATACATGATAAACCACGGGCAAGATCCAACCGGGCTCTCATTTTGATACTAACTCCAACCAGAGAGCTGGCAGCGCAGGTCCATGAAAGTATTTTGGAATATGGGCGTCATTTATCATTGCGTTCCGCTGTTGTTTTTGGCGGGGTAAAAATTAATCCTCAGATGATGAAGTTACGCAGCGGTGTTGAATTATTAGTTGCAACTCCAGGACGTTTGCTGGATTTACATCAGCAGCGAGCGATTTCCTTTGATCAGATTAATACTCTGGTGCTCGATGAGGCCGATCGAATGCTCGATATGGGTTTTATCCACGACATTAAACGGATTATCAGCTTGTTACCAAAGAATCGGCAGAATCTTTTGTTTTCAGCTACTTTTTCCGATCAGATTCGTTCACTTGTGAAAAATATTCTCAACAATCCTGTGGAAATTGATGTGGCCCCCCGCAACACTACTGTGGCGACAATTAAACAAACCGTTCATCCGGTCGATAAAGGTCGGAAAGCGGCATTGCTCGGCCATCTGATTCATAAAAATAAATGGGGACAGACGATAGTATTCTCGCGTACCAAACATGGGGCAAACAAGCTGGTCAAACAATTGGCTGAACAGCAGATCTATGCCGCAGCAATTCATGGCAATAAATCACAGTCACAGCGCACCAAGGTTTTAGCCGAGTTCAAAGCGGGTACATTGCATATCCTGGTTGCTACTGATATTGCAGCGCGAGGAATTGATATTGATCAACTGCCCTGTGTGGTTAATTTTGATTTACCGCAAGTGGCTGAAGATTATGTCCATCGCATTGGCCGCACCGGTCGTGCGGGTGCTGACGGCTTGGCTGTGTCCCTGGTAAGCGCCGATGAAGTGGGTCAGTTAAATGCCATTGAAAAATTAATCAAACGCAAATTAAACCGGGTTGAAATTGAAGATTTTGAACCTAATCACAATTTACCTGCTTCAGTTCCTAACAAGACTCCTCCCGGAAAAGCTGTGGCATTCAAGAGGAGAAAACCCCTCGGTGCTGACAAGCAGCAGGCGAAGCGAAATCGCAGACCTGCTTAATAAAGTATTCGTACAAATCGTCTCAACGTCATCCTGAACGCAGTGAAGGATCTCCTGAATCTGGCTCAGTTCCAAGCAGTTTGGGATCCTTCGCTACGCTCAGGATGATGTACCTGGGAAGTTACCAGTATTCTGTACCAGTGATCCTGTTCGCAGGATTGATCAGAGTTTGAAAGCTGCACAGAAACAAAATTAAATGATACAATCAGTCCCCTAAACTGTATCTGGCATCAATGGACATTTAACAGGGGACCTTTCAATGAGTCAGTTTTTTGCAATTCACCCGGACAATCCACAGGCAAGATTGCTAAGAAAAGCAGCGTCCATTATTGAAGAGGGTGGTTTGATTGTTTATCCAACTGATTCAGGCTACGCTTTAGGATGCCGTTTGGGCAACAAAGCGGCGCTTGAACGTATCAGACGCCTGCGTCAGCTTGATAAAAATCACAATATGACGCTGGTCTGCCGCGATCTTTCGCAGCTGGGCACTTATGCCAGAGTATCTAATCCGATATTTCGCCTGTTAAAAGCATTCACTCCCGGATCCTATACATTTATTTTAAACGCCACTCATGAAGTACCCAGGCTTATGCTGCATCCCAAGCGGAAAACATTGGGTTTGCGTGTGCCGGACAATAATATCACCTTGTCATTGCTTGAATGCCTTGAGGCGCCCTTAATGAGTACAACCCTGATTCTTCCTGGCGCCGAGGTTCCCTTAAGTCAGCCTGAAGCCATAAGAGACTTGCTGGGCAATCAGATTGATTTAATTATTGATGGAGGCGACTGCGGTCACGAACCCACTACGGTCGTCGATTTAACTGGTGATTACCCTGTAATAATCCGGGAAGGTAAGGGTGATCCGGAACCGTTTCGCTGATTTATATAAACCTGAGGTTTTAGATGTCTTTATTTAGTGCTAACAAACGTGTCGTTTCAGGTATGCGTGCCAGTGGCCGTTTACATTTGGGTCATTATCATGGTGTTCTAAAAAATTGGTTGAAACTCCAACACCAGTATGATTGCTATTTTTTTGTTGCTGACTGGCATGGCTTAACCACTTCCTATGAAGAACCAGGATTTATAGAAAATATTTTATGGGATATGGTTGTTGACTGGCTGGCTTGCGGGATTAATCCCAGTTTATCCAAGGTTTTCATTCAGTCCTGGGTGCCTGAGCATGCCGAATTACACCTGCTTTTATCGATGATAACGCCGCTTGGCTGGCTGGAAAGGGTGCCTACTTATAAAGATCAGCAAGAGAAACTTCGAGAGAAAGATTTATCAACTTATGGATTTCTTGGTTATCCGCTTTTACAAAGCGCTGATGTTTTACTGTATAAAGCTGATTGGGTTCCTGTGGGTGAAGATCAGGTTGCGCATATTGAATTAACCCGTGAAATTGCACGACGTTTCAATTTCATTTATGGCAAAGAGCCAAATTTTGAAGTGCAGGCCGCTGAAGCAATCAAGAAAATGGGCAAAAAAAATGGTTCCCTTTACAGCGAGTTGCGAAAAAAATTCCAACAGGATGGTTGCCATGAATCACTTAACACAGCCAAAGCATTGATTGCTAATCAACATAATCTTTCGATTGGGGATAAAGAGCGCTTAATGGGCTATCTGGATGGTTCAGGCAAAATTATTCTTCCCGAGCCGCAACCTCTTCTGACGGAAACACCGAAAATGCCAGGTACAGACGGGCAGAAAATGTCGAAGTCTTATGGTAATACTATTAGTCTGAGAGAAGATTTGACGCAGGTAGAAAAGAAAATTTTCACTATGCCGACCGATCCTGCTCGAGTGAAAAGGACAGATCCTGGCGAGCCTGAAAAATGTCCGGTCTGGCAATTGCATAAAATTTACTCCTCTGAGGATGTGAAAGACTGGGTTCAAACTGGCTGCCGCTCTGCTGGAATTGGCTGCATTGATTGCAAACGGCCCGTGGTGGATGCGATTAAGCAGGAACTGATTCCCATTCAGGAAGCTATTAAAACATATGAAGCGGATTTAAGTTCTGTTAAACGTTTGGTAGCGGAGGGTAGTGAAGCTGCCCGCGATGAAGCGAATAAAACGCTGAAAGATGTGCGTGAAGTGATAGGCCTTGATTATTAATGCACACTGCTGAAACAGAGCCGGAACAAATAATACTCGCAACGATCGGAGGCAAACCATTCACTGATTTGCCTCCCGATCTGTTCATCCCTCCTGATGCGCTGGAAGTATTGCTCGATTCATTTACCGGACCGTTAGATCTCTTGCTGTATCTGATTAGAAAACAGAACCTGGATATTCTGGACATTCCTATTGCCTTGATTACCCGTCAATATATGCAATACATTCAATTGATGACGGATAGAATGGAGCTGGCCGCTGATTATCTGGTGATGGCTGCCATGCTTGCCGAAATCAAATCAAGAATGCTTTTGCCGCAAACCAGTTCTGAAGAAGAAATTGAAGAAGACCCGCGCGCGGCGCTGGTTCGAAAATTACAACTCTATGAGCAATTTAAACAGGCCGCACTACAATTAGATGAATTACCCCGTGAAGAACGGGATTTTTTCAGTGTGAATCTGCCGGTTGATGGCGCGGAAAAATTAAGATTACATCCGGATGTTTCGCTTCAATCGCTAATAGAAGCAATGGCGGAGCTGATTACCCGCCAGGGTCATCAGGTGCATCATCAGATTATGCGTGAGCCGCTATCGGTTCGCGAGCGAATGGCCATCGTTCTCGAACGCCTGCAGCAGGGCGAAAACATGTCCTTTGTCGCGCTGTTAAACAAGGAAGAAGGGCGAATGGGAATTGCTGTTACATTACTGGCTGTTCTCGAGTTAGCCCGGCAATCAATTGTCATTATTATTCAAACGGCCGCGTTTGAGCCCATTCATATTCGGGAGTTTGATAATGGATGAGATTAACTTAAGAGGAATTCTCGAAGCTTTATTAATGAGTTCGGAAAGTCCATTGACTATTGAACAATTGCAATCGGTCTTCGATGAATGCCCTCCAGAGAAAGAACTAATTAAACAGGAGCTTGAGAACCTTGCCCGGCAGTATGATAACAGTGGTATTGAGTTAAAGCAGCTAGCCAGTGGTTTTTGCATACAAACAAGGAGTAAATACAGCTACTGGGTTAATCGGCTGAATGCCGAGAAACCGGTAAAATATTCGCGTGCCTTGCTGGAAACCCTGGCCATAATTGCCTATCGCCAGCCGGTCACAAGAGCTGATATTGAAGAGATCCGCGGCGTTGCTGTAAGTACCGCCATCATTAAAACCCTGTTGGAGCGAAACTGGGTAAGGGCTGCTGGTTATCGGGATGTTCCCGGAAGGCCGGCAGTGTATATCACGACCAAATTTTTTTTGGATTATTTTAATTTATCATCAATCCATCAGCTGCCGCCGCTTCCTCATTTCGAGGATATGCCTTCAGGCAAAACCGAGCAGTCTGTCGATGTAGAAGAAGAGTGTGTTGAATTATGAAAGAACGTTTACAGAAGATATTAAGCCAGGCTGGTTTTGGCTCGCGCAGAGAAATGGAAAAGTGGATTGAGCAGGGTTTGGTTTCAGTGAATGGAGAAGTTGCCAAAATTGGAGAATCGGCAGGCCCAGAGGATAAAATTGCGGTAAAAGGCAGACTCATCGCGAATCCACTTAAACACAAAACTAAAACTCGGGTGCTTATCTATCATAAGCCGGTCGGTGAAATTTCCAGCCGCCGCGATCCCAAACATAGCAAGACCGTTTTTGATCAGCTGCCTCATTTAAAGGAGGGGCGCTGGGTGCAGGTCGGTCGTTTGGATATTAATACCTCGGGTTTGCTTATATTTACCAATAATGGGGAATTGGCAAACCATTTGATGCACCCCAAACAACAGCTTGAAAGAGAATATGCTGTCCGTGTGCATGGTCAGGTCAGTGATGAAATAGTAAGTAACCTTTTAAAGGGGGTTACCCTGGACGACGGTTTCGCCAAATTCAAAAAAGTGGAATACCGGGGCGGTGAAGGCGCGAATGCCTGGTATCATGTCACACTGACTGAGGGACGAAATCGTGAAGTCAGGCGCCTTTGGCAATCGCAAGGTGTTGAAGTCAGCCGTTTAATCCGCATCCGTTATGGTCGAATTACCATGCCAAGATCGCTGGCAAGAGGAGATTCTCAGGAGTTGTCCGATAAGGAAGTGCATTCCTTTTTATCGTCAGTAGGCATGAGCGACGTATGACAAGATGATAGGTAAATTTCCTAATTAATATAGAAGATAGATGTAACATGACAAGAAAACGCAAAACTCCACCTGTTTTAAGCACTGCTATTATCGAAAAATTCAGTCATGATGGGCGTGGGATCGCCCGTATCAACGGCAAAACGACGTTTATTGATGGTGCTTTACCTGAGGAAACCGTTTCATTTGAGTATCTGCGAACCAAAAAAGATTATGACGAGGGAAGACTGGTTGAGGTGATTAGCCCTTCCGTTCATCGGGCAAACCCTCGCTGTCAGCATTATCAACTTTGTGGCGGCTGCTCTTTACAGCATTTGGATGAAGAGACGCAAATTCAGGAGAAACAAGCCCTGCTGTTTGATATGTTCCAGAGAATAGGCCATTGTCAACCTGAAACGATTCTTGAGCCTTTAAGTGCTGGCAGCTGGAATTATAGAAACAAAGCCCGCTTAAGTGTTCGTTATGTACATAAGAAGCAAGCCACTCTGGTTGGGTTTCGAGAAAAAAATAATCCTCGCTATATCACAGAAATCAGCCATTGTCCGGTCCTGCATAAAAAAGTGGATGATAATATTCAGGCTTTGCGCCAATTGATGGACTCTTTAGAGTCTCCTGAAAAGATAGCACAGATTGAGGTAGCGGCGGGCGATGACGAGGTGGCTCTAATTTTACGAAATCTGGATGCGCTATCCAGTCAGGAAGAACAGCAATTGAAAGCTTTTGCGGATGCCAGCGGGTTTATCTTATATCTTCAGCCGGGTAACAGCGAAACTGTAAAACGTTTCTATCCGGAATCAGATGATGAGTTTCTGCACTATGAATTACCTGAGGAGGGAATTCGCTATCAATTTCACCCCACTGATTTCACTCAGATAAATCCGCGATTAAATCGAATTATGATTCCAAAAGCTTTAAAATTATTGGAGTTAAATCAAGAAGATACAGTTCTTGATCTGTTTTGTGGACTTGGAAATTTCTCTTTACCCATTGCCAAACGATGCCGCCAGGTGATTGGTTTTGAAGGAAGTGAAACCATGGTTGAGCGCGCTGCGATGAATGCCAGAATCAATCAGCTGGATAATCTGCAATTTTATGCCGCCAATCTTGATGAGCCAGATGTTCTGGCTAAATTTAATCTTCCAGCCATCAGTAAAATGTTAATTGATCCTCCGCGTTCAGGAGCACTGGAAATTATGCGGCAAATCGATAAACTTAAACCAGAGCGTATTGTTTATGTTTCCTGTAATCCAGCCACTCTGGCTCGCGATAGCGATATTCTGGTTAATCAGCAGGGTTATCGTTTTGTCGCTGCGGGGGTTATGGATATGTTCCCTCATACGTCTCATGTAGAATCGATTGCGGTGTTTCAAAAGGAAAAGTAGTTATGGTAAAGGTTAAAGAAGATACTCCCTGGTTAAGCGACAATGGTATTGATCTGGAGCAATGGCTGCACCAGTTAGGGAGCAAGGGGTATTTTCAGGATTTGGATTTAATCCGCAATGCCTGTACCTTAAGCCAGCTTGCAGGCTTCGATCATGCTACTGAAACCGGAATTTCCTGCCTGCAGCAGGGTTTGCAAATGGCTGATCTGCTGGCTGATCTTGAAGTGGATCAGGAAACACTCAGCGCTGCTATTATTTTTGAAAATGTTCATTATGCGGAACTCTCACTTGATGATGTCGAAGAGCAGCTGGGGCCATCAATAGCCAAGCTGGTTAAAGGCATTGAAAAAATGAGTGCTATTCATAATCTGCAGGCACTTAACAAATATCCGCAAAATAAACATCAGATCGATAATGTTCGCAAAATGCTGCTAGCTATGGTGGATGATGCACGGGTTGTGCTGATTAAGCTGGCAGAGCGTTTATGTGTTCTGCGTACCTGCTCACAATTACCGGAAGCTATTCGCCGCCAGATTGCCACCGAGGTCATGGAGATTTATGCGCCACTGGCGAATCGTCTTGGAATTGGTGCCATCAAATGGGAGATGGAGGATCTCGCTTTTCGTTATTTGCATCCAGCGGAGTATAAGTCCATTGCCAAAGGATTAAAGGCCAAACGTCTGGACCGCGATCGTTATGTCAATCTGATTGTTCAGGAGCTAAATAAACGGATCAAGGCCACTGGTGCTACTCATTTTGCTGTTTACGGACGCTCTAAACATATTCACAGTATCTACAAAAAAATGCAGCGCAAGAATGTGCCGCTGGAAGAAATTTATGACGCCACGGCAGTTCGCGTTCTCCTTGAAACGAAAGAGCAATGCTATGATGTGTTAAGCATGGTGCATGCACTATGGAAGCAAATTCCCGCTGAGTTTGACGACTACATTGTCAATCCCAAACCCAATGGGTATCAATCGCTGCATACAGCAGTTGAAGGTCCCGAGGATCGCGTGTTTGAAGTTCAAATCAGAACTTTTCATATGCATGATTTGGCTGAGATGGGAGTTGCCGCTCATTGGAAATACAAAGAAGGTGGATTTCAGCAAAAAGAAAGCCATGAACGTAAAATTGAATGGCTGCGGGATGTTTTGGCCTGGCATAAGGAAATGGCTGCCTCAAGTGGTGTTTCTGAAGCAATGGAAACCGAATTTCTTGAAGATCGTGTCTATGTATTTACACCAGATGGTGATGTGCTCGATCTGCCGAGCGGAGTAACTCCTCTTGATTTCGCCTATCACGTTCATAGCCAGCTCGGCCATCGATGCCGCGGTGCGAAAGTGAATGGTTCTATTGTCAACCTGACTTATCAACTGCAAACGGGCGATCGGGTCGAAGTGTTAACTGGCAAAGAATCAAGGCCTTCACGCGACTGGATTAATCCTCATTTAAACTATCTGAGAACTTCCCGCGCCAGGGCAAAAGTATTGCATTGGTTTAAAATGCAGGATTATGACAAAAACAAGGCGGAAGGCCATGAGATTCTCGATAAAGAGTTGAAGAATCTCGGCATCAAAATGGATCGCCTTGGCGACGTGGTCTCTTCGTTCAATTTCAAACGTCTCGACGATATGCTGGCAGCATTAGGCCGCGGTGATATTAAACTGGGGCAAATATTACATCGAATCACGCCTTCCGTGGAATCAGAGCCAGACATCCATACGATTGTCAAATCCCAGGCTATCCCGGAGGTCAGGGGAAGTGATTTACGTATCGAAGGAGTGGGTAATTTATTGACTAATATGGCGAGATGCTGTCAGCCATTACCTGGTGATGATGTCGTAGGTTATATTACCGTTGGACGCGGTGTGTCTGTTCACCGCAAAGATTGCGCTAATATTCTTCATGCCAGTGACAGGCAAAAGCAGCGTTTTCTGCAAGTCTCCTGGGGCTCGGCGACCCGCGATCATTATGTGGTTGATGTCATTATTAAAGCCTTCGACCGCTCAGGACTTTTACGCGATGTCACCTCCCTGTTATCCAATGAAAAAGCGCATGTCTATGCCTTGCAAACGCAAAGCGACAAGCAGGAAAACATGGCGACTATTAAATTAACCGTGGAGATTGATGGCTTGAACAGCCTTTCGAGATTACTGAACAAACTGGAACAAATACCCAATGTTTTAGAAGCTCGCAGGCAGGTTTAACCGGTTTATTCTGAGGAGAGCAGAGTGATAAAAAATCCCATCTCCCAAGTTGGGCGAGGGCAGTCACTGCCATTAAGTTAAGGAAATTCTGCAATTGCATGTAGGTTGTGCCCTTGGCACAACATTGAGTTCTGGAGTGGTTTAACCCCTTTGTTGGGCCAAGGGCCCAACCTACGAGGATTCCTTAACTTAATGGCAGTGAGGCCTAGGGTGAGGGTTGATTTTAACTACTTAGGACCTACAAGAGGAGACTGTTCCGGCGTTGGATTGCTGGCTGTAATCCTTGAAATCCAGGTTGAGAGGAAAGCAGGGCTCCAGCTTCCTTGTCTTTCAGGAGCAGCTCTTCGGGATTCTCTTGCTGCTTGCAGTCTTTCTTCAAGAACTGCGGCGTCTGCTTCTGCTTTTTTAACAAGGTTCAATTCTGCGATTGTAACTGAACGTTTGGTTCCCTGCGTATGTTCTATATGCGCTGCATAAGTGTGTGTGAATTGTCTTTTAATGGTTTCCATATCAAGCTCAATTGGAAGTCTTACAGCATTCCAATAATTGTAGTTACCGGATACATTCGCTGTTAATGGTATATCATTCTTTTGGTCTTTTGATAATGGAACGATATCGATATCAAAAGAGGCCGAGCCGTAAAATTCGCGCAGTTCTGCCCGAGCTTTGAGTACATCGTCTCCTGTAATGAATAAATACTGATGCACACTCTGATACTTAGGTTTAATGTGTTCTAAATTAAGGATATGTTTATCCATAAACGATTTAACAGTGTATTTAGCGGTGAAGTTTTTTAGTGCTTCTTCATTATCAAACAAGAGACCAGAGTTTTCATCATCACTGTCAGCTAAAAATATGAGCCGCTGGCAATCTTTATCTTTTAAGGGATCTGCAACGGGTAATTCACTTAAATTGAATAGTTCATTTTTATTAGTAAGGTACAGCGTAACTTGGGGAAGTAAACCAATTATAGCAGGAGAAGATGGCGTTTCTGATATGCTTTTGAATTGAAAAGGCATAAGGACTGTTACACTTGGAGCCTGAAGGGATGGTATGAAGCTTCCATATACTTTATTGTGAGTTGACGCGTGAAGCTTATATTCATCTGCAAAATATAAAGGAGTGACTGTTGACAGCCACTTGGTTGGAACAAGAATTACTTTAATCATATTTTAATTTCTACCTGGTGAACAATGCGGGCATTATATCACCTTAAAGTACAAAATTCAAACAAAATTAGAGGTGTAATTTATCGGCCGGACTTATGCCAGCCGACTTGAGGGTGGCTTATCAACTGAAGTATGATATGTTTCTTGCTTCTTCTTGACTATCTTTGGACTCTTCTTTCTTAGCTACTGGCTGAGGTACTGTAGCGCCGTACATTCCATGTCGGTTTGTTCCCGGGCTGGATGGCTGCTCTTCCTTGAAAGAACTCAATTCTAATTCCAGCGCGCCTTTCTGAGCGATCAGTTCTTGCAGTTGCTTATTCAGTGGTCCTTCAGTCTCAATAGTTGCTAATATTTCCTGATCAAGCTTTTCGGGATCAACCATTCTGATTTCTTGGGTCTGTCTTAAGCGTTTGAATAAGTCCAGTCCTTTACCAATTAAGAAAAGAAGCCTGGCTTTAAAGCCGGCATATTCTGGAGAATAATTCTCATCTCTTGGTTTTTCCTGCTCTTTATCCACCATAACCATTAATGAGATACTTTCAGGCCCTGCTTTTTTCAAGTGCTTCCTGACTTCAAGGTAGGTGTGTGCGGTTTCACAGACATCATCCAGAAAAATAACATGCCGCCCGCCCAAAGGAACTTTGGATTCAGCAATTATATTAACCTTACCGCCTGTTGTTTTGTTGCCATAGCTTGACACCTGCATGGTGGCTGGCGTGTAAATATATTCAAGCTCATTGAGGGCGTCTTCTACATCGCGAGCAAATGGTATGCCTCCATCGAGAAGGGTAATGAGTACCGGATTAGTGCCTTGCGGATGTTTTTCTTTAATCTCGGCTGCCAATTCTTTGGCACGAACCTTTATTTGTTCAGCGGTGAATGCTACAGGACTTTCCTCCCAGACTTTGTTTGCATAGTCCTGGGTAATTTTATGAACTCGTTTCAACTCAGCAGTTACTGCTTTGATTTCGTTGTCAGTCTGCTCTATTTTCTGCATCAATGCTTGTCGTGTCACAACACACCTCTTATGTAATGTAATGGCTAAATACAGCGTGCAGGATTTTTATTCATTCAGTAAAAAATAGCAAATTCTTTTTAGCTTTATGTATTATTAATTGACGTCACTTTTGACAGCTTTATCGTAATTTAGCAAGTTTTGACAATAATAAATCTCTTCTTTACGATATTGGTTGCATAAATTATTTTGTATGCAGTTTGTATTATGCTATTGAGAGTAACATGTTTGAATATTCGTGGCGTATGATAAGTAGTGTCTGTCAATGGATTATCAGGCAATTGGAAATTGATTCAAGAACTTATAGACGATCAATATCGTTTGCAGGAGAGCCTCCCGTAGTTAATGCAAGTCATCCAATGGCTGCATTGCATGATAACAGCAGAGGGATGCGGCAAGAGAGTGATAATACTAAACAGTATCTTGCTAAAGTTGCGTTACATCTACTCCCGGATTGATGGCTAAAAAAATGCTAATAAAACCTGCTCTTAAAGATGAAAAAATCATTGCGTGTTTATGGGATGCGTACGGACTGAATGTGGAAAAGATAAGCTTTCTGCCTCTTGGAGCCGATTTCAATACAGCCGTATACCAGGTGACAACAAGCAGCCAGGTGGATTACTTTCTAAAATTAAGACGCAGTGAATTTATTGATGCTTCAGTTTCAGTTCCTAAATATCTTGCTGACTTTGGTATCAAGCAAGTGATTCCGCCTCTAGTAACAAAGACAAGGCAACTTTGGACTAGCTTGGCATCTTTCAAAGCGAGTCTTTACCCTTATGTCGAGGGTAGTAATGGTGTTGAAACCAAACTATCAGAAGAGCAGTGGGTTCAATTTGGGACGGCTATTAAAAAACTTCACAGCACCCATATTCCAAATACCCTAACAAGTGGCCTACCACATGAAGTATTTTCTTCCAAATGGCGAGAAACCGTCAAAGCATTTCTTATGCGCATTGAAAATGAGATTTTTGAGGAGCCTGTTGCTGTAAAAATGGCTTGGTTTCTTAAATCCAAAAGCAGCGAAATACTTAAAATTGTGGAGCGCGCTGAAAAGCTTGCGATAAAGATCCAAAAACAGCCCATCGAATATATTTTATGCCATGCAGATATCCATGGCTGGAACTTGATTGTTGATAAAGAAAGAGCTCTTTATATTGTTGACTGGGATACACTCATCTTCGCCCCTAAAGAACGTGATTTGATGTTTGTCGGTGCTGGTATTTGGGACAGCGGTCGCACAGCGACTGAAGAGGAATCACTATTTTATCAGGGTTATGGTCAAACTAAAATAAATCAGGATGTCATTTGCTATTATCGTTTAGAACGAATCATTCAGGACATCGGCGACTATTGTGAATACATCTTTCTGTCTAATGAGGGTGGTGAGGATCGAATGCAATCCTTTAAACACTTACAGTCCATTTTTCTACCCAATGGAGCAATAGAGAGAGTTTATCAATTCGACATGGACTGAGATGGCCCCTTGTTTTGGAAATCCATCCATTATGATTATACATAATGCTTATATAGTTCCTCTTCGTTCTATTTCGGCTTTTACGTGATTAATTGAAGTAAATACATCATAAGCAGCATAAAAAATGAAAGTATCGGGTATCACTTGGTCAATTGCATAATTTAAAGCGTCAAGCTCATCTGAAATAACTTTAACTTTAGAGTTTGAATCGCTTGAGTTAATTCCTTCAAGCAATAAACGGGTAAGGTATTCATTGCTCCTTCCTCTAGGATCTTTTTCATGTCTGATAATAATTTCGTCAAACATTTGGGTCAAGACACGTTTTAAAAGAGATAAGGTTTGTATTGCAGGTACCAGTGCCGGTTCTATGATAATGTCACAAAAAATGATTGCTTCAGGAAGTAATGCAGAGGCACAAGCGGATGAAGATTTGGAACTAAGTACAGGGCTTAATCTTTTGCCTCAAACACTTGTGGATACTCATTTTATAGAGCGTGGAGGATTTGCAAGGCTTGCTCATGCTATTGATCAATATCCCCACTTACTGGGAATAAGCATTGAAGCAGATACTGCAATTTTGGTAGATGAACACTTCGCTACAACTTATGGCTCCGGCACTATTACTTTTATTGATGGTCATTGTATTAAAGATTATAAGCATTCCCCTGAAAATCAATGCGTTATCAATTTAAATGTGCATTTACTTGTTTCAGGTTGTCAGTTTGATTTAAAGCAGTTGCAGCTGATTGTGAAATAACTCAGTTTTTTGGTCAGACTAAACAAGACATCTAGCTAAGCACCTAATTTTTTAGGGATTATCCGGGCTTATTAGAAGATTCATAGTTTGGTTGGGTATAATAAAAACTGTTCGGCAGAATACCTCCCTTTTTCAAACAGGTAAGTGAAAAAGGGTAATTCACCATTAAATTTGGTAGAATATTCAAGTTCCAGTATTTCCTCATCAGCAATAGAATAAACTTGTAGATTAGCCCATCGCTTTGCTTCGCCTGACAAATGTTTCTGACTCCTTAAAAGTCGGAATGATTTAAATAATTAGCATATAGCGATAAAAAATCGCAAATTGCGACAGATGATTTGTAGTACAAAGAGCTCATAATCAGATATCCATCGTTGCGCCAATTAACCATAAATAAGGGGAGGAGTCCTGTCTACAAAAACTTATCTATCTCAACGGCATGAATCAATTTTACGCCCCGGCTTCAAAATGATACCCAAAGCGACTCGTCGTTGTTCGCTAAGTAATACATTGTAAGTTCGGCAGGCGGCACCTATGGACATGGATTCCAAACCGATGCGTTTTTGCGACAATAACTCAAAAATAGCCGGAGAGGGTAATTTACCAGACTCTGTATGGCCAATGATGATAATCTGTGGTTGAACAGCTAAAAAACTGTCTAATGATTGAATAATCATTTCAGAGATCCTGGTGACAGGCCAATCGGTAAGTACTCCTTGAGCTGAGACAATAAGATTGTGCTGATAAATTTCGCCGTCAATTTTAACTTCTGAATCACTGTATGCCTGCACGGCAAATTTATCTGCGGATTCCAAATGTAGGTGCATGGTTTTTAGTCACACAATAATTTATAATATCGAGCATTATATCATAGAGGTGAATCATGAGTCAGTTTCCACGCATAAAACGTTTACCCCCTTATGTCTTTAATACAATGACCCAATTAAAGTCAGAAGCGCGGGCGCGTGGAGAGGACGTAATTGATTTTGGCATGGGAAATCCCGATCAGCCTACGCCGCAGCATATCGTCGACAAGCTTGTTGAAACGGCACAACGTCCCGATACGCATCGGTACTCGATGTCCAAAGGTATTCCTCGCCTGAGACGGGCAATGGCCAGCTGGTATAAGCGCAATTACAATGTTGAGCTGGATAGTGAAAAGCAGGTGTTGACCACTATTGGATCTAAAGAAGGCCTTGCTCATCTGGCCCTGGCTATCAGCGGCCCGGGAGATACGGTGATTGTACCTGACCCAGCTTATCCAATTCACACCTACGGATTTATTATCGCTGGAGCCAATGTCAAGCAAATTCCGCTGGTTGATGAAAATCAGTTCCTGCAGGATATTGAAATAGCCATAGAGCAAACCTGGCCACGGCCCAAAGCGCTGGTTATTAACTTTCCTGCTAATCCCAGTACACACTGTGTGGAATATGATTTTTTTGTAAAAATAGTTGAATTGGCAAAACGTCATCACATCTGGGTTATTCATGATTTGGCCTATGCTGATATTGTCTTTGATGGATATAAGGCACCTTCCATTTTACAGGTTCCCGGTGCTATCGATATCGCCATTGAAACCTATTCAATGTCAAAGTCCTATAACATGCCTGGCTGGCGGGTTGGTTTCGCCTGTGGAAACGAAGAGCTGGTTGCCGCCTTAACCCGCATAAAATCCTATCTCGATTACGGCACCTTTACCCCAATTCAGGTAGCAGCAATTGCAGCACTTGAGGGACCGGATGATTGCGTCCATGAGATTAGATCCTTGTACGAAAAGCGCCGCGATGTGCTCTGTGAAGGTTTGTGTGAATTGGGCTGGTTTGTAGAAAAGCCCAAAGCCACTATGTTTGTCTGGGCAAAAATTCCTCCGTTTTATCGTCATATGGGTTCGCTTGAGTTCTCAAAATATCTATTACAGGAAGCGCATGTCGCGGTATCCCCTGGTATTGGCTTTGGCCCGCAGGGTGATCAGTATGTCCGTTTTGGACTGATTGAAAACAGGCAGCGAACTCGCCAGGCACTTCGTAACCTAAAGGCATTATTCAAAAAGGATGGTTACGCTGAGGCGGTATAAATGGATATTATCATCAATGGCTTATCTGATGATTGCCCACCTGAGGCCAGTCTCTTATCAACTCAGGGTAATTACTGGCTGAACATTCTTCATGTTCTGGATAGTCATAATGAAAATCCTGCGATTGGAGATTTTTTACGACGCCTTCATCAATTGGAAGGCCAGTGGATTGTCGCCTCTCCCATTCACTGGGAAGCAACTCATAATGATGCAATGATTGTGGCAATGGGCCATGAACTTGAATTAAGCGAGGCAGATGCCCGAAACTTATTTCTGCAAGTTAAACAATTTTTAGAGCAGGACAATTGTTCACTCTATTACCATGATGCACACTTATGGCTGTTGAATCCAGGTGATAAGCCCAAATTACAAAGCCAATTTCTTCCTCGCATTTTACATCACTCCTTATTACCTATCTTAAAGAATATGGGCGAATCTCTATATTGGCAACGTCTGTTTACCGAAATGCAGATGTTGTTTTCCGCAAGCAACGTGAGTAATCAGAATAATGGGGCTAATGTAAACGGGCTGTGGTTTTATGGCGAAGGGGAATTTCATTTTCCCGCTAAAAAAAGAATTTTAAGCGATGATGCACAATTAATCTCAGCATTTCCTCAAATTATTCAGAATCTTAATCTGCAGTGTAAACTGGATAAAAACACCGTCATTTGTTTGCAGAATCAACAAGCGCTGGATGTTCTCCTCGATAAAGCAAAAAAGAAAGGTTTGGCAGTTCGCTGTTACTGGAATAATATGGCCTCCCAGATAACAAAACCAAATGTATTAATACGATTGTGGAGATCCCTGATTCATGCAAATAAAAAGAAGAACGATTGCTGAAGTTTCCTCGACCCTGAGCTCATTATCCCCGCTGTTACAACGTATTTATACGGCCAGAGGTATTGAGCATGAGAGTCAACTGGACAAACGTTTGCAATCTCTGCTTCCTTATAATGAGTTAATCGACATTGACAAGGCCAGTCAACGTCTCGAGCAAGCCTTACGACAGAAACAAAGAATCCTGGTTATTGGTGATTTTGATGCCGATGGCGCCACCTCAACCGCGGTAGCTATTTCGGCATTGAGGAGCATGGGGGCAGCCCATGTGGATTATCTGGTTCCTAACCGCTTTGAATTTGGCTATGGACTGACTCCCGCAATTGTTGAGGTGGCCAGACAACGAGCTCCTGATTTATTAATTACTGTCGATAACGGCATCGCCAGCATTGAAGGGGTGGATGCTGCCAACCAGGCGGGAATAGATGTATTAATTACGGATCATCATTTACCCGGAGAGCAATTGCCCAAAGCCTGTGCTATTGTAAATCCCAATCAGTATGGCGATGGCTTCGCCAGTAAATCAATGGCTGGAGTTGGGGTTATTTTCTACGTCATGCTGGCCTTGCGCAGGCATCTGGTGAATTCCAACTGGTTCACTGAACAAGGTATTGAAGCACCGAATATGGCCCAGTTTCTGGATTTGGTGGCCTTGGGAACTGTCGCCGACGTCGTTACTCTGGATCAAAACAATCGCATCATGATTAATCAGGGGATTGCCCGCATTCGGCAAGGGCATTGCCGGCCTGGCATTCTGGCCATACTGGAAGTTGCAGGCAAAAGTGCTGAAACGATTCGCGAATCGGATATGGGATTTTCTGTGGCTCCGCGTTTGAATGCTGCCGGGCGTCTTGATGATATGTCTCTAGGTATTGAATGCCTTTTATGTGAGGACATGAATCGGGCAAGGCTTTATGCGCGTCAATTGGATGAGTTGAATCAGGAGCGCCGTCAAATTGAGGCGGAGATGAAAGAGCAGGCTTTAGCGGTCGTAAACCAGATGGCTAAAAAAATGGAAAATAGTGTTCATCTTCCTCCGGCATTATGCTTAATGGATGAAAACTGGCATCAGGGAGTGATAGGGATCCTGGCGGGGCGCCTGAAAGATCGCTTTCACCGGCCGGTTATCGCTTTCGCGGTAGTCAGTGACAGTGAAATGAAAGGTTCTGCACGCTCTGTTTCAGGCCTCAATATTCGAGACGTTCTTGCAGAAATCGATACCCATTACCCAGGTCTTATCAATCGCTTTGGCGGCCATGCGATGGCTGCGGGATTAAGTTTGCATCCCGGCGCATTTTCAGATTTTCAAAAAGTATTTGTTGAGGAAGTCGCAAAGCATCGCCATGAACTGGATTTGGAAGGGGTGTTATTAAGCGATGGCTCGCTGACATCATCAGAACTATCCATAGAAACTGCTTTAATGCTGCAACAGGCAGGTCCCTGGGGACAGCAATTCCCCGAGCCTTGCTTTGATGACATATTTGAAATTATTGAACAGCGCCTGGTTGGTAAAAATCATCTCAAGCTGAGTCTTATTCATGAAAGCGGGGGCGATACAATTGACGCGATAGCATTTAATGTGGATCTCAATCAATGGCCGAATCATCGTCTGCGTAAGTTGCATATGGCATATAAACTGGATATTAATGTGTTCCAGAGGCGGGCAAGGCTACAGTTAATCGCTGAAATGTTAGTGCCTTTGACTTAAATGCTCACTTATAATTAATTTGTACAAAATAAAAGCTACTGTATACTATGTCTAATTTTTTGAAGTTTATTTTCCATTATGTCAAGTGACGCGATTTTTTCCCCATTGGCTATTGCCCCAATGATAGACTGGACGAATACTCATTTTCGCGTATTCATGCGTCTGATAGCCCCGAGGGCATTGCTTTATACGGAAATGCAGACAGCAGGAGCCATACGCAATAAGCCGGAGCGGGCATTAGGTTATGATGCCTGCGAACATCCGCTGGCTTTACAGTTAGGGGGCTCAGAACCTGAGACACTCGCAGAATGTGCAAAGATTGCAGAGGAAAGGGGCTTTGCGGAAGTGAATCTGAATTTGGGCTGCCCCAGTGATCGAGTCCTGGCAGGGCGCTTTGGCGCCTGTATGATGCGAGAGCCGTCGCTAGTTGGTGAATGTATCGCTGCAATGAAGGAGGCTGTCCGAATTCCGGTTACAGCCAAGACAAGAATAGGCATAGATCATCAGGACAGTTATGATTTTTTTGCAGGCTTTGCAGAGAAAATTATTAAGGCAGGCGCTGACAAGTTAATTGTTCATGCGCGAAAAGCCTGGCTGCATGGCTTAAATCCCAAGCAAAACCGCAGCATTCCCCCTATAAACTATGACTATGTGTATCGACTAAAAAAAGAGTTTCCAGCGACTCCAATGGTTGTAAACGGAAATATATCAAACCTTGAGGCCATTAAAACACATCTTGAGCAAGTAGATGGAGTTATGCTGGGCCGGTTAGCATGCGATAATCCCTATGCACTGGCTGGTTTACATCGTCACGTTTATCCTGATGTTCCCGTTTTAAGTCGTCTGAGTATCTTTCAGAACTATATGCATTATGTGAAAATCCAGTTGGAGCAATCGGTTCCGCTTTCAGTTCTGTTAAAGCCTGTTTTTAATTTTTATCATGGACAGTCGGGAAATAAAGAGTGGAAAGCATTATTGCAGTCTATTTTGCAAGCTAAAAATGCCGCCCAACTGGACTTTGCGACAGAATGGCTTGAAAATCGGGAGTCATTACTTAACTCAGTCATTCCCGAAGCTGCAGCGCTTTGAAGTTCAAAGGATTTTCAGGAGTAATTATGTTTACAAAAACCGTGTTAACTTTGCTTATCAGTTTGGTTTCCTTTACTGCCAATGCCTATTTTTGTCTATCGGGCTATCATTACAGTGAAAATTATAGCTTTCAGGCAAGCTGCGATTACTACCGTCTGCAGGATTTAATGAGAGGGAAAACTTACAATACAAGTTGTTATAAAGGATTAATTTTTTATTACTATTGCCAACTGGATGAGAAGCCTGTCAGCACTAAGTGAGCTGCTTTCCCCATTCATAGACTTTCTGCTCATCAACAATATTGCGTGTTTCAGCAAAACCCTCCCTGTTTTTCAGGGGTTCAATTGCTGAGGCGGCAATATTAATACAGTCAGGTTTCGCATGTTTTTGCATATGCCCCGCAATATCAATTGCCCGATCACTGACTTGTTCCAGGGGAGTATCATCATCGATATAAACAAAGCCGCCATTTATGCCACAGCGGACATGAAAATTCCGCTTAATCTGTTTTGAGTGTTGATTAAAGTCAACCAAGCGCTCAAGAAGCATTTTGGCAGCGCTGACCGCTTCATCTATTTTTTGAAAGCAACTCATCATACCATCAGGTGTCATTGCATATTTAATGACATGGTTTTCTTTCAGGCACTGTATTACCAATTCATTATAGCGATCGAAATCATAGGCCGCGAGGTACTTGTCTTCATTACGTTTCATTCCTGTGGAATCCACAACATCAATGGATAGGAATGCTAATTGCTGTCCCATCGCATCCAGTTTACTTTTAAGACGGGCAAACTCTTTCAACATTTTTCGCCGTTCGCTGGATGAGAGGGAGGAATCGAGTTGCGAAAATTTACTGTCAATTTCCTGCATCTGCTCCCTGGACAGGCGTTCCTCAAGCTTTTTTCGCCATTGCTGATATTGAATACTTTCTCGTCTTTTGTATATCAATAAACCAAGCTTGTCCTGTATCAGGTTTAAAAAGTGCAGGACGATTGAGATTAAACCTATCAGGATAATCTGACTGAAATCCGTTCCGGAAAACTGGTAGGGAACCGTTCTTTTAATTAATCCGATTGCTTCGGCTGTATGCGAGTTTGTAAACTGATTGAGTTTCATCAGAACAGGATAGGCCTTTGGATCGGATATATAATGGCTTAGAAATGAAATGGCAATGAGTATTATAACCAGAGTGCATAGCATTTTAATAAATCTGACAAGGTAAATGAGTCCTCTTGCGGTTGTGACTTGCATATTGAATAACCTCTTTTTTGAAATAGTTCATTGGCAGGTTTTTAATTCTCTCCTAAAAATCCTTATTCAGTGCAAGGTTTCTCTTAAGATTTTAGCCCAAAATTCAACCTGCGCGTATTTTGAAATTGTGTTGCACTGCCAAGTCATAACACAGAATTTTCATAATTCGAGCCGATCTGGGAGTCTGCACTTTGTTTTGAGAGCTTAATTTACATAGAAATGGTCTTATTCATGGCAATTTTTCTTTAATTCTAGTAAATTAAGCGCTTTTGACGTGCAAAAATCACAGGGGATTATTAGGCCATGCTAAATACATTGATGAAAAAAATGTTTGGTAGTCGGAATGAGCGGACCTTGAGACGCATGGAGAAGGTTGTGCTGGCTATCAATGGTTTTGAGCCAATGATGCAAAGCCTCTCTGATGAGCAATTGGCAGCAAAAACCCAAGAATTTAAAGCGCGCCTGGAGCAAGGTGAATCGCTTGATGAAATGCTGGCTGAAGCATTTGCGGTTGTCAGGGAAGTCTCTGTACGGACAATGGGATTGCGGCATTTTGATGTGCAATTGATTGGGGGAATGGTTCTGCATGAAGGGAATATTGCCGAGATGCGAACTGGTGAAGGTAAAACCCTCGTAGCCACATTGCCCGCTTACTTAAACGCTATTAGCGGTTTAGGTGTCCACGTGGTGACTGTAAATGATTATCTCGCTAAGCGGGATAGCCAGTGGATGAAGCCAATCTATGAATTTCTGGGCTTAACGGTTGGAGTCATTACCCCCGACATGGCGCATCCAGCGAAACAGGAAGCGTATAAAGCCGATATCGTCTATGGAACCAATAACGAATTTGGCTTTGATTATCTGCGCGATAATATGGCATTCAGCCTGGCAGATAAGGTTCAGAGAGAGTTAAACTTTGCTATCGTCGACGAAGTCGATTCCATCCTCATTGACGAAGCGCGAACGCCTTTAATTATTTCTGGTGCTGCAGAGGGCAGCTCTGATTTCTATGTGAAAGTAAATAAACTGATCCCCCAGCTTAAGAAACAGGAGGAAGAAGGTGATGGCGGCCATTACACCGTAGATGAGAAGCAGAAGCAGGCGCATCTGACTGAATCTGGTCATCAGCTTATTGAAGAGCTATTGACCAATGAAGGTTTACTCGATCCAGGTGAAAGCCTCTATCATGCAAGCAATATCATACTAATGCATCATGTCAATGCGTCCTTGCGCGCCCATGTCATGTTCCATCGTGATGTAGATTATATCGTCAAAGACAATCAGGTTGTTATTGTGGACGAACACACTGGACGTACCATGCCCGGTCGTCGATGGTCCGAAGGGTTGCATCAGGCTGTTGAAGCCAAGGAACGAGTGGCTATCCAGCATGAAAATCAGACGCTTGCCTCTATTACCTTCCAGAACTTCTTCCGTATTTATAATAAGCTGGCTGGAATGACTGGTACAGCGGATACTGAGGCTTATGAGTTTCAGCAGATTTATAACCTGGAAGTGGTTGTCATCCCAACCAATCGCTCGATGCAGCGTCAAGACCAGGCCGATCTGGTTTATCTGACTCAGAAAGATAAATACGAAGCGATTATTGAAGATATTCGTGATTGTATTACCAGACGTCAGCCTGTACTGGTCGGTACGGCTTCCATTGAGGCCTCTGAGCTGGTTAGCCGCCTCCTGGATAAAGTCAAGATCAAGCATCAGGTGCTCAATGCAAAATTCCATGAAAAAGAAGCGCATATCATTGCTGAAGCGGGTCGGCCGGGTGTAGTCACAATTGCTACCAATATGGCGGGCCGAGGAACCGATATCGTATTGGGAGGCAGCTTGTCTGCCGCTCTGGCTGAGCTGCCTGCCGATGCTTCAGAAGCAGATCGTCAGAAAGTAAAAGAAGAATGGCAACAGCGTCATGAAGAAGTATTAAAGGCAGGGGGCTTGCGAATTATTGGTTCCGAGCGCCATGAATCTCGCCGTATTGATAATCAGTTGCGGGGTAGAGCAGGCCGTCAGGGGGATCCTGGCAGCAGCCGCTTTTATCTGTCGCTGGAAGACAATTTAATGCGTATCTTTGCTTCAGAGCGTGTGGCGAATATGATGCGCCGTCTGGGAATGAAACCTGGAGAGCCTATCGAACACAACCTGGTTACAAAAGCAATTGAAAATGCACAGCGTAAATTGGAAGGTCATCATTTTGATGTGCGTAAGCAATTACTGGACTACGATAATGTTGCCAACAACCAGCGTAAAGTGATTTATAGCCAGCGGGCTGAAATTATGGCAATGAGTGATCCTAAGGAAACTGTCGATTCAATGCGCGAAGATGTAATATTTGGTCTGGTTGATAGTTACATTCCTCCACAGAGCCTTGAAGATCAATGGGATTTAAAAGGCTTAGCCACTACCCTGCAGGAAGATTTTCAAATTAAAGCGGATGTAGAAAGCTGGGTTGAAAACGATCACTCCCTGCAACCTGAACAAATCAGGGATCGAATTTTTGATTTATGCTTGAAACGCTATGAGGAAAAAGAACAGCTGGCTGGACGCGAAGTGCTTTCACAATTCGAGAAGTCAGTGATTCTCCAGACGATGGATACCCAATGGCGTGAGCACCTTGCAGCAATGGACCACCTGCGTCAGGGAATCCACTTAAGAGGTTATGCTCAAAAAGATCCGAAGCAGGAGTATAAACGAGAAGCGTTTACATTATTTACAATGATGTTAGACAATTTGAAATACGATATTATTCGTCTGCTCACCTCTGTTCAAGTGCAGACTGAAGAAGATGTGAATGCGGTCGAGGAGCAGCGCCGCTCTGAACAGGTTCAGAAAATGCAATTCATTCATGAAGATGAGTCGCTAGCTGAACAAGACCAGCAGCAAGACGGGCAAACTACTTTTCGCCGGACAGAGCAAAAAGTAGGGCGTAATGAGCCTTGTCCTTGTGGTTCTGGCAAAAAATATAAAAGCTGTCATGGTAGTCTGGTGTGAAAGTAGCCGTTGCAGTCATTGTTGACCACTTACAGAAAATTCTCATTACTCAAAGGCCCTTGCATGTTCCGCATCCAGGGGCCTGGGAATTTCCAGGGGGGAAAGTCGAGGCCACTGAAAATGCAGCGGAGGCGCTCATTCGAGAAGTGCATGAAGAAGTGGGTTTAACTGTTGAGAAGTATGATTTCTTGGGCGAAGTTGTCCATTCTTATGGGGCAAAGCTCGTTCAACTCCAGGTTTTTCTGGTTTCTCATTTCTCAGGCACTGCCGTTTGTAAGGAATCCCAACTTGACCTGAAATGGGTGAGTCTTAATAACCTGAGCGATTTTGAGTTTCCAGAAGCTAACCTCAAAATTATCCCAATGATAGAAAAGGCTCTATTAGAGTAACAGCTTTAATTTATTGAATTGATAAGCCCTGGGTTTTGCGAGTTGCTTGTGATAGCCAACCTAAAGATCTCCAGACAGTGCCGTCTTTGCAATCGCATAAAACTCATCCCTGAGTTTACACCGGGTAATTAGAGAGGGGCTGGAGAGGGTTGTGATTCTTCATTGGCGTTTAGATAAACACTTTTACCGACATGATAAATGGCTTTGGCTAATAAAATTAAGCTAATTCCAAAAAGTACTAAAGCTAAAGTAGGATTTAGAAATAAAGCTCCTACACTTGCAATGCCAAATATACTTGCTCCAATCAGCGAATTTAAGCCTGATTTTCTTTGTTCTTCTGCTCTATTCGTTTGGTAGCTTATAGAATTAGAAGCAGATGGTGGAAAGAAAGAAGGGCTTTGCGAAGTATCGGACTTTCTACCCATAGTGTCGGATGACAATCTGTTCGGTAATTTGACTAAAGGCCCGTTTTTAAAACTGGAATTTTCGTAAGAATCATCTTTGAGCTCGTTAAGTGCAGGATCGTACCTAAATATATTGTTGTGAATGTACTGCGCATGAATGTTTGCATATTGATTTAATTGCGAATTCTCATCATCGGTGGCAGCAGCATAATAAAACTTAAGATGCGGTCCAAAACAGCGCTCTATAGCATTGTCTGCTTCTACGTTAGCTTCTTCGAAGGAGAGGTAATAATCATAGTTTAAAGTTTTTTGCTCGAAAGAGAGCCTACTGTAAAATTGGTTAAGCATATTTAATAATGCAGGCTTTTGATAATTATTTACACTTATAATTACTTTTATGGATGGCATGATTCGTATTCTCTTTACTTTGTGTGGTCTTTGCTTATTCAAACTGATTGTTATACTATTGTATAGGGTAATATTCTCCCAAAATATTCACTTTGATTCAACTATGGCTAAAAACGTGTCAAACCAAAGTAAATAATAAGAAAGTCAATAAAATATTATTCCATCATCTGGGTTTTCTTAGGTACGAGTATTTCAATGCAATTTGCCAGGTTAGTCAGCAAAAGCTAGCCAGTTTCCGTGTTTCTAAGAGTCAGAACGTCGCAACTTGCATGATGCATGACTGCATTGGCTGTGCTTCCTAAAAATGCAGGAAGGCTTGAGCTATGACTGCCAAGGATAACCAGATCGCAGCCTAAGTCTTTAATTTTCTGTAAAATATGCTGAGAAGCTGTGCCAATTTCAATGTATTGCTGTTCGGGCGGGATACCCAGACTTTCGCAGAGTAAGTCCATAACTGTTTGGGCATCTTCCTTGGAGGGCTTCGCGATTTCAGCAAATCCCAGGCTTTGTGCGAATTGAAGCGACTTGGGCGGCTCGATGACATGAAGAAAATGAAGTTCGGCATTAAATGCCTTTGCCAACTTCACTGCCTGTTGACAGTAAATCCTATGATTTTCTTTTAAGTCCGTCGCATGCAGAATTATTTTATACAAGATTGCCTCATCCATAAAACAGATATCAACTTAATTGTAGTTTCTTTCAGTAAAAACAACAACCTTTATCCCGTTTGTAAGCCTTGTGAGTTGATGTATCTTAAATTTACCTGTTAAGTTTAGAATCTTGTCCTTCCCGCGAAGGCGGGAATCCATTCCTCAATTGATACTGCAGCTAGCTCAGAGATTGGATCCCCGCCTTTGCGGGGAAGACAGTTAATACAAAATTGAGCTTAACTTAACGGCAATGAGGGCCAGGGGGAGGGATGATTTTAACCCTCTCTTTAACCCACTCCCCTAGGGAGTGAGGATTTTTAATGAAGCGATATATAATTCCTGGTCTAAAATTTAAACCCTGGTCGATCAATATCCTGTTCGAGTGAATTCATGGCCTGTTCTGCAGACTTCACAAAGGGAGAGGTAAATGAATCCTCTCTGTGAGCATGTATGCCAAATTTCGAAAGATGCCCTGCATTTTTTGCTCGTGACGGACTTTGATTTCCTTTCTGTTTTTTTAGGGTATCAGTATCTTGGTTGTCATTAGCTCTTTTAAAAACCGCACCACCTGCCAGTACCTCATCTTCTTGCAAGGGATCTTCAGGTAATAGAGGGGGTTCATTAGAATAATCCGAAGACATTAATGCCAAAGCAGATGCTGCCATTAATTTCTTCTGCTCAAACTCATCAACGCAGGTTTCATCATTGAAGTTTCCACCGCCTATAAATTCTAAATTTTCTGATATTTGCAGCTGAATCGGCTTTTCTAATGGAAATGAACCAACATATCTCACCAAGAATGTCGGGGTACTGTAATACCTGGTATTAACAAACTTGCCGAGCTTTTCTAATTGGGGACATTTGCCGAGATAAGTGTCAATATCGCCTGGGATATCGATTGATCTATCCAGGGCGCTTCCCATTTCAATAGCAATAAACCCGCCCACTTCCAAACCCATCTGCGCCTGGCTAATGAGTGGCATCATAAAGTTTTTGAACCAGTCCTCATATTTTGGATACAATTTATGTGATTGTAGTTTGCCTGGATAGTTTTCTTTATCAAAATAAGGAGGTGAGGTTAACATCATGTGGTTGGGCTTGCCGTCTGGGCATAACTGAGCTTGTGTGAGGGCTTCCATTGGAAGTGCGTAAGTAAAGGTTTGGAAGTTTTTAGGTTGATGGTTTGCAATGATCTCTTTATAGGCTGGTACCAGCTTAGTGTTCGGATCGGTTCCAACATAACGATTAACGCCCAAAGGGGAAGCACCAAAGGCACCTGCCATCCGATCGGCCCATCCCATACATAAATCGAGATAGCTTTCCACTGAGTAGCCATATTCTCTTTTCAGGAATTCAACAAGAGAACCTACGTATAAGGGATGATACTGGTTTACACCATATTTTCTTATAAGTGCATATCTTATTTTTGAACATGAAAGATGCATGTCAAGCCTGTGAAAATTATACATATCTGACGGTGTATTTCCAGATAGATTGGGAGCAGCCACCGCAGTTTGTGCTTTCTGGGCATTTTTTCTGGCCTTCATCGCTGTCTGGCGAAGCTGCCCACAAAAAAATGAAGCCAGATTATCTTCACTCCAGGCACTTAAAGGAGTATAGGCATTTGTTTTGGCCCTTTGTCCATTGCTAACGGCATAACGGAAAGGATCCATATAGCGGGCTGAGACAGACGCTCCCACTAGAGTTTGTGGAAAACTGTCGTTAAAAGACAGGGTCAGTTTTTTTGTTGTACCAAGCTTTGGCATAATATTTTTTAAAGCTTGCAAATCTTTTTCCGCGTCTTTTCTACTTATCTGTTCAAATGGGAGTTCCAGTTTCTTTTCCCTGATTTCTTTGAGCAATCGTAAACCAATCATTTGGCATATCAGGAATTCAATGGCATCAACTTTAAGCGCCCTTTCATCGGGGCTTAAGGACGAGTGGCAGATCTGGATATAATTCTGCACTTCGATCAATTTGCTCTTAAAATAATCTGCACTGATTAAGACATTTTCTTCGAAATTAAGAAAGTCGAAGCGATCACTGAATAAAATAGATGTAATCAATTTGAGTAGTTGAGGATTATCTTTCACTTCATTTTCAGTAGGAATGAAATCCGAAGGCGATGCGTTTATAAGTTTCTTTTGTGAAAAGTACTTATAGCTCTTCATTACTTTAAAGTTAATATTTTCATAAGCTGTGCAATCGACATTATATTCTTTGCTAAGGAGATTGATTATTTGCTGAGAGTTATTTAAAAAACGGGGCATAGTAATTGATACCGGAATAATGCTTCAAAATCGGCTATTTTAGGTATATTATCGATAAACTGTCAATAAATAGATCACCCTGTTTAATTATTTAGAGATGGTAAAACAGGTTTGAGTTGGATTTTTTGCAATAAAATCTGACACCTTGTTTCCATCGGGTAGTTGAATTTTCGGTGAGATTTCCAATAAGGGCAGAAACATAAAATCGCGCTCCAACAATCGTGGATGCGGGATCTGAAGCCGTGGATGGCGTAAGAAATGCTTTCCAAAAATCAGGATATCAATGTCCAGGCTACGAGACCCCCAGCGTATTCGTCGGATCCTGCCATGAGTTTTCTCAATCTGCTGGCATTGTTTCAACAAATCTAAGGCCCGAAGCCCTGTTTTAACCTTAATGACTGTATTACAAAAACAAGGCTGAGTTTTTCTGCCCCAGGCGACACTCTCATACAGACTGGCTGTTTTGAGTACATGGGTCTTAGGTAAGGAAGCGATGGCCTGAATTGCCGTTCGTATCTGCCTTTCAGGACTTTTCAAGTTACTTCCAAGCGCAAGATAGCAAATCATTCTGAAACCGATTTGCTCCGTTGTCTGCGTCTGGGTTTTCTTGACGGAGGGGGGGATATTTCAGTGATCATTTCATGCTGCCTGGTTTCGTCTGCATCCTGAAAATTTGTCCACCATTGGGCAAGCTCCATGGATTCATCACCAGCCAGCGCCCTTAGTGCCAGAAAATCGAACGCTGCCCTGAATCGGGGATGTTGCAACAAATTAATCGCTCTTCCGCCATGTCGTTTGGTAAAGCGAAATTGCAAAAGCCAGATTTCACGAATAACCTGAGTAAACCGTTTGGGAATAGCAATGACCTTATTCTGTTCAAAAATCACATGATTCATTGCTTTTTCCAGTGCCGATAAGGGCGGTAAATTTTCTGCTTGCTGATAAATCGCTGCCTGCTGTTTCAGAGGAAACCAGAGCAATACGGCAAAAAGAAAGGCAGGGGTTACCGGTTTATTACCTTGTATTCGGGTATCTGTACTTTCCAGAGCAATTCCTAATAGCGCACTTACCGGATATTCGGAATGAAGCAGTTGCGAGGTTTGGCTAAAGAGTTCTGCAAATAAGCCATGCTCAATCAATAAGCGCTGAACGGCCTCACCTTGTCCGCATTGATAGAGCTTGGTGATCTCATCAAATAATCTGGAGCTTGACACATGACGTATTAACGAACTCATCTTCGTCAGTGGTTTCGCCGTTTCTTTTTCCAGAGCAAAATTAAGTTTGGCGCTGAAACGAATGGCACGAAGCATCCTCACCGGATCTTCCTGATAGCGAATGAGCGGATCGCCTATCATACGCAATTGTCTGCGATGTATGTCATCCACTCCGCCAGTGAAGTCGACAATGGAGGAATCTTCGATATTATAGTAAAGCGAGTTAACGGTAAAATCACGCCGCCAGGCATCTTCATCCAGACTACCGTAAACATTATCGCGCACAAGCATGCCGCGCTCATTAACCTGCTGGCTTTCATCAATTGACTGATTGCCGCGAAATGTGGCTACTTCGATAATATCGCGATGGAATATAATATGAACTAATTTGAAGCGGCGACCAATAATACGGGCATTTCTAAATAAGCTTTTGATCTGGTTGGGGGTGGCGTTAGTTGCCACATCAAAGTCTTTGGGAGCCTGACCTAGAAGAAGATCACGCACGCTTCCACCAACAAGATAGGCTTGAAATCCGGCCCCATTGAGGCGGTTTAAAACCTTCAGGGCATTAGGACTGATATCCGTTTTTGAAACATTATGCTGTGTGCGGGGTATGATGAAGCTGGCTTCAATAGGAGTATGTTTTCCCCTGGACTTTCGCAACAGCTTTTTTATTAACTTAATTATTGTGGTCACCTAAATAAAGATTGTATAACGCTGTCTATTATAGCTAAGATATGTAGTAAAGTGAAATGGTTATGTTTAATTAAAATCATAGTCTTATTCTTAAGAGAAAATTCATCTTTTTTAACTCAATAAATAATTGATTTCGATCAAGTCATGAGAATTACAAATGGATATGTTGGATATTATATTTAGTCTGATTGCATTGGTTATATTGGAGATAGTACTAGGAATAGACAATTTAGTCTTTTTATCAATCCTTACAGAAAAACTGCCTTTAGAGCAACGTAAGGCAGCCAGACGATGGGGGCTTACATTCGCCTGGGTGACCCGCTTATGCTTGCTAGCTTCAGCCGTGTGGCTGGCAGAACTTAAGCATCCCTTATTTTCAATAAGTAAGTTTTCCTTCTCGGCACGGGATCTTTTTCTTTTCGCGGGCGGTGCGTTTCTCATCGTCAAGGCGACACAGGAAATTCATGATGAAGTGGGGGAACACTCTCCACTTATTGCTGATCATTCCTCCAGGAAAACCTCTATGAAAGCGGTGGTGACACAGGTTGCAATTATGGATGTGGTATTTTCTCTGGATAGTGTTCTAACCGCGATTGGCCTGACTAACCGATTCTGGGTTATGGCGGCTGCAATTACCTGCGCTATTCTGGTAATGATTTATGCCAGCGAACCAGTCAGCCGTTTCATCGATAAACATCCGACGATAAAAATGCTGGCCTTGTCTTTTCTTATTTTAATAGGTACGGTTCTTATCGCAGACAGCTTCTCATTCCATGTTCCTCGGGCTTATGTATATTTTGCGATGGGTTTTTCAATTAGTGTAGAGTTGCTTAATATGCTAAGACGCTCACGTCATAAACGCAAAAGAATTCATAAGTAACAAATTGAATTGTAGAGCCGGGCTCTACATTTTCATCGACTGCGACAGCTTTTCAGCTAATACTGAAAAAAGGAGCATAGGTTTGAGTTGGTTGAAAGCAACCTGTCTCAGTTTGAGAAATGCTTTTGTAAATTTAAAATTACCATCTTTCAAAAGATGGTAAGCCGGCTTATTAAGGGCCAGCTCGTGCAGAAACTCCTCTCGTGAGGAGAATAAAATCGAGGGCGTTTGAAATCCAGATGCGGGTGGATTGATTTTCCGAATCACAGTCTCTTCGCTTTGCCTCAAGTCTCTTAAAATATCTGGCGGAATGGTCAATAAATTTACGCCCGCAACTGAAAGCACTTGCTCTTTATCCCTGAAGCTGGCTGCCATAATTTCAGTAGAAATCGCATGGGCACTGTAATAATCAACTATGGATTGTACCAGTTCTGCGCCCGGGGATTGTTTCGATTCGATATGATTATTGGCATAATATTCATTCAGGCGCCCTACAAAAGGGGAGATAAGTGTAACTTTCGACTGTGCACAGGCTGCTGCCTGAACCAGGGAAAACACAAGAGTTAAATTACAATGGATCCCTTGCTTTTCCAATTCTTCTGCTGCCTTAATCCCTTCCCAGGTGGCTGCTACTTTTATCAGAATGCGCTCCGGTGCAATCCCATTTTTTTCATAAAGAGAAATTAAATATTGAGCACGTTTGATTGTTTCAATCGTATTGAAGCTTAAACGAGGGTCCAGTTCACTGGAAATTCTGCCAGAAATCACCTGTAAGAGTTCTGTACCAATTTTGGTGATGAAGCGTGCTGCAAAGCGAATGGCTTGCGGGTAGCCGGAGTTATCATCTTTTTCAGCTTCGATGAGGGCTTCTTTCAATGTCCGTTGGTAATCCGGATTGAGTGCGGCATCAAGAATCAGTTTTGGGTTGGTTGTTGCATCGCGCGTTTGAAATTCATTCAACAGTTTGATATCTCCAGTATCTGCAACCACTTCAGAATACTGTTTTAGTTGTTCTAGCTGGTTCATCATACCACCTCTCCATCACTGCCACGAATTGGGCTGTATTGCTATTCCTGCTTATACAAGAATAGCAATAATTTTAGAGAGACGCAGAAACCAGATTAATCTTCTATTTCAACCATCTCAAAATCTTCTTTTCCTGCCCCGCAATCCGGACAAAACCAATTCTCTGGAACGTCTTCCCAGCGAGTACCCGGCTCAATACCGTCTTCGGGCCAGCCTTCCTGTTCATCGTAAATAAAACCACAAATGACACAAATGTATTTTTTGAAATCCTGCATAAATGAAAGTCTCTATCTCTTAAAAAAGCTGTAATTTAACGATTGTATTTTGTCTTGTAAAGTAAATTACTGTTAAGTATAGAAAGGTGATTATTTTTGATCAAATGGTTAAAAAAAGGTAGAATGACCGTCTTTCTTAGGCAAAGGAGTCGTCGTGAGTCAGTCTCAACAACTTTTTAATGAAGCTCAGGCCATTATTCCCGGCGGAGTTAATTCCCCTGTTCGTGCATTTCGAGGAGTTGGCGGTGAGCCCATATTCTTTAAACAGGGGAAGGGAGCTTATCTCATCGATGCAGACAATCGGCATTATATCGATTATGTTGGATCCTGGGGGCCATTGATTCTCGGGCATTGTCATCCTAAGGTAATCGAAGCGGTTTCTTTTGCCCTTCATAATGGAATGAGTTTCGGTGCGCCTACCGAGTTGGAAATTCGTCTTGCCGAAAAAATAATCCAGTTGATGCCCTGTATTGAAAAAATACGTATGGTTAATTCCGGCACTGAAGCGACAATGACTGCGATTCGCCTGGCCAGAGGATTTACCGGAAAAAATAAAATCATTAAATTTAATGGTTGCTATCATGGTCACAGTGATAGTTTACTTGTCAAAGCCGGTTCAGGTCTTTTAACTTTAGGGATCCCGTCTACTCCAGGTATTCCAGCCAGTATTACCGAGCACACCCTGACTGCAGATTTCAATGATCTTGCTTCTACCGCCCAATTATTTGAGGCCTATGCCGGTGATATTGCTGCGGTAATTCTTGAGCCGGTGGCAGGCAATATGGGGTTTGTTTTACCTCGTCCTGAATTTTTAAAGGGTTTGCGTGAACTTTGCGATCATTACGACTCGCTTCTGATTTTTGATGAGGTGATGACTGGGTTTCGTGTGGCACTGGGCGGCGCTCAGGCGGTTTTCAGCATTGAACCGGATATTACGACATTAGGCAAAGTGATTGGCGGCGGAATGCCTGTCGGCGCGGTAGGCGGCAAGGCTGCGATTATGAGCCATCTTGCGCCAGAGGGGCAGGTTTATCAGGCCGGCACTTTATCAGGTAACCCTTTGGCAATGGCCGCGGGACTAGCCACATTAAAAGAAATAGAAAAGCCTGAGTTTTTTGAAAATCTTGGACAAACAACAAAAAAACTGATCCAAGCCTTGGCCGAAGTAGCGGGTTCGTTAAAAGTACCATTTTGCTCAGCGTCTCTGGGAGGAATGTTTGGTTTCTGCTTTAGCGAAGCATCTCAGGTCTTTGGCTATGAAGACATTGCGGCATCTGATGAAGCATTATTTAAACGCTTTTATCATGGCATGCTTAACAAGGGCATCTATTTTGCGCCCTCTCTTTACGAAGCCGGATTCGTGTCCTCTGCCCATCAGAATGAAGAAATTAAGATGACGCAAGAGGCAGCGGCGGAGGTGTTGGAAGCGTGTTTTAAAGTTGGGGCGTGAGTTTGTACTGCTATTAAACTGTAGTTTGGGCCCTTGGCTTAACATTAAGTTCTGAAGTAGTGTCTTGTTGGGCCAAGGGCCCAACCTACATACATATGACTGGGTTATTTCAACCCAAATACCTTCTCTGCAATCATCGCTTCCTCATCCCCGCGTATTACCAGTATGTTATGACCTACATCCGAGATGTTATCGCAGTTGTCTATCTTCTCGGAATTTTTTTCCTCATCGATAAAAAAATTAAAATGCTTTAGCGAACTTAGAATCATTTTACGGATCTGAACGGCATTTTCACCAACCCCGCCTGTAAAGATAAGCGCGTCGAGTTGTTCTATTTGGCTGAGATAAGCGCCTATTACTTTTTGAATGGTATAAACATACATATGAATGGCCAGCTTTGCCTTCGGATCGCCTTTGGTGAATCGAGAGGATAAATTGCGCATGTCATTATCGCCGCCAATACCATAAAGTCCGCTTTTTTTATTTAACAGATGATCTACCTCTTTGGGGCTTAGGCCTTTATCTATCAAATAGAGTGGAATTGCCGGGTCAATATCGCCGCAACGCGTTCCCATAACAAGGCCGGCAAGTGGTGTTAATCCCATTGTAGTATCTGCGGACATTCCTCGTTTGATAAGACATGCACTGGCTCCATTACCCAGATGCAAGCTGATAAAATTACAGGCGTTTAAAGGTTTTTCAAGAAATTGGGCGGCGCGTCTGGCAACATATTCATGATTAATGCCATGAAAACCGTAACGCCTGATTTTAAATTGTTTACTTACTTCCATGTCAATTGGGTAATTGTAGACCTGATCAGGCATCTGATGATGAAACCCGGTATCAAAAACAGCGACATGCACTGCTTCCGGGAAATTTTCCTGTGCCAGCTCAATCCCAATGACATTAACGGGATTATGTATCGGCGCAAGAAAACTCAATTCTTTGATTTGCTGGAGAGTTTCCGGAGTAATAACAGTTGGTTCAAACAAGTCAGTACCGCCATGCACCACCCGATGACCAATACGTGTGAGAGGATGATGGGCGAGATCTGATTTCAAGCGGGAAGACAGCAGTGAAAACGCCTCGGCATGATTGGCTAATTGTACCTGGGAAACGGAGCTGGTTTTAAAATGGTGATGCCAGTTGGCACTTGATTCGCCTATTCCTTCAATAAGACCGCTTAGCAAAAGCTTGTGCCCTTTTCTGGAAAACGCATAGGCCTTGTATTTAATAGAAGAGCTGCCCGCATTAATCGAAAGAATATTCATAGTTTTTCCCGGTTGACCTGAAGTGCCGTAACCAGAATCGTATTGATTACATCCTGGGGTGTGCAACCTCTGCTTAAATCATTAATTGGTTTATTCAATCCCAGTAATACTGGGCCAATAGCCAGTGCACCACTTTCTCTCTGTACTGCCTTGTAAGTGTTATTCCCTGTGTTCAAGTCCGGGAAAATTAATACATTGGCTTTGCCAGCCACTTTGGAATCAGGCATTTTCTTTGCGGCGACTTCTGCGTCAACCGCCGCGTCATATTGTAAGGGACCCTCAGCCGCCAACTTAGGATGTTTCTGACGTAAAATTTCCATGGCGCCCGCTACTTTCGCTACACTTTGGCCTTTGCCGGATTCTCCTGAAGAATATGATAACAAGGCTACTTTGGGGCTTATTCCAAGCCTTCTTGCCATATCCACTGCCTGTTCAGCTATTTCTGCCAGCGTTTCACTGTCTGGCTCTGGATTAATAGCGCAATCACCATAAATCAGCACACGGGTAGGCATGCACATGATGAACACTGAGGATACCTTGGAAATTCCCGGTCTTGTTTTAATAATCTCCAGAGCAGGGCGTACTGTATCTGCTGTAGTATGAGCAGCACCAGATACCATCCCATCGGCCTCACCACTGTAAACCATCATTGCGGCAAAATAATTCACATCCGTCATACGCTCAAGCGCGATGGGGAAATTGATATTTTTATGCTGCCTTAGTTTGAAATACTCATTTGCAAAAATTACCTTGTCAGTAGATTTGTCAATGTCAATAATACGGACATTGGGAAGCTCCAGTTCCAGGCGTTTGGAATGCATCTTAATTTTTTGCGGATCACCAATGAGAGTAATTCGGACCACGTTGCGTTTGAGTAAATAATCTGCAGCAATAAGGATTCTGCTGTCTTCGCCCTCAGGAAGAACGATGTGGCATTTTTTTTCTTTGGCTTTACGGATTAATTCATAGAGAAAAATAGCCGGACTCATTGAGCGGATATAAGTTTTGCTGCTTAATACACTCAACAAGGGCTGTGACAGATAAGGCACCAGGGCCTGCATCGCTGTTTTAACGCGCTCCTCGTCATGGGTACTGAGGCTGAATTTTGCTGAAAATAATCGCGTGGCCGTTTCATAGGTTTTGTGTTCAACTAGTAATACAGGGAAGCAATGCTCAAGCCCGGTAATGATGTTTCGGATGATAATGCCCGGTTTTTCACCACCAGTCAGAACAATTCCCGCGATTTTTGGGTAGTTGGCGGATTGTTCGGCTAGCAATGAACCCAGTAGAATGTCGATTCGATCATCCGGGGTAATAATCAGCATGCCGCCTCGGTCCAGCCGTGACTCAAGAAAGTTACCTATGGTTTTTGCTGCGATGGTAAATTGTCGAACTGGTCTGTCCAGTTCCTCTTTACCGCAAAGTACTTCAGCCTCCAACAACTCTGCTATTGCTTTGACCGATGGACTGGATAATTGCTCAAATTCGGGGATAATTACAAGAAACGGGATGGATGCAAATTGTTTTTTAAATAATAATTCCGCCTCTGTTTCATCCTGCACACGGCTGATAATGATCCCGGCAACGGCCACATGGGAGCGCCTGCACATTTCAATTGCCGTATTGAGTACTGCAAGAGTATGTTCCAGGGTCCTGTCTTTTGAGGAAACGACCAGAAATAATGAACAGTTTAACTGGTAAGCCATGTTAATGTTAAACTGGAATTCATACACATCATTATCGCTTTCAAAATCAGTGCCTTCAAAATAATCGAGACTCGACGTGTTATCGAGCTGCGTTTTTTCAAGAACCATCCCGAACAGATCATCGGGTTGGGTTCGCATCATGGAGATAGCCTGGTTTACGTCCATAATTGCTGGAACCACTGTCCCGGTGGTTTTTTCTAATAAGCTCTTCTGAGAATCATCTTTTTCGCTGAAAAGCTTAAAGCAGCGAAACGCAATATGCTCTGCTAATAAGGTCGAAACGATACCCAGGGAGACAAATGATTTACCCGCTCGTTTCTCAATACCTGATAGATATATTTTTTTGTGCATATTGATTCTCACTGGGTCAGTCTTAGTTGATTTTAGACTATTCGGAGATCCAAGTTAAGAAAAATAATACAGTTTTTTATTTAACCGGCCATAAAAAGGAAGGTTAAATTCCTAACCCGACATAGACAGCTTAATAATTGCATGGCATAGTCAAAACAGGCAATCTAACAGAAGGACGTATTGTGTCGACAGAAGATAGAATCCAATCAGCCTCCAATCATTGGCCACGAGGTGTTTTTGCTCTGTTTTGTATTCAGATTTTTTCGACTTTAAGCTTTAGCGTCCTCTATTCCACTCTTGTTCTTTATATGACTGGCCCTTTAAATCTCTCGGCACAGAACGCCAACAGTATCATGGGCGTGTTTGTTGCATTTAATTTTGCTCTTCATCTGCTGGGCGGTTGTTGGGGAGGGCGTTATCTTTCCAACCGAATGCTGTTTAGTATTGGGATGCTTGCTCAGGTTATTGGTTGTATTTTGCTTTCAACCGAAAGTCTGACGTATCTTTATTATGGACTTGCTGCATTTTTAACAGGTTGTGGTTTAAATGTGACTTGTATTAACTGCATACTGACGCAATTGTTTTCTCCTGAGGATACTCGGAGGGAAACAGCCTTTATATATAATTATGCCGGCATGAATATTGGTTTTTTCGTGGGATTTAGTTTAAGTGGATATTTCCAGCTATCTCAGGGATATGAACGATTATTTATATTAAGCAGCCTGGGAAATTTAATAGCGCTGGTTATTTGTCTTTATAATTGGCCATCTCTCGCTGATAAGGATACGATTTATGCCAGGCTGCCAAGACAAAAGCAGAAAAAGTTTCTTTTTTTAGGCGCTATGATGGTATTCCTGCTATTCCTTCTACTGCAGCCTTTGCTTCATTTCGCCTCGTTTGCTAACAAGCTGGTTCTGACAACCGGTGGAATAATGCTGCTAGTGATATTGTACATTGCAAGATCACAGGACACGCCTGTGGCTCGAGACAAGATTTATGCCTTTATTACGTTGATGGCGGTAAGCATTGTATTCTGGACCTTGTATCAGATAGGACCGATGGGTCTTACCCATTTTATTGACCATAATGTCCAGCGTCACTGGCTATTTGTGACCATTCCACCGCAGTGGTTCCAGAATATTAATACAATTTGTATTGTTTTCGGCGGCCCGTTATTAAGTGTGATACTAAATAAATTAAGAGCCCGTAATATTGGTGTAAATATTCCCACTCAATTCGCGATTGCCCTGGTATTTATTGGCGTTGCCTTTGCGATATTACCTATAGGTATCAGTCATGCAGATGCCAGGGGACTGACCTCACCATTTTGGGTTGTTAGCAGCTTTATTTTACAGAGCGCAGGCGAATTATTAATTTCACCCATAGGCTATGCAATGGTGGGGAGCCTGGCTCCGGCCTCGTTGCAGGGGGTAATGATGGGAATGTGGATGCTGACCACAGGTGTGGGGGCAACGCTTTCCAGCTATAGCTCTAACTGGATGACCGCCGGGATGAATAGCGTTGAACCGCTTGTAACGAACCCAGGATATGGCCGTGTGTTTCTTATTCTGGGTATAACGGCTATCGCTGCCGGTTGTTTGCTATTTACATTGACTCCCTTATTGAAGCGGTGGATGTATAAATCCACGCTTCGTTCAAAAACAAATGTCAGCATACTAGCTGCAATTGGATAAAAATTCAAAGGATCACTGCCTGTTCATGAAGAGCTAATCGGGATACACTGTTGTCAGTTGTATTTTTGAAGAGCTCTTCATGTGAGTAATCCCTTTATTCCTATAGAAACTGCCCAAATTGTCTGGCAGGAAAACACCCCTTATTCATTTTTGTACCAAGACTTCTATTTTTCCAGAGAAAACGCTTTGTCAGAGGCGAGAGATGTTTTCATAGAAGGTAATGATTTAATCAATCGCTGGCTAAAACCACAGCCTCTTGTGCGCAAGCAATTTTGTATTGGAGAAACAGGATTCGGAACTGCCTTAAACTTTCTTACAACCTGGCATTACTGGCTTCAACATGCGCCTGATGAGGCTATATTGTATTATTACAGTTGTGAGAAGCATCCATTATCTATTGCTGATTTGAAAAAATGTCTTGCTCAATGGCCTGAGTTTGAATGCTTATCGGCCGAGCTGATTAGCCAGTATCCTCTATTGACGCCAGGATTTCATTATCTTTCTCTTTCCGAAGGAAAAGTCAAATTGATTCTAATGCTGGGCGAGGCAGACGCCTGTTTTAAGCAGCTATCAGTTTCAGGTGATTTAAAGCTGGATACCCAGCTACAATGTGCAGGATTTGATGCCTGGTACTTTGATGGCTTTGATCCTGAAAAAAATGAATCCATGTGGAGTGAAGATCTCTTTAAGGTAATTGCCTTGCTGTCCAGGCCGGCCTGCACATTCGCGACACGGTCTACGGGAAGCAGAGTTAAAGACAATTTATTAACCTGTGGTTTTATAATCAATAAACAAAAGAAACTGGATACGAAGACTGATATGCTAAGCGGGGAACTTCTTACCGCACGGTATGATGGCGGCAGACGAAGTACCCCCTGGCATTTTTCAACAAAAAAAGAAGTAACAACCCGCAAGGCAGCTATTATAGGGGCAGGTCTTGCAGGAGCAATGACTGCCAATGCGCTGGCCCGGCGGGGATGGAAAGTCACAGTGCTTGAACGGGCAGCCAATCCAGCTCAAGGCGCCTCAGGAAACTCGCAGGCGATATTATATCCTCAGCTATCTGCTTTTAAATCTCCTCTGACCGATTTCATGCTGATGGCCTATCTCTATGCGCTGCGTTTTTATAAGCAATTACCAGCCATTGAAAAGTTTGCTGATTTAAAGGGTATTATTCAACTCGCTTATAGTGATAAGGAACGTAAATTACAGTCGAGTTTAAAAAAATGGCTCGAACGATATCCTGAAATGGCTGTTCCAATCGATGCAAAAGAGGCTTCTCAAAAGGCTGGTATTGTTTTGGAAAATGGAGGTTTGTTTATACCTGAGACCGGATGGATCGATCTGCCTGAGTTATGTCGTTTTTTACTTGAGCATCCAGGAATTAATACTCAGACTGATACATCCGTTTCTCAAATTCACTACGAGAATGGATACTGGCTGGTTAATAGCCAGAGAGCGGAAGTCCTGGTTATTGCAAATGGATATCAGGCAAGTCAGTTTGAGCAAACCAGCTGGCTGCCATTGAAACGAATCAAAGGGCAGATGAACTGGATTGATGAATCATTTGAAAGTCGTGCTTTAACCCGGCCGCTATGCGGCGATGGACATGTGCTTCCTGCGCGAAATGGCCTTCATGCTGTGGGGGCCACATTTGAATTAAATTTTACGCATGAGCAAGCGGATGACCAGGGGAGTCAGCTGAATTTAAACAGGCTAGCCTCTCTGGCTGGTAATATAAACTGGCAAAAAGAAGTGCGTGAACAATGGGCAGGTGTTCGAGCTGCAGCACCTGATTATCTTCCAGTGGCAGGACCTGTGCCAGATGCGCATACTTTTTTGAAGCGCTTTGCAGGATTGGCCGATGACTCTAAACGCTGGATTGCAGCGAGTGGGAGTTATCTCCCTGGATTGTATGTCTGTTCAGGTTTTGGTTCGCGTGGCCTGACCAGCGTGCCTGTCTGTGCGGAATGGCTTGCCGGGCTTATAAATAATGAACCTGGGTTTCTGCCCAGAGACACTATCCGGGCACTATCAGCGGGTCGTTTTTTAATCAAACGTATTGTGTTTGGGAAAAAATAGTAATTATGCACAAAAAATAGATTCTGCGTTCAAATAACTTTTCCTTGATTCTGATTGCAGAGATAGTTAATCTTGGCAGCATTTGTTAAGACCGACTGCCATGAGGGGTTTGTTGTGTTAAGTATTGAAATTTTTCAAATAGATGCGTTCACTGACAAGATTTTTCATGGTAATCCAGCGGCAGTCTGTCTCTTAAGCGACTGGTTAAATGATGAGTTGATGCAGGCAATCGCGGTAGAGAACAATTTGTCCGAGACTGCATTTGTCATTGAAACGACTAATGGCTTTCATATCCGCTGGTTTACTCCCAAAGGCGAAATCAGTCTTTGCGGTCATGCCACTCTGGCAGCTGGATTCGTTCTGTTTGAACTGGGCAAGTGCAGCGGCGATGTGATTCATTTTTCCAGTATCGGTGGGCAGTTAAGCGTCAAGAAGAAATCAGAGCGTTACATGCTTGATTTCCCCAGACTCGGATATTCTCAAATCCACGCACCGGAACAATATGAGACGCTGATCGATCAGAAAGTAGTGGAGTTTTATGAAAGTGAACTGGATTATCTCTTTCTGCTTTCTGATGAAACTGCGGTCGCTTCGGCACAAATAGATTATCGAAGTTTAAGCTTATTACCCAAACGCGGTTTAATTATTACCTCAGCTGCAGCAGATCATGATTTTTACTCGCGCTGTTTTTACCCCAAGCATAATATCACTGAAGATCCAGTCACTGGATCAGCGCATTGCGTACTGGCACCATTTTGGGCTGAGCGCTTGCAAAAAAATGCTTTAAAAGCAGTTCAGGGTTCTTTAAGAAAAGGCGAGCTTTGGTGTGAGGTTTCCTCTGACAGAGTATATATAACTGGCAGCTGCAAGTGGTTTCTTAAAGGCCAGCTGGTGATTTAGCATTTGTTTTTCACAGTCCCGCGAAAGGCGGGAATCCATTCCTCAGCAATTCCTTAACTTAATAGCAGTGAGGGCTAGGGTGAGGTTTACTTTAAGGGGAGAGAGAATTTTTAAAGCATCGTCTGAATGTCCGTGGCAAGTTTTAATATTATGGTTTATGCTGAATAAGTCGTCGGTAAAGACGATTTTTATAAATTGACTAAGGATAGTTAAAATGATGAACAATTGGAACAGCGTTATTTTCTTAAAAACTGAAAAATCATCTTCTGACATGATGAACATGATGTCCAAATGGGACGGCATAGAAAATATGTGGTCAACCACCGGCGATTGGGATTGGTGCATCAAGCTGGATAGCAAATCTTCAAGTCCTGAGAAAACTGAAGAGTTTGTTAATCGCATGCGTGAAGGCCATTGGGCTACTCAAACCAAAACCAATTGGTGGAAGCAAATCGATAAACGATAAGCTGAAATTGTTTATCGAATGTTAAAGATTTAGTGCGCAATCCAGACTAAGCATTGATGATTTAATTTGGATTGCTCACGCAAGCCTCACTATAGTCCATATCGGTTGTATTCATTTAAGCTCTTACTATTTCACATAAATTCCTTTTTAAAACTTCTGTCTTTTCGTCTTGCCATACATCATTCATCATGTAAAAATGCCAACACACTCAGGATGGAATCATGTTATGACTGAATCTGCAGGGAAACGATTTAGGTTATTAGTAAAAACCCAGGCACCACTTCAGGTGATGGGAACAATTAACGCATATTGCGCTATGCTGGCAGAGCGTGCAGGTTGCCAGGCAATTTATTTATCTGGAGCAGGTGTCGCCAACTCATCTCATGGTTTACCGGATTTGGGTATGACCAGTTTGCAGGAAGTTGCTGAAGATGCGCGACGGATCACCTCTGTTAGCGAGCTTCCACTTTTAGTGGATGTCGATACTGGTTGGGGGCATGCATTCAACATTGCCAGAACAATCAGGACAATGGAAGATGCGAAGGTTGCCGCCATTCATATAGAAGATCAGGTTATTGCCAAGCGTTGCGGCCATCGCCCCAATAAAGCAATAGTCAGTATGAGCGAAATGGGCGATCGGATAAAAGCCGCGGTGGATGCGCGTACTGATGAACAGTTTGTCATTATGGCAAGAACGGACGCTTACTCGGTAGAAGGCATGACTGCTGCTATTGAGCGTGCCCAGCTTTGTGTAGAACTGGGTGCTGATATGATTTTCCCAGAGGCAATGGCTTCGCTTGATGAATATAGGCAATTCACAGACAACTTGCCTGTACCCGTTCTGGCAAATATCACCGAGTTTGGCAAGACCCCTCTATTCACGCGCGACGAGCTGAAGAAGGCAGGTATCAGCCTTATCCTTTACCCGCTGAGTGCTTTTCGAGCCATGTCAAAAGCTGCTTTAAAAATGTATGAAACAATTCTGAATCAGGGAACCCAGTCTTCATTGCTTGACTCAATGCAAACGAGAGAAGAATTATATGATGTTTTGGGATATCACCGCTATGAACAAATTTTGGATCAACTGAGGGAGAAAGAGGATGGTCAATAATACAGCCGGATTAGCTGGAGTTGTTGCTGGGCAGTCAGCAATTTGTACAGTAGGGAAAGCTGGAAAGGGCTTAAACTACCGTGGATATTCGATTGATGACTTGGCCCTGTATGCCAGCTTTGAGGAAGTGGCCTACCTTCTTCACTACGGTCATTTACCTACTCAAAAAGAGCTGGATGCTTATAAAGACAGATTGATGAGCTTGCGAAAATTACCTGAGCCATTAAAACAAGTCCTTAAAATGATTCCCAGGAACTCACATCCGATGGATGTATTAAGAACGGCGTGCTCGTTTCTTGGAAACATTGAGCCAGAAACTGATTTCAAGCAGCAATATGATATTGCTGATCGCCTGCTAGCCTCATTTCCGGGAATGATTTGCTATTGGCATGCCTATCATTTTGAAGGCAAGGAAATTAGTCTTGAAACCGATGAAACGTCCATCGGCGGCCATTTTCTCGCAATGCTTCATGGCAGAAAGCCCGAAAAACTCGAACGAGATATGATGAATGTTTCATTGATTCTTTATGCAGAGCATGAGTTTAACGCGTCTACTTTTGCTGCCAGAGTTACTGCTGCCACATTGTCCGACTTTTATTCTGCAATTACTTCAGCTATTGGTACTTTGCGTGGACCCTTGCATGGCGGTGCCAACGAAGCGGCGATGGAAATGCTGGAACAGTTTAAAAACCCCGATGAGGCAGAATCACGGCTGATGTCAATGCTGGCTAATAAAGAAAAAATTATGGGATTCGGCCATCGGGTCTATACCGTGAGTGATCCGCGTTCGGATATTATCAAGGAATGGTCGAAGAAATTAGCAGAAGTGCGTAATGACACTCAGTTATATCATATTTCTGAGCGGGTTGAAGCTGTAATGCGCAGAGAAAAGAAACTCTTTCCCAATTTGGACTTCTATAGTGCCTCGGCATACCACTATGCAGGTATTCCAACTCCTCTGTTTACCCCGATTTTTGTGATGTCCCGTATCACCGGATGGGCTGCCCATGTCTTTGAACAGCGAGCGGATAACAAGCTGATCAGGCCTACTTCAGAATATACCGGACCAGAGCCAAAATCTTACCTGCCCATTGAAAAACGAGGTTAATATGCATTCCTATGTTGAAGATAATGTAAAACCAGATTATGACTCGGTGATTCAGGATATTGCAGACTATGTTCTGAACTATGAAATAAATAGCCCTGAGGCTTATGAGACTGCCAGGCTGTGCCTGATGGATACTCTGGGCTGTGGAATGCTGGCGCTTAATTTTTCAGAATGCACCAAGCTCCTGGGGCCTGTTGTACCGGGGGCTGAGCTGCAGGGTGGGGCGAGAGTGCCAGGAACTTCCTACGAACTGGATCCGGTTCAGGCGGCTTTTAATATTGGCGCGATGATTCGCTGGCTCGATTTTAACGATACCTGGCTTGCGGCAGAATGGGGACATCCATCTGATAATTTAGGGGCAATTCTTGCAGTTGCCGACTACATAAGCAGACTCAATTTAAAGCAGGGCAAGTCGCCTTTGTATATGCAGGATGTCTTGACTGCTATGATCAAGGCGCATGAAATACAGGGTTGTCTGGCACTGGAAAACAGTTTTAATCGTGTCGGACTGGATCATGTTTTTCTGGTCAAAGTGGCCAGTACAGCGGTTGCAGCCCAATTGTTGGGTGGTGATCGCGATATGCTGTTACGATCCTTATCGCAGGTTTTTGTCGATGGCCAAAGCCTTCGCACCTATCGCCATGCGCCTAATGCCGGTTCACGAAAATCCTGGGCTGCCGGCGATGCTACTTCGCGTGCAGTTCGTCTGGCATTGATTGCCAAGGCGGGTGAAATGGGTTATCCAAGCGCCTTGTCAGCACCCAAATGGGGCTTCTATGATGTGCTTTTCAAAGGCAAGCCATTCGCTTTCCAAAGACCCTATGGCAGTTATGTTATGGAAAATGTCCTCTTTAAATTATCCTTTCCGGCGGAGTTTCATGCACAAACTGCAGTGGAATGCGCAGTTAAACTTCATCCGGAGGTTATTGCAAGGTTTGATGAGATTAGTCAAATTAAGATGATTACCCACGAATCGGCTATTCGTATCATCAGTAAGCAGGGGAAGCTTCATAATCCGGCGGATAGAGACCATTGCCTGCAGTACATGGCTGCTGTTGCCTTATTGCATGGTGATTTAAGAGCTGAGCATTATGAAGATGATTATGCTTCCGATCCACGTATCGACCAGCTGCGGGAACTGATGCATGTTACTGAAAATGAATCTTTTTCCAAAGATTATCATGATCCGGACAAGCGTTCGATTGCCAACAGTATGCAACTGGTGTTTAAAGATGGAAGCCAATCTGAATTGATAAACATTGAGTATCCAATTGGACATAAGAGACGTCGTGCTGAAGGGATCCCGGTGTTAAATGATAAATTTATGCGTAACCTGAAAACCCGCTTCTCAACCCCGCAAACTGAAAAAATAGCCTCTGCCATGTATGATACCAATTCACTGGCTGCGATGTCTGTGGATCAATTTATGGCGATGTGGCAGGTTAAATAACTAAGTTACGGAAATTTGTCATTCCCGCGAAGGCGGGAATCTATTCCTCGGTTGGCATTATAGCGAGTTCAGAGATGGATCCCCGCATGCGCGGGGATGACAAACTAAAACTTTCGTTTTATATTTGCAGCGGCGAGGATCTTGGTAGCGATTTCTTCAATAGAAAAGCGAGTTGAATTCAAATAGGGAATGTTCTCGTGTTTATACATCGCTTCAACTTCAGCAATTTCAAGCCGGCATTGTTCAGCTGAGGCATACTGACTATTTGGACGGCGTTCGGTTCTTATGTGCTGCAGACGTTCAGGATCAATAGTTAAGCCAAATAATTTACGCTTGTAAGGCCGTAATATCTCGGGTAAATGATAATGGAGTGTGTCTTCCTCAGTAAAAGGATAATTGGCGGCCAAAACACCAAAATGCAAAGCCATATAAAGACAACTGGGGGTTTTGCCAGAGCGTGAGACGCCCACAAGAATAATATCGGCTTTATCATAATCCCTGATTTTGATGCCATCATCATGCATCAGGGCATAATCGACTGCCTCAATGCGATTACTGTAGGATTGGGAATTGGCAACCCCATGAGTACGGCCTACAGTGTAGGATGATTTTGAGTGCAGTTCAGTCTCTAGCGGGCCGATAAAGGTATTAAACAAATCAAAAACACAGGCCTCTGCAAGCCGAATCGTCCTGGCGATTTCCATATTGACCAACGTCATAAACAGCAGGGGTTTAACGCCAGTTTCCTTATAGCAATTGTTTATGCGTTCAACGACTTTTTCCGCCTTTTCATGAGTATCCACATAAGGGATGGTTTGTTTTTCAAATACGATATTTTCAAACTGGGTCATCAGGCTATTGCCTAAGGTTTCAGCAGTAATCCCGGTGCCATCTGAAATCATAAAAACATACCGTTTCATTCTTTTGCCTTTTGGTTTAGCAGATTGACACTATATTACAAAATTTATCCAGACTCGGCAAACTTGGCAAGAGTGCATTCTTCTGCTATGTTGAATTTAATCATAAAGTTATAGAAACAATTTGAATGACTGAATTAAAAGAGAAAACAAGAGATTTACACGCAATTGCCACTGAAATCCAGGCAATAGCTCAAATTGGACTGGCATACAGCAAAGATCCCTTTGATCTCGAGCGCTACCAGCAATTAATGCGAATTGCCGCAGAATTGTTTTCACCTCTTTGCGACTTAAATTCCGAGCATCTTTCTGTAGAATTTCTTACCGAAATTGGTTATTCCTGTCCTAAAATAGATGTCAGGGCCTTTATTCGTAAAGATGATCAATTATTATTAGTCAGAGAGGCTCAGGATAATAAATGGTCTTTGCCTGGTGGATGGGCGGATGTAAATCTATCGCCTTCGGAATGTGTGGCTAAAGAGGTATTGGAGGAAACCGGGCTGATCTGTCAGGTAAACAGATTGCTTGCGCTCTGGGATACAGCAAAACATGATCATCCGCCACATTGGCCCTATATTTATAAATGTATATTTGATTGCAGTATCGTGGGAGGAGAGTTTTCTGTGAGCCATGAAATCAGTGATGTTAAATTTTTCCCTTTAGATAATTTACCGCCGTTATCGCGCTATCGAATAACAGTTTCTCAAATAGAAAAACTGGTTGATTTACAAAGTGATGGAACTTTATGCACGGTATATGATTAAGAGGAATATGCAATGGAACCCAGTCGATTTGAGTACAACAATAAGTTGTTCATAACGGGTATGATTAGTCTTGCCATGTGTCTGGTGCTGATTTGCCTTGCACTTTATCTGTTTCCTTATCTCATTTTTAACTGGGTTTATGATGTGCCAGAGTTTGCGATTACTTTTCGTCAGTGGTTGGTTGAAAAGTACGGCATAAGTGAAATAGCAGCTGGCTGGAGTGTTTTTCTGATGTTTTTAATCCCGGCATTGATTACAGGGTTAATTTCTTATAGTACTTCCAATGCCATCGATAATAAAATTCACGGCCTTGACAAGCCTTCAGATGAGAAAGAAGAACAGAGTAAGAACAGACTTGAGAGCGTGACATTCGGATCGCAATTGTTACTTTTAATCATAGGAATAATAATGCTTGTCCTTTTTGTGGATTGGTTAATGTTTTCGATATGAGTTATATCTCATAAATACAAGGAATTTGGGGGTAATCATGACATTTTTTAAACGTTATAAAATCAAATCGCTCAATAAAAAATTAAAGGCTTTGCAGCAAAGTCGTTTAAGTACTCAGCCGAGCGAAGAGGCTCTGATTAAGGAGCGCGCAATTTATAAATCACTGATTGATATTTATAAATCCCTGAGAGGAAAGAAAAAGTATCCATTTGCTGATCAGATGATTCGGGAGTGCCAACGCGCAGCCTCAGCAATTGATGATGCAGAAGCCCAGTATCTGCTGGGGAAAGATCTCCTGGAGGAAGCTAAATTCAGAGAGCAATTGGAAAAAGATAAAATCTTTTCCAGCACAATCAATGAAAAACATATGACTCAATTGTATGACGAAGCGCATGCGTATTTTATTGCTGCACAGAAACTGAATCACATCCAAGCCAAACGCTTGCAAGGACTTGCCTATATCAATGGCTGGGGTGTTGAGCCCGATCGTGAGAAAGGTTTTGAGATGATTGTTGCCAGTATCAATCAGGAAAATAGCTGGGATAAGGTACCGCAAATCTTTGCCTCTCTCGGTTTAAATAAACCTGAGTTCTTTTCTGCCCTAACTAAACTCAGAGGCAAAAGTTAGTACTCCTATTTGCTTCTTCTATACTGCCTATGCTCCTAACTTCTACGTTCCTCGGCTTGTCCGAGGGATCCAGAGGTCTGATAGATCAACTGGATTCCCCGCATAAAGCGAGGACGTAGGAGTAAGAGTTAAAGCCTTATGTAAGTGCTATTAGGCCCACGAAAAGGGGTTGAACCACTTCAGAACTCAATGTTGTGCCAAAGGCACAACCATGCAATTACAGAATTTCCCTAACTTAATGGCAGTGGGCTTAGCCACAGGGCGCAGTGGAGCTGTATGCCAGCTCAGCCAACAAGTGAATAGGCCTGAGCTTTAAAAGCCCTAACCTTTATGATATAACAGCGTGGATATGAAGTGGTTTAATTAAAGGAATTATGATGTTATCTGGCAAGTTATGGAAGCTGGGAGCTCTTTCAGTTGGTCTATTATCATTCTCTGTATCTTACTCAAACACGGGTCAATCAGTCGATACCTCCATTTGGGAAACCTACCAGGGCAATGCTGCCCATACAGGATATGTTCCCATCGCCATTGATCCTGAACTGATCAAACAGCTTTGGGCAGTATCCGTGGGACGGGATGGCTTTCCAGGTTGGAGAACTGAAGTTCATCAGGCCTCCATTGGTCAGAAGTATGTATTTGTCTCAAGATATAACTATGGCCAGGCAAATTCATTAGAAGCATTTTCGTTCACAGACGGGCAGGTTGTCTGGACCGCAGATTTAAACCACGTGGCCGTTCAGCCAAGTGCCTATCATGATGGTGTGGTTTATGTACAAACGGTGTATAGCGATTCGTATAAAACCAGGCTTAGAGCATTTGATGAAAATACAGGCGAATACATTTTTTCATCGCATTTTCCTGCACAATACCAGAATTACAAGGCGCCTGTGATTGATGAAGACGTCGTGTTCATTAGCTCTGGTTATTACTCTGGAATTACTGCATTTAATGCACATAAAGACAATAAAATCTGGCATACTCCTTTCTCTCGCTTATCTTATGGAGCTTCTCCTGCTGTAAATAAACAGTATGCCCTGTATTATAATGCCGGATACCTGTATAAGCTTGATAAAAACAAAGGCAAGGTTCTCGCTAAAATTCACGATGATAATTGGGAATGGAATAATGACTATGATCCAACGCCCGTCCTCTTGGGTGATTCTGCTTTTGTGACCAGTAATCATTCCTTAACTAAATTTAATATTGCAGAAGATAAAATTGAATTTGCAATTTCTAATGTGTCCAGCAATCCATCAGTGGATGATAAAAACGTCTATGTTATTAAAGACTCTCATCTTACGGCAATCAATGCGGGTACAGGGGATGTGGTATGGAGTATTAATAGCTCTGAATACCATAAAGTGGAGGATCTTCTGGTCACTAAAAACCTGGTTTTTGTTTCGGATGGAAAAGAAACAAAGGCCTATTCAAAATCAAAAAAACATGAAGTGGTTTGGCAGGCACCTGTGGGGGGTAAAATGTCTTTATCATCCAGAGGCTTGTTTATAGTTTCTAAAAACGCAACGCTTACAGCTTTTGATATAAACAGTACCGTAGACGCTGAAGTCAAATAAAATAGTCAAACCCGTATAACAAACAGGAATCGCCTTCATGAATGAAGATAGCATAGTGGTTAGTCCCGAAATTTATTCCACAGATAATTATCCTACCCCCGAAATTGCAGAGGACTGGAGTGACAGTGACTCATCCTCTGATGAGGACGATTCGCCACATATTTCTTTTTTTTCCAGAGACTGTATTCTGAAACTTAAAATTGATGTGGATGAGCGTTCCCTTGAGCCGGTATATCAGCTAAGCGCAGTCCCTTATGTCTCTAAAAATAATCCCTTAACAAAGCTTAAAGAAAATAACTGGTGTATTGGAGATCAACAAGCGGTCTATGATCATTTTCAAATTTCAGGCAAGGATGAAATCCTTTCACAATTCAAATCACTGCTAAACAGAACCCCTTTGGATATTGGTGATACACGCTATTGCCTCTCTTTCCATGCAGTCATTAGCGGCGCTCTGGGTAAACATTTGCTTCCCGTCAGCTATTATTCCCGCGAGTATTCCAAGGAGCAGTTTCGCTTGTTTATTAGTGTTGCTGATCTTTTGATGCGCAATGTAAGTCTTGAAGATAATGCCATTAATGAGGCTTTTGAGTATCAGCAACAAGCCTATGATCTTTTCCTTTTAGCGGAAGAAAAGAAAGAAATAATTAACAAATTAAACTACCATCCAGCACGTGCCCGAAAGAAACATCTTAATACAATCAAAGCGCAATGGTCAGTTTCAGAGAGCCCTCAGATTGGATATTCTAATCCTGCACTTGATTATCTTCATACATTTGGGAGTTGGCTTTCAGACCAGTTGGTTCGCTTCACGCAGGCAACTTCGTATGTTGCTCCTCAAACAGAGGCATTAGAGGGGGAGCGCTTAAATGTTATTGCCAGATTAAGAGCCAATCAGTACGATTCCCTGACTGCGCAAAAAAATGATTTAAAACGATTGATTGAATTACGTTCATCGTATAAACCTGATGCTGGATTTTATGCCCGTCTGGTCCATACCTCCAGGTTATCAAGGGAGTTTTGGCACTCAATTAGTAAACCAGAATGCTGGGAAAATCCTGAAATAATTGAAAAGGCCAGACAATTAGTTCTGGAAAATATTATCTTAAGCGATGAAATTCTTGCGGATATGGAGTATTTCATTCGTGACGCTGGTTTTGAGCCCACGCCACTTCATGTAGCAGCACTTTTAGATAATCAGAATTTGCCTTTTGGCAGAACATTTATTTATTCAGGCATTGTTGATTTTTACGCCTATTTCAGAGAAAAAGGTTGGAGCGGTGTTATAGGGGGATTACTTATTAATGGTAAACCAGCCAGAGGTTTTAAATTTGCTGAACCTGCGCAAACCAATTCACTGTTCTTTAATAAGAATACTCAGGAATATAAGCTGCGTAAGCTATATAATACATTCATAAAGTACGGTTTTTATCAGAAATATGGTGAAGAGGAAGAGGGAGCAGATTTTAGAAGGACGCTAAGTGTTGCGGACAATCGATATGTTAACTGGACTTCAATTGATAAGAAAATAAATAAACCTTGTCCTGAAACCTGGCCGCAATTTTTTAAACGAAATATCCTGGGTGGCGAACAGCCTACGGAAGAATCTTATACTTATTCACATCCAGTATATGATACCAGACCCACTTAATAATATATAATTTTGCCTTTTAGTTAAGCAATGCGATAACTGCATTGAGGTAAAAAGCGAAGGCAAGCCAAATAATATAAGGTAGCAATAATGAAAAAACTAATTTATTCGTGGTTCGGATTTTTACCATTAATATTAAATTAATCATAATAAGAATCATTAATAGAAAAGCGCTGAAAATCAGGTAATGAAACTGAAAGAAAAATGGCGTCCAGAGCCAATTTATAAGCATCTGGAGTGCAAATAAATATCGGAATGAGTGAGGATGATTATGTGTTTCTTTACTCCATAAAGTCCATGCGATGAATGCAAGTATCACATATAGAATTGCCCAGACAATTGAGAAAACGAAGCCTGGAGGGGTGAGAGCTGATTTATTAAGATTTTCGTACCAGGGGTGTAGGTTGCTTTGTGTTAATAATCCTAATGAAAAACCTATCAACTGAAATATAAGGATCCAGATTAGTAATTTAACGAAGTTGCTCACAGTCAAATTCATCTCCATGAAGTCAACATATCTTTTCATTGATTATTGTCAGAATTAATATATATTTCCAGGAGAAGTTGTTTTGATTAGGATTATAGTATTTACCACAAGGTAATTTAAGAGTGAGAACATATAAAATAATAAGTATTTACATCCTTTCCTATTTCTTCTTTGGTGTCATAGTTTTTCTTTTAATATTTGGCTTCGCTGATAGCTTTAAAATTTTAAAATCTTCCCCACTTAGCAAAGACATAAATGGAACAATAATTTTATTTTCATCACTCATAGCCAGTGTCTTAATGATTAAATTAATGAGAAAACGTTTGTCACACCAGCCGTATCCCTATTTTCTATTAGGCTTTTATATTGGGAATTTATCTTTATTGTTAATGTTCCTATTAGATGCTTTGTTGAATAACTATGTGGTTTGGAAATTCCCTGAATTTTTATTAGTGTTTTTTGCGCCATTTATGGAATTATTTATCTCCTACCTCTTTGGTTTTGCATTTTTGGCATTAATTCCCTCTTGTTTAAGTGCATATATCCTTTTCAGAGTAATACAGATCAAAGAAAAAGAACTTATTAAGCCTGGGAGTAGATAGGTATTTCATAACTTTCATTGCCATTACGTTAAGGAATCCATTTCTCAGTGACTGGATACTGGAAAATTTGATTCAAATCGACCGGAGTGGTATAATTACTGCACATTTGGATTGATATTTGTTCTAGCATGCATCTTTCGGATAAGCATTTATTCTTTACAGCCAGCAGCGAAATGCAAGAGCTGATCAAGCCTTTAGAAAAATACAATATTAATTATTTCACTTATAATAAAAATTATTTAGATGGTTCCCGTATTCGTCTCACCACAAATGCTCCTCATTTAAAGGCTTTTCTAGAGAATGAGTTTTATAAAACTGGAAATATCGATGCCAATCCTGAACTTTATCTGAATCAGGCAATGCTTTTTTCCTCCTTAAAAAATCAAGTGATAGTGGAATGGGTGCGCGTTAATTTTCAGATCAATAATGGCATTTATATAGTACGAAAATCTGAAAATTACACAGAGTTTTTCGGTTTTGCCACCTCATCAAATTCGCAAGACATGGTCAACTTTTACTTAAATAATTTGGATTTTTTGCAGAAATTTTGTGACTATTTCCAAGATCAAGGTAAAAGCCTGATCGACCGTGCTGAAAAAAACAAATTAATCCATGAATATAACAGCACCCCGATTGAGATCTGTGAGAAAGCCGATATTAACTCTCTATTGAACACCGATGCCGAAAAAAAACTGACTCCAAGACAATTGGATATTGCACTCTTCCTCATGCAAGGTAAACGTGCAAAAGAAATTGCCCAGAGCCTGCATTTGTCTTACCGCACAATAGAAGATCATATCGCTATATTAAAAAACAAATATCAGGCTCGAAACATGATTGAATTGGTTATTAAAATCAATAATCAATTAAGATCTTAATTTGATGCCTGTTGCTGTTAATGAGCAGAATAATTTACCTTTTTTACTGAATCACAGCCAAAACCCGAGATACCAATGGATTATTGATTTGCCCCAAAATAAAGCGACTAGTCCCGCGAAGCATAAAAATGGGCCAAATGGAATCGGGGTATTGCGGTCTTTGTCCTGTAAGCGGAGATATATTAATCCGATAATTGCCCCGCAAAGGGATGCTAAAAGCAAAATCAGAGGAAGCATGATCCAGCCGAACCAGGCACCAAAAGCGGCAAATAACTTAAAGTCTCCATTTCCCATTCCTATCTTACCGGTTATGAGATAGAAGATTTTCATAATCGACCAGAGAAACAGGTAGGCCGCTGCGGCTGAAATGACTGCATTGGGTAAATCTGCAAACAGATGCTGTGTATTAGCCAAAAGGCCTAGCCATAAAAGACTTAGGGTCAGATTATCAGGAAGGATCTGATGTTCAAGGTCAATATAGACCATGATAATTAATATCCATAAAAACAAAAAAATAAGCGGCAATAACCCGGTAAAGCCGAATACCCAAGTCGCATAAAGACTAAGGATGCAGGTCAGCAACTCAATAAATGGGTATTTAAATGGAATGCTTTGCTTGCAGGATTTGCACTTTCCACGCAAAAAGAGATAACTGAGTAGTGGAATATTAGCAATTGCCGGAATCGTTTTTTTGCAGGAAGGGCAGAATGAACGGGGGAAAAAAAGATTAATATTTGCTGCCGGTTTTTCTGTTTCAAGGTTCAAAAGGCACTCGCACTCCTCAGTCCATTGTCGTTTTAACATAATTGGCAAACGATAAATAATCATATTGAGTACACTGCCTACTGACAATGTAAATAGAGCTATGAAAGAATATAATACAGCGGGATGTAGTTGTGAGAGTTGATCAAGCATGAAATTACACCACAGAACCAAGTTTGAAAATAGGCAGATACATAGCAACAACCAATCCGCCCACCAATATACCCAGAATCGACATAATTATCGGTTCTAACAAACTGCTTAGGGCATCAACCGCGTTGTCAACCTCTTCCTCATAAAAATCAGCTACCTTGCCTAACATCTTTTCAAGAGTACCTGATTCTTCACCAATGGCAACCATTTGTATCACCATATTGGGAAACATATGGGTATTGTGCATGGCAAGCTGCATTTGCTGGCCTGTGGAGACATCCTGGCGAATCTTGTCGGTAGCCTCTGCATAGAGGATGTTTCCTGTCGCACCGGCAACTGATTTCAGTGCATCCACCAGCGGTAATCCGGCTGCAAAGGTTATTGAGAGCGTTCGAGCGAATCGAGCGATAGACGCATTGACGAGAATAGTACCAATAATCGGAATTTTAAGCAGGCTGCGATCAATTGTATGCGCAAATTGAGGTGAATGATTTTTTGCATAGATAAAGGCATAAATAGCACCACCCAGCAATCCAAAGATAATATACCAATAGGATTGGAAAAACTTTGATAAATCAATAACGCCTCGAGTCAAAGCGGGTAAGTCCGCGCCAAAGCCTTCAAAAAGGGATTGAAATTGCGGCACTACAAAGATGAGTAATGCAGCGGTTACCAGAATCGCAACGATAAGGACGGCGATAGGGTAGGTTAATGCTTTTTTGATTTTCTTTTTAATGGTTTCGATTTTTTCTTTATAGGTGGCAACCTTGTCTAGCATGATATCCAATGAACCTGATTTTTCACCAGCATCCACCAGGTTTGTAAACAATTCATTGAAATACACCGGATGCTTGGATAAAGCTTCCGCCATGCCGGTACCCGACTCAATATCCTTTTTTACGCTTTCAAGCAGTTTGATCATCCGGGCATTCGTTTGGCCTTTTGTGACTATATCAAAAGATTGAATGAGGGGGATCCCAGCGGCAATCATAGTCGCCAGTTGCCGGCTAAAAATTGTGATATCTGCCTGCTTGATTTTTTTATTTTTTCTATCAAAAAAGGACTTTCTCTTTTTGACTACTTTTTTAACGATATAGCCTTGCTTGTTTAAATCAGCTTTAGCCAGAACTAAAGTTTTGGCTTCAATTATGCCTTTGACCTTTTCTCCGGCCCGATTAACGCCTTCCCAGCGAAAGCTTTTTAAATTATTTTCAGTTTTTTCCATTGATTAATCCATTGTGACTCGGTTGACCTCTTCGATGGTCGTAATTCCTTCCTTTATTTTTTCAAGTCCGGCATGATAAATGGTCCACATTCCTTCTTTCTGTGCCTGCTTTAGAATGTCAAGGGATGTGCCGCCTGACATGATAATTTCACCCAGCGCCTTGGACATTGGCATCACTTCAAAAAGGCCAACACGCCCTCGATAGCCGTTTTGATTGCAGTTGGGGCAGCCGACTGCCTTATAGATTTTCATTTGCTGACTATCTTCTTCGGAGAATCCCAATTCAACAAGACTTTTGGGCGTGGTATCATCACGAACTACTTTACAGGCATCGCATAATTTACGCGCAAGTCTCTGAGCAATCAACAGGCTGACAGAGCTGGCTATATTAAAAGAGGGGATTCCCATATTAACCAGACGGGTGAGGGTTTCCGCTGCACTATTGGTGTGTAGAGTCGATAAGACAAGATGTCCTGTTTGTGCAGCTTTGACCGCAATTTCTGCCGTTTCGAGATCGCGTATTTCCCCCACCATAATAATATCCGGATCCTGACGTAAAAATGCTCTCAAGGTGTTTGAAAACGTTAATCCCGCTTTGGGATTAATGTTAACCTGATTAATTCCAGGCACCTTGATTTCCACTGGATCTTCCGCTGTCGAGATGTTACTTTCTTTAGTATTCAGAATATTCAAGGCGGTATAGAGGGTTACGGTTTTACCGCTTCCCGTCGGGCCGGTTACCAGTATCATACCCTGCGGTTTTTCAATTGCTTTTAAAAAATGACCTCGTTGCAGAGGGCTAAATCCAAGGGCCTCAATTCCAAGTTTCGTCGACCCGGGATCCAGGATCCGCATCACAACTTTTTCACCGGCAATCGTCGGACAGGTGCTTACCCTGAAATCAATAGAGCGTGCACGGGAAAGTTTCATTTTAAAACGTCCATCCTGAGGGATTCGTTTTTCTGAAATATCCAGATTGGACATGATTTTTATTCGAGCTGTAATTCGACTTGCCAGACTGATAGGAGGGGCAGCCACTTCGTTTAAAAGACCATCGAGCCGGTAGCGGATACGATAATCACGCTCGTAGGGCTCAAAATGAATGTCCGAAACGCCTTTTTTAATTGCCTCATAAAGAATTTTGTTGACGAATTTAACAACGGGAGCATCTTCGCCGGCCGCACTGCGCTCTGCTTCTTCCTCGTCTGCGCTTATTTCGAGATCATCAAGGGCATTGGCATCCTTGACGTAATCATTTAGACCCTGATTTTCTTTTTCATTAAGTAATCTATCGACCAGTTTTGCTAATTTATTGCTTTCAACAACAATCGTGTTGGTGTGAAGACCGGTATGAAACTGAATTTCTTTAAAAGACGCTTGCTTGCTGGGATCATCCGTGGCCAGGAAAAGATGGTTTCCACGGGTAAAAAGAGGGAGAATAGTATGACGTCGAATAAGCTTTTCATTAACGAGTGATACAGGAAGCACTTCAGGATCCACGCTATCCAAATCAATAAAAGGCAGGCCGAAATTCTGTGCGACAATCAAAGCCACCTGCTGTGCGCTTAAAATATGATTCTGCACCAGATATTGCAATAAAGTTTGCTTATTCTGGTGAGCCTGGGTTTGACATTCAAGGGCTTTGGTCTTGTCAAGGAGATTTTCATGGACCATTAGCTGCGCAATCCCTTGTAGTCTTTGTTCTTCCGTTGTGATTGCCATCAGTTTATTAAGAAGTTAATACTATGATTACTATAGACAAAAAATCGGCTCAATGCACGAAATAGACGAGTCTGTGCTGGTAAGGAAATACAGGAATCTTGCTGTTTCTGTTATGCCTGTGATACAAAAGAAGCTGGTTATATAACTGGAATAAAGCTTGTCCCTAGAAAAACAAAAGAGCCGATTCAGGATGCTGGATGAATGGTTTTTAAGCGAGCCAGGTCTGTCAGTATCAAAGGCGTTCTGCCAGGAGCTGCAGCCGTTGAAAGAGCTGCTTCATGGTGAATGCCTGCTGCAATTAGGTTGCTGTGGGCAAAACGAATGGCTTCCCCTTTTACGCTATCAGCATAAATGGATTGCTACACCGCATTCCAATGTTAATCTCAGTACGTTTATTTCAGAACTGGATCTGCTGCCTCTCGACAGAAATAGTGTCGATTGTGTTTTAGCGCCATTGACCCTGGAGGGTACTTCTCGCATGGCGGTCGTTGATGAAATTGACCGGATATTAAAACCTATGGGCTATGCGGTATTTCTTGGCATTAATCCAATCAGTCTATGGGGGGCGCGCCTGCGCTGGTCAGAGGACTTGTGTTTTGGCCATACTCGAAGTACAACACGCTCCGCTTTTTCGCTCAAAAGGGCGATGATTCACCGAGGCTTTATTCAATGCCATCTATCCTATTTTCACTATATCCCGCCCTGCAGTAATCCTTTGTGGATACAGAGATTTAAGGTGTTGAATCAATTAAGCAAGATGATATCGATTCTTCCTTCAGGATTTTATTGTCTGGTTATGAAAAAATACCAGGAAGATCCTATTCATCCTCAGGCGATAACCTTTAAAGAGCAATTGGCTGAAATGCGTATCCGACCAGCCCAGCAGGGTTGTAACTCAGAGCAGACTCGTTGACTCCAGATGAACAGGAACGTGTAAACTCTGAATAAATTCGGTATAATCGCGCTAGGTTCTGTGAAGCAATTTTATTGTGAGCGAAAATGCCGATAATTGAGTGCTAATATGTTTTTGAATGAGGCGAATAGCGAGTTCTATTTAACGAATTCAAAAACATATTGGCACCAGTTAGCTGCATTTGCAGCCACAATTAAAATTGCTTCACAGAGCCTAAGATTGTCTATCGTTTTATAGACTGCACCCAAGTCACTTACTTCAGGTCAAATTATGTCAAAAAAAACTATTTACCGCATTATGTTTAATCATCAGGAGACTGTGTATGAAATTTATGCTCGTAAAATTAGCGAAAGTGAAATGTTTGGCTTCCTTGAGGTAGAGGACTTTGTATTTGGTGAAAACTCTTCGCTGGTAGTCGACCCTTCCGAGGAGCGTCTTAAACTGGAGTTTAGCAACATTAAAAAAACATTCATCCCGCTTCATTCCATTCATCGAATCGATGAAGTGAACAAGCAGGGGGTTGCTAAAATTAAAGAGCATGGCAAGTCGGAGGCCAAGGTGAGTATGTTCCCAGTGCCTGGTAAAAGAGAATAATATTTAATGAAGACGATGCTTGCAGATTAATTAATTCAATTTTAGGAATTCTGATGTCAATACCAGTTAATATCAAAGAAGTTTATGAAAAGTCATCGCTTCTTTTCAGCACCCAGGAAGTGGAAGCTGCCTTGGACAGGATGGCGGCCAGTATCAATGAAGTGCTGCAGGATAAAAATCCGGTCATCTTATGCGTTATGATTGGCGGCCTGGTTCCTATGGGCAACTTGCTTCCCCGGCTTAACTTTCCTCTGGAAGTTGATTATGTCCATGCGACACGCTATAACGGCGAGATTCGTGGCGGCGAGCTTATCTGGAAAGTAAAGCCCAGCGTAAATCTTGAAGGGCGTACGGTATTGGTTGTAGATGACATTCTTGACGGGGGGGTTACTCTGGCAGCTATTATCGACACAGTGGCCGCGATGGGGGCTGAGGCGGTGTATAGTGCCGTTCTGGTAGATAAATACCGCAAGAGAGTTCCTAATGGCCTGCAAAAAGCAGATTTTGTCGGACTTGAGGTAGAGGATCATTATATTTTTGGTTATGGAATGGACTACAATGAGTATCTGCGTAATGCACCTGGAATATTTGTAGTAGATCCCGAACACGAATAAGTCGATTATAGACTCTATGTGTAGCTCGGCTTGTCTCTGAGGAATCCCCTCATTATTTATATAGTCAGCGGATGACTTACCAATTACTAAAACAGATCTATTATCGTGTCTTTCCCGCGAAGGCGGGAATCTATTTCTCAAGATAATTCCTGACGTTGTTTGCAAGATGGATTTCCGCCTACGCGGAAACGACATTATTCAAAGTCATTTTGACCTAATAAGCAACTAACAAAAAATGGTGTTCAAATATGGGTCAATTAATGTTATAATGGCTCAATTGCTTTGGAGAGCTATTATGTTTTTAAAAAGATTTCCTGAAAATCCCCTTTCTCAAGATAATTCCTGACGTTGTTTGCAAGATGGATTTCCGCCTACGCGGAAACGACATTATTCAAAGTCATTTTGACCTAATAAGCAACTAACAAAAAATGGTGTTCAAATATGGGTCAATTAATGTTATAATGGCTCAATTGCTTTGGAGAGCTATTATGTTTTTAAAAAGATTTCCTGAAAATCCCCTTTCTCAAGATAATTCCTGACGTTGTTTGCAAGATGGATTTCCGCCTACGCGGAAACGACATTATTCAAAGTCATTTTGACCTAATAAGCAACTAACAAAAAATGGTGTTCAAATATGGGTCAATTAATGTTATAATGGCTCAATTGCTTTGGAGAGCTATTATGTTTTTAAAAAGATTTCCTGAAAATCCCCTTATTCAAAAAATAAAAATTAATGGCCGGTTTATAAGTGTTTATGTGCCATTAGATAAACTGGAAGCGTTCAAGGAGCGTTATAATCGCCTGGGCCATGGGTATGGAACACTCGCCATAGGTGAAGGCGTAATGCATGATTATGCCCATAACTCCCGCAATAAGCATCTTGACTGGCTAATCAAAAAGAGCCAGCATGAGCATTTTCATTTTATATTGCCTGCCCTGGCAACCCCATCAAACCTGGAAATGTTTTTAAATCATTTTGATGCGGATTTAACGCAGTTACAAAGGCATGAAATAGTATCAGGCTACGAGTCTTACATTAGTAAAATGTCGATGGAACGTGTTCTTGAATGTTCAAAAATTTATGAATACATATCAGCTGCAATTAATCAGCAGGATTTTTATGTAAAGCAGCTAATGCCTTTATTCAACGAATTGTGTATACGGATAGACACGTATTGTCAGGCTGTGAATGAGCAAGAAAAGATACCATCAACAATTCAGTTGGGGAATCGAACTATCAATGCAAAGAAAGCATTCGACACTGTTTCCAATTTTTTTGGCCATATAGGGATTATTATTCAACTTGCTAATAAATTAAGAGAGCTGCAAGAAGAAAATGAGACATGTGTAGCGATAATCGAGGAATTTAATCAATTATTTGAAAAGGCGTCCTCCATGCCGCTTCCTGATATGCTTAAACTGTCCCCGGAACTATCTAGGGAATTAGCTGATAACTTTCCATTTATCGATGCCAAAATCAGTGAATTCTATTTACATATTAAAGAGCAACTCTCCGAACGGCTAAATACTTCAGAATTAGTGTTTACTCCAAAGGAAGCGGAGCTAAGTAATTATGATAAAGCAATTGCGATCTTAAATAATCAGGGAAAGATAGGTAATACGATTATAAACCTGATTACCCGCCTGGCTGAGAATCAAAATAGCTGGAACCCTTACTGGCGTAACAGCAACGCAAAAATGGAATTAATAATTAATGCAGTGTTAAACGCTGAGAAGGGGGCAGATTTTGCATCGATATTAAACGATAAACAATCTGAACTTTATACAGCACTCAATATGCAACGATTACTTCCAGTGACTATTTTGGGTAACCTGGGTTTTTATCACGCTAAATCTGCCATCAGAGCAGAGAATGAATTAGCGAAACACAATGATATTAAAGACACATCTGCCAGTATCATCTGATATCTGGTTAACCAGTAAGTTCATTGGTAATAAACAGCAAGTTAAAACAGGCGGTTGTGGCAGGATCTCGACGAGATCCTGCCCTTAAACACTGCTTATCTCTCGGTCAGCGCGTTTTCCTTGGCTTTCAATATAGGTTTAAGCAAGTAATTCAAGACGGACTTATGTCCGGTCAATATATCCACTGTCGCCATCATTCCGGGGATAATATATAGCGGTTTTTGCTCAGTTCCCAGGTAATTCTTCTCTGTTCTCACCCGGATAATATAATAGGTTTCCTCTTTTTGTTTTTTTTCATCGGTGATCGTATCGGCACTAATCTGCTCTACTTTTCCGGGAAGACCTCCGTAGATAGAAAAATCATAGGCGGTTATTTTCACCATTGCTTCTTGCCCAATCTTTATAAATCCAATATCGGAGGGTTTAATTTTGGCTTCGATTAATAAAGTATCGTCGAGCGGAACAATTTCAATGATATCCATTCCTGGTTGAATTACTCCCCCAATGGTATTTACCTTGATTTGTTTGACTATTCCTTTCACCGGTGAGCGTACGGTAGTTCTGACCAGTCGGTCCTTGTCTGCCATATGCGCTTCGTTTAAGGCTGCAAACTCGCCCTTGGCTTTATTCAGTTGTTCTAATGCCTGCGATTTAAACTGGAATATTTTACCCTTTAACTCGTTAACACTACGCTGCAGGCGTAAAATTTCAACTTCGGATACAGCTCCTTTATCAACCAGGGGTTTAGAAAGATTTAGTTCTTTTATGGCATTGTCGAGCGCCTCTTTCATCTGTTCCAATTCTTCTTTTCTGGAATTGAATAATGCTTTTTCCGCCTCGACCAAACCTGGATTTTGCTTGGAAAAATCAGAAGGCACAGACATTTTCGATCCGCTCATTTCCGCATTCAGACGCATTATCTGGATCTGTAAGGCTGCCATTTTTTTTTGAGCTTCATTAAAAGTAGCCATAAAACGAGTATTATCGATTTGCATGAGGATCTGATTCTGCTGAACAATCTGTCCTTCTCGTACATAAAGTTTATGAACAATTCCTCCCTCAAGGTTTTGAATAATCTGAATCTGACTGGAGGGAATTACCTTGCCTTCTCCTTTGGTGACTTCGTCCAGAATGGCAAAATGGGCCCATAAAAATGCAACGCAAACAAAGATAATCGTTCCCCATAGGATTAAATGTGAAAATATGCGTGATTTTTCAGACATTATTTTTTTCCTTTTGAACAGTCATCCCTGAACGAAGGGTTGCCAGGACGGTTTCTTTGCTGCCATTGGCGACTAAGCGGCCCTCATCAAGGACAATAATTCGATCGACTAATTCCAGCATGGACAATTTGTGAGTAATAAGAATCAGAGTATGCTTGGGAGTCAAAAATTGAGTAAGCTGATCTTTTACATAGCGCTCACTGTTATCATCCATTGCGGATGTCGGTTCATCCATAATTAGTAAATGCGGATTACGAAGCAGAGCGCGGGCAATTGCAACGGATTGACGCTGTCCTCCTGACAGCTCGCTTCCTTTTTCGCCAACTTGACGATCAAAACCATCCGGATGTTTATTAGTGAAACTACCGACTCCTCCCGCATTGGCTGCTCTTATGATTGATTTGTCGTCAATAAAAGGGGCGCCAATGGTAATATTTTCTCTGACGCTGCCATAAAACAGGCTGACATCCTGGGGTACATAGCCAATTTGCTGTCTAAGATCGTCAGGATTAATCTGCCGATAATCGGTATCATCCAACAATATTGCACCCTCAGTAGGGAGATACAGCTTAAGAATCAATTTCGCCAGGGTCGATTTACCTGAACCGACACGCCCGATAACCGCTACTTTCTCACCCGCTTTTATGGCGAAAGTCAGATTTTTCAGGATAGGAAGTTTTTTATCCCCATAATCAAAGGAGACTTGTTTAAACTCGACATTCCCCGTTAAGGCAGGACGATGCAGAAAATGCGAATCCTCGGAAACATCGAGAGGCATCTGCATCACGCGGTTCAATGACTTAAGTGCATTGACGGACTGATAGTAGCGAGTCAGCAGGGATGCAACCTGCGACATGGGCGCTAGTGCACGGCCGGTTAGAATAGTGCAGGCGATCAATGCCCCCATTGTTAAATTCCCTTCGCTTATCATATATACACCGGCAATAACCATAATTATCGTTGCTGATTGCTGGGCGAATGCCGTTAAATTCATACTGATATTGGAAACACTACGCAGTTTCATCCCGGTCTTGGCAGAAAGCCGGATAAGTTGCTCCCATCTTGATTGCAAAGCTGATTCAGCCCCCACTGTTTTCACAGTTTCAATATTAGCAAGGGACTCAAATAAGGTCGCCTGTTTTTCAGCGGCTAATTGATAAGACTGCTTGGTTAGTCTGACTAAGGGAAGTTGCAAAATGAAACCGACAATAAAAATTATAGGAACAATAATTAATGGGATAAGAAACAGATTACCCCCGATAAAGTAGATAACGAGTATGAAAATAGCGACGAAAGGTAAATCAACCAACACGGTCATTGTGCCTGAGGTTATAAAATCACGGAAAACTTCAAAGGATTGAACTGTATTGCTTAAAGCGCCCACAGATTTGGGCCTGTCTTTCATGTTAACACCCAGAATCTGTTGAAAGATGGAAGCAGAGAGTTCAACATCACTGCGCTTACTCGCCTGATCGATAAAATGTGCGCGCAAAGTCTTGAACAATAAATCGAACAGAAACACCAGGCCGACACCGCCAGCAAGTACCCACATGGTTTCAATAGCATGATTAGGCACTACCCGGTCATACACGTTCATCGTGAACAGAGGCAATACCAGGGCAAAAATATTAATTAACAGAGAAGCAACCAGTACTTCGGAATAGAGCGGCCAGGATTTTACCACAACCTTCCAAAACCAGTTCCTGGATCGTTTGCCTGTAGTTTCTTCAGCTCTGGTTGTAAATTTATATTCAGGATGTACCAGAAATGCTTTTCCAGTATAAAGGGGTAAAATGTCCTCCACATTAAACAGCTGGCTGGAATCCTCTGGTTTGAAAATTTTTCTTTGTCCATGAGCGTCATGAATCAGTAAACAGGCTTCATCCTCTTTTAAAAGTAATACTACAGGCAGGCTTTCATCCAAAATTTTATTAATGGGTGTTTCTTTAAGCTCGGCATTTAACGATGCTCTTGCGGCAGCGCGAGAAAATAGTGCCGGACTTAACTTGTTACGTTTTAATGGTAGTCGTGCTGAAAGCGATTGAGCAGAGTAAGGGTTTTGATAATACCTGCTTAATAAAACGAGACAGGATAATAAAGAATCATTAGGAGGAAGCGATTCTTTATCAATAGACGACCAGGATTGTTTTTGAAATATTGTCATAATAATTATCTTTTATAGTTAGTTTGACAAAAAAATTAAACCTCAAGCCATCATAAAAAGGTTAGTTTTTTCACGCTATTTCTCAGCGCCATCTGCTTTTTCAAATGGTAATTTATAAAAGCTCAGTGCAAATGAAGAGAACGCCAGTATTGCAATGACCAGTAAGAAAGAAAACTTATTCTCTAAAAGGCTTAAAGCGATAACTCCCATAAAGAAAGAACTTATATTAAGGAGAAGAGAGTAAAGTGAAACTTTAATCATAACTGACTCATCATTACTCTCAACAGCAAGCCGGCTAAACACTGGAAATCCTATCCCCAAAGTAAAAATCAGTGGTAATAAGGTGGCTATAAGCGTTACGAGCGTAAAAATTCCCAGGAGACTAAATAGTATGGCCAGGAAGCCTGAGATTAGAACAATTATACTGCATAGTGTAGCAATACCCTTGAGGGAATACCGTTTTAATAACCAGCCTATACATCGTGTTCCCAGAATAAAAAAAGCAAAAATCAAGCCTTGCACCACACCAAATGCTATCGGATTATACTTCAGGTAGCTGATTACGAAAAATGGCCCGCAGATACTCCATGCGGTCATACCGGCAAAAAGTAAACACCATACCGATGCAGGACGGAGAAAGCGTGGGTTAAATGTTGTTTTCAAATATTTTTTGATCAAGAGGATAAAGTTACTCTTGTGACCATCCTGACTGGCCGTTTCTGGCATGATTTTGTACAAGTAAATAAGACAGAAAGAAGCAGCCAGGGCAAGAATAAGAAATATCCAGCGCCAGCTGGCCAGCTTCATGATAAATGCTCCCAATATAGGCCCTACGGCAGGAGCAAATACGGTAATACTTCCCATCCATGCAATAATTTTTACGGCCTGTTCCTGGTCATAAAGAACATGAATGGTACTATAGCCTGCAATTATAAGGGAGGTGATGGCCATTCCCTGCAGAAAACGAGCAAAAATTAATACTTCAATTCCAGGAGAAAAAGCGGCCATAAAGGATGCAATGACAAACACAGCTCCTCCCCACAACAGAATTTTTCTCCGGCTATATTGCTCAGAAATCCAGCCTAGCAAAAGCTGAGCAAATACATTACCCAAAAATATGACCGTAAGAGTGAGCTGGACCATAGAATCGTTAACCTTAAACTGCTGGGCGATTATCGGCATTGCAGGAAGGTAAGCGTCGATGGATAGATAGCTGATTAATTCGTATGCGACTAGAAATACCGGAAACAACTTTAGATTAGAAGATCTTAGCATTTGTCTGCTGCCTTATTAATACAGCTGGATGCCCAGCCTCATTATTTTGCTTCAAGTATTGATACTATTGTAATTTTAGCTCAAATCCTAATTTTATCCATCTAGAGACAGGCAGTACCTGCGAGGTAGCCTTCAAGTGCCATCTCAAATTTATCCTGGCTCATAAGAATGATTTCACAGATTTCCCTGACTGCTCCTTCACCGCCGCTGCGCTCGGTGATCCAGTGTGACCACTCTTTCACCTGTTGCACTGCATTGGGAACAGTGATGCCTAATCCGACTTGTTTGATAATCATCAAGTCAGACAGATCATCTCCGATATAAGCAAAATCACCATCGTGTAATTGCAATTCTTCCTTGATCTGCGTATATGCTTTACGCTTGTCAACTTGACCGCAAAAACACATGATGCCCACTTTCTGCATTCGCTCATAGATGACATTGCTATTGGAGGTGGTGATAACTGCAAGATGAATGCCTGCCGCAATCAACATTTGCATACCAATCCCATCATGGGCATTAAATGCTCTCGTGTCCTCGCCGCTACTACCTATGTATACTTTGCCGTCCGTCATTACTCCATCAATGTCGCAAATAAGACATTTTACTTTTTTCGCACGCTCAAACAAATCGCCTTTATTTAATTGATTCATTTTATTTTCCGAAAAGAGTTTTATAAGTTCTGGTTATGTTCTTTCAGTATAGGTACAAATCAATACACAATCATTTCAATCAGGAAAAAGAATTTGGGCTTTATGAATGTCATCATAAATTTGTCCAATAAGGGCATCTATAGATGAAAACTTTATTTCGTCACGCAACTTATGAACAAATAAAATTTCCAGCGCCTCACCATACAGATCGCCAGAGAAATTGAAAATGAAAACTTCCAGCACCTGGGTCGAACCTCTTACTGTAGGTCTTTTACCAACACTGGCAATTCCCTGGTAGCTCTGGCCATTTTTGCGTCTTACCTTGACGTAAAAAATGCCTGACAGGCAAGGGTACATATGTTCAGCATCGATATTTGCTGTAGGAATACCCCATTGACGACCCAACTGCTTTCCCTTTTGAACTCGTCCGATATAGCGAAAGTCGTCTTCGAGATCATGTACGAAATGATTGCAATCGCAAAGCTTCTCAAATTGTTCAAAATGCACAGGGAATTTTTCGTTGTGGATAGAATTTTCAGAGATTAGTAAAACTTTAGGAGGGTCGCCCAAGGGCTGGTAAGAATATTTTGACTGCGTAGACTGTTTGATTTCGTTTGGAGCGGACGCTTTATCTTGATAATATTTCATGACAGGGCCTCTTTCATACAAAACTGCTAAGCCAATCTCGCAATAACAGTAATGAATAACTTGATATTGTTGAAGATCTTACCGTTCAACACCCAAATCTCTCGCGATAAAAATTGAACTCAGCCGAATTCGACTGAGCAAGTAGTTGTATTTTGTCAGATGAAACATTTTTTATAAAAATCTTCATATCAGACAACCTTTCTTACTAAAGTCGCCATCCTGGTAACTATTAAGCATCCTGGTCAGGATCCCATCGTTTGACGACTCCAGAATCAATATCAAAAAGATCGAGAGCTCGGCCTACGCTGTGGTCAACGACATCCGCTACAGTTTGTGGATTGTTGTAGAAAGCAGGCATCACTGGGCAAATAATGCCGCCTTGCATGGTTACTTTAACCATATTTTCCAGATGGCCAAGATGCAAAGGAGATTCTCTGGTCATCAGAACCAGTTTTCGTCTATCTTTGAGCATAACATCGGCAGCACGTCCAATAAGATTGGTGCTGATACCATGTGCAATTTCAGCCAGTGTTTTCATTGAGCAGGGGGCCACGATCATTCCCAGGGCTTTAAAGGAACCGCTGGCGATATTGGCACCAATGTCATTAATAGGATGATATACATCCGCCATACTTTTTAATTCTGAGACAGAGAGCTCTGTTTCGTATTCGCGAGTCAACTGAGCTGATTTACTGACAACCAGATGAGTTTCAACCGGGAGAGAGCGTAACAGCTGTAACAAACGGATTCCGTAAATAATACCGGATGCACCACTTATACCAACAATAAGGCGAGGATTATTCTTCATCCTATGACTCCTTCAAGTAATAATATTTTTGCAGACGCAAGTCAAAGATAAGTATAGCAGTGTTTTTTTCCTGCATGCCTATGAATTGATTATTATTAATCAAAAAAACACTTTAAAATTATGCTACTACAAATAAAATACTATGAGAAAAGGAATCCTTTTATGTAAAAACAGATAAGTTCGGTACCAGAGGGGTAAAAAGCGTATCTCTGTTACAACGAATTGACATGACCTCAAACTTTTACTTGTCGATGGAGAATGGGATCAAATCTCATAAGGGAACCTATTATGAAGTCATCAATCCCAGCACTGAAGGGCTTTGTACCGTCAACTTGCGACACCGATTAATTCGCGGTCCCCTAATTCAACTTTTCACACAAAAAACACCTGTCAGGCTTCATATTTCATGTCTATACTTTTTACGTATTCCTGGCAATATTTCCTTGGCAAAAATAGGAATGTCGTGTAAATAATCAGGAAAAATGATCATCATGCCATCAATATGAGTGCGATCAAATATTTCCAGAATTCGCTCCATAATGGTTTCTGTTGAACCAGCTATTCGCATCGATAAAAAACCAGTGCGTGCAGCTTTAACATAATCATTTTCTTTACCAATTTCTTTGTCCAACAGGCCATAAGCTTTTAGCATCCCGTTTAGGGCGCCTTCATCCAGACCCTCACTATAATAATTAGCACGAGCCTGAGCTTTAGCATCGGTTTCATCCATGACTAAAGTCATCTGAATATAGGTGCGCATATAACGACTTTTTTGCTCAGCATGTTCTTTGACAGACAAGCTGATCTTAGCCAAATCTTCATCTGTTTTACCACTTAGGAAAATAGCGTCTGTTTCATTGATGGTAAAATTCATGCCTTGCGGAGAAATACCTGCGCAAATCAGGAAAGGCTGCTTTTCAGGTTTAGGCCCAGATTGACAGTCAATGAGGGTAAAATACTTACCTTTCATTGTCACCGATTCCTCATGCCAAAGTGCTTTTATTGCCTGGATCCACTCTGTTGCCAAATCATAACGTTGATCATGATTAACATCATCCAGCCATGCTCCCATTTGAGAAAATTCATCCTTATAGGAACCCGTTACTATATTTAATCCAGCTCGGCCATTACTTATCTTATCCAGAGTGGTGATTATTTTTGCCGCAACCGCGGGGTTTTGTAATAGAGTATGAATGGTTGTCCAGATTTTAACACGTGATGTGATGGCTGCAATTGCTGCTGCCAATAATGTAGCATCAAGCGTATCGTTCCAATGACGAGTCTCTCCACCGTATCCTCGATACTTAGCCATTGACATAACAAAATCAAAGTCTAATTTCTCAGTCATTAACGCAATTTGTTTATTAAGCTCATAACTGCCATCAAGTTCAGGTTTATTCTTGGATAAAATCCAACCGCCATTACCCATAGGGAGGAACACACCAATATCTTTTCCCTGGGTGTCAGACGGTAAACCAAAGCTATTTTTATAGATGCTCATTGTTTTTCGACTCCTGCTACTTAAACATTGATGAAAATTAACTTAATTTGCTTTTTCAAAGTCAAATGCATCAGCAAAAATCATTTTTTTACAAACTCCTTTTCGAACCTAAGCATCACGAATGTCATATATCATTTCAAAACGGCCACTAATTGATAATCAGTTAACGAGCTTGAGGATGCTTGTTTATATGGTCCTTTATTTAAACAGTCCTTCGATAATAATCCTCAATAGTTGATTCAAGCTTATTCTGTGCCGATAGAATAAACTCACAGACTTCACGTACAGCACCATGCCCGCCTTCATTTTTTGTCTGCCAGTGAGAAATGTCCTTTACTTGCACTACTGCATTAGCAACTGCAATACTAAGACCGACCCGGCTCATAACAGCCAGATCAGGAAGATCATCACCGCAATAAGCGATAGCCTCATCATCTAATTGAAGTTCTTCTTTAAGATGATAATATGACGGTAATTTATCACTTAGTCCTGTATAACAAATCACACCAAACCGCTCTAAATGATGAGTAATTGAAGAAATTTCGGAAGTAGTCAGAATTGCAAATTTAATGTCATTTTTTATGAGCATATTTATACCGACACCATCCAAGGCATTAAGCACTTTTAAATCAAACCCAGTCTGAGACATGTAAATTGAACCATCAGTCATTACACCATCCAGATCACAGATTAGACATTTTATTTTTGATGCCCTCTGAATCGGATCATTGATTTTTGTATTTGTTTTAAGATTGCTCATAATTATAACCTGCTGTGTTTAAATTAATTTTTTTGGTTTTCAATCTAAGAATGGATTCGTTCTTTGGGTAACTCTAGTTCTTTGGGTAACTCTATAAGGTATAGCTTACCCTTCTTGAATTGGTCAAGCTTCATTCAAGGCCACCAGGAGGTGCAAAAAATTAATCTGGCAGTGAAATACCCAGGATTCCAAACCGCTGTTTTGGAAACCTTTACTTTTTATGGCTTCAGATTACACCATCTCAAGATTGCACATAATTAATCCTATGCAGCATCTTTTTGTCTAGTAAACTAAAAAAATTATCTTTTTTTCCACAAAAATCAAAATATAAAACTATAGTTAGATAAAAGAATAAATAGTTAGTTGCCAGCATGGATGAAAATTATCTTTTAGCCGCCTTAGAACAGGCCTTTCTGGGACGAGGAACTTGTGCTCCCAACCCTAGTGTTGGAGCTGTTGCTGTCCGTGAAGGGAACATTATAGCTCGGGCATTTCATAAAGGAGCCGGTACTCCACATGCGGAGGTACTGGTTTTTGAGCAGTTTCCAAAGCATTTGGAAGGAGTCACTCTTTATGTCACCCTGGAGCCTTGTAATCATTGGGGACGCACACCACCTTGTGTGAATGCGATTATTGCGCAGGGAGTTGATAGAGTGGTGTACGGATATCGTGATCCCAATCCTGTAGTCATTTCTAATAATACCCCTTCAATTCTGAAAGAACATGGCATTGAAAGCCGTTATCTTCCTCTGAAAGAAATCGATGATTTTTATATCAGCTATCGACACTGGCGGCTTACTAAAAAGCCTTTCGTCAGCACTGCGTTAAAACAAAATTTTTCAGGCGAATCGAATTCCAGATTCATTAATCCATCACAGGATGAATTTTTTCAAATGCAAAGAAAAAATGCAGATATTATTCTAACAGTTGCTGAAGGTCGTTACCCAAACATTCAAATGAGTAATATCAATATAAATGGCAATAAATATCAGAAAAATATCGCCATAATTGATGATAATCTTCAATTAGATAATTCCTCTGAAATCTTTAATTCGTCAAAAAAAGTATTAATTTATTTTGATGAAGGAAAAGAGCCAGTATCCCAAAACAAATCAGCAACCTATTACACTAAAAAGTCGAAAGATTATGAGTCAAGTTTGGACGAGATAATTACTCATCTTGGTGAGCTTGGATTTCATGATGTATGGGTGGAAGGAAGTGCTGAGCTTCTGGCAGCTATACATCAAGCAGATCTCGTCGATAGAACTTACATTTATTTAGATGAAAATCAGAAGAAGATAAGTGACGAAGAATTATTGAAAAATAGTCTGAATCATCAAAAAAAAGCTGTCTTAACCTGGCAAATTATGAATGAGGAATCCATACTTTGCTGTGATTGGAGGAAACGCTAGTGTTTACTGGTTTAGTAGAGAAAGTGGGGAAAGTTTTGACCAATACAACTGTATCGTCTGGAAAAAGGCTGGTGGTTGAAGCATTTATACCCGATTTACAGGAAGGTGAAAGTATTGCCGTCAATGGAACATGTTTAACCTGGTTGCCTGAATCGCCAACAAAACTACAATTCGATGTTTCACCAGAAACACTCGATGTAACGACTCTGGGGAGTCTGCAGGAGGGAGAGCCAGTTAATCTTGAGCGTGCCATGATGGCATCCACGCGTCTGGGGGGGCACTATGTATGTGGCCATGTCAATACAACAGCATTTGTAAAAGAGAGGAGGAAAATTAAAGATTTCACAGAACTTGTGGTCGGTGGTTTTTCAGAAGATCAAAGGAAATACCTTATACCAAAAGGGTCTATTACCTTGGATGGAGTGAGTTTGACAATTAATGATGTTAGAGGGCGAGAAATTTCATTAATGATTGTGCCATATACTCTCGAAAATACCACGCTGAAGTTTATAGGAGAAGGGAAAAAAATCAATGTGGAATTTGATTATATCGCACAAATTGTTGCATACAATTTGTCTCTAGCTGGTTAATTTTTTACAGATATTTAGGGGTGAAAAATATGTCAAATAGTGCCTTTGCATCAATAGAAGAAGCTGTTGCAGCGTATAAAGCCGGTAAAATGATCATTTTGATGGATGATGAAGACCGGGAAAATGAAGGCGATTTATGTATCGCTGCGCAATTTGCGACACCGGAAGCAATTAATTTTATGGCTACACACGGCCGGGGACTCATTTGCCTTGCCATGGAAGGAGCAATCATTGATAAATTTAACTTACCAATGATGGTTGCTAAAAATGGTTCGCCTTTTGGCACAGCTTTTACAGTTTCAATTGAGGCTTCAACAGGAGTTTCAACTGGTATTTCTGCTTATGATCGGGCTCGAACAATTCAGGTAGCAGCGGATCCAAACAGCAAATGTGGTGATCTTATTTCCCCAGGACACATATTCCCATTACGAGCCAGGGATCGAGGTGTGCTGGAGCGTGGCGGTCAAACCGAGGGAAGTGTTGACCTGGCTAGATTGGGAGGTTTAACACCGGCTTCAGTGATCTGCGAAATTATGAATACTGATGGAACAATGAGTCGACGTGATACCTTAACATTTTTTGCCAAGAAACATGGATTGCTCATGGTAACCATTAAAGCGCTTTTAGAATATCGTATCCGCAATGAAACACTGATTCAACCACAGGCCACCGTTAATTTACCAATGAAAAATTACAAAGATTTTCGTATGACTGTGTTTTCGAATCAACTTGATAATTCAGAACATTTTGTGCTGATTAAAGATTCCGTTAATAAAGATGTTCCTCCTTTAGTCCGTATCCATTCGGAATGTATTACTGGGGATGTTTTCGGTTCATTCCGATGTGACTGTGGCATGCAGTTGCAAAACTCAATTGACCGTATCGCTCAGGAAGGGGGAGTTTTAATATACCTGCGTCAGGAAGGACGAGGTATTGGTCTTGCTAATAAACTGAAAGCCTATGAGCTGCAGGAAAAAGGTCTGGATACAGTGGATGCTAATCTGAAACTGGGATTGCCGGTTGATAAACGCGATTATGCGATGGCTTATCAGATACTTCGCCATTTAAAAGTGGACTCTATCAGACTTTTAACTAATAATCCTTCAAAAATCGAAGACCTGGAAAAGTATGGTATCAAGGTGGTCGAGCGTATTTCAGCACAAATGCCGCCCACTATGGAAAATCATTTCTATCTGAAAACCAAAAAAGACAGATTAGGGCATTTTCTTAATTTAGGTGAGGATGTGTCATGATACATTATAAAAACACTGAAGAAGAAGGTATCGTTGAATCTTTTCCGGTTGGAATCGTTTTCAGCCTGTTTAATCCGTCAGTGTCAAAGCCCCTTTTAGAAGGGGCTCTTGAGCACTTGCGGGCAAGAGGATTCAAAGAAGAGCACATAACGGTTGTAGAGACGCCCGGAGCGCTTGATATTCCCTATTTTGCGCGTATGTTAGCAGCTCAGAATCGCTTTGAGGCACTCATTGTGCTTGGTTCAATTATTCATGGTGAAACCTACCACTATACCTGGGTTGGCCCACAGGTTTGTAAAGATTGCCAGGATATATCAAGAGATTTTAATATTCCTGTTATATTTGGCATCCTGACGACCGAGCATGCCTCGCAAGCGATGGAAGCTCTTGGTGGACGCTACGGGCATAAAGGCGTGAATTGTGTAGATTATGCGATTGACATAACCAATGTGCGACGGCAGCTCGCTGCAAGTTAAATAAGTCATGACCGATTAAAAGTAGGGAGAATATAATGCAATATTCAAAGCCGGCTGAAGATCTCAAGCCTGTGAAATCGTTTCCTGTTGCAATAATTACAAGTCAATTTAATTCTGATATTACAGCGGCATTAAAAGAAGGTGCAGTGGATCAACTGCGCAAAAGAGGAATTGAAGATAAAGACATACTGCTCTTCGATGTTCCTGGCGCTATTGAAATCCCGCTAGTGGCCCAACGTATTGCCAGCAAGAAAATGGCAAAAGCGATTATAACTTTAGGTTCGGTGATTCGTGGTGATACCAGTCACTATGATTTGGTCTGCGATGTGGTGAGTGATGGCTGTATGAGAGTATGCCTTGATCATAGCATTCCAGTACTTTTTGGGGTGCTGACTACTGAAAATAACGAGCAGGCCTGGGATCGTCTGGGAGGCAAGTATGGCCATAAAGGCAGAGAGGTAGCGGATTGTGCCGTGGCAATGCATGAACTCTTAACCAATCTGGGTTAATTTTCACGATTAAAAGACGTTGAAAACTGTTTGTGGAGTTCACAAAGTCCATTGCGAAAGTCGCATAGCTCTTTTTAATGAGCTCCACTTATCAAACAGCCTTCAATAAGTGACAATCAGTAGTGAGTACCTTTATGGCTAATGAGTTTGAGCAGTTTGAAAAACGGAAACAGGATCATATTAAACTGGCATTGATGCCTGAGAATCAAACCAATAATCTAAGCAGCTTTGATAATTTACATTTTGAACACGAGGCTTTACCCGATTTGGATTTTGATGAAATTTCAATCGAAAGCAACCGCTTTGGGGTCAAGGTCAAATCTCCTTTTTTAATCAGTTCGATGACAGCGGGTCACCTCCATGCTGCCTCAATTAATCGAAACCTGATTGAAGCCTGTGCGCAAAGCGGGTGGGCTATGGGTGTCGGATCTCAACGGCGCGAATTAACCGATCCACAAGCGGCTTTTGAGTGGCGCTCTTTACGCCAGGATTATCCTCATGTCAGCCTATTTAGCAATATTGGCATTGCCCAATTAATCATTTCTTCAGTTACTAACATCCAACGTATTACAGAGTCACTTCAGGCCGATGCGTTAATAGTCCACTGTAATCCCCTGCAAGAGTGTATACAGCCGGAAGGAGATACTACCTATAAAGGCTGTTGGGCCGCATTGGAAAATATTGTTAAAAAACTTGGCTTACCGATCATTGTTAAGGAAACTGGCTGTGGTTTCTCAGCTTCCACAATTAAAAGACTGAAAGATATTGGTATTGCTGCCCTTGATGTAAGTGGATTGGGTGGAACCCATTGGGGACGTATTGAAGGACATCGGGCTATTCATGATCCTGTACGTTATCAGGCCGGTATTACATTTAAGGATTGGGGTGTGGATACGGTGGAGTCGGTGAAAACCGCTGTTGAATTACAACCTGTTTTTGAAGTTTGGGGATCCGGTGGTGTTCTGAATGGTTTAAATGCCGCAAAACTTTTCGCATTGGGTGCCAGCACCGTGGGTTATGCCAAGCCAATGCTTGAAGTGGCTTTGGAGTCGGTTGAGCAAGTCATGTTGCGCATGTCCACCATTGAATACGAATTAAAAGTAGCCATGTTTTGTACTGGGAGTCGTGTACTCAGTGACTTAAAGGGGAAACTATGTGCCTAGATGATGATACAGCAGAATTATTTCATGGGTTCTCCAAATTAAATTCACAGGAGCGATTCGAGCGATTGATGGCCTTTGGAGTTCTCAGCCAGGAGGATATCAGCTACCTTTCCAGGGGAGGGGTACAGCATCTTGATTTATCGGAAAAACTAATTGAAAACTCTATTGGTTATTTTCAGCTCCCTTTAGGTGTGGCTACCAATTTTCGCATTGATCAAAAGGACTATACTATCCCTCTGGCAGTGGAGGAGACATCCATTATCGCGGCTCTATCAAAAACAGCTCGCTGGATAAGACGGCAGGGGCAGATTGAAACCAGAATTAATGGAGAGGGGATTATTGGGCAGATTCAATTGGCTAATGTGAGTAACTTTGAGCGATTAGCTGAGCTCTTTTCTGAAAATCAGCAGCGATTGATCGATCTTGCCAACTCAGAAGTTGCTGCAAATATGGTCAGGCGGGGCGGAGGTGTGACCGATTTAACTTTGCGACGAGTTCCTTTGGATGAGCAGCGCGATATGGCAGTTATTCATCTTACTCTAAATAGCTGTGATGCGATGGGTGCTAATTTAATCAATCAGGTATTGGAGTTTTTAAAAGAACCCATAGAGCAGCTGACAAATGAAAAAGTAACCATGTGCATCTTGTCAAATTTAAATGATCAGAAGCTGACCACTGCAAAAGTGTCAATCGAGGGTGTTGACTCGCATCTGGGAAATCGCATACAAGAGGCCTCATTTTTTGCAGAGAAGGATCAATATCGAGCAGCCACCCATAATAAAGGGGTGATGAATGGGATTGATCCAGTGCTGATTGCCACTGGCAATGACTGGCGAGCTGTGGAGTCTGCGGTTCATGCCTATGCCTCAAGAAATGGACGTTATCAGGCTATTACCATTTGGCGATATAAGGATGGGGTACTAACAGGAGAGATTACTGCACCGATCATTGTGGGGATAGTTGGCGGCGTGACCACCCTGCATCCCACTGCCAGGTTATGTCTTGGTATGATGAAGGTACAATCTGCCAATGAGTTATCTCGAGTGATTGCCGCAGTTGGCCTGGTACAAAACCTGGGTGCGCTCACCGCATTATGTACAGATGGGATTGTTAAAGGGCATATGCGTCTGCATATCAATAATCTACTGATGGCCGCAGGAGCCAGCAACGAGGAAATGGACGCCCTGAAAGAGCGATTACAGGCTTATCTGGCATTAAATAAGCGGGTCAATTTAAGCGATGCTCAACAGTTGTTGGAAGAGTTAAGGATACAAAAACAAAACCTTTCCTCATTATAAGGATATCAGGGAGATTTTAATGACAAACAGTAACTCCGAGGCACTGACTTATTTGCAAAATCCCTTTTGGGATTTTTCAATTTCGACTTACGGCAATTCCCGCGTTCAGGAAATTACGCACTCCCTGCAGGATAATGAGGGTGCCAACGTCAACTTATTATTATACTGCTGTTGGTTAGCCTTTCATGTAGAAAGATTATCTCAGGAAGAATTCAACAAAGCCTGTCAGACGGTTTTCTCGTGGCAACAGGATGTCACTACAAATTTACGTCAGGCGCGTCGTGCTATCCCTGAATTGGGGAAAGAAAATAAAGACTGGGTGGATCGTTATTTGAAGCAGGTATTAAACGTTGAAATACTCTCTGAGTCCTATCAACAGCAGCTTCTATATAGCGCGGTGAAGGATAAAGATACCCAGGCTAATAACAACGATATCAACCTGGCTGCTAATTATCTGGTGTGGTTGTTTGAATTAATGGGGCGACCAGTAACAGAACAACATAGAAAGTTGTTTAATGAGTTAGCCCATGAATTATTTTCATCATTAAATAATGAGGATCATAAGATCCAGTTCTAGTTTCATACGGCTTTGTGACCTGGTTCACAGAGCCTGTGGTGCAACTAAAGATCCTCTCTCCCCTCAGGGGAGAGAGTTAGAGAGAGGGGTTTAAATCAACCCTCACCCTAGCCCTCTCCCAACTTGGGAGAGGGGATTTTCATTAAGACGACTCTTTCAAAGCCCGTCTCAGTATTTTTCCGACATTAGTTTTCGGCAGCTCGTCAACGAATTCCACAATCTTAGGGATCTTGTAACCTGTAAGATGTTCTCTGCAGTGCTCAATGACCTGTTCTGCTGTCAGGGCAGGATCGCGCTTGACGATAATGGCTTTCACCCGCTCACCGCTTTCTTCATGCTGAACGCCGATAACACCTACTTCATGTACGCCTGGCATCATCCCGATAACCTGCTCTACTTCATTGGGATAGACATTGAAACCGGAAACTACAATCATATCCTTTTTACGGTCAATAAGATAAACGAAACCATTTTCATCGATTTGCGCCATGTCTCCGGTACGTAAAAACCCGTCTTCAGTCATAACCAGAGCAGTTTCATCCGGACGCTGCCAATATCCAGCCATAACCTGAGGGCCTCTGACGCAGAGCTCGCCTGTTTGATTGAATCCAAGCTCCACACCGTCGTCATTGCGTATCGATACTTCAGTCGAGGAAATGGGTAAACCAATGCTGCCATTGTAATCTTCCATATACATTGGATTAATGGTTACCGCGGGACATGTTTCGGTTAATCCGTAGGCTTCGAGAATACGGCTTTTGGTCAGTTCGACCCATTTCAAAGCAACGGCTTTTTGTAAAGACATTCCGCCGGAGAGCGCCAGTTTTGACTTGCTGAAATCAATTTCATGAAAAGCGGGGTTGTGCATCATCGCATTAAACAGAGTGTTAACACCTGTAATCGCTGTAAACTGTATGTTTTTGATTTCCTTGATAAAGTGGGGAATATCGCGCGGATTAGTAATCAGAACATTTTTCGCACCAGCCTTTAAAAAGGTCAGGCAATTGGCTGTCAGTGAAAAAATGTGGTAGAGCGGCAGGGCTGTAACAATAATGTCCTGCTCACCCACATCCATTGGGCTAATCCAGGTATAGGCCTGCAGCACATTGGCAACCATATTTCCATGAGTCAGCATGGCGCCTTTGGCCACCCCTGTTGTTCCACCAGTGTATTGCAGAAATGCAATATCATCGTGATTAAGATCAACAGGCTGCACTGGTTTGCCGCTGCCTTGACTCAGGGCTTCGTTAAAACTGATGGCCTGAGGGAGGTGGTAGGCTGGAACCATTTTTTTAATGTATTTAACAACGGCATTCACAATAATCCGTTTAATAAATGGGAGCAAATCACCAATTTGCGTGACGACAATATGTTTAAGCATTGTATGCGGCAAGGCTTTTTCCACCGTTTTCGCAAAATTAGCCAAAACAACAATGACTTCAGCTCCAGAATCATTCATCTGATGAATCAGTTCATCGGCTGTATAAAGCGGATTGGTGTTAACTACCATATAACCGCCGCGTAAGGCGCCAAATAATGCAACCGGATACTGAAGCACGTTAGGCATCATAATAGCGACGCGTGCGCCTTTTTTTAAACCCAGTTGTTGTAGATAAACCGTAAACTCGTTGCATTTCCTGTTTAATTCTTCATAGGTTATACCATGCCCCAGATTTTCATAGGCAATTTTATCAGCATGCTTGTTGCAGGCTTCGTCGAATAACTGTGCCAAAGAACGATATTCATTAATATCAATTTCAGCGGGCACACCTTTCTGATAATTTTTAAGCCACACTTTCTCCACAATAGTGTCCTTCTGTTATCTGTCCTCTCGTGTTAGTATAAACAAAAAATGCGACGGTGGATATCAGAACAATGGTAGATAATTTATTGAAATCTCAGGCTTTTAAACTAAAAGGACGGTTATACACTTTTACGGTGATACAATTATTATCCACGGACAAAACTCTTTTTGTTCACCAATTAAATGAGATGATAGCCAAAGCGCCCAGACTGTTCGACAATACGCCTGTTGTATTGGATTTTAGCCAGCTGAATAACCAGTCAATAGATCTGGAAGTTTTTTACCAGGAATTGAGAGAACATAATCTTTTTCCGGTAGGAGTCCAGGGCGCTGATCCCCTGGTGTCCACAGTGGCCCAATGTAAAGGTATGGCTGTTTTGCATGCCTCTATGAATCATGATAAACCGCTCCTCGATGAGCAGCCTGAAGAAGTACCTCACCATGAGAATTCTAAAAGCAAATTATTAACGACTCCTGTTCGCTCTGGCCAGCAAGTAGTTAGCAAGGGCGGTGATTTGATTATTACCGCATCGGTCAGTCATGGCGCTGAGTTGCTTGCTGATGGAAATATCCACGTGTATGGCACACTCAGGGGACGAGCTCTTGCAGGTATTTCAGGCGATAAAACGGCCCGTATTTTCTGCCAGGCTCTTGAGGCCGATCTGGTGTCTATCGCGGGCTTTTATCGTCTGAGTGATGCGATTGAGCCTAGTACAACACCTTGTCAGATTTATCTTCAGGATGAGCACATTCACATTGAACCCATATGCTAGAAGCTGTTTTTATTTCGGATTTACATCTGCATCCTGGTGATAATGAGATTGCCAGACGTTTTGAAGCATTTCTTAACTGGATAAAGAATAATCCCTGTCGTCAGTTATATATTCTTGGTGATTTTTTTCATGCCTGGGCTGGTGATGATGGCATCAGTCCCTGGAGCGAGAGGATTGCCGAGTCGCTAAGAGAGTTAAGCGGTTTTGGCATTCATACCTATTTCATGCATGGCAACAGGGATTTTTTGATTGGTCATCAATTTATTGAAAAAGCCTCTCTCCAGTTACTTGCTGATCCATGTATCATCCAGCTGAACGGACAAGCCATCTTATTATCCCACGGCGATCGCTATTGCACGCTGGATAAGGCTCATCAACGTTTTCGACGTTTAACTCGAAACAAATTCTTCCGTTTTCTTTTTCTAAGTCTGCCTTTAAGTACCAGAAATCGAATGGTTGAACGCGTTCGCCAGCAAAGCCAGTTGAATCGTTCTTTAAGCTACGAATCAATGGATGTGGTTGCCGAAGTCTGTATTCAGGAAATGAAGTCCAAGCAAGCACCCATTCTGATACATGGTCATACTCATAAACCAGGTATCAGCGAATACCCAATGCCTGACCAGTCAATACTGCGAAGATTTGTACTAAGCGACTGGGACAATACCCCAAAGATTTTAAGTTTCGATAATGTGAAGGGTTTGAGTTTTGTTAGTTTGGAATGAGAACGTAAATGCCTAATGTAAAGAAATCGAAAAAAAGTTTAAATGATATAATTCGCCATTATGTTACAGGGTATTCTAGTGCAAAAATCAATCATATAATGTCATGATAGATGTGTTATTATTTATTAATAGAGTAATATTTGGACAGCCGAACCTTGCTTAGAGGATAGATTATGAGTACGAACAAAGAAGAGATAGAAAAACGCCTGCGCGAAGAAATTATTGCTAAAGAGAATGCCAACATTCAGGCTACCCGTGAAGCAAAACAGCGTATTGCCGCGGAAACAGACTGGGCCAATGCTCAACCTTACTGGAAGGAGGTCGATGACAAGGCGTCTCATTTAATGGACCGGAGTATGGAAGGGTTCACTGAATGGTCGACTGGTGCATCAGAATTGGTGAATGCGTTTATGAAACTAAATATTGCACTGAGAGTCACTTTTGCCAATAGTCATCCGGTTGAAAACGCCATTATATGGCTTGGGGGGAAAGCAATCGACATAGGTAAAACAGTTGCCGAGAAAGCCGGAATCTATACACCTCAACCCGAAGAAGCCGTTGATTATGCTGTTAATTTTGATGCAGATGGCAAATTAACTACTCATCTGCGCTATAAAGACGAAGAGTTTACCAAAGATCAAAAAGAGCTAGTGGATACAGGATTAATGGTCTGGTTAAAGAAAAATGGATTTAAAAGAGAACCTGATAACACCATTAAAAACGTAGCGACAGGCAAACCCATGACGCAAGATGACTATATAAAGATGAATGCGGATAGTAAGAATGGATTAAGAGCACACTTTGAAAACTATTTCCAAATGGCTTTCAATAATGTTAATGAGAATACAGACGAGAATACAAACAGTCCGTCTATGTGACAGGCATAGAAATCCTTTCTTCCCTCCGAATCAACCCTCACCCTGGCCCTCTCCCAACTTGGGAGAGGGGAATCTTCCTTGAGATCCTCCCCCACTCAGGGGAGAGTGTTTAGAGACACTGCCATTAAATTAAGGAATTTTGTCCTTCCCGCGAAGGCGGGAATCCATTCCCCAATCGGCATTATAGCTAGCTCAGAGATGGATCCCCGCCTTCGCGGGGAGGACAGTATATATACAACTAAGCTTAACTTAATGGCAGGGAGAGAGTTAGAGAGAGGGGTTTAAAATCAACCATCTCAACTTGGGAGAGGGTATTTCTTACACAGCAAATTCAAACCGGAATGCCGCTATGAAAGCGAAATAGCTCATCCTTATCTCTTATAATCTGATTCTCTATCTCAAGAAAAAATTGCAACCGCTCTTCAACATTCTGCCCATATAAATGAGCCAGTTTCAGATAGTCCTGAAAATGACGCGCTTCAGATTTAACCAGTGAGGAATAAAAGCGGCTTAAAACCGAGTCATCCAATAAGGGAACCAGCGCATAAAACCGCTCACAGGAACGTGCCTCGATGATTGCTCCTACTATCAACTGGTCTCTCAGGCGATCAAAGCCACCACCCTTTGTCACATGAGCATGTATTTTCTGAGCATAATTACATGACTGTAAAGGTCCAAAGGCAAAGTTTCGTTCCCGCATTAAATCAAGCACTTTTTCAAAATGCAATAATTCCTCACGAGCCAGTGGAGACATGGTTTTAACCAGCTCAGCCAGTTCAGGATATTTGCTGATAAAATTGATCGCAGTAGCTGCAGCTTTACGTTCGCAATGGGCATGATCCAATAGCAGTAAAGGAATATTTTTTAACGCTGCGGTCAGCCACTCTTCAGGGGTAGGTATTTGTAAAAAATCAATTAAAATTTGCAAATCATTGGAAATAGGGCTTAGCATGAGGGTATTCTATAATTCAAAATATGCCTTATAACATAGATGTATTATGTCCTCAATTAGCGATCCTCCCGAGTTTTCTAATTGAGATTCACTTGTTGCAATTTTAATTGGACGCATCATGAGCGAAGAAAAAACAGAAAATGATTTATCCAAATGGTTTTCAAGCTATGGAATAATTACTGCCAAGCGGATATTGGAAAATTATAAGATAAAGCTGGCTGATGAAGATTTACTTTATGCACTGAAAACACCAAACAATTTCTATCATACACTGATGCGTATGCCTTTAAAAAATGTTTTCAATGGCATCATCATGCAACAGGCGAGAGACTATCAGCTTTATGCGCAGAAATTGTTCATTGATTATCTTCTCTCCGGTGAGACAGGAAAAGTTGAGGAAGCTCCAGGCGGTGCCACCAGAGAAGATCTGGAGGCGGAACGTCAAACCCTTTTAAAGATTAACGATACATTTCATATCGATGAACTGGCTCAAGAACAGTTAATATCAGAAAGCCAGAAAAAACTTAGATACTACGCTGAAGAATGGCAAAAGAAAGTACAAGCAATGGCGAAAGAAATTAATCAGGAATTAGCTACCCAAGGCATTCATGAATCTGATAACTCAATTGCACAATTCCTCACCAGCCTCCTGGTCCATTACGATTTTACCAAAGGAGACAACTCTATTAGCAAGGATGTTTGGGCCAGAGCCGAAACAAGTCTCGGCATCACTCTCGATGCAGAGCGCCACCGGCAAATTTTAAGTCGAATCAGCGAATTAAAGCCGGTAGTAATTGCTGCGGAACAGGATTTGGAGGAATACTTCGATCGAGTCATTGGGATGGGAGTTAAAATGAGAGACTACCGAAGTGTTTTTCATGATCTCATTATACGCATTAATGAATTGATCAAACTACTTCCCGACTACAAACCGGACGTAGCACAGGTTCAGGAAAATCAGGAATCTTTATTATTTGATGCCAGTTTAGGTGAGGATGAGAAATAAGAAGAATTCCGAAAGAATTTCGTGTATAATAGCGCGCTTTAATGAGAACTGAATGGAGTGACGATGTCAACTGAATTAACCCTTTCCATTATCAAGCCCGATGCGGTTGCCAAATCGGTTATCGGTCAAATCTACTCACGATTTGAAGAAGCAGGCCTTAAAGTAGTTGCTGCAAAAATGGCACATTTGACCAGAGAGCAAGCTGAAGGGTTTTATGCTGTTCATAAAGCACGCCCATTTTTCAACGATTTGGTGAGCTTTATGATTTCCGGTCCTGTTATGATTCAGGTTTTAAAAGGCGACAACGCAGTCATGAAAAATCGTGATCTGATGGGTGCAACAAACCCTAAAGAAGCTGCACCAGGCACTATTCGTGCTGACTTTGCTGACAGCATTGACGCTAATGCAGTACATGGTTCTGACAGTGCTGAGAACGCTGCTACTGAAATTGCTTTTTTCTTTGAACCTCATGAAATTTGCGACAAATAATTCTGTTTCAATCCGCACGAGCTCTTGATTAAGAGCTCGTGAACACGGCCAGTTAATTTCTGATAAACTATATAAATGCTGCGAAGCGTGTATTATCCCCTGAGGTTGTCATGACTAGTAAGATCAACTTGTTGAATTTTAATTATCAGCAAATGCAAAACTTTTTTTTAGAACTTGGCGAGAAAAAGTTTCGCGCGCAACAAGTCATGCAATGGATTCATCAGGCGGGTTATCATGATTTTTCTCAAATGACGAATCTTGGAAAGGCATTGCGCGAACGTCTTTCTCAAATTGCTGAAATCAGACTTCCAGAAATAGTAGCCTGTCAGCAATCAAAAGATGGTACCTGCAAATGGCTTTTAAAGCTGGACTGCGGTAATTGCATTGAAACCGTTTTCATACCTGAAGCCAATCGAGGAACTCTCTGTGTTTCATCACAGGTTGGATGTGCCTTGAATTGCAGTTTCTGTTCTACAGCAAAACAGGGATTTAACAGGAATTTAAGCACTGCTGAAATTATTGCTCAGGTATGGTTAGCTGTAAGAACCCTGTCTAAAGAAGATGGGCATCATGATAAACACATAACCAATGTCGTTATGATGGGAATGGGCGAGCCCTTGCTAAACTTTGATAATGTAGTTGCGGCAATGGACATCATGATGGATGACCTGGCTTATGGACTCTCCAAGAAACGAGTAACTTTAAGCACATCCGGCGTATTACCTGATCTAGAAAGACTACGCGAAGTCAGTCCGGTAGCCCTTGCTGTCTCATTACATGCACCTAATGACGAATTGAGAAATGTGCTTGTTCCAATCAATAAAAAATATCCCCTTGAACAGTTGATGAAGCTTTGCAAGTCTTATTTTAAAGATGAACCTAAGCGCAAAGTGACATTTGAATACGTCATGTTAAAAGGGGTGAATGATCTGCCTGAACACGCGAGACAGCTAGTTAAACTACTCAAGGATATTCCATCAAAGGTGAATCTGATTCCTTTTAACCCCTTCCCCTTAACCCAGTATGAACGGTCTTCCAAAGAGTCAATTGATGCGTTTCGAGACATATTAGTGTCCAAGGGAATTAATACCATTACAAGAAAAACACGAGGCGATGATATTGATGCCGCCTGTGGACAACTCGCCGGAGAGGTGAAAGATCGCACCACGCGTTCGCAACGATGGCAAAAACTGCATTTTCAATCCAAAGAGAAAGCAGTCAGTCAAAACGAAAATCAAAGCTAAGTCTTTTTAAATTGCTTTATTCGCGGTTATAATGGGCGCTCTTTATCATAGTGGTGAAAAAAATTGTGTTAATCTGTTCACGGCTTTTATTACTGACTCTTTTTTCGTTGCTCATATCTTGTCAACACAGCTCAGAAATTCAGGCTGAAAAAAAACTTGAAACACAAAAACGTAATGATGCATCCTCCTATAATGTGCAATTGGGAATGGCTTATCTGAAGCAGGGTGATATTCCCCGGGCTAAACGAAAATTGTTAATGGCTCTGGATTTAACTCCAAACTCACCAGACGTCAACGCCGCTATGGGGTATTATCTCGAGAAGACCGGTGATAAGGCTCAGGCGAAAACCTATTATCTGAAAGCGCTTGCAGCAGCACCGCAAAATGGTTCCCAGCTAAATAACTATGGCGCATTCCTGTGCCGTCAAGGGCAATATCAGCAAGCTGAGCAATATTTTCTTAATGCCGTGAAAGATGTTCAATATGTTCATACTGCCGGAGCCTATGAAAATGCAGGGCTTTGTGCAGAACAAATCCCTGATTTTCCAAAAGCAGAACAGTATTTTATAAAGGCACTGGAGCATGATTCTCAGCGCAAACAGTCGCTTTATGAATTAGTTAATCTGGAAATTAAACACAATAAAACCGAAAAAGCACTTACCTATTTAGAGCAATATAAGGATTTAGTTAACAGCGATACGGTCCTTTTAACAAAAGCAATGGACGCTGCTCATGAAGCAGGACGCTTCGACATGGAAGAAAGCTATAAACAACGTCTTAGCAAGTTGGAACAACCAGCGGACTATACCGGAGCAAAAAATGAATACGACAACATTAACGGATGAAGTTAATCAAATCAATCAGGAACTTCCTGGTTCACAATTAGCTCGTATACGTGAAAAAAAGGGCTTTAGTCAGGAATATGTGGCCGGAAAACTTCATCTCAGAGTACGTGTGATCGAGTTACTCGAGGCGGATAATTATGAACAGATGCCTGAACCGGTATTTATCAAAGGTTATCTGCGCGCTTACGCAAAATTATTGGGGATTTCACCGGAACCTTTTCTGTCAACCTATAACAGTTTATTTAACTCAGAACGCAAGCTGGAAAAAGCCTTGTGGCAAAGCAGACGCGAATCAAACCGTAAAGAGAAAGTGGTCCGCTGGATAACCATGATTGTTGCCTTGGCAGCAGTGATCTCAGTAAGTCTCTGGTGGCAGAAAAATAAAACAAATCAAACGGTTATTTCTGCCGAAAAAGTATCCGAAGAAAAACCTGTGGCTGCCAATACTGAAGCCGATACCAAGTTAACCGAACTGTCACAAATGCAATCCATGTTTAGCAATGATTCAGACAGCAGCGCTTCGGAGGTCCAAGGTGGTTGAGAAAATCCAGGCCATCAGAGGCATGAATGATGTCTTGCCCCAGCAAAGCGCTGCCTGGCAAAGACTTGAGGAACGATTCAAATATTGCATGTCCCGTTATGGTTACCATGAAATCCGTTTCCCAATCGTAGAGTCCACTCAATTATTTAGACGATCTATCGGCGAGATTACTGATATCGTTGAAAAAGAGATGTATACATTTAACGACTTGAACGGAGAGAGTATCAGTTTACGGCCGGAGGGCACGGCAGGATGCCTTAGAGCATGCCTTGAGCATGGATTATTGCACAATCAGCAGCAAAAGCTCTGGTATGCAGGCCCAATGTTTCGCCATGAAAAACCTCAGAAGGGACGTTACAGACAGTTTCATCAGTTCGGCGTTGAAGCACTGGGTATGCCTGGACCTGCAATTGAACTGGAGCTCATCGCTCTTTGTTTTCGTCTGTGGCGTGAACTGGGAATACAGGATCATGTTAAGTTACAGATTAATAGCCTGGGTGAAATCAGCGAAAGACAGCGTTACAAGGAAATTCTCACAAATTATTTAAGTCAGCATTTTGAACGACTTGATGAGGACAGCAAGCGCCGATTATATAAAAATCCATTGCGGATTCTGGACAGCAAAAATCCAGATATGCAGGAACTGCTATCTAATGCTCCAAAATTAGGCGATTCCCTTGGAGAAAAAAGCAGTCAACATTTCTCAACGCTTTGTTCTGGTCTTGAGCGTCTGGAAATTCCATACACCATTAATCCTCAGCTTGTCAGGGGCCTCGATTATTATGGTCACACTGTTTTCGAATGGGTTACCGACAAGCTTGGCAGTCAGGCTACTGTTTGTGCCGGTGGACGTTATGACGCTTTAGTTGAACAATTAGGAGGAAATCCTGCACCTGCAGTGGGTTTTGCTATTGGTGTTGAACGAATGCTGTTATTATTGGAAACTCTTGATATAAGCATGCAAGCGCCAGCTTACCCCAGTTTTTTTATTGTAGCGACAGGTGAACAAGAATTGTTACAGGCTCTGGTTGTTGCAGAACAATTAAGAGCAACTAACCCGGAGTGGCAAGTGTTGACCAATACAGCAGGCGGCGGCTTTAAGAGCCAGTTTAAAAAAGCGGATAAGAGCGGTGCTGATTATGCCATCATTATTGGTGAGAATGAGTTACTTAATAATGAGGTCAGTATTAAAAACCTGCGTAATCAGGAAGAGCAGATTACAGTTTCACAAACTGCCCTGGGCCAATTTTTAACAGATCATCTTGGATGATGACAGGAGAAGATAATGTCAGTGTACATGACAGAAGAAGAACAGTTAGAAGCAATTAAGAAATGGTGGAATCGGTACAGCACTCGGATTACCATAGTGCTTTCTATTATTCTGCTGGCCGTATCCGCTTACAAGTATTGGAACTGGCATGTTGAAAAGGTCAACATACAGGCATCCAACGCCTATGAGCACATGATGGTTGCTTATTCCAATAAGGATAATAAATCAATCAAATCCTATGCGAATGATTTGATAACCAATTATAGCGAAACGGTCTATGCAGATGCCGCACGCATGATTCTGGCTAAACTGCTGACTTCTCATAACCACTTCGGCAAAGCCCGTACCATGCTTGAGGACGTTGCCTCCCATTCTAAAATGAAAGCCTTGAAACAGGTTGCCCGGATTCGCATTGCGCGCCTTCTGGCTGCTGAAAAAAATTATGACAAGGCGCTGGAAGAGCTGACATCGGTAGATGATGCCGCTTATATGCCTGTAATCAATGAACTGAAGGGAGATATTTTTGCCGCAACAGGTCACTACCAGCAGGCAATCACTTCTTATAAAGAGGCGATTACAGAAGTGAGGACACATGGCATTGGTAACTTGTTTTTGGAAATGAAAACAAATGAGTTAGCCGCGTTATCTCAATCAAGCGTATCAAAAAGCAATTTACAGGCTGCATAGTAATAAGAGGTCACATGTTTAAAAAAAGTTTATTATTAGTTGTAATTTCGGCTCTGAGTGCCTGCTCTACGGTAGATGATTACCTTTTAGGTAAAGATAATACCCCTGTTCCAAACGAACTTGAGCCAATTAAGCCCAAAGTGGCATTAACTGAAAAATGGTCTGTTCCTGTCAGCCGTGCCAAGCATTCAGGGAATTATCTTAAATTACAACCGGTTATCGTTGGAAATACGATATATACAGCGGATGCCAGTGGCTCAGTTGAAGCAATCGACAAAAAAAATGGAAAAATCCTTTGGTCACGTAAACTGGACAATGTGTTAGTTAGCGGTCCCAGTGTTGGCGCTGGCTACATTGCTGTAGGTACTGAAAATTCCAAGGTGATTGTTCTAAAACAGGCTGACGGCAGTGATGGTTGGCAGGCCAGTGTATCGGGTGAAGTATTGTCAAAGCCTGTGATTGCTCAAGGTAAAGTGCTGGCAAAAACCATTGATGGTAACCTGTACGCTTTTAACCTGGCTTCCGGCGAACAATTATGGGTATCTGATCATGGCGCACCAGGCCTGGTATTAAAAGCAAGCTCATCTCCGGTTGTAGTGAACAATCAAACCGCATTAGTAGGCTACTCCGATGGCAAAATGGATGCGGTAGATATTCAAACCGGGCATGTCATCTGGCAACGCAGCATCGCATTTGCCAGCGGTGCCAGTGATGTTGAGCGTCTGGTAGATATCGACGCGGATCCCATCGTTGAAGGGCAAACAGTTATTTTAGGCAGCTATCAAGGTTATGTCGGTGCATTTTCCCTCTCCGATGGCCAGTTTATATGGAGAAAACCAGCCTCCATCTATAAGAATATGACAGTACAAGGCAACACGCTCTATCTGACTGATAGTGAGGATGTTGTTTGGGCTATTAATAAGCAAAACGGGCAGGTGAACTGGAAACAGGTCGCATTGAAAGCACGTGGCTTAACGGAGCCGGTGATTTCGGGCGACCGCTTACTGATTGGTGATAAAACTGGAATGCTGCATGTTCTTTCAGCTCAGTCAGGGGAATTTATTTCGAGAGCTCAGGTAGGAAGTGCAATTACCTCAACACCAAGTGTTTCAGGTAAAGATGTGTATGTAATGACCAATAACGGCAAATTAAGCCGATTTTCAGTAGGGTAAGCATGATTCCAGTGGTTGTATTAGTGGGCAGGCCTAATGTAGGCAAGTCCACTCTGTTTAATCGGTTGACGAAGACTCAGGACGCATTAGTGGCGGATTACCCCGGGTTAACACGAGATCGGCAGTATGGTCAGGCAGAGTTTGGAGACAAACCATTCATTATTGTCGACACAGGCGGGGTAGGTGTCGAAGATTTGGCTGTGGATGCCTTAATGTCTAAACAATCGGCAATGGCTCTTGAAGAAGCCAATGTCATTCTTTTTCTGGTGGATGCCAGAGATGGACGAACAGGGATTGACGAAACAATCGCTGTTCAACTGCGCAAACTGGGCAAGCCTGTCTATCTTGTTGTAAATAAAATTGATGGCCTTGACGAAGAAATTGCCATTTCAGAGTTTCAGCAACTGGGTTTTTCTGATATCTATCCCATTTCGGCAACTCATGGTCGAAACATGTCCGATCTATTGCATGATTTAACGGCTGATTTTAACTCTGTCGAATCGGATCTGGACAATGAGAATCCAAACGAGATTAAAATTGCATTTGCCGGTAAACCTAATGTTGGGAAATCTACCTTAATCAATCGCATACTGGGCGAAGAACGAGTTGTTGTTTATGATATGCCTGGAACGACTCGAGACAGCATCTCAATTCCTTTTGAGCGAGATGAGCAACGCTATATATTGATTGATACAGCTGGAGTTCGCCGCCGAGCGCGGGTTGATGAAAAAATTGAGAAATTTTCGGTTATTAAAACTCTACAGGCTATCAAAAACTCACATGTCTGTTTAATGCTGATCGATGCAAAAGAAGGTTTAACCGAGCAGGATATGCACATTCTGGGCTTTATTATCGAAGCCGGGAAGGCGCTGGTTATCGCAGTCAATAAATGGGATGGATTGGAGGAGGATCATAAGGAGCATGTGCGTAGTGAAATCGGACGACGTCTCCATTTTGCAAATTTTGCCAAAATCCGTTTTATTTCTGCATTGCATGGCAGTGGAGTAGGATTATTATTCAAAGATATCAAGGAGGCCTTCGCTTCTGCAGTACAGGCGTTTTCAACACCCAAACTCACCCGGTTGTTACAGGATATTGTTAGCCAGCATGAGCCGCCATTGGTTCAGGGAAGACGAATCAAACTGCGGTACGCACATGCAGGAGGGCATAATCCTCCTATCATCGTCATTCATGGAAATCAGCTTGAATCTTTACCAGGCAGCTACAAACGGTATCTGACCAATGCCTTTGTAGAGCATTTGGGCTTGATTGGCACTCCTCTGAAACTTGAGTTTAAGAGCAGTTCCAATCCCTTTAAAGATAAGAAAAATAAACTGACTGACCGCCAGATAAAAAAGAAAAGACGCCTGATGAAAAAAGTCAAAAGCAAATAAACTTTCTCTGGGGGCCTTGATTAGTAAACTATATCGGGCTTCCGTTTGGCTTTTTGATTATTTTTTCACTTCCAAAATGCAAGCTCTGGCACTTGATTTTTTCCGTTTTAAGGACTATCTTTTATTGTGCAATGCAACAGAACGGGGATTGTCATGATTATGGAAAATTATATAAATCAGCTAAATCAATTTGCAAGACAGATACAAAAGCCGATGGAAGAAATGATGCAATTGAATATCAAAACCTTGCAGTCATTCCAGGCTTTCAAGCCAGAAAACTTACAGAAAATTGAACGGCCCGAAATGATTTGGGAAAGACAAATTTTTGCCCTGATTGATTCTGGACACAAGTGGCTTGATTATGTCGAAAAATCTTATGAAATATCTGAACGAGCCATGCTGCAATTATTGAAAGGACTTGGTCAAATGAGAGAAGAAACAAAAGCAGGCAAAAGTGCTTTTGATACCGCCATGTCAAACATGAGTCAATTTAATCCAATGACAGCCTGGCAAAATACGGCTAAGCAAGTACTGGATCCATCTGCAATGGAGGGTATCGATCCAACTCAGATCGTTCGTGAAGTTGCTGAGGCCGCTGGAATGCCGCAATATAAGAAAGAGGTATCCAAGCCTGAGGGCAATGGTTCTATGAGCCAGAACAAGCCCGGTAAACGCTCAGAAAGAGCGGCTGATAAGAAAGACAAACACTAGGCCCTGTCTTTTCTGATTAGCATGATGATCGCATTCTCAACAACATGTATCCCCGCAATGCGGGGAAGAACAATGTTACCTCTTCCTGAAAAGGAAAATAATGCGTAGACAGGAAATTAAATGTCTCTATTTTTATTTGTTCAAATAATCTGTACCCTTGTTGGAATAGTGCTGCTTTTCGTGGCTTTTAACATGCTGCGCCCCAGAGAAAACGAGCAAAAAAGAATTCAGGATCAGTTTATGCTTTATTTGGGTCTTGGACTTTTTTTAATCTTTTTTCCCTTTGTTATTGATTATCTTTTACTCTAGCGGTGATAAGTGCTTGAGATTAGATGTTCATTGGCTTTGCTTGTTGAATGCAGCTTGTACATAGAATGGGTTTCTGCGGTTCGGTCTCCATTTCTTCTTTTTTCTCAACAGACAAATCGAGATTGTCTGTATCCTCAATCTCTACTTTGATGCCACAATTCTCACAGTGCTGTACAAATGTCATGTTTGATTTCCCTGTCTATGCTTATATTTACATTTTAGCTTATTTATTGCGGAGACGGATTGCTTTGTAAATGAGGTCAACTATGATCATTAATGAGAGTGTTCATTGAGCTGTGTCATTACTCACAGGCCCGCCGTCATCTCGAACGCAGGCCGTCATCTCGAACGCAGTGAGAGATCTCTCTGATTTTGGTTTGTGCCAGCATCCGGAGATCTCTCACTGCGTTTGAGATGACATGGGATGACACAGTTTGATGAAGACTATCTCATTAATAATAGTCTTTGAGGAGATCTTGATGGCTATCTGGTCCAGGGAAATTACGATTGAACAGCTTAATCAATATATCAAAAATACCATGTCAGAAGTTTTGGGTATGCAGTTTGTGGAAATAGGCGATGATTTTTTAAAGGCAAGCATGCCGGTTGATGATCGAACCAGGCAGCCTTTCGGCCTTCTTCATGGCGGAGCGAATGTCGCGCTGGCAGAAACTGTGGCCAGTATGGCGGCCAATGGAGTGATTGATCCGCAGAGGTATTATTGCGTGGGTTTGGAAATCAACGCGAATCATCTTCGCGCTGTCAAGGAGGGAGTTGTAACTGCAATCGCATCACCAATACATCTGGGGCGTACTACTCAGGTTTGGGAGATCAATATTTTTGATGAACGCGGGAAAAAAACCTGTGTATCAAGAATGACTGCGGCAGTAGTGAAGCGTTAAGTTAAATTATATATCGCCGCGCCTTGGTGGAAAGCGCGGCAGCAGGCGATTATCTGCCAGGCTAGCAAATAAAACTTAGACTAAACTGCAATTCATGAGTATATAAATTGGATAGCTTGGGATAGCCGTAACCCCAGGGATCAGGCATCTCATTGTTTAATCGGCTCTTACCCCAGTCAGCAAACTCATATCCCAGTCCTACTTGCCAATGACGGCTCAGTGATTTTTGAACCCCGGCACCCAGCGTAAATGAGAAACCTTGTGTGGTGTTGCTTTGATAGCCAAGTTGTAACAACGCGACGCCAGGATTCAGCAGATAAACTGGGGGCTGTGTCTGGAAACTATAGGCATGGTTAAAGCCGATACCGAAGCTGCCACTCAGGTAAGGTTGCACATAATAGCCTGGATTTTCTGTAGCCAATAAACCTTTTATTGCTACACGTGTGTGATTAATGTGATAGCTATAGTTTGCAACGCTCGGAACGCCAACCAAATCCATTGTTCCCTTGACTTCTACCTGACTGGACCCTGCAAAGGCAAGACCGAGCCGGCCAATCATATTCGGTCCGGTCTGATGTTGTAATGCCAGAAAGACTTCACCAGTTCCAAGAGTGCTGGCATCCTTGCTTCCCCTGAAACGATGCACTTCATCGAAATTGACGGGATAAACATAAAGACGACCTAAAGTCTGGTCATCCCCCGGCCAGGCCCAGGCAGGCCCCGCACTCAATGTTATCACTTTGGACCATCCAATGAGATAGGGTTCATCTTCAAGAATGCCGTCAGCATAGCTGTTTACAGAAAATAAAATCCCAATCGCTAAAGAAATTGGCTTATAAAACCTCATCTTTTGTCCTTAAATTAATAAGAAATTTATTCAAAATATCTTCCAGGCGTCTATTTAACGTTGACTCTTCGGGTGAGTCAATCACTATTTGAAAAATTTGATAAATCTGAGCAGACAGAATAATGTCCCTTAAGCACCTGTTTAAATATTGTGCTATATATTGATAAAGTAGTAACCTTGTCGAGTGTGACTTGTATGGCACTGTCAGACCAGCTTTTTGCGCAAATTGGTGTCTATCAACAACCGCATAAAGAATCGAATTACCAATTAGTTAACCGCTTGCTATCAACGGATGCTCAAACGGAACTTTATGCCGGTGTCGGATCTTACCAGGAGCAGCATAGAGAAAAGGTAGATAACTATCTTAACCGAAACAATGTACTCCCTAATGTTTCGATGAGTGATCCTGAGTTTTTTAGAAAGCTGTTTATTCAGCATGTCGAGAAAATAAATTCACAGACAAGCAATCAATACAAGGTTGGAGATCCCGATACCCGAGGAACAAATCCAGAGCAGGCAACAATTACAATGGAGAGTTTTTTAGGTAAAGATGGAGCAGAACTCTATCGGCTTGCACTTGAGGAGGAGATGAATAGCAGGGAATATCGAGAAGGGGTGTTCAGCGCCTCAACAACTCATTATGAAGGCGAAAAATGGTCCAAACGGGCAGTTGTTATTGTTGCAGGCCCTTCCAGTTCTGGAAAAACAGTTTCGGCTGTTCAGGCGGTGAAAACTACTGCGCAGTTCATGCCTAAGGTGCCTGGTGATATGTCAGGAAATGATGTAGTGGCGGTGGATGGCGGGGTAGCCCGGGAAGTATCCCAAATAAGAAAACTGGCTATTCAGGCATCCATTGCTAAAGGTTATACGGGAATAAAAGATTTACATGAGCAAAGTGCTGTTCTTGGAAAAGCAAAAGATCGAGTTCAGGAAGCTTTGTTTAAAACGGATACTGGAGTAGGGGTAGTTATACCTGAAACCTTTTCAATGTGGATTAAGCCTTTGAACGCCATCAAAAAATTGATGCCTCGTATTGAAGCCTTGCCCAATACCAAGCATGTATTTTGCAGAGTCGAGGGCGAGGAGCCTGGCTTGTTCCAGAAAGTGGTTTCTTTTCTGGGTTCACGTCGTGCCTGGAAAACTGATCAATTTGATGCAGAGCAAAAATTTGATATGAACTCAACTCAGGGCATACCAGAATCCAAGGCCTATGGAGCCAGTGGTTTCAAATTTGGCGATATGGGTTCACGTATGGCTGAAAAATGGTTTGAATCAAACAGCAAAGATAAACTAAGAATGGTCGTTATCAACGATATGATCCTGGTTAAGCCAAATCCTAATGGCCAAAAGAACAACTGGATCCCTGCTGAGCAAAATGACAAAGGGGCGATCGCTATATCGAAGCGTGCCTTTGATACCTGGACTAAAAATCCCGATCCAGACAAAAGTGATTTAAAAAGCTACAGCCGAACTTCCGAAGGAAGGCCTCCTCCAATAATTAAAACGTCTGCAGAAATTGATATCGCTATCGCTTATCAGACGCTTCTTAACCGACGAATGGATTTACTCGGCCAAAGAGCGAATATACGTAATCTGGAAAATAACCCAGAAAAAGAGGCAATGCTCACTAAAAAAATTGATAATATTGAATTAGCTATTAAGGCTATTGAATCGCCCAATCTCACCGATAAACATTCTGTGGAGCAATCCAAGGCGCAGGTATCTAATGTTCTGAAAGATATGAAGGCAGAAGGCCAGCTTGCGATGTTTTTCAGTACAACAAAAAAAGCGCTAGAGACAGCGATTAGCGCATTCGAGAAAACTTCCGCCGCATTGGAAAGCAGCCAGGAGAAAAAGGTTGAACCAGCCCAGCCCGTGGCAGCAACCCCAGAGCAGCAAAGCTCGTCTGAGGGAATTAAAAATTTTTCTTCATTTAAAAACAATTTTAAATCCCAGATTATGGCCGCAAAACCGCCGCCTGATTTATCCGAGGAAGTCGAAGCAACAGCGGCTCCCAGTGCCTGAAATTATGTAATATTCTCTTTTTCTGTGCAATGTATTCAGCTAGAATGGCGGTTTTTTTGGATCATTACTTTGAAAAGGAAATCACTGTCTCTGCTGGCACTTCTGTTTACCAAAACGACTCTTTCATTTTCCATCCCAACCTGCGATCCCGTATCAGGGCCGATGCGAATACAAAATCCTGCTGAGGAAACCGTATTTAATCATAGCAGCGGATGTCCAATTCCTAATGGCGATTACTCGGATAACCCGGCACGGCCTTTTATTGCAGCGGATCAGACGGTCTGGTGGTTTGCAAGTAATTCAAAGGGCTATTTTAAATCAGTAGGGGTGCCGGTGGCTGATGGTGCCAAAGATATTATTTCCAATCTGGTACGCTATCAGGAAAACAATCAGTGCATTGCCTGGCTGGAAAGTCGATTTAATACCACATTAAATGAATATCCAATCGCGAGCTACAACAATGAAATCTGGATGGTTACGCCTTTTACCCTGGATGGGCAAAATATTTTCACATTTGTTCATAATGAATATCATATTATTCCATCCAACGTGGATGATGTGTATGGAAATCTGATTGGCGCCTCTTCCACAGACGGTGGAAACAGTTTTCAATTTTACACCAATGCACAGCAGCCAGGGTATAACATGCCGCTTATTGTCGCCCCATATCCTTTTAACAGCAGTGGTAAAGGGGGAATGTTCGCGCAGAGTAATATTATTCAATGGGGAGACTATTTCTATATTTTAGTTGAGCAGAATCTGCAGCCTTTTAACAGTTCCGCACCTGCCGCGGGAGTTTGTATTTATCGTAATGACAATCTAGCGAATCCCCGAGGATGGCTTGGTTTTGACGGCAAAGCTTATACGGTTCCTCTTGTTCCGGAATATGATCCGACAAACCCGGAACAATACTTGTGCCACAGCGTATTACCGAATTATTATCGCTTTTCCTGGACTTATAATTCAGTGCTCCAAAAATTTATCATTATCGGCCTGGACACCAATTACTCTCAGTCAGGTCAATCCATCGAGGCATTTGTCTATACCCTCGCAAATCTTGATCCCGATACGGGCATTCTGACATCAGCAACCAATACCGGTTCTTTGTTTAAAGAATATTTTCTGCGTCAAATTACCTGGCTTGACCAATGGCAAAATGCAGGCAACGTATTCGGGCAAGCTTATCCAGGCATGCTGGACCCCGGCAGCCCAAATATCAATGGAGATAGAAATTTTCAATATTCAGGAGCCAATCCCTATCTTTACTATACTTCTCTATTTCCTGCCCAGGAAAATCATGGAAGGGATAGGGATGTCGTACGGCAACAATTGATTGTTGAGAACTGCATACCCCAGTAATAGGGATATTATTAATCGCAAACGACTGACGACCCAAGGAAAACTTCCTCAGTTTCGGGCTCAAGATCCTCCACTGAGAAAAAACTTAAATTTTCTTGCCAGCGGTTGACGCTTGCTTTTATTGTTGTAAGAGCCATTTCTTTCGGAGAATCTGGCTCTTCAACGATACCGGATACAACCACTGAGGTATCTTCTGAAAGATTTAATTTATCAAGCGCTAAACCGTCTACTTCACAGTCATCCTCTAAATCGACGACTCTTGGCTGTTGTTTGGGTGCACAGTAAATTGCCTTGGAACATTCATTAAACTCGGGCTGGTTTTCAAAATTTATACTATTCAGGTCTAGTTTATGGCGAAACTTTTTGGGGTTTCCTGCCTCTATGGTCTCACCTAAGCCAGATTCTGCACGATTATTTAAGTTATTGTATTCATGCGTGTAGGGAAATGCCACGGCAAGTGTCGCTGTGTAATAAAACAAATTTAAATTTTCGTAACTCTTACCTAATGATTGAGCAAAATGAGCTGCAAGATTTCGGTTACTGTCATTTTTTTCACAAATATATAACTTCAGTGCCTTAAGATCGTTGGCCATCTGATCAGTTAGTCCACATGCCTTTAGACGCCCAGCCACTGCATTAACTGGTAAGACAAACGTATCTTCGCCAGATCTTTTAAAAAATGAATTAATATTGCTTACCCATTGAGACTGCCCTATGCCGTCCGCAAAAAGATAAACAGTTGAACCTTTGGGACAGTTTTTTTCGCTAAATTTAAATTCATCAACATACTCTTCATAATCATTCTCTGTCTCATGGAAATGGCGGTAAGTAACAATACTGATATCTTTATCATTGTTTTTAGTTTGCTGATAATTATAGCGCCAGCTGATTGCTCGCAAATAAAGTGAGAAGTTATTTTCAGTGGCAGAAAAAGGGATAAATAAGACAATTTTCGACATTGGATCTGGCTCATAATGCGAAATTCAGGTTTTATATTAACCGCACTTGATTAAGGAAATATTAACGTATAATCCAGAGCTCCCATTACTAAAGAGCCCATTATGAATATGGTTCAGTGTTTTGTTTCTTGGTACAATCACCAGCTTACAACACTAATTCATAAACGCAGAAGATGACTCAACTTGCCTCTGCCTTTTAGAGATTAATCGCATGAACGAATTATCAGTGGAAAACTATAAAAACCCCCAGCAATCGGAGCTAGGGCAGTCATCTGAATATGATGATCACTATAATCCGGAGCGCTTATTCGCCATAGCTCGTGCACCCAAACGCAAGGAAATTGGCATTGATCCAATGGCTCTGCCTTTTTACGGTTTTGATTGCTGGAATCATTATGAAGTGTCATGGCTCAATGAGAAGGGGAAGCCTGTCGTCGCCATCGCAGAAATTATCTATGACTGTGCAACACCAAATATCATTGAATCAAAATCATTAAAACTGTATTTCAATTCATTCAACAATACACGGTTTAAAGATAATGAAGCAGTAAAACAAATCGTTAAACAGGATTTGGCGCAACGTGTTGGCGGGGATGTGCAGGTTCGTATACTTGGCTTAACAGAATCAGGCTACAATCACATTGAACCAAGCGCTGCTGGCGAATGCCTTGATGATCTTGATGTGGCTTGCTCTGTTTATCTCGTTGAGCCTAATTTTCTTTATACAGAGGATCAGCGAGTAGAGGAAATACTTTACTCAGACTTGTTAAAATCCAATTGCCTGGTAACTAATCAACCTGACTGGGCTACGGTACAAATTGCTTATACCGGTATGAAAATTGACCGTGAGGGATTGCTGAAATACCTGGTTTCCTTCAGAAACCATAACGAATTCCATGAGCAATGTATTGAGCGCATCTTTGCGGACATTATGAATCGCTGTCAGCCGGAAAAACTAACCGTGTATGGGAGATATACAAGGCGCGGCGGCCTGGATATAAATCCTTATCGTTCCACAGAAAAGCTTAGATCTCAGGCGCTGAATTTCCGATTAATACGCCAATGAGATCTGAACAGCTCTTTTTGAATTTTTCATCTACAATTAAGCTAAGCGCTCTTAAAAGGAATTAATATGCTGAAAATAGCCGGGATTTTCGCCTCATTTTTGTGCTTTTTTACTTTGCCTTCTATAAGCCAGGCGGATGATACTTATAGCTCCAAATTTATCAATCAAAGTGATAAAGGCTCTCAGCAATATACATTAGTTAAAACAAGATTCTGGCCTGATTCCGGATGTATTATGCAGAGCGGTCCGGAAGTACTTAAACCTGGTGACAGCACAGAGCTTGTTATCGCAAAAAAACAAGGCTGTGATCAGGCTGGTATTGGCTACTCTCTGTATAAAGTGAGCGATACTAAAAAAGAGCAGCTCTTAGGTTATGTCTCTCATCGTTTTCGAGATGGAACCTTCAGTTTGCAGGTTTCAGTATTTTGCAAAAATGAGCACTGTGTTTTTAAAGATTTAAATCCTCAACAAAGTGATTAAACTCAGATATGCTTATAAAGGTTCAGGGTTTTCATTTTTTATAGATGACTTTTTAAGAAAGATCTATAGACTAGGCTTAAACGAAGCATAGGCAAGAATCTTTTGAATCAAAGTAATCTAACCCCTTACGCAACACTCAATCCGAATACTATTCTGGATGCAATTGAGAGTATCGGCTTTCTTTGCACAGGGAGCTTGCACGCACTCAATAGCTATGAAAATCGTGTTTATCAAATAGGCATTGAGAACGCTGAACCTCTTATTGCCAAATTTTACAGACCTCATCGCTGGAGCTCAGAGGCAATCCTGGAAGAACATCAGTTTTCACTGGAGTTGGCGGAACAGGAAATTCCCGTTATTGCTCCATTAATTGTAAACGATCAAACCTTACACCATCATCAGGATTTCAGATTCGCACTTTTCCCAAGGCGTGGCGGGCATGCTTTAGAGTTAGATAATGATGAACAATTAGAATGGATGGGACGGTTTATAGGGCGTATGCATAGTGTCAGTGCCAGCCGATCCTTCCAGCACCGTATCTCCCTGAATATACAAACTTACGGTTTTGAACCTTATCGTCTTCTCATTGAGCAAGGCTTTATCCCTGACTATTTAACTTCTAATTTTTGCAAAACCGTTGAAACAGCATTAGAGAAAGTAGCACAAATATTTGAATGGGTAGGCGACCTCGATCAAATAAGACTGCATGGCGATTGTCATGCCGCTAATATACTATGGAGAGACTCCGGCCCTCATATCGTAGATCTGGATGATTGCCTGATGGGGCCAGCCATACAGGATATCTGGATGTTACTTTCAGGCGAGCCGAAACAGATGGAGTTACAGCTTGAAAAAATTCTAAATGGGTATTATGAATTTCACGATTTTAATCTGCGAGAACGTCATTTAATCGAAGTTCTACGCACACTACGCATGCTGCATTACTCAGGATGGCTCGCAAAGCGATGGGGCGATCCGGCATTTCCTTTAAGTTTTCCCTGGTTCAATACACCAGTATATTGGGAAAATATGATGAGAAATCTAAACGATCAGATTGATTTGTTAGATCAGATTGAATGTTAAAATATCTAGCGTAATGAGGAAGAAGCATTCTCTTCAGGAGCCTCTTCTTCATTTAATTCGGCAGCTTCCTGCTCTTCTGCATCGGCTGTGTTCTCTGGGGAGAGTTCTAGATTGTTTGTTAAATTACTGCTTACTGTATCAGAGAGCGAGCAGTTGTTCTGATTCTGTAGAAATTGATCGCATGTTTTGGTATTGGCATCAAAAGCATTCAAATAGGCCTCATACGCCTTATCACTTGCTTTGTCATTCTGGTGTTTAAGAGAGCATGCAAAATCATAGGCTTTGTCATTAGCCAAATCATTTTTTTCTTTAATGGCCACAGCTTCTTCATAGGTCATTTCTCCTGCTCTGTAACTGTCAAAGGCAGCTGCTGAATTAGCATTATTGCGCTCACAGGTGTCTCTATAGGCATCAAAGGCCTCGTCACTTTTAGCATTGTTCTGATTTTGGACAGCAAGATAGCCCTGATAAGCTGCATCGTTTGCGCTTTCAGTTCGGGCTATTGCTTCAAAAGGAGATGAACCCATCATATTTTTATTAAGATCTTTATTGGCTTTGCGCATCTGTTCAATAAAATCTTCCAGTAATTGCGCTAGCTGACGCTGCAGTTTTAGTGCATCTTCTTCGGTTAGATTCATACATAATAACCATCAATACGGGCTTTTATTAGTATAGATCAAGAACCGGGCAATACTAGCAGAAGGGGGCTTAGCCATTTGTCGGTCTTTGGATTTTCCAATCGCTTTCATCCTTGTGATATAGATTTTCAAAATGTTTAACTAATGCATTAAAAGACTGATTTCCAGTGGCATCATTTCGATAGGTCTCTACAAATTTCTTCCCAAATGCGCTGCTTTGATAACATAAATCCGGCTCCTTCGCTTCAATAACCTCTGCAAAAACTTGTGCAACCTCTGTTCCTGTTTGAAAAGAAGAGGGGTCGTACCACTGATAAGCCTGTTGTGTAAAATTTTTATAATGCTCATTAATTACATCGGTTCTTGACCCTTCAAATCGGGTCAATTCAGTAGTAATAGGGCCTGCCTGGAAGTTAATTACCTTAATATTCCATGGTGCCAGCTCGATGGCCAGTGATTCCTGCAGCCGTTCAAAAGCCGCCAGGGCTGAAAAATAGACTCCCACGCCAGGCATGCTGATGGGCGACGAAGTAAAGATGGAGGAGGTCGTAGTCAATAATCCTCTTCGGCGTTGGCGCATAACTGGCACAAATCCTCGAATTAAGGCCAAAGGACCAAATACTTTGGTCTGATAGGTCGTTAAAACATCCTCGTCTGCGGCTGATTCCACAGGACCGATTGCCACATTGGCTGCATTGTTTACCAGAATGTCAATATAGGAATACTGAGATAATATCCGTTTGATAAACGCATCAACTGAGTCCTTTTGGCAAAGATCTAAAACCTGAATGTCCAAGTTTTCAGGATTGGGAACGTTTAACTTGTTCAATTCCGATCTTTCTATATTTCTTACAGTGGCAATTACTTTGAATCCTCGCTCAAGCAGTGCACAAGCCAGGTTATAACCCACACCAGATAGTTTTGAACATCCGGTAATTACTGCAATCTTTTTATCCATAATATGTATTCCAATGCTTGCTGCCATTAGAGATAATTGTAGTCGTAATGTAAGTAAGAATGATTCATATATCTAATTATATGGTATGAGCTCAAACCAAAACTGGAGAGGAAATAAATTGTCGAATGAAGCTATCGCTCAATTAAAAAAAGCCTGCGATCTCTATATTAACCCATTTTCTAACCGCCTTCTTTATGAAGCAAACAATACGCTCGAAGAGATAAATCAAGAAAAAACACCCGCTAAATTATTGAAATTATATAGAAAAGTTAGTTTTGAGTTGGATTTTTTCTTGGGTGATCATAGTGATAATTTGATAGTACCAACTTGCACAGCTATTCGCGATGCAATTAGTAAATTTGCTCAATTATCACAGAGTGACGGGTGCCTCTCCATAGTTGCAGCAGACAAGACTCAAACCGGCAGTTATTCCAGATTAGAACCCATAGACGAGACTAAATTCAAACTCTTACCGACCGTTTCCAATAGACATATTCATACCGCAAATAATTTACTGAGAGCTATTAGTAAAGAACAATCATCCGAAGTACTGTTGAAAATGGTAGGAAAACTATACTTAAATCTTCATTTGATTGAAGAAGATTTGTCTAGGATTAACGACATAGTCAACGAGGTAAATTGTTTATTAAAAAGAATTAATTTACAAAAGAGCGCGGTTGAGGAGCTGACCAGAAACAAGCCAAAGCCAGAAAATAAAAATGAAACGGGCATTTCATCGGTGGAAATCGAAAATCAGGTTTTTTTTGAAATGCGATCACTAGGTTTAAAACAATTACTAAGAAATTATCCACGTATAAAGACACCCAGGCTATTGGAAAAGATTGCACCCGCCAGACCTGAGAATTGTGTAGAAGATGATCATCTGTATTTAGATAGACTTTTTACTTCAGTTCCTGAGAAAAAAGAAATACCAATTACCTCAACTCCTGAGAAAAAGGCCGTGGCGGGACCCCGAATCGCTAGCTCCGAAACTTTCTGTCCGGATCAGGAGGAGCCAGTATTTTCAAAATCTCATCAATCATTTTTTTACAGAAAGAAAGCCGATAAGTTCAGGGATCATAAAATCGTTGCAAACCAATATAATCCAACTGGCATTTGATTTAATGTTTGTCAAATAAGATCGAATCAAATGACATAAAATGAACAATATGTCCTTATAGATATAAATCAACACATCAGGGGTTTTATTGTGATTATTGAAACTGAACGACTTTTGATAAGACCACCAAAATTAGGGGATGCCAAATCTGTCAACCTAGCTATTAATCAATCTCTAAACGAAATAAGCAGATGGATGCCTTGGGCTTCAGATCCGAGCATGGAAACTACGGAAGATTTTATAAGGCGTGGCATACAATCTTGGAAAGAACCTCAACCTAAAGAGCTTCCGATGATTATTGAGTTAAAATCAACTAGAGAAATTGTTTCTGCTTCAGGCTTTAATGAAAAAAGTAATTTTGAAGTTCCAATGTTTGAAACAGGATATTGGATTAATACTGAGTTTGCAGGTAATGGCTTTATTACAGAAGCAATTATTGCTATTGCACGATTTGCTTTTGAATATTTTTCAGCCGTCCGTGTGCAAATCTGCGCACAGAGGGAAAATATCAAGAGTATCAATGTTGCTAAACGTGCTGGGTTTATTGAGGAGGCAATTTTAAGAAATTTCAGAATAGATTGTGTATCTAAAAAACCTTGCGATGAAGTGATCTATGCATGCTTTGGAAAAAGGATGCTACCAAACCTTGATGTTTTTAAGATAATTAAACAAGAATAAGATATTGCATTAGCGAGTTGAGCTTACCCACCCCTAATTTACACTAAGTCTGATTATCAAAATAATCAGACTTAGTGGGTCTCTATATGATAAACCAACCCCTCTATTTTCAATTCTATCAGTACCAGACCCAACTGATTAACCATTATTGTTCAAGCTTTTGCTCCATTGATTATTTTTCGTCTTAAAGTACAATGTATTTTTTAAACTATAATCAAATAGGCAATAATGGTAACGATTGAAGATGCGATATTGAGAAATTATAGAAGACACGCAAAAACAAATCGCCCAGATGTTGATTTGCTATTTGATGTTACTTCCAGGTTTATTAAAGAAAAAAAATGGATATACGAAGGTAATGCTGAATCAGTTGATATTTACAAACGACCTGAAAACGAAAGAATCAAAGCTAACTGCTTTATGCTAGCTGATTTATTTGTTCACCTGTCCAAAACAATTGGTGTATCTTCAGATGAATGCTTTCCGATAAATATACCTAATTTCTGCAACACCAAAAATAATTCATTGGTACAAGGTGATTATCAACCTTTTTCGCCAACATGCACTGCAAATACAGATGGACTATATGAATTTGATGTTCATTGCATAGCACTGATAAATGGTTCCTATTTTGATTTGCTTTTACAAGTAACATACTCTGTTATTACTGATGGAGCGGATATTTACTCATCTCTATCTACAGCTATGGATGATAATAATATTTGTGATTTTGAATATTTACTGGATTTTTTTCCAGACAAAAATGAACAAGCGCCTGATACTGGCCATACACTATTACATAAAGCCTTATGGGAGGAAAAATTTGATTTTGCTGTATTACTATTAAAACACGGCGCTCAAGACAATATTATGGATAATATTCAACTAACTCCACTAAATTTGTTAAATATTAAAATATACGACCCTCGTGTATCTCTTGAAACTCTAGGCAAAGCCAAAGAGTACCTGGACACAAAGATGGAGTTAATGATAAAAAATAGAAAAAAGCAATTAGAAGTAGAAAATAAAGCGGCTATTAGCATCCAGCGCTTCTGGCGGAGTCATCATACCCCCCCTGCTCCATCTGTTTCAAATGAGGACGCACTAGCTAGCGGCATTTGTCGAACTTAAAATCACAAGCATTATCTGGGTTCAGCCTATTCTAAATTAGCAAGACTACAAACGACCTACTTGGCTTTTAATCCTGGAGAACTGGTAAGAAAAAATAATGGGAGTTTATGGGGAAGTATTTCCTATCATTTTACAAACAATCTTTTTGCAGTAGCTGGCTCTGTTGTGAGGAAAGGATGTAAAGAAGCATTGAATTCAATAACATTATTTACCCTTTAATTTATACAAAATGCGGCCACTCGGAGGACCGCATTGGTTCTTTTCCATATTTTTTTTATTTAAGGCTGTCAGGCACGACACCGCCGCTTTCGGCAAGCTTAATCATAACCTGCTCGTGAAGCCAGACATTCATCTCAGCCGAACCGTTGAGGGCTCCAGTGTAGCCAAGTTCCTGGGCAAGCTGCTTGCGAGCGCTAAGGCTTGAATCGAGATTCAGCAGCTTCATCAAATCGACAATTGATTGTTCCCAATTGTAGTCCTTACGACCAGTAGTATCGGCGACCTTTTGGATCATCGCTTCGACTTCGGCTCTTGTCATCGGCTTTCGGGTAGAGGGGGCTGCCGCCGTATTGCCGCTGGTGACCACTGCTGTAGCTGCTTTTGCAGTTCCAAAAATTGCGGAAACGATGCTACCAAAAATGCTCATGTCTTCCTCCTTGAATTAATTCCAGGCGCATCGCTGATGCGCGTTCCTGGTTAAGTCTAGTGCCCGCTTTCTGATCTTACAACCTTTTATAGACAAAAGGGAACAATTCATCGATTTAGCTAAAATGCCACTACTTAGTATCCTTGCTGATTCAAAGCTATAAAACCGTGTTTAGACATTATAACGCAAACCCGATATGCTTAATTACAACTAGTTATAATGTAGAAACACTATGCTCACCGTTTACTGGAAGCGCGATTTTTTCACGCAAGGAGACTGCTTAAAACTGACCTATGAGAGTGGTGATTTTTTTGCAACAGTTACAGCCCGACTAAAAAAAGAAGATCGCACGTTTAAATTTCAACATATACTCTGGGAAGGGATTGATTATTTAACTATTAAAGAATTTAAGAAATTGTTGAGGACCGATTCTTTTTTAGGTTCGATGTATTTGAACTCTGAGGAAGAATTATGTTTAAAACTAGTTTTATCACCACCCCCCTTGTCTGATTTTTTTACTGAAGAAAATGTACAAAAACACCCCTGGATTCCTGGATTTCGACGAATGCGGGAGTATTTAGCAAACGCTTTGGAAACGAGCAGCAACAATTCGAAAGATTTACACTTTAGCGAAAATGAAGGTCATGTTCCTTTATCTAACTTAATCCACCAAACATATAAACAAAAATCGGTGACAACCGTTATTGCTTTACTAAACGATTTACCAGCCCAGCAACGAAGTTACTTCCTCCAAAAGTTTGCACTAGACACTTTGAATAACTATCGTGAAGGACGATTTCTAGTTATCTATTGCCCCCTATCACGATTGACTTCTCCCACCGATCTAAAGATTGAGACACTCTCTTTATATGGTTTAAATCCTCATGTCTATCTTTTGCAAAAACTTCCGATAATATGGGTTATTGATGAGCTGGAGCAATTTTTTGACAAACATAATTTATTCAATGTCCTAAGCGGAGAGCGTTATCGCTTTGATCTCTGGAATTGCCATTTTCTCCTTAGCGCCGCCGACAAGCCCAACCCTGATAGATTCTATAGTGGTTGTTTCAATCCAATACAGACCATTCGGGTTATAGGAAGGAGAGAAGATGAAGGGCCGTCTATTTATCGCTTTTTCTATAGTATGACCGCAGAGCCCATTCTGAATAACATGACTTCCACAGCAATATCAGGCATCCCAATCTCAATTGAAGAATTGCTTGCTCTCTCCAAAGAAAAAACGAGCGCAACTATTCCACAACAGCCTCACCCTACTCCACCTGAGCTTCAAGAACCTCTGGATGATCCAAAAGCCATCGAAGAGTTATCAATAATCATGCAAGATACAATCAACGCCATTGAACGCGCTAGTTTATTTTGTGTGGGAATACAAAATGTGCGCAAGGTAAGTGAACTACGACAGTCTCTAAATAACGCAAAAAGCAAGAGCACAGGAACGTTAGAAGAGTTTTTAAATCACAAAGAAAAAGGGGCTAAATCAATTCTACAAGCATTCGCTTATTATCGCATCGGGTTATTTGGCGAATCACGCTCTGTGAAACGATACCACGAGCATGTGGAAGCGTCTTCTTTAGCAAAAATATATTAACTAGACTTCACGGAATTCTTTTATTTCTATAACTCCAACTTCTTGAACTGAAAAAGCCAAATACGCTTGCCGTAAATTAGAAACACAGGGAATGTTGATGCAGAATTTGTCTACTGGTAATTTACCCGACAAAGAAGTTAGCAAGTTAAATGAGAACCTGTTATCAATTATAGAAAACCTTACAATTTTATATACCTATACTTAATTATAAAGCTATTTATGAAGTAAGCTATGCCTAATTTTAATTTTCAATTTGAGCAATACAATAATGATTTTAGCAAATTCTTAATCGCTTGCGGTGTAATCCCTAAATTACCTCCCCTACCGAAATATTATACTAAAGCTGAAGTCGATTTGATAAACAAGCAGTTTAGTAAGGAATTTAAACAGTGGTGGAAGAAAAACCAAAACTCTATTTCCATTGAACGTTATATAACCATATTTAAAAAAAATCTCTCTGCAATTTTAGCCCTACCCACAGAGCAACGGGAGTTAATTTTAAAAAAGCTAAAAGAAGTTATTTCACATCCTCAAATTATTGAAAATATTGAAAAACAACTTACTAAGAAACTGTCTTGGAGCCAATTGTATAATTATTTTCATCGTATTTGGCCTGATTCGCATATTTCGGAGGATTTGGTAGCAAACTCACTTTCCTATTTTGATGAAGAGATTATGCAAGAAGCGCTGAATATTGATTTATTTAATTTAAGCTCTATACACAGATCTTTTCTTTCACCAATAAATTTTATTATAAATAATATTCAGGATGCACTCGCTAAAAAACTATTTTGTATGAAGATTATCCAGAATCAAGTATATTGGCTAGAGATTATGGCGAGTATGTTTAGTAGTACTGAAATACAGTTTTTAAAAACCAATACACATAGCCGCGCTCCCTTTGCAGATAATATTCCTGGAGAGTATTTAATTGAAAAACTTCTTAATGAAGTTAACAGCAATCCGGTACATTATCGCAAACATATCCCGGTCAGCTTCCATGAACGATTGAAAACGTGCCTACAATGCAATGAAGCTTTTACAAAATTTATAGCTGAACAAACAATATTGTATTTTAATTTATTAAAAACTAAAGATAAATCCAGCCTATACCTGCCGTTAAAATATATGCTCGAACAATTTGGTTTAAAACGTTATTTTGAAGAACTAGGAAATGGTAAGCAGCAACCGCTTTACATTCCTCTTTCAGCATTAAAAATAATTCAGACTGATGCCCAAAGTGCCCTTAATCCGCTTGCCAAACCTGGCGATTGATTTGAGTCTGTTGTAAGAAATTTACCTACCAGCCTGAATCAAAGCATTAATTTGCAAGTTCAAATTGTGATCATTTGTGCTGAGTCGGGCATAACTATTGAATTTTTCCATATCATTCTCAATAAATATGTTTATTAATGACTTCCTAATAATTTGATTAAGATATGAGTTTTTAATAAATTGAACAAGGGATGAAAAGGAGTATTTGGGTTTTACCGCATATCCAGCCCAAACTGGCAATGAGATAGTTAAGCGACTTTAAGTGCTAATATTTTATCCATATCGAACAACATATCCTGTTCTTCAATATCCTGAGTAAAGTCATATTCCCCAT